>NZ_QTVG01000003.1:271481-319539 GCF_003460505.1 Eubacterium sp. AF36-5BH
AATACATCCCTTTTGCTTGTTTTTTGCTAAAAGGGGTGTACTTTTGGAGAATCATCTTTATTTTTTCAATTTCATGCTTGGGAAAATACATCCCTTTTGCTTGTTTTTGCCTAAAAAGGGTGTACTTTTGAAAAAATATCTAAATAACAACTCCATTACAGTGGTCGATTTCATGTTGAATAATCTGTGCTGTAAAACCTGTATACTTGTCATGTTTTTTATTAAAGTTTGAATCTAAATAATCAACTTCAATTTCTTCATATCTTATACAAGGTCGTATACCCTCCAAAGAAAGACATCCTTCTTCCGTTTTGTACTCTACTGATTTCTTTGTAATTACAGGATTTATCATTGCAAATTGAAATGGTCCTGTTGCCACAACTATTATTGATTTATTAACTCCTATCATATTAGCTGCCATACCAACGCAGGTTTCTCTATTAGCCTTAAGTGTATCTAATAAATCTGTTACAACTTGTTTATCTGCCTCTGTGGCACTTTGTGCTTTTCTTGCAAAAATCTGTTTGCCTTTTATAATCTTTTTAACCATACAATATTACCTGTCCTTTATATATTATTTTCCATCCTTTGGTGCATTATATTTTCTATCTTTTACTGTATATCCTATTCTGCCCTTTGGTGCATAATATTTTCTATTATTTACTATATATCCTATTCTGCTCTTTGCTGCTTAGTATTTATTTACTTTGCTGTATACTATACTCTATTTTTTACATATTTCTTTTTATCCACGTCATAATCACATCCACCAGATAGTCCTGCTGTACCTGACTTAATTCTACTCCCGGTTTTATTTTATGCCACTTGCGAATGCACTCCCTGCAACATGTTGCCGTTGCATGCTGTGCAATAAATACCGGGTGCCCTTTCATTGGAGTTTGCTTTCCGTCATTTGGTATATGCGCCGGTGCTTCTCTTTTAGCAATAAAATCCTCAGCATGCTTCCTGATTGTTTCTAATCCTTTTTCGTTGATGTAGTCTATGTCCTTTTGTTTTAGGTAAAAACTACTGCGAAATTTTGATTTGCCTAGACGTTCAAATAACTGCTTATACCATTGTTCTTTTGTCATACTAAATTACCTTTTCTAATTTCTCATAAGTTAAATTACAAATCGTTCAATTATTGTAGCTTAAATACTTTGCATAATGTTATTGTAAATGTTGATAAACCACTATTTTACAGCAATAATTTTGCATTTTCATATACAAAAGCGGATACGGATTTCCCTCTTCATCTAAATCGGTTCTTTTTGCTCATTTTCTGCAATTATTAAATGTTCGACGCTGTTTAATGCCTGTGGCACATACTTTTTAATCTGCTCTACTTCTTTATCGGAAAGAAATAGATGTGTAGCCCTAACAGACTGTTCCCAAACTATTAATAGCTGGTCTGTTATCTTTTCTTTTCTGTTCTATTTTCCGTCTCATATATCTTCATTTACTTTCCTGCACAACGAAATTTATAACTGGTCTATGCTCTCCTTAAGTTCGATTATTTTTCGTTCTATCTCCTTAATAACTATTTCAAATTCCTCATCACTTTTTCCCGTTGGATCATCAAGCCCCCAATTATCATCAAAACTTCTTCCTATAAAAGGACAACCTACATTACATCCCATTGAAATAGCTATATCAGGTTTCGGAATCTCACTAATAAGTTTAGAATATTGATTTTTTTCCATATCGATTCCATGCATTTTTTTCATAATTCTCACTGCGTCCTGATTAATCTGTGGCTTTGTTTGAGTACCTGCAGAATAACTTTCAAAAACATCAGAAGCCAGGTATTTTCCCAGTGCCTCTGCGATTTGACTTCTACAGGAATTATGAACACATATAAATGCTACTTTCTTTTTTCTTCTTTCTTTATCCAAAATTGACTTTCTCCATATATTTTCAAATATTAATTACAAATCTCTTTCAATAAACTGTTCATTATCATATAATACTGTATTTCACTCACTCATGACTTGCTCTCCTAAAATCTTTCTAAACATTATAACTTTAATGGTAAAGAAAATCGAGACAATTAAAAATAGATAACCATGTTTCAGGTTATCTACTCTTTGAACCTTATCCCAATAAATCCAGTATCTTTGTTCCTATCTATTATCAACCTTTTCCGGATACATATCATGATTTGCCATTCTATTAAATGCAATTTCTTCCCATTTTGTTCCAGGCTTTCCATAATTACAGTAAGGGTCTATTGATATTCCACCTCTAGGAGTAAATTTCCCCCATACCTCAATGTATTTTGGATCCATAAGTTTTATCAAATCTTTCATAATTATATTCATACAATCTTCATGAAAATCACCATGATTTCGGAAACTAAATAAATATAGTTTTAATGATTTACTCTCCACCATTTTAATGTTGGGTACATATGATATTGTAACAGTGGCAAAATCCGGTTGACCTGTTATGGGACACAAACTTGTGAATTCAGGGCAATTAAATTTTACAAAATAATCATTTCCCTGATGTTTATTCTCAAAAGTCTCCAACATCTCCGGTGCATAATCACATGGATACTGTGTTTTCTGATTACCTAATAATGTTATATCTGCTGTTTCTTCTTTGCTTCTTCCTGTCATAATTCTTCTCCCTTTTATTCCATTGCCGGATCTTTAATTCCGTTTAACTCAAACGCTTTAGCTCTGTCTATACATGTTCCACATTTACCACAAGGTTTTTCTCCACCTTCATAGCAGCTCCATGTGTATTTATATGGTACATTTATCTCAAGCCCTTTTTTTACAATCTGATCTTTAGTTGCATTGATAAATGGTGCTACAACCTTAATCTGCTTTCCACTTCCAAGATATATTGCTTCATTTATTGCATTGTTAAAATCACTGCTACAGTCAGGATATGCACTTCCAGCTGCATCATCTGCATGCGCACCATAATATATTACACTACAGCCTTTTGAAATTGCTATACTTGCAGCACTTGATAAGAATAATCCATTTCTAAATGGAACATACGTTGACACAGGTGAACCATTTGTACTCTTAATCTGGTCATTATATGATTCTTTAGGTATTTCCTTATCAGAATGTGATAATAGTGAACAATCGCTATATTGAAATATTTTTGCAAGGTCAAGATAAATATGTTCTACATTATAATATTTTACAATTTTATCTGATGCTTCTATCTCTTTTGTATGTTTCTGACCATATGCTATTGATAATGCAATAACATTTTCTAAACCATATTTTTCTACTGCCATACCAAGGCATGTTGTACTATCTATTCCACCACTGAATAAAACCATTGCTTTCATTATTAAATCTCCCTCTTAATGTTTGTGTGTATGTTTTTGTGTTAGTTTTTTTAATTCCTCTCGCAGTCATGCAACTATGACATCCTTCAATAAGTACTGCTATATCTTCTGCTCCAGTAACCATCTGCATAATATCTGCAATATCGCTTCCTATTCTTTCCTGAAGCTGCAATCTTTTTGATACCATATCTGCTATTCTTGCTATCTTACTAAGACCTATCACTCTTCCCTTTGGAATATAAGCAACTGTTACCTTCATATCATACATAAGTGCAAGATGATGCTCACAATAACTGAAAAGTTCTATGTCTTTTACTACTACCATGTCAGAAGTTCCATTTTGACTTTTACATTCTACATTTTCGGACGCTTCTTCCAGTCTATCAAGTGCAAATGTTTTGTTAAACATATCTGCAATTTCTTCATTTGTATAATTCATTCCTTCAAAAACTTCTTCGTACATTTTTGCAACTCTTTTAGGTGTGTCTTTTAATCCCTCTCGTTCAGGATTATCACCCAGAGCTTTAAGAATACCAGCTATATGATATTCAATTGCTTTAGTATCTATTTTCTTATGTTTTTCCATATTAGACTCCTTTTTTATCTGGTGACCATATTATTTTATGTAACTGAATCTGCATATTAACATCATTCATTAAATTCTCTTTCATAAAATCAACTATTTCCTCAAGCTCTATCAACCCAAATACCGGACTTATATAAAGATTACATTTTCCATACAGATTATATTTTTCTATAATCTGTTTTGTCTTTATAAGATCCTCTCGGTTTCCTACTACAAATTTAACAGTATCATTTTTATTTAAAACTTCAAAATTTTTCAGATTCATGGACTGTTCCATTCCACTACAGGAAAGCTTATAGTCCATTGTAAAAGTTACATTTTCTTTGTTAAGCTTACGGATTTTGTCAAGATAAATGCTACCGTTAGTCTCTATTTCAACATTCAGATTGTTTTCTGCAAGAACTGTAATAACTTTTTCAATGTCATTTCTTAACAATGGTTCTCCACCTGTAAGAGTGACATTTTTAACTCCCGTTGATAAAACATAATCAAGTATTTCTTCTTCCGTCATTGTTTGAGAAAGTGCTTCTTGCTCATTAGCCCATTTGGTATCACAATATTTACAATTAAGATTACAACCTTTAAAACGTATAAAAACTGCAAGTTGTCCGGCTTTAGTTCCTTCACCATTGATACTTACAAATTTTTCAACTACTTCATATTTACTCATATATAACTCCTTTCAGATTAGAAAATTATTTATAATTATTCCATATAAGTTGCACTATTGACAGGAGTTTCATATACCGTTACAGCTTTCATATTGTATCCAAGTATTCTTATTTTCTCATAAAAATACTTTGCCATATTCTCTGCTGTCGGACGAAAATCAAGTTCAATAATCCTGAAATTCTCGCTTTTTAAAGCTTCCAAAGTAGTCTGCTTCAATGAATTCTTTTCTATAATTAAGGCATGATCCATTGAGTCTGCAAGGTTTCTTAAATCTTTTTTCAATTCTCCAAAATCTACGTACATCCCCTTATGTTGAATGTCGTCCTTTAGTTCCTCAGCTTGAACTTCAAGAACAATCTTCCATCTATGTCCATGAAGATTGCTACATTTTCCGTTGTATCCTGCAAGAAAATGCGCTGAGTCAAAACTAGCCTCCGTTTTTAAAATATACATAAAACTTTTCTCCATTTGCTTGTATTGTAATTGTATAATCAAGAATGTCGCTTGCGATATTCTACGCACCGAGCACGTGTTGCTTTAGCAACATTTTTCCTTTCGTGCAAGTGTGCATCCATAGTGGAACGTTTTTTATGTAATACGAAATTCTGAAGGAATTTCTTATTACATAAAAAGACACGGATACATCTGTACCCGTGTCTTAATAGATTACTTTTCTAAAAAATTCCAATTATGAATTATAAAATAATAGTCCTGGTTTTATTTAGAGACAGGATGGTACAAACGAACTGTCTTATTTATATACGGCTCAATAATAGCAAATGATTCATTGCTTGTCAATTATATACTCTTGGTTATCTTGCATCTACAAATTCCGATTTATTCTTTTATTATACACATCCTCTCCATTTAGATGTTCAATACTTTTTTTGTTTTTGATGCTGTAAACTGAATAACCGGTCCTGATATAATGATTGTAAAAATAGTACATAAACCAAACTTTCCACCAAGAGCAATGCCTATAACAACCATTGCAACATCAAGTATCATTCGCACAACTTTTACCTGCCAGCCAT
Source organism: Eubacterium sp. AF36-5BH (assembly GCF_003460505.1). Taxonomy (GTDB): domain Bacteria; phylum Bacillota; class Clostridia; order Lachnospirales; family Lachnospiraceae; genus Eubacterium_G. The sequence goes on from NZ_QTVG01000003.1 coordinate 277,090, forward strand.
TCTTATCTGCCAGCGAAAATGTTAATGCCTCATACGAACCACGTCCTAAAGATGCTGCCGCATAAACTCCCGTTCCCACTGCAAAAAAGATTACTCCCATTACCATGATAAGTGCATTTATCCACAAATGCGTACTATATACATGCATATTTGCAAATAAATCCACGCAAAAGCTATATACAATCTGATATAAAACAGTACCAATATGTATCTGAAATCTGTCATAAAAAAATGCAAATGCAATCATAACTATCGCAACTATCATTGATGCCATCCCTATACTTACATGAAAAGTTTTAGAAATTCCCTGCCACAAAACTGCAAGAGTCGCACCACCAAACCCGGCATATAGGGCAAGGGTGATACCATATGCTGCCACTACTGAACCAACCATTATTATAATTATTTTCTTTGTCCATTCTAATCTGCTCATTGCTACAGTCCCTCTTTCTGATTTAATTCCTTCATTGCTACAACCACACTTTCTGTTTTATCAAGGCAATTCTTATATTTGCATTTTGCCACAAAAACAAAAAAGACTATAGACGCACTGTTGTGTTCAGAAACAGTAAAATCTATAGTCTTCATTTATGCCGAGACAAGCTCTAAATCAATTTAATTACGATAATAAACGTGTTATCTTTATTTGTCAAGATTGTGTATATTTACGCTATAAACTGGAAGTTAGCATAAAACTACAATAAATTTTGATTTTTAAAAGCAACTTTTCAGATCATAAAAATTCCATTAAAAGAATATTTCCACTATACAAGAATATCCCTGTAGTATTTTGGAGTTTCTTATATCCGAATAAACTATTACTATTTGGTTTTTTTTACTTTAAACTTAGACCAATCAGAATATATCTTCTTTCTATTGGAAACGATATATGTTCTAATTCTTACATAATACTTTTTCTTACGTTTAAGTTTTTTTATAGCAACAGTAGTAGTTGATACTTTTTTTATTGTCTTTGTTTTTGCGCCTTTAAAATTTTTCTTGAGCGAATATTGTAATTCATACCCTTTTATTCCCTTAACTTTTTTCCACGTCACTATTAAGCCGTGTTTTTTTTTCTTAATTTTCTTAATAGAAGATTTAGCAGGCTTATTATTCTTTTTCATCAATTTAGCAATATTTTCAGTTTTTATATTTCCACATATATCACATATATACGTTTTTAATCCGTTTTCTGCATATGTAGCTTGTTTTGAATTTGTAAGAACATATTGATGCGTATGATTTTTATATATATTATCAACAGAAATATATTTACTTGAAGTATTATATGTCTTCGTTGCTGTTTTCACACCTACATAATTAGATGTATATATATCGTCCATACCATTTTCATTTGTTACATCTACATTTGTATTATTAACAGATAAAGTCGTTTTCCCTTTTGTTTTCGCAGATACAGATATAAGATTATTTTCATTTTCTGACACTTTTTCATCTGTTGTTATAAAAGTTTTAAACTGGTACTCTGCATTATTACTATCAATAATAACACCTTCATTCAAATTCATTTTAACTAAAGATACATTAGAAGCTTCTATTGATTGATACTTGTCATCACCTTCAATACTTGCATTAAGTTCTCCTGTTATGTCACAAAATGTAAAGTACTCACTATTTTCAACCTCTAAATTAACCATTGCCTCAGAATTACTTTCCGAAATATTTTTATATTCATAATTCTCAGATAATATCTCTAAATTTCCCGAAAAAGAATTTCCATCCCATGTTAAATATTCATTTTCATTATTTCTAATTGTAAATGAATCATCTAAACCAACTGTAACAAAACTATGCCCTTTTCCCTTTTTTCCAGACGAAGAACCATTACCATTTAATTGTTTCATCAAATTCCAATCAATAATTTGCATTTGCATATAATTCTCATTTGTCAACCCTTCATCTTTCCAAGAAAAAGATTTATAATCGGATGAAATATCAAAATAACTATAATAACCTGGTTTATGATTATCATTATATGTATTTTCATCATACATTTTAATCCTATAGCCTTCATCTGTTTCTTCACAATTAATCATTAACACTGCATGTCCTGACTCTTTTGTTGCGAATGTGAATAATGATACTCCTTCTTCTTTTACTGTTTTTACAACAGCTTTCAAAAATTCACTCAAACTATCCGCTTCATCATTCTTCCCTCTCGTGGTAAAAGATTTACTGGCTGCATACGACCCTCCATATTCTAAAGATTGAGATAATTGAAAATACTGAATGGTATTCAATAACTTTTTATCTTTATAAGGATATGGTAACTTATAATAACAATTTGCTGAATTACTATTAATTTCCGATATATTTATCATATTTTTATATACCATCCCCATGGTTGTAGCAATTCCATAGCAGGAACCTCCCCACGAAGAATTCATGCTTTGTTTAATTCTATTTTTCTCTCCCTTTGTACTATATTTTATCAGTTTATTGAAATATGATTCATCTAACTTATAGTCTTTTACTCCCTTAAATCCAGCTGTTAAATATTTATTACTATTTGAAGAATGTGTAAAACTATTGGCATCATAATTAAGCATAAATTTATTTTCGTCTTTGTCATCTTTGTCGTTGTCTATCTGTGTGTCTTCTTTTCCCAAACTTTCCCACTTTAAGTTTTCATCTTCACCATTTTTTAAATAATAGTCATGTGCACTGGAACCATCATAGCCTTTTATTGTAAGGTATGGTTGTTCTACAGCCCCTTCCCAATGCCACCATCTCGTTTCTGCAATTGTGTCAAAAATTAAGCAATCAGGAACATATATTCCCGTAGGAATGACAAGCGTTTTTAATTGACGTATTGCATCATTAAACGAACAAAAAGCATAATATTCTATTTCATCTACATCAGACGGTATTGTATATTCAGTTCTCTTATTTGCTATTGGATACTGCAATAATTTTGTTTCGCCATAAACAATCTCAAATAATACTCCATCTTTTGAATAATAATATTTATTTCCCGCATCAACGATAATTTCATCAATCATTGGTGATTGTATTATAGGAACATTTCCCTCATAATTTGATGGAATATATAGCTTAGTTAACTTTTGACTATTATAAAAAGCACCATCGCTTATGCTGTTCACAAATAAAGGAACAGTGTAATCACCTTCTTTATCACTTGGATATAAATATAACCTATCATCATCTTGTATTAATATTCCATCCCTAACGCTATATTTATTGCACTTATCCCCTACGCTAAAATCATTCAATTTTGAACATGACTCAAATATTCCATCATCCAAATATATATTACTATTTATTACTAATGTACTTAGATTTTTGCAATTGCAAAATGCATGGTAGCCTATTTCCTCTAAATTCTCTGGTAATGTTATACTTGTTAAGTCTGTGCAACTGTAAAATGCCGTCCCTCCAATTACTTTCAATGTCCTTGGTAATTCCATTGAATCTAGTGCAGTACAATCCCAAAACGCTCCATATCCAATCTCTTCTAATTTATTTCCTAAATGTATTTTCTTTATACTCCCTTGTACAAATGCTTCCTCTCCTATTTTCACAATTGTATTTGGGCATTCCACATTTCTAACATAAGAATACGCAAATGCGTAATTATCTATATAAACTGTATCATCCGCCACCTTAAAATCACTCTTACCACATGGAGGAAATGCTATTAGATGTTTTCCATCTTTTGAATATATTACTCCATCTATAGATTTTAAATAATTGTTATTCACATCAATATCATAATATGATATATTAGTTACTCGTCCCAAATAATATGCGTCTACTTTCTCTAAAGTAGACGGAAAATAATTATAATATTTTCCAAGTTTACCGCATATATTTGAGTCAACTTCTTTTACGCCTTCTGGTATAATAAAATTTTGAGAATACTCACTAACATCTTTTAATACACCATTCTCAATTGTAAATAAATCTTGCAAACCTTCTTTAAACAAATTAATTGATACATTTCCAGCAAATCCCTCATCGTCATCAATCAACGAAAAAGTAAATGAATATCTTTTATAGTTAAATAATTCTAAATGATCATTTCGTGCAGTTGCCCAATCACCTGTTGTACTAGAAATAATTGTTCCCGTAGAAATATCCTTTACCGTCAATAAAACCCTATTCCAATAGGATCCTTTCGTATATATCTGATATATTCCATCACTCTTTGGTTCGTACATAAATGTCATACTGGTGTTATTCGATGATAAATCTATTTCCCAGCTTTCTTCATTTCCTGTATCACCTCTGACTATTCCTACATTTTGTAATGTTCCTAAAAATAAGGTAAAAATTAACAGATATGATATTATTTTTTTGTACATAACAATACTCCTTTCAGATAAACTTATATTCCTTGATTGCCCGATACAAAACATTGCAATATGCGTTTCATCCGACACAAATCAATCACTGAATACATAAGTTTTATAATAGTTTCGTCCAATTTATCTGACCTTATTTTATCATATCCACAATGTAAAACGCAACATTTACTCATCCAAAAATGTTGTGCCAATTCCGATTGAGATTTCACCTGTTTTAAGAAATTTAATAACTGTTATATTTTATTATTAAATTCTTCGCACCCCCTTGAAAACACTGGATTTGTCGCAGGTGAGCTTTCCCTTATTATTTCCCTTGTGTTATATCGTCCCATCAGTGTTTATGCACTCTGATAAGGGCAAATACAAGGGCAAGAAAAATCTATAAGACAGTATAACACAAAATAAAAGTGACATGGTGAACTGATTGAAATGCTTCTTAATTTTTGCTACTACTGATTGATTAAATGATAAGGAGATGGGATACGATGAGAACAATATTTGCAGAATACAATCCACAGTGCAACAGCATTGATGTATATACTAATACGGGCTATATACTCCGTATTGATTGTTGGGAAGCAGAAAAAAATTTAAGAACCACACCTGGATCTGATTGTGCTTTGACATCGCTTGCAATCGATGAGCCATTAGAATATGCAAGGTTATATCTTGATGGGAATTTACAGATGTGGGTAGATGCTGAAGATTCATTAGAGTTATGATTATTCCAATCAAAATCTACTAGAATTTATTAAAAATTAGCTTCATAATTTTAAAAGGACAGCCCTATTGCTATGAGGCTGTCCTTAAAAATACAATAGATAAACCTAGATTATTCTTGCTACTATCTGATTGTTAAATTTTCTGTATTCCATATTGCAAATCTCCCTTTTCGCAATATTTTATTAGTATAAATGCCAGAATCGCTGAAAAAACACGTGCCAATACCGTACTCCACCATATCATAATCTGTCCACCAAATAAAGGTGGTAAAACAAGCATAAATATCAGCATCAATACTGGTTCAATGAATGTAAGAATGTATGACAATCCACTTTTTTCAGTAGCATAAAATCCAGCTGTCGCTATTCTGGTAATCGCAACAAATGGTAATGACACTAAAAATATAGGTACAATTTTAGAAATCTCAATACTTACTTCATAAGAAGCTCCGAAAACCCCTCCAATATTTGCTCTGTTTACATACATGATAATTCCACCACAAACAGCAAGAATTATTGCAAAAATGTATGCCATTCTCTGAACTCCTCTCAGGCTTTCTTGATCCTTCTCACCATAAAAACGGCTCATTAAAGGTTGACTTCCATCACCTACGCCCTGCAATATGAGATATATGATACAGATAATATAGGATACACATGCATAAGTTGCAATAGCTTTTTCTCCCCCATAAGAAGCGGAGAATCGGTTTATAAACACCAATGAAATATTAGGAGTCAATGCTAGCCCAAATGGTGCAAGACCTACTCTGAATATAGCGCCACACATTTCTTTTACATTTTTTAAGGATACATACACATAAAACTTTTTATTATATAATGCGTATATGATTGCAATTGCTGCAGTCACACCCTGTCCGGCTATTGTAGCTGTGGCTGCACCTTTCATGCCCATTTCATATATCCATACAAAGATAAAATCCAGAACAATATTGGTTATGAATCCACCAACCATCGCAAACATTGACCAGAAAGAGTTTCCATAATTTCTAATGAATGGCATCATTCCAGTTCCAAGAATCTGCAATATTGCTCCAAGTGCTATAATTTTGATATAATCTGTCGCATTTGTTAATATAATTCCATCTGCTCCAAGCAATCCTAAAATTTTAGACGAAAAGGAGTAAATAATTATGGTACTGATAACACTTACTATTACAAGAAGCCACCAGCTTGTAGCAATAAATTCTTCTGCCCGTTTTCCTTTCTTTTCTGCTGCATTAATTGAGTAATAAACAGCTCCTCCCATACCAATTCCTGTTCCAAGAGCCTGAATCAAAGCCACAATCGGATATGCAATATTAATAGCCGAAAGTCCAGCATCTCCTATGGTATTGCCTACAAAATATCCATCCACTATCGCATATATTCCTGATAATGCAAATGCTATAATAGATGGAATAACATATTTAAAAAATAATGATTTATGATTCATTTTTCTTACAATCTCCTTCCTTGAAAAGTCTGATAAACAGCTCTGTATTATCATTAAGACTTTCTATATTCTCTAATCCCATTTTTTCGATTACATATATTTCTTTTGAGTGCAGTTTTTCTATGATATCTTTCGTATATTCCATTCCTGATTCTGTGAGGCATATCAGCTTATTTCTCTTGTCTGAATCATCAGATACCATATTGATGTATCCTTTTTTCTGAAAATCTTTTAGTATCGTATTTACCGTTTGCTTAGGTATATTCCATTTTTCACTTATCATTTTCTGCGTGCATCTTCCATTACTTTCATAAAATGAATACAAAGCAAAAACTCCATTTGAAGACAGTCCCTGATCCTTTGACCATTCCTCATACATTGCTGTACATTCTTTCCATAAAGCATAATATCGTTGCAACTGTATTATCATATTATTATCTTTTCTCATCTTTTTTCTCCTTAAATTAGTACGAATCCGGACTTTTATAGTATAGTCCGAGTTCGTACTAATTGTCAAGATTTATTTATATACTTTTTCTTTATATAAACAATCAATAGTCCCTTACTAAGGACAGGAAGATTATGAAATTTCCCTGTCCTCTTTTAATAATATCCTCGTTCTTCCATCCAGTCTTTCACATAACATCTGATTCCAATATAAATAATATGCGACAGTAATAGCAATACAATAAGATTTATCGGATTAGCGTTTTTAATCCATTCTCCAAAGTAAATTACAACAGCTGTACTCGTTATCGCTACCACGATACTGATGATATCCCAACAATATTTCCGGTAGATTTTTCCTACCTGATAACCAATCCCGATTATCAGCCACCCGGTTATTACGAATAAAATTGCCATGACAGTACCGGCAATCAGCCAGTACACAATCCCGGAAAGAATACTGTTAGGTATTCCACTGCTTAATTGTCCGAAAGAGTCTGCACCTGTCACAAACTCCCGAAATAAACTTCCCATTCCTTTTCCTAACGCACCGAAAAAGACGATACAGTCGTTAAGGAAAACCGGCGAAAGAATCGCAGTAAACAGTGTTGTTGTTATGCTGTACCATGCCAGTAGAAACAAGATACTTTCATAACCAATCGTCATATTTTTATATTTCTTTTCTAACTGGCTTTTACGGCTATCGCATTTTTCTTTTGCTTTCCGGTAAGCAGTACGGTCACATTTTTCACATTTCTCATAAGGCACTTTTTTCTCAACAGCTACCTCTACCGTCTTTTGGTGTGTCTGTGCATAAAGTTTTTCCTGCTCTGCTTTTTCATACTTAAATTTCCATGCCACGGCTTCTGCGTCGGCTCTTTTCCTGCTGTCTGTCTCGCTGGTCAATCGTTCCTCTGTTTGCCTTAATCTTGTCCGCAATGCTTCGATATTCTCGGCTCTGTTTTCGCTGTTCAATTTCTCGTTCAAGGTCAGCGATTCGCTTAGCTGCCTGTTTAGTTCCTGGATTGTCTGGTCTTTCTGATCCAGTTCGTCCTGCATCTGTTCGGTCATCAGCAGAAGTTCTTCCACCTGCCCGACGTTCTCTAAGTTTCTGCATTCGCTCATCGATCTCCCTCGCTTTCTCTATCTGCTGTTTAAGGTCAGCAATTCGCTGTTCTGTTTCTGCAATAAGCTGTTCTCGTTGTTCAGCTTCTGCGTTAATTCCTGCCATTGCTGATTCTCGTTTTCCAACTGTTCGATTCTGGTTTTCTGTTGCTCGATCTGTGAGAGCAGTTCTTCTGTATCTGGCAAAAGATTTAGCAGCCTGGATAATTCGCTGTTTAAGCTTTTTAAACTCTGGTTCTGCTCCTGAAAAGACAGGAGCTGCCTGTCCCGTTCCTGCAATTCCTGTACCATCTCTGCCATAAGATTCTGCTGTTCCTCGATCTGGTTTATCATTGTCTCCATCATGGGAATGACTTCCCGGCTTTCTTCTAATGTCACGCAATCGCTCCTTCCATTGTGTTAATGCACTGGATACTTTTCCAAAAGAAATCTGTATTTTATCCAGCAGTGCATTTTGTCTTTTTATGATCTGGTTTTCCTCTACTTTCCATGAAGTAGAGGATGTCTGTCCGTTTTGAAATTTCTCGTCAATTTTTCTGGCATCTGCGCCCTCATGGATCGTCGGTATCTCTAATTTTCCCTGCCTTGCATAAGAACGGTGGTCAATGTGATTTTCCGTTTTCAAATGTGCATTACAGACGTTTGCCCATTCGCTCCGCCATAGCTCACAATTTTTCGGATTGTTCCACCCGGTAGCATCGGTTAATACACGTTTCCACTGTTTGCGGTTCCTTGTCCCGACTTTCTGGACTCCATTTTCATCAAGTACGGGGATTCGGATTCCATGACGGTCAGGGTTCTTTTTATCCTGCCACCAGTCCGGATGGGATTCATCCACCACAATATTTCCATTTTCATCTCTGACAAACTCCCAATCCTTGATTTCTTTGTTCCCCCATGAGTGGTCTGGATTGAATGGTCGCATCGTCACAAGTAAATGCACATGGGGATTTCCATCTCCTTTATCGTGGATACTCCAGTCCGCACACATTCCCTTATCTACAAAGGTCTTTTGAATATATTCAGTTGTATAATCAATCTGTTCCTGTCGGCTCCATTCTTTCGGAAGCGAAAATTCAAATGACCTGCCGAGTTGTGCATCCGAGGTCTTCTCAATCTTCAAAACTTCATTCCATAAACGCTGTTTCTGAAAAGTAAGTTTAAATTTTCCCAGTGCAGCATCTTTGTTATCTGCTCTTTTATATCGGGCAGATTTCTGAAACCGTCTGATATTTTCAGCAGGTACGTTCAGCCATTCCTGTGGTGCATTTTCACACATCAACAGGCTGGTATAAACGACTTCTTTTTTGGCAGTGTAGTAGCTGATCCTGCCTGTTTCTTCATTTTTCATCACATCACCATTGAGATACGCAGATGCTGATATGATGGATTTCCCTTTGCTGCGTCCAACAATCTTTACTGTATAATGAAAAATCGCCATGCTCCGTTTCCCCCTTTCTGCCGTATCCGGCTTTGATTTCCGGCAGGTAACGTTTTCCCAAAAAGAAAATGGTATCTGCCGGAACGCCCTCTGCGTAAGAGTGCCCTGTGCATAACAGCCTGCATGGAATGCGCCCCTCTGGCGAAGAGTGCCTCCTGCGGCATGAGCAGGTCTGGCTGAAAGCCCCGCCGACGGAACGAGCCCGGCAAGCATAAGCGCAGACCGGTTGCCACCTGTGGCAAACTTATACGGACGACCTCTGGTTGTCCATAAGTGCGCCCTTCATGAAAAAGCAATGAAGGGAATGGAAAATCCACTCCCTCCGGCATTACACTTCCTCCGTATTCGCAACTGGCTCTTTCTGCATTGCCTTTGAGAAGAATTTCCCATTTGCTTCCTGCCTTTTTAAGAAGCCGATCAGCTTTGGGATATCATCTTCCTCAATCGCAGAACCCAGCACCGATTCCACCGCACCACCAATCTGGCAGAGCCTGTGTGTCCGCTTTTTAGTTTCCACATCTTTCTGACGTTTCTTCAGTTCCCGTTTCTGTGCTGCATACTGTTTTGCTTTCTCAAGGCTTTCCTGTTCTTTCTTTTCCAACTGGAGCATACGCTCCTCATAACTCTTTGTTGATCTTGCCATAAATATCATCGTCCTTTCTTTTTCTTCCAAACATAAGTTTCCTGTTGTCTGTCAGACGAAGTACATGGTATAATCTGTTTGCGTGTAGGTATATCATGACTCCGGTCTGATAGAACCTTTGGCGGTTTCTTCGGGAACCGCTTTTTTAAGTTGAACCGTTTCTTGTGACTGCTTTCACATTTCCCTTATCCCTCAAGTCTCTGCCCTCGTTGGCTTCCATAAAAAGTTCCAGCATATCCGTTTTGATCAGGACTTTTCTCCCAACCTTTAATACCGGAAGTTTCTTCCATTCCACCAGTTTTCTCAGGGTGTTCCTGCCGATTCCCGTATAATCAGCAGCTTCTTCAATAGATAAGGCAATCTTTCTTTGTGTCATATGACCACCTCCTTTTAAATTGCATTATGCAATTTCATTTGTGCTGTCAGTATAGCGTGTTTATATTGCTTTGTCAAGCATTATGAAATTTCATTCGTTTTCTATAAATTGCATATTGCAATATATTTTGTTGCGTGGTATAGTAATGACATACCGAAAAAGGAGGCACATCAGCATGAAAGATAAAGAACTACGCAAGCTGATCGGCAGCAGGGCAAAACAGCGCCGTCTCGAATTAAATCTGACACAGCCTTATGTCGCAGAGAAGATGGGAGTTACCGCTTCCACAATCCTGCGTTATGAGAATGGTTCGATTGACAATACCAAAAAGATGGTACTGGAAGGTCTTTCGGAAGCACTTCATGTATCGATTGAATGGCTCAAAGGGGAAACCGATGAATATGAAACTGATATTACGGATAAGAAGGAATTGCAGATTCGTGATGTGATGGGCGATATTCTCAAACAGTTACCTCTTGATCTTAATAAAACAGAAGACGCTTTTTCTAAAGACTTACTGCTGTTAATGTTAAAGCAATATGAACTGTTTCTGGATTCGTTTCAGTTCGCCTGTAAAAATTACAAAGGCAGTACCAAAGATGCGGACATTGCCAAAGTAATGGGATTCGAATCGAAAGATGAATATAATGAGATTATGTTTCTCAGAGAGATCACACATACTGTCAACGCATTTAACGATATGGCAGATGTGATAAGGCTCTATTCAAAGAAACCGGAAGCAGCCGAACAAAGACTTGCCAATCTTTTATCCGAAGTTATGTATGAGGATTCTGAATCGGTATAGTAAGACAACCGGAGTTGTGATATACTTACACGCAAGAAGCATTTCAACAGTTCCGATTGTCTGATATCGAAAGGAGAAATACAATTATGGCAAAAGGATCTGTTAGAAAAAAAGGAAAAAAATGGTACTATCGCTTCTATGTAGAAGATGCAAGCGGTAAAATGGTTCAGAAAGAATATGCTGGAACCGAAAGTAAAAGTGAGACGGAAAAACTTCTCCGCAAAGCACTGGAAGATTACGAAAATAAGAAGTTTGTCGCAAAGGCAGACAGCCTTACGGTAGGAGAGCTTCTGGATATGTGGGCGGAAGAAGAACTGAAAACCGGGACACTCAGCAACGGCACAGTGGAAAATTATCTTGGTGCAATCCGCTGTATCAAAAAACACCCGATTGCAGACCGCAAACTGAAAACAGTTACTGCCGAACATTTACAGGCATTTCTTGATCTGCTTACATTCGGTGGTGAGTTTCCAGACGGGAAAGTAAGAAAGGGATACAGCAAAGATTATATCCATTCTTTTTCCGCAGTGTTACAGCAGTCATTCCGTTTTGCAGTATTTCCAAAACAACTAATCAGTTTCAATCCGATGCAATATATCAAACTGAAACGACAGGCAGAGGAAGTTGACCTCTTTTCCGATGATGAAGTGGAAGAAGGCACACAACCGATTTCGCATGATGATTACGAGCAACTTATCAAGTATCTGGAAAAGAAAAACCCACCTGCCATTCTACCGATTCAGATTGCGTATTATGCCGGGCTCCGTATCGGAGAAACCTGTGGTCTTACATGGCAGGACATTAACCTTGAGGAACAATGCCTGACCATAAAACGCAGTATCCGCTACGACGGCATGAAACACAAAAACATTATTGGACCAACGAAGCGGAAAAAAGTTAGGATTGTTGATTTTGGCGATACCCTGACTGAAATACTGAAAGCTGCCAGAAAGGAACAACTCAAAAACCGGATGCAGTATGGCGAATTATATCACCGCAATTACTACAAAGAAGTTCATGTGAAAAACAGAGTCTATTATGAATACTATCACCTTGACGGAACGCAGGAAGTCCCGGCAGATTACAAAGAAATCTCCTTTGTCTGCTTAAGACCGGATGGCTCTTTGGAACTGCCGAGTACACTCAGCATTGTATGCAGATCAGTGTCAAAGAAACTGGAAGGATTTGAAGATTTCCATTTCCACCAGTTACGTCACACCTACACCAGCAATCTGCTTTCCAATGGGGCTGCACCGAAAGATGTACAGGAACTGTTAGGACACTCTGATGTCAGTACCACAATGAATATTTACGCTCACTCAACAAGAAAAGCAAAACGGGATTCCGCAAGACTTCTTGATAAAGTAGTGAGCAATGCTTAACTAAAAATTTCCCTTATTTCCCTTGCGGATTCCGCATAAGGGCAAAGATAAGGGAAAATACATATCATTTCACTATCTAAGAGGCTGTAAGCCTTGAAAAATAAGGAAAGTTCAGGAAATCTCTCCACAAATTCCGATTTGTTAAATTCAATGCATATACTATACCTTATATCGACAGATTCGCATATCCATTTTATGTCATACTTTTTTTCTTGACATTAGTCCTATATAGGACTATAATTCATTAGTACGTTATCGTACCATTTTTTTTTGGAGGTAAATATGAATAGCAAAAAAGATAAATTTGAACAATTACAAAGATTTTATGCTCTTTGGAAGGAGGGAAATGCCATGTATGAGGATTGGGCAAAGAAGCATGGTCTGTCATCTAACGGCGTGCTTGTACTCTATTCTCTTTATGAAGCAAAAGATAATTGCACCCAGAAAAGTATTTCACAAAATTGGTCTATTCCTAAACAAACCATAAATACAATTCTAAAAGATTTTTCTTCAAATAATTATATTGAATTATCTACTGATGAAACAGACAAACGTAATAAATTAATAAAACTTACACGGGAAGGGAAGATTTATGCCGGTGAAATTATTGAAGCTCTGCATAAAAGAGAGCTGTTTGCCATAAATCACATGGGGGTAGATAACGTTACCAGAATGAATAATGATACAGAACTTTTTATAAACTTATTTCGAAACGGATATTCAACAGAAAATGAGTAATCGTAACACTTTTTTTAAATTTGTCATCCCCTCTATCATTGCATTTGCCCTGTCAGGTATTTATGCAATTGTAGATGGTTATTTTGTTGGCAATACCATAGGTGATGCCGGTCTTTCTGCAATCAATATAGCTTATCCAATTGTTGCACTGATACAGTCAGTGGGAACCGGCATTGGCATGGGTGGTGCTGTTTACTACTCTATCAATATGGCAGAAGGAAACCATCAAAAAGCAAAACAGTTTATTGCTGCTTCATGGTGGCTACTTATAGCTGCAAGTATTATTTTTACTTTACTTACTTTCTTTTCTGCTCATACTGTATTAACTCTTTTAGGAGCAGATGGACTGATACTTGATTATGCAACAAGCTATATTAAAATCATTGCCTTGGGTACTATATTGCAAATTGGAGGAACCGGACTAATTCCTTTTATTCGAAACTTTGGAAATTCTTCTTTTGCAATGATTGCCATGCTTGGAGGTTTTGCCACTAATATTATTCTTGATTTCTTATTTGTATGGGTTTACAGCCTTGGAATAACAGGGGCTGCACTTGCTACGATTATCAGTCAAGGTGTGACCTTACTTATTGCTCTCTTATATTCTATATTAAAAAAGAATTTGGTTATTAGTGTAAATAAAGTGGAATTTAGTAACCTTTGCAAATCAATTTTCAAAGTAGGTTTAGCTCCTTTTGGGCTTGCACTAACACCTAATATTTCTTTGGTAATCATCAATCGTTTTTCTGCATCCTATGGTGGAGAACAAGCGATTGCCACCTATGCCTGCATATCCTATATAGTCTGTATTATCTATTTGATTTTACAGGGGGTAGGTGACGGCAGTCAGCCACTTATGAGCCAATATTATGGTGAACATAAGGAAAAAGATTTAGCTGAAGTTAAACGTATGGCATATATTTTTGCTATTATTCTAGCTTTCATCGGCTGTGCCATCATGTACCTTGGCAGATGGCATATAGGAACGTTATTTGGTTCTTCAGATGCAGTAAATGCAGAGACTGCTAAAATCATTCCTATCTTTTTGATTTCTGTTCCATTTGTTGCAATTACAAGAATATCAACAGCCGGATTTTATGCAACAGAAAAAGCAGTATCATCCTATATACTTACATTTATTGAACCTGTCCTTATGCTTGTATTAATGCTTATATTACCACCACTTTTAGGTGGACAGATAATGATTTGGTGGAGCACCGTTTTTGTTAGAATTATTTCAGCAGTGTTAGCTATATTTATGACAAAATTAAGCAATAGAATTTTCTAATTTATGATTTTTTAATTATTATTTATTATGAAAAAAAGCAAGATTAACTATCACTTTCAAGTTATCCTGCTTTTCTCTTTACCATTATATACTGATTTTCTATAAACTGCTTATTATTTCTGCAATCCACTGCCCTATCTTACTCTCTGATGTTTCAAGTTTTGGACCACCCTGTGAGTCAAACTGAATTTCCATAGGATGCACAATTTCTGCCCCTTTACATTCTTCTGCCATTTTTTCGGCAATTCTTTTTGTATTTCCATTTGACCATGAATAATATACTACGAATGTTTTTGACATTTTTGTACCTCCGTTTTTTTACTTATAAACCTATATCAACATAAATCTTAACAAGTTCCACGTCATAACCTGCATTGCTCATAATTTCTGCAATTGTCTTTGCATTCTTTATATTTTTATCACCCTTTCTAAATCAAAATAAATCCAACATGTTATCTAAATATATTTTTTCTCTAACATTGATTTGGTACTCCGGCTTTGTCATGTAGTAAAGTAAAAATTCCAAAACCAAAGCACTTCCAAGTCCTCTTCCTTCTATTTTAAAGTTGGTAAATCCCATTGGCAAGTATACATTTTTAATATTTTCTACACTAATAAATCCCGGATTTTCCATTGCCTTTGAAAATTGATATCCACCACTTGAATCTGGTGCCTTACAATAATGCTCAAAATCTTCTCCAAGATTTTTGTGGCTCACTGCTTCATAACAGACTTTTCTGTCCTTGCATCCAAACCAACAACATTCGTTACACAAAAACTCTACTTTATCCTTTTGCTTTTCTGATAATGTTTTTAGTTTATCAAATTCTTTATTTAATCGAAAATCAGGTACAACATACCTAAAATCTTCTCTATTTAATTCTTTTAAAAATTCCTGAAAATCTGTTATGACCTTTGTAGTTGATGATACAAAATATAATTCAGGATAATTCTTTTTCAGGTAATTAAGTAACAAATCTGAATGAACTATTACGCCATTTGAAACATAGCTATTAATTATTTTTTGATTTTGAGTACCACAACTTTCCATTGATGCATTTTGTATATTAATCCGAGTCTGGTTGTTTTTTTCACTTTTGTTTTGTGCAAACAAAGAACAAATGTCATTGCATATTTTATCTGAAAGATGTTCCTCTTTTAACAATGAATTACTAAAAGTAAGTCTTGCCGAAATGCCGTATTCCTGCATTAAATTAAGCACCTTCCACGTTTCTGCTTCTCCAACTTCAACACGACCACCACTCCAGATACAATCCATAGGTGAGCCATATATGGAACCTATATCACACCAATCATAAAAGTATTCTCTATGCTCCCTGAAAATTGGCAGGAACACTTTATATAGTTCGTAAAATTCAAATAATCCCGGTAGGTGAAAATATGCTGTTTTACTGCTCAATGTATTTTACCTCCTAAATTTCCAACCTATAAACATAGTCATCCATATAAAATTCCATATTGTCTTCCTCTTTTTCTTTTAGTCAAACAGTGCTTCCCATGTTTTTGTTTTCATGGCTTTAAAGCACATAACAATTTTATAATAGATAACTCTTGTTAAAATATAACAATACCAATAATTAAAAGCAATATTACAACCTTTTATTTGTTCTAAACTTTCAAATTAGTTTCTTTCTCATCCACACATGAGGTCAACCCTCATCGTCACATATTTCAGCTGATTTGATATACCCGTTTTTTTCATAAAAATCAGACGCTCTTACCTGCGCCAATAACTCAGCCCACTTTCCCTGATTATTAACAATTTCCATAATTCCTTAATCTCCTTTCAAAAAAATAAGCATTCAAAACTAAATCTTATAATGCCGAAACACCGTACCTACGATTTAGTCTTGAATGCTTTATTACCACTCATCCGGTGATGAGTGAAAGCTTTAATATAGTTCTTAAATAGACTATATTTGATTATAACTTTTATGTCAAACTGTGGGACTTTCCTGTTATATCAATTTATGTTAATAATTTTCTTCATGTACTTCAAAGTAACTTTGTGGGTGATTACATACCGGACATACTTCCGGAGCCTTTGTTCCTACTACAATATGTCCACAGTTACGACATTCCCACACCTTAACTTCACTCTTTTCAAATACCTGTGCAGTTTCAATATTCTTAAGGAGTGCACGATATCTTTCTTCGTGGTGCTTCTCAATCTCACCTACTGCCCTGAATTTTGCTGCAAGCTCTGCGAAGCCTTCTTCCTCAGCTGTTTCAGCAAAATCTTCATACATATCTGTCCACTCATAATTCTCGCCTTCTGCAGCTGCTGCTAAATTTTCCTTTGTATCACCAATTCCTGCTAACTCCTTGAACCACATCTTTGCATGTTCTTTCTCATTATCTGCTGTCTTTAAAAATAATGCAGACATCTGCTCATAGCCTTCCTTCTTTGCCACAGAAGCAAAATAAGTATATTTATTTCTTGCCTGTGATTCCCCTGCAAATGCCTCCTGTAAATTTTTCTCTGTTTGTGTTCCTGCATATTTGTTTTCTTCCATTTCTTTTACCTCCGTTTTGTTTACTATTTTCTCAAAATCTGACGCCGGATGCTTACATAAAGGGCATATAAAATCATCCGGTAATTCCTCTCCTACATATTCATATCCACAAATCCTACATCGCCATATTGTCTGACCATCATCTGTTTTTCCAACTGCCTGTGGCTTAGGCTTAATATTATTCTGATAATACTCATATGTTGCCGATGGAATATCACTTAACACTTCCATATCTGTTATCTCACCGATAAACATTGTATGTGAACCTAAATCTTCTGTTTTATTAACTGTTACAGAAATGTATGCATTTGTACCCTCTGTAATATAATAAATACCATTTTCACCTCTTGTACACTTTCTAAATGATTCAAACTTATTTGTATCCCTTCCTGACTGAAAACCAAAATGTTTGAATAATTCGAACTGTGCATTCTGACTTAGAACTGATACTGTAAATTTTCCTGTTCTTTCAATCATATCATGAGTATAATTTGCTTTGTTAACACAGATGCTTAACTGGTTCGGTTCCGAAGCTGCCTGAATTGCAGTGTTAATTATACATCCGTTGTCCTTTTCTGATTCCCTTGCCGTCAGTACAAACAAACCATAACTTAGTTTATACATTGCTTTTTTATCCATGTTATTCCTCCTTTAGCTTCTTTCTGCATTTTGGGCAAATACCTTTAAATGAAATATCACAATTTAGAAATTCAATTCCATGAGTGTCATGAATTCTTTCCAGCAAATTTGGTATTTCGTCCATATCCACATCTGACACATCACCACATTTTACACACCTGACGTGATAGTGATTTGTCAAAGTAAAATCAAATCTATTAGGTCCATCCGGCACTTCAACTTTTCTCAAAGTTCCTTCTTCTGCCAATATATCAAGGTTTCTATATACTGTTCCCTTTCCAATTGTAGGATATGTTTCTTTTAAAAAATCATACACTTCATTTGCTGTAGCATGTCTTTTCATCTCATATACAGCATTTCGTATTAACTCTTTTTGAATAGTATTCCTTCTGGTTATCATTGCTTCTCCTTATTAGGATTTATTCTTAATAGAGAGTATATCCTATTTTCGAATTTAAGTCAAGCAAAATAGTAATCATTCCTATTATTAAATAAAGATGCCTAAAAAGACATCTTTACACAATATAAATATTCTGTTTTCCTAAAATGCCAAATCCTCCGGCTGAATTTTATCATCTTCTCTTACTTCACGAATCACTCTGCATGGGTTTCCAGCAGCTACTACCATTGGTGGTATATCTTTTGTTACAACACTTCCTGCACCAATTATGCTACCTTCTCCTATTGTAACTCCACCACAGATGACAGCATTGGCACCTATCCACACATCTTTTCCGATAGTAATTGGTTTTGATGTACTGATTCCCTTCGCTCTTTGCTCAGGATTAATGGAATGTCCTGCGCAGGCAATGCATACTCCCGGTGCGATGAAAGCATTGGCCCCAATATGTACAGGTGATGTGTCTAATATTACACAGTTGTAATTAATAACTGCCAGTCCATCTACAAAAATATTGAATCCGTAATCACAGTGAAATGATGGTTCAATAAATGTTAAATCAGAACATTTTCCAAGTAAGTTTTTAAGAATCTCTCTACGCTTTTCAGCCTCGTCCGGTCCTGTCTGATTGTATTCAAAACATAGTTTCTGTGCTGTAGCTTTTAATGACTTTGGCACGTTTAAGTTGTTGCTATTGTAGCCTTGATTTTTTTGAATTATCTCTTTTATTTCCATGTTTTTCCTCCAAATTATTCGTTGAATTTTCATGTGAGAAATTTATTCTTCTGACAGTGCCAAATAGGGCCATTCATCGCCTTCATCTAAATTGTTATCTATAAGCCACTGATCCTCTACAGATATAATCTTTGCTTCATTATCTTCATTTATTAAGGTCACCGATACTTTGGGAGCTTCGTTTGGATTTCTCTCCTCACAGCCATAGTCACCATCAAATATATGTTTAATTTTCCACATTTGCAATTTCTCCTAACTTGATATTCATATACATTTCGCCTACACATATATTTTCAATATATTAATATTCATAATATTTTAATCATCTATACTGCTTAACTTATGGGCGATAACCTGTTTTGTCGTCCTCAGTTATTTCACGTATGACCTTGCATGGCACACCTGCTGCAACTACATTTGCAGGAATGTCTTTTGTGATTACACTGCCTGAACCTATAATTGTGTTGTCTCCAATAGTTACGCCCTGGTTGATGTGGACTCCGGCTCCCACCCAAACGTTATTTCCGATTTTTACTGGTTTGGCATAGCATGCACCATAAGTACGCTCCCAGGAATCTATTGCGTGATTTGAAGTATATATTCCAACTCTTGGTCCAAACAACACATTATCGCCAATTTCAATGCCACCACCATCTAACATAATGCAGTCAAAGTTGGCATAAAAATTATTTCCAATAGAAATGTTGAAGCCAAACTCACATCTGAAATTTGGTTCAAAATGAACACCTTTACCTATTGATTTCAACAACTTCTTAAGAATAGCTTCCCTTTCTTCTGATGGCTGACCGAAACTTGCATTGTACTGGTTGGTTAAAAAAACTGTATCTTCACGCGCCTTAACCAATTCATCTGTTAAATCATTGTACATTTTTCCACTTAAAACATACTGCTTTTGTTCTTCTAAATTCAATTTTTATCTTCTCCTTTTTCTAATTTATCCATTAACTTAAAACAATAATAAAGCGTATTATACTTGGAATAAAAAATATAAATCCATAATATTTTTCTTTAAACTTTATAAAATAAAACTAAGAATATTTATTGCTAACAACGGAACAAATCCCAGTGTTAGTATCATTCCTGCCCTGTCCCACGCCTCAAAAGGTAGTATGGCATTTGGGTTTAATATTGTAGTGTTGTATGTAATGTATGGAATTGCAAAATGAACCAACAACACAATTCCTATAATATTTAATACAATTAATAAAATTTCCAACGCTTTTCTTTTTGTCATAACGTTCACCTTTATTCATAAATTTATATTGTTATTTTGGTTTAAGTATACTGACAAATCATTATACATTCAATGCATAATAATCGATTTTTTACATTATGCTTTTTAAGCAATCTCACCTTTTAGATTATAAATACAAGTTATAAAAAAAGACAGATTTTTTAATCTGCCTTTTCAATATTATTCTATTTTACTAATAGTCCATAAAATAAAATGTCTCCTTGAGGGACATTTTGGGACATCTTGGGGGATAATTTATTCTTTAACTTTAATATCCCCTTTAACAATATCACTATCTATTGAATTACAAACAACATTGCCTTCAACCTTGTCACATTTTATCGAGTTACAAACAAGGTTGCCCTTTATTTTATCTGCCTTAACATTTCCATTTACCTGAACCGTTTCTCCACAATTGATGTCACCTGATAAATCACCACCAACTGTTATATTTCCACCTGCATTACACCCTCCTGAGAAATGTCCCCCAACCGTAACATTTCCATTTGAGTTACAACCACCACTTAAATGCCCGGTAATATTCACTTCTCCATTTGCATTGCATCCACCTGAAACACAACCTTCAACATATATATTGCACTGGCTTTGAACACTTTTTGCATCACCAATTATTTCAAAAGTAAACTTTTCAGTTATTTTGTCTGTTTTTTGTAAAATTTTTCTACCTTTGCAAACCACACCACGAATAACACCATCGTCCTCCCATGGCAATTCTGTACAATATTCATTATTGACATTTGGTTCTGATTTTCTTGAGAAAAGTTCGTCTATGTTGCAGTTAAACAGTTCTGCTAAAACCGGCAAAAATAAAATATCCGGCAATGACTTTGCATTTTCCCACTTTGAAACTGCCTGAAAAGAAACTCCCAACTTATTTGCAAGTTCCTCCTGTGTCATTTTGGATTTTTTACGATATGTTTGTATATTAGTTGCCAAAATATTGACTGTATTTTCCATGTAATCACCTCCGATAATGAAATTATATATAATATGGAGATGGCTTTCAATAAATTAAAAGTCGATATTTTTCAACTGGGGGTTGAGTGGTTGTGTGTTAATCATAATTCATATACAAACAAAAAACCCCTAAACATCAGAGCTTTTTACTACAACTATTTAGAATATCCTATTGCCTCAGCAAATTTTTCTGCCATTTTTCCAGGCCAGCACCCCAGAATATAATTAACTACATCCTGTTGTTTTTCCTTTATAAATTCTTGTGTATAAGCCTCCATATAACCAATTTGTCTATCGTTAAACTTGGCCTTTTCTGCCTCATCAGAAAGTATACTTTGATGATATTCATATTGCTTTTGCATCTGCTCTTTTAATTCTTCAAAATATTTCGCTGCATTTTCAAATCTGCCTAAAATAACCTCTGCATTAATTAGATATTTATAAATATCTCTTAAGAAACCTCTGCAATATGATTTCAAATATTTATTTTCACCGAATACCTCTATTAGTCTAATTGCCCACTGACCAAATTCCACTGCACGCAAAGGTTTCTGCCATGAAAAAGTCTCCATTGCGTACAAATTTTCCTTGTTAATTGCACGAACAAAATTTTGAAGATTTTTAGTTACTGCTTCATCCATTGCATCAATGCCATTCTCAAAAGCTTCCAACTGTGCCAAGATACTTTCCTGAAGTCTGTTAGAAGATACTGATGGCAGTTGTTCAATATGTTCTCTGGCATACGCATAATTTCTATCATGTATGTAAATCCACGCCAACGCAAAATGTGCACGTTCAATCCATTCCTTATTGTTTGCAAATCTTATGGCATTGGAACCGTACTTTATAGCCAATTCCCTGTACTCAGCCCACTTGTCCTCGGCATATTTTTCCAAATCTACAAATCTGCTTAAGTTTGCAACCTGCTCTACAAAAAAGACTGAATAAATATAATTATCTGGTGCTTCATAAACTTTCTTTAACATAAACTGACATGATAAAAGTGCTGCTTCTGCCTTTCTCCCTGATTCCGTTTCTATTTTTTCTATATGTCTTTTTAGTTCTACATAAACATTGTCATCAATTTCATTTTTCTCTAATCCAAAGAGATAATCCGTTGAAACATTAAGTGTTTTTGCCAATGGCACTACCATAGAAATATCAGGCATCCCTGTTCCGTTTTCCCATCTACTTACAGCCTGTGGTGTTACACCAATATGTAATGCCAATTCTTCCTGTGTCAAACCAATCTGCTTTCTAATTATTTTTATATTGTTTCCTATTAAATTCATATTTTATCACTACTGTCTGACAGCTTTCTCCTCATAATTTTTCGGTACCGTGACTAAAATATAACACTGAAAATTTATAATATCAAACAATACGATATTTATGGAAAACAATTGAGCATTGAGTTTAACATATGAAATGATTTGCTGTTATAAATTTTCCAAATAAAGATTTGCTTCTTCTCTTGATTTAAAAATCACAACTTCTTTGTCTTTGTATTTTTCAAGAAGCTGATATATTTCAGGAAGACTTTTATCTGAAAATTCCTGAATCCATTGTTTGAATTCTCCCTCAAATGTTTCCTCAGTTTCCACCCAAGGCATATCTTCTCTTTTTGTTCCTATTCTTGATTTTGCTCCCTCTAAGCATACTTTTGTCGGCAAATCGAATAGTATTATCAGGTCACATTCTTTCATTCTGGCTTCCAATGTTCTTTGATAGTTTCCATCAATTATCCATTGTTTTTTAACAAGTATTTCCTTTAATTTTTTGTCAAATTCTTCTGATGAAATTGTAGTTCTGTCCGGTTTATGTTTTATCATATCTAAGTAAAACAATGGCAAACCTGTTTTGTCTCGTAATTTTCTTGCAAAGGTGCTTTTCCCTGAACCGGGACTGCCAATTATCATTATTTTGGTGTGCATTTTGAATCTCCCTAAAATCTAATTTATTTTTTATATATTATTTTTCTCAGTGCCGGTCCACAATACTGATGTGGCACAAGTTTGAATCCCTGCTTTATGTAAAATTGTTCTTTACCTGCCTCTGCTAACAATTGTACGCTCACTCTACTTCCATCGTACATATTTCTTTCAATATACTTTAAAATAGAGTTTATTATTGCCGTTCCTATTTTCTTGCCCTGATATTCAGGTCTTACCACAATATCTACAATGGTGAAATATATGCCATAGCCCACAACTCTTCCCATACCAATTGCATTTTCATTATCATAAATCACAATTGAGTAATAAGATTTTTTGAGTGCTTTCTGTGCCTGTACCTTGCTCCAGTTATTCCATCCAACTGATTCTCTAAGGTTGTAATATGTTTCATAATCCAATTGATTTTCTTTTATTGTATATTTCATAAATGCTCCAATTTTTCTATTTACCAGCTAAAATATCTGCAAATTTATTTTCAAGGAAAAATCTATAATCCGGTGCCAACAAACTATTAGCAAACTCATCTCGAATAGTTTTCTGTAACCATTCTTTTCTCTTTTTTATAAATTCATCATATCGGCAAATTGTTATTAAGCCTTCCTGTTCAGCCTTTATTACTTCATAATATGCATCTGAAACATATTCGCAATGTTCCACTTTTGTTGGTCGATCTGAAATATATGCATTAGGAATGTGAATATTTAACTCTTTGTATGTTGATATATTGTCGCATGAATATATATATCCTTCCACTCCACTATACGTTTCTTTCAATGCATTTGGATAATATTCTTCCAGGCACAACTTACCATCTTTATCAAATCCATACGGTCCCCATTTATGCCAGAAGCCCTCAAACTTAAAATGCTTTTCCTTACAAAATTTTTCAATAGCATTGCTTAAATACACCAATACATTCTCTCTTTTGTCTGAAAAGTAAATTAAAGGAATATTGTGATTTGATATATTTGGTTTTAAAATTTTTGTCATATGCATCCCATAATTTAGCCATAATAATCTCCTTACACAATACATCTTATCTCTGCACATTTTTCCATATATTTAATGTAATGAACAATATTTAAGATTACTATAAACATTCTTCAAACAATAATCAAGCGACTAATCCATAATCAGAATATGGATTAGTCGCTTTTTTGTATTCTCTTCAACATCATTAAACCTATGAATGATATCAATTATCTTCCCTGTAAATTCTTCCACCGGTTGATTCACTCCCAATATGTAAGCATCCTGTTCTTCGCCATCAGATGCCATTATTCCTTCAATTTATCCATCTATTCTAAACTCTGCAATCTCCATGATTTTTTCTGAATCAAGATTGATTTTATCCTGCAAAATTAAAACAGGAAAAGCAAACCATAAGTTAGTTTTGCCTTCAACCTCGATGTCGATTTCTTTTGTTAAAATGTTGATATTTATTTCAGAAACAGATATAATAACAAAAGAGAAATATGAAAATACGTTTTTGTTATTGGAGGTATGAAATGTCTAATTTATATCAATACATTACGGAAAATTACAAAGAAAATGAGCCTTTTTTTCTTTCCGACATACAGATTGAAGGAATGACTGAAAATAATATTCGCCAACAGCTCAAAAAGTTAACTGATTCAGAAAAAGTAAAACGTTTTGACAAAGGTATTTATTACCTTCCCCAGCCAAGCATTTTCAAGTCTGGGGCAAGACCCACATTAGAAAGAGTTTTAGAATATAAATATCTTTGTGATAAAAGTAATCGTTGTGGTTATATCAGTGGATTATTATTTTTCAACCAGCTGGGGCTTACTACACAGGTTCCAATGCAATATGAGATTGTAACAAACAAAGCAACAAACGAATACCGTGAAACTTTTCTGGCTAAGTCCCGTATAATTATCAGAAAGCCTAAAGTCCCTGTAACAGAAGAAAATTATATGGCTTTACAGTTTCTTGATATGTTAAAAGATGTGGATGTCTATTCTGAAATGTCTGGAATAGCTTTGCAGAAACGTTTATATCAATATATGCGCAAGGTAGGTTTAAGAATTTCTGATTTAGAATCTTATTTTCCATATTATCCAGACAAACTTTATAAAAATCTGGTAGAAACTAGGGTGATTTACAATGATGTACTTACACAAGAATAATGAACAATTTCTAAACGCAATAGAACTAGCTTACGAACAGACTGGTATAATGGCACAGGCAATAGAAAAGGACTATTATGTCACCATGCTTCTTCGACTATTGTCCGAAAAAATGCCTTACATCGTTTTCAAAGGGGGCACTTCTTTAAGTAAATGTCATAAAGTTATACAACGCTTTTCAGAAGATATAGATATTACAATTGATACTCAAATATCACAGGGGCAAAAGAAGAAAATAAAACAGGCAATTGTTTCTTCAGCAGATGAACTGGGAATGAATATTGAAAATCTCAATGAAACCAGAAGCCGTCGTGATTATAATCGCTATATCATCAGTTATAATTCTGTACTTCCCTTACCCAGTGTAGCCTTAAAACCTGCTGTGCTACTAGAAACTTCTTATACTGCTGTTTCTTTTCCAACAGTAATATTGCCTGTTCACAGCTATATTGGCGATATGATGAAAACAGAAGCACCAGACTATGCTGAAGAATTTTCATTAATACCCTTTTCTATGAAAATACAAGGTATTGATCGTACTTTAGCAGACAAAATTTTTGCCATTTGTGATTACTATTTGCAAGGTAAAAAACAAAAACATTCACGACACATATATGATATTTATAAGTTACTTCCACTTGTTCGTCTTGATGAGAATTTCAAAAATCTTGTAAATGAAGTAAGAAGCATTAGAGCACAATCACCAATTTGTCCCTCTGCTCTTCCAGATGTAAATGTTCCACAACTACTTGAACAAATTATAACGGAAAAAGCCTACAAAAACGATTATGATACTCTAACCACTCAACTTCTAGAAGAATCTATACCTTATGAAGTTGCTATTAATGCATTGAAAGATATTGCCCAAAGTGACATTTTTAAATAGATTCTAAGTTAAATTCAATGAGAACCACCGGTTTATATCGGTGGTTTATTTTCTTTCATCTGTAACTATATGTTCAATACCAGTATGTTCCACGCTAAGATATTCCTTTAGAAAAGTTGGAAATGCCTTATATTTATCCAAATCTTCTAGTGGAATCCAATGCATTTTCTCCCTTACTCCCTGCGTGTAACTATTGCTATTAATTTTTCTTGTTCCTCTAGGCTTCATTAAATAGTACATTGAAACTTCGTGACAATCCATTCCTTTTAAAGTTCCTTGATTTTCATCAAAAAAGTTTTCGTGAATAACAGCAAGGCGGTCGATTTCATAAGGCACACCTGTTTCTTCAAGGACTTCTCTTTTTACTGCCTGCTCAGATGTTTCTCCCATATGAACGCCACCACCAATTGAATAGTAATAGTCATCTATTTCATTTCCTGCAAATAGCACATAACCTTCTTCAATTATAATTGCTGCTGCACGATATCTAAACCATTTGTTTTCTTTTGTAAATCCACAATCTTCCATGGTTGTTACCTCCTGTAACTTTCAAAATTTGCTTTATTAATAAATAATAACTATTTTCAATTAAATTTTTCGCAAAAAAATCTGTTATACATTTGTTTCTATTTATTCTTTATTAGTTTTCTCTTTTCAGTTCCGCCATCACTATTTCTTGTATCTTCAAAAAATCATCACCATACAATTCCTTATACTCCCTAGTTGTAAAATGTTTATAGCATATATCTAAAAAATCATCTAAAATATTTCTAAATTTTATCGGCATATATTGCTCAATAACTCCACAATATATATTTCCCATTAAAATTCCATCAAATGTTTCCTGCGTAACTATGTGTACATTATCTATATTTCCTTCGTTGATTCTAAATTTATATAAAAACTTATACAAAGATACCAACTGGCTCATTCCACTCGCACCTACACTACTGTTAAAAACATACTCATATGGATAATATTCATATTTTAATTCATTATATTTTTTAACTACAATTATTCTTCGATTATTTTCATCTTCATTAATCACAAAATGAATCTTATCATCTCTTTGATTTATATTTTCCAATAATTTCTCTGGCTCATATATTGTAGGCAAGCTTGTTCCAAATACAGCTTCATTAATATTTCCATTTTTTAACCATTCTGTATTTACACCTAGCTTCTCAGCAACAGATTCACAAAAATTATATGATGGTTCTTCATCACATTTATAATATTTCAATAATGGATTTACTGAACTAAGACCTAAAAACTCTCCTAAATATTCTAAGTTTATCTTTTTACTATTTTTTCTTGATTTATTAATAAGAAATATTATGTAATCAAGTCTCTTTGCAAAATTTGTATTATACAAATCATTTTCGAATATATTTGTGTATGACTCTTTATTTGATAAAATATCCTGCATAACTCTTTCTTTGTTATTTAAGTCTTTTTCGTTATTAATTTCATCTAAGAAATTATTGTATATATTAATGTTTTCATTAATTCTTTTTCCATGAAATCTTCCAAATACATTATTAAAAGTTAACTCTGTTCCTTTTTTTATTAAATCATAAGTTATTCCACTTAAAATTATATTTACAATTGAATCCATAACGCACCTTCTTCCATTCTACATTCCGATTTTTTCATTTTCTATTTATCCTTCACCATATTTCAGACACTTTTATTTTAACTTTCAAATATATATTTCCATTTTTATCACAACACTTTCTATCGATATGATATATTTGATTTTTGAAAACAGTATTTGTTCTGAACAAGGAATGTTATAATTTCCAATTCTCGAACATACAATTCCGCGCCATTCTTTTTTCTCTTCAAATCCTGGTTTCTTCATAAATGGGAATTTTAATCTATAATCTTGGCATAACTCCAATGCTACATGTACAAGGCTTTTACATTGAAATTTTTCAATATTATCTTGAACTATATCTTGAACATATGCCTCAGTATCATTATATATTACTTTTCCAAATGCAATATTATACTCATTTATTAAATTTAATTCTTCAAGTATTCTCTTATCAAATCCTATAGCAAGACCTTTTCCATTTTGTGCATATCCTCTCCATTGGCTCAGCTGATCCTCACTTTCGGAAAAAAACACACAAAATGTTCTCGTTAAGTAATTATCCTCTACCGATTTGCTATACCATTTTTTCCATATTTCTAAAACTCGCTGATCATCATATATATTCTTCTATTTTTTCATTTACAAATTCTCTCCTATTTCATTTTTTATATCACAACTATTTCCTATGTTTTATGTAAAATATCACTTTTTCTTTTAGATTGGTTTCAATTTTTAAAATTTTATCTTCTCCCAAAAATAATATAAATATCAACGGGACTGATACACCTGTTCCTATACCTATCCCTCTTATTATTGGAATAGTATAATCACGGTATCTTTCTAAAAAAATAAACACAATTGTCAACAATCCCCCAAGTACTAAACTCATTCGTTTGTTTTTCTCTAACAATAAAATATCTTTTATTTTAAGCATATTCTTTTTTAATGTTGCAAGCAAATATTTTATGCTAATTTCTTTTCTAGCATCTTCTTTAATCATATCCATATAAGGAAAATGTGCTGAAAACATATATGCTAATACTAACACAATTGTTAATTTTATTTCTTTCACATCTACTGAGCTTACCATTACAATACAACAACTAATTTCCGTAACTAATATAACCCATTTCTTCTCTTCCTTGCTTAGCTCTTCTTTATTAAACCATATGTCAAACATAACATTGTAAAAGATATACACTAATATTAAAAGAAAAGGATAAATCAATGCTGTTTTTTCATCAATAAATGTTCCTATATAAAATGTTATCGTTGAAAAAACAACTACAAATATTGCTCCTTGCATCATAAATAATCTAATATTAACATTCTCTTTATCCGGTGCTTTTATTTCATAGCTATTTTTCGTAATTATTGCATAAATTGTTGTCGAAAGAAAAATTATAACCGTAATACCCGCAATTATCCACATATTATTTTACACCTCTTATCTTTTTTCATCATATCCCGTTTCCGACTCAGCAATCTTCATACATTTTTCCTGCATATCTCCGTATAACACAGTACCTTTATTGAATTTTATAACTTTATCATTTTCTCTTTCCATATCATTATTATCGGTCCATAATTCGCACTGTGTCATTACTGTCTGAACAGCATCATCCATACCTTCCGGTGGATATTTATGTTTCTTAAGTAAACGTTTAATCATCATTCTCATTTTTGCACGTGCTGAATCTCTTTTTTGCCAATCAATTGTTCTATTTTTTCGTAATGTATCTGCCAATTCTTTTGTAATTGCAATTAACTCTTCATTCTCATAAAAATCTTTAATAGCTTGTGGTTTAGTCAATGCATCATAAAACGCTAATTCATCTGCTGTTAACCCTAACTTCTCCCCTTCATTGTTTGCTGATGTAATCTGTTTAGCGATATTAAGAAGTTCTTCTATTACCTGTTCATTTGTAAGCATTCCATTAAGGTACTTATTCATAACACTCTGTATAATTTCGCTAAATTTCTCAGATTTAACTACATTTGTTCTTCTGTATATACGCACCTGTTCTGCTATAAGTTTCTTCAACAACTCAACCGCAAGATTTTTTTCCTTCATCTTAGATATTTCTTCTAAAAATTTAGGATCAAAAAGCGAGAAATTTTGTGACACATCTGAAAATAAATTAATAACTCCATCACTTTTAATGCTTGCTTTTAATAATTCATTTATTCTTGCATTCATTTCAGGAAGAGAAATCTTCTTTCCTTGTCCTTGATTCATTAATCTTGTCACGAGCACTCTAACTGACTCAAAAAATGCTGCTTCAATACGTAATGACTCTTCTACCATAGATGAACATAATGATAACGACTTTTTCAAGAGCAATGCTTCTTTTAGAAACTCTGCTTTTTCTTCCTCTTTTCCTATGTCCACTATAAAGTTTACGCCACCACTTATTGCTTTTGATCTTTCTAAATCTGTTCCTGTAATGAATTTAGAATAATCATATTCGTGGAAGAAATCCTGACATATAGATAACTTCTCCAAAAACTTAGGATATGCCACTTTTGCAACATCAGTATCCCCGTAATTCTTCTTGTCTCTAGTAGTATAATCATTCATTGCTTCCTTAAGAGCTGATGCAATGCCAACATAATCAACTACAAGTCCACCTTCTTTATCTTCAAAAACACGATTAACCCTTGCTATTGCCTGCATAAGATTATATCCCTTCATTGGTTTATAAACATACATAGTTGCCAATGAAGGTACATCAAATCCTGTCAACCACATATCAACTACTATTGCGATTTTAAATGGGCTATCATTATCTTTAAATTTTTTTGCCATTTCCTCTTTATGACGTTTATTTCCAATAATTTCTTTCCATTCTTCAGGATCCTTATTACTGTCAGTCATAATTACTCCTACTTTTTCATTCCAGGTAGGACGTAGTTCTAATATTTTCTTATATATTTTCATTGCAATAGGACGTGAATATGCAACTATCATTGCTTTTCCTGTAAGAATATTTGCTCTATTATTTTCATAATGATCTAAAATATCACAAACAAGAGAATCTATAGTCTTGTCATTTCCAAGGATAGCTTCCATTTGTCCTAATTGCTTTTTACTTTTTTGTACAACTTCAGCATCTGCATTCATTGCCATAAGATCATATTCTTTGTCAATTAATTTAAGAGTTGTTTCATCAAGCTTTAAATTAATAACTCGACTTTCATAATAAACCGGTCTTGTGGCACCATCTTCTACTGCCTGTGTCATATCATATATATCTATGTACTCACCAAAAACTTCTCTTGTACTTCTATCTTTCATAGATATAGGTGTGCCTGTAAATCCTACATAAGTAGCATTTGGCAAACAATTTCTAATAATTCTTGCAGTTCCTGTTACTATCTTTGCTTCTTCATTTCCATCCTCATCTTTTACCATTTTGACCTTTTCTTTTAAACCATACTGTCCTCTATGAGCTTCATCAGCCATTACAATAATATTTCGTCTTTCTGATAATGGTTCTTCTGATTCTTCAAACTTCTGCATTGTAGTAAATATAATTCCATTAGCTTGTCTGCCGTCTAACCAATCCTTTAGTCCGATATCATCTTTTGATGCATTCTTTCCAAGTTTTCTACATGTAGCATGAACTGGCATTTGTCTTAAAAATTTACTGCATTTTGCAAACTGACCAAAAAGCTGATCATCCAAATCGTTTCTGTCTGTAATAACAACTATAGTTGGACTGTCTAGTGCTTCCTGTAACAAATGTGCATAAAATATCATAGAAAGAGATTTTCCTGAACCTTGTGTATGCCAAAAAACTCCACCTTTTCCATCTGTAACTGTAGCCTTTTTTGCCATTTCAATAGCTTTATTTACAGCAAAATATTGGTGATATCCAGCCAAAATTTTATATTTCTTTAAACCTTCGTCAGAAAAACAAATAAAATTTTTAATAATATCCAATAATCTTGCCCTATCAAACATTCCTTCAAAAAATGTGTCAAATTGAGCATGCTGTGTATTCTCATAGCTTCCATCTTTCGTCTTCCACTTCATAAAACGGTCCTCACCAGAAGTAATTGTACCCGCCTTAGATGTTAACTGATCGCTTATTACACTTATACAATTGTAAATAAACATAGATGGAATCTCATGTATATAATTTCGTATCTGTGCGTAACCTTCTGAAGCATCTGTTTCTTCTCTCGATGGTGATTTTAATTCTATTAATACAACCGGTAATCCATTAACAAACAATATTATATCCGGTCTCTTGTTACTATTTTCAATAAATGTCCATTGATTTGCTACAATAAAAGAATTGTTATCTACATTCTTATAATCCACAATATATGCTATAGATGAAGCTTGTTCTCCATCGACTGTATACCTAACAGGAATTCCATTTTGAATATATTCCATAAATGCTTCATTTTTCTGTACAATGTCTCCATTATCATAATTTTTCAATTTGTATAAAGCATCAGAAATAGCCTCCTCTGGAAGAGAAGGATTTAACCTATGCATATATTCAATTAACACATCATTGTATAACGGACTATAAAAATCTCTTTCAATCTCCGGACTGTAAACGTACTCGTATCCCATATTTTGGAATAACTCTATTATGGAATTTTCGTAGTCAGCTTCTGTAAATACTGTGAACATATGTATCACCTCGTTGTATATTTTTCAATTATTTTATCAATAAGATTTTTTACTATATTTTCTGCATCACGCTTAGAATAATTATTCTTTATTAATTTTTTACACATTAACACTCTTATTCTGCTTAAAACTCTTTCTCTCTTTAACCAATCGACCTCTTGATTTTCTTTCAGTATATTCATCAAATCATCTGCCAATTTTTCTTCTATTCCTGATTCAATTATAGACTTTTTAATATCATCCAAATTATATTCATCTGATACTACCAAGCGTTCATCTGTTATATTAGAAAAAATTTCAAATCTTTTAAAATCTGAAACCGCTCTTTTTTGTTGATTGTTATTGTTTCTAATATAATTTAATTGATATTCTAATTCAGGAAACAAATTTGCTTCACTTATATTACAATGCTCTAATTCTCTCCTGACTTTCTCCTTATCCTCATCATCAATATAAAAAAATTCCTTTTCAAATTCGCTTCTTAAATTTGCTTCTGCTTTAGTAATTACAGCATCTTTTATTTTTTCTTTTCTGCATTCAATATTAAATTGACCTGGCAATAAAAATGCTCCACTCTGCCTAATCAATCTATCATTATTCATAATTGGCAATACTGTAAACACGTTCTGACAAATGTTAATAAATTCCAATAGACCTTTATCATTAGACCACGTTTTCAATTGTTCACCACTTATAATTTTATCTTCATATAATTTATGAATGACTTCTTCTAATGTTCTAGACTCATTTAAATCATAACTTGCTAATTTCGATATAATTCTAACCTCAAAATCATCATATTTTAACGGTGCATTTTCTTCTTTAAAATATACAATACCCATTGGTGACATTTTTAAACTTTCTTTTGAAACACTATCTGTGTACTCTTCTTCCTTATGATGTTCACAAGCAAAGTAAAGTGCCACCAACGGATTAGTTGTTACATCTAACAATCTAGTGCACATGCCATAATGTTGATATTTCTCCATAATCTCAAAGCCATCACCTATGTTGACAAACTCATTTGGAATTTGTCTCAATGGCTCTGACATCAAATAATGTTCTATTCCCAACTTTTTATCCCTAACAATAGTTGAACTAATATTCCAATAATCTACAGCCTGTCCCCTAAAAAATAATTGTGCGCTAGGATTATTTTTATTTGAATTTAATATTCCTACTTTTTTTATATAATCATCTACTGATTTTATTTCAATTCCATTATCTGTATTTAGAATCAGATGTTTTTCTTTCTCATTATTTAAAACAAGCCCCATACTTTGTCTCCTTCTCGTTTGTATAAATTGCCAATAATATAATTTGCTACTCAGCATATCATTTTTACATATTTTATTTCTTTAATATAATTACAATAAACAATAATTTAGTGGCT
This sequence comes from Eubacterium sp. AF36-5BH, assembly GCF_003460505.1. Taxonomy (GTDB): domain Bacteria; phylum Bacillota; class Clostridia; order Lachnospirales; family Lachnospiraceae; genus Eubacterium_G. Next base: position 311,038 of record NZ_QTVG01000003.1, read on the forward strand.
TAGCCTTTAAGCTTGGCATATTGCTTTTTCCAAGTTCGTGACGGCTTTTTGCAAAAACAATCTTCCGAGGAAAAGGCACAGACATTCGGTAATCCGTTATTCCCACATATATCTGGGTTATTAGCTCTGCAAACGTATGCTTGTAATTCTGTGTCTTGTGAATGTAGCAGTACATTAAAAGGTATTGAGAGGTCTTTCTTATTCATAATCCACCTCCGATATATCAATCTCTCCACTCATAAGTTTTGGAAGAAGCGTGTCTCTTGTTTCAGCAAGTTTTTTGTTCTCTATTCGATTTGCGATAATCAAATCATAAATTGGCTGAAGCAAGGCTCCAATTCGCTTGTAGTCTGCTTTGTTGGGTATGAGAACCTCTGCTTTTGAAAGTTCATCACGCTTGATGTGTCCCATTGTTGTAGCTTTATCGGCAGCAACGGCAATAAAGCGGTCAAGATGGTGTTTTGTCCAAACATAATAGAACCACTTGTCATGCTTGTTTGACATTACTTTGAACAAATGCTGATTTAAGCCACAGATACCGCCACACCAAAAATCAACTAACAGACTGCCTGACCAAGAGAAGATAACATCGCCATCGTGAATGATGTACTCACTTTTAATGTTTGGAGAACACAGTTCACTGTTATCATCACAGCAGCCTTGACGAAGTTCTTTGATTTTAAGAACCGGAATGCCTGTTTCGCTAGCAGTTGGACGATATTTTTGCATAGCAAGACCATTTAGATAGTCTGCAATATCTATCAAACTGGTTTGCTTCCAACCGTCAGGCAGCGTTTCAAGAGTTAAGAACTCATTTGAAAAGATAGCTTGAGCTTGCTGCTCTAAATTATTGTTTATCGCTTCATTATTGTTTATTTTTTGTTCTATACACCATAGTGTATCCGCTATTCTTTTTTGTTCTTGATAGTCAGGAGCAAAAATTTTACATTTTAATAATTCTGGCTGACGTAACCCTACGACAGTTGTTCCCGTTGCTCTACCATCAAGCTCCGCTTGAAAGAAAGAAGATGTCATATAAAAATAAATATATTTGGGATAGAATCGTTGATTGACTCTAACAGCAAACAGTCTTTGACTTAAAACAATTTTTTCATCACTATCCCAATAGTATATCTGACCAAAAGGAGCTTCAGATGTTATAAGAATATCTTCCTTTTGTACTTCTTCTTTCATCCAACATTTATACATTTCTTCTGAAACATATCTAATACTGTCAGCTTGAACGATCTTTCCTGTTTTAATATTCTTAGCCGACAAAGCCCTATATCCTGAATCACCCCATTCTCCACCTAACTTTTTAGGGGTCTTTCCCCTGTAATCAATAACAGTCGAAATCACATCTGCAACTGTATATTCTTTCCACTCAGCCATAATTTCCCTTCCTATCCAATATATTTACGATGAGCAATCTTAACATTGCTCTGTTTAACCATTGCGTATTGCAAGGTTGTATCTATTTTTCTATGTCCTAAAAGTTGTTGCAACTGTTCAATAGGCATTCCTTTATCTATTGCCATAGTTGCAAGTGTACGCCTGAACTTGTGTGGGTGTACCTTATTAAGTCCTAATTGCTTTCCAAATTCTCTCAAACGAACTTCAACACCACCTACTTTCAATCTTTCGTGCGGTGATTTTAACGACACAAACAAAGCTGGATTATTGTCCTTTCGACTTTCCAAATAATTCTGTAAATGTATTTTTGTTCTGGCATCAAAATAAACAACTCTTTCTTTACTCCCTTTTCCAAAAACAATGCATTCTCTTTCGTTAAAATCTATATCATTTCGATTTAGTAAAACCATTTCACCAACACGCATCCCTGTTGATGCAAGCATATCTATAATTGCCAAATCTCTCACTTCTTTGCAATTGTCTCTCATCATTTCCAATGCTTCATCTGAATATGTTTCTTTTATATTTGTTCTTGTCTTTATTTTATGTATTCGCCTAACAGGACTTTTCAATATATAGTCCTCGTCTTCTAACCATGAAAAAAAACTTGATAGAATGCGACGTATATTGTCTATTGTAACCTTACTTGACTTCTTTCTCTCTTGATATCGTATCAAGTACGTTCTTACATCATCCGTACTAATTCTTTTCACATCTTTGTTTAGCTCATCTAACATCTTATCAATAGTTGCTTGATAATATTTTAAAGACTTCTCTGAACAACCTTCTATTCTTTTTGCAGACAAAAACAACTCCACAAAGTTTTGTTCTACTTCTTTATCTTCTGTTACATTGCCATTAATCTCATATTTTGCAAAAGTATACTGCAAAACATCCCTTAATTTTTCACCTTGTGCATTATTCAAAAATGGTAACATTTCTTGAATAATATCTTTAATTAAATTATCTTTCATTTTATGTTCTCCTTTTTTAATATTTTTTAGAGAACAATTATAGGTGGACGTTCCCTTTGTCAACTCTTGCCACCCACAAAAGTTATGGGACTTCTTTTAAACACTAAGGTATTGAAACACTTTATCTAGCAGTGCACCACTTGCTATATTTACACTCATAGTATATACAATGTCGAAACTTACATTTATACTTTTTATTATTATACTCCTCATAGCACCATCCCCTCTCATATTACACACAGTTCTAACTATAGTTACAACCAACAAAACTATGATCGACGAAATAGCAATTAATACACGCCTCTCTTTCACTGCAAGCCAAAGTACTTCAATTAATGTAAACAATAATTTAGAGCAGCAAGCAATGGCTCTTTTCAAATCGTGGTTCATAGATTTTGAACCATTTGAATGGCAAGTACCTAAAACTTGGATAAATGGTGTACTTGGCGAATTTGTTGAAATAAAGCGTGGTGGTTCACCTCGACCTATCCAAAAATTTTTATCAAATAATGGATTTCATTGGCTGAAAATATCTGATGCAACTTGTATTAGTTCTCCATTTATCAATGAAATCAAGGAATATATCATTGAGGCTGGTTTGAAAAAAACTGTTTACCTTAAATCAGGAAGTTTGGTTTTATCAAATAGTGCCACACCTGGTTTACCTAAGATACTTGATATAGATACTTGTATACACGATGGCTGGCTCTATTTTCCATCGTCAAAGTTTTCAAATGAGTATCTGTATCTTTATTTCAAACACATTCGAGGCAATCTAATTGCACTTGGTAATGGTAGTGTTTTCACAAATTTGAAAACGGATATTCTAAAGAACTATCCAACATATTTGCCTACCGAAAATGTCTTGAAAGAATTTGACGGATTAGTTCAACCTATTTTCTCTATGATGCTTTCAAAAACAAGAGAAACAAAGAGGTTAGCTGAAATCAGAGATACTTTTTTACCGAAACTGATGTCCGGTGAACTTGATGTTTCAAACATTGAACTTTAAGCCACTAAATTATTGTTTATATCATTATTAATTTTTATTTTTTCATCTATAATTGATAAAATTTTTGATATTTTCAACTGTTGATTTTCATCAGCTGGTATATCAATTTTTAATTCATTTATATCATTTTTATTTACGGAACCAAACACTGTTCCACTTTCCATATTTACCAACTTTGGAACATAATATTTCATCATATAATACAAAAATTCCTGATTTTCATTTTTCATTCTCAGAGAACAAACACCTCTTCCTAAACATACATCACTTGGTGTAATATTTAAATCACCAACTGGCGCTCGTACACTCATAATTACATCCCCAGCATTAGCCATTTTTGTAACCTTTGTTGTAAATGTATCAAATGTTGGATATTTCAATCCAAAAGTTCTATTTCCTTGTAAAAAAGGAACTCCTTCTCCAGTTGTATTATAAAATTCAGATTTTGGTGATTGTCCCATAGTAACATTTACAATATCTTTTAATTTACATTTCATATCCAATAGCTCCTAGCTTTTTCTTAATCTCCTCTTCAAGTTCGTGTGACTTTTTAAACATATCTGATAATTCAGATGTAAGTCTTGTCATTTTTTCTTCAAAAGGTACACCATCATCTTCTTGTTCTGCAATTCCCACATAACGTCCCGGTGTAAGGATGTAATCTTGTTTAGCAATATCTTCTATAGTTGCTATTGCACTAAATCCCTTCTTTTCTTCTAACGTTCCATTTTGAAAAGCCTCAAAAGTATTCGCTAATAGTTTTATATCTTTTTCATCATCTAAATCTCTATGTTTTCTGTCTACCATATGTCCCATATTTCGGGCATCTATAAACAAAGTCTTTCCCTTTTGTTTCTTATTTTTTGTTATAAACCACAATGTTACAGGAATTGTTACACTATAAAAAAGCTGTGTAGGCATAGCTACAATTCCTTCAATCAAATCATCTTCTATTATTTTTCTTCTTATTTCTCCTTCTCCACTGGTTTGTGTAGAAAGTGCTCCATTTGCAAGTACTAAGCCTATTTTTCCATTTGGTGCAAGATGATGTATCATATGCTGAATCCAAGCATAGTTGGCATTTCCTGCTGGTGGCAATCCATACTTCCACCTTGGATCATCAATTAATTTTTCCTGGTTCCATGGGTGATAATTAAATGGAGGATTTGCTAATATAAAGTCTGCTTTCAAAGTCTTGTGCCAATCACTGGTAAATGTATCTGCCTGATATGCTCCTAAGTTCGCATCTATTCCTCTGATTGCCATATTCATTTTTGCCATTTTCCATGTGTCTGCATTTGCTTCCTGACCATATACAGATATCGTTCCTATTTTTCCATTATGTGCTTTTATGAACTTTGAGCTTTGTACAAACATTCCTCCTGAACCACAACAAGGATCATATACACGACAATTGTCAAATGGTTTTAGAATTTCAACTAATGTTTTTACAATACTTGCTGGTGTATAGAATTCTCCTCCACTAGCTCCTTCTTTTTCTGCAAATTTGGCAATGCAATATTCATAAGTTCTTCCTAATAAATCTTCGTCTACTTCTGTAGATGACATATCTATACTATTTGTAAATATGTCCACTACATCACCTAATATTCTTTTATCCAAATCAGGACTTGCATAATTTTTCGGAAGCACCTCTTTTAATGTTTTATTATCAGCTTCAATTGCTCTCATCGCATTATCTATGACGGTTCCTATTTCTTCTTTATGTGCTGCTGATGCTATAGTCTCCCATCTTGCTTCTTCAGGAACATAGAATACATTCTCCATTGTATATGCATCTATATCATCTTCAAATCCATCGCCTTCATCCACAAGCTCTTTATACCTTTTATCGAATGCTGCTGATATATATCTTAAAAATATAAGTCCTACAATAACCTTTCTATATTCTGCTGCTGGAATGTGTCCCCACAGCACACACGCCGCATCCCATATTTCTTTTTCAAATCCAATGTTCGCATTATTCTTATTGGCCACTGTTTTCCTCGCTTCCTAAAACTTTCTGTTTCGCTTTTTTATCTACCACTTCACTTATAGTAAAAAATCCTACTCAAATTTCAATGGATAACTCCAAATTAATTCGTGTAGGCATCTATGTTACAATTTTCCATTTTGTCCCTCACATACACCTATAATTATGTGACATTTTGCTTCAAATTTCAACCTTTGTTATATTATTAACATTCACAAAACAGTTTTCTTTTAATTGCTATGTTTGTAATCTTTCCAATCACATAAAAATAGGCTGTCGTTAATTCAACAGCCCCTTACCAGTATTCTTCTATTTTACTAATTGTCTATACCAATCTTGTGGAAAACCTATGTGCTTTAACCATATATCATGCTCATATTCTTCCACAATTGAGTTCATTTCTACTAAAAATGAATTATTCCACTCATCTTTGTCTGGATACAACAACTTTAAAACCAGTATTTGTGAAAATAATTTTCTATTCCCAGATACTTCCATTTCCTTTGGCATTTTAGGCAATGCTGGAAAAGACCAATAATATAATCTTGAATAATGAGCACATCTGTTTCTTAATTCAGTAGTACACCTTAACCAACTTTTTAAACATGGCACAGAGGTTTGATACAACGCTTTTGCTATATACTTCTGATCTACTGATAACATGTCGGCGTAAAAATATGATAGCATTCCCATTGAAAAGAACTCAACTATGACCCATATAGGAAACTTTCCTCCATACTTTTCATTATGATGTTTAACAACCAATGTTCTCTTATTTTATTCAATACATACCTGAATCAAATTCTTAAATTTTTCATCGTTATGTTTTTCATTATATATGTCTGCATTCGTATATCCTATGGCACCATAGTTATGTCCACTGTAATAAGCTAACTGTGTTCGCAAATGCAACTCAATTTTTTCTATACAATTAAACAATACGCCCCTTAATCTGCTATCAAATTCATAAATCCTTTTAATTCTATGAAAATTTATATTTGGAAAATATTTTCCATCTCTTTTTCGAAACGGAAGAAGATAAGCTGATACGCGATAATAATTTGCCTGTTTTAGAAATTCAATACATGACTCTTCATTATCTACTATAAAGCCTTTTTCTTTAATAATTTTCATTTGTTCCTCAAATGTTTTTGGTGACTTCATTAACTGATTGTTATTTTTCACACCTTCTAATTTTTCTCCATTTGTATACACAATTATTTTTTGCGTGAAGTGAAAAGTTTATTTTCACTTTAAAGTGGGCAAAGCGAATTTTAGTCTTACACAATTATTTGTTGAGTCCAACTTCAATACTACCGCTTATTTGTTGTGGTCGACATAACTTTATTATCTATTTTTACATCGTTCTTCTCGTATATTTTTATTTCATCTCACTTAATTTTTGAGAAAATACGTCTAGGTTAGATTTTACATTATCTTAGCGTTTTGCGAAATCTATTAAATATCATACATTTTTAATAATTCCTTTTCTGATAATATAATTCCTACTTTTCTCAATAATTCTTTCCTACTTGAATATAATTTTTTAATAAGTAATTCGGCATCTTTACCATAATGAATTTGGTTATGACAAGTACTGCATAAGGAAACTATATTTTCTTCCACATCTAATGAATACCTAAACAAATCTGCGTACGCTAATGGAACTAGATGATGAGCTTCCATATATGGTACATTTTGATTTTTTCTAACAAAAGTAATATGTTTTTTATCTATTTCGCATTTAAAATCAGCAATAAGCAAGGCATTTTCTGCTTTTTTCCTATTTCTTATTATTTTTTCCTTAACACTAAGGTAACAATTCTTTTCTTGTGGTATAAGTTTATACCCACATACTCCATTGTATGAATCAAAATTAGCATATTTATTAAATTCCAACAATCTTGTCTCATCTTCTTTATTTATTTCTTCAATTACTGACTGTTTAATTCTCCTTACATCCACGTAAAAAGAGTATTTTTCAGGCATACGAAAATGATATGTTGATATTAATGATAAAGGAAATACCCATCTATATTTTCCGTTTTCTTCAATTTGATATGGTCGTTCTTTTCCTAGCATCAACTCTCCATTGACAAATCTATAATTACTGTCTCCATCCTTCCAGAATACACGAATAATGGTTTTTCCAATAGAATCTGCATTAAAAAGCATACTGTCAATTATAGATAAATTTTCAATATCTTGCTCTATTGTGTAATCTTTTTCTCCATTACAATACAATATTGTACCATTCTTCCATTTATCAAAAATGCCTTTGGAATAATCAAGTAGAACAACAACAATATCTTCTCCGTATAAAAATTTATCATTCACTGCTTTTACTCCCATTTCTTTTATAATTTGTTCAACTGTGACATTAGTCTTTTGACCATAATAATAATTTTTTTGAGCTTCTAATCTTTTAGCATCATATTCTTTCCAAAAACTATCTACAGATTCATCATCTGCAAAATTTTCGTCGTAGTATTTATCCCATTTTTCGTAATCAATCATTTTATTTTCTCCTAAGTTAAAATATTATCCTACCAACACAACTTCTTTTCATTTAATTTTCTATATAATGCAAAGTTATTATACAAATCAACCCTATTTATAAGTCTCAAACTTATATGTTATATATACCTTCATCATAACATTCGTCCACCTGTTTTTCCCTATTATAATCTCAATTCCACTTTTCTTCAATTGGAAAATATTTCCACAACAACTTACCCAAAGTTAGTAATCTCACGTTGTCACACACTAAAAATTTGGAAAGGTTTGGTAATTACTCTATTCCCCCATTCTATCCAACTTGGTGTAATATGAACGGTAATTTACCACACCACTTCTCTAATTGATTTGTTCCACAAATCAATTAGAACGCGTCATTCCCAGAATGACGCATAACATAAAAAGAGAGAAATTCTCGTTTTTGCAAGCATAACTCAATTTTCTCTCTTCGTGTGCTACTACTCCAGCCGTGCCCTACTTCGAATACGCTCCCTCTGGTCGCTTCTTCTCAGTAGAGGGCTGCGCCCTATAAATAAAAAAATAGGTATAGACACCCAAATCCATTATAATTAAATCACCACAAAATAACACAA
>NZ_QTVG01000004.1:0-305000 GCF_003460505.1 Eubacterium sp. AF36-5BH
TTGTTATGTGAAACTGTAGATGTTACCCGGTAATGTCTACAGTTTTTTCTTTTATCATTTTTATTGTTTTAGAAATGTTTAGAAAAATTAGTTTATATGTTTTGGGGATGTTGTTAATGTATTTTTTGCATATTTTACTTTGCTAGTTACTTATTAGCATTTATGTTATAATCAAAGTTATGAGTAAAGAGAGTTTATATAGTAAATTAATTGAATATAGCAAAAATGGAAGATATCCATTGCATATGCCAGGACACAAGCGACAGAGAAAATTATTTGATTTTAATAAAGCGTTTGTCGGTGATGAAGATTCTTTTAATAAGTTAGTTAATAAGCCATTTGATAACTCGGTTAACGAGTTAAATGAAGATAAAGAAATAAGTGTATATGTTAATAACCAATATGATCCCTTTGATATAGACATAACAGAAATAAATGGTTTTGATGATTTGCATCATCCTGAGGGAATAATAAAAGCTGCTATGGAAAATGCTTCAGATTTTTTTGGAACAAGGGCTACATTTTTTCTTGTTAATGGAAGTTCATGTGGAATTTTATCTGCAATTACCGCGGTTACAAATATAGGCGATACTATTATTTTAGGGAGAAACTGTCACAAATCAGCTTATAATGCTGTTCAGCTAAGAAATTTGAATGTTGAATATGTGTATCCTGAAATAGTTGAAGGGTTTAATATAAGTGGTGGTTATAAACCGGAAGAAATTGAACAAAAATTTGTCGAAGCAGAAAAGAAAAATATAAAAGTTAAAGCTGTTGTAATAACAAGTCCAACTTATGAGGGTATAGTTTCTGATATTAAAAAAATTGCAGAAATTGTTCACGGACACAATAGCATTCTTATTGTTGATGAAGCACATGGTGCTCATATGATTTTAAGTGATGAGTTTCCTACTTCGGCTTATAAATTAGGGGCTGATATTGTTATAGAAAGTGCACACAAAACGCTTCCTGCAATGACACAGACAGCCTTTTTACATGTGCAGGGGGACAAAGTTTCAGTAAAAGATGTTCAGAGGATGTTATCGGTTTATCAGTCAAGTAGTCCATCTTATGTACTTATGTCCAGCCTTGACAAATGTATAAGAGAGTTATCAACAAAAGGGCAAAAAGATGCTAACGAAATGTTAATAACTCTAAAGAAATTCCATAATAGAGTTAAAAATTTTAAAGTATTAAAAGTGTTAGATCGTAGTATTATAGGAAAAAACAGTGTGTATGATTTTGATATTTCTAAAATTGTTATTTTTCTTAATATGAAGTTGAGGAGTATAGAAAAAGATAATGTAGAATTAAATATTACAAAACTAAATAATACCGTATCAAGCAATACCGTATTAAGTGATACTGTATTAAACAATACCGTATTAAGTGATACAGTATCAGATAAAGCAGAAATAAATAATGCTAAATTAGATAATGCCAAAACAAACAATACTGAATTAAGTACCGATAAAATAAATGAAACTTATGATGGAAAATATCTTGAGAGCATTTTAAGAGAAAAATATAATTTCGAAATAGAAATGTGTTCCAAAGATTATGTAATCGGTATGACTTCTATATGTGATAATATGGATGAGATATTAAGACTAGCTGATAATTTAGTGGAAATAGATAATTATATAGCTGATAAAATTAAAGATAAAAGTTTGTTAGAGCAAACAAATACTGAAATTTTATTAGAAAAAACGGAGCAGGTAATGACAATATATGAGGCATTATTATGCAAAAAAGAAAAAATAGATGTTTGTAATGCTGTAGGTCGGGTAAGTGCAGGATATGTGTATGTTTATCCGCCTGAGATACCAATTATTGTACCAGGGGATTTAATTACAAATCAAATGTTGAAAAAAATAATGGAATATAAAATGTCTAATTTAAATATAAAGGGAATTGATAATGAAAAAATTATTGTTATCAAAAGATAAATTTTTTATATTTACATTAATTATTAATTTATGTAAATATTTGATTATCTATTATAAATATTTAATTAATCATTATGAATAATTGATTAGTTACTGTAAATGATTAATTACTTATTATGAACATATAGTAGATATTAAAGGTTAGATAATGAATGTCAAAAATTCTATTATTATAATTATTAGGAATGGTATGGATTATAGTATGCCTGTAAGTTGGAGGAGATATGTCAAAAATATTTTTTGTATTGGGAAAAAGTTGTAGTGGAAAAGATACAATTTTTAGATATTTGAAAAATAATAAGGAATTAAATTTAAAAACAATTGTTGGTTACACAACAAGACCAATGAGAGAAGGGGAACAGGAGGGTGTGGAATATCATTTTGTTAGTAGGGAAAAACTTGCTGAATATAGAAAACAGGGAAAAATTATTGAGTGCAGAGATTATGATACTGTGTACGGAGTGTGGAGTTATTTCACATTAGATGACGGTCAAATTAATTTGGGTGCAGATAATTACATTTATATAGGAACTTTGGAGTCTTACAATGCCATGGTTAAGTATTATGGAAAAGATGTGGTGGTACCTATATATGTAGAAGTAGAAAATGGTGAAAGGTTAGAGCGTGCCATAAAAAGAGAGCGCTTGGAGAAAGAGCCAAAATACGCTGAACTTTGTAGAAGATTTCTTGCAGATGAGGAAGATTTTAAGGAAGAAAACATCAAAAATGCCGGTATTGAAAGAAGATACATGAATGATGATTTAGACAGATGTATTGCCGAGATTGTGGAAACAATTAATAAATTATGATATGATAAAAGTTAGGTTTGTGAATAATAAAGTCTTTGTTTGTAAGTTAAAGATTTTAGAGTTTATGTGAAAGAAAGACCGTAATCTGTAAGTTAAAGAATTTTAAAGTTTACGGAAAAAAAGACCGTAATCTGTAAGTTAAAGAATTTTAAAGTTTACGGAAAAAAAGACCGTAATCTGTAAGTTAAAGGATTTTAGAGTTTACAGGAAAAAAAGACTGTAATTTGCAGGTTAAAAGATTAGTAGTTTATAAATTATTAAATTTTGTTGGATATAAAGGATAGTATGGAGTCAGGAAGAATTTTAGGACAAAACCATATAGTAAAACACTTCGAAAATGCCATAAAGATAGGAAAGATTTCTCATGCTTACATTATTAATGGGGAAAAAGGCACAGGTAAGATGCAGCTTGCAGTGGATTTTGCAAAAGCATTGCAATGTGAGGAGTTTAATGGCAAAGCATGTGGGCATTGTAAGTCGTGTAAGCAGACAGATTCCAAGAATCAGCCGGACATAAAGTATGTTACTTATGAGAAATCCGGAATTGGTGTTGACGAAATAAGAGAACAAATTAATGATGATATAGATATTAAGCCATATAGTAGCAGGTACAAAATATATATTGTTGATGAAAGTGAAAAAATGACTGTGCAGGCACAGAATGCATTGCTTAAAACAATAGAGGAGCCGCCGGAATATGCAATAATAATTTTGTTGACTACAAATGCAGACACATTTTTGCCAACAATTTTGTCAAGATGTGTAGTTCTGAATATTAGACCGGTGAAAGAGGAATTAATTAAAAACAAGTTAATGTCGGAATATGGCATTGGTGCTTATGAGGCATCGATGGCAGCAGTTTTTAGTGGAGGTAACCCTGGAAAGGCAGTTGAACTGGCAACATCAGAAGATTTTAAGGATTTGAAAAATCATGTTGTTGGGGCATTGTTGTCGCTGGAAAAAGGTGGCATGGATATAATATCAAATAATGTAAAGGAAGCAGCATCTTTTAAGAAGCAGATTGATGAATATTTCAGTCTAATTAGAATATGGTTCAGAGATGTTTTATTATATAAGGCTTCAAAAAGTGATGATAAACTGGTATTTCAGGATGACTATAAGTTAATAGAAGAAATGTCAGAAAAAATAGATTATTATGGTATAAATATTATTTTACAACAGTTAGATAAGGCTCAGAGTAGAATAAAATCAAATGTTAATTTTGATGTAACAATGGAAGTCTTATTTTTAGCAATAAAAGAAAGGATGAATGATGGTAAAGGTAATAGGAGTTAGATTTAGACAGGCGGGAAAAATTTATAATTTTGATCCGCTGGATTTTAAAATAGAAGTTGGCAATCATGTAATTGTTGAGACAGCAAGAGGTATTGAATACGGAAAAGTTGTACAGAGTGTGCAGGAAAAAAACGAAGAAGACGTTATTATGCCTCTTAAACCTGTCATAAGAGTGGCAACTGAGGAAGATGACAAGATTGCCAAGCAAAATAAAGATAAGGAAAAGAAGGCCTTCTTTATTTGTAAAGAGAAGATTAAAAAACATGGTCTTGAAATGAAATTAATAGATACAGAATATACTTTTGATAATAATAAAGTATTGTTTTATTTTACTGCTGATGGACGAATTGACTTTAGAGAATTGGTTAAGGATTTAGCATCAGTGTTCAAAACAAGAATTGAACTTAGACAGGTTGGTGTAAGAGATGAGACAAAAATGCTTGGTGGTATTGGAATTTGTGGAAGACCACTTTGCTGTAGCACATATTTGTCAGAATTTATTCCGGTGTCAATAAAAATGGCGAAGGAACAGAATTTATCTCTTAATCCTACCAAAATATCAGGAATATGTGGAAGACTGATGTGTTGCCTAAAAAATGAGCAGGAAGCATACGAGTATTTGAATTCTAACTTACCAAATGTAGGTGAAACAGTTAAAACTTTTGATGGTTTAAAAGGAGAAGTTAAGAGTGTTAATGTTTTACGTCAGAAAGTTAAAATTGTTATTGAGCAAAATGACGAAAGAGAAGAACGTGAATATTCTGTTAATGAATTGAAATTTAAGCCAAAGAAAAAGAAATTTGAGTTAGCTTCTGATGAGTTAAAAGAATTAAAAGGTTTAGAAGATATGGAAGCTTCAAAGTTAGATTAGAAAAATCAAAAGGATAATTATGAATTTAGAAAAAGAAAATAATCTGTTTTTAAAAGAAGGGGAAAGGATAGATGACCTGGAGAGAAACGGATATAAAATAATTCAGGACAGAAAGCGCTTTTGTTTTGGCATGGATGCAGTTCTTTTGTCAGGCTTTGCCCAGGTTAAAGAAAACGAAAAAGTTTTGGATATGGGAACAGGCACAGGAATTATCCCAATATTGCTTGAGGCAAAAACTGTGGGTGAAGATTTTTATGCTTTGGAAATCCAGCAGGACAGTGCTGATATGGCAAAGAGAAGTGTAATTCTTAATCATTTAGAAGAAAAAGTACACATTGTTCAGGGTGACATAAAAGAGGCGTCGGTTATATTTAAGCCGGCTTCTTTTGATGTAGTAACATGCAATCCGCCTTATATGACAGAAAATCATGGGATTGAGAATTTTGAAGAGCCTAAGGCAATTGCAAGACATGAAATTAAATGTACTCTTGATGATGTTATAAGAGAGGCTGCCAAGGTTTTAAAACCCGGTGGAAGATTTTATATGGTTCACAGACCAAGACGTTTGGTAGAAATTATGAATCTTATGAGTGTGTACAAAATCGAACCTAAACGACTTAGAATGGTACATCCTTTTAAGGATAAAGACGCAAACATGCTTTTAATTGAAGGACATAGAGGACGCAAGTCCATGATGAAAGTGGAAGCACCACTAATTGTCTACAAAGAACAGGGTGTGTATACAGACGAAATTTTAGAAATATATGGAAAAAGGTAAATTATGGCAGGAAAGTTATTTTTATGTGCGACACCAATAGGAAATCTGGAAGATATTACTTATAGAGTAGTTAGAACACTAAAAGAGGTTGATTTAATTGGTGCAGAGGATACAAGAAACAGTATAAAATTGTTAAATCATTTTGATATAAAAACGCCAATGACAAGTTATCATGAATTTAATAAATATGATAAAGCAAAGGTGTTGGTTCAGGATATGTTACAGGGAAAAAACATTGCATTAATAACTGATGCAGGAACTCCGGGAATATCTGATCCTGGGGAAGAACTTGTAAGACAGTGCTATGAAGCAGGAATAGAAGTAACTTCTCTTCCAGGAGCTGCAGCATGCATAACAGCACTTACCATGTCAGGTCAGAAAACAAGACGTTTTGTTTTTGAGGCATTTTTGCCAAAGGATAAAAAAGAAAAGCAACAGGTACTTGAAAGTTTAAAAAATGAAGTGCGAACTACTATTATTTACGAAGCACCTCATCGTTTAGTTAAAACTTTAAAGGAACTGGAAAAAACAATAGGCAACAGACCGCTGACTATTTGTAGAGAGTTGACAAAGAAATACGAGGAAGCTTTTCAGACAACTATCAGTGAGGCAATTGAATATTATGACAGCAAGGAGCCAAAAGGAGAGTATGTTTTAGTAATTGCAGGAAAGCCAATGGAAGAAATTCAGGCTGAAAAAAGAGAACAGTGGGAATTAATGACTATTGAGGAACACGTTCAATTCTATATGAATCAGGATATGGACAAAAAGACTGCAATGAAAATGGTTGCAAAGGACAGGGGCGTTTCAAAAAGAGACATTTATAATGAGCTTATTAAATAATAAAAATTTATTAAGCGACGAAAGTTTGTGGAGAAGATGGATCTGACTGATTTATATTCCCATTAAAAAGTGCGTAAATTTTAAACTTTTAAAACAGATTAACAAACCTCTATGGGGGCTTTATTTAAGTGCACCTTTTTTCTGAAGACAAAAGAAAAAAGGCGCACTATTATTTTGGGGAAAACAATAAAATATGGTCAAAAAAGGTACTGTGCCCTAACGATTATAAATGGTTAGAGCGACAGCCCCTTTTTTTGGGGGGGGTGTGCGACCTGTTGTCGCTATATGAATTGATTTCTAATTAACAAAGATAATTTTTTAATGATTTTGTGATTTCATCACAATTGTCGTTAGCATGAATGTTAAGTTGTAAAGGTTTTGACAAATCAAAGGCGAATATCCCCATAATTGATTTTGCATCAACATAATTGCGTCCTGATACCAAGTCAAAATCATTTTCATACTTAACAATATCATTAACGAAAGACTTAACTTTCTCGATTGAGTTCAAGTTAACTGTAACTGTTTTCATTGCAAATACCTCCTTTAAAAACTGTCACTACTTGAATGGCACAGTTTCATCCCTCATTCGACATACAATACTAATGCCTAAAACAAATTAAGTCAAGAAAAAGAAAAGGGCAAAAATAACCAAAGTTTATACATTAATATATGAAAAAAATATCGTATTTTTATAGAAAAATCGGAAAGGTTTCCAATAATCTGTAAAAAAATTAGACAAAGTAATTTAATCGTTTTTATAAAATAGCAAAATGTACTATATTTTAGGCAAAAATCACTGTTGAAAAAAAATTCGTTCATATAAGAACAAAATCCTTAATATTATGTGTAAATAGGCAAAAAGAGCGGAAAATGTTAAATTATATTTGGACTTTTATGATTATAGTTGGTGTGGTTTATGGTGTGATAACAGGTAATATTGATAAGGTTGGCAACGGAGCAGTAATGTGGGCTGAGGAAGCTGTGAAAATATCAATAACAATGTTGGGGATAATGAGCATGTGGATGGGCTTTATGAATATAGCTGAGAAATCAGGCTTAGTCAAAAAATGTGAAAAAGCAATTAATCCACTTATAAATTGGTTGTTTCCCAATTTGCCATGTAACCATAGTGCAAGACCACACATAATTACAAATATAATTGCAAATGTTTTAGGTTTGGGCTGGGCGGCAACACCGGCTGGCTTAAAAGCTATGGAAGAATTAGCAAAAAATCCAATACCACAAAAGGGAAAAATAATAGAAAGTCATATTTCCACCAACGAGATGTGTACATTTTTAGTATTAAATATCTCATCATTACAATTAATTCCTGTTAGTATGATAGCATACAGAAGCCAGTATAATTCTCACAACCCAGGAGCTATTGTTGCACCAGCAATTATTGCAACCACAATAAGTACCCTGGCAGGAGTGAGTTTTTGCAAAATTATGTGCAGGAGAGTAAGAAAATAAAATAAATAATATTAGTGTTTGACACTGTAAAGCCATTAGTATAGAATGAGTGTGTCAATAAAATAAAAATAGTTATGGTCTGGATATATTTTAATTAATTACAATTAAAAAAAATTACATAAATTTAATGGTTGTATGTGAATATTAAAATTATTTAGTTTAAGGGAAGTCCGGTGAGAATCCGGCACAGTCTTTCTCTACTGTATAAGGGACGAAATAAGCATTATGTCACGGATGATTTCTGGAAGGCGCTTAGAATAGGATGAACTTGAGTCAGGATACGTCAACATAACCAGCTGGAAATCGTAAGCAAGGCGAGTAGGAGTATATATGGCCCATAAGGGTTTTTTTGTCTTGCTTTTTAAGCAGGACTTTTTCTAATTTTAGAGAAATTTTATACTTGATTTCTGAATAAATTTATATTGACAAAAGGAGGATAAAATGAACAAAGTAACAAAGAAGATTTTAACTTTGTTAATGGCAGTAACATTAGTTGTTGGTATGTTTACTACAACATATGCCAATGAAACAAAGAAAATTAACGTAACATTTGCTATTGAAAGATTTACAATTGGACAGGGCTTTTTAGTTGAACCGGTTACAGTTCAGGTAAACGAAGGGGCAGCAGCTAAGGATGTTTTAGAAGAAGTTGCCAAGGAAAAGAATTTAACAATTAATTTATCATCTTATGGATATTACATTGATTCAATCAGTTATGCAGATACAGGCGTTATTAATATTCCTGAAAGTATTCAGAAGATGCCAAGTATTGATGTTGACTATGGTTATGGAAATCAGCATTATGATGCTCCAACAAATACAAGTACAAATGCGTTATTTACAGATGACCAGAAGTTAGGTTCAGGTTCATATAGTAGTTTAGCAGGTTGGATGTATACAGTTAATAATGTTGCACCTGATGTGGCAATGGATTCACAGCCTGTAAAAGATGGAGATGTTATCAGACTTCAGTTTAGCGTTTATGCAGGTGGAGCTGATTTAGGTTTTGTAAGTTACTATGAAAATATCGAAAGTGCGAAACTTCCAAATAAAGATGCACTTACTAAATTAGTAGCTAATACACCAGACAACCCTCAGGTAGTAGCAAAGGCAGAAGCTATTAAGGTTCTTGCAAATTATGATGCAACTCAGGAAGATGTAGATGCTGCATACACAAACTTAGAAAAAGTGCAGGTAACTACAGCAGAACCTACAACAACACAAAAGACAACTTTAAAAAAAGCAAGTATTAAGTCTTTAAAGAATGTTAAGGGTAAAAAGGTTAAAATTAAAATTAATAAGGTAACAGGTGCAAAAGGTTATCAGATTAAATATGCAACAAATAAAAAATTCAAAAACTGTAAATACAAAAACACAAAGAAAACAACATATACACTTACTAAGCTAAAGAAAAAATCAAAATGCTATGTAAAGGTTAGAGCTTACAAGAAGTCAGGAAACCAGAAAGTATATGGTAAATGGAGTAGTCCAAAATCAGTTAAGATAAAAAAATAGCAGGAAGATTGTCGCAGTAGATTTTTTATAAATTTGCTGCGATAATTTTTAATGTAATAATAAATTCTTTCAGAATTTCTTATTACATTAAAACGTTTCACTAGGAATGCACCCTGGCGCGAAAGGAAAAATGTTGCGCGGCAACACGCACTCGGTGCGAAGAATGCCGCAAGTAACATTCTTTTATAATAGAAATCTCAACAAAGATAAAGGTGTAGAAGATGAGAGAAAAAGTTTTAAGTACAATAAAAAAATTAATATTTATGTTTTTAATAATGTTGTGTGTTGTATCACAATCTACTTCTACACAATGTAAAACAGTATTAAATAAGAAACAAACGGAAAGCTATTTACAGAAAATTTCCAAATATGAAATGTCTACAATTCAAAATCCCCAGTACGGAAGTATAGGTGGCGAATGGTTGATGATTGGATTGGCACGTTTTGAAAAAGTTCCGTCATCTTATGTAGAAATTTATTTAAACAATTTAAAAGAATATGTGAAAAAGTGCGATGGAGTTTTATCAACAAGAAAATACACAGAGTATTCGAGAGTTGTTTTAGCTTTAACTTCATTAGGTATTGATCCTGAAAATTTTGAAGGCTATGACTTATTAAAATCTTTGGCAGAATTTGATAATGTAAACAAGCTTGGAATCAATGGACCAACTTATGCATTAATAGCTTTAGACAGTGGAGATTATGCAATTCCTGAACCGGCAAAAAGTTATGATGGAAAAGTTACAACAAGAGAAAAATTGGTTGGTTTACTTGTAAATGCACAAAACGACGATGGCGGTTGGTCATATATGGGTGGCAAGTCAGATGTTGATGTGACAGCCATGGCAATGCAGGCGTTGGCAAATTATAAGAAACAAAGTAAGGTGGAAAAAGCATTAGAAAAAGGAATTGAATACCTGTCCAAAAAGCAGAATAAAACAGGGGCTTATTCCACATCTAATAGTGAAAACTGTGAAAGTACAGCACAGGTTTTAACAGCAATGTCAATGCTTAATATTAGCGTAAAAGACAGTAGATTTATAAAAAATAGAAATACAGTATTAGACGGTTTGTTGCAATTTTATTCAAATGGTGCCTTTAAGCACACTAAGGATACTTTTGTAAATCAAATGGCAACAGAACAGGGCATGTATGGACTTGTTGCGTACTACAGGAATTTAGCTGACGACAGTAATCTGTATGATATGGGTGATGCCAAAAAGAATAATAATTATGGCACAGATAAGAAAACTAATAAAAAATCTTATGAAAAAAAGGGCAGTAAAACATCAGAAAATAAAAAGAAAAATAGCCTAGGTAATACTACAGACAATAGCACAGGTAGCAAGTCAAATAATAATAGTGTAAGTTCCGGAAATAGCAAAAAATCAAATGCATCAGTGAATTCAAATAAGAATATTTCAGGCACAAATAGTGATACGAAAAACAAGTCAAAAAATAGTAAAAGCAAAAAAAGTAACAACAATAAAGATAACAATAACAAAATTAGTAATATAGAAGATTCAGGAAATACAGCAGAATCCGTAAATGTATCAGAGAATGAAGCCCACAAAGCTATAAATCAGAAACAGAAAGAAAAATCCGTAAAAAATTGTATAATACTAATTTTAATAATTGCTGCATTAGCGACAGCTACAGGTATAGGAATTTTTGTAAGAAAGAAAAAGAAAACTACTAAGCTAACAATGGTTGCATTAGTTTTGTTAGTTACAGTAACAATGTCAGGTTGTGGTAAAAGTAATGCACCACAAAAGGAAGCCGGAAACTGCACCATTTTGGTAGAGTGTTCAACAATTTATGACAACTTAAAAGATTTAGACAAAGGGTTGAAAAATCATATACCAAAAGACGGCATTATATTAAAAAGTCAGAAAGTAAAATTTTATGAAAAAGATACTGTTTACGATGTTCTTAAAAGACAGCTTGATAAAAACAGCATTCTTATGGAGGCATCTTTTACGGGAAAAAGTGCGTATGTAGAGGGCATTGATAATATTTATGAGTTCTCCTGCGGGAAGAAATCAGGTTGGATGTACAGTGTAAATGACAAATATCCACAGGTAAGTTGTAGTGAGTACACTGTAAAAGATGGCGATGTAATAAAGTGGCGATACACATGTGATTTAGGCGAGGATGTAAAATAGTGACAGATGAATTTTCAAGATACCACCCAGTTGTAAATTTAATATTTTATTTACTTGTATTAGGAACAACAATGTTTCAAATGAGTGTAGGGTTAGTTTTTATTTCTCTTTTTTCGGCAGTAGTCTATTATTTTATGCTGAAAAAAACAGAGGGATTAAAGTATTGCGCAGTAGTTGTAGGTATAATTATTGTCTCTGCAATTATAAACCCATTGTTTTCTCATAAAGGTGGAACGTTGTTGTTTTATCTGTTTACGGGAAATCCTGTAACTTTGGAATCTATTATTTACGGATTAATATCTGCAATTATAATAGGGGCAATGTTGTTGTGGTTTTCAACTTTTAATCAGGTAATGGGCGTGGAAAGAATCTTAGGTGCAATAGGAAAAGTGCTACCAAACGTGTCTCTTTTAATAACCATGATAATGAGATTTATACCCCAGTATACAAGGCACCAACGTAAAGTTTCAATGGTAAATAAAGTCAATAAAAGAAATTATGACGAGAAAATAAATCTTTTAAATAGAGAAAAAACTGAAAAAGAAAATGTTATAGAAGCACGCAAAAGACAAAAAAAGAAAAGTGGTATAGAAGCACATATAGGACAAAAAAAGAAAAATTATATAGAGGCATGCAAAAAACAAAAAAAGAAAAATGGTATAGATAAGATAATTGATAGCATAAAAGAAGGCAGCAGAACTTTCTCAATAACCACCACCTGGGCGTTGGAAAATTCAATTTACACAGCGGACTCCATGAAAGCAAGGGGGTTTGGAACAGGAAGAAGAACAAATTACAGCAATTATAAATTTCAAAAAAGAGATTATTTGCTAATGGGCTGGCTGGTAATTTTATGGTTGGTTGTTGTTTTTTCATTAGAGAGAGAAAAAGTTTACACTTACTATTATCCTTTTATACAAGTAAAGAATAATATGGTTGTGTATTTGATGTACGGTTTGTTGTGCTTGACACCTGTATTAATTAACGTAAAGGAGGAAATAAGATGGCTCATATTGAAATCAAGAATTTAAGTTTTAAATACAAGACCTCAGAAAAAAATAGTTTGTCAGATGTTTCCTTTACAATTAATAAGGGGGATTTTGTTGTATTATGTGGAAAATCAGGTTGTGGAAAAACAACATTGCTTAAATGTTTAAAGCCTAATATTATGCCGGCTGGAAAAACTGAAGGCGAAATATTGTTAGAGAGTAGAAACATAGAAAGTTTAACTGACAGAGAGCAGGCAAAAAAAATAGGTTTTGTAATGCAAAATCCTGAATATCAGATTGTCACAGACAAAGTTTGGCATGAACTGGCATTTGGCTTGGAGAGTATGGGTGAAAAGAACGAAATTATAAGAAGTAAAGTGGCAGAAATTGCTGAATATTTTGACATAACTGATTTGTATAATGAGAATACAGACAACCTTTCAGGGGGTCAGAAGCAGCTTGTAAACCTTGCAGCTGTAATGATAATGAATCCTGAAATTTTGGTGTTGGATGAACCGACATCTCAATTAGATCCAATTGCAGCAGAACGGTTTATGGATATTGTAAGCAAAATTAACGAAGATTTTGGAATTACAGTTATTATTTCAGAACATAGACTGGATTATCTTCTTAAATATGCAAACAAATTAGTTGTTATGGAAGAGGGCAAGTTAGTACAGTGCGGTTGTCCACAGGAGGTTTTAAGGGAAGCGTTGAATATGGAAGTAAGTCCTTTAATGCCAATACCAAGTAGGATTTTTAATGGGCATAACGGCGCAGGTCAAATTCCTATATCCACGAAAGAGGGAAGAAGCTGGCTTATAAATTATATAAGTGACAGTAAAGATGAGTCATTTTTTTCAAAAAGAAATTTTGCTGAAAAAAAATCCAGTGAATATAAATCTTACAAAAAAGATGAAAATTTGAGTGAATGTAAATCTTATAAAAAAGATGAAGATTTAAATGAAAGGAAATCTTTAAATTTGGGATTCCCTACATCATATAACAATGAAAAGAATATGAGTGTAGTTAACGTGAAAGACGTGTGGTTTAGATACGAAAAAATGAGCAGAGATATTATAAAAGGTCTAAATCTGCATATAAATAAAGGAGAAATATTCTCAGTTATTGGTGGTAACGGAACAGGAAAAACAACTACAACAATGTTGCTTAGTGGTATTCTTAAACCTTACAGGGGCAAAATCAAGGTGAGGGGTAAAATAGGATTCTTGCCACAGGACGTGCAAATTCTCTTTGAACAGGAATCTGTAATGGAAGAATTGAAAAAAGTGGACAAGTCATTGATTGAAAAAATGAACTTGCAAAAGCTTCTAAATATGCACCCTTATGATTTAAGTGGTGGGGAGCAGCAGAAGGTTGCCTTGGCTAAAGTCCTTGGAGAAAAGCCGGCTGTTTTGTTATTGGATGAGCCTACAAAGGGAATCGACAATATTTACAAAGAACAACTGGGAATTCTATTAAGGGATTTGGCTGAAAATGGAAAAACAATTATTTTAGTAAGCCACGATTTAGATTTTTGTGGAGAGTATTCAGACAGATGTGGCTTGTTTGCTCAGGGAAGTTTAATTAGTGAGGACACTGCCAGAGAATTTTTTCTGAACAATAGATTTTATACTACTACAATTGCAAAATTAGCAAGGGGGATTATTGATGGTGCATACAAAATGGAGGACATGTTATGATAAGACATTATTACATAGTATCCATACTTATAATTGTGGCGGCAATTGGAATTTTTGTGTGGTCATTTGAAAAAAGAAAACCCAAAACAAGAGAAATAGTAACCCTTGGTGTTCTAACAGGCATGGCGATTGTGGGTAGGGTTATATTTTTTATGACACCACAATTTAAACCATGCGCAGCCATAATAATAATTACAGGAATTATGCTGGGTAAACAATCAGGATTTTTATGTGGCTGTTTAACTGCGTTTATTTCAGACTTCTTTTTCGGTCAGGGACCATGGACCCCTTGGCAGATGATTGCTTTTGGTTTAATAGGTGTACTTTCGGCAATTGTATTTAGTGGAAAAAGACAAAAGCATGCAGAAAAAAGAGTTCTAATTAGTATATATGGTTTTTTTGTAACATTTGTGCTGTACGGACTAATTCTTGATACGGCCACAGTTGTTATGTACACAGACAAGCCAAGGTTGTCTACGTTTCTGGCAACTTACGGTGCAGGTATATTTTTTAACTTTGTACATGGTTTATCCACTTTTGTTTTCCTAATGATTTTGTCTCAGGAAATGTTTAGAAAAATAAAAAGAATAAAAGTTAAATTCGATATGTTTAGTTAGGTAGTATATAAAAATATTTTAAATTGGCAACTTAAATAAAAGTTTAATTTAACATATATGATAAATATGTTATAATGAGCTGTAAAAAATAATAAGAAGAGAGGTATAAATTGTGCTTAAAGCAGAAAATTTATCACTTTATGTAGATGATGAAGGGGAAGAAAAGTGTCTCCTTAATGATATTTCATTTCAGGTTGATGATGGGGAAATGCTTGTTATTACAGGTCCAAACGGAGGTGGAAAGTCCACTTTAGCCAAAACATTAATGGGTATTAACCATTTGAATAGTGGAAAAATTATATTAGACGGTGAGGATATAACAGATTTTGACATTAATCATAGGGCAAATGCAGGAATCGGCTATGCATTTCAGCAACCACCAAGATTTAAAGGTATGACAGTTTTAAGACTTTTAAAACTTGCGTCAGGAGAAAATCTTTCAGATGAAGAATGTTGTAATCTATTGAAAGCCGTTGGCCTTTGTGCAAAGGATTATATTCACAGACAGATAGACGGAACACTTTCAGGTGGAGAGATGAAGAGAATTGAGATTGCATCTGTGCTGGCTAAGGAACACTCACTTTGCATTTTCGATGAACCGGAGGCAGGAATTGATTTGTGGAGTTTCTCAATGCTTATACACAAGTTTGAAGAAATCCATACAGAGAAAAAACAAAGTCTTATTGTAATTTCACATCAGGAAAAAATTATCAATATGGCAGATAAAATTATGATTATTGATAATGGAAAGATTAAAAAAATAGGCACTAAAGATGAGCTTCTACCATATCTTACCGGTGTGCAGGAATGTCATAAATGTGCAGAAGAATTGGAGGGAAGAGCGTAATGGTGAAGCTTAACAATGTAACTGAAGAAGTTTTAAATGTTATTAACGATAATGAATTTAGCCAAAGCGGTGCCTTCAATCTTAGAGAAAATGGCGTATCCATTTGTCATGGAGACAGTGAACATATTAAGATTAGAAAAAAAGAAGACAATCCGGGAATAAACATTTATATTGACGGAAAAACAAACGGTGAATCAGTATATATACCGGTGGTTGTTAGTGTTTCAGGTATGATTGATCTTGTTTATAATGATTTTTACATTGAAGATGGGGCAAACGTAAACATAATTGCCGGCTGTGGAATTCATAATAGTGGTTGCAATGAAAGCAGACATGATGGTGTTCATACTTTTCACGTTGGAAAAAATGCAAATGTACGATACGTGGAGAAACACTATGGCGAAGGTAATGGAACAGGCGCAAGAGTTTTAAATCCTGTTACAAATATCATTGTGGGAGATAATTCTGTTTTTAC
Organism: Eubacterium sp. AF36-5BH; assembly: GCF_003460505.1. Lineage (GTDB taxonomy): Bacteria > Bacillota > Clostridia > Lachnospirales > Lachnospiraceae > Eubacterium_G. The sequence continues at coordinate 16,334 of NZ_QTVG01000004.1, forward strand.
TTTGGATACAGCGCAGATTGAGGGTGTAGATTCAACTGTTAGAGAGACAAATGTTGAACTTGGAAAAGAAGCCAAGCTATATGTAACTGAGCGTCTTATGACAAGTGGCGAGCAGAAGGCAGAGTCAAATATTGAAGTTCAGCTTAACGGCGAAAACAGTTCGGCACAGATAGTTTCAAGATCCGTTGGAAAAGGAAATTCAGTACAGACATTCCATCCAAATGCCATTGGAAATAACAAATGTCAGGCCCATATACAGTGTGATTCAATTATTATGGACAAGGCTGAGGTTGGTTCAATACCGGAAATTAGAGCAAAAAACATAGATGCGGCAATTATTCATGAAGCTGCAATAGGAAGAATTAATGATGAACAGCTTCTTAAGTTAAGAACATTAGGTTTAACAGAGGAAGAGGCTGAAGCAGTTATTATACAAAACTTTTTAAATTAAAAAATATAGTGTCCAAAGGTCATAACCCAAATTGTGTAAAAACAGGTGGAGTTATGACCTTTTAATGTTGTAGTTTTGATTACAGAGATTGTTATGTGTTACGCACTTTTATAAACCCACAAAAATCTTAAATTTATTAGTTGAATTTACTAAAATAAGGTGTTATTATGATTCAGGTTGTAAAATAAATTTTACATAACTATATTCTAAATACATAGAAAAGAGGTCGTGAAAATGGAAGAATATGGATATCTATGGCAACTTGCTTTAATATTAGCAAGCACTAAACTTTTTGGTTTGGTAACAAAGAGATTCAAAATGCCACAAGTAGTAGGCGCGTTATTAGCAGGACTTATTTTAGGACCGGCAATTTTAGGTAACTTGTTAAATGGTGTTATGGTTGGGGGACACGATTTAGGTGCTTTAACATTATATCAAACACCATTTATTGATCATATGGCAGAAATAGGCGTAATCGTTCTTATGTTCTGTGCAGGTCTTGAAACTGATATTAACGAATTAAAGAAATGCGGTTTAGCATCATTTGTAATAGCAGTTTTAGGCGTAATCGTACCATTAATTGGTGGTGGATTATTTACTTATTGGTTCTTAGAAGCAGGATGGATTGAACCTGCAAAGGCATCATCATTATTTATGCAGGCTGTTTTCGTAGGTGTAATTCTTACTGCAACATCAGTTAGTATTACAGTTGAAACATTGCAGGAAATGGGCAAGTTAAAAACAGCTTCAGGTAATGCAATTTTAGGTGCAGCTATTATTGATGATATTTTAGGTATCATTGCACTTACAATTGTAATCAGTTTAGGTGGAAAAAGTGGAAAAGGTGCAGAAACAACACCACTTGGAATCGTATTGTTAAAAATAGTATTATTCTTTGTATTTGTTGCTGTATTTGGATTTATTATTTACAAATTATACAAGAAATGGTGTGAACATGACGGAAAAGGAATGCACAGACATGCTATCATGGCATTTGTAATCTGTCTTCTTATGTCATTTGCAGCAGAATATTTCTTTGGCGTTGCAGATATTACAGGAGCTTTCTTTGCAGGTGTAATTATCTCAATGACACAGAAGGACCAGTTCATTGCATCAAAATTTGATGTTGTAGCATATATGCTTTTAAGCCCAATATTCTTTGCAAGTATCGGTCTTAAGGTAGATGGTAAGGCAGTTGCAAGCATGGGAATTTTAATTGTTGTATATGCAATTGTGTTAACAATTATTGCCATTATTACAAAAATTATGGGTTGCGGACTTGGTGCAAAAGTATGTGGATACAAGAACTACCAGTGTTTAAGAATTGGTGTTGGTATGGTATCCAGAGGTGAAGTTGCATTAATCGTTGCAAACAAAGGTATTGAGGCAGGACTTATGAGTTCTGAGTTAGTAGCACCGGTAATTATCGTGGTTATTGCTACAACAATTATTACACCTATTGTACTTAAACCTGTATTCTTAAAGACAGGTCAGGATGTTGTAACTGAAAGTAAGTTAGTTGAAAACATTGAAAACAGAGATAAGTACAACAGACCAATAGAAGGTTAAAAAATTTAATAAATACAAGTTATATACCTCTTTATCGGATGCCCGGTAAAGAGGTTTTCCTTTTTTGTTCTCGAATAAAATTTCTATGCATAGATTTATAAAAAAGACAGGGTTTCGTATGGAGATTTTAGTTAAACTATCTTCTTTTATAATTCCGGGAGTAATGCTTTTTATTACAATATACGGAATTAAAAGTAAGAGAAATATATATGATGATTTTGTTTCGGGAGCAGCAGATGGGTTAAAAACAGTGGTAAAAGTTTTGCCAACGTTAATTGGACTTATGGTTGCTGTAGGTGTTTTAAGTGAATCCGGTTTTATGGAATTTTTAGGAAAATGGTTGGGAAAAATAACTAATCCTTTAGGTTTTCCGGGAGAACTTATGCCGGTTACAATTGTAAAAATATTCTCTTCCTCGGCAGCAACGGGTATGGTGCTTGATATTTTTAAAAGATATGGCCCTGATTCATATCTTGGAATAGTAACTTCGTTAATGATGAGTTGTACGGAAACTATATTTTATACAATGTCTGTATATTACATAACTGCAAAAGTAACGAAAACAAGATGGACTTTGCCTGGTGCAATTTTGGCAACAATTGCTGGAACAATTGCCAGTGTAATACTTGCAAATTTAATGTAAATACTATATATTTTGATTAGATATTTGTCAGAAAAATAAAATATATAGGAGGCAAAAATGATTTATACAGTTACATTTAACCCATCTATTGACTACATTGTTTCAGTAGATGATTTAAAGTTAGGCTTGGTAAATAGAACATCGGAAGAGCTTATGTTCCCAGGTGGAAAGGGAATTAATGTATCAATGGTTTTAAGTAATCTTGGATTTGAAAATACAGCTCTTGGATTTTTAGCCGGATTTACAGGTGAAGCTATTGAAAGCATGTTAAAGAGCAATGGAGTAAATGCTGATTTTATACAGGTTGCAGAAGGCATTACAAGAATTAACGTTAAGATTCGTGCTCAGCAGGAAAGCGAAATTAACGGTATGGGACCTGCAATTAAGAAAGAAAACATTGACGAATTATATAAGAAATTAGATCAGTTGCAGGATGGTGATATTTTAGTTTTAGCGGGAAGTATCCCAAGTGTTATGCCGGAAACAATGTACAGTAACATTATGGAATATTTACAGAACAAGGATGTTAAGATTGTTGTTGATGCAACTAAGGATTTATTACTTAACGTTCTTAAATATAAACCATTCTTTGTTAAGCCAAACAATCATGAATTAGGTGAAATTTATGGTGTTGAATTAAAGACAAGAGAAGATGTTGTTCCGTATGCAAAGAAGATGCAGGAAGAAGGCGCAAGAAACGTTCTTGTATCAATGGCTGGCGAAGGTGCTGTATTAGTTGCTGAAGATGGACAGGTTTATAAGAGTCCATGTCCAAAGGGCAAGGTTAAAAATTCTGTAGGTGCAGGAGACTCAATGGTAGCCGGATTTATTGCAGGTTATTTAGAAACAGGCGACTATAAGGAAGCACTTAGAAAAGGTTTATTAACAGGTAGTGCAAGTGCATTTAGTGATAATTTAGCAACTAAGGAAGAAGTTGAAGAATTAGGCAAGACTTTCCAGTTAGACTAAGTATTAAACAGAATTAGAGAGTCTGATTAATAAAATAATTAATTAATAAATAAAATCACTCTGAAGTATAATATTTTAGTTTATGGGTGAAATTTAATTAAACTAAAGCTTGGTAAAATTTAATATATTAATTTATAAAATGAGCAGAAACTCTAATTAGAAGTTGGGTGTGTTGACATTCAACTCTAATTTAGAATTTCTGCTTATTTGCTTATGTAATGTTAATAATAATATTCTAACCACTTCTCAACTACATCAAAGCTTGTAGGTCCAATAGTTAGAAAACTATTATGAAATCTTTTTGTATCGAATTCTGCTCCAAATTTTTTCGTGAATTTATTCTTTAGATTAATAATTTCTAAATAGCCAACATAGTATTGCAAATAATTTGCAGGCTCTTCAATTACAGCCTCGTAAATTGAATTACAGGCATTGTCATCAAAAATACTATAAGTTGACAGAAACTTTTTTGTGTCCTTACGGTTCCAACCTTCATAGTTAATTCCAATATCACAAAGAGAATAGAGAGCCAATGAGTATGAAGTGTTACAACTTAAAGCTCTGGCAACAATAGAGTCTTTGTATTGATATTTATACGAAAAAATTTCCGTATAAGTTGCCCAACCTTCGGAATAGCCACCAAAATTTAATATGTGCCTAATGGGAGAAGGATTAGTTGAGGCAAAAAAATTGTTTTGATACATATGTCCAGGTATTCCTTCGTGTGCTAAAGTGGCATAAAGATTTTGCCCTTTATTCTTTTTTGAATTATTAATATAAATATTGTTTTTGTTCTTACTGTCAATTGCCGGTGACAAATAAAAAGCAGGACTTAAGTGTTTTTCTAAGGTTTTATCAACATACTTAATATTAAAAGAGTAATTTTGTTTTATCTGAAAATCCCCGGAACTTTTTTTCGTAAGTTCTTTTAAAATATCTTTTGGAGATTTAGCCACTGACAAACGTTCAGCAGCGTCCAACTTCTTATCTAATGAAGGACTTATGTTGTACAAAGAATAGAGACTTTTCATATCCTTTGTTATCTGTTCCTGAATCATTGCTTTTATCTCTAATATGTTTCTGTTACTACCGGTATAGGTTTTAACCAGATACTCGTAATAATTTTTGCCGTTTGGCAAATTACATAGACCACCTTGGTTTTTACAATAGCCCTGCTTCATTAGAGAGGAGAGAGTACTAATAATGAGATTGTAACCTGAGATTACACTGTTTTGTAAATATTTTTTATTTTGTGCAATAAAAGCCTGTTTTTGTGACCCACTTAAAAAAGAACATTCATTGATTTTTTGTACAAAAGATTTGTGTAGAAGGTTATTTTCAGGGACTTTGTCACCAACAAAATCCTGACATTGATTAATTATGTTTTGGCAACAAAATGAGCTAATAAACACATTTTCCTTTGCTTTCAGTTTTTGAAAATCACAAATGTCCTTAAAATAGTCGTAAACCTGAGACAAAAGCTTTAAATATGTGGTAATGTCCTGCTTGTTTTTAAAAGTATATTCAGAAAAAAGTATGGGAAGTTGGGACTGAAGACCTGTTGTGGGACTTAATATTTCTGAGCATAAGCATAAATCAGCAAAATCAAGCTGATTATTAAAATAACCGGCTAAGGTATCGTATGTTATTTTCTGTTTAACCGATAATTGATTATAATTGAATTTTTTTAAAATATTAATTTGGTTTATGTAGAATTTCTGACTATCCATCATGGATTGATAACTGTATTCTCCGAGAGTTGGTTCTTTCACATTAATATTCCATTTTTCCGGGTGTTCCAAATAAAAATGCAAACTTAAGTAATCATTAGACAGATTAATTTTAAAAAGCTGATTACTATACAAGTCAAAATTATACTGATCCTGATTTTGGTAATGGGGTGTTGAATCCGCATAATCGTTACTTGGGGAATGATTATAAAAAGCTGCAAAAAAGTAAGTTATGAAGATAAAAGTAACTAAGCCAATAATAAAAACAGCTAAAAATTTTTTTGATTTTAACATTGAGTTTATATTTTTCATTTGAGGCTCACCGAAAAACTAATTATTATAGAATATGGAAAGTCGCGTAAAATTATGATATTTTAGAATAGTATGATAAAATATCATTTAGTAAAGGGAAGAAAGAGGTGGATTATGTCAATTTTAATGTTACATCCAGTATTTAAGGATGCCATTTGGGGCGGAAAACTATTAAAAAACTTTGGATACGAAGAAGCCGGGGATAATGCAGGCGAGTGTTGGGGAATCAGTGCCCATCAAAACGGAGACTGCACAGTTGCAAATGGAGAATTTGCAGGCAAAAAGCTTTCATGGTGTTATGAAAATCATAGAGAATTGTTTGGAAACATAAAAGAAGATGTTTTTCCTTTATTAATTAAAATAATTGGAGCAGAGGATGATTTAAGTATACAGGTTCATCCTAACAACGAATATGCAGCAGAACATGAAAACGGTGCATTAGGAAAAACAGAATGTTGGTATATTTTAGATTGCAAAGAAGATGCTACTATTGTTATTGGTCACAATGCCAAGGACAAAGCAGAGTTAGAAGACATGATTAGAAACAAAAAATGGAACGACTTAATCCGAGTTATTCCAATTAAGAAGGGAGATTTCTTCCAGATTAATCCGGGATGTCTTCATGCTATAAAAGGTGGAACTTTATTAATAGAAACACAGCAAAGCAGTGATGTTACTTACAGAGTTTATGACTATGACAGACTTCAGAATGGTAAGCCAAGGGAGCTTCACGTTCAGCAGAGTATTGACTGCATTACTGCACCACATGTTGACTATAACGAAGAAAAAGTTGTAGAAAAACATGATGGTATGACTAGCGAAAAATTAGTTATATGCCCATATTACACATTGGAAAAATGGGACGTTGATGGAGAATATGAATTCAAGATGGACAAGCCATTTTTAAACGTAAGTGTAATTGACGGTAAGGGAGAAGCTGACGGAATTAAAGTTAAGAAGGGGGATCACTTTATAGTTCCTGCGACAATGGATAGTTGCGGTTTTTCAGGAAAAATGACAGTAATGGTATCTTACTGCTAAAGAAAAAAGAAAGTTGGGGAATATATGTTATCAGAAAGAGGACTTCAGATAATTGAAAAGTTAATAGATAACAATCGTGTGCCGATTACATCAAAGACTCTTGCATTATATCTAGGGGTGTCAGAAAGAAGTGTAAAAACTTACATTAAGGAAGTGTCTGATTTTTGCGAAGAACACAAGATGATATTAGAAAGAAAGCCGGGCATAGGTTTTGTTGCTAATTTTACAGACGAGCAAATCAGTCAGATTAATGAATTAAAGAGAGACAAGAAAATCGTAATGTCTAAACGTCAGAGAATGGGATATATTATGTATATTCTTTTAAGTGGCTGGGACACATATACGTTATCATTATTTTCAGAGGAATTAAATGTCAGCAAAAAAATGATTGGTGACGACATTAATTCCATATCAAAAGAATTAAAAAAATACGGAATCAAAATTAACAGAGTGGCAGGACATGGTGTTTTTATAACAGGAGATGAATTTTCCATTAGAAAAGCCATGAAAACATGCTGCACATACGCAATCGGAAGCAAGGTAATAGAGGAAACTTACGATTACCGAATGAACATAGAAGAAGAGGAACTTTGGATAAATAACTTTGGAAAAGATAATTTTGAAAAATCAATAGAAGTTATTCATGCGGTAGAAGAAAAGTTTGACGTGGCATATACGGACTATAGTTTTAGAATGTTGGCAGAATATTTGTCTATTCAGTTGTTCAGAACAAGAATGGGAAATGTAATAACTGAGGACATTTATATTCCTGAAACATTTAATAGAAATGAGAGTCTTGTAAATATGGTTGTGGAATATTTTGAACAGCTAGGAAAAGTAAATCTAAACGAATATGAGAAGCAGTATATTGATATTTTATTTGCTTCAGCAGCAGTGCAAACTGTGGAAAATGCAAATAAAGTCCATATGATTTCAGAATTTGAAGAAAAAAATAAAGAAATCTGCGAGGAAATGCTGGAATATCTTTCAGAAATTTTGAATATAAATCTTTTAGACAATGAATTATTAAGGACAAGTTTGGAAGGTTTTATACCGGCATCAATTGTTAGAACAGCTTATGGAATCGAAGTTAAGAATCCGTTCTTATCAGATATAAGGGAAATGTATTCGGGAATTTTCGCCACATGTTTTACATTAGGAAAATTCTATGAGGAATACAGTAAATCCATACCTACAGATCATGAAATATCATTTATTGCCTTATATTTAGGTGGTGCTTTGCACAGAAATGTTAAAAATGTGAAAGCTGTTTTAATTGGAACAAGCGGTATTGCAGCAGCAAATATTGTCGCCAGGAAAATAGAAAGTAAAATATCTGATATTAAGATTGTAGCCATACTTTCATCAGGCAAAATAGATTGTATTGACGATTATGAGTTTGATATTGTATTATCAATGCTTCCAAACTTCAAATACAATGACAAAGTTGTTTATATTTCACCAATTGTAAGTAAAACTGACGAGAAAAATATAAAGGATGCTTGCTTTGAGACTCTGTCACATCCGAAGCTTGAAAAAGATAATTTTACGGATATGATAGACAAAGATCATATTCTTTACGTTGAGGAGAAGGTCGATAGAGATTTTGTCTTAAAAGCAGCCTGTAAACAATTAGTAAACGAGGGATATGTTACTAAAGAGTTTTACAATGATGTTCTAAAAAGAGAAAACATTGAGCCTACTGCAATTGGTAACGGCGTAGCAATTCCTCATGGAATACCGGAAAATGTTGTTAAGCCAAAAGTATATGTTATTAGTTTAAAGCATCCACTTAATTGGGGTGGGAAAATGGTAAACGTTATGTTTTTACTTGCATTAAACTTCAATAACATAAAAACAACAAAGGCATTTTTCTCAGATTTTGCAAGAATTGTCGGTTCGGAAGAGAAACTTGAGAAGTTCAAAAAATTAGACAATGTTCAAAAAATGGAGCAAAATCTTAAAGAAGAATTGCATTGGGAGTAAAAAATATAAGAAAATTAAAAATGTTTCAATCCCAGTGGATAAAAAGCTTATTGAAAATTGCACTAACTTTAGTGCAATTTTCTTTTTTTGCGACAATTGAAAAAAAATAAATATGTAGCTAGAATAAAATCACACAGAGGTGATAACTTAAAGAGAAGGAGGACAAAATTTTGGCTAAAGAACTTATGAACGAAGCAATCGTAATGTTCGATGTTGAAGCTAATAGTGCTGAAGAGGTAATCAGACTTATAGCTGATGCAATGGACAAGGATGACAGACTTATTGACAAGGAAGGATATGTAGCGGACGTTTTGGCTAGAGAGGCAAGCTCAAGCACAGCAGTAGGTTTCTCAGTTGCTACACCTCATTCAAAGTCAGTACATGTTAAGGAACCATCACTTGCATTTGTTCGTCTTGCTAAACCAATGAAGTGGGATGATTCAGAAGAAGTTGATATGGTATTCCAGATAGGTGTTCCATCACCAGGACAGGGTGACAGACATCTTGAAATTTTAGCTGGTTTGTTTAGAAAAGTTATGCATGATGACTTTAGAGAACAGCTTGCTAATGCAAAAACAGCCGATGAGGTTATTAATCTTATAGGTGCAGTTTAAAACCTAAATAGGTAAAAGATTACATGATAGGAGAAAAGTTATGAAAGAATTAGTTGATATTTTAAAACACACTAAAACACATCTTATGAATGGTGTATCTTACATGATACCAGTTGTTGTTGGTGGTGGTATTTTAATGGCTATTGCCGTTTTATTAACAGGTGAAGGAGCAGCTCCAGGATGGGGTTCAGGAATTCCTTACTGGTTATGGACAATCGGAGTTGATGCTCTTGGATTAATGTGTCCTGTATTTGCAGCATACATTGCATTTTCAATCGCTGACAGACCTGGTATTGCAGTTGGTATGGCAGGTGGATTTATGGCATTAAACATTCCTACAGGTTTTGCTGATGGCGCTGTTACAACAGCTTCAGCAGGATTTATCGGAGCAGCTATTGCTGGTTTACTTGGTGGTATTATTGCTCATTACTTAAAGAAGATTCCACTTCCTAAGTCAATGCAGTCGCTTAAGTCAATTATCATCATTCCAGTAATTGGTGTATTGGCAGTTGGTATTATAATGTTTGCATTCGGAACACCTATTGCAGCATTCATGACATGGTTAGAAGATGTTATGAGAAACATGGCTCACGGAGATCATGGAAACTTAGCACTTGCAGGTATCAGTGCATTAGCATCACTTATGATTGCAACAGACCTTGGTGGTCCTGTAAATAAAGTTGCTTACTCAATCTTAATGGTAGCATTTGTAGGTACAGGCATCTATACATTTGCAGCTCCAGTTGGTATTGCTATTTGTGTACCTCCAATTGGATGTGGTGTTGCATCATTACTTTTAAAGAAGAAGTTCTCAAAAGAAGAACAGAATGCAGGTATCGGTGCTATAGCAATGGGCTTCTGTGGTATCACAGAAGGTGCTATTTCATATACAGCAGCAGATCCTGCAAGAATGATTCCTATTAACATGATTTCATCAGCAATTGCCGGTGGTATCGCAGGATTCCTTGGAGTTGGTGCTAAGATGTCAGCTTGCTGGGGTGGTTTGATCGTAGCTCCTGTTATTCAGGGTGAAAGCTTCTTAGCTGGTTGGCCACTTTACATTATTTGTATCTTAATTGGTGTTGCAGTTTATGTACTTCTTTGTGCATTACTTAAGAAAGATTATGTAGCTCCAGAACCAGAAGATATGGGAGATGTTGATATCTCATTCGAATAAGATAAAGTTTTTGAATTACAAATGAATACTAAATGAGAACCACTTTTTAGTGGTTCTCATAAATTAAAAAAATTAAATTATTGTATGAAAGAGAGTGATTAGATATGAAATTTTTAGCAGTTACAGCTTGCCCATCAGGGGTAGCACATACTTATATGGCAGCTGAAGCAATTCAGCAGGCATGTGAAAAAGCAGGAGTTGAATGCAAGGTTGAAACACAGGGTTCAATCGGAATTGAAAATCAGATTACAAAGGCAGATGTAGAATCAGCAGATGCTGTTATTCTTACAACAGATATGCCTATTAAGAACGTTGAAAGATTTGACAACCTTAAGAAAGTAAAAATTGGAATCAGCCCAGCAATTAAGCAGGCAGATGCTATTGTAGCTAAAATGATTTCAATGCTTAATGCATAAATAAAGTTTATAAAGGATTAGCCAAAACCCTGCTTCTATGAAGCGTTATTACTTGATCGATTATAGGCATTTATAATCATAGAAATGATATAAGGCAGGTAGTTATTGCCTGCCTTATAAAATATAAAGCACATGAAAGACTTTAATAATGATATAGGAACGATTAATTAAAGTAGAAAATTATTGCATAAGCAATTAACATATATGAATTATTAAAGAAAAAAGAGAGAGATTTTTAAATTAGGAGGAAATGAAAATGGTAAGTAGAACATTAACAGTAAACAATCCGGAAGGATTACACATGAGACCAGCAGGAGTTGTAGCAAAGGAAATGGGAAAATTCGCATGTGATGTTACAATCGTATTTGGAGATAAGAGAATCAACGCAAAGAGTCTTATTAATATTATTTCAGCTTGCATTAAGAAAGGTGCAGAAGTAACTTTCGAATGTGATGGAGCTGACGAAGAAGAAGCAATGGCAAAAGTTGTTGAATTAGAAAGCCAGAATTTTGGTGAATGAGAGGTAAGATTATGTACAAGGGTATTGCAGGTTCTGAGGGAATCGGAATCGGAAAAGTTGTTATAATTGAAGAACATGAAATTAACATTGAAAATAAGAAAGTAACAGATACTGATAACGAAATTAAACGTCTTCAGGATGCCATTGAGAAGTTTGTAGAAATTACAAATCAGATGGCAGAAAAAATGGATGTTACAGTTGGCAAAAAAGATGCAGATATTCTTAGAGGACATATCCAGATGCTTCGGGATCCTATGATTGAGGAGCAGATTTCTACTCTTTTAGTAGCTGAAAAGATTACAGCAGAAATGGCTGTAGACCAGGTTTTAGAGCAGACAGCAGAAATGTTTGCACAGATTCCTGATGAATTACTTCAGCAAAGAGCAACAGATTTTAGAGACATTAAAACAAGAATGATCAAAATTCTTCTAGGTATTGAAGAAGTCGATATATCACAGGTACCAGCAAATACTGTTTTGGTTGCCAGAGATTTAACACCATCAATGACAGCAGGAATTAACCCTGATAATATTGCAGGAATTTTAACAGAAGTAGGTGGTAGAACGTCACATTCAGCAATTCTTGCAAGAGCAATGGAAATTCCAGCCGTACTTAGTATCGAAGGTATTTGCAGTATTGTTAAAAATGGTGACGTAGTTGCGATAGACGGTACAAGTGGAGAAGCAATTGTAAATCCTGATGAGGATACTGTAAAAGAATATGAACAGAAATTAGCTGATTACAAGAAAGAAAAAGCTTTACTTGCAGAGTATGCCGGAAAACCATCAGTAACAAAGGATGGTACAAAGGTTGAATTAGTTTGCAACATTGGAAAACCAGAAGATGCAAAGAAAGCTGTTGAATGTGATGGCGAAGGAATTGGTTTATTCAGAACTGAATTCTTATTTATGGATAGAGACAGCGTTCCAACAGAAGAGGAACAGTTTGAAGCTTACAAGTCAGTAGCTGAAACAATGAAGGGTAAACCGGTAATCATCAGAACGTTAGATATTGGTGGTGACAAGGCTATTCCTTATTTAGGATTAGAAGAAGAGGAAAATCCATTTTTAGGATTTAGAGCTATTCGTTATTGTTTACAGAGAACTGATTTATATAAGGCACAGCTTAGAGCTTTAGTAAGAGCAAGTGCATTTGGAAAGATTAAAATAATGGTTCCATTAGTAACTTGTGTGGACGAGCTTCGTAGCGTTAAGGCAATGGTTGCTGATATTATGAAAGAACTTGATGGTGAAGGAATTGCATATAACAAGAATCTTGAGATTGGTGTTATGATGGAAACTTCAGCAGCATGTATGATTGCTGATATCTTAGCAAAAGAAGCAGCATTCTTTAGTATTGGAACTAATGATTTAACAGGTTATACAATGGCAGTTGACAGAGGAAATGCTAAGGTTGCATATCTTTACTCAACATACCAGCCAGCTGTACTTCGTTCAATTAAGAGAATCATTGAATGTGGTAAGAAGGAAGGCATTATGGTAGGTATGTGTGGTGAAGCAGCAGCAGATCCTAAGTTAATTCCATTACTACTTGCATTTGGTCTTGATGAGTTTAGTGTAAGCGCAACAAGCGTATTAAAGACAAGAAAGACGATTTCAAATTGTACAGTAGAAGAATGCAAGGCATTAGCTGACAAGGTAATGCAGTGCAATACTGAAGAAGAGGTTTTAGATATTTTAAAATAAAGTTAGCATAGCATAAACTCCCCCGGCGCGTGTACCAGATAGTTAATTGAAGGTGCATGCGCTTTGGAGGATTTTTGTATTTATAAGGTAAATATGCTAATATGAGTAATGGTTCATAACTGCAGGAAGTTATTTTTTATACTATGAAATTACGTGCTAAATTAATGTGTGCTTTGTGTTAGGAGTAGCATAAACTACATGTTACATTAAATAACCAACATTGCAGGATATGATAATATACACAATAGGCAGGAGGATAAGATGGACATTAAACTTATTGCAACAGATGTAGATGGAACTTTAGTAGGGGCAGACCATATGGTAATTCCAAAGGTAAACATAGAAGCAATGAATATGGCCAAGGAAAAAGGAATTATTAACGTTATCAGTACAGGTCGTTCACTAAGTTTGGCAGCAGGTGAAATCGAAAAATTAGGTTGTATTGACTATGCTGTAATTTCAAATGGTGCGGCAGTTGTAGATTTAAAAGACAACAGTGTGATGACAAGCTGCTATTTAGATAAGGAAAAAGTAGAAGAAATTGTAAATATTTTTAATAAATATCCATTAGTATATGAAATTTATGCTGATAAAAAGGGGTTTATAAGCCAATATACATATGATAATTTCAGAAAATGTTCATTACCAAATGAATTCATGGATTATTATAAAACAAAAATGGAAATGTATGATGATCCAATGGATGTTGTTAGAAACACTAATGTTGAAAAGTTTAATGTGGATTACACACCCGAAGAATGTATTGAAGATTTATATAAGGATTTAGAAAAAGTAACAGATATAGTTATAACAGCCGGCTTTAAGGGAAATGTTGAAATTACAGCAGTTGGTGCAGACAAGGGAAAAGCACTTAAGTTCCTTTGTGACGAGATTGGTGTAGACATGAAGAATGTAATGGCATTCGGTGATTCAGGAAATGATGTAACAATGTTGACAGAAGCCGAAGAGTCCTACGCTATGGTATCAGGAAACGAACTTGCAAAAGAAGCGGCAAAGCATGTAACAAAACTTTCTAATGAAGATGGTGGTGTTGGAGAAACAATAAAAGAGTATTTGACAAATACTGAAAAATAAATGAAAATAGAGCTATCAATACTAAGGAGGAAATTATGCTAGCTAGGGAAAGACAAAATAAAATTGTAGAGATGGTGAATGCTAATGGTTCTGTCTTAGTAAAAGAATTAAGTGAAATGTTCGAAGTCACTGAAGATAGTATTAGAAAAGATTTATCATTATTAGAAAAGAAAGAACTGCTTAAGAAAACATACGGTGGAGCAGTAAGAAACAGAGTCAATACTCATGAACTCTATGTTTCTCAACGTAAAGGAAAAAACGTTGAGGAAAAAAAGAAAATTGCAAAAAAAGCATTTGAGTTAATAGAAGAAGGAGATTTTATTTTCTTAGATATCTCAACTATTAATATAGAGTTGATTAAGTTAATTGTTGAAGCTAACCTTGATGTTACTGTTGCAACTAACATGATTGATGTAATGCTTAGTTTTACAGCATCTTTAGATACCAATTTAGTTTTCGTAGGTGGTAAAATGAACAGGGGACGTGATGGCTTTATTGGTTCATATACTAATAAACAAATTGGCGAATTCAGTTTTGACAAGGCATTCATGGGAGTTGTAGGTGTAGACATTAAGAGAAACAAAGTTTACACATATACAACAGACGATGCATTAACCAAAAAAGTCATTATGGAAAATAGTGAGAAATGCTATATGCTGATGGAAAACACTAAGTTTGCAAGAGAAGGTAATTACAGATATTCTTCAATAGATGAATTTGAAGGAATTATTTTAGATGAAGAACCAAGTGAAGAAGTACAAAAGCATTTGGCAGACAAGAAAGTAACAGTTTTGTATTAGGAAAACTACAACTACAAATTAAGATAAGACGTTGCATTAATGAATTTGATTTAGTGAAAAAATCAGATTAATTAATGTGGCGTTTTTCTTTTAAAACAATGTAGATTTTTGTATAATATTGACTATAAGATAAGAGCGGAAAAAAATAAAAATAAAAAAGTATATGATGGAAAAAAATACATATTTTCCATACAAAACATAATAAATGTATAAAAAATGGGACTTTTTTCAACTAGAAACAATAAAAAACAATAAAAAGTAATAAAAAACAATAAAAAATCGTTGACTTAGGTTAAACAGGGATGTACAATTAAATTATCAAATAGGAGGTGGAACTATGAGTGATTTAATCAAAACAGATAGAATTGAAACATTGAAGAATAGAATGTTATCTCTTCCTAGATATGCTTCAATAGAGCAGGCAAAAATTATTACAGACACATACAAAGAGCATGAGGGAGAACCAAGAATTATGCAGAGAGCATATTCACTTAAGAATGCTCTTGAGAAAATAAACATAAGCGTTGAACCAGAAGAATTAATTGTTGGAAATAGAACAGCAGGAGTTAGATATGGAGTAGTATTCCCAGAGAGCGGTAGCACATGGGTAGATAAGGAATTCGAAACTCTTCCAACAAGACCACAGGACAAATTTAACGTAAATGAAGATGACATTAAATATTTTAGAGATGTTATTTATCCATATTGGCAGGGGAAATCATTAGAGGATGTTCTCAGATCAAGATATGGTGAAGAAATTGATGAAATTGCAAAGGTTGTTAAGATTAACCAGAAAGACCATGCACAGGGACATATTAACCCTGACTGTGAAGGTTGGTTAAAGAAAGGGCCGGCTGGATTAAAGGCTGAGGCTGAAGAACATTATGCAAAGGAAACAGACGAAGATAAGAAACTTTTCTATAAGAGTGTTGTAACTGTTATGGAAGGAACAATTAATTTTATACAGAGATATCGTGACCTTTTAAACGAGCAGGCTGATGAAAATCCTGAATGGGCTGATAACATGAGAAGTGTTGCAAAGATTTGCGATAACATTTCAAAGAGACCGGCAGAAACATTTCATGAAGCAGCTCAGGCGTTATGGTTCTTATTCGTTATTTTACAGATGGAATCAAATGCATCATCTTTCTCACCGGGAAGAGCCGATACTTTTATGTATCCATATTATAAGCATGATATTGATGCAGGAATCGCGGACAATCAGTCAATACTTGAAATTATCGAAAGCTTATGGCTTAAGTTCAATGAGATTGTTTATATGAGAAATAAAAACAGTGCCAAGTTCTTCGCAGGCTTCCCAATTGGATTTAATATTGCAGTTGGTGGTCAGGATGAAAACGGAGAAGCTTTTGAAAATGAATTATCATATTTATTCTTAAAGGCACAGGAGCACATTGGTCTTCCACAACCTAACCTTTCAGTAAGATTGTGTGAAAAGACAAGTGATAAATTATTGAAACAGGCAATTAAAGTTGTTTCTTTAGGAAGTGGTATGCCACAGTTCTTTAATGACAAGGCTATCGTTCCAGCAATGATTGAAAATTTAGGCGTTGAAGAAAAGGATGCCAGAAATTATGCAATTGTTGGTTGTGTAGAACTTACAACACAGGGAGATAACTTAGGCTGGTCTGACGCAGCAATGTTTAACTTAAACAAGGCATTAGAACTTACATTAAATAATGGTAAGTGCTTAATAACAGGAAAACAGTTAGCACCTGACAGAGGTAACTTAACAACATTTGATACATTTGAAGATTTAGAGAAAGCGTTCAAGGAGAACATCGATTACTTTATGGATAAGATGATTCTCGCATGTGAACAGGTTGAACAGGCTCACATGGATCTTCTTCCAACACCTTTCTTATCATCAGTAATCAAAAACTGTATGGATAAGGGAATGGATGTAACAAAAGGTGGAGCAAAATACAACTTATCAGGCATTCAGATGATTCAGATTGCAAACCTTGCAGATAGTTTTGCAGCAATTAAACAGTTAGTATATGATGAAGGAAAAGTTAGCAAGGAAAGATTGTTAAAAGCTCTTCAGACAAACTATAAAGACGATGAAATCCTTAGAACAATGCTTCTTAACAAAGTTCCAAAATACGGAAATGACGTAGAATGGGTTGATGAATTAGGAGCAAAATGGGCAGGATATTTCAGAGAAAGAATTGGGAATTTCAAAAACTATCGTGGTGGAAAATATCATACAGGAATGTATACAGTTTCTGCGCATGTACCTATGGGTGAAAATGTTGGTGCATCTCCTGATGGAAGATATTCAGGAACACCATTAGCAGATGGTGGTATGTCACCGGTATATGGTCGTGACGAACATGGCCCTACAGCAGTTCTTAAATCAGTATCAAGACTTGATAAGAATTGGACAACAAACGGTGGACTTCTTAATATGAAGTTTTTACCTGAATTCTTTAAGACAGAGAACGGAATTGATAAGTTTGCTAAGATGCTTAGAACATTTGTAGATTTAGAAATTCCACATATTCAGTTCAACGTAGTTAATAAAGAAGACTTGTTAGCAGCTAAGAAGAATCCTGAACAGTATAGAAACTTAACAGTTCGTGTTGCAGGTTATACAGCATATTTCGTAGAACTTGCAGGAGAATTACAGGACGAAATTATTGCAAGAACAAGTTATAACGATATCTAAAAAAAACTCCGGTGGTTGAACCACCGGAGATAACATAAAAGTGTTTGGAAGGAATGAGTCATATGAAAGGATATGTTTTTGATTTTAAAAGATTTTCAACACATGATGGTAATGGAATACGAACTACAATTTTTTTAAAAGGGTGTACTCTTAATTGTGTATGGTGTCAGAATCCGGAAGGCATTTCCATAAAGCAAAGACCACTATATTTTCCAAACAAGTGTATTCATTGTAAGACTTGTGTTCACCTGTCAGAAAATGGTGGTGTAACAGAAGAAGATGGCAAGATTAAGTTAGATGTTTCTAAGGAAGAAGATTGGGAACATATAATTGATAGTTGTCCGGCAGTTGCATTGACAATGGATTCAAGGAAAATGACAGTAGAGGAAGTTGTAGAAGAGGCCAGCAAAGATGCACCATTTTTTAAGTACGGTGGCGGAGTTACTCTTTCAGGCGGTGAACCTTTATACCAGCATGAGTTTGCAATTGAAGTTTTAAAAGAATTAAAGAAAAAGAACATTGCTACAACAATTGAAACTGCTTCTCATATACCAACAAGAATATATCAGGAAGCAATGAAGTATATTGATTATGTTTTTGCTGATTTGAAAATTATTGATTCAGCAGACCATAAGAAATATACCGGTGTGGACAATGAACTTATAAAACAGAATTTAGAATGGTTGTTATCCTCAAAGAAAGCGAAGGATGTAATTATAAGAACACCTTTGATTCCTGGAATGACTACCAGTGAAGAAAACATTGCAGGAATTGCAAGATTCATATCAGATATTTATCCTGATGTTAAGTACGAGATACTTAATTACAATCCATTAGCGCAGGCGAAATATGATATGGTTGACAAGCAGTTCTGTTTTGAAGATAACCCACCGTTATATAGCGATGAACAAATGAGAGCATTTGGAAAAATTGCTACAGATAATGGAGTAAAAAATCTTATTTTAGAAATATAGTGTAAGTGCAGAAGACAAAGGTCACAATATCTAAAATAAATTACAGATAAAAATTGAAATTAAAGATTAATATGTACCTAATTAACATAGTGTTAATTTAAATAAACAATAAAGAAAGAGAAAATTTGGAGGTATCAAAATGAAATTTATTATTGATGATGCAAACATAGCTAAGGTTAAGGAAATTTGGGATTTATATCCATGTGATGGTGTAACAACTAACCCATCAATTCTTGCAAAAAGCGGAAGAAATCCTTACGAAGTTTTATCAGAACTTAGAGAAATCGTTGGAAAAGATGGCGAGCTTCACGTACAGGTAGTATCAAAAGATGCTGAAGGAATGATTAAAGAAGCTGGCGTTATTAGAGAAAAATTAGGAGAAAATACATTTGTAAAGATTCCTACAACTCCACAGGGCTTAAAGGCTATGAAGACTTTAGCACCACAGGGAGTAAATATTACAGCTACTGCTATTTACACACCAATGCAGGCATTCTTAGCTGCAAAGGCTGGAGCTAAATACACAGCACCTTACATTAACAGAATAGATAACTTTGGATATAATGGCGTACAGGTTGCTATGGATATCCAGGATATTTTTGAAAATAACAATCTTCCATGTGAAGTTCTTGCAGCAAG
Source organism: Eubacterium sp. AF36-5BH (assembly GCF_003460505.1). GTDB lineage: Bacteria > Bacillota > Clostridia > Lachnospirales > Lachnospiraceae > Eubacterium_G. Next base: position 35,668 of record NZ_QTVG01000004.1, read on the forward strand.
CTTTAAGAACTCACAGCAGGTACTTGAACTTACAAAATACGGAATTGGTGCAGCAACAATTGGTTGCGAAGTTATTGAAAACCTTATTAAGAATAAGGCAATTGATGCAGCAATCGATGTATTCAATTCAGATTTTGCTTCAATTACAGGCGAAGGGAAGACAATGGCTGATTGCTAATTCACAATCTCTTTCTAATAGGCGGGTTTCACCTACGGGTGGCCCGCTGTTTTTTTTATATAATAAGAAATTCCTTTAGAATTTCTTATTATATAAAAAACGTTCCACTAGGGAAGCACACTCGTGCGAAAGGAAAAATGTTCCTTTCCAATTAAAAATCCCAGTCACTATAATTATCATAGCTACTATATCCGCCTAAACTATTAGAAATAGATGAACCTACCATTGATGCAGCCATTGAAGCTACAATCGCAACGGCAACAATAGTTAAAACAAAAGAAATTAATAAAGCATATCCTTTTTTGTCAGAGCTAATATCAGCTAAATCAATATAGCTAATTATAAACATTAAGGATGCATATATCATTCCGACATATAAAACTAACATTCCCAAAAGCGGAATAATCATCATTAATATAACTGAAACCACAAGTACGATAATATTAATAAAAGCATTAACACCTACTAATGAAACAGCATCGCTGAATTTCATCGAACCTTTAAAGAATGTACTTGTTGTTAAAACGAGTAAACCAGCCAATGCAAAATAGTAAGCTGCAAATATTAAAGCAAACATAAGTGAGACTGAAAAAGCAGAATTACTTATAAGCGAACCCAAAATAGGTATACGGTATAAAGCTGTTGCACTTGCACTAATAAGTATAAAAAACATAAGAAATGTTACGATTATATTTGTGCAAATCATTAAGATGCCGTAGGTAGAATCTTTCTTATCTGCGAATTCTTTTGCAATACCTGTTGGTGATTTAAAGAAACTTGTGAATTTTGAAAAGATGAATTTAAACTTTTCAAAAACAGCATTTGCTTTACCAGCTTCGAAAGTTGCTTTAGTATCTGAGGAGTTACTGTTTGCATTTTCATTAGTTGCTGACTGTGAATTGCTATTCTGATTTTTATCTTCATTGCTTGAAGAATTATTATTTTCAGAAGCAATGGAGTTCTCTGCAATTACAGAATTAATGTCAGATTCTGGGTTGCAAGTGTTTGGGTTTGTAGTTTCATTATTAGAGTTTTGTGCATTTGGATTAGTTGTTACATTATCCTGGCAGTTGCACACTTCGCCGTCTTCTAGCGGTTTACCGCAGTGGATACAAAATTTTGCCATTGTTATCCCCCTCCTAAATTATTATTAAAATATATTTAAACAGATTATTATATGAAAAGAATTATAAGAATCTGATTAAACGTTACATAAACTTAGATAATTGTACAAAAAAAAGGAGTAATATGTCAAATTATGCAAAAAGCTCATAGGATAAATACAAAAAAATAGTGTAGATAGTCAATAAACATTTTAAAATATTAGAAAAATAAGGTCGAAAAGATTCATAAATAATGATAAAATGAAGATAATATGAAAAATTGTACAGACAAAAGGATAAATGTAAAAAAGTGTTCAGGAGAAAGGAATCTGTATGCATATAGTAGTGTGTGATGACGATAAAGGTTGTTGTACAAAAATAGAAAAATGGGTGAAGGAATATAAAACTATAGAAAGTGTCGATATAACAGTGGACGTTTTTTATAGTGCAGAGACTTTAATTGAAAAAATGAAAACAGGATATTTTTTCGACATGATATTTCTAGATATAGAATTACCGAAAAAAACAGGAATTGATTTAGGAAAAATTATTGTAGAAAAATATGATGAACGCTTAGTAAGTATAGTATTTATTTCAGGTAAAAATATTTATTGCGAAAAGCTATTTGATTTGGAACCGCAGAATTTTCACTTGAAACCTATAGAAAAAGAAATGGTTTTCAATGATTTGAAAAAATATGTGGATAGAAATAGAAACAATAGAGCAATTTTAAAGTACAATGAAAACGGTGTGAAGAAGGGTATATACATTGGAGATATAATTTATATTGAGGCTTGTGAGAAAAATCTGGATGTATATACTAATGATGGAAAGATGACACAAATTCGAGGAAGCATCAAGAACATAGAAGATGAATTTGGCAAGTATTACATAGTTAAGTGTCATAAATCCTATGCAGTAAATGCAAAGTATATAGAACGTTATGTTAATAAAAATCTTATATTGAGTAATGGAAAAACTATAGCTGTTGGCAGAAAATATGTACAAAAAATAAAAGAAATATGGTCTAAGTACGAGGAGGATTCGTTTAGATAATGGAAACTATAATTTTTTTAGCAACAGGAATTTTGCAGGTATATGAAATAGATATATTATGTAAAGGTTTTTTCAAAGAACAGAGAACTAACAGGCTACAATCTTATGTGGCATATTTTATAACATATTGTCTCATATCTTTTCCATATTTACTATTTAATATTCCGGTATTAAATACAGTATGCTCTTTTTTAGGAATTATCGTAACGGCTATTACATATAAAGGAACAGTTAAGAAACAAATAGCATCTGTATTTCTATTTATGGCGACAATGAGTTTGTCTGAAGGTATAGTGTCAGTTGGCGTAGGCGTTTTTACACCGGAATTGTTCCAGCAGAACGAGTATTATTCATTAACAGGAACAGTGTGTCTTCCAATCGTTCAGCTTGTTGTAGTATTGTTGTTGAGAAACTTTAGCAACATACGTGACGGAGAACACATTTCAGCAGTATATTGGATAATATCAATATTCCTACCAATATCATCAATAGTAATGTTTTATCTATTTTGTAGAAATATAACACACAATGATGTTGCAATTATAACTTGTGTAATTATTTTGATTGTTATAAATGTTTTCGTTTTCTACTTATATGATGAGGTGGCGAAAAATTACAAGTTAGAAAGTAAAAGTAGAGAGCTGGAGTTACAAACAAAATATCAGGAACAACAGTTGAAAACAATGAATGATTCTGTTGAAAAAATCAGAGCATTAAAACATGAATTCAAGAAACATTTTTCCATGCTGGAAACTTTAAGTGAAAGTAAAAATTATGAGGAACTTAACAAGTATTTGCAGGAAATTAATGCAGGCTTTAATCAGGCAAACAAATATATAGAGTCCGGAAATATAGTAATTGACAGCATACTAAATTACAAACTTCAGGAAATGTATGAAAAGGACATAAAAGTAGACACAGAAATTGTACTGCTGGAAAAACTGGACATATCATTTTATGATTTCAATATTATTCTGGGAAATCTCCTTGATAACAGCATTGAGGCAGCAGAACAAACAGAAGAAAAGTACATAAAAATTTATATAACCTATAGAAAACACAAATTAAACATTGAGATACATAATACCACAAACAATAAAGTGGATATGAACAACGTAAAGACAACAAAAAAAGATACAGTAAATCATGGGTATGGAATCAAAAACATAAAAGAAATTTTGAATAAATACGAAAGTGTATATGATGCAGAGCAGGACGGAAATATGTTCAAAACAAAAATGTGCATTTTCATGTAAAAAGATAACCTTAAAAGTTTTTATTTTGAAAAGCTACTTAAATTTTATTGTTAGGAAATTTAAGCAGCTTTTTTGGGTTACAAAACAATAAAATGCAGAAAAAAGTGTCGTTCATTCCAAAAAAACTACCGTTTATCGCAAAAGTGAATTTTTAGAGTAAAAGTGTGCTAGAATAAAAGTGTGTTTATTATAAGTTTTTAAGGAGGTATGAAATGAGAAAAAAACTAAAGAAAATTACAAAGATACTTGGTGCATTGGGAATGAGTTTGGCTGTATTAGTCACAAGTAGCGTAGCAGGGTATGCATCAGAGCAACAATTAACAGAAGAAAAAATAGCTAGAATAAAGGAAATGGCTAAAGAGAATGATTATTTAAGAGATGTTGATGACTTTGAAAGTGAAGAAGCATATAAAAAATACTTAGAGTTTCAAGGTATATCATGTAAAGACTCAAATAATGCAATTGCAACATATTCATCAGTAAAAAAAGTTGAAGCAAAACTTGGAATTAAATTGAAAGGATTAAAGCCAGATGCCAACAAACCTGAGATTGAGCAAGCAATGTCTCTTCCTATACAAACTTTTTATATGGGATCTTCATATGTGTATATTGTGCAGAAATCAGGCTCTACAGTATATTTATCTAGAATGGAATATTCTACGGACAAAAAAGAGGCAACATTTAAAGACAAAATGATTTTAAAAAAATTTGGTCATTGCCAAACTTTGCAATATTTTGAATGGAAAAATAAACCCTATTTTTTGATGACATGTAAAGATGATGGTGGTGCACATACAAATGAGGATGGTAGAGCTTACTATTGGGCGACAGAGCTTGCAAGAGTACAATACGAACCTAAAAAAACATATGATTATATGCATTTTAAACGTCTATGTCAACTATCGAAAGCAAATACAGAAGGAACAGCTATAGGCACAGCAAAAAGATGTGACGGAGCTTTATCAAGTGATAAAAAAACATTATTAGTTTGGTGTAAAACTACTCAAAATAAAATGCAATTCGCAAGATATAATTTAAATGACGTAAATAAAGCGTTAGATAATAGTGATAAGATGTATGTATCTTGTGGCTCGTTGAAAGAAAAGTGTTTGGCATCGTATACGCCATCTGCGAATGAAGTATTTGGAAATGTAGAGTCATCTTCGATGCAAGGATTGGAATTAAATGATGCGAACAATACATATATTGCAAATGGAGCAAATAGCAAAAATAAATATATTATAAAACTTGGTAAAACAGCTAAATTTTCAAGTGCGATTGGAATATCAAATAGCAATTTGGTCGCAAAGACAAATACAGAAATAGAAGGACTCCAATTAAAAGGGGACAATGTATATTTTGGAATTTGTAATCATAATGAAAAAGGGCAGGGGATACAATATATTTATTATGTAAGTAAAAATGTATTTTAAAATGTAAAAATAGTATAAGAAGTTATGGTTAAAGTGAAAGGAGTATATTATGAAGAATTTAAATAAATTAGTTATATTTGCTATGACAATAATGTTAATGGTAACGTCTAGTTTAAATGTTAACGCGGAAAGTGTTAGTTTAAAAGATAAAAATTTTGAATATTCTATAGATAAGAATACAGAGGGCACTAAAGGAATATTTATAACAAAATATATTGGAAGCGATAAAAAAGTTACGATTCCAGATGCAATTGATGGAAAGAAAGTTATTGAAATTGGAGAACGTGCTTTTTCCAATAATAAGAATATAGAAGAGATATCAATGCCTAATGGAGTTGTACGAATTTGTGAGATGGCTTTTAGTGACTGCACAAATTTAAAAAGTGTAAACTTAAGTAAAAGTCTAAAATATATTGATGATAGTGCATTTGCTGATACTGCAATGAAAAAAATCAAGTTTCCTAAAAAATTGATTACCATAGGAGTGGGAGCGTTCCAAAATACGAAACTTGAAACTATAAAATTGCCGGAAAATTTAAAATACATTAATTCATTTGCATTTGAAGGAAACAGTGTTACCGGAAAGATAAAGGTTCCAGATTCTGTTTTGAAAGTGGGAAAGGACGCATTTGGTAGCAATTTTAATTATAAAAAAGTTGTAATGCCATCATATTTAAAGATAACATCTTTTAAAAAGAATTATGTGGCAATGGCAACTGTAACAAGCAAAAAGAAAACAAAAGATTACGAAGCTATATATATAAAGAAAATAAAAGCAAAAACTAAAAAAATTACTTTAAAAAAGAAGTCCAAGAAATTACAGACAATAGCTTATGTTAAAGGTTTGAAAAGTAGTATGACAGGGATATTAAAAAATAATATCTTAAAATATAGTTCATCAAATCCTAAGGTTGTAAAAGTAACTTCAAAAGGAATACTTAAACCAGTGAAAAAAGGAACTGCAAAAGTAAAAGTTACTTTACGAACAACAAAAGCAAGTTTTAAAGTAAAAGTAGTTGTAAAATAGAAAAAGAGTTGCTTAAATTTTATTTTATCTAAAATTTAAGCAGCTTTTTCTATATGATAGGAAGTCCTTTTATGCTACTTATAAATCCACAAATTTCGAGAAAAAACAAGAAAAATTTCTTAAATTGCAAGAAAAAAGTGTCGTTCATTCCAAAAAAACTACCGTTTATCGCAAAAGTGAACTTTTGGGGCAAAAATGTGCTATCGTATAAGGCATAAAAAGGAAAGGAGGAAAAACATTATGAAAAAGGAAAAATTCATAAAAGGCTTTGCAAATGTTTTAGCTGCTGTAGCTGTTACAGTAACATCTGGTGTTGCAACAACAGGTTGTTTTACTTTTTTACATCAGCCGGAACTTCCAAAGGGAGCAGAAAAACTTAGAAAATTTAAATAGGAAAATTTAAATTGGTAAGATTTAAAAATTACCATGAAGTAACAAATGAAAAGAACTACAAAGGAAATAGATAAAATGACAAACATGCTAACTAATTTTATTATTCAGCATAGCGATGCTAAAAGGGAAGACGCAGACATAATCGCATTCGGCGTAAAATATGGATTAATTACATTGGCAGAAATATTGGGAATGGTTGTTATATCTTTTCTTATGAGAGAATTTATTCCGGGAGCGGTTATATTAATCGCTTTTATTTCTATTAGAGTTTATGCAGGTGGCTACCATGCGAAAACTTTACTAAGATGTGTCGTAATGTCCACCATTTTGTTTACATTGATAATTCTTGGTTACAAAATGTTATACTTGCCGATAATTGTTAAGGGACTAATTGCATTATTTTTGGGAGTATTAATATTGATATTTAGTCCGGTTGAAAATGATAATAGAAGATTATCTAAAAACGAGAAAAAAGTATTTAAAAACAGAGCGCTTCTTTTCTATAGCATAAGCTTGATAATTTTTATGTTAATCAAAAAATTATCCAACATATTAGTGTGGGCGTATTTGATGATTCTTGTAGTGTTAATTGGGGGCATTGTAAAAGAGAGAATGAAAATGACTAGCGAGCGCTAGGTTGAAAATGAAGAACAAAAGAAAGGAATCAACAGGCAGAGGATGGCGGCTTTGGCGCTTTGAATAAACACTGGCAGTTGATTTTGAGAAAAGCTTCAAAAAATCTAGGAAGATAGGTTTTTTGAGGCTTTTTTGATAAAATAAGAAAAAAGAAGAATAACAGAAAAATAGCAAATATAATCCGGATAGAGAGTGGGATAATATTTTTTAAATAACATTACACAGGAAAGGGGCATTTTATGTCTAAGAAAAGAATGTTTATAGGTATAATAATTTTATGCCTAATGACAGTGGCAATATTTTGTATAAATGACTATAGACATCAGGAATGCTATCACGACATTGAAAAAATAGTATCAGAATGTATAAAGGGAAATATAGATAGTAATGCTATAGACAGTGAGGCTGGTAAGAAATTATATGATTATGTACAAGATATGTATAAGGAATATGATGGCTTAGACGTAAAAGAAGCTGAAGGTTTATGGGATGAAGCAGACTGGAATAAAAAGACAGTTTGGATTAATGAAACTTTTAGTGGAAAGTTAAAGAATTCCTCAAAATCAGAAAAGACTGAGAATGCAGAGAGTTTTAAGATATTTTTTATTATAAAAAACGGCAATGTGTATATCAAAAAAGCAGGTGTATCTGTTAGCGAGGAAGGTGAATATATTTCTGATTTGGATAAATAGGTTCGTTTAATACAAACATGAAGATATAATAAAATTTATACAGGAAAGATTGGTATAAATTCAGCTAAAATTCCACGATTTTACTAAATACATAATTGACAAACTACCTATAAAATAATAGAATTAGTGGGTATGACAAACGCGTTGAAAGGAAGAGTAGACTCTAACAAAGCTAACAGAGAGTTCTGGTTGGTGAAAAGGAACAGTGGAGTGAAAGTTGAAGATGGCCCTGGAGCGGTGAAGGTGAGTATAGTATATGAGCCGTCAACGGTTACACCCGTTATAGTGTTAATGAGGTCTGAAAGTTTAACATATTTCATTGAAGATATTTTGATGATTGATTATGAATAGATAATGAAATTTCAGATAAAGTAAAGTGGTACCACGAAGTCAACCCTCTCGTCTTTACAAGAAGACGGGAGGGATTTTTTTCATATAAAAGGAAATTCTATTAGATAAATTTCACAGTTAGACTGTAGAGAGTGTAGAAATGAAATGGGATTTCAGAAAAATAGTAGAAGGAGAAGTAAAATGAGCAAAACATATTATTTAACAACAGCAATTGCTTACACATCAGGTAAGCCACATATTGGAAATACTTATGAAGCAATTTTGGCAGACAGTATTGTACGTTTTAAAAGACAGCAGGGATATGACGTAAGATTCCAGACAGGAACAGATGAACATGGACAGAAAATCGAAATAAAGGCAGCAGAAGCAGGAGTAACACCAAAGGAATTTGTTGACAAAACAGCAGGTGTTATTAAAGAAATCTGGGATCAGATGAACACATCATACGACAGATTTATTAGAACAACTGATCCTGACCATGAAAAACAGGTTCAGAAGATTTTTAAGAAATTATATGACCAGGGTGATATTTACAAGGGTTACTATGAAGGTATGTACTGTACACCTTGTGAATCATTTTTTACAGAATCACAGTTAGTTGATGGAAAATGTCCTGATTGTGGTAGAGAAGTAACTCCGGCAAAGGAAGAGGCTTACTTCTTTAGAATGAGCAAATATGCAGACAGATTAATTGAACACATTAACACACATCCTGAATTTATACAGCCTGAATCAAGAAAGAATGAAATGATGAACAACTTCCTTCTTCCGGGACTTCAGGATTTATGCGTTTCAAGAACATCATTCAAATGGGGAATTCCTGTAGACTTTGATCCTGACCACGTAGTTTATGTATGGATTGACGCATTATCAAACTATATTACAGGATTAGGATTTGACCTTGATGGAAACAGTGATCCAATGTTTGAAAAATATTGGCCTGCAGACCTTCATTTAATTGGAAAAGATATTTTAAGATTCCATACAATTTATTGGCCAATTATGCTTATGGCACTTGATCTTCCACTTCCAAAGCAGGTATTTGGACATCCTTGGTTATTACAGGGTGATGGTAAGATGAGTAAGTCAAAGGGTAATGTGATTTATGCTGATGATTTAGCAAGTATTTTTGGCGTAGATGCAGTTAGATACTTTGTACTTCATGAAATGCCATTTGAAAATGATGGAACTATTACATGGGATTTAATGGTTGAGAGAATGAACTCAGACCTTGCAAATACATTAGGAAACCTTGTAAACAGAACAATTTCAATGTCAAATAAATATTTTGGTGGCGTTGTTGAAAACAAGGGTGTAGAAGGTGACGTTGATGTAGACTTTAAGAAAGTTGTATTAGAAGCGCCTGTTAAAGCAGCAGAAAAAATGGATAAATTACGTGTTGCAGATGCAATTACAGAAATTTTTGCATTATTTAAGAGAAGCAACAAATATATTGATGAAACAATGCCTTGGGCTTTGGCAAAGGACGAAGCACAGCAGGACAGACTTGCAACAGTTCTTTACAATTTAATTGAAGCAATTAATATTGGTGCAAGCTTACTTGAGCCATTTATGCCTGAAACATCAGCAAAGATTTTGGCACAGATTAACGGTGCACCAAGAGCTTTTGATGATATGACTGAATTTGGTAAATACCAGTCAGGAAACAAGGTTGTAGAAAAGCCTGAAATTCTTTTTGCCAGAATGGACCAGAAGGAAGTAATGGAAAAAGTTAAGGAAATCGAGGAAGCACAGAAGGCAGAAGTTCAGGGAGAAAAATATCCTGAAGTTGAAAAGAAGCCTGAAATTACAATTGATGACTTTGACAAAATCCAGATTCAGGTTGGTGAAGTTATTAAGTGCGAGCCTGTTAAGAAGGCAAAGAAACTTTTAGTTTCACAGATTAAGATTGGCGCAGAAACAAGACAGATTGTTTCCGGTATTGCAAAATACTATAAGCCTGAAGAAATGGTTGGAAAGAAAGTGGCTGTTATTACTAACTTAAAACCATGTAAACTTTGTGGTGTTGAATCACAGGGTATGATTCTTGCAGCAGGAGATGATGAAGGAAATCTTTCTGTTGTAACAGTTGATAAGGATATTGTAGCAGGAAGTGAAATCTGCTAAAGTTATATGTAGGTTCGGGGCTTTGTCCCTGAACCCATTAAAGCAATAGTGCTTTAGCATCAGGAGGAAATAAAATGATTTTTGATACACATGCTCACTATGATGACGAGGCTTTTGATGACGACAGAGAGCAACTTTTAGAGAGAATGAGAAACAGAGGAGTTGAGTATATTGTTAATGTTGGAGCTTCAATGGCATCATGTAAAAGCACAATAGGTTTAATTAGAAGATTTCCATATGTATACGGAGCGTTGGGAGTACATCCTGACGAAGTGGCTGAGCTAACTGACGATGATTATAATTGGTTAGCTAAGAGCGTGTATAAACCGAAGATTGTAGCTGTTGGTGAAATTGGATTGGATTATCATTGGAATGACAATAGGGAGCAGCAGATTGCAGCTTTTGAAAGACAGATGGACATTGCAAGAAAAGCAGAACTTCCAATTATTATTCACAGTAGAGATGCTGCAAAAGATACATATGATGTAATGAAGTCAAATAAGGCAGATGAAATTGGCGGAGTTATTCATTGTTTCTCATATACTAAAGAAATGGCAAAGCAGTTTTTAGATATGGGATTTTATCTTGGAATTGGCGGCGTTGTTACTTTTAATAATGCAAAAAAACTTCAGGAAGTTGTGGAGTATATGCCTATGGACAGAATGGTTATAGAAACAGATTGTCCATATCTTGCACCTGTTCCAAACAGAGGTAAGAGAAATGATTCCTTTAATCTCCCTTATGTTGTAAGTAAAATTGCTGAAATTAAAGGTATAAGTTCCGACGAGGTAATTGATATAACAAGCGAAAATGCAAAGAAGTTATACGGAATTGTACAAAATCAAATATAAATTTGATTAGTGAATTAAAGCAAATTAAAGTTTTAAATTAATTTTATATTAATTATAGAAGTAATTAGTGAGGTATTATATGGCATATTTAGGTTCGCCTAGTGCAACTAAAGAAATTATTAATAAATACAGTTTTGCTTTTCAAAAAAAATTTGGACAAAACTTTTTAATTGATTCTAATATATTAGAGAGCATTGTAAGTGCGGCTGATATTACAAAGGATGATTTCGTCCTTGAAATTGGACCTGGAATAGGAACAATGACACAGTATTTATGTGAGGCAGCGCGTCAGGTAGTGGCTGTTGAAATTGATAAAATGCTTATTCCAATTTTAAAAGATACATTGTCTGAATATGATAATGTAGAAGTGATTAATCAGGATGTTTTAAAACTGGATATTAAAGCTCTTGCACAGGAAAAGAACAATGGAAAGCCAATTAAGGTTGTAGCTAATTTGCCATATTATATTACAACACCAATTATTATGGGCTTGTTTGAAAGCAAGGTTCCTATTGAAAGTATTACCATTATGGTACAAAAGGAAGTTGCCGACAGAATGCAGACAGGTCCCGGTTCAAAAGATTATGGTGCTTTATCTCTTGCGGTTCAGTATTACGCAGATGCTAAGGTGCAGTTAAATGTATCAGCGTCATGTTTTATGCCAAGACCTAATGTGGATTCTGCAGTAATCAAATTAACTGCTCATGAAAAGCCAGTGGTTGATGTTGACGAAACATTAATGTTTAAAGTAATTAGAGCAAGCTTCAATCAGAGAAGAAAAACGTTAGTAAATGGTTTGAAAAATTCTTCCGAATTGGACTACACAAAGGAAGAAATAGTTCAGGCAATTAAAGCAATTGGCAAAGAAGAAAACATCCGCGGAGAAAAGTTGACTTTAGAAGAATTTGCTGCATTAAGTAATAGCTTGAAGGTGGTAAGAAAGATGAATCAATGATGCATTGAAAACTACTTCACGTCCAGATGTTAGTAATGATTTGTTTAATGAGGTTGAGACGGAACTGTTAGAGGATGGTTTTAAACCAATTGATGTGCCGGAAAACGATTTAAAATTATTAAATTCGTTAATAAATTAATCGATAATATAAAAAAAATTTTAACGGAGTTGTATTGTGATATCAGTATAGCTTCTTTTTTTATACAATAAGTGTAACACGAATTTTTGATGTTTCAAAAACATATAATTTACAAAAATAGGAACTGCTCTATTGGTAAAACATGATATCAGTAAAAAGTTATAAAAAAATGGAAATTTTCATGGCGATTATTCTGCTTGTTTCCGTAACTGCAATTGCCTGTAACATGGAAAAAGTAGTGAAAGAGCCGACAAAAGAAAAAGGCGAAGTAGTAACCACAAAAAAATTTAATGGAAAAACTGTTGTAATTGATCCGGGGCATGGTGGAGATGATCCGGGAAAAATTGGTGTAAATAAAGAGAAAGAAAAAGATGTGAATTTGGCTATTAGTAAGAAACTTTTTCAGGTACTAAATGAACAGGGGTATAAGGTTGTACTAACCAGAAGCGAAGATGTTGTTTTGGGGGATGGAGATAAGTTTTCTAAAATAAGCGATTTAAATAAACGCTGTGAAATAATAAACAACGCCTATGAAGAAAATAATAAATGTATTATGGTTAGTATTCACCAAAACAGCTTTACGCAGACTTCAGTTCATGGAGCACAAAGTTTTTATTTTCAAAGGTCAGAGCAAAGCAAGCTGCTAGGTGAAACTTTGCAGAAAATCCTAAATGAAAAGGTAAATGATAAAGAAAAAAAGGCAAAGCCAAATGACAGTTACTATATTTTAATAAATTCAAAATGTCCGGGAATAATTGTAGAGTGTGGTTTTTTAAGCAATAGCGATGAGGCAACAAAATTGACAAATGAAACATATCAAAAAGAGCTGGCAGAAATCTTGAGTGAAGGTATTTCTACATACTTTAATATGCAGCGATAAATGGCGATTCCTGGTGAAAAGATAAAGGCGTCTAACGTTGTATTTTAGATGTAATTATGATAAAATAAAACGGATATAGGTCAGGTGAGGCGAGAAATGAACACGAAGATAATTAACATTGATAAAGACAATATAGATGGGGAAGCATTAAAGGAAGCAGGGCAGATTATTCGAGATGGAGGCCTTGTTGCATTTCCAACAGAAACGGTTTATGGATTGGGTGCAAATGCACTTGACGCCCAGGCAGCTATGAAGGTTTATGCTGCGAAAGGACGCCCATCAGACAACCCATTAATTGCACATATTTGTGACATAGAAATGCTGAAACCATTGGTAAAGAAAATACCACCGGTGGCAGAAAAATTAATGGATGCTTTTTGGCCGGGACCACTTACTTTAATTTTTGAGAAAAGCGATATTGTTCCAAAAGGAACAACAGGTGGCTTGGATACTGTGGCTATCAGATTTCCAAATCATCCTATTGCAAGCAGATTAATTAAAGAAGCCGGAACAAGCATTGCGGCACCAAGTGCCAACTTATCAGGTAAGCCAAGTCCAACACTTGGTGAGCATGTAATCGATGATTTGGACGGTCGCATTGATATGATTATTGATGGTGGCATGGTAGGAATGGGATTGGAGTCTACAATTATAGATGTAACAGTAGATCCACCTCTTGTTTTACGACCAGGATTTATAACATACGAAATGGCAAAGAAGGTTGTTAGCAACCTTGAGATAGATCAGGCCATTTTGAAGAAACCGGTAGAAGGTTTGAAACCAAAAGCTCCGGGTATGAAATACAGACATTATGCACCGGCAGCAGATTTTCGTATTTTTAAAGGTGATGCGAATAAAGTTGCTCAGCACATAATTGATTCAGCTAATGCAAAAGCTGAAGAAGGAAAGAAGACAGGAATAATAACAGCTAACCAGCATTTAGGATTGTACCAGGGAAAAATAAATGAGAACATTAAGGTAGTATCTCTGGGCGATTTGGACAAGCCGGAAACAATAGCAAACATGTTGTTTAAAGCGCTTCGCGATTTTGACAAAGAGGGAACTGAATTCATTTTTGGGGAAGCTTTTTCAGAGGACAACATTGGATGGGCTATTATGAACAGGCTTACAAAGGCAGCTGGTTATAACATAATGGATGTGTAGCAGTTCGGAGGAAAAATGTTAGAATATTCAAAAGTAATATTTGTAACTGATACAGACACTTCGTTAGGACCATTGGCGGCAGCTCTACTTAAGCATTATTTACCACAGGAGAGAGCTACTATTGAGTCTAAGGGACTAGCAGTGTTATTTCCGGAACCTATGAACCCAAAGACCGTTGCCATTGCAGCGTCAAAGGGGATTGAAATTGACAGAAGTTCAGTCCAATTAACAGGTGAAGATTTTGGAAAAGATGTATTGGTACTTGTATTAGACGAAACAAAGAAGCAGGGCATTTATGATGACTTTGCTGAAGCAGTGAATGTCTATACACTTAAAGAGTATATTAATGAGCAAGGAAGTATAACTAACCCGGATGGTGGGGAACTTGCTGATTATGCGAAACTTTATGAAACGGTTGATGAAGTGATTATAAAGTTAGCGAATAAGTTAAAACATAATAAGATATAATATGTACGGAGGAAGAAACATGGCAAAGATAATGATAATGGATCATCCATTGATTCAGCACAAGATTGGAATTATCAGACAGACAACTACAGGAACAAAGGATTTCAGACAGTTAATAAGCGAAATTGCAATGCTTATTACTTATGAAGCAACAAGAGATTTAGAGCTTGAAGATGTAGAAATTGAAACACCTATTTGTAAAACAATAATTAAGCAGTTAGGTGGAAAGAAACTTGCAATCGTTCCAATTCTTAGAGCTGGTTTAGGTATGGTTGATGGTATGCTTGCACTTATTCCATCAGCAAAGGTTGGACATATTGGTCTTTACAGGGATCCAGTAACAGCAGAACCTCACGAGTATTATTGCAAGCTTCCTGAAGATTGCGATAAGAGAGAAGTTTTTGTGGTAGATCCAATGCTTGCAACAGGTGGTTCAGCTATTGCAGCAATCCAGATGTTAAAGGACAAGGGCGTTAAGAACATTAGACTTATGTGTATTATTGCAGCACCTGAAGGAATTGAAGCTTTTGAAAAGGCTCATCCGGACGTAGATGTTTACATTGGTGCAAAAGACGAAAAATTAAACGAACACAAATATATTGTTCCAGGTCTTGGCGATGCAGGAGACAGAATTTTCGGAACAAAATAGTAACTAGAAATGAAGAAAGACTTTTCTTAAGGAGAAGGATTTCTTCATTTTTAATATAAGAAGGATTTTAAATATGAGGGCAAAACATGATTGGAGGACGAGACAATGAGTAACAAAAGAAAAGACTATATTTCATGGAACGAATATTTTATGGGCGTGGCATCGTTAGCTGCGTTGCGCTCAAAGGATCCAAATACTCAGGTGGGAGCCTGTATTGTAAGTGAAGATAACAAGATTTTGTCAATGGGATATAACGGACTTCCAATTGGCTGTAGTGACGATGAATTTCCTTGGAATAGGGAAAGCGACGATCCTTATGACAACAAATATTTTTATACAACTCATAGCGAACTAAATGCAATATTAAATTATCGCGGCGGTAGTTTAGAAGGGGCAAAAATATATGTAACTTTATTCCCTTGCAATGAATGTGCCAAGGCGATTATTCAATGTGGCATAAAGGAAGTTATTTACGGAGACGACAAATATGGTGACACTTCATCTGTGAAAGCTTCTAAAAGAATGATGGAAGCAGCGGGAGTTAAATACACATCATATGAAAAGTCAGGAAAGGAAATAAAAATAAAGTTGTAGAAGTTTTATATTTTATGCGGTAAACCTGTAACTAGGGTGCGGTATAAATTATAATTTAGTTGATTTATAATTGTAAAAATAAAAGTAAAAGGTATATATTTGTAGTAACAAATAATTGAAATCTGAATAGTATAAAATGATAAACTATTAGGATTGATTATGGACTATAAATATATACCTTTTTACGTTCAGGGAAATGCAATAAATGGATTTTATTATGGACAATGGAATCAAATGTCAGACAGAGATATTGATTATGTTAAGGAAATGTACCCGATAGCTTTTATGACAATTCAGGATTGGGTCGAAAGAGAGTGTGACAAACAGGAGTTTGCAGGAAGTCTAATGTTTGATGAATATCCCGATAAATTAGGTGTTTTGCAAATGGTAAACAACATATTCAGGCGGGTTAAGGAAGAGGAAGAACAGTGTGGCGACGGAGAAAACTGTATTAAATATCCGGATGATCAGTGGCTTAAAGATATAATTATGGTTTTGCTGTTAAATGAAATGTACAGAAGAAGGCAAAACAGAAGAAGATATTATTGAAAAATCGTAAAATAGAAGAATATATTATTAGAAAGATATTGTTGGAAAAGAGCAAAATGGAAAGAAATTACCCTATTTTATTTTCGAAAATGTGTAATTATTTTCATTTTTGTGCAAATAAAAATTTTATTACACAAAAAAATCTGGAAGAAATAACACTCTTCCAGATTTTATCTTTTTAGATCGTTAAACTTTTATAGAAAAGTTTGAAGACTTATAAGTTTATCGAAAATTATAAGGTTATAGAGCATAAAGAATAATTGCAAAGAAATGCAAAATGCTGCCTGCAAGAATGAATATATGGAAAATAGAATGCATCCATTTTTTAGTTTTGCCAAGTCCGTAAAGGATAGAGCCTACAGTGTAGGCAACACCTCCGGCAACAAGGAAAATTACTCCTCCCAGCGACATGACTTCGTAAGTCTGCTTTATGAAAAATATAATTGTCCAGCCCATTGCAAGGTAGCAAATCATGGAGAAAACACTGTATTTCTTTAAATCAATGGCTGTAAGTGCACAAGCAATAATTGCGCAGCCCCAAACAATTCCAAATAAAACCCAAGCAAGTGCAGGATATTTAGGTCGCATAGCAACTAATAAAATCGGTGTATAGCTGCCGGCAATTAGAAAATAAATGGTGCAATGGTCTAAAACCTGCATTACTTTTTTGGCCATACCCGGTCGTAAACCATGATAAACACTGGACATTGTATATAAAGTAATGAGGGTTACTCCATAAATACAACTGGAAACAACTCCGATGACACTACCTGCTTTGGCAGCTGTAATAACACAAAGTACAAGTGCTGCAATACCGAGAGCTCCGCCTACAATGTGAGAAACCATATTGAAAATCTCTTCGCCCTTTGAGTAGGTAGGCAATGTTCTGTCTGATAATTTAGTTCTTTTACTCATATATTTTCCTCCATATAATTGTTCTGCTTTGAAAAAATAAAACATCATTATTAGTATAATGACACGAAAAAAATAAAAATATGTATTATAACCATAACATCTAGTTATGAATACTACATAGAAGTATACCACTATATATTTATGTGTCAAGTGCACAAAAAATGAAAAAAACACACATTCTTTAAAATATATATAAAATCACAAAAAGGGTATAGACAAAGTGGGAGAAAGGTGTTTATAATGTGAAAACAGCATTACCTGAGACAAAAAATGCAGGCTGGTGTTGAAGAAAATTATGAAGTACCAGATGGTAAAAATTAGAATTAAGAAGAAAGGGGAAAAGAAAGATGACGGCAACTTTGGCAATTTATGATTTAGATGAAGTATATGCAAATAGTTTAATGAAATACATTAATCAAAAACAAAACATGCCATTTAAGGCAACGGCTTTTACAAATAAAGAGGCACTGGAAGAATATTTACAGGACAACCATATTGATATTCTATTGGTGGATTACAATTTATATGATGAATATTTGGAACTTGAAGATGTAAGTAAAATAATATTTTTAGTGGAAGATGATTGTCAGCAGTTCAAGGATTATTCTTATATTTATAAATTCCAATCATCTGAAAATATCATTAGAAAAATTTTGGATTATTTTGCCGAGCTGAATATAAGTAAAACAGGTTCAATAGTGAAAAGAAATGGAACAAAGATTGTTGGAGTTTATTCCCCTATAAAGAAGCCTGAACAAACTGTTTTTGCTTTTACTGTGGGGCAGGTGTTGGCTGAAAGCGGAAGTACCCTATACATAAACATGGATGAGTTTACGGCATTCGATAAAATCTACCATCAAAATTATCAGGGTGATTTGTCCGATTTAATGTATTATTTTAAACAAAATAAAGATACAGTTGCCATTAAGCTGAAAGCTATCGTAAATACAGTTAATACATTAGATTATGTGCCACCACTTAAATATTCAAGGGACTTGAGAACTATGGAAACAACAAAGTGGATAGAATTGCTGGAAACCATAATGGCTACAGGTATGTATGAAAATATTGTAATTGATATTGGAAATGTAGTGGAAGATATAACTTCGTTAATTGAATTTTGCGATAAAATCTATGTTCCTATGGAAAACAGTTATATGTACAAGATGAAAGTTGGGGAGTTTGAAGAGTTTTTGCTACGTAGCGAAGCTTTAGAGTTGATAGATAAAATTGAGCAGGTTACGCCACCTATAGATTTAGTTGACATAGAGGATGACAATTTCTTAGAAAGACAGTTGTGGAGTAATTTGGGAGATTACTCAAGACAGGTAGTAGGAGGTGGGGGCAATAGGTGAAAAAATTAGTAAAGAAACCATAAGAGAGAAAGTTATCTCAACTATTGATATGACCAGGGAACCTCAGGAGAAGGAACTTCACGAAATAATTGACCGTATTATGGAAGAGGAATTAAAAGAAAAATATTTGACTATTAAAGAAAGAATAAAAATTCATAAAGAAGTTTTTAATTCCATAAAGGGGCTGGGGATACTTGAAGATTTGCTGGAGATGGATGAAGTGACGGAAATTATGATAAACGGTAGGAATCATATTTTTATTGAAAAAGCGGGTAGAATCATACCTTATGATGATTCCATAGAGTCAGAGGAAAGACTTCAGGACATAATTCAACAGATAGTTGCAAAAACAAATAGAAGAGTAAATGAGTCTAATCCAATTGTTGACACAAGATTGGAGGACGGCTCCAGAGTGAACGTGGTTTTGCCACCAGTTGCTTTAGATGGCGCTGTTATAACTATTAGAAAATTTGCTAAAGAAAAAATTACCATTAATCAGTTAATTAAATGGGGGACTCTTACCAGAGAAGTAAGCGACTTGTTGGAAAAATTGGTTGTTGCAGGATACAACATTTTTGTAAGTGGTGGGACAGGCTCAGGGAAGACAACATTTTTAAATGTGTTGTCTAATTTTATCCCTAATGACCAAAGAGTTGTAACCATAGAAGATTCTGCAGAATTGCAGTTAAAGAGTGTGGATAATATTGTTCGTCTGGAGGCAAGACAGGCTAACAGTCAGGGAGAAAATGAAATTACTATAAGAGATTTAATAAAAACGTCTCTTCGAATGCGACCTGACAGAATTATTGTTGGGGAGGTTAGAGGCGCAGAAGCTCTTGACATGGTCCAAAGTTTAAATACGGGTCACGACGGCTCGATGAGCACAGGACATGGGAATTCTCCAAAAGACATGCTCGCCAGATTAGAAACTATGGTTTTAATGGGGGCAGATATACCACTAAATGCTATAAGGTCACAGTTAGCAGCAGGTATTGATATTATGGTTCATTTGGCACGAATGCCAGATAAGACAAGGAAAGTTATAGAGATTAATGAAATTCAGGAATTTAAGGACAATCATATTATTTTAAATAAGCTATATTGTATGGAAAATGGCAAATTGAAAAAAGTAGGAACATTGAAAAACATATTTAAGTTACAAAGCTATGGGCTAAGTGTATAAAGAAGGGACAAAAATGAAATTATCTAAAAATGAAATCATAATAAATATTGCAGCAATACAGTTAATAGTTTTTGTTATTGGAAAATTATTTTATGGAAATTATGCATTTGGAATACTCTTAATCCCATTTACAGTAGCAATTTACAAGCAAAGAAAGAAAAGTCTTATAAACAAGAAAATTGCTTACGGAGAGCTGCAGTTTAAAGACATGCTAATAGCAATTTCTGATGGATTAAAAACAGGCTACTCAGTAGAGAATGCCATTAAATCAAGTTATAAAGATTTAAAGAACATATACGGAAAAGAATGTTTTGTGTGCAAAGAGTTGGAGATAGCAATATCACAGCTAAAATTAAATATATCAACAGAAAAAGTGTTAAAAGACATGGCAGAGAGAATGGAACTAAAAAATGCTATTTTGTTCTCGCAAATTTTTAGTGTGGCGAAAAGAACCGGCGGCAATATGCCTGAAATAATCAAAAATGTAACAGATGATATTGTAATGAAGGAAAATGTCAGAGAGGAAATTAATACATCAATAACAGAAAAAAGATTAGAGCAAAAGGTAATGACACTGATTCCAGGATTTATAATTATATACATTTCTGTAAGTTCTCCTGAATTTTTAAAGATAATGTATGAAAGTATAGTAGGCAAAATTGTTATGACAATATGTTTAATTCTATATTTATTAGCATATATATGGGGCGAAAGAATTGTGGACAGCATTATGGAGGAATAGGTGAAATGACAAAATTTATTATTGTGGTGTTTCTTGTTTTGAGTGCGTTTATTGTATTTACAATTCCTTATAGACACAGATATAAGAGGAAGTTAAGTAAGAAAAAACATAAATTATGGGGCTTATATGGAGTTGGCATGCTCATTGTGGATAGGTTACCCAAAAAGATTTTTCAAAATACAGGGGTTAATAATGACTTAAAGAAAATTACTGTTAAGGAGCATATAATAAAAGAGCAATATTTTTATTATGTAGAAAAAGTTTGTATTGTAGTTGGAGTTATCTGGCTAACGCTTGGAGTTTCAATTGCAGTTTTATATTCTGAATCTAAAACAGACAGGCAAATTAGTAAAGTAGAGCGAAGTGTAAAAAGTTCAAATAATTATAATGTGAGAATTATAGATGATGTTGGAGAAGAGACGGTTAAGTTAAATGTTGCAAAAAAGCAGTATACAGAGAGTGAAAAACAGAAGGTGTTGGAAAAAAACAAGAAAGTCCTTTTAAAAGAAGTTTTAGGTAAGAATAAAAGTCAGAACAAAGTAAACAGTAAACTGAATTTGGTTTCTGAAATAGGAAAAGAAAAAGTTAATGTATACTGGAAAATCAGTGATAAAAACATAATAAATTACAACGGAGAGATTTCTTCTAATGTGAAAAAACAGGGAGAAGTTGTAACACTTACGGCGACTATGACATTTAAAAAGAAAACCATAGATTATAGTTTTGGAGTGAATGTATACCCAAGCAGTGACAAAAAATCAAAAGGAAATTATGTGCAGGAATATGTGGATGAAAATGACAAATATAGTAATCAGGTCAAACTGCCGCAACAAATAAATGGGAAAAAAGTGACTTACAGAGAAACAAAGGACACAGTAGGAAAATATATACCAATAATAGGAATTATAGTAGGAATTACATTGTTCTTTCTGAAGGATAAAGATTTAAAAAAAGAAGTAGAAAAACGAAACAGGCAGTTACTAAATGACTATCCGGAAATAGTAAGTAAGATTTTGCTTTATTACGGAGCAGGACTATCAATTAAGTCGGCAATAGAGAGAATGGTCGCAGAGTATAACGTGGAAAAGAAAAAGAATAGTAAAGCATTCAGGTATGCATTTGAGGAACTTTCGATGTGCTCAGTGAAGATGAAGAGTGGTGTTCCTGAAACTGTGGCAATAAGTGAATATGGTAACAGATGCAACATTCATTGTTATATAAAACTGGCAGGTTTAATTGAACAGAATCTTAAGCGAGGAACAAAAGAATTAACGCTGGTGCTAAAGAGTGAATTAAAGGATGCAATGAATGAAAGAAAAAACAATCTGCTAAAAAATGGTGGACAGGTTTCGACAAAATTATTAGGCCCAATGGTGTTAATGCTGATTATAACCATTGCAATAATAATGGTACCCGCACTATTGTCCATTAACATTTAGCAGAAAGATTTTATGAAAAAAAGTAATTCAAACAGCAAGGCAATTTATATAACAAATTAACTTGGATAACAAACTGATTTAGGAAACAAATATGAAGCAGAAAATAAAATGAACAAAGTTTATTTTTAGGAATGTATCGATGAAATACCCACGACTAAAAGGAGGGGCAATAAATATTATAGTAGGAGGAAATAGCGAATGAAGAGTGTGGTTATGAATTTTATAAATAAAATAAAGAAAAATGTTAATGACGAAAGTGGAATGGGAGTAATTGAAATTGTATTGATTATTTTAGTTTTGGTAGGCTTAGCATTGGTATTTAAAGAACAGATTAGTGGTGTTGCCAATGGCGTATATGAATCAATTAATGAACAGATTGAAAACTTTTAGAATATGAGGATTAATAAAACAAAAAAAGCAAGCATTACAATATATCTTAGCTTAATATTTGTTACAGTATTATTGCTTATTAGCATAATAATAGAATCGGCAAGAATGAATATGGTGCAAAGTGAGTGTAAGACTTTTACATACTTAGCAACGGATTCTGTTTTGGCAGGCTATGCAAGACAGGTATATGAAGACTATGGTGTACTAATGTTTTGGGAAAACGAATCAGTAAATGAGAACTTAAAAAAATATATTCAGGCGAACATCGAATTGGGTGATGTGGAACATAAGGGCTCGAATCTTTTAATGACAAGACTTAAGAATATAAAAGCAAAAGAAAAGAAATATGTGTGGAGTAACGGTGGAGAAGAATTTGTCAGGGAAGTTTCTAATTACATGAAGTATGCAGTAGCTACAGAAGCAATAGATAAAGTTATAAACATATCCGCAAACAAAAGTGATGACCATAGCAATAGTAATATTAGTGGCAATAACAGCAATAGTAACAGCAATAAAATAAACGGCACTGGCAATAATAACGGCAAGAATGATAGCACTGATAGTAATAGTAATGGCAAGAATGATAGCGCTGATAGTAATAGTAATGGCGGTGTTGGGAGTGGTGAGTATAATCTCGGGGATGTAGATGAGATTATAGATGATTCAAAAAGCAAAGAAATCCAGGAAAATGTTGAAAAAATCTGTGATGAAATAAAGAATCTGAAAGATGCAGATATTCAAAAGAAACTAAAAACAAAGAAAAAGAGAGAAATGTTTTTAGAGAAAATAATGTCCATAGAAGAAGATATTAAACTATATCAAAAGGACAAGAAGGAATTTTTAAGTGAATTAAACAAAGATGGTCAAAATAAAGACAATCAGAATAGTATGAAGGATTTTATGGATGATAATTTAAATATATTGAAGTCTATAGAAAAGCAATTAACAGAGGAAATTAACAGATTACCTGAGAATTCAAAGGAGCAGTGGGAGACGATTGCCAAGGATATAGAAAGCAAAATTAGTTCATTGCAAATAAATGAAATAAGTGAAGAGGATAAGAAAAACAAAGGTATTTATGAGAGTGCAAAAGGCTTGATAGAAAAGGGGATTTTATCTTTAGTTATAGATGAAACAGATAAAATTTCGCCAACTACTGTAGAGTTAAAAGACTTGCCCTCGACTATTGACAATAAAGGTGAGAATAGTTTAGACAACGTTAAAACAAAAGCTGCACTTGTACTTTATGGTGCGATGAAGTTTGGAAATTTCACAAATCTTATAAAGAACAGGGAAATAAGTTATGAGCTTGAATATATTGTTGCTGGAAAAGATAGCGATAGAAGTAATTTGGCATCTACTGTGGAACAGATTGTTGCTGTGAGGAACGTTGTTACTTTAGCGTATTTAGTAACTGACAAAGAAAAAATGGCTTTAATTGAAACAACAGCAGCTTCGGCTGCAACAGCAATAGGTCTGCCTTTTTTGGAACCGGTTATTAAAGGTGTACTGTTAGAAGGCTGGGCTTTAGCAGAGGCAATTAATGACGTAAAAACTTTATTAAAGGGTAAGAAAATAGACCTAATGAAAAATGCTAACAATTGGAAAACCAGTTTGAAAAATCTATTAGCAAGTGGCAGTAGTGAATCTAAAAACAAAGCAGCAATAGATTATAAACAATTCTGCATGATATTAATAATGAAAAACAGCATAGAGACAACAGCATACAGAATCATGGATTTGATTCAGTTAAATGTTAGAAAGAACTATAATCAACAATTTGACATGAAGAAATGTGTAACATCATTGGATGTTGAGGCTCAATATGAGTCGGAACCATTGTTTGTTGCAATGCCATGGGTAATTAATGGATTAAATGGAAATATAGGCTCATATAATTTTAGCATAGAAAGTCAGTTAGAATATTAGTACAGATGAAAGAATGTGAGGAGGTGAATAAATATGCCCTTTTTCCCACCTGTTGTACATAGTGAAAAACATAAAAAAATAAAATTAGGATGTGATTCTCTCCAAGTACAGAAGCCAAAAAAATATAAAGAAAAAATAAAAAAAATAAATGTGTCCCAGGGAAAAAGGGTATATTTATTTACCTCCAAAGGAAGCATTACTTTGGAAGCTGCTATTGTTATAACAATTTTTATGTTGGCAATTCTTTCGGTGATAAGTTACATAACAGTTCTTAACAAACAGTTACATAATCAAAAACAAATAAATAATATGGGAATTGCGTTATCAAAACTAAATTACTATAAACAATGTACAGAAAAAAGTAAGAAGTATAGTGAGGATTTAGGACTGTTAGAAAGTGGAGTGCAAAGCCTTAAACAAAGTGGCGAGATAGAGAAAAAAACTTCAGAAGAAGGAGTAATAGATATTGTTTTTCCGTATATCGTTAGAATTCCGTACATTAATAAGCCTATAGTTTTAACTCAACGGTGCTATTTAAAGGATTGGACAGGTTATGATTTAACAAAGGAACAGGAACTTGTTTATATTACAAAAAACGGAAAAGTCTATCATGTTACTAAAGAATGTACACATCTGTCTCTGAAAATAAGCAAGATTGGCGTTATAGAATTAAAAATTAAAAGAAACTGTTACGGGCAGGCGTACAGTAGATGTTCTATATGTGTAAATAAAAAAGGCACATTAGGATCAGAGGTGTTTATTACTGAAGATGGAAATAAATACCATAATAGTTTAATGTGTAGCGGACTTTTGAGAAATATTATCACAGTAGAAAAGAGTAAGGTTAAAAATATGCCACCTTGTAGTAGATGTTCAGGAAAATAATACAAGGTTATATATGGCAATTTGTAGCAAAATATTATGGGCTTTTTATGAAGACAGTATTAGATATATGTATTAGGAGAATAAAATGTATGAAATATGGAGTGTAGTGTTTTTACTTGTATGTGCAATTGCAGATTATAAAACAAAAGAAATTTATGTATGGTTCTGCTTGCTAAATTATTTTTTAGCCATAGTAATGAAAGCGGTAACCAATAATTTGAAATTAGAAAATATTATAATCGGCATTATTGTGTGTACATTATTATATATTATTGCGTTAGTAACAAAGGAAGCAGTAGGTGTAGGAGATATTTTGATAATTTTAACCTTAACGGCAATGGTTGAATTGAAGGTTGTCTTAAACGTAATGATGATTGCATTTATTATTAGTGCGATTTTTTCGATAATAGGTGTTTCTATCGGTAAGATGAGTTTGAAAACAAATATCCCGTTTGTACCATTTATATTTTGTGGAAATATTCTGTTTTATTTATGCAAGGCATAGAAAAGGAAGGTGTATGATAAAAACATTGTACAGGAAAATGGTCAGGAAAACTTTAAAAGGACAAATTACAATTGAGGCATCAATAATTGTACCAATAACAATATTAATTGTAGCATCGTTAGTTTATGTTTCTCTTTATTATCACGACTTGGTGACTGTGAGAAGCACAGCGCTAACTTATATTGACGGTGAACAAAATGGTAATGGAGGGTGCTTTGTAATAACCCCTTTAATAGTTAAAGACGAAGATAAGATTAGCACAAAAGTAAGTGCTGATTTTGGAAGTAAAAGTAATGCTAATTTTTTAAATAAAATAATTAGTCGGAAATCAAAAGATGAAATTAAAATTCAAAAAGTGATGAATAGAGAGCTTTTATACGCAATAAGAGCTATGGAAGATGGATTTGGAAGGAAGTGATAGTATGGAAATATCTTATATAAAAGACGGAAATAGAAACACGATGATTATAAAAGACATAAAAATAGAGAAGAATGATTATAAACTTCAGATGGTATTAAACAATCATATTGAGGGATTAGTTCAAATAAGTGTGGAGTCAATAAATAATGAAACCATGTTATATTATGATATTTCGTCTAAAACACAAATGTCTAACATGTTTACCAGAAAACAAATGTCAGGTAAGGAACTTTACATATTTATAAAAGATATAAAAATGCTATCCGAGAGAATGAGTGAATATTTACTTACATTAGACAATATAATATTTGACACAGATTTAATATTTTTCAACAGACAAAAAGGAAAATATGAGTTTTGTTATGTTTCTGAGAATAAAGAAGATTATCAGGTAAATCTGAGAACTCTTTTTGATAAACTATTGGAATACATAGATCATAATGATAAAGAAGCTGTGCTTATTGCTTATGGAATTCAGCAAATGACAACAAATGCAGATTTCACATTGCAGGAGTTACTTAGATGTGCATTTGAAAATATACAGGAATATAAGAAAGAAAAAAGCAATAGCGAAAAAATAAGAACAGAAGATATAGTAAAACTTGATATAGAAAATAAAAACGAGAATTCAAAGGAAAAATATAGCATAAGAAAGAAAAACAAAAAGGAAGACAAAAAAGAAAATAGAAAACAAAATGAGAAAGAATCTGAAAAAGAAAATGAAAAGAGAAATATATTAAAATCCATAGCAGGTATATTTAAAAGAAAAGACAAATATAAAACGGAAGAAGATTTAGATTTCTTTGATTATCTTGAAGAGGAGGAAGCTTCTTTTGTTGCAGAAGAAACTGGAACTTATAAAGCTGAGGGTTATGGGGAGGAAACTTATAAGAAAGAAATACACAAAAGTGTAGGAGATTACTTTGATAATTCCGTAAAAAGTTTTTGCACAAAGAACAGTCAACAGTTTCAGGAAGACAGGACTATGGTGTTGATTAATCCACTACTATCTAAAGACATAAAACTTGTAGCAGTGGGGACAGAAATACCAATAAATATTAAGCCGTCAAACTATCCTTATATAATTGGAAAAAGCAGTTCAAGTAGTGATTTCTGTATTGATAGTGCAGTAATTAGCAGAGTACATGCACGAATTACAGAAGAGTTAGGAGATTACTTTATTGAAGATTTGAACTCGACTAACGGTACATTTTTAAATGGAGAAAAATTAGAACCTCATAAGCTGTTACCGATAGAAATTGGGGACAAAATTACCCTTGCAAACATAGACTTTATTGTAGAGTAAGAATTGTAAAGATGTTATAATAATACCAGTGTAGCTAAATATAATTGTATTTATACTTATATTTATATTTATAGTTGGTATTAAATAAAATCCTTAATGTAAACCAGTTGTTTGAGAGTGAGTAACAGAACAAGAAAAAGAGGTGCTTATAATGGAAGAAAACATAAAGAAATTAAAAGAGATTATTGATGGAAGCGATAATATTGTATTTTTTGGTGGAGCAGGTGTTTCTACAGAAAGCGGAGTACCTGATTTTAGAAGCGTGGATGGATTATATAATCAGGAATATGCATATCCACCGGAAACTATTTTAAGCCACAGTTTCTATAGAAGAAATCCGGAGGAGTTCTATAGATTCTACAGAAATAAGATGCTTTTTCCTAGTGCAGAACCTAATATGGCTCATAAAGCTTTAGCCAAATTAGAGGAAATGGGAAAATTAAAAGCAGTGATTACTCAGAATATAGATGGTTTGCATCAGGCGGCAGGTAGCAAAAACGTATACGAATTACATGGCTCAGTACACAGAAATCATTGTCAGGATTGTGGAAAATTCTACGGTTTTGATCAGGTTTATGAAATGGAAGGCATACCAAGATGTCAGTGTGGTGGAATTATCAAACCAGATGTTGTGTTATATGAGGAAGGATTAGATCAGAAAACAATACAACTTTCAGTGGAGGCAATTGCCAAGGCTGATGTTCTAATTATTGGTGGAACATCACTGGCGGTATATCCGGCAGCAGGTCTTGTGGATTACTATAGAGGAAATAAGCTTGTTCTTATTAATAAGAGTAAAACACAAAAAGATCAAAGAGCAGACCTTGTAATAAATCAACCGATAGGTGAAGTTTTAGGTCAGGTTGTGGAGTTATAAAGATTAAATTGTAATTAACAAGGCACTGGTGTATTCCCAGTGTCTTTTTTGTCGCAAACTTTTACAAGGGTTCAAACTGTTTTTGACAAAATAGAACAGAGCCTATGTGCTATTATCATTGGGTATTATAGAAAAGGAGGGGCCCATGATAGAGATGGTATATAGTAGCAAAGAGTCTGAGGAACAGGGAAATGTAACTATTCCTAAAAACATACGCCAAATAGGTGAAAATAATTCCAATCAAAAAATTTACGTTGAGGATAATGTTATAACAAATTTAAAGAAAAGAACAGGAAAACAGGAAGATGTAAATTATGGAGTTTTACTTGGGGAAATAAAAAGAAAAAATGGAAATACATATGTTTTTGTTAAGGGAATGGTAGAAGTAAGGGAAGTGATAGAAAATAGTTTGATTTTCAATGATGACATCTGGGCAGCAATATATAAAGACATAAAAAAATATTTCTCTAAAATGAATATTGTTGGATGGTTTGTTTCAGTACCATATAGAGTTCGGGATGATTTGAAAGGCATACGCAAACTGCATTTAGATAACTTCGCAGGCAATGATAAAGTTTGTTTTCTTACAGACAGAACTGAAAATGATGAAAATTTCTATATGTGCAAGCAAGGGAACTTAGAAAAGCAATCCGGATACTATATCTATTATGAGAGAAATGAAAAAATGAAGAAATATATTAAAAGTTTAAATAATGAGAAAAATGAAAGTAATGAGAATAATGTAGCAAAAGAAAATAGTAAGGGGGTAACTTCAAAACAAAAAGCAACCAATGACAATTTGGTGAATAATGATTTGAAAAAAAACTTGGCCGGGAATTCATCGCATAATTCAAGTCAGAATGCAAATCAGAATTCAATCCAAAATTCAACCCGCAAAAACGAAAATCTAATAGACCAAAATAAAAACAAGCTTGGCACAAAGGGTGGAAAGTTAGCAGCAACTTTTAAAAATCAAAGAAATAATATGCGGGCGGGCGGCACAAATCAACATAAGACAATCAAGGGTAGTGAACATGTAGAAATAAAAGAAAGAGATATTAACAGACCAAAAAGCTTTAGAGAAATACTGAAAGAAGAAAGTGGCAACAGAAAGCAGGGGAGAGTTGCTTATGGAATAAGTAGTCTATTAATTATAGCATTATTGCTATCAACGGTTGTAATGCTAAATAATTATGGAGAACTAAAAAACATAAAACAAACATTATCCGGCTACAGCATGAATGAGGAAGCAAGAGCGGTTAATCAACAATTAAATAGTAACAGTGAGGAAACAAAGGAAATTTTAGAAGATAGTAAAGACAAATCCAAAAGTGCTACCAATAGCAATTTAGATAAAAACAACAAAGTAAGTGAAAAGGATGGTGTACAATCTGATGGCGTGAGTAAAGATATGCAAGATGAAAACGACAATCAGGAAAATATTAATCAGAAGAGTAAAAACCAGGGTGATTCTTCTCAAACCGGAACCCAAAAAAACGAAATACAAAACAACAGTTCGCAAAATAGTTCATCAAAAAATAACAGTGAGCAGAACTTTAATGAATTGGAAAACGAAAATGCAAATAGCAGTGTAAAGAAGGAAGCGAATGCAGCTAATGATTCTTCTAAAAAAACGAAAAAAGTAAACAATGTTGCAGGTATGTCTTATACGGTAAAGAAGGGACAAACCCTATACGATATTAGTATGAAAGTTTATGGAACGAGCAAAATGGTAGATGAAATAAAAGAATATAATGATATTGATGATGACTATACAATTATTGAAGGTCAGAAAATTTTATTACCATAAAAAACATAGTGCCATAATCCAAAACTTATTGTATAATCGTTTATAGATTTTAGATAGGAAGTGAGATTGTGGCACAGAGTAATAAAAATTCTGATAAAGTAAGACAGTTTAAAAAGTCTTATTTAGATTTTAATTTTATAGAGGTAATAAAGAAACATACAAATAGATTTACAATAAAAATTGCAATTTGCGTTTTGGTGGCAATCGTAGCAGTTATTGGTATATTCTTGTATAAACGATATAGTAGTTACGATGGCTATAAGGTAATTAATTCCATTAAGATTGATGGAAGTACAGAAAGTAAATATTTATCTTATAAGGATTTCGTAATCAAATATAGTGGAGATGGAATTTCTTATATTGATGATGATGGTACTGTTTGGAATGAAGCTTTTCAGATGAAGTCTCCAATGGTAGATATATGTGGAGATTATATAGCTGTTGCCGACAAAAACAGCAATGATGTTTACATATATAATCAGGATGGCAATCAGGGAAAGGTAACAACTAATTTCCCAATTGTGAAAGTGGAAGTTGCAGAGCAGGGCGTTATAGCTGTTTTGTCAGAAGATAAAGATGCCAATTATATAGAAGTTTATGACAGAGACGGAAATAAGTTGGTTATTCACAAAACCCTTTTAGATGAAAACGGATACCCTCTTGATTTCTCAATATCAAAAGATGGGGACAAAATGGCAGTATCATATATAACTGTCAATAACGGTTCTATGAGTAACAGAGTTGTGTTTTACAATTTTTCTAATGCAGGTAAAAATTCCACTGACAAAATAGTGGGAGAGTTTGACCAGTACAAAGAGGTTATTGTACCTACGGTAAAATTTGTGACAAACGATGATGTTGTAGCAGCAGGTGAGAACATTCTGTCTTTGTATGGATTTAAAAATAAACCTTCATTAAGGGAAGATGTTAAAATAAATGAAGAGATTCAGAAAATATTTTATAGTGACCAGTATGTGGGCGTGATTCTAAAAAATACTAATAGTAAGTTCCCATACAGAATACAGGTTTATGACTTGAATGGAAACAAAAAAATGGAAAAGGAAATCAAATTAGAATATGATAACGTTTCTTTTTCAGGGGATAATGTTTTAATGTACGATGACATGAACTGTCAGATTATATCTTTTGATGGAGTTCAGAAGTTTAAGGTGACATTTAATGGAGCAGTAAATGCAATTATTCCAATTGATGGTTCAAGAACTTTTCTTATTATGACAAAGTCAAAAATACAGAAAGTTAAATTAAAATAAAAAATTAATTGTGTGAAAACAGAAAAATCTTATAAAGTTGTTTAAGATAGATTATACAAATTATAAGAACGAATCAAAAAAAGATAAGGGAAAAGATAAAGAACAAAATAATTTAAAAAATCAGATTAACGGAATAACAAAAAGAAAAGGAAATTTCTTTAAGGAGAATACTAATGGGAAATACATTATTAATAATAGTAGGTATATTTATGGTTGCAATGACGGCAATCGGCTTAAAAAGAGGAATGCTTAAGATGGCATTTTCGCTTATATCAGTAGTAGTAGTTTTATTATTGGTTAATATTTTGACCCCTCCAACTAAGCAGTTGTTGAAAGCAACACCAATTTATACAGGCATACAAAACACAATAGAGGAATATGTTAGTAATAACATAGAATCATCGGCACAAAGTGTAACACAAACAGGTGTTGGTGCTCAAAAGAAAATTATTGAAAAATTGCCTTTACCAAAGGAAATAAAAGCAACGCTTAATGAAAATAACACTGAAGAAAGTTACGCAAGTTTGAAAGTAACTACTTTTTCAGAATATATAGCTGAGTCTTTAACTGATATGGTTATGAATGCAGTTACCTTTATTATTTTATTTGTTATATTAACAATTCTTGTGAAGATTGTAGTTCATGCCTTAGATATTATCGCTAAGTTACCTGTTCTTAGAACTTTCAACACTATTGGTGGAGCATTAATAGGTTTAGGTGAATCATTAGTAATTATATGGATTGCCTGCATTGTTGTAACAGCATTCAGCGCAACAAGTTGGGGACAGCAGATTTGTACAGGAATATCAGAGAATGGATTGCTAAGTCTGATTTATGACAACAACATTATTCAGCATTATATAAGCGGAATCTTCAGCTAAGAATAAAGATTATAACAATGAAAATAATATAAAAATAAATATAAAAAACTCTTGACAAATAAAAATACATTTGATAGACTACTAAAGCTGTTAAGAAACAAACAGCTTTATATGGCTCCTTGGTCAAGCGGTTAAGACATCGCCCTTTCACGGCGGTAACACGGGTTCGATTCCCGTAGGAGTCACTTCCGTTAAGAATTTTATTTCTTGACGATAACAAGAACCCTTGATATAATAAAGGGGTTCTAAATATAAGGCGCAATAGCCAAGTGGTAAGGCACGGGTCTGCAACACCCTGATCACCAGTTCAAATCTGGTTTGCGCCTCTTGAGAATCGTTCATGTGAGCGGTTCTTTTTTTTGTAGCAAAAGCCCAGCAAGCGATATCGTGCTTGCACGAAATATCATTTGCCGGGCGTAAGAACATCGAAACGCTATGCTTTGAGATGTCTGCTAGCTACAATCGAGTAGGAGACAGCCTACTCGGTTGTAATAAAAAAATCCTTCGTAATTTCTTATTACACAAAAAACGTTCCGCTAAAAAACGATATTCTTTGCTATGGATTTTAGTGTACTGCTGTGGTATCATTAAAATAGTGGGCTAAAATTAGAAACAGAATTTGCCGATTATTATGGGAAGGAAACGTTATATGTTTGTAGGAAGATATGGAAGAAATACAGCGGGAGGTTTTGTTTCAAAGACTAAACCACCAATTAAGAAAATAGTAATTTCATTTATTATAGTAGCAGTTATTGAGTTTTTAGCATTTTATGCATTTCTCCCACCATTGAATATTCATTCTATGGAGTTTTGGGAGTTTCAGGGATTCTTTATAGTAGCATTCTTTTTGCTCACATTTAAAATTCCTAATTTTGAAGAGGCAAAAATTCAGTACAATATTGTATCAAAGATATTTGGTATAATTATTTTGTTGGCAGTAATAATTGTAATTATTGGAAATGTAATTTCTGCAAAGATATTTAAAGCAGGCAGATATTCATCTTTAATAGATATAGAGAACACAAAATTTGAAGATACTATTAAAGAAACAGATACAATAACAGACGTAGCTTTAATGGACACAGATAGTGCAAAGGTAGTTGGACAAAGAGCTATCGGAGCATTATCAGATGTAGTAAGTCAGTATGAGATTGGAAGTGATTATAGCCAAATTGCATTAAAAGGTGAACCGATGAAAGTGGCATCTTTGGAATATGCAGGCTTTTTCAAATGGTTTAATAATAGAAAAAACGGAATACCAGGTTATGTATTAGTTGATGCTGTTAAATTTGAAGCTAATTATGTAAAATTAGACAAGCCAATTAAATACACAGAATCTGGCTGGTTTAATGACAATTTGGAAAGACATTTAAGATTTAAATATCCAACAGCAATATTTGAAGGCTATTATTTTGAGTTAGATGAAGATGGCAAGCCATATTATATCTGCCCTACAATGACTGCGCGAGTAGGCATGTTTGGTGGTATGGATGTAAATGGCGTTGTTATCTGTGATCCATGTACAGGCAAAACTAAGAAATATGATTTAGACGATGTGCCTAAGTGGGTCGACAGAGTATATGATGGAGATTTGATTGAGCAGAAGTATAACTGGCATGGAATGTTGGCAGACGGATTTATTAATAGCGTAATCGGTCAAAAGGATTGCAAGAAAGCAACGGAAGATTATGGCTACAAAGTAATTGACAATGATGTTTGGATTTACACAGGAGTAACTTCTGTTATAGATGATTCTTCAAATATTGGATTTGTAATGGTTAATGCCAGAACGGGCAAGGCAAAATATTTTAACGTGGCAGGAGCAGAAGAGTTTTCAGCCATGGAAGCCGCAGAAGGTCAGGTACAGAATCTTGGCTATGATGCAGCATTTCCATCTTTAATAAACATTGATGGAAGACCAACTTATTTTATGGTGTTGAAGGACAAAGGAAATCTTGTAAAACAATATGCATTGGTTGATGTAAAAAAATACAGCATTGTAGCAACAGGAACAAGTCAAAAAGATACATTAAATACTTACAGAAAACTTATAAAAGAAAATGGTGTAAAAACAAGTTCAGGTAAGTACAAAAATATTGAACAACAGTACAAGCATGAGCAGGTTACTGTTAAGGATATTAAATATATAAATATGTCAGGAGAAACCTATGTGTACATTACAAGTAATGTCGGTAATGTATATAAGATGAAGTTTTCTGATGATGAAACAATTGTTTTTGTTCAACCGGGAAGTAAAGTCGAGATATTTTATGACGAAAGCAATGAA
Organism: Eubacterium sp. AF36-5BH; assembly: GCF_003460505.1. Taxonomy (GTDB): domain Bacteria; phylum Bacillota; class Clostridia; order Lachnospirales; family Lachnospiraceae; genus Eubacterium_G. Next base: position 70,365 of record NZ_QTVG01000004.1, read on the forward strand.
ACAGGAATACGCAGTATAGAAGAGTGGAAAGTGCAAGGTGAAAACGAAACAAATGAAACAACTAACGAACAAACAGGTAAACAAACAGAAGAAGCAACAAAAAACAATAATCAGTAAATGTGTAAGCGCAGTTTTAGTGCTGGCAATGGTTATAACTTTATGTAATGTTCCATACAAAGCAAAGGCGGCAACAACATATTCAATGTCAACGTCAGCGATAACATTACTAAAAGGAAAGAAGCATAAATTAAAAATTGTCAATGCACCAAAAAATGCAAAGATTAAATGGAAAACTTCTAACAAGTTTGCAGTTACCGTATCAAAAAAGGGTAAATTGAAAGCCGTTAATTACGGAACAGCAACAATTAAAGCTACTTATAAAAAGAAAAATTATTATTGTCAGGTTACAGTTCCTGACAGTTCAAAACGAGTTACATTAAATACTTATAATGTAAGTTTGGTAGAGGGAAGCACATATCAGTTACAGCCAACCTCAGCCAAAACAGTTAAGTATTTTTCAAACAATGATCACATTGCAACAGTTCATGCAAATGGATTAATAAAGGCGCATAATCCGGGAACAGTAGCCATTGCAGCAGAAAATTCTGAAGGATATGCAACATGCACAGTTACAGTTACTCCAAATGAAGAAAATCAGACAGCTTTGGATAATTCAGTTAGCAAAAAAACTACAGCAATTAGACGTTTAACAACTAAGAACAATATAAAATACGAAAGAATTACATGGGCTAAGAATAAGATAATACGATTTAAGATTGCAAATTTAGATTCAGATAACGTAAAAAAATGCGTTTGGTCTACTCAGGATGATGAAATATTGTCAAAGCCAAACAATGACAGCAACGTAATAGTGGCTGGTGCCAAAACAGGAACAACAGGAAAAACAACTATTACGGCTACAGTAACAGATAAGACAGGAAAAACAACAACATATAACAATACCGTTTATGTAACAAAACCCGGAATTAACACAAAGAATCTTGTGCTAATGGGACCTAACATGGGAGCGAACAGACAGCAGTACATATCTTTTTCCGGAATTTCGAAATACAGTAAGATAACATGGGATATGTCACATGCACCGCATGTATCTATTGTAAAATATCACAATAAAGCCAGCATAGTGGGAAACAAGGCAGGTTCAGGTGTGATTAAGGCAACTGTTGATGGGAAAAAATATAATGTAAATTACACAGTTTACAATCCTAAATTTAAGTCAATTAAAGCTGTTTTAGCAAAGAAGAAAACAACAACGATTAAAATTGACGGCATTACAGGCCTTACACCTACATATAAAAGTAGAAATACTGCAGTTGCAACAGTTGATGCTAACGGAAAAATCAAAGGAAAAGGTTCAGGGGTAACATTTGTAGATGTGAAACTTGGTAGCTATACAAAGACATATCGTGTGGAAGTTGCAGCCACAGGTATGAAAACAATAATTTCTAAAGCACAGAAAATCGTTAATACTTGGAAATACAATCAGGGAAAACGTATGCAGTATGGGTATTATGATTGTTCATCATTAGTATGGAAGGGATATCAGGTATACAAAAATTACAACAAGAAGTTGGGTAGCACTTCCTGGGCATATACAGCAGGAGAGTTATTTGACTACTTAAAAGGTAAAAATCAGATAGTATACTACGGCTATATAGGATACAACTATATGAAACCTGGTGACCTTATTTTCTATGGCGATTACAATAGTGCGGTAATGTATAGCACACCTGGAAGAACATTAGATATTTACCATGTGTCAATGTATGCCGGAAATGGTAAAGTTGTAGAAAAAGGCGGTAAGACAATAAATTATAACAACACAAAACACATTGTTGGAATAGGAAGGGTAGTTAAATAGTGGAGTACAATATTGGAAATATAGTAACGCTAAAAAAAGGCCATCCCTGCGGAACAAATCAGTGGAAAATCATACGAACAGGGGCGGATTTTAAGTTGAAGTGCTGTGGATGTGATAGAATAGTAATGATTCCGCGGAAAACATTTGAAAAAAGTGTAAAAAAGATAATTTCGGAATAATACCTTAAGATAATTTCGAAGTTCTGTTTTATGCAACCAATCCAGAAGTTAGTTTTGCATTCAACCAATTAATTATAATTAAATAAGTTTTAATTATAATTAATTGAAAATTAAATACACAAAATTAAACAAAATGTAGAAAAGCCCTTGATTTAGGGGCTTTTTTATGTTATTATGTATATTCGTGAAAAAAATAATTTTTCCTTGCTTTTTTACTTATAGGTAGAAAGGCCAGAGACCAAAAGGAGGTAAACGCATGAACAAATATGAGATGACAGTTGTTATTAGTGCAAAACTTGAAGAAGAAGGAAGAACTGCAGAACTTGACAAGGTAAAAGCTTTTGTTGAAAAGTTTGGTGGTACTATTGCTAACATTGATGACGCTGGAAAGAAGAAATTCGCTTATGAAATCCAGAAGATGTCAGAAGGTTACTATTACTTCATCACATTTGATACTGATAATGTAAACGCTCCAAGCGAAATAGAAAGCCAGCTTCGTATTATGGAAAATGTCCTTAGATTCATGACTGTTGCAGTAGAAGCATAGTTAAGATAGAGAGGTATTTAATATGAACAAGATTATACTAATGGGTCGTTTGACTCGTGATCCTGAAGTTAGATATTCAACATCAGGTGACAATCAGTTAGCTATTGCTAGATATACATTAGCAGTAGACAGAAGATTCAAAAGAGATGGAGAGCAGACAGCAGATTTTATCAGATGTGTAGCATTTGGTAGAAGCGGTGAGTTTGCAGAAAAGTACTTCCATCAGGGAACTAAAATCGTAGCAGAAGGTCGTATTCAGACTGGAAGTTATCAGGACAAAGATGGTAAGACAGTTTACACTACAGAAGTAGTTGTAGAAAATCAGGAGTTTGCAGAAAGCAAAGCAGCGTCTGATAATAACGCAGGATTTGCTCAGGCACCTGCAGCGTCAGCACCAACAGCTCCAGCAGGAGATGGTTTTATGAACATTCCTGATAATGTAGACGATTCAGGATTACCATTCAACTTTTAATTAAATTAGGAGGTCAAGTTATGCCATATAATAAGAGTGAAAGACCAGATTCTCCAATGAGAAGAAGAGGCGGTCGTAGAAGAAGAAAAGTTTGTGCATTCTGTGCAAGCGAAAATAAGGCAATCGATTATAAAGATGTAGCAACATTAAAGAGATACGTATCTGAAAGAGGAAAAATTCTTCCTAGAAGAATGACAGGTACATGTGCTAGACATCAGAGAGCTCTTACAACAGCAATCAAGAGAGCTAGAAATATCGCATTAATGCCATATACAGTAGAATAATCGCGAAGCTTTGAGCAAAGCGTCACAATAAAAGAAGAGACAGGCAACCCGTTATGCTTGCATAAACGGGAGTCTGTCTCTTCTTTTATTGAGCGGCATTCGTTTTGCGAATGCCGCGTGCTTATTGATTTTTCTCAAATGCTTACACAAAATAAACAAGTAAAAATAAAAATCAATAAGTAGTGAGGTATTATTTTTCCGAACTATTTATTTCCATGTTTACTTCATTTTTATTTTTATCCATATTTACATTTACATCCATGCTTTCATCTTCAATAGTATCCTTGTTTACATTCACCTCCATTTCTTCATCGTTACTTTTATAAATGTATTTCCCTTTTTCTGTTTCCTTTAGTTCTGTCTTTTTGCCGTTTTCATCTGTTAGCATTACCTGTATGTTTTTGGTAATACTAGAGCCGGTAGCTGCATATGACACAACGTTTGATGTAGCGAATAAAGCTATAAGAACTAGTGCTACAGCAGCATAACGTAATCTAAAGTTTTTGATTTTATTATTTTTTGCTTCCATATTTCTTACCTTTCTTAAACAGTCATCGGAAATATTAATTTCGTCAAACATTTTTTTATAATTACTCATCTAACCAATCTCCTTTCAACTTGTTTTTTAATTGAGCTCTTGCACGCATTAATCTAGTTTGAATAGTGGTTTCTTTTATATGCAGGATTTGAGAAATCTCCTTTATGGAATATCCCTCGTAGTAATACAAATGAACCACGATTCTATACTTTGAATTTAGATTCATTACTGCATCGTAGAGCGTTGATGTTTTTTCGTCTTCAAAAGAAAATTCGGCATCTGATACAGATTCATCCCAGGATACAATTCTTTTATGCCAAAAAGAAGTACACATATTCTTTGACTCGTTTATGGCTACACGAATAAGCCAGCGTTTTATATGTTCTTCGTCTGTGAAGCCATCCTTGCGCTGTAATAATTTTAAAAAAGTATTCTGCACAACATCTTCTGCATCATATTTGTTTTTGCAATAATTGTAGGCAATTTTGAATACAGTATTGGCATGTTTAGTTACGATCTGATTGTATAATTGTATGTCCACAGGACTTCCTCCTTAATGTCTTGAAAGATCTTTCTAATAATACAACAATTCAAATGGAAAAAATATCACAAAAAAATAATTTTATGAGATAATAAGTTGTATGCAAATCAGAAGTTAGTTTTGCATTCAACCCCTTGAAATTTTTTCGAGACCTTTTTCCACCCCACACCGTCTAATTAATGTATACAAAAAAAGATGATCATCAGGAAGGACGTACAAACAGTATGAAAAAAGAAAAGTTAGGTGAGACAATAATCGAGTCTCAGGAAAAACTGTATCATATAGCAAAGTCAATGCTTTTTGATGATGAAGACTGTTCAGATGCAATTTCTGAGACTATTGTTAAGGCTTTTAGTAAGATCCACACACTCAAGTCAGAGGAATATGTAGATACATGGTTAGTGAGAATCCTAATAAATGAGTGCTACAACGTTATCAGACAGAAGAAAAGAGTAGTGTCATTAGAGGATTATATGATGAAAAGTCAGACGACAGAGCATAAGGATTATACGGATTTGTACAATGCAATCGGACATCTAAGTGAAAATGAACGTATTTGCGTATCGTTATATTATTTAGATGGTTACAAAGTTAAGGATATTGCCGAGATATTGAAAACAACAGAAAGCGCTGTAAAAAATAGATTGGCAAGAGCCAGAGCAAAAATGAATGATGAAAGTTATTCCATGGATAAGATAATGTACATTAATTTTGAAAAACAGTATTATGTAGTCCAGTTAAATCTAGGTGAAGATATTTCAAAAGATGAAGCCGTTAAAATAGCCGAAGGTGTACAACTTGTTGAATCAAAAGTAGCTGACAGAGCGGTTGAAGATTACAGTGACAGTGTGGCTCAGGGAAAACTCGAGTCTACAGATGCTACAGCGGAAGTTACAAGTGTAGATAAGGCTAAAGTTAATTTAGCTAAGGTTGGTAACAGCTTTAAGGAAAGTGGGGCTGATGATGAAAATAAACTCCTAACAGGTAAGGTTACAGATGTAAAAATTTTTGATAACCTTAACATTTTAGGAGCTGATAAGAAAAACTATAGCGAGGTAATTGATTCAAAAGGAAATCTTTTACAGGACACAATTAAATACTACAAGAGTGGGGATGGTGAAAATAGTATAGATAAGGTTGTTAAGTCACGCAAGGTTAATCAGAAATTTATTTATGCAACTGTTCAGTACACAAAAGCTATATTATTATATTGTATCAGAAATAGGTGATATGATACAATGAAAATATAGTATAGATACGGATTAAATTTAAGGAGGGAATTTTTATGAAAAAAATTATTACATTTATTGTAGTGGGAGTTTTGATGCTTTCGACAAACGCTGCAGTGTTTGCTAATAGCACTACAACCTCTATGAGTGTAGGAACAACACATACAGGATTGGTAAAGGAAGATGGACAGCTTGTCATGTGGGGGATGAATGAATATGGAGAGTTTGGAATAGGGAAAACATCTATGTTTAAACAGGGATTTACAGATAGTGAAAAAGATGTTGTAGATGTTGCCTGTGGATATTTTTATTCTACTGCAATATTAAAAAAAGATGGAAGTATGTGGGTTTGTGGCAGGAACAATTATGGACAACTAGGTAACGGAAAACATGGAATTACGCAGATAAGTAAAGAATTTGTCAAATTGGACACGAATGTAGTAAAAATTGGTGCAGGTGAAGGCTATTTCATATATTTGAAAAAAGATGGTAGCTTATGGGGAGTTGGTAGTTCAGACTCAGGTAAATTGACTAACAAGTATAGTGGAGATTACGTTACAAAACCTGTAAAATTAATTGATGGAATTAGAGATTTTTCTACCTACTGTAGAAACACAGCTGCAATTAATAAAAGTAATGAACTCTATATGTTTGGAAATAACACAAACGGTCAGTTAGGAATTGGAAATAATAATGAATCTGTTAATGTAAATTTACCGGTTAAGGTTTTAGAAAATGTAAGAACAGTTTCATGTGGTGTGGATTATGTGTTAGCAGTAAAAAATGACAACACATTATATAGCTGGGGAAAAAATGACTATTGCCAGCTTATGAATGGAAAAACAGCTTATGACAAAGATTATGTTCAGGTATATAAACCAACCAAAGTGGCAGACAATGTTTTGAAAGCCTGTGCGGGAGGAGATGATTCGGCATACATAACAATAGATAATAAATTATACATGACAGGTCGCAGTTTATATGGACAGTCAGGAATAGATCCGGTTACATATATAATTAAAGAGCCAAGATTAGTGGCAGAAAAAGTAAAGGATGTAGCAGTTCAGGAACATACAATATATACCACTTTAGATGGGAAAACTTATACAGCAGGCCATAATATGAATGGGAGTGGGGATTTCTATGATGGATTTATGGAAAGACCTTATACAATAGCAGAAGAATATGAATTTAGTAAATTACTTGATTTTAATAATAAAAGTTACGTTGTTCCAAAAAAAATAAAACAATCCATAATTGTAAAAACAAAAAAGGTAAAGGTTAAGCAGAAAAAACTTAAAAAGAAAAAACAAATCGTAAAAGCCATTACTGTCAAGAATGCTCAAGGAAAAGTAAATTATATAAAAATAAAAAAGGGATCATCGTCCAAACTTTCAATAAATAAAAAAAGTGGAAAAATCTTAATTAAGAAAGGCACGAAGAAAGGAACATATAAGATAAAAGTTAAGGTGGTAGCAGCAGGAAACTCAAAATATGAATCAACATATAAAGTTGTAACGGTAAAAATTAAGGTAAACAAATAAAGATAAAACATTGAAATAATAACAAAGGAAACATTTTTCAAACTTATTGAAGTGCGAAAGATGTTTTCTTTTTTGGTAAACTTTGTTAAAAAAATATCTATTATAGATTTTTGAAAAAAAGAGTTCTATAATAGTAAATCGAGGTGTTATAAATGAGAAAGAAAGTATGTATATTGGCTATTTCAGCGATGACTATATGTTCCGTACCAGTTTCGGCAAATACTCATACTATATCCACAACTCAGAAGGTATTGGAACATTCATCTGAGAATCAAATAGTCGATGATGGCGTTTTTGAAGTAGACAAGGTATCAGAGAAGAAGATTATAAAGTTCTACAAGAAAAATTCCAAAAAGAAAAAATTAACAAAAATTGATAAATATAAATTAAAAGTAGAAGATTTAGGAATTGTTAAGAATTCAAGGGATGACGATTTTACAAAGATTAAGTCAGAGGATAATAAAAAGTCAAAAACAGCAGGCTATATCAAAAACAATTCGGCTGTTAAAGTAATTGAGTATTCTAACAATTTTTACAAAATAAAATCAGGAAAAGTAACAGGCTATATTGGTGAAAAAAATTTATTGGTAGACAAAGAAGTAGAGCCTTTTTTGCTGAAAAATAAAAACGTTACAGCAAGTTTCCATAAAGGAAATACAAACTTAAGAAACAGTGAGAGAAGCAAAAGCACTGTAATTGGTGTTTGCTATAAGAATAGTGAGTACCCAATTGTTAAGTTTTCCAAGGATTATAAGAAAGCAGAAATTAAAAGAAGCGAAACTGTAACAGGTTGGGTTTCGGTGAAAGAAATTAATATTGGAATCGAATCTCATAAGGCAATGACCACGAAAGCATATAAAGAGTATATTGCAGCAGAGAAGAAAAAAGAGCAGGAAGCTTTAGATCAGGCTTTGAAGCAGGCAATTAATGCAAGTGTTGGTACAACGGGCAATAGCTTGGTTGACGCATCAATTTCTTTGATTTCACGTAATGAATCGGGAGATTTTAGAGCCGCAAGAAACAAGTTGTCAAGATTCGCAGGCGAAAAGACAATTACTGTTGGCGCATGGCAGTGGTATGGCGAGAGAGCTCACAATCTTTTGAAGGAAATATATGCTGCTGATAAGGATAAAGCATTTAATCTTGCAAAAAGCGTTTATTATGGCAAAAAGCGAGAAGAAAATGCAAAGAAATTTATTGCAGATATCACTTCATCAGACAACTGGGAAAGTACAAAGCGTAAATTTACTGACAAGGAAATTACGGCTGTAAAAGCACTTCTTGGAAGTGGAAATGGCGTTGCGGTTCAGAAATCGCAGGTGAAAAAAGACGTTAATAACATTGTAAGTATTGCAAAGAATACATATAAATTAAAAAATCCGGCACTTGTTGTATATTTCGCAGATATGTTTTGGCAGAGCCCTAATACGGCAAGAGAAGTGGCAAAACAGACAATAGATTATTTCAAAGGTACAGACAAGTTGAATGCAGACAAAAATGGATTAGCAAAAATGCATGAGTTTGCAACAAAAAGCTCAACTTTTGGAAAATTTTCAACAAGACGCAATTATACATATTCTGCATGTAAAAAACTTAATTCAGGTACTGTGGATACAATAGCGATTGAGAAAAAGAAGCAGAAACTAGCCCAGGAGAAGGCAAAGAAAGCAGAAGAAAAGAAGAAACGTCAGGAAGAAAAAGCCAAAAAGAAATTAGAGCAAAATAAAAAACAGGAAAAGCTCGAAAAAGAGCAGAACAAATAAGAAAATAACTAATATTAGGGAATCCCCCAAAAACGTAAAGCAATAAAAAAGAGATGCTGCTAAGGTTAAAAACTTAGCGGTGTCTCTTTTTTTGAACTAATAATAAACAAGGGGTGACCGATTAGGTCGCCCCTCTATATTACCTTGAAGAACCATTACATCTTCATAAGATCTTCCTGTGAAACTAATTTCACGCCATTCTTTTTCATAATGGCTGCAACTTTGTCATTGTCTTTAACGCGACAAACCATAAGTGCATCGTCAGTTCCTCTTGCAAGGAATGTGTAAACATATTCAACACTTACACCAGCTTCTGCAAGAATGTTCATTGTTTTTGCCATGGCACCTGGTTCATCGGGAATTTTCACACCAACAACCTGTGTAAGATTGCAAATCCAATCGTTATCTTTTAACAATGTAAGCGTATCTAAGGGCTTATCTACAATTATTCTAATAATACCAAAATCGCTTGAATCAGCAATTTCAAAAGCACGCATGTCAACGTGATTATCTGCTAAAAAGTTTGTAAACTTGGCAAGGTTGCCTGGTTTATTTTCTATAAAAACTGAAATCTGATTTATATACATAACTGACCTCCTAAAATATTAAATTTTTCTCTTGTCAATAACACGAACAGCTTTTCCTTCTGAACGAGTAATTGATTTTGGCTCTACTAGTTTTACCTTTGCATAAATTCCAAGCATGCTCTTAAGGGCGGCAACAATATCTTTTTCTTTTGTTTCAATGTCGCTAATTGTGTCAGAGAACATTTCAGGAGTCATTTCAACTAGAACTTCCATTGTATCGCTATTGTTTACGCGGTCAACAATAAGCTGATAGTTTGCAGGCATGCCCTGTTTAATAAGAACTTCCTCAATTTGTGAAGGATAAACATTAACGCCTTTAATAATAAGCATGTCATCTGAACGCCCCATAAGTCTGTGAATTCTTGCATGTGTACGTCCGCATTTACATTTTTCTCTTGTAATGTATGTAATATCTTTTGTACGGTATCTGATAAGTGGAAAGGCTTCCTTAGCAAAACTTGTAAATACTAATTCGCCGATTTCTCCATCAGGAAGTGGTTCAAGTGTATCAGGATCAACTATTTCAGCAATAAAATAGTCTTCGCAAATATGCATGCCCTCCTGAGCTTCACATTCAAAAGCAACACCTGGCCCTTCAATTTCTGTTAGACCGTAAATATCGTACGCTTTGATGCCAAGCTTTTCTTCCAAATTGTGTCTCATTTTTTCAGACCATGCTTCTGCACCGAAAATACCGGCTTTTAACTTGATTTGGTCTTTGATTCCACGCTCTTCAATTGATTCTGCCAAATATGAAGCATAACTTGGTGTACAGCAAAGAATAGTTGAACCTAAGTCTGTCATAAACTGAAGCTGTCTGTCTGTGTTCCCTGATGACATAGGAAGAGTCAGGGCTCCAACTTTATGAGAACCACCGTTTAATCCAGCACCACCTGTAAAAAGTCCATAACCGTATGAGACGTGAACTACATCTTCGTCTGAACCACCTGCGGCAACAATTGCTCTTGCACAACCGTTTTCCCATTTGTCAAGATCTCCATGTGTGTAGAAGTCAACTACTCGTTTTCCGGTTGTACCTGAAGTTGAATGAATTCGCACACAATCCTTAAGAGGAAGTGCCACTAAGTCATATGGGTAAGCATCTCTTAAATCATCCTTAGTTAAAAAAGGTAATTTTGAAATGTCATCAATTGACTTGATATCATCAGGAGTAACTCCTACAGCTTCCATTTTTTTTCTGTAAAAAGGTACGTTTTCATATACTCTTTTTACTACATCTAAAAGTCCGTCGTTTTGCCATTGATTAATCTGCTCTCTTGAGGCAGTTTCAATATCTTCTTGAAAATATTTTCCCATTGTTTAAGTTCCTTTCCTACGTTCATTTTGTAGTAAAATTTTTTGAAAAATTAACTACACATAGTAATTTAATTTTAACTTATTTAGCGCGTTAAAGCAATAAATTACAAAGGGTAAACATAACCAAAAAAAGTTTGAAAATTTATAATAATTATCCAATAAATTTTATATTAAATATGGGAAAAAGATTTTATAGTGTTAAAATATCGTGCGTGATAAAAATACAGTGTTGGGATTAGCGCAATTAGGACAGAATTTGATTAGGAAGAATTAACGGATGATAATGTTGAACAATATAAGGAATATGGTACTCAATTAACAAAGGGCACCAAAAAACAGAAAAGACAGGCACACATTCGGCACTAATAATGTCTCTGGCGACATTATTTCTTGAAAAAAAGTAATAAAAAGTATTTTGTGTTTAAAAATAAAAACGTTACAATTACAGACTGACATTATGTATAATGCCTTTTCACTCTAATAAAAAACAGAAATAAAAATGTTTTCAAAAAAGCGGCAAATTCACGCTAATAAAAACATTTTTCTGCCCATAAAATCTAGTAATTCCCATTTCCCTATGATATAGTGATTTATAGATATTTAGCGTGAGATTTTTAATGAAGAAATCATTGAATTTAATTATGTTAAGGGATAATAAAGTTGGAGGAAAATTGAATGAGCGAGAATTTAAGGGGCGTTCCTGTTAAGGGATTCGCAGAAAAAAGCCGAGAAGCGGCAGTTGAAGGCATTGTTTTACTAAAGAATCAGGACAATGTACTCCCATTTTCAACAGAGGATAAGATTTCAGTTTTTGGTAGACCACAGTTAGAATATTATAGAAGCGGAACCGGTTCAGGTGGAGCTGTTCAGGTAGAATATGCTACAAATATTATAGATGGTTTCAAAAAAAGCAATCTTAATATTAATGAAGAACTTGCAAATGGTTATGTAGAATGGCTTAAGGACCATCCATTTGACAATGGTGGCGGCGGCTGGGCTTGCGAGCCTTGGTTCCAGAAAGACATGGACATTACTGTAGAGTACGCAAAGAAACAGGCGCAGGTATCAAACAAGGCTGTTTATATTATTGGACGTACAGCCGGAGAAGACAAAGATAACTATAATGGTGCGGGAAGTTATTTACTAACAGAAGAAGAAATAGCAAATATTAAAAATATAACGGAAGCATTTGAAGATGTGGTAGTTATATTAAATGTTTCTAACATTATTGATATGAAGTGGGTTAATGATCCACAGTTTAACGGTAAGATTAAGGCGGTAGCATACGTTTGGTCAGGCGGAATGGAAGGTGGCAATGCAGTTGTGGATGTTCTTTCAGGAAAAGAAACACCAAGTGGTAAGTTACCTGACACAATTGCTGAGAACCTTGAAGATTACCCATCACATGAGAATTTCGGAGATCCACTTAAAAATCTTTATAAAGAAGATATTTATGTTGGTTACAGATATTTCGAAACTTTTGCACCTGAAAAGGTTGTATATGAATTTGGCTTCGGACAGTCATACACAACATTTGGTATAGAAACTTTATCTGCAAAGGTTGAAGAGGAAAAAGTTAAACTTCAGGTGAAAGTTACAAACACAGGTGATACATATTCAGGAAAAGAAGTTGTTCAGGTTTATTATAGTGCACCTCAGGGTAAATTAGGAAAGCCTGCAAAGGAATTATGTGCTTATGTGAAAACAAATAAACTTGCACCATCAGAAAGTCAGACAGTTGACATTGAATTTGCTGTAAAAGATATGGCTTCTTATGATGACAGTGGAGTTACAGGAAATAAGTCATGCTACGTTTTAGAAGCAGGTGACTATGCAATATATGTAGGTAATAGTGTAAGAAACGTAAAAGAAGTTCTTACATACAATGTTGAAGAATTAGTACTAACAGAACAGCTATCAGAAGTTTGTTGCCCAAATGATGAGAACTTAACTATTTTAAAACCGGGCAAACAGAAAGCTGATGGAACTTTTGAAAAAGAATATATCCCTTCACAGAAGCCAACAGTAGACATGGTAAAGAGAATTGAAGATAATTTACCAAAAACAATGGAACTTACAGGTGATAAGGGAATTACTCTTCAGGATGTATATGAAGGAAAGAATACAATTGAAGATTTTGTGGCTCAGCTTTCAGTTGAAGAATTAGCACAGATTGTAAGAGGTGAAGGTATGAGTAACCCTAGAGTAACTCAGGGTACAGCTTCAGCTTTTGGTGGAATTTCAGATGCATTATTTAATTATGGAATTCCTGCAGCGTGTTGTGCAGATGGACCAAGTGGTCTTAGATATGATGGAAAAGCTACACAGCTTCCAATTGGTACAGCTCTTTCAGCTTCATGGAATGCTCCGTTAGTAAGAGAACTTTACACAATGGAAGGTGAAGAATTAAGAGCAAATCAGGTAGATACTTTACTTGGACCTGGTGTAAACATTCACAGACATCCGCTTAACGGACGTAACTTTGAATATTATTCAGAAGATCCATACCTTTCAGCAACAATGTCAGTTGCTTCAACAGGAGGTATTAAGGATGGTGGTACCTGGGGAACAATTAAGCATTTTGCTTTAAACGGACAGGAATCACATAGATTTAAGGTTGACGCTGTTTGTTCAGAACGTGCAATTAGAGAAATTTACTTAAAGTCATTTGAAATGGCTGTAAAAGAAGGCACTGTAATGACTCTTATGACAAGTTACAATCCTATTAACGGACATTGGGCTGCATCAAACTATGACCTTTGTACAACAGTTCTTCGTGGAGAATGGGGATACAAAGGTATTGTAATGACTGACTGGTGGGCAAAGATGAACGACGTTGCCTTCGGTGGAGAAGAATCAAATCAGGATATAAGAGACATGGTTCGTTCACAGAATGATGTATACATGGTTGTAAATAACAATGGTGCAGAAGTAAACTCAAACAACGATAACACAGAAAGCTCTGTTGAAGCAGGAACTTTAACAGTTGGAGAACTTCAAAGAGCAGCAATTAACATTTGCAACTTTATCCTTAACGCACAGGTAATTGAAAGAGAATTAGTTGACACAGATGTTGCTAAACATTATCCTTCAGTTCCTGTAAGTGAAGCAAAATATGAACAGTTTAACTTAGCAGAAGACAACAAGGTTATGTTCAACAGTGGCAAGGAAGCAACAATGATTGTAGAAGAAGATGCAGAATACACAATCATTGTAAATATTGCATTTGAGAAATCAAACTTAGCTCAGTCTACTGTAAATGTAAATGCAAACGGCGAGAACATGGCAGTTATTCAGACAAACGGTACAGACGGGAACTGGATTACTCAAAAACTTTGCAAGGTTAAGTTAGACAAGGGTGCATATAATATTAAACTAGAAGTTGTTTTAGCCGGAATCAAGGTTAAATATATGCAGTTTAAGAAACTTAAAAGAAAATAAATTTAGATAAGCCATATATCAAAAAGGAGAGGTCTCTTCAAAACAGTTTGTAGTTTTGGAGTGACCTCTTTACGTTTGAAAATGAATCGTTTTTATACGGTTTATCTCTTGTGTATGAAAAATAAAAAAGTAACGTTACTTAAAGGTGCTATAACCATCAATCTTACTTGAAAATAAGCCCTAAATTTTGTATACTTAAAAGAACTGAAAGGTTAGTAAAACGTAGGAGGCAGAAATGATCAAATTATCAAATGGCGGAGCGTATCTCATTAACGGAACAGAAGTTATTGAGGACGGAAACGAAGAACTTTTAAAAAGTAAATTAGGAAGTAAGTATCTTTCAAAAGAAGAAGCAGGCAAGAACACAATTGCTTATGGAATTTTGAAGGATCATAACACATCTGGAAGCATGGACAAGCTTCAGATTAAGTTTGATAAATTAACATCTCACGATATTACTTTCGTTGGAATTATTCAGACAGCAAGGGCATCAGGACTTGAAAAATTCCCAATTCCTTATGTACTTACAAACTGTCATAACAGTTTATGTGCAGTAGGTGGAACAATTAATGAAGATGACCATATGTTTGGACTTACATGCGCAAAGAAATATGGTGGAGTTTATGTACCACCTCATCAGGCAGTTATTCATCAGTTTGCGAGAGAAATGTTAGCTGGTGGTGGAAAGATGATTCTTGGTTCTGATTCACATACACGTTATGGTGCCCTTGGTACTATGGCAATGGGTGAAGGTGGACCTGAATTAGTAAAACAGCTTCTTTCACAGACATATGACATTAACAGACCTGAAGTAATTGGAATTTACATGACAGGAGAACCTGCAAAGGGAGTTGGACCACAGGACGTTGCACTTGCAATTATCGGCGAAGTATTTGACAAGGGCTATGTTAAGAACAAGGTTATGGAATTTGTTGGACCTGGTGTGTCAAGTCTTAGTGCAGACTTCAGAATCGGTGTTGATGTAATGACTACAGAAACAACATGTTTATCATCAATTTGGAGAACAGATGAAAAGATTAAGGAATTCTATGACATTCATGGAAGAGTAGATGAATACAAGGAATTAAATCCTGGAGAAGTTACATACTACGATGGAATGGTTTATGTAGATTTATCAAAGATTAAACCTATGATAGCAATGCCTTTCCACCCAAGTAACACATATACAATTGAAGAAGTAAATGCAAATCTTGAAGATATTTTAAGAGATGTTGAAAAGAAGGCTTTAGTTTCATTAGATGGTCAGGTTGACTACAAGCTTACTAACAAAATCAGAAACGGAAAGTTATATGTTGATCAAGGTATCATCGCAGGTTGTGCAGGTGGTGGATTTGAAAATATTTGTGCAGCAGCAGATATTCTTGATGGAAAGAGCATTGGTGCTGATGAATTTACACTTAGTGTATATCCTGCTTCAATGCCTGTATACATGGAACTTATAAAGAACGGTGCAGCAGCATCAATTATGGAATCAGGAGCAGTTATGAAAACAGCATTCTGTGGACCATGTTTCGGTGCAGGTGACACACCAAGTAATAATGCATTTAGTATCAGACATTCAACAAGAAACTTCCCTAACAGAGAAGGCAGTAAATTACAGAATGGTCAGATTTCATCAGTTGCACTTATGGATGCAAGATCTATTGCAGCTACAGCAGCCAACAAGGGTTATTTAACAGCAGCTACAGATGTTGATGTAGAATTTAAGAATCGTACATATCACTTTGATAGTAGCATATATTCAAACAGAGTATTTGACTCACATGGCGTTGCAGACCCTGATACTGAAATTCAGTTTGGACCAAACATTAAGGACTGGCCTGAAATGGTTGCACTTACAGACAATCTTTTACTTAAAGTTGTATCAGAAATTCATGACCCTGTAACAACAACTGACGAACTTATTCCTTCAGGAGAAACATCTTCATACAGATCAAATCCTTTAGGACTTGCAGAGTTTGCACTTTCAAGAAAAGACCCTGAATATGTAGGCAAGGCCAAGGAAGTTCAGAAGGTTGAAAAAGCTAGAGAAGAAGGCAAGTGCATGTGCGATTATTCAGATGAATATAAAGCAATCATGGAAACAATCAAGGGACAGTTCCCTGATGTAAATAAAGACAATGTTGGAGTTGGTAGCACAATCTATGCTGTAAAACCAGGTGACGGTTCAGCAAGAGAACAGGCTGCATCATGTCAGAAAGTTTTAGGCGGCTGGGCTAACATTGCACAGGAATATGCTACAAAGAGATATCGTTCAAACCTTATTAACTGGGGTATGCTTCCATTTATTTATGAACAGGAAGAACTTCCATTTAAGAAAGATGACTATATTTTTGTACCTAACATTGCAGAAGCTGTTAAGGACAAGAAGTCAGATATACCTGCATATGTAGTTGGTGAGGGCGAATTAAAACCATTTACATTAAAGTTAGGTGAAATGACAGACGATGAAAGAGATATTATCTTAAAGGGATGTTTAATTAACTATAACAGAGTATAAAAATCAAACTAATAAAGGGCGTATTGGTGCGCGGGAAGGAAGGCCATATGCAAAATAAAAGAGCTATAACAAAAGACGACTGTTATTTATTTGGAGAAGGTACACACTACGAAATATATGAAAAATTAGGAGCACATGTTACGGAAATTGATGGTGTTAAAGGAACATATTTTGCAGTGTGGGCACCACATGCTACAAATGTTTCAGTCATTGGAGAATTTAATAACTGGATTGGATACGACCATAATATGAAGATGGAGAATGATTCAGGTATTTGGGAACTATTCATTCCGGGAGTAGACGAAGGAGCATTGTATAAGTACGTTATTTCTACTCAAACCGGAGACACTTTATATAAAGCAGATCCTTACGGAAACTGGGCAGAAATGAGACCTGGCAACGCTTCTCGTGTAGCCAATATCGACTCATATACATGGAATGACCAAAAATGGATTAAGGAAAAAGCGTCTGAAAATCATTATGAAAAGCCAATGTCTATATACGAAGTACATCCTGGCTCATGGAGAAAGAACTATAAAGGACCTGACGATGAAGATGGCTTCTATGACTATAGAAGAATGGCTGATGAACTTGTAAAATATGTTGTGGACATGGGATACACACATGTAGAATTAATGGGAATTTTGGAACATCCATTTGATGGTTCATGGGGATATCAGGTAGTAGGTTATTATGCACCTACTTCAAGATATGGAACCCCACAGGATTTTATGTATCTTGTGGATTCATTCCATGAAGCAGGAATTGCGGTAATACTTGATTGGGTTCCTGCACATTTCCCAAGGGATGAACATGGTTTAGCATTTTTTGATGGAACACCATTGTATGAATATGCTGACAGCAGAATGGGTGAACATCCTGATTGGGGCACAAAGGTATTTGATTATTCAAAGACAGAAGTAAGCAATTTCCTTATTGCAAATGCTTTATTCTGGGTTGAAAAATATCATATTGACGGACTTAGAGTTGATGCCGTAGCATCAATGCTTTACCGCGATTATGGTAGAGAAGACGGTCAGTGGATTCCAAACATTTATGGTGGAAAAGAAAATCTTGAAGCTGTAGAATTTTTCAAACATTTAAGCAGTGTTATGAACTACAGAAATCCAAGAGCTTATATTATTGCTGAAGAATCAACAGCATGGCCAAAGGTAACAATGGATCCTAAAGAGGGAGGACTTGGTTTCTCTTACAAATGGAACATGGGCTGGATGCATGATTTCTTAGAATATACTAAGTTAGATCCATTGTTTAAAAAGAACAACCATAACAAGATGACTTTTGGCATGACATATGCATTTAGCGAAAACTTCATTTTAGTTTTATCACATGATGAGGTTGTTCATTTGAAATGCTCTATGATTAATAAGATGCCAGGTTATCCTGCTGATAAATTTAAGAATTTAAAAACTGCATATACATTTATGTTGGGTCATCCCGGACGTAAGTTACTGTTTATGGGACAAGAATTTGCACAGTTACAGGAATGGTCAGAAAGCAGAAGTCTTGATTGGTATTTATTAGACGAACCAGAACACAAGGATATGCAGGATTATGTAAAGAAATTATTGCATTTATACAAAGAATATCCTGCTCTCTATACAGAGACAAAAGGTTATGGTGCTTTCGAATGGATTAATGCAAATGATGCAGACAGGAGTATTTTTAGTTTCATAAGAAAAACAACAGAACCTGACAATAAGAATTCAATTGGTTTTGTTTGCAACTTCACTCCGATAGAAAGACCTGACTACTGCGTTGGAGTACCAAAGGCAGGAACTTATACACGACTTCTTACTACAGAAACAGGAGAAAAACAGGAGGTTACATATAAGGCAATTGAAAGCGAATGTGACGGTATGCCGTTTAGACTTGAAATGCCACTTAGACCTTACGAATCAGTTATTTTTAAATTTCCTGAAGTAGTAAATAAGAAAGTGAAAAAGAAAGAACCAAAGGCAGAAACTAAAGCCCAGGCAAAGAACGAAACTATAGAATCTGAAAAGGCAAAGGAAGAACCAAGTGTTGAATCTAAGCCGGTACAGAAAAAGCATACAAAGAAAATGTCCAGAAGAGACAGAAAAAAACAGAAAGTAAAAACAACAAAAGGAAAATAAATTAACTAAAGGGCAGCTTGAACTGCCCTTTCAGTGCCTAAAAAGATAGGTTGAAATAGGAGATATAATGAAAAAGAAGACAACAGTAGTGGTATCTGTTTTGGCAGTAATACTTATAGCAGTTGCAGGTGCAATTGTTTTCAAAAGCCATCAGGATAACACAGCACAAAATAACAATCAAAAAGAAGAAACAAAAATGAAAAAACTTCCTACAATTACATTGAAGTATGGTGATGAAGTTATAGGAAAACTTGACGGTTACACAATGCCAATGGACGAGAGCTTAATGAGAGATGTAATCGTTCCAATTTCAACAAGTCATAAGGTTCCTATGGCTATCAAAACGCAGGGAAACAGAATTAAAACTGTTAAGTATGAAGTAAAAGAATACAACAACAATAGTCTTGTTGATAATGGTACAATTGAAGATTGGAAAGAAAATGGAGGAACTATTGATTTAACATATCAGGCAAGTGCCATTATGGAACAGGGAAAAGAATATTTCCTTAAATTTATAATCGAGACTGCAAGTGACCATGAAGTATATTACTACACAAGAGCCACAATTATGAATGGAGATAAGATTGTTCCTAATCAGATTAAGTTTGCTAAGAAGTTTAGTGAAAATACATTTAACGAGGAAAAATCAAGTGATGTTGCGGCGTATTTGGAACCAAATTCAAAGTATGCAAGTGACAGTTTAGGTCAGGCTACAATCAGATCAACTTTGGGAATGGTAATTTGGAAAACCTTCAGACCTAAGAAAATAAGTGACGTGGTTGTGTCTGCCAAAGATATTTATATTAAAGACACAGGTGAATCAGGCACATATACTTTAAACTATCAAATTGAGGCTACAAATGCTCAGAAAGTAAAGGAAAAGTATAATGTAGCAGAAACAGTGACTGTTTGGACTTTTAAAGGAAAGAATTATATTCTCGCATACAATAGGGAAGTAAATCAAATCTGGGATTGCAACGAAAATAATGTGGGAAATTCGTTTATCGATTTGGGAATACAGAAACAGACAACTACAGTATATAAGGAAAGTAGCAATCAGCAGTACATTGCCTATGAAATAAATGGCGATGTTTATGTAATGGATATTATAGGAAAAAATATTAAGTCACCATATAAACTTAAGGCAAAGTCTTCAGAGACATTGTATAAGACTAAGGCGAAGGTTGTAAATGTTGATGACAAGGGAAATCTTACGTTTATTATTTACGGTTACAGCACAAGTGGCTATCACAGGGGCAAAAATGGTATTTCGGTAATGGATTATAACTGGGAGAAAAATACTACAACAGAAATTGCCTTTATACCTAGCGATGAACCTAGCCAGATTCTTACAAATGAAATGAAGGATTTATGCTATAAAGGTGATGGAACAGTTTATTTAATGATAAATAATACAATTTATTATGTTAATTTGAAAACAAAAGAGTGGGGCATACTAGTAGATAAGTTAGAAGACGGAAGCTGTGTTTCAACTGATGATGGAAAAGTCATTGCTTACAATACAAATGGAACATTAGATGATAGTGATTCAATAACTGTTGTAGATTTATCAACAGGTACTAAAAAAGAAATAACAGAACCAGGCTACAAAATAACAGTATGTGGTTTTACAGGCGAGAATCTTGTTTATGGTATGGCAAAAGTAAAATCAACAAGAAAGTATGCGCGTTTTCCAATTACAACTTTAAAGATTGTTGATAACAAGTTGCAGGAAGTTAAGACATATAAGAAATCAGGGGTGATTTTGTCAAATATTGAGGTGACAGATTCTGTAATTAGTTTTAATAAGTGGAAAAATAATAAGAAAATTGGTGATGACCAGATTCTTAATAATACGGAAATTAAACAGCCCGTAGTAAAGTCCAGCTTTTACATGGATGATATAAAGATGCAGGAACTGGCAATTGCATTTACAAACAATTTAGATTCTAATACAGCCTTGAAAATAAACAAACCGGCAACAGTTACTTTTAGTAGTAATGTTGAAGTTTTAAACGCTGACATATATAAGAATATTGAAGGTAAATTCTTTGTTTATTCATACGGAAGACTTCAAGGAATTTACAATGACAAAAAATCAGCTATTAATGCCGGCAAGGAAAATTTTGGTGTCATTGTAAATGACAAAGGAAGCAAGATTTGGACTTTTGAAGATAATTATAATTAAGTGATAATAATAAAAGCAAAGATTGTGATACTCGCAACCTTTGCTTTTATTATTTTTTAGAAAGTATGGAAATTACTTCTTAATTTTAGCTTTGTACAGTTCATCATTAGATGATGAACTGATATTTATCTTTGACCATGATTCCTTTGAACCAGTATAATAAATGTCCTTTAAATTTTTACAATTCTCAAAAACACTAAAACCAATATAAGTTAAGGATTCCGGGAAATTAATACTTTTTAACTTGGTGTTCCTTCTTGAAAAAAGAGGTGGGATACCATTTTTTTATTGTTAATAAATTAAAAATAAATCAATCCTTGCTGAAAACATTATTAACGTATAAAATAGAAATATACATTGGGGATCTACGATGTTTAACATACATATGGATAAAGCATGAATAAGCTGAATACTTAATGATGCAAAGGAAAATTGAAAATGGTTATTGGAATATGTGATGACGAAAAAATCATGCGTGAATCAGTTGAGGCTATTTGCAAACAGGTAGCAAATAGTTACAAGGATGAGAATATAATAATTGAGACCTTTACTGATGGCAAGGAAGTTTTAGAGGGGGAGTATGATATTCTGATATTGGACATTGAAATGGAAAATTTAGACGGGATTTCTGTAAAAAACAATTTCCAAAATAGAAAAAAGGATACAATAATTATTTTTGTAACAAGTCATGATGAGATGATGAATCAGGCGTTTGGCGTAAATGTTATGGGATTTGTTACGAAAAAATATTTGGACGGTCAATTGCCGGTAATGCTTGATAATGCCATAAAAAGAGTTATGAATACAGTTAATATTGATGGTATTGACAGCAGAGATATTTGTTACATTCAGGCAGAGCACGTATATAATATTCTTCATTTAGAAGATGGAAGTAAAATGTCGGTGCGCCGTTCAAGCACAGAGTTAGAAAAGACACTTGCCGGTGTGGGATTTATACGTGTTCATAGAACATATATTGCAAATATGGCATATGTAGAAAAAATAAAAGAAAAAACAATTATTGTAAATGGAGAAGAGATACCGGTTAGTGCAAGGCTTAAAAGTAAAATAAAAAAAGAATATAGTCAGTATTGCAAAGAAAATGCGAGGTTTTGCTAATGGATAAAATTATTGCATTGTTAATATACATTTTTGAAACAATGAAATTTGTTGTTATTTCATATTATATTATTGGTTTAAAATCATCCAATGGAAAGAAAAAATATTTAATGATACCTATATGGCTACTACTTGGTATAGGAACATACATACAGGGAAGTTTGAGCCTTTTAAACAACTTACTACTTATTACCATGATAGTAACGATTTTATTTTCAGAGGGTAGGCGATTATCTATATTAAGTATAATTATAGAATGGTTTACAGCATCATTTATAGATTTGATGATGTGGTTGGTATTGGTTGCAGTTACTCCACTTGGAGAGCAGTATCGGGCAAATGAACAGTACATTGATGTTCTGGCAGATGTGGTAGGTATTTTACCACTTCTCATAATCGGCTATATAATGAGAAAGAAAAATGTCGTTTTACGAGAAAGGCTAAAATACATTCACATTGTTAAGTACATATTGATAATATTAGCAATCGTTGCTATGTGTATTGTGTCAGCCTGCATGCAGGGGATGATGTTAGGGGAAATCACATATGGCACAAAAAGATTAGTTGTGATTACAACAATAGTGTTATCATTTTTCGTAGTAACCCTTTGTGTTCTTTACATAAACGTAGAAAGTTCCAGAAAGCAGTTGACGGAAATTAATGCCTTAAACGAAAAATGTATTGAAGATCAGAAGAATTATTACCTAAATGTTATGAAAAAAGACGAAGAGCTTAGAGCTTTTAAACATGATGTAAACAAGCATATGACAGCGTTAAAAGTGTTGGTTGAAAAGAAAGAATATGACGAAATAGAAAAATATTTAAATGGTCTTAAAAGTTATTCAAAAACAGATACCATTTACAAAACAGGAAATCTTATTTCAGATTACATAATAAATGCAAAGATACAGGAAATTCGTGAAGATGGTCCTCTTGATGTGAAAATTATTGGAAAATTTCCTCAAAATATTATTCTTGGAAACACTGAAATATGTGTTATTTTTGCAAATATTTTAGATAACGCAAAGGAAGCAATTCTTGAATATGCAGGCAAAAGAAGACTTGAAATGGAGATTCGAAATTATCGTGACAGACTTTACATTACGATAAAAAATAGCTCTCCAAAAAGAGATTATGAGGAAGGAATTTCTACCAAGAAGGACAAAGAAAATCATGGCTATGGCATGAAAAATGTTCATAGAATACTGGAAAAGTATGACGGAACAATCGAAACAGAGTGGAAAGATTGTATGTTTATAACAAAAATTGAAGTTTAAAATGAACTAAAAATAAATATGTTTTTATAAAAAAAGCGTGCTCGCCAAAAAAAACGACACTTGTAAAACTTTTTTGCAAAGTATACTATAAGGGAGAAAGACGTACGGGAATAAGAGAGGAGCTAGGGAATATGTTTTTTGAACCATACAACAGTCATTTTTTTTGGAATTTAATTAAACTTATATTCGGAATAAAATAAAGGATGCAAAAATACAAAGAAAAATCTGCTTAGTAGTTTTAAGCTAAGCAGATTTTTTTATGTAATAGAAAGTACCGTCGAAATTGTAGTTTATTCTACAAGCTTTACGGAAGTTGACGTTGAAGTAGTAGTTTCTGTAGTTGAATCTTTTAAAACCGTGTCATACAAATCATCAATTATGGAATTTGTAAGTGGATAGATTTGTATTGCAGATGTAAGATTTAACTTATTTGCAATCAGATTTCCATGTACAGTTGTAACGCCACCAAGAGAAATAGTTCCTTTTGGAGCATAAACAATACCGTTAAACTCCTGAGAACCGGCAGTCAGATCAATGTCGCCGTTTTTACTGACCACAGCAAGAGAACCGCTTACGCTGTTAGATGATGATGTAAATTTAATTTTGTTTTCTGCAACCAACACGCCTGAAATATCGGCTTTTCCACCAGGGATAAAGTTGTTGCAGTATACATAGTCGCAATTTATGGAACCAATGGAACCACCATCTGAATTAATATCACCACAACAGTATATGTTGCCATTGACTGTTATATCGTCATTAGTTGAAAAAGTTGTATTCCCACTTACATATAAATTACCATTTATGGTCAACTTGCATCCATAAGCTGAAAGTTTTAAATTGCCATCTACATAAATATCTCCATTAATAA
The DNA here is from genome assembly GCF_003460505.1 of Eubacterium sp. AF36-5BH. GTDB lineage: Bacteria > Bacillota > Clostridia > Lachnospirales > Lachnospiraceae > Eubacterium_G. Next base: position 94,803 of record NZ_QTVG01000004.1, read on the forward strand.
CAATATCATTGGTTCGTGAATTAATTTCTAAATCACCATCGGCATAAATTATATGAGAAAAACTCTTTGTTAAAGTTCCTGATTTACCGGTAAAGTGTACATTGTTAGAAGAAGCAGAATTAATATCGCTGCTAATAGTATCCCAACCGGAAAAACTGGTTAAGGTTGGTCGCTGTGACGGAATCAAAGCATCAACATTATCAATTATAAAATCAGGCATAGTAAGTTCTTTTTCTTCTTTGATGTAATATTCAGAATTTGTAATATCATCAATAATAGAACCATCGTTTGATTGAATTTGTATTTTGTATGGCCACCATTGAATTTTAGCTGTACCAACTTCTTCAAACTCCCCTGTTGACTCGTTTTTCTTAACAACCGGAAAACTGCTTGTAGCATATAAATTATTACCAGATTCAGATATACCGCCTAAGGCACATAGGGCTGCGTTAATTTTTATGTTACCATTTCCATGAACCTGACCGTAAATACCCATACCGCCTGAATTGAAAACCATATCGTCTGTACTGCCCTGAAAAAGAAGATAATTAAAAATATTGTTAAGTTTTTTGTGGGTTTCCACAACAGGAACGGTTTCCTTGCTTGCAATTGCTCTCTTTTGTACAGTAACAGTATTAATACCAAGAATTTTGGCGAATCCGGTATTAACTTTTTTGTTTATGCTGACTTCCACTCGGGAAGAAGAATCGTTAATGGTGATCTTGGCATATTTAGGATTAATACCGTTTTCCTTTACAAATTGTTTTGCCACTGATTCTGTTGAACAGCGGTTTGGTAATTCCTTGGCTGCGGCAAGTGCAGCAGCATCACATGTATTTTGCACTTTAGCACCGGTGGAGTAGGCTGAACCAAGATCCATAGCAAGTGCAGCAGCGCCTAATAAAACAACGAGCATCAACGCAACAATAATTGCGGATGCTCCACTTTCGTCTTTTATATGTTTCGTCCATTTCATCATATTACATCCCTTTCTAAACGTCTAAGCACAAAAAGTACAACAATTAAACATCCATTTTGATATAACAAAGTACGAAATGACATTCTTTTCTTAATTATGCAATTTTGAAAAAGTAATGTCAACCTAATATTATTATGTTTTTCAAAATATGTTTAGTTGCTTTATGGAAAAACTAATTTAATATAGAATATAGAAATATTATGTTAATGAGTAATCTTTAATAAGCAAAAATAAGCAAAAGAAAAAATAATTTATAGAACGAAAGATGTAAATCCTAATTTTTACAATGGGTGACGATATGTTGGTTATAATGTATAAAAATTCTGCTAAATAAGTCTACTAGAAGTAAAAACGTTACAAAACATACGTTCAGAACAAAAATCTCCACTTGGGAACAAAGCAATAGAAAACAAGAATCAGTTATGCTATACTTTAGGAATGACAAAGATACGAAAAGACAAAGGAGGTAAGAAATGCTGGCAATCAAATTAATTGCCGGTGCATTGATTGGAACAGCTCTTAAGATTGCTTGTGATTTTATTGAGCAGAGACTTTTGTTGAACAGGAATATCGTGTACAGCCAGTGTAGAAACGAAAGGATTATTTTACATATAATAATGGCATTGGTAGGAGCTACTATTATGTGGAAACAGAATTCTTTGTATAACATAATATACAGTTTCATATTATTAATGATTTGCGAAGTAATCGCTGTGACAGACCTGCATCACAGAATTATCCCCAATGATTTAATACTTGCAATTTTGGCTATTAAGGTAGCTTTTAGTATACCCTATGTTTTAGGAATAGAAGGTTTTCCTGAATTTTCATTAGTTTCTTCATTGTTAGGATTAGTTGCCGGATTTGCAATTTTTTCATTCCCGGCATTGTTGGCTAAGAATGTAGGAGCCGGAGATATTAAGCTGGCAGCAGCAGTTGGATTTTGTTTAGGAATTACTAATTTATTATATACCATAGTACTTATGGGAATTTGTGTATTGGCATATACAGTGGTTCAATCCAATATGGCATTTAAGTTGGTTATACATGAGATGATTCCAATGGGGCCATTCATTGCAGTGGCGATGGTAACCGTAATGAACTTTTGTTAATAGGTTCGATACAACAGAATAAACTGTTGAGAGAATATAGAATTAAAAATATTATCCATAGGAGGAGTAAATTATGTTAAAGAAATTTTTTAAAGATGAGAGTGGACAGGGAATGGTTGAGTATGCATTAATTATTGCTTTAATTGCAGTAGTTGTTATTGTAGCTGTTACAGCATTAGGTGGTGGAATCAGGGACACATTCAATGGTGCTAAAGATGAATTAAATAAAGCAACAACAGCAGCAGCTGGTGGTGGACACTAAGATTAAACAAAATAACAATTTTATATTTATAAAAAAGACAGAGCAGGTTCGAAAAAATGCTCTGTCTTTTTCATTGTGGATACACTGTCAGGAAAGGAGGCATTCCATTGTTTGGTAAATTAAAAAAAAGTGAAAAAGGTCAGTCAATTGTAGAGTTTGCCCTTGTTTTACCACTGTTACTAACTTTACTTTGTGGAGTAATTGATTTTGGGTGGATATATTCTAATCAATACAGAGTAGAGAACGCATCTTATGCAGGAGCAAGGTATGCTTCACTTTATATTTCAGATTATGATGAATCAACTATGAATCAATTGATTAAAAAGGTTGAAACAAGAGCAAAGGAAGATTTATGGAACGGAGGCGAGGGAGCTACCATTTCAGTTAGCGTTGACAGTGACAAAATCAATGTGACGGTGGAATACCCGGTGAAGAATTTAACTTTCGTTGCTCAAACATTTTTTGGAAAATATTATAAGGCAACATCAACTAGTGTAACATCAATTTAAGAAGGAGCTCACATGAAGAAAATATACATTATAGCATTAATATCGGCAGCCGTTTGTGGCGTTCTTTTATATAGTTTTTTTAGCGGATATGAAAAAAAGCAAGAACAGGTGGCAGAAACACAGGTGCAGGAAACTGAACAGGTGGTAGTTGCCGTTAAAGATATTAAAGGATATACAGAAATTAAAAGCAATATGGTGCAATTAATATCTGTGCCGGCAGGTTCATCACATAGTAATGCCGCCCATAATCTAAAAGATGTAATTGGAAAAATAACTGAAAGAGAAATTGCATCTGGAGAACAGATTTTAAATAATAAAATATACAAAAAAGGTGACTCTGGAAACAGCTTATCATATCAGATTCCAAAAGGTATGAGAGCAATGACCATTGCAGTTGATTTGCAACAGGATGTAGCAGGGTATTTATCAGAGGGAGATTTAATTGATATTATTACAACTCCAACTAATTCAAAAAATAATAAGAAGATTGTAGCTCTTTCTGCTATAAAGATTTTGAAGATTGGTGAAGTGACAGCAGCAGGAGCCGGAAATGTAAACACAAACATAACATTACTTTTAAAACCAAAACAATGTCTTGTAATGTCGGGGCTAAGTAGTTTTAACATTACATTAAGAGAGAAGACAGACAATACTAAGTAGCAATTTACATAATATTAGGATAAAAAGAAGGTATAACATGAAGCATTATAAAATACTTGCAATGGCATCTATGGAAAATGAAAAAAAAGCAGAAGAACTTCTGGACAATGATAGCTTTAAATATATGGGAACTGTTTTACTTGACTCAAAGGGTGTTGGAAAGGTAATGAATACTTCTGTTGATGCTCTTGTAATAGTGACAGATGTTTTAACAAGCGAAGATACAAAATTGCTTGAAAGAATTTATATGTCAAAGAAGAATCTGGTTATGATTCTTCTTACAGGAACACGTGATATAGAAATACTTACAGAGGCAATGAGCTGTGGAATTGGAAAAGTGCTGACAACAGACATGGAGCAAAGTCAGATACAGGAAGAAATAATTTCTGAAATTGCAAAAAACAGAAGTCGTGGCACAGATGCCGGAGAACAGAAATATGACTCAAAAATTTTATCGGTTTTTGGTACAAAAGGTGGGGCAGGAAAAACTACAGTTTCGGTTAATATGGCTGTAGCGTTACAGAAGAAAGGCAAGAAAGTTTTATTGATTGATTTAGATTTACAGTTTGGAGATGTAGGCGTTTTTATGGATATACCAGTGTATGATACCATTTCAGATTTAGTGGCTGAGAATGACTATAGTCTGGCAACGGTAAACAGCTATTTATATACACATTCTTCAGGCGTACGCGTTTTGTTAGCACCTCAGTCTCCGGAATTTGCAGAATTGGTAAAACCTACACATGTGAATGCAATTATAGATGCGGTAAAAGACTCTTATGACTACATAATATTTGATTTGGGACCAACATTAGATGACTGTGTGCTTCAGGCGTTGGAATTGTCAGACACTGTTTATTTTATTATAACACCTGAAATTTCAACTTTGAAAAACGCGAAAAACTGTATGAATGTATTAAATACACTTGAATTATCAAAAAAAGTAAAATTTATTTTAAACAAAGATGGTGATTCCTATGTTAAGAAAAAAGACGTGGAGTCAACTTTAGACGAAGATATTGAGTTGGTAATTTCAAGTGACCCAAAAACAACAATAGCAAGTATAAATAGGGGAGTTCCTATTGTAATTGCCAGTCCAAAATCAAAAGTAGGTAAGGAAATAATTCGTTTTGTAAACAGGGATGAAATTTAGGAGGTTGCTATATGAATCTAATGGAGAGAATGGAGAAAAAAAGCAGCTCTGAAAATAAAGAAAAAACAGAAGAAGTGGTAACTAAGATTCCCGAAAGAGAAAATAACAGTGAATTAGGAAATCTTTTTAATGAACAGCAAACTACAAAAAACACAAGAAATGACTATGCAAAAGTAATTGAAGAAACTCACAGAGAAGTAGCATCAATGTTGGCAAAGCTTGATAATGTTACTGAAAAAGATGTGGAGTCTTTAATAAATGAATATCTTACAGAGAATTATCCTGAAATTGGAAGAAATGACAGAACTTATATTTCTAAGTCAATTCAAAATGAAATTACAGGGTTAGGTCCCTTAGAAGAATTGATTAATGACAGTACCGTAAGCGAAATTATGGTAAATGGACCTAATCAGATATATGTAGAAAGAAAGGGAAAACTTGTTCTTTCAGATGTGAAATTTCAGGATGAAGAACATGTTAGAAGAATAATTGACAGAATAGTAACACCATTAGGACGAAGAATCGATGATTCTAACCCTATGGTTGATGCCAGATTAAAAGATGGCTCTCGTGTAAATGCGATAATTCCTCCTTTGGCACTTTGTGGTTCGACCATAACAATTCGTAAATTCTCAGATACTCCTCTTACCATCGAGAATCTGATGAAGTTCGGATCGTTATCACCGGAAATGGCAGGCTTTCTGGAGGCAGGTGTCAGAGGAAAATTAAATATATTAGTATCGGGAGGTACAGGTTCAGGAAAAACAACATTGCTTAATGTGTTGTCAGCCTTCATACCTCATGATGAAAGAATTGTTACAATAGAGGATGCTGCGGAACTTAAATTGATGCAGGATCATGTAGTTTCTTTGGAAAGCAGACCTGCCAATTTAGAAGGGACAGGAGCAATAACAATTCGTGATTTAGTAAAAAACGCACTTCGTATGAGACCTGACCGAATAGTTGTTGGTGAGGTTCGTGGTGGTGAAACACTTGATATGCTTCAGGCAATGAACACAGGGCATGACGGTTCCTTAACTACAGCACATGCTAACTCGGCAAGAGATGCATTGGCACGTATTGAAACAATGGTAATGATGGCAGGTATGGATCTTCCGGTTACAGCCATCAGACAGCAGTGTGCAGGAGCATTGGATTTGGTTGTTCAGCAGGCGCGTCTTAGAGATGGAAGCCGTAAAATCACAAGTATATGCGAAATAACCGGTATGGAAGGTGACATTATTACAACTCAGGAAATTTTTAAGTATGTAGTAGATGGTATGGACAAAAATAATAAATTTGTCGGACATTTTGAAAGCACCGGGGTTGTTCCAAAGTGCTGTGAGAAGGTAAAAACCAACGGCGTTGATATGGATAACAGATGGTTTTTTAAGGAGTAAAAAGAAGGGAAAATAATGTTAGTAATATTAATTATAGTATGTGCCATGGTATTTTTCTTTTGTATTTTTACTATTATTCTACATGGCATTGCAAAGGATAAATTAAAAGTTGAAGAAAGAATTAAGGATTTTGTATTAGAAGAAAAGGAAGAACGTAAAAAAACAACAACAAAGAAAAAGAGACTGAAAGTTAAAAAAAATACAGGATTTAAAACAAGAAAAGAATTGGCACAAATTGAAAATGAACTATATAATGTAGGAATTCAAATTCCGGTACAACAATTTATCGTTATATGGATTTCAGCATCAATAATGGTTCCTATTATTTTGGTAATAGTTGGGGTATCGAGTGTTATATGCATTGCATTGGTTGCTCTGATAGCTTTTTTTCCAATGATTTATGTACGTGGAAAAAAGAAAAAACGAAAAAATAGATTAGAAGGACAGCTAATTGAAGCTATTGGAGTTTTGTCAAACGCCTTAAAGGCAGGACATTCTTTTCAATCGGCAATGAGTAATATTGCAACAGATATGGAAGCACCAATTTCGGAAGAGTTTGGTAGAGTTTTTAAGGAAACTCAACGTGGAATGACTTTGGAAGAAAGTATGAATCGCATGGTGGAGAGAACAGATAGCGATGATCTGGATATGTTATGTACCGCAATTATTATTCAACGAAAAGTTGGCGGAAATCTGGCAGAAGTTTTGGAAAAAATATCAGGAACAATACAAAGCCGTATTAGTTTACGAAAAGAAATCAAAACAAGAACAGCCAGTGGGCGAATGTCAGGTTTTATAGTAGGTGCTTTACCGTTTCTATTACTCGGCATGATGGCTGCAATTAATAGGGAGTATGCATCACAATTGTTTGAAACATCAGCAGGAAGAGCGATGCTTGCCTTTGGATTTGTCTGGGAGTGCATAGGATTTGCGGTAATTAAGAAAGTGGTAACCATTAAATATTAAATGCAAACTATTAGATATCAAAGATTAGATGTTAAATACTAAAGATTTAATGGTAGAAATTAAAAAGGAGTGGCACTATGGTTATATTATTAACAATTATGTGCTCTGTTGTTATATTTTTCTTAGTGCTTATTATTTCTTATAATTTAGGTTTAAAAAACAACTGGAAACGTAAGCGTATCGAAAGTGTAAAAAATGTTGGTGATACACCGAGAAAAAAACAGCCTAATCAGGAAAAGAAAAGCATTAAAGAGAGATACAAACAATATTTAAAGAGTAGCAAAAAGGAAAAGGCTGGGAAAAACAAAAAAAAGAGAGAAAAAACCAACAAAAAAACTTCGGTTATAGAAGGTATGCTTGAAATGACAGGAACAGAGTTATCTGTGGAACAGTTTTCTATGCTAAAGATTGGTTTATCTGCAATATTAATGCTTGTTGCATTGATTGTCTGCAAAATTTTGAATCTGGGAATGGCATATCTGATTCTTGCTATGGCAGTGGTAGGTTTGGTTGCAATTATACTGCCGGGAGAGTGGCTGAAGGCAAAGGCGAAGAAACGAAAAGAGCTATTACGTCAGCAGTTACCTGATATAATGGACTTACTCGTTGTAAGCGTTGAGGCAGGTTTAGGATTTGATTCAGCATTAATTCGTCTTTATGAGAAAGATAAGTCAGAATTAATGACTGATCTTATGCAGGCAACAAGAGACATCCAGCGAGGAATGAGTAAAAAAGAAGCTTACGAAGGCTTGGCAAAAAGATGTGATGTTAAAGAATTAACAAGCTTTTTAACAGCCTTAGTACAGGCAGACCAATTGGGAATCTCCATTAAATCAGTGTTAAAAGTACAGGCAGAAAATCTGCGAAAAGATAGAAAAATGAGAGCGGAAGAAAAAGCTCTAAAAGCGCCGGTTACAATGCTGATACCAATGGTATTATTTATATTCCCGGTAATTTTTATCGTACTTTTAGGTCCGGCAGCTCTTAATATAATGGAAATGTTTGGAAAATAAAAGTTTATGCAGCAGTTAGTTAATAAGATAGATTATAGATAATGTAGCATTAACATAATAAGAGGCAGGTTACAGGTGACGCGGCTGTAAGGTAATAAGGGACAAGTATAGATGATTCAGTAATAAGATAACAATGAACGGTGCAGATGATAGGCAATAAGGTAACAATTGATAATTGGGATGCTGTAGTGGCATATGAAAGAAACACGTTGTGAAAGAAGGAAGTTATGAAAGAAGAAAGTTATGAAAGAAGCGGCAGTATATATTGAGAAAAGGAAAATCACAAACATAAAAATAGCAAATAATTTTTGGACAAGGTTTATGGGATTAATGGGAAAAAGCCCGAAACAAATTGAAAACATGGGTGGACTTCTTATAAAACCATGTTCGCAAATTCATATGTTTTTTATGAAAACACCAATTGATGTGATATATTTAAATAAGAACAACGAAATCATAAAAATTGACTCTGAAGTTCCCACAGGTATTTGTTGTAAAAAAGTCAAAGGCAGCAAAAGTGTTCTTGAACTACCAAGTGGCTATGCAACAAAACTGGGATTTAATAGCAAGGACAGATTGGAGGTAGTGTAATGGATAATGAAGGAAAAACAACAATCGAAAATTTAAGAAAAGACTTGGAAAATAAACACAGATTTACAAGCGTATGGCGGGGATACAACAAAAAAGAAGTAAATGATTATATGCAAAATATAGAAAATGAGCAGGCAAGACGAATTGAAGAAGAACGAAATAGTGTTAAAGAAGAACAGGAAAGAAGCAAAGAATTGATTTTGCAGATTCAAAAACAAAATCAGAAAATTCAGGAGTTACAGAAAAAACTAGATAATAGAGACGCCACCGAAAAATCTGTAGTTCAGAAAATGATGGATGAGTTAAAAGAAACCAACAGTAAACTAATGAAAGAAAATAGCAGAAAGCAAATGGAAATAGCAAATCTTGAAGAACGAATCACAAAGATGAGGGAAGACGTGACTAATTACACAGCTATGCTTTCAGCATTAGATAAACAATTGAAAGAATTGCTAAATGAAAAAATGGATGAATGCAATAGCATAATTGATACATGGGAACGACAATTTTTGCAAACAAAAAATGGTATAGAAGAGAAACTAAAATAAATTAATCTAATAATGCAAGTTTATTTGTAAAATCCGAAAGAATCGAGGACATATACATAATATATGTGTATATCCTGGTGAAACTTTCGGATTTTTTTGTGTAATAGGAAAATTAGTTGCAAAATCCATTAATTTGAAATGAAAAAATAATACCTAAAAGTGAAAAATAGGAGACTTAAAAAAATATTACTGTTATGATAGGAAATAAAAAAACAGTAAAATTAAAGAAAGCAAAGAAAAAAGTTAAATGGAAAATTGTTGCCGGAAAGAAAAATATTTCTATTAAGAAAAAAGGCAAGCTAAAAAATAAATTAATTGTTAAAGGCAAAAAAGTTGGAAAAGCCAAAATAAAGGCAATTTGCGGAAAGAAAAAATACACATTAACAACAGCAAATGACAATGAACAATATAAAGGAAGAAATCCAAAATCATGGATTTTATATGGCTCAAAGGACGGTAACAATTGGGAAACAATTGATGTTGTAAATGATAGTGGCATGGAAGATAAAAACTTTAAAACATATAATTACACGGTTGATAAAGTTGGAACATACCAGTATTACAAATTAGATGTACAAGCTATTTATGGAAGTGGATGCCAGATTTCAGAAATTTCCATGAAAGGTGCAACTGTTAGTCCAAGCAAATATGATATTTTATTTACAGGAGATTGGAAAGATGTTACTGTAGATGGATATTTAGAGGAACTTACAAGATTATTCTACAATAGTTACCCACGTTTATATCAAAGATGGGGTAACGGCACAGAACCAACAACAATTACATTTAAGGCTGATAACAATTATGATGGAGTAGCGTATTGCCAGGGAACTACAGTTTGTGTATCTACAGCATATGCAAACAGTCACCCAACAGATATTGGATTTTTCTCACATGAAATCACTCACTCTGTTCAGCAGTACAGTGGAAAATTAAATTACGGTGATGATGTTGCCTGGTGGACTGAAAACATGGCAAACTATGGTGGGTTCAGATACTTCCACTGGTCAAATCCTAAATATGTTCAGATATATGAGGCAACAGATACTTCATTACAGGATTGGGGTTACCAACAGTACAGAAATAATAAATGGTTCTTTGCCTATATGGATTCAAAATATCCAACAAGAAAAAATGCAGACGGAACATTGAAGTTAGGATTAATTGATAGCATTAATAAATTAATCAAGGATAACAATACAGGAAGTACTTATACAGATGATCCTTATAATGTAACAACACCATTTAATAAAGTGGTAAAAGATATTACAGGATATGACTGCATTGAGTCCTTAAGAAAGAAATATGTTGAAGAATTAAAAGCGGGAACATGGACATTTAAAGGATTTGGTGATTACGAAGACAACTGGTTAACAGAGAATATAGAGGGGATTGCAAACTCTGAATATCCAATGGTTGGGGAAAAAATCCACGGAAACAAGACAGCCGCTAAGTTGAGTAATGTTATTAACGATGACACAAACTTATGTCTTGGAGCAAAAGTTTTTGATTGTTCAGGATTTACCAATGATTCAGAAAATGCATCAATGCTTATAGACGGTAAGCTTGGCACAAAGTGGTGTGCTACAAGTTCAAACGTTACTAAGGGTCAGTATAAATTAAATGGTGTTAAACATTGGATTCAAATTGACTTAGGTAGTGAAAAGGAATTTAATACATATACTCTTTATAATACACAAAGTAAAGAAGGCTTTGGTAATGCAACTGAATGGGAAATTCTTACATCAAATGATGGACAAAGAAATATCTTACAAATTAGCCGTTTGCATAATTTAACATAAAGTAGAAAGTTAGTAAAAAAGTTGGTAAAATATTAAGAAAGTATTGGAATATTATTAGAAAGCAGTTGAATATTTGACCACCAATATCTTTAATGATATACTGAAAATTGGGTTAGACTATAAATTAACAGCAGTTTGGGAGGCTATATGAAATTTATTCATACAGGTGATATACATTTAGGCGCACATCCTGAAAATAAGAAAGAATGGGCGGCAAAAAGAGGAGACGAAATTTGGGAATCCTTTGAAAGATTAATAAAGAAAATAAAGATGCAGCCAGTGGATTTGCTTATTATTGCAGGCGATATGTTTCATAGACAACCACTGCTAAGAGAAGTGAGAGAGGTAGATTACCTTCTGTCAACAATTCCTGATACAAAGATTGTAATATGTGCAGGAAATCACGATGCCATAAAGAAGGGATCTTTTTATGATGGTTTTAAATGGAGTGAAAATGTAATCTTTATAGATGATAAAAACATTACCAAGGTTGATATTCCGGAACTTAATACATGTGTTTATGGTTTAAGCTACCATGAAACAGAAATCCAGGAAAATTTATATGACCACATTATTGTAGAAGATATTGATAAAATTAATATTTTAGTAGCACATGGTGGCGATGAAAAACACATACCTATTAGTAAAAAGAAACTTGCAATGTCAGGTTTTGATTATGTAGCGTTAGGTCATATACATAAGCCGGAAATGGACGAGAAAAACCGTATGGCTTATTGTGGTTCCCTTGAACCAATTGACATGAATGACATGGGTGAGAGAGGATATATATACGGAGAAGTGACAAAGAATAGTCTTGAGTTAGAGTTTGTTCCTTTTGCAAAACGTATATATAAGGAAATTGATTTTCAGGTAACTACAACAGCTACTAATATGGAAATTAGACACAGACTTACGGATATGATTGAAGAAAATGGAAAAGATAATATGTTTAAGATTTTCTTTTCAGGTTACAGAGACCCCGATTTTGAAATAAATGAAAAAGAAATTGAGAGCGTTGGAAATATAGTTCAGATTGTAGATGAAACCGTACCGGATTTTGATTTTCAGGAATTATATGAAGATAATCATGATAATATATTGGGAATGTTTATTAAAAGATATTTGGACAAAGGAAATTTAAGCGAATTAGATCGAAAAACTTTATATTATGGTGCAAAGGCTTTAATAGATGCAATGGAGGACAGACAATGATTATTAAGGATTTACAATTAACTAATTTCGGAAAATTTAATCATAAGTCCATGTCTTTGGAGCCGGGATTAAATATTATATATGGTGAAAACGAGGCCGGTAAGACTACGTTTCATACATTTATTAGAGGCATGCTTTTTGGAATAGAGAAGCAAAGGGGAAAAGCTAGCAGTAAGGATACGTACAGTAAGTATGAGCCTTGGGACAACCCATCTAATTACCAAGGGATGATGAGAATCGAAAGCAATGGTGTTGATTATCGAATCGAAAGAAATTTCAACAGACAGAATAAATCATTTAAGGTGATAAATGAGGATTTAGGTCGTGAACTTACACAAGATGAAATTGACAAACTATTTACAGGGTTAGATGAAAGTTGTTACTACAATACAATAAGTATTAGCCAGTTGGGAAGCGTAACAGACAAGGAATTAGAAAATATTTTAAAAAACTATGCGGCAAACTTAGGCTCCACTAAGTCTATGGAAATAGATATTAAAGAAGCCTTTACGGATTTGGATGCACAGAAGAAAAAGATTGCAACTGATAACCGAATCGGTGAGGAATATGATGTGGAACGTTGCATATACACTGTTAAGGAACAACTGGAGGTCTCTGAAAGAGAGCAACATGCAATTATTGCATCAATTGAGCAGAAAAAAGATTCAGTTTTAAGGTTATCTTCAAGAAAGGAAGAACTTTCAGCATTAGACAAGCAAAGACTTGGAGAACTCGCAAGACAAAATGCCAGAAAAGATAAGCTGTATCAGGATGTTATGACATACACATCTGAGGTTGATAAGACAAATGAAATACTTGAAAAAATAAAAGCACATAAAGCTGAACTTACAAGTCAACTTATGGAAAAAGGCATAGACGGCCATGAAACAATGGAAATGCTGTCTGAAAAAGTACATACACGTAGTAGTATGCCGGTTGCATTTATTATTTTAGCATTGGCATTTGTAGGTACAGGTGTAGGGCTGATACTTGGAAATTTGAATTTCTTAACAGTTACAGAATTTTGGATTAGACCAATTGGCTGCTTTGTAGGAGCTTTTATTTGTACAATCTTGGCAATCATAAGATATTGTTTTAATAAAAAGAAGAAAAAGCGTAAGTTAGAGGCAATCAAGGAACTGAAATTAGCTTTGGATAAATTGGAAGCTGCAAAACATGAAGAACTTTACACACAGCGTCAGTTAGAAAGCAAGAAAGAACTTTTGAAAAATACAAAGCTTATGATTAAGCAGGAAGAAGATCGTTCCATAGACTCAGCAGATTACAGCAATGAAATTAAAGACATTGAAGAGCAGGAACGTGAACTTAATGAGGTTATATCAAAGGCGCGTTGGGCACTAGAGCAGAAAAAAGAACAGGATATTCAATGCGAAAGACAGTTGGATGAACTAACAGAGAGACTTGATAATATTAAAAAAGCCAAAATTGAAATTCAGGCAATAGAAGATGCAAAGGAAAACATTGAGGATATTGCTAATGAAATACGAAATAGTTTTGGCAAGCGTTTAAACGAGAGAGCTTCCTACTATATGTCGCAGATAACAAATGGTAAATATGATAATTTGTCAATTGATGAAAGATTGAATATTTTAGTTAATAGCAAAAAAGCATTGCTACCAGCTTCTAAGTTAAGTAAGGGAACAGTAGAACAAATATATATGGCATTGCGTTTGGCAGCAGCAGATATAATATTTGAAAAAGACTACAAACCAATTTTACTTGATGATGCTTTTGTAATGTATGACAACAAGAGAATGGGAAACACATTAAAGTTTATGGGCGAGAATATGGAACAGGTAATTTTGTTCTCATGTCATACAAGAGAAAAAGTTATGGCAGATAAATTAGAAATTAAGCATAATTTCATAAAACTGTAGACATATAAGTAAAGACGCAGGCAAAAGCACGAGCAAAGGCGTAAGTAGAAATACAATTAAAAAAATAAAATTAGCTATAATAAAATAATAAAAAGGCTACGGGTTTTATAGATTTGATACTATAAACCCATAGCCTTTTTACTTTATCTCAAATTAGTTTCAACAATAATGATTACATAAATGCTTGAATAACATAAATACATAACACAATTGTTAGAAATTATTATCTGTTTTTATATGCTTCAACGCATTTTTCAATCTTCTTGTATGGATTTAGTAAATCACTAATAGAAGAATCGTGGTTTAATCTGTCGATGAAGTATGCTGTGTATTTAGCAACGTCTACGTTAATGTACCATTCTCTTGAAAGAAGTTCAGGTGTCTGGTAAATGCAGTTTGTTGTCATAATACGATAAATTGTTCCATCAGCGTAAGCTTCGTCAAATCTTTCAAGACCATTTGTAAATAAACCAAATGTTGAAGCAACGAAAACTCTCTTAGCTTTACGTTTCTTAAGCTGTCTTGCAACGTCAAGCATACTATCACCTGAAGAAATCATATCGTCAATAATTAACACGTCTTTACCTTCAACAGATTCACCTAAGTATTCATGAGCAACGATTGGGTTTCTTCCGTCTACAACCTGTGTAAAGTCACGACGTTTGTAGAACATACCCATATTGATTCCAAGAGCGTTTGCAAAATAAACTACTCTGCTCATTGCACCTTCATCAGGGCTGATTACCATAAGGTGATCATCATCAATAATAAGGTCATCAACATTTCTTAAAAGGTTCTTAATGTACTGATATGTTGGCATAATTGATTCAAATCCGCTAATAGGAATTGCGTTGTTTACTCTAGGATCGTGAGCATCAAATGTTAAGATGTTGTCAACACCCATGCTTACTAATTCCTGAAGCATTACTGCACAGTCCATAGATTCTCTAGAAGAACGTCTATGCTGTCTGCTTTCATATAAGAAAGGCATAATAACTGTAATCTTCTTTGCTTTACCGGCAGCGGCAGCAATAACACGCTTAATGTCAGCATAGTGGTCATCAGGTGACATATGGTTCTTGTGACCACAAACAGTGTATTCTACGCTGTAATTTGTTACATCATCGATAATGTAAAGGTCTGTACCTCTAACAGTATCTCTTAATGTACATTTGGCTTCACCTGTACCAAAACGTGGTGTGTCTACATCAAGAAGATATGAGTCTTTTACATATCCTTTGAAAGTGATAGGTGATTCCTTTGCTTCGATTCTCTCGCTTCTCCAGTCAGAAATATATGCGTCTACAGTTTCACCTAAAGCTTTGCTTCCTGATAAAGCTACAATCGCAAGTGGTCCAACAGGAATTGATTCAATGAATTTTTCGATAGCCATTAATTTTTCCTCCATGTGTAAAAAAGTGTTAATTAATAAATTTTTTTATCCTTATATCATCACCAAAAATCTTAAATGTATTATAGTTACCAAGAATTCTCGAAAATGTTCTGTCAGTATAAACTTCATTAAGATCTGACAATGAGAAATTGGTTGATATAATTGTTGATTTATGGTGTATAAGTCTGTAGTTTAAACAATCAAACAAAGCTGAATTGGTAAAAGAATTAGCCATTTCGCTTCCAAGATCATCAATTATAAGCACATCGCACTGTAATAGCTCATGCTTTGTAATTTGTCCAAATGCAGATGATTCCTTTTGATTAAAAGTAATTTTTGACAACAAATCAAAGAAAGATACAGCTGTTAAATATAGCACTGTATGTGACTTGTTAATCAGTTCATTTGCAATGCAGTTAATGAGAAAAGTTTTTCCCGAACCTGCTCTACCATAAAATAAAATACTATTATTGTCAATATTATCAAAATTATCTACAAATTCTTTACAGAAAGTTACAACGTCCTTAATGTTATCAAGAGCAGTAACACCTGTTACTTCATCTACAAAATTATTTGAATATAAATCAAAATTAAATGTGCTGAAATTTTCCTTTTGTAGTATATCATTTAATTCTTCGGTTGTGTAAAGAGATTTTATAACTTCCTTCTGAAGACATTCACAAGGTTGTCCGTTCACAAAACCAGTATCTTTACAAATAGGACAATCATAAATGGGCTCAAGATAATCACTCTGATAACCGTTTGCCATAAGGAGAGCCTTCTTCTGATTGCTTACATTGGCGATATCTTCTTTTAAATTGTCTTTTAAAGATGTATCCCCATTAAGTGCACTACGTGCAGCATTAACTGCCAGAGAGCTGATTTTTAAGTCACAATCCTTAATCTGAGGAATCTTTTCATAAATCTCTTTGAGACGCTTGTCCTGTTTAATACTATTGTCCAATCGTCTATTATTATACTTATTATAAATAATGTCAAACTGTTCTCTTGTTAATCCCATAAAAAACTCCATTCATAGGGTATATGTTGATTGCTGTCTATTTTTCTTTTGAAGAAATGTTAGCAACCATTTCTTTTCGGTTCATAATAAGCTGCTTTTCGAAGTCCTGATGATTATAATTTCTACTTTCAATAGCTCTAACATTTTTTGGACGACTGATTTTCTTAGCAACTTTTGCCTTAGCACTGTAAATCTTCTGTGATTCTTCTTTGTGTTCCTTGTCCAACTTTTCAATGTCAGCCATTGATGTTACATTTTTTTCTGACCATTTTAGTAAAATTGAATCAGCATAAGAAAACTTTCCGCTGTTTGTACTTGCGTGAGCAGCAGATCTGTTGCAGGCTTCAATAATGAATTCATCAGAAAAATCTAACTCATCAGTCCACTTTGTTATGTAAGACATTTCACGTTTAATAGGTCTTGCTGGAACATCTAAACCAAAAGCTTTGTAAATGCTTTTTGAAATATCTTTCTGTAATTTTAAGTAATCCTTAAGTTCCTTTAATGTTCTAATGTCTTTTTCAAAGTAAAAAACAATCTGTTTTTCTATGTATGAAAGGGACTTCTGCCCTGATGAAATGCAAGATTCCATAACGTATTCGATAAAGTCGGCACTAAGCTGTAAACCATCAAGTATGTATAAAATGCTGTCGATTTCTGTAGGGCTTAGTAACTTGCCTAAATATGTTTCAGCAAGGAACTTAATCTGCTGGAAATCTTCATTGTCTGAAAAAGCTTCAACTTCTCTTGGTGAATATTTCTTCTTGTTAGGAACGATAATTCCTGATGCTGTAGGAACTGCAATAGGAGCTGATTCTCCGGCAGCAGATGCTAAAACTTCAGTGTTTGTATCAAGTTTATTGTTTAAATCCCTAACAATGTATCTGTTTGTTGAAAGTGCTTCAAGCTTGATTCCGTTAATGGAACCATCCTCGTCAAGTGATAGTGAGAGTAAATTCTCTCTTGACCAGAATTTCAAAGCACGAACAACGTCGCTTTCAAGTATATTAAAAGTATCAGCAATAGTTGGAATTGAAAGATCTTCGCATCCAGTGTTTACAAGACGTAAAAGTAATAAATAAATCTTTACAAATTCACCATTTGCAGTTGGCATGTATTCATCTACAAAAACATTCGAAATAGAAGTAAAATCTGTAAAATTACCTCTGTCAAAAATTAACTTGCTCATATCTTTATGTCCCTCTTTTTCCAAAAAAAATATTAAAAATTTGTACAGGAAAATTCCTGCCTGTCCCAAAATATTTCAACAGAAAATTCGTCAAAAATATTACTGTTTTTTCTCAAAAACACATACAGGGGATTTCCTGCGTGCAGGAATGAGTATAGCATAAAGTATAAAAAATGCAATGTTGCAAAAGGCTTGAATGCCCCATTTTTAAAGGACTTTTGGCAATGTTAATAATGTTAATAATGTTAATACATCAGCCGGAAAAAATGCTGAAAAATGTCGAACACCTTATTTTATGGGGAAAACAAACCAATGTTAATTACTTGAAAATTATGAACAAAAAAACCACAAAATTTTGAAGAAAGTTATCAACAAAATTTTGTGGGATGTTAATAAGTTATTTTCCTAAAAGATGTTCCCCTATTTTAACTACATCTCCGGCACCCATTGTTATTAACAAATCGCCAGGTGAACAACTTTCTAGTAAAAAATTTTCTATTTCACTGAAACTTGGGTAGTAATGTACCTCAGTTCCGTATTTTTCGATTTCTTTTTTTACATCTAAAGAACTAACACCTAAAGTGTCTTTTTCTCTTGCAGCATAAATATCTGCTAAAACTACAGCGTCAGCTTCCTTTAATGCTTTTCCAAATTCAGGAAGTAATGACTTAGTTCTTGAATATGTATGTGGCTGGAAAACTACCCACATTTTCTTATGAGGATAGTGTTTAGCTGTTTTGATAGTTGCTGTAATTTCATCTGGGTGATGTGCGTAATCATCAATAATAGTAACATCGCCCACTTTACCCTTGTACTGGAATCTTCTGTCAGTTCCACCGTATTGTGTAAGACCGGCCTTGATGTTCTCGTCACTAATTCCCATTGCGTGAGCAGCGGCAATAGCAGCAAGAGAGTTGTAAATATTGTGTTCTCCTGTAACATTTAAAGCTACATGGAATGACTTTTCACCGTTAACAACCAGGTCGTATGAACCTTTAGCAAACTGATCAAATTCAATATTTGTAGCACTGTAATCACTCTTTGCAGGATCTGAACCTACAGTTATAACCTTACATTTTAGCCCGTCAGTAAAATATTCTAAGTTGTCAATATCACTATTTATAACAAGAAAACCGTCGTCAGGTACAAGTTCAGCAAATTTTCTGAAACTGTGTCTAATGTCATCTAAATCCTTAAAGAAATCAAGATGGTCTGCGGCAACGTTCAAAATAATTGCCATATTTGGCTTAAATGATAAGAAACTATTAGTGTATTCACAAGCTTCTGTAATTAATTTATCTGAATGTCCAACACGTGTGTTTCCATGAATTGCAGGCATAATACCACCTACTAATATAGTTGGATCAGTGTTTCCTTCTAACATAATCTGTGACAACATTGAAGTTGTAGTGGTTTTTCCATGGGTTCCTGAAACTCCAATTGCCATAGGGTAGTTAAGCATAATTTGACCTAAAAACTCAGCTCTTGTAAGAAGTGGAATACCAAGTTCCTTTGCCTTAACAAGCTCAGGGTTGTCCTGCTTAATAGCAGCAGTATAAATTAAAACGTCTATATCAGATGAAATATTACCAGCTACCTGATTATAAAAAATCTTCGCTCCTAAAGATTCTAAATGATCAGTGATTTTTGATTCGTGTGAATCTGATCCTGTAACTGTAAAACCTCGTGAAATCATAATTTCTGCAAGAGCACTCATGCTAATGCCACCAATTCCTGTAAAATGTAAATTGGCAGGAGTATTAAAATCTAAATTGTACATAATCCTTCTCCTAAATTAAATATATAAATTTTTGCACAGGCAAAACCTAATAAAATTAACATATAAATATGTATAAAAATAAATTGCATATTAATATGAAGAAAAAAATTTTAAAAAGGCTCCCTTTACATCTTAAAATACTTAATTATTATACACTTCTTATGACAAATTTTAAAGGTTCAATATGGTAAAAATATATAGCAGAAAATTGCTAAAAATTTAACAAAATCAAAATGCAACAAAAAAATAGTCGAATGATGTACAAAATGCACAAAGAAAAAAGAAAAAAACATCAAAAAAACGAAAAAACTAATAAAAAAAAGCACCAAAAGATACTTATTACCCTTTTAATATGTCACATTTAATGTTATACTTTTAGTACACAATTTTTTTAAGCAGCGAGGTGAAGGACATGGTAAAAAAAGAAATGATAGCTATGTTGTTAGCCGGCGGCCAAGGTAGTCGTTTAGGAGTGCTAACAGCGAAAGTAGCAAAACCTGCAGTTGCCTTTGGAGGAAAATACAAAATCATAGATTTTCCATTAAGCAATTGCATTAATTCAGGTGTGGATACAGTTGGTGTACTTACTCAGTACCAACCACTTAGACTAAATGCTCATATTGGAATTGGTATTCCATGGGATTTAGACAGAAATATAGGCGGTGTAACAGTACTTCCACCATATGAAAAAAGTGAAAATACAGAATGGTATACAGGAACAGCAAACGCAATTTACCAGAATTTAGATTATATGGAATCATATAATCCGGACTATGTGCTAATTTTATCAGGGGATCATATTTATAAGATGGATTATGAAGTGATGCTTGATTACCACAAGGCGAACAATGCGGATGTAACCATAGCAGCTATGCCGGTTCCAATTGAAGAGGCAAGTAGATTTGGTGTGGTAGTAACAGATGATAATCATAAGATAACAGAATTTCAGGAGAAGCCGGAACATCCAAAGAGTAACCTGGCATCCATGGGAATTTACATATTTAGTTGGCCTGTATTAAAAGAGGCTTTGTTAAAGTTAAAAGATCAGCCAAATTGTGATTTTGGTATGCACATTATTCCATACATTCATGGAAGCGGAAGACCAATTTACGCTTATGAATATAATGGATACTGGAAGGACGTAGGAACATTGAAATCATATTGGGAAGCTAATATGGAATTAATCGATATCGTTCCTGAGTTTAATTTATATGAGGAATTTTGGAAGATTTACACAAAGAATGATGCACTTCCGCCACAATATATTTCAGCAGATGCAGAGATTGAGAAAAGTATTGTAGGTGAAGGTTGCGACATTAGAGGTAATGTACAGAATTCAGTAATAAGTGCTAATGTTGAGGTTGGCGAAAACGCAGAAATTCACGATTCAATTATTATGCAGGGAAGCGTAATAAAGCCGGGAACTAAGATTTATGGCAGTATTATAGCTGAAAATGTTGAAGTTGGAGAGAATTGTACAATTGGTGTTGGCGAATATGCTGACAGTAAATTAAGTCAGAAGATATACAATTGTGATTTGACAGTAATAGGCGAAGGCTCAGTTATTCCTGACGGTGTAACAATTGGTAAGAATGTTGCAATTTCAGGAAAAACAGAACCATCAGATTATCCTGACGGAAAGCTCCCATCAGGTGACTATATAGTTAAGGCAGGTGAGAATAAATGAGAGCAGTTGGAATAATTTTAGCAGGAGGTAGTAATACCAAATTAAAGGAACTTTCAAGAAAGCGAGCTATTGGCGCCATGCCTATAGCAGGAAGTTATAGAGCAATTGATTTTGCATTAAGTAATATGACAAATTCCCACATTCAGAAGGTAGCTGTTTTAACACAGTACAATGCCTGGTCGTTAAATGAACATTTAAGTTCATCAAAATGGTGGGACTTTGGTAGAAAACAGGGTGGTTTATATGTATTTACACCATCAATTACATCAGACAATGGTTTTTGGTATAGAGGAACAGCCGATGCAATCGCACAAAACATTGGCTTTCTTAAGAAAAGCCATGAACCATATGTAATTGTGGCATCAGCAGATGGCATTTACAAATTAGATTACAATGATGTTTTAAAGAGACATATTGAAACAGGTGCAGACATTACAATAGTTTGCAAAGATATGGGTAGTAACGCAGATGTTTCATCATATGGTGTGGTTACTACATATAATAATGGAAGAATTATCGATTTTGTTGAGAAACCGCTTAATAGCACAAGTACATTGGTATCAACAGGAATTTATGTAATCAGAAGAAGATTGCTTATTCAGATGTTAGAAGAGTGTGTTGCAGAAGACAGATATGATATTGTTAATGACATTATTATAAGAAATAAGGAATCTAAAAAGATTTATGCATATCAGTTAGATTCTTACTGGAATAATTTATCTAGCATAGAGAAATTCTACAATGTAAATATGGATTTCTTAAAACCGGAAGTTAGGGATTTCTTCTTTAAACAATATCCGGATGTTTATTCAAAAGTTGAGGACATGCCACCGGCAAAATACAATTCGGGCTCAAACGTTAAGAATAGTTTGATATCCAGCGGATGTATTGTTAATGGTACTGTAGAGAATTCAGTAGTGTTTAAACAGGCATACATAGGAAATAATTGCACAATAAAAAATTCAGTTATTCTAAATGATGTATATATTGGAGACAATGCTGTGATAGAAAATTGTATTGTGGAAAGTCACAGTACAATTAATCCAGGAGATCATCTTGGAGAAGAAAATGAAATTAAAATTATAAACGAACGTAATTTTAGATATAGTTTGTAGGTTACAAGGAAAGGAAGACAAGCATATGAACATAACAGACGTTAGAGTAAGAAAGATGACTAAAGAAGGAAAAATGAAAGCTGTAGTGTCTATAACTATCGATGATGAATTTGTAGTACATGATATTAAAGTAGTAGAAGGTGAAAAAGGATTATTTATTGCAATGCCTTCACGTAAAGCAGCAGATGGAGAGTATAGAGATATTGCTCATCCAATTAACTCGGCTACCCGCAATTCAATCCAGAGTATCGTTTTAGAAGCTTACGAAAAAGCTTTACTTGAGCCGGATGAGCCAAGAGAATAATTAGGTTTACTTTAGAATTGCATCAGAGTAAGATGTGTGTTCCTTTAAAGTAATATATTACACAATGAGACGGAGGACTGTCGTTTTCACGATTTAGAATCGTGAGGCGGCAGTTCTTTGTTTCTATAATAAGAAAATCCTTTAGAATTTCTTATTATAGAAATAACATTACACTATGGATAAACACTCGCACGAAAGAAAAAATATTGCTGGCTAAAAAGTTAGTAATATTTATTAAATTAAGGCACAAATAAGAACAAGTAGGAAAGAATAATAAAAAAACAAATAAAAACATTTTTGTCAAATTTTGAAAGAATGTGAAAGAATATGAAAAGCGCATAAAATATTAATATAAATTTAGGAAAAGTAAATAAAAAAAAAATAAAATGTTGTAAAAAATGCTAAAAAGCATTTTCATAAAAGCTGAGAATTGAATGAAAAATAATTAATGCTAAAATATAGTATATAAAATAAAAACGTTTTAAGACCAACCTTACAAATTAAAGTGTTTTATTAATTTTTTTGAGTTTAATTGAGGAGGAAAGAAAATGAAGATGAAAAAGATGTACAAATCTTTACTATCAATGCTTTTGGCTTTAACAATGCTTTTTTCATCACAGGCATTTAGCGAGTCAGTTCTTGCAGCATCAGCAGCAACAAGTACAGACGCAATTGATGGTGCAGATGAAGCAACAACACATGCAGAAGTTTTCTTTGTCAACAAGGCAAATGGAAATCTTATTACTGTAAGTGGAAAAGAGAATGATCCAATATTAGTGGAAAAGAAATTTACAACAACAAGCAGTGTGGATGACAGTGCTAAATTCTCTGCATACTATGGAACATACAAAAACTACGGAATTGATGACAAAGAACATGATGTATTTAATTTCGCAACAAAGTCAAGAAATACTGTATGGAGAGCTACAGATGACGAAATCATTTACCAGTACAAAATGGATGTAAAAGATGATTACGCACCAACAGGTTGGGAATCTGTAGAAATTCAGCATAACGAAGATGGAACTATTTCATTTGCAAGTAGTGCTGATGAAAAAATCATTACAGTTGAAACATATACTGACAAATATGATAACAACAAAGAACATACAAAACTTGGTGTTAGCTCAAAATACCATTTAGGCGACAAGGTTGGTGACGCAGAAAAGTTTTATATGTACACAGCAACTTCACCTAAGAAGGCTAGAAAAGTAACATTATCTAATGTAGCAGGTGACAGCGTTCAGGTTTCATGGACAACACCTAAGGAACATATGTATTCATGTTTCGAAGTTTTCTATGCTACATCAGAAAATGGAAATTATAAATCAGCAGGTTTAACAACAGACAGCAAGATGACTGTTAATAATTTGACAGCACAAAAACAATATTTCTTTAAGGTTAGAACATTAACTAACACAAAAGATGCCGGAAGCTATAGTACTTATGCTGACAGTGAAGTAGCTTATACTACTACATTATCAATGTCAAAACCTGCTAAGACAGATATTACAGATATTAAGAGAGATGACAAGACAGGCGCTCAGACAATTACTTGGAAAGTAGCAACAAATGCAGCTTCTTACAATATTTACAGAGCAGAGGGTCGTTATGCTGAGTATAAGTTAATTGATACTGTAAAGGCTGATCAGACAAGCTACACAGATACAAAGCCAAATACAAGTTCTAAGTACAAAAACTACTACAAGGTAGAATCAGTAAACGGAAATGTAAATGG
Organism: Eubacterium sp. AF36-5BH; assembly: GCF_003460505.1. Classification (GTDB taxonomy): domain Bacteria; phylum Bacillota; class Clostridia; order Lachnospirales; family Lachnospiraceae; genus Eubacterium_G. The sequence continues at coordinate 119,135 of NZ_QTVG01000004.1, forward strand.
TGAAATGTCAGAACCTTATTCGTTAGAAATTGCTCAGTTCGGTGACAATATGTATGTATTCAATGATGCTGATGATAAAGATGCAATTTCAGACAAGGTAAATGAGATATTTGGTTACCAGCATTATGATCAGTTCGGTCAGAATCGTTATGCATTCGCATTTAAACCTGGTGATTATACAGATACAAGTGCAGATGCTTATAATGTAGGATATTATACACAGATTCTTGGTTTAGGTAAGACACCATATGATGTAAGAATTAAGAACGTTAAAACACCGGCAGCTTTAGCTAATGGTAACGTAACATGTAACTTCTGGGTTGATGTTGAAAACTTTACAATCGCTCAGACATCAGATGGTTCAGATTACTGGAATGATTCATTTAAGTGGGCAGTATCACAGGCAGCTCCGGCCAGAAGACTTAATGTAGAAAGACAGACATTACTTCAGTGGACATGGGGTGATAAAGCTTGGGCCAGCGGTGGTTACATATCAGATACAAAATTCCACGATGCAGTTGGTTCATGGTGTCAGCAGCAGTATTACTACAGAAACTGCGAATTCACAACAAAGCAGGCTGATAATGGTGCAGTATATGGTATTAACTGGAATCAGGTTATTCAGGGATGCGAAAACGTTGACGGAACAACTTTAAAAGATAACAGTAGTAATTACTTTAACACAGGTGGTAACTTATTACAGAACAATGGTTTCTCAAACTGGAAAACAAACGGCTGTACAACAGTATTAGATAAGACAGATGCAACAAGAGAAAAACCTTTCTTATATTTTGATGAATCATCAGATAGCTACAAGGTATTTGTACCATCAGTAAGAAAAGATACAAAGGGTGTTTCTTGGTCAGAAAACAATATGGGACCTGGTGTTTCATTAGGCTTAGACAGCTTCTATATTGCAAACCCTGACAAGGATACTTCAACAACAATTAATGATGCATTAGCAAAAGGTTATAACTTACTTCTTCAGCCTGGTATTTACAAATTAGATAAGGCTCTTGAAGTAACACATGAAAATACAATCGTACTTGGTTTAGGTATGGCAACATTTACTTCAACAGATAAGAACACGGATACATTTATCAGAGTTGCTGGTAAGAAGTGGAGCAGTGATTACAAATCATATACAAAGTATGATATTGGTGGTGTTGAAATTGCAGGTGTAATTTTAGATGCCGGAAAGAAAACAGATACACTTTTAGAACTTGGTTATGAAGGTGCAAATGTAGATCATTCAAATAACCCTTGTGTATTACAGGATGTTATTTGTAGAGTTGGTGGTACAGGAGCTCTTGGAACAACAGGAGATTGTATCGTAATTAACAGTAACAATACAATTATTGATGAAACATGGATTTGGAGAGCTGACCATGGTGATAACACTGGTTGGTATGAGAATACAGCCAATAGTGCTTTAGTTGTAAATGGTGATTATGTAACAGGTTATGGATTATTTATTGAGCATTTCCAGAAGCATGATGTACTTTGGAGAGGTGAATATGGTAAGACATACTTCCTACAGAACGAAAAATGTTATGATCCACAGAAACAGGAGGAGTGGATGTCACATAACAACACTGTTAAGGGTTATGCAGCATACAAAGTTTCAAATAATGTAAAACATCATTATGCAGTAGGTCTTGGCGTATACGATGTATTTATTTACACTAATGGAGCATCAATCTTCTTAGATAATGCTATCGAAGTACCAAATGCGGACGATGTATTAATAGAAAATGCATGTATCGTAGAAATTGCAAACGGTGAAGGACCAAATGTAGGTATTAACAATATTATTAATGGTACATGTCCTGGTATTACAACAGGTGCTGATTCAGTAACTGTATCAGGTAAGAGCGGTGGATATGCTGTCCAGAGATTATTATATTATCGTAACAAGACATCTGTTTCATTACCAGACAGTTATGATTACTCAAAAGATGGCGGAAACGGAATGGAAAAATATCCATTAGATGATAATGGTTTAATTATTCCAAATACAGAAGATAATGTTAAACAGCCGGATATGGATACAGATGGTGCTGATAAGACTATCGTTAAGGAACCAGCAACAAAGGATACTTCAAGCGCATTAGGTACAGACAAGACAGGCGATAATTATTATGAAGATAAGATTAAAGACTGTACAGATGAATGGAAAAAGGTTGAAGAAGCTAACAGATATGTAACTCCTGGTAAGGTCGACAAGCCTAAAAATGATAAATCGGTAGCTAATCAGGTTCGTACAAAATACGGAGTATACGTAGGAAAAGTATTTACAGCAGGAAATTACATTTATCAGGTAACTTCAGTTGATACACTTAAACAGGGTAAGGCAAAACTTATTGGTGTTGTTGCTTCTAAGAAGAACACATTAACAACAGTAGCTGTACCTGATAAGACAAGCTATAAGGGATATGGTTTATCTGTATCAGAAGTTGGTGCTAAGGCATTCATGTCAATGAAGAAGCTTAAGAAAGTTTCATTTGCAGCAGGAATCAAGACAATTGGTGCATCAGCATTTAGCAAGTGTACTAAGTTAAACAAGATTAGCTTTAAGAACGTAACAACAATTGGTGGCAAGGCATTTGCAGGATGTAAGGGACTTAAGAAAGTTACAATTGGTAGCAAGGTAACTAAGATTAACAGTAATACATTCTCAGGATGTAAGAAACTTAGCAAGGTGACAATCGGTAAGAAAGTTAAGTCAATTGGAAAGAACGCATTCAAGAAGTGTTCAAAACTTAAGACTGTTGTAATTGGAAAGGCGGTTAAGACAATTAGTGCTAAGGCTTTTGCAAGCGATAACAAGATTAAGACTATTACTTTCAAGGGTAAGAAACTTAAGAAAGTTAAGAAGAATTCTTTCAGTAAGAAAGTTGTAAAGAATATTAAGTCTAAGAAGACAAAACTTAAAGGTAATAAAAAAGCCGTTAAGGCATTTAAGAAAAAGCTTAAGATAAAATAATTGATTTATAAAATTAAGCATTAAATAATTTAGAACATTAATAATTTAATGGATTTAAATAGTAATTGAACGAGGCTGTCTTTTAGAGGTTGGCATAGGTAGTAAAGTCTTATGTTCTGCCCTAAAGGACAGCCTTTAGTAAATTGAAGGGAGGAAAAAATGAGAAAGTTTATTGCTTATTTATTAAGCATAGCTACAATGGTTGCAACATTACAAACTTATGTACCCGCTTATGAAGGTCAGCCACTTGGAAAAAATGTAGCTTTTCATAGAAATGTTGAGGTATCAAAAGAATCAGCAAAAAATGATTATAATAAGTTAGATTTTTTAACAGATGGAAATCTTGAAACAAAATATCAGTCACCACTTGTAAAAAATAATCCGGATAATGCATATGAAGATTATCAGGCATGGAGCATGGATTTAGGAAGAGAGTACGAGATTGATAAGGTAGTATTGTATTGGGAAGTAGCAGCGGCAAAGGAATATGATATCTATGTTTCAGACGACAAAAAAGACTGGACAATGGTTGCAACAGAAAAAGCAGGGGAAAAAGGAAGATTTAAATATGATTTTACTCCTGTTGATGCAAGATACGTAAAAATTGAATTAAAAGAAAGAGCCAGCGAAGGTTATGGCTATTGTATGTATGAATGGCAGGTGTTTACTGTTGGTAGTGCGGAAGAAAAGGCTATGCCAAATCTAGCCTTAGACGCCACAGCAACTGCTTCAAGTGAAAATGGTGATAATGTAGCCGCAAGAGCTATTGATGGCGATGAAACAACTATGTGGAGAAGTACACCATTATTTGAAGATTCATCAGTAACTGATGAAGTAAAAGCAGATGAGAACATAACACTTAGTTGGAATTCACCACAAACATTTGACACAGTAAAAGTTGTTTGGAATGGTGGATACATGAAGGGATATAAACTTCAAAAGTCTGATAATGGAGAAGACTGGACAGATATTGCAGAAGTAAAAGATGGCAAATCTGCTGAAACAAGAACAATTAGGTTAACTGAAGCGGTAACAACACCTTATTTAAGATTACAGGGTGTTACATATGGAGCATATTGTTTTGAAATAAAGGAAATTCAGGTTTACAATCAGACAAACATACCTGCAGAATATATTAATTTAAACTATTCAAATGTTAAACTTAACTTAGACGATGAATCTGAAAAGCAAATTAAACTTGAATATATTTTAGGACCATCTAATACAAGCCAGAAGGATGTTGTGTGGACTTCATCTAATGAGGCTGTTGCAGAAGTAAAAGATGGCGTTGTAACAGGAAAGTCAGTTGGAACAGCAAATATTACTATTGCTTCAAAGGATAATCCTAATGTGAAGAATACGTGTGTTGTAAAAGTATCAAGTGAGTTAGGTAAGTCTAAGGTCACAGCTGTTAGAAATGGCAAAGATATTAGGGTAAATTGGAGCAAGGTTAACCACGCAGAGTCATACGTTGTTACAAGATACAATAAGCTTACAGCAAATGATGAAGTAATATATGAGGGAACAGCAACTGCATGTGAAGATAAGGATTTGCCTTCAGGAAAATATGTTTATATTGTAAAGGCAATTGTAGATAAAAATGACGCTAGTGCAGATTTATACAGTGATTCGGAAAGTGAAGAATCTGAACCTGTTATAATTCCTGAACCTGTAACAGGTGTAGAAATAATCAACGATTACAAGAACGTTAGTATGTTTGTTGGAGGAAGCCAACAGATTAAGTATGGTATTTTACCGGCAAATGCTACAAATACTAATGTTACATTCAAAAGTTTAGATGAAAAAGTAGCCACAGTTGATAAAGACGGTGTTGTAACAGGCGTTTCAAAAGGAAACACAAAAGTTATAGTAACAACTGAAGAAGGCGGTTTTACTGCAGAATGTACAGTAAACGTTGATGGTATTGAGATTAAGGGCTTTGAAAGAGTTGGCGGCAGAGACATAACAATTGGAGAGAATCAGACTCGTCAGTTACAGGTTAGTATTACACCTGAAAATGCAACTGATAAGAAGATTCAATGGACAAGCACTAATGAAGCTGTTGCAGCAGTAGATGAGAATGGTCTTGTAACTTCAAAGAGTGCCGGCACAGCAATCATTACAGCAAAAACAAACAATGGTTTACAGACTGAATTTTTTATAACTGTAGATTCACCAGTTAAAAGTATTTCACTAAATTATAAAAATGCTACTCTTAACCCTGGTAAAACTTTGAAATTAATAGCAACAATCAGCCCAAGTAATGCAAGTAACAAGAAAATTACATGGATTTCAGCCAATGATACAATCGCCACAGTAAGTAATGGAGTTGTGACAGCTAAAAAGATAGGTGTTACGTATATTTCAGCAATTTCTGCAGATGGTAAAGTGATTACAACATGTACAGTTACAGTTACAAAGCCTATAGTAACAAAACCTGCTAAGGTAAACCTAAAATCAGCCAAGAAAAAAGGTACTAAGGTTACACTTAAGTGGAAGAAAGCTACTGACGCAGTGGGTTATGTAGTTTACATGAAAACAAATTCAGGTAAATATAAACTTGTTAAAACTATCAAGAAAGCAAAAACAGTTAAATGTGTATTAAAACTAAAAAAAGGAAAGAAGTACAGCTTTAAGGTTCGTGCATACAAGCTTGATGAGGGAAACAAAGTTTATGGAACTTATTCTAAAATAAAGAAAGTAAAGATGTAGAAATCCATAGTGAATTATTGTGGTAATATAAGAAGTGCATAATAAAATTTTAAACAAAATGATTAGGAGACAGAAATGAGAAAAGCATTATCAATTATTTTAAGTGTAGCGCTTATGGCAACATCAATTGTAGCTATTCCAAATAAAGTTAGCGCAGCAGCAGGTAAAGTTACACTTACTATAGAAAAATTATCAATAGGTCAGGGCTTATACGCAGGTCCTACACAGGTTACAATTAATAACGGTGATACAGTAAAAACAGTTATTGACCGTTACATGAATGATCATTCATTAAATTATGATTATACAACATCAAGTGGTTGGTACTTAACATCAATTCTTGGTGCAGACAGTACAAGAGTTGCACATATTCCAAATGAAATTGCAAACATAGCTGAACCATATGAATTTACAGATATGGATGATTATGGTTTGACACATTCTGGAACACCAATTTATGCACCTAACACTAATCAGAATCTTGGCAACAAAGACAAGAATCTTGGTGAAGGTGATTATGGCGTTATGTCAGGTTGGGTTTTCACAGTTAATAACAACGCAACTTACAGTGGAAAAACATTTAACAGAGAAGACGGTTTAACAAGCACAGATCCAACTGTAAGAAATGTTTATCAGTCTGGCGACAAAGTTAAAGTAAAAAACGGTGATGTTGTAAGAGTGATGTTCTCAGTATTTGGATATGGTGCTGATGTAGGTATTGATACAAAGAAGGCAACAGACATTAATAAAGTAAAATTAGCAAACAAAACAGAATTGTTAAGAGCTGTAGGTGATGTTAATAGTGCAAAATCTTACTGGACAGTTTACCCAAATGTTAATACAGCATACAATAACGCAGTGAAATTAACAAAGGTTTACAATCCTTCACAGGCATCAATTAACAGTGCAACAACAGCATTAAAAAATGCAGTTAAATATCCAAAGAATCCTGTAGTTGGTGCAGTTAAAATTAAGTCAGCAAAGAATGCAAAAGGCAAGAAGATTAAAGTAACATCAACAAAGATTTCAGGAATTACAGGTTTCCAGATTAAATACGGAAACAACAAGAAATTAAAAAACAAGAAAAAGAAAAAATGGAAAGCAACAACGGTTAAAACAACCAAAACAACTTACACAACAAAAAAGATTGTCAACATTAAGAAGAAAAAAGCATATATCAAAATTAGAGCTTACAGAAATGTAAACGGAAAGTATGTATACGGAAAGTGGACAGCAGTGAAGACAGTAAAGGTTAAGAAATAACATAATAGAATTAAAATCATTTGAAATAATAATATAGAAACAGCTTATGATAGACTTAAAGGACAGGTTTAGAGTTAAACTTGAAGTTTGAGTATGTCATGGGCTGTTTTTTAGTTGTAGATGTATAAGAATAGAAAAAAATCATCCATCTATATCAAGTAGAAACAAGGAAAGGGCATCCCATTACAAGCCTAGAAAGCGAAAAGTGATGCCCCAAGGGGGAAATATGAGAGAAGACAGATAGAAGTCGTAAGATACGAATAAGGCAAGAACATAAAAAATATAGAGTCATAATATCTATAATATACACATCATTAAATCTCTTAAATTGAATTTAGGCCTTTATAATGGTATAATTGTAATTTAGACAACGAAAAGGAATGGAATTAATATGTATGCAATTATAGGTCTGGGAAACCCGGAAAAGAAATATGACAAAACAAGACACAATATTGGTTTTGACGTAATAGATGAACTTGCCAGCCAAATGGGAGTGCAGGTTAATACAAAAAGACATAAGGCATTATGTGGTATTGGACAAATTGGAAGCGAAAAGGTTATACTTGTGAAACCTCAAACATATATGAATTTAAGTGGGGAGTCTGTTAGGGCTGTAATGGATTTCTACAAGTTAGATCCAACAAAAGACATAATAGTAATCGCAGATGATATTAGTTTACCAACAGGCAAGATTCGTATTCGTGCCAAAGGAAGCGCTGGCGGTCATAATGGTTTGAAGAGCATAATTGCTCATGCAGGCACAGATCAGTTCACAAGAATCAAAGTTGGAGTTGGGGCTAATCAAGGTGACCTTGTAAAACATGTTTTAGGAAAATTTTCAAAGGGTGAAAGAAAAATAGTTGACGATGCTGTAAGAAATGCTGCATCAGCTTCAGAAGTTATTGTTATGTATGATGTACAAACAGCCATGAACAAATTTAATTAGAATATTTTTGATGAAATACGTGCAGAAAATATATTGGTTAAATAGTAGTGGAGAAGATACATTAAAATATGCAACGCAAGAAGTGTGGCACAATAAATAGGCAATGTAGAAAGCAAGTTAATGAGGCTCGGTATATAGTATGAATTATTTTGATTATTCACTAGAAAAATTAAATGAATATGAGCAGGTCAGGGACTGCTTATCCAGGAAGAAATCCTGTCAGGTGACAGGGTGTGGAGATTCCCAGCTGGCTCATTTTATTAACGGATTAAGCAATGGCTACAAGCAGAAAGTCATTGTTACTTTTAGTACCATAAAAGCTAAAGAACTGTACGATGATATGAAAGGTTTTACAGATGATGTTGTAATGTATCCGGCAAAGGATTTGATTTTCTTTAGCGCGGATGTTCATGGAAGCTATATACTCCAGCAGAGATTAGAGTTTATCCAGAAGGTTGTGGAGAACAAGCCTTTTACGGTGATAGTTACGGTAGATGCTTTTCTTGATAAAATACAACCATTGGAAAAGATAAAGGATAATTATATTGAAATTGGCGAGGGTAGCATTGTGGAAATGGATGCCCTGAAAACAAAACTTGCCGTGATGGGCTATCAGGCAGTAACACAAATCGACAGCCCGGGACAGTTCGCAATTCGTGGTAGTATTTTGGATATTTACACTTTAACAGACGAGACACCTTACAGAATTGACTTTTGGGATGACGAAGTTGACATTATCAAAAGCTTTGACGTGGAAAGTCAGCGCTCAATTGAAAATATAGAAAGTGTGAAAATTTATCCGGCAAGCGAATATTTCCTTGATAAAAAAACAATTGAGGATGGCATTGCCAAAATTAAAAAAGAATTAGAGAAATCTGAAAAGAAATTTAGAGAAGAATTTAACACAGAGGAAGCTAATAATTTAAAAAATACAGTTGGTGAGTTTTTGACAAATATGGATATTAATCCATATAGCGTGGCAATTGATAGTTATGTAAACTATTTTTGTGAGAATTTAGTGAGCCTTATGGATTACTTCGATGAGCCTATATTTTTTATAGATGAACCGGCAAGGGTGGAAGAACAGTTAAGAGTTGTGGAAACTGAATTTAAGGAAAGCATGAGCCACAGACTGCTTAAAGGGTATGTGCTTTCAGGTCAGACAGACATTTTGTGGGACAAAAATTATATTTTAAATAGAATAAATGACCAACAAAAAGTCCTTTTTACAACTATAGCTCAAAAAGTAAAAGGCTTTAATGTGGAAGAGTTTGTTGATGTGGATGCGCGAAACATCAGCCCATATAACAGCCAGTTTGAAATGCTTGTGGAGGACTTGAAAAAATACAAGAAACAGAAATATTCTGTGTTACTTGTCACATCATCAGCTACAAGAGGGAAAAGACTTGCCCAGGATTTAAGGGATTTTCAGATTAGTGCTTTCTTTGAAAGTGATAGCGAAAGAGAAGTCCAGCCGGGCCAGGTGATGATTGTAAAAGGCTCCCTTCGAAAAGGTTTTACCTACCCAATGATAAAATTTGTGGCAATTTCTGACACAGATATTTTTGGGGAAAAGAAGAAACGTAAAAGAAAAAAACACGGCTATTCAGGAACAACTATTTCAAGTTTTGCGGACCTGAATATTGGAGATTACGTTGTACACGAAAATCACGGTTTGGGAATTTATAAGGGAATTGAAAAAGTAGAAGTTGACCATGTGGTAAAGGACTATATTAAAATAGAATATGCAGGAGGCAGCAATCTTTATGTTTTGGCAACTCAGCTTGATATGATTCAAAAGTACGCTGATAGTGAAGCTAAACCACCAAAGTTAAACAAGCTTGGTGGACAGGAGTGGCGTAAAACAAAAGGCAAGGTTAAACGTGCCGTTGCAGATATTGCAAAGGAACTGGTACAGCTTTACGCAATCAGACAGAACGGAACAGGCTATCAGTTTTCTCCTGATACAGAATGGCAGAAGGAATTTGAGGAAATGTTCCCATTTGAGGAAACTGACGACCAGCTAACTGCAATTAACGATGTAAAAAAAGACATGGAAAGCAACAAGATTATGGACCGACTGATTTGCGGAGACGTAGGTTTTGGGAAAACAGAAGTTGCAATACGTGCGGCTTTTAAGGCGGTTCAGGACAACAAACAGGTTGCTTATCTTGTGCCAACAACAGTTCTTGCGCAGCAGCATTACAAGACTTTTAAACAGAGATTCAAGGATTTTCCTGTGAGAGTTGAGATGCTTTCCAGATTTAGAACAAAATCAAATATAGATAACACAATTAAGGATTTAAAAAAAGGATATGTGGACATAGTAATTGGTACACATCGACTTTTATCAAAAGATGTAAAATTCAAAGACTTGGGACTTTTAATTATTGATGAGGAACAACGATTTGGAGTAAAACATAAAGAAAAGATTAAAGAATTAAAAAATAATGTAGACGTAATGACTTTAACGGCAACGCCAATTCCAAGAACTCTTCATATGAGCTTAATTGGAATTCGAGATATGTGCGTTATGGAAGAGCCACCTCAGGAGAGAATGCCGATTCAGACTTTTGTTATGGAATATAATGACGAAATCGTGAGGGATGCCATTAACAGGGAGCTTGCAAGAGGCGGTCAGGTGTATTTTGTTTACAACAGAGTGCAGGACATTGCAGACATGGCAGGTAGAGTGCAGAGTCTGGTGCCTGATGCAAACGTGGCTTTTGCTCATGGACAAATGGGCGAGAGACAGCTTGAAGAAATCATGTATGATTTTGTAAATGGTGACATTGATGTGCTTGTAAGTACAACGATTATTGAAACGGGACTTGATATTCCAAATGCCAACACAATGATTATTCATGGGGCAGAGCGTATGGGTCTGTCACAGCTTTATCAGCTTAGAGGGCGTGTTGGAAGATCTAACCGTATGGCTTACGCATTTTTAATGTATAATAGAAACAAGATGCTTACAGAAGTGGCTGAAAAACGTTTGGGAGCCATAAGGGATTTTACAGAGTTAGGTTCCGGTGTGAAAATTGCTATGAGAGATTTGGAAATTCGTGGTACAGGCAACTTGCTTGGGGCAAAACAAAGTGGTCACATGGAAGCTGTAGGATATGACCTTTATTGCAAAATGCTGAATCAGGCAATTGAAACTTTAAAGGGCAACGAAGTAAATGATGACTTTGAAACAAAAGTTGATTTGGTTTGCGACGCATACGTGCCGGCATCATACATTAAGAATGAATCAATAAAAATGGACGTTTACAAACGTATTGCCGGTATTGAAACTTTGGAAGAATACGAAGATATGCAGGATGAATTAATTGACAGATTTGGCGACATACCAAATCAGGTTGAGAATCTTTTACAGATTGTACTCTTAAAGGCAGCAGCCCACAAAGCTTTTGTGACTGAAATTTCAGGCAACAAAAAATTAATAAAATTAACAATGTGGAATCATGCAAAAATCGACTCAACAAGAATTCCACTTTTGGTGAGAGAATACAAGGGCAGACTAAAATTTGTTCCTGAAAAATTAACTTTTGAGTACGCACCAAAGTCAAACGACAACAGCACAGTAATTGAAAGCGCAAAGAAATTAGTGGAGGCACTTTCCACGTTGAGATAAAATAAAAAAGAAAAACGCAGGGAGGAAAGTGGGAACACTTTGGCGTTTGGGTAAGATAAAAAAGAAAAACGCAGATAGGAAAGTGGGAACACTTTTGGCGTTTGGGTAAGATAAAAAAGAAAAACGCAGATAGGAAAGAGGGAACATTTTTGCGTTCGGGTAAGACAAAAAAGAAAAACGCAGGGAGAGTAGAGAACACACTTTCTGTGCTACAATAAGATAGGAAACGAAAGTACAAGGAGATTAAATTGAGAGTTTTAGGTAAAATAAAGAAAATATGTTTAGTTTTCATGGTGGCAGCCATGGTTCTAACACTTTTCGGGTGTGGAAGTTCAAGTAGCAAAAGTGAGCAGGAGTCATCTACAAAAACAGATGATAAAACAGTTGCCATACACGCAGGGAAAATCAAGGTATATTTAGATGAAGCCAAATACTACGCGTATACAGCCCAGGGAACTTACGAAACATACTACTTAACAAAGGGTAAAGATTTAAATTGGAACAAGAAGACAAGCAAAGGCGTTTCAATGGAAAATCTTGTAAAAAGCACAGTTCTTGATGATATTTGTAGGCGGGAATGTATGTATGCATTAAGGGATGAGTATGCAGTTACATTGTCTCAGGAAGAAAGCGACCAGATTGACATAAAACTTTCAAATTACTACACGGAGACAAATGGTGAGTTACTTTCAAAAATCGGAATTAGCAAAAGCAGACTAAAGAAGGTTTTCGAGAAAAAAGAAATTGCCGACAAGGTTGAAAACCTTATGTCTTTTAATGACAAAAAATTACCAGACGAAATGTATAAAAAGTGGAAAAGTGACAATACTGTTACGGCAGAAGTGCAGTGGGAAAATATTTCATTTAAACACCATATTTTTACGTCAGATGATTTATATTAGAAGTGAAAGTAATGCATGGGGAATTTCTACTATTGTAGATACTTTAGGGGTCATTAATGCCCCCCCCAGTTGAATAACCTTTAAGAATTTCTACTATTGTAGATAAAATCGGAACTAGGTTCCATCTTTCGGGTTGAATAGCCTTTAAGAAATTTTGTTATTAATTCTACCATTATAGATGAGTAGGCAAGGAGCATCCCTAAATTGCATTAAATTTTTTAGTAATTTAATTAAATAATTGATATTATATAGTTAATGTAAACAAGTAATTATACTGAAAGGAAAAACGAAGGAGTGATTTAATGAAAGCTCAAATAAGATGTTTGCTCAGTGCAATTCTTGTAGTGCTTTTAAGCATTGGAATTGTATTTTTGGGAGTAAACAGCGAAGAAAAAACAAAAACAATAGGTCCGGCCAAAACTGCGGTGCAAAGTGAAGCAGTTGTTAGGGATTTTATTCACGATAATTATGTGATTAGCGAAAAAAATCCATGGACAGATTACAGCCTGAAACCAATAGAGTATAAAGAAAGCAACCAGGAAATAAATAAGACAGTGGGTGCTAAGTCGGCAATATTGGTTGATGTGAAAAGTAAAGATATTTTGTATCAAAAGAATGCAGATGAGAGAAGAGCACCTGCTAGTACAACTAAATTAATGACGGCACTTACAGTGCTTCAGACTTTGAATTTAAATGATGTTGTAACGATTGGTGACGAAGTATATATGATTGCAGCAGATTCAAGTAAAGCAGGTTTTGCAAAAGGGCAGGTAGTTACAGTAGAGGAACTTCTTAACGGAATGCTACTTGCGTCAGGAAATGATGCTGCGTATATTTTGGCAAACGCCACGGGAAAAGCAATTTTTGAAGACAACATTGCAAACGAAGGTAAAACTTTTACACCTTCTCAATGTGTGGAGCGTTTTGTTCTTGAAATGAATAAAAATGTGCGTGATATGAATCTTGAAAATACACATTTTGCAACACCTGACGGATATGACGCAGAAGGTCAGTATACGTCAGCAAGTGATTTGTCGAAGATTGCAATGGAAGCATACAGTAACGAAACAATTGCCAGTATATGTGAGAAGTCAAGCTTCACATCAGAAACTTTAGGCAAAACATGGACAAGTACAAACCAACTGCTTCTAAAAAGCGGAAATTATTATTATGAATATTGCCAGGGAATGAAAACAGGAACCACTGACAGTGCAGGAAAGTGTCTTGTGTCTGTTGCAAAGAAAGGTGACAATCAGTGCCTTAGCGTGGTACTTGGAGAAAGCACAGACGAAGGACGATTTGGCGACAGCAAAGGCTTGCTGGAAGCCGGCGTACAGTAGAGACTTGTTAGGATGTTACGCAATAAAGACTTGTTGGAAAATTGCGTGAGTGAGACTTGTTAGGATGTTGCACAATAAAGACTTGTTGGAAACTTGCGTGAGTGAGACTTGTTAGGATGTTGCGCAATAAAGAATTGTTGGAAACTTGCGTGAGTGAGACCTTTCAGGATGTTGGCACGAAGTAGAGAATTGTAGGAAGTAGTGGGCAGTTATATGTAATACTTAGAAAGTATGTAGTTATATGTACTATCAAGCTATATGGAAAATGTAGGTGAAATAGATTGTATAAAGTGTAATTCACTAACATTTTCACTCATGTTAAAGAAGAAATATTAAAAGGGGTGGAAAACCCGGCAGGTTGCGAAGAAGCAAGAAAAGAAAAAGCCGGTAAACCCACCCCTTTGTTGTAGAAAACATCGAAAGGGGTGGAAAACCCGGCAGGTTGCGAAGAAGCAAGAAAAGCAAAAGCCGATAAACCCACCCCCTTTGTTGTAGAAAACATCGAAAGGGGTGGAAAACCCGGCAGGTTGCGAAGAGGCAAGAAAAGCAAAAGCCGGTAAACCCACCCCTTTGTTGTAGAAAACATCGAAAGGGGTGGAAAACCCGGCAGGTTGCGAAGAAGCAAGAAAAGCAAAAGCCGGTAAACCCACCCCTTTGTTGTAGAAAACATCGAAAGGGGTGGAAAACCCGGCAGGTTGCGAAGAAGCAAGAAAAGCAAAAGCCGGTAAACCCACCCCTTTGTTGTAGAAAACATCGAAAGGGGTGGAAAACCCGGCAGGTTGCGAAGAAGCAAGAAAAGCAAAAGCCGGTAAACCCACCCCTTTGTTGTAGAAAACATCGAAAGGGGTGGAAAACCCGGCAGGTTGCGAAGAAGCAAGAAAAGCAAAAGCCGGTAAACCCACCCCTTTGTTGTAGAAAACATCGAAAGGGGTGGAAAACCCGGCAGGTTGCGAAGAAGCAAGAAAAGCAAAAGCCGGTAAACCCACCCCTTTGTTGTAGAAAACATCGAAAGGGGTGGAAAACCCGGCAGGTTGCGAAGAAGCAAGAAAAGCAAAAGCCGGTAAACCCACCCCTTTGTTGTAGAAAACATCGAAAGGGGTGGAAAACCCGGCAGGTTGCGAAGAAGCAAGAAAAGCAAAAGCCGGTAAACCCACCCCTTTGTTGTAGAAAACATCGAAAGGGGTGGAAAACCCGGCAGGTTGCGAAGAAGTAAGAAAAGCAAAAGCCGGTAAACCCACCCCTTTGTTGTAGAAAACATCGAAAGGGGTGTAAAAACCGGAAAGCTCTCCTAAAACAAAAAGCAGTGAATAGACAATGGAAAACAGTACATAAAAATTAGGAATTAAAGCATGAAAAATAGAAAAAAACATACAGAATAACAAAATAACATAGAAAAACTACAGAAAAACAAAAAACATTCAAAAGAACTAAAAGTGTTTTTAACAGAAAAACGTTCCGCTAGGGATGAACCTTGGTGAGATAAGAAAGTAGTTGTATGGCAACACCTGATTGGTGAGTAGAATGTCGTAAGCGACATCGTTGTTCTTAAGCAAAAATAAAAGAATGAGACAAATGTAAACTAAAAAAGTTGGAAAAAATAATATAGCATATACATAAAATACAACAATGGTTTTTAGAAATTTATTGTAAGACAAAATCATGTTGTAGGCACAATCTAATTGCAAGCTAGGACTTTATCATAAGGCAGGATTTTCATAAGGCAGGATTTTGTCTGAAGTAAGATTTGTGTGAGCAGAAAGGAGAATGTATATGAAAAGTAAAATTTTAAGTTTTTTTATGACAGTAGCATTAATTATTACGATAATGCCACAAATGGTTTTGGGAGCAAATGGGCCATGCAGTGAAGAATATCCACCGGCGTATGTTGGACTATTTTCAGAAAGTACTTCAAAATATATTTTTTCAAATTTTTCACAGGATAAAGTAGAAAAAGTAAACGGAGTAACTTATGATAAAAAAACAAATACTTTAACATTAAACAACGTTAAAATGCAGGCATATAATCTTGTTACAAACGTTATGGGCGATGATTTTAAAGTTGTGGTTAAAGGTGAAAATCAGTTAAGAGCCATTTTAATTTGGGGTGATGGATATGGTGGAAATTTAACAGTTTCAGGAAATGGCAAATTAATCATAAACAAAAACAAAAAGCAGAAGTCAGCTATTTCTATGTATGCTGAGGGTACAAAAGGTTTACTTACAATTGAAAAGAGCGTAAATCTTGAAGCGTATTCGCAAAAAGGAGCTCCGGTAATTGAAACCGTATCAGCTTCAAATGGTGAACCTGCAAAAGCCATAGCCATAAAGGGAAAAACATCTGCCAAGGTTAATGTTAAACAGGTAAAAGAAAAGTACCAGATTCCTGTATCAGTTAAAGCCTATAGAACAGAAGACAGATATCAACTTGCTAAATTTGAAAAAGATGACAGGTACTATGGTGGAAATGCCAAGTATGACAACATGGGCGAAGAAACAGGCGAATATCAAATGTATGAAATGCTTCAAGATGAAAGCATAGAAGAGGGAAATATTGTATGGGTTGCAAAACCTATAGAAACACAAAGTAGCATAAAACCTGAAAATAATGGATATACAAGAGTGGTTGAAAACGGTCAGGATGCAAAATTTAATGAGGTCATAATAATGGATACATTTAGAGAAACTTATTTGTCAATGTATCATAGCACAGCTGACGGAAAGGATTATGGGGTATACACAGTAACATATATTAATGATGAGAATCCCGCCGGAATCCAAAAATATACTATTTATACAGTGAAAGATGACAGTATATTAGGCAAGGTTGCAACTCCGGTGGAGGGTAAGGTACAATTGTTGAAACTTCCAGACGATTTTGAACAAAAAATAGAAGGGGAATATTATTCATATAATTATAGTGTAGGTTTGGAAAAACTCGCTATTACAGGAGATACTCAAACAGCACCTACAGTAAAGAAAATTGGAACAGCTAAAATCAAAAAAGCAAAAAACAATAAAAAGAAAGCTGTAAGTGTTACTTGGGGCAAGGTAAATAATGCCAAGAAATATCAGTTACAGTATTCTTTAAACAAAAAATTTGCAAACAATAAAAAGTACAAAACGAAAACAATTACCACTGCAAAGACTAAAGCTAACATACGCAAGCTAAAAAAGAAAAAGACTTATTATTTTAGAGTAAGAGGTGTTAATGGAAAAAATGTTGGTAAATGGTCAGCAGTTAAAAGGGTAAAAGTGAATAAGTAGAAGAGATAAGGGATAAAATTAACAGATAATAAAAACCTCAAATATAAAGTGTAAAAACTTATATTTGAGGTTTATTAATTCTCTCTATATAATTAACATCTGCAACAAAGACTCATAATGCAAAGTGTTGTACATGGGTCGCTACAAATTGTAGCACCTGTTCCACCGAATTCCTGTTGTCTGCCTGCGTACCAGTCGCCACCACTTTCAAGAGCTTGTACAAGGCGCTGATATGTACTGTTTCCCGGTTCCATCTGAAGTGCAGTTTTTGCAAAATCAAGGGCAAGGACATTATTTCCAACACCGTTGTTTGCAACAGCACTTAGGAAGTACCAGTATGCTGAACGGTCTTCAATTGAACCAAGTACATTGAGCGCTTCCTGAAAATGACCAGTGTTAATGTAGTTTGATGCGGCAGTGTAATGTGGGTCCTGATTAGACGCATTAGCACCTCCGTAGCCATTGCCACCATTTGAACTGTAGCCACCAAAGAAACTTCCGAAAGGTCCAAAACCACCAAAAGGATCGTCATAGGCACCACCCTGCCCATAACTTCCATAGCCACTTGAACCGCCCTGACCGTAACTTCCGTAACCGCCAGAACCGTAACCCTGACCATAGCCACCGGCACTTTGTCCGTAACCACTGCCGGAAGAACCGTACTTACGCTCGTTCATAATCTGGTCGTATGCCTGCTGAACTAACTTAAACATCTCTTCCGCCTTATCCTTATTAGGATTATTAATATTAGCATCAGGATGATATTTTCTACTTTTTTCTCTATATGCTTTTTTTACTTCATCGTCTGTGGCACTTCTGTCAATGCCAAGAACCTTATATGGATCACTCATAATACTTTGTCCAAACTCCCGCGTATAATATATTTCTTAAAATATTAGCATTATCTAATATTGGTAAAAATTCAAATTCTTTCGAACAAGCTGCCATCATCATGGTCAGCATCTGCTTTATTCTATCATCAAAATCCTCATCCTTGCAAATATTTTTAAAAGGATTGTAACTGCCTTTTTTCAAATCTTTTTCCAAATCCTTGTAAGCATCCAGTATGTAAATAAACTTTCCAAGGAAAAATCCCATTCGGCTAAGAATAGGAGCCCATTGGTCATCTTTCGGCGTAAACAAAACGCTCATGATTTTCCCGAAAGAACCTGCAACTAAGTCAATATTAGTTTCCCCAGTTTCCTCATACTGCTGAAGCTCATCTAAATACCAGGAAATCAACTCAACTTTTTCCTTATATAGAATTGATTTGGATTTATCACAAAAATTAGATTCAATCTGGGTATCAAATTCAGTCCCGGAAACACTCTCGCTACCGAAATTTGACGCAGTGCTAGAAACACTTACGATTCTTGAGTCAGCCCTTGAATTTTTCTTGGAAAATGATTTGCATTTTCTCTTTAGAATAGAAGAAAAAGCTAACTTAATAATATTTTTGTCATCATGCCAATCATCTCTTGCTTTAAAATAAGCAAGAACCACATTCATATCTGCTACATAGTCAGTGTAAGAACTGCTAAGCATCAGGTGTTTTCCCTGTGGATGAGAAATACAACGATGGTGTTCTTCTGTAACAGGGGCTTCGTACAGGCTGGTAAGAAGTAACGACAGAAATGTCATGTCATAAGTTAAAGTCACCTGACCTGTAATGCCGTAACGCTCCTTTAAACAATGACAAAGACCACAATAGTAGCCTTTGTAAACATCGAACTCTTTAAATTTCAATTCAGGTTTGTTAATAACAACGTATCCAAACATAAAACTCCTTTGGAAAACTTCCCAATAAGCAAATGTAAAACTCTGCCGATTGGCGTGCAAAAGGAAAGCTCCCTAGCTTCTTCTAATAAATTTAGTGCTGCACTTTGGACAGCGAATTTCAATTTTGCCATGTCCTCTTGGTATTCTGATTTTCTGAGAACAAGTAGGACATTTAAAATATTTGTAGTTTTTTCTATCCTGTGTGTTAGCACGACTTCCAGTGTAGCCTCCGCCATAATTGTTTTGATAATTACCGTAGTTGTTTTGATATCCACCATTGTAACCATTGCCGTTACGCTTAAATTTGCCAATGAACTTTAAATACTTCTCGTTTTCTGCCGCTCTCTTGTAAATGTTTTTGGAAAACATTCTATAGTAAGTAAGAATAATTAAAAGCAAAATAAGAAAGCTCATAAAACTGCCTCTTACAAAAAGTGACAATACGCATAAAATAAAAATAACTACTAACATAAATCTAGAAAGTTGATCAACTCCATATCTCCCATACATAAAATTTGTGAATTTGTCTCGCCAATTCATACTAAAATCTCCAATCTAAATTTAAATTATTAAATTGTAAAAATAAAAAATAAATTCCGTAGGTCCTAATTAAAAGTGCAAAACCTATAATTAAAAACACAAACTGAATTTAATATTCTATAAACTAATATTAATATTATCCCCCTTTTTTCATAAAGGCAAGGTGAGAGCGGGACATTTAACATTTAAGTCACAAAAGTTTACAAATAGGTAAAAAATAAGAATTTTACAAAAGAAAATAAACAGGGATTACAAAAAAACTCAATAAAAAAAAATAAATATAAAAAGCAATATAATATTATCTCATTTACACAATATTTGTATTAGTGTAAAATAAAGGAGAATAGATGAAACGGAATATAATGATAATTAATAGAAAATCATAATGTAATGAAAACATACAAATTGTGAATTAAGATTTTCGGGGGAACTAAATCAAATTATAAAAGAAAAACAGACAGATAAAATTTGTAAGTGCAGGAATACATAGGAGAATAAAATGTACAGAAAATACAGACAAGGTTGGATGAAGCACTTGGATTTTATGATAATAGATATGTTATGTTTGCAAATTGCATTTATTTTGTCATATGTAATAAGACATGGTTTACAAAATCCATATTTAGATATGGACTATCGCAATTTGGCAATATTTATTGAAGTGGCAGATATAGCTATTATATATATTTTTGAGACTTTTCAAGACGTTCTAAAACGTGGCTATTATCAGGAATTTGCAGTAACACTAAAACATTCAATATTAATAATGCTAGTTGCAGTGTTGTTTATTTTTAGCTTGAAAGAAAGCACACAGTTTTCACGAATAGTTATTTTTATGACAACGCCGTTGTACGCATTTATTTCATATGTGCAAAGAATTATATGGAAACAGATATTAAAAAAATACAGTTTGGATATAAATAACAGAACACTTTTAATTATAACTAATAATGGTATTGCAGAAGATGTTGTGACTAAAATGAAGAAGAATAATTATGCAGGTTATAACATTAACGGTGTGGCAATAATTGATGAAAAAAGAGAGGGCGATGTAATTTCAGGAATCCCGGTTGTGGCAGATTATGATGATGTACTAAAGTACGTTTGCAGAGAGTGGGTAGATGAGGTTTTTGTAAAAATAGATATACCTGAAATACAAGCTCATGATTTTTTGGAAAAGTTAGTAGAAACAGGTGTTGTGGTACACTTAGGGATAGCACAGGAATTCGAAACCATTGGAAGTAAGCAAATTTTTGAACGAATGGGCGACTATGCTGTTATGACAACTACTATAAATTATATAACAGCAAAACAAGCATTTCTTAAGAGAATGTTGGATATAGTTGGTGGGTTAGTCGGAACTTTTTTTACGGGAGTATTATTTGTTTTTATAGCTCCGGCTATTTTTATCAGTTCACCAGGCCCGATATTTTTCAAGCAGGAAAGAATCGGAAAAAATGGAAAAAGATTTAAGATGTACAAATTTAGAAGTATGTACAGAGATGCGGAAGAACGAAAGAAAGAACTTATGGAAAAGAACCGTATAAAAGACGGTATGATGTTTAAATTAGATTTTGATGAGAGAATCATTGGCAATAAAATAATGCCTAATGGTGAGCAAAAAACAGGAATTGGAGATTTTATAAGAAGAACAAGTTTAGATGAATTTCCACAGTTTATTAATGTTTTAAAAGGTGACATGTCATTGGTTGGGACAAGACCGCCGACTGTTGATGAGTGGGAAAAATATGAACTTCATCATAGGGCCAGATTGTCAATAAAACCGGGTATTACCGGTATGTGGCAGACAAGCGGTAGAAGTAATATTACGGATTTTGAGGAAGTCGTAAGATTGGATACGGAATACATAAAAAACTGGACACCTGGTTTAGACATAAGAATATTGTTGAAAACTGTTGTTTCTATTGTTAGCAGAAAAGGTTCTATGTAAGTTTTAGACAGAAGAGAATGAAAGGAAGAAAATTAGGAAGATAGACAATGAACATTATTGTGACTGGTTACCTGAAACAAAATTTGCCGACGGAATCAAGAAAACAATTCAGTGGTATCTTGATAACAAAGAATGGTGGAAAACAATTATTTCAGGAGAATACAGGGAGTATTATAGGAAAATGTACGACAATAGGTGTACATGTCATTAAATAATTTCTCTTTATATGATTATGTATTTGTGTTATATTAAGAAGGTTAAAGGGTCTATGCATTTAACTTTGTTAAATTTAAAATATCAAAACGAATTTATAATTTGATTGCAGTGTCAGGAAGTCTGATTACACATAATGAATAATTGGTGTGATTAGGATTTAGTTGTTTGACACCAAAATCATAAGTTAAAAACAAGTGAGGTAGAACAATGAGAGAATTTAAGGATTTGAAGATTGCGGTAGCAGGAACAGGTTATGTTGGATTATCAATTGCTACTTTATTATCACAGCATCATCAGGTAACTGCTGTTGATATTATTCCTGAAAAGGTTGAACTTATTAATAATAAGAAGTCACCTATACAGGATGATTATATTGAAAAATATTTGGCTGAAAAGGATTTAAACCTTACAGCAACATTAGACGCAAAGGCAGCTTACGAAGATGCAGATTTTGTTGTTATTGCAGCACCAACTAACTATGACAGCAAGACACAGCATTTTGATACATCAGCAGTTGAAGCGGTAATTGATTTAGTAATGGAATATAATCCTGAAGCAATCATGATTATTAAATCAACAATTCCTGTAGGATATACAAAGAGTATCAGAGAAAAAACAGGTAGCGAAAATATTATTTTCAGCCCTGAATTTTTAAGAGAAAGCAAGGCTTTGTATGACAATCTATATCCTAGCAGAATTATTGTAGGAACAGATTTTAACAATGATAAGTTAGTAGAAGCTGCTCATACTTTTGCAAAGTTATTACAGGAAGGTGCAATCAAGGAAGATATTGATACATTATTTATGGGATTCACAGAAGCGGAAGCTGTAAAACTTTTTGCAAACACATATTTAGCATTACGTGTTGCTTATTTTAATGAATTAGACACATATGCAGAGTCAAAGGGCTTAAACACACAGGAAATTATTGATGGTGTATGTTTAGATCCAAGAATTGGAACACATTATAATAACCCAAGTTTCGGATATGGCGGTTATTGTTTGCCAAAGGATACAAAGCAGTTATTAGCAAACTATGCTGACGTACCTGAAAACTTAATCGAAGCCATAGTAGAAAGCAACAGAACAAGAAAGAGCTACATTGCAGACAGAGTTCTTCAGATGGCAGGCTACTATGATTACAGCAGTGATTATGATTACGATGATTCAAAAGAAAAGAATGTTGTAATTGGTGTTTATCGTTTAACAATGAAGAGTAATAGTGACAACTTTAGACAGAGCTCAATTCAGGGTGTTATGAAGAGAGTTAAGGCTAAGGGCGCTAAGGTTGTTATTTACGAGCCAACTTTAGAAGATGGTGATACATTCTTTGGAAGCGAAGTTGTAAATGACTTAGATAAGTTCAAGGAAATGAGTCAGGCAATTATTGCAAACAGATACGATAGTTGTTTAGATGATGTTAAGGAAAAAGTTTATACAAGAGATATTTTCCAGAGAGACTAGAATATTTAGTGAGTTGATTTGGAAGATAAGAATTCAAATATTAATTACAATAAACATAGAAAAGCACAAGGTCAAAAGATTTTGTGCTTTTTTCGCTAAAATAAACACTGAAAATAAAATAATTGCACTAACAAATTGTAAAAAAGAGATTTAATATATATATACAGTTAAAGCCATTAGAGTGTAAAATAGAAATAATAGGCACATTAAAATATTAAACAAAAAAGGAGACAAAATGAAGAAAGGACTTTTAAAAAAATCATTGGCGCTATGTTGTTCTATTACAATGTTGGCAACTAGTGTACCAATAACAAACGTATCAGCAGCAGATTTTACAGATGATTCTGTTAATGTGATGGTTGATAAGGGCGGATACAAAACAGAGGTTTTTGGGGTAAGGACAGAAGATTGGGGACAAACTTGGACTGATAGAAAAGATTCGCTTCCACCATCAAAGGTTTATTTAACCGACAATTATAAAGAAACAGTTGGAACAGTGCCAACAAACGATTGGGCAAGCTCAGTTGTTTTTGATCAATATTCTGAGTCGCTTTATGCACATCCACTTGCTTACAGAGCAGCAAGTAACGGAATGCAGATGGCATCACCGGCAGTAGTTGATAGCACTTCCTATGTTGACGGAGAGCCAACAGTAGAAAGCTTGTTAGAAGATGACACAGTGGAACTTGTAGTAGGTGGAGACAGCTTTAGTGCAAAAGATGCAAGCGTTGATAAAACTACAGACTGGAGTTACGAGATTGTAATGGCAAACAATGCAGGCAGCAGTTCCATGAGAGCAATTATTGCTAAGGGAACTCCTTATGCATACTATACTTTTGATAATATGTCACCAACAATTTCACTTGGTGCAGGCGCAACAGATTTAGCTATAGTAAAGAACACAACAGCTTCAAATATTATTGGTGTAAGTCTTAAGAACAAAAAAGACGGTAAGACACATTACTATATGTTAAGCGCACCTTCAGGAACTACATGGACTAATGCAGGTGGAAAACTTACAGCAAAGTTACCAGCAGGCAAAAACTATATGTCTGTGGCAATTCTACCGGATGGAAGCAACGAGGCTTTTTCATTATATGAAAAGTATGCTTTTAATTTTATTACGGATACAAAGGTACAGTGGGAATATCTTAATAATTCAGCCAAGGTTGTAACAAAATATAACGTAACAACTAAGAATATGGAAACAGGAGCTGTAGGTGGAGACACAATTATGGCACTTTATCCACACCAGTGGCGTTATACTGAAGCTGACTTTACAAAATACACTTACAACACAATTCGTGGAACAATGAAAACTGTTGTAGGTTCAAGTTATGTAACTCAGATGCAGTACAACGGGATTTTGTCAACACTTCCAACAACAACTGATGAGGAAACAGTTGGCAAAATCAAGGAACAGCTTGGTTATTTATACGACTATAGAAAGAAAAAAGATGATCCAAAGTGGATTTGCTATTTAGAAGGTCAGTATGGTGGCTATGATACATATTGGGTTGGAAAGAATCTTAACACTATGGCAGATGCAATATGGCTTTCAGGTCAGCTTGATAACGATGATACTGACATGAAGACTATTACAGATGAAATGGTTGATGGAGTAAAAGATTACCTTGAATTTTGGTTTGATCCATATCAGGGATATATTAGCGGAAATTATAAAGACGATTATTTTTACTATGACAAGAATTACGGTACTTTAATTGGGTATCCTTCATCTTATGATTCTGACAAACAGGTAAATGACCACCATTTCCATTACGGATATTGGATTAAAGCAGCTGCAGCAGTTGCCATGGAAAAGCCTGAATGGGCAAAAGAATGGGGTGGCATGGTTTACGAGATGATTGGTGATATTGCCAATGTTCATCGTGATGGTAAGGGCTACAACGAAAACAGTTCTACAAGATATCCATTCCTTAGAAACTTTGACATTTACGAAGGTCATTCATGGGCATCAGGCGTTGCCAATTATGAATATGATGAAAATGGTGAATTAGTAGACAAGAAGGGTGGACTGGCAGGTGGAAACAATCAGGAGTCTTCGTCTGAATCTATTAATGCCTGGGCATCATTAATTCTTTGGGGCGAGGCTGTTGGCGATAAAGAAGTTCGAGATGCAGGTATTTATATGTATACAACAGAAGTGGCAGCAATTGAGGACTACTACTATGATGTACATGATGAAATTTTTACAGACAAATATGAAGACAAAGATAATTACAATATTCAGACAGTTACAAGATTGTTTGGCGGTCGTTATGATCACACAGCTTGGTGGACAGAAAATTCCATTGAAGTAACAACAATTACCATGCTTCCTATTTCAGGGGCAACTCTTTATATGGGAAAATACAAGGATAAAGTAAAAAATGTTGTGGACAGCATAGATGAGAACAGTAAGCAGTGGCAGCATTTTGTGGCAAATAAAAACCAGATTTGTACAAATTACGGAAAAAAAGACATGCTTATAGATCCTAAAACAAATCAGGATGTAATTGCAGAATATTATGCCTATTATGATCCGGATGGTGCGTTGGCACGTTGGGATCAAAGTGATACTGGAAAGGTTGAAAACGGTGAGTCAAGGGCTCATACATTGTCATATATAACATCACTTCAGAAATATGGAAATCAGGATTTTTCTATTACAGGTAGCGATCCTCTTTCATTGGTTTTAAGCAAGGACGGTAAGAAAACTTACGTTGCAGAGAATCACACAGATCAGGTGAAGAGAGTTTATTTTACAGATGATACATATGTAGATGTTCCAGCTAACTCAAGTTATGTAGGCAAGAAGACAGGTGATGGAGCTAATCCAAATATTGATGATAGTGAGTTACTTGGAAACACAACAAAAGTAACAGTAGAAAATTATTTAGAAAATTATGCAGGTAATGGCTACGACATGACTTCAAGTCAGGTTAGTGTAAAAGAAGGAGAAACAAGCTATACATATCAGCCACAGAATATTACAGGTTTTAATTTTGACAGTAGTAACAAAGGTAATGTTCTTACTACAGCTGTAAAGGAAGATAATTCATCAGTGGTGAAAGCTTACTATGAGCGTAACAACTACACTATAAGTTATGTTCTAAACGGTGGTGTATTTACAAATGCACAGCCAGGGGCTGCTGGACAGAATGCATACGGTGGTAATCCAACTAACTACCGATATGGTAGTAGCATTAAGTTAGTAAATCCTACAAAAGCAGGTTATAAATTCGAAGGTTGGTTTGCTGATTCTAATTATGAGAATGAAATTACGGAAATCACACCAACAACCGCAGGCGATTTGACGTTATATGCCAAGTTTGTTGATGAGTCCATAATTACAAATTTTACAGTTGAATACTATAAACAGAGTGAAGACCGAAGTGAGTATAATCTTGTGGAAGAAGATACTGTTAAAGTGACAAGTATTGTTGGTAAGGAAGTATCTGCAGTTGAGAAAACATATGACGGATACAAACTTAATGAAAATTCAATTACAACAGGTGTTGTTTTACCTAACGGAAAATTGATTCTGCGATTATATTATGACATTGACCAGAAAACTTCTACAAATACAGACAGAGGAGCATACATAGGAAGTGATGGTAAACTTAATTTTGTTGTAAAAGACAATGCAGGTAGAGTGTTACTTTACTATAAGGTTGTTAGTAAACAGGCAGAGGCAGAGGCGTTTTACAACGAAGCTGTCGCAAGTAATGGCGGCAATTGCCCGGGATATTTTATGGAAAAATCAGGCGATGGGTTTAAGAAAGTTGCTAATGAAACTGTAAGTGGAAGCGATTATGTTATCTATAGATTTAATATTGATGACAAAGAATTTACCGATTGGAATTTGGCACAAATATCAGATTTGGGAAATGCCGGAACAAATAATAAAAAAGCAAATTACAGCGTGAAGTATTTTGTTCAGGATAAAGACCAAAATGAATATACTGAAAATAAAAACATGGCAGTAACTGTTGAAGGCACTGTGGGAGAAGCTGTTGTTGCTACAAAGAAAAATGTTGTAGAAAATAATAACGTTCAGGAAAACAACGGACAGGGCTTTACAGTAAATGTTAAAAAGAGTAGCCTTTTCGGTGTGGTAAAAGAAGATGGCAGCTTAGAATTAAAGGTGTATTATGATAGAAACACTTATGCTATTGACTATAATGGTTTAGGTAATGCTACACATAGCAACCCATCAACATATGTTTATGGAAATGCAGTTAAACTTACAAACCCGGTAGGCGGTGAAAAATTCCAGGGCTGGTATTTAGATGATAGTTACACACAACAAATTTCAGAAATAGCCGAGGGTACTTTGGAAAATATTGTACTTTATGCAAAGTTTAAAAATTCACAGCCGGCGACAACAAAACCGGCAGAAACACCAAAGCCAACAACAAAGCCTGGTGAGACAACAGATAAGCCGGGTGAAGTTACAACAAAGCCTGGTGAGACAACAAATAAGTCAGATGATGTTACAACAAAACCAAGTGGAACAACAGAAATTCCGGCAACAAGTAACCCTGCTACAACAGGAAATGGTGAAACAACAAAGCCAAGTACTACAACAGGAACAGGTGAAGTAACAACAGCTCCAGGTAAAACAACAGGAGCGGGCGAAGTAACAACAGCTCCAGGAAAAACAACAAAACCTGGTACATCTGTTACAACAAAAATAAAACGACCTGCCAAGGTTAAGAAGATTAAACTAAAGAAGAAAATCTCTAAAAAGAGCAATGGCAAATTCAAGAGAAAAATTAGCATTAAGTGGAAAAAACTAAAAGGCGTAACAGGTTATCAAATTGCAATTAGAATTGGCAAGAAAGGCAAATTCAAAGTTGTAAAGAAAATCAAGAAAAACAAACGCAAATACATAAAGTCAAAGGTTAAACTGGGAAAGACTTATTATGTAAAAGTAAGAGCTTATAGGAAAGTTGGCAAGAAAGTAGTTTATGGAAAATACTCGAAGGCTAAAAAATGTAAGTTTAAGAAATAGTTTGAATAATGGAAGACAATTGTTATTTATTAGCACACACTGTGCCACCTGACAAATTAACGAAAGCACGCTCCCGCTGCCAAATGCTTGTAGCGGTTCTATAAAGCCGACTACGCTGCCTTTATGAACCGACGGCGTTAGAGCACTTTCTTTTAACTTTGTCAGTTGTCACAGTGAAGAACTTGGTTTGCATAACATAGCAATTGTATTCATTCTTTTACTTTACAAGAAAAATTATTTAAAATAAATGTTTATAGAAATTTTGTAGGAAACTGCACTTTCTCCATAGGGAGATTGTGCAGTTTCCTTATGTAATAGTTTTAAAGTTTATGGAAAACTAGAAAAATACTTATTTTGAATTATAAAATAGAAAACAAACAACAAATACTTGACTATATATCACAAAAAGAATATAATAAAATTCAAACAAAAAGAGATATAATTAAAACTATACCAAACTATGAGGAGGGAATACATGAGTAGTGTAAACAGAGAGTACAAAGACAGAATATTTTGCATGATTTTTGGATATGAGAAGTACAAGAAGAATTTATTGGATTTGTTTAACGCATTAAACGGAACGAATTACACACGAGAGGAAGACTTGGAAATTAATACCCTTGATAATGCCATATACATGAGCATGAGAAATGACGTGTCATGCATAATTGACAGCAACATGGCACTGTTTGAACAGCAAAGCACATGGAATCCCAACATGCCACTTAGAGGGTTTTTATATTGTGGCAGTTTATACAACAAGTATATAAAACAGCATAAATTAGATATTTATAACAGAAAACTAATAAAGTTGCCAACACCACAATACTATGTTTTATACAATGGAACAGAAAAAAAGGATGAGGTAATAGAACTAAAACTGTCAGATGCATTTGCTCATACTGTGGATAAGGGAGAGTTTGAGTGGACAGCAAAAGTAATAAATATAAATACAGGAAATAATAATAGTTTAATTTCAAAGTGTAAAGTGCTGAAAGGATATGTTATACTAACAACTAGGATGAGAGAGTATATCAGTAAATATTCCAGTAAGGATTTCAGTGAAGAGGAAGCAGTGAAAATGGCTGTGGACGAATGCATAAATGAAGATGTGTTGCGAGAATTTCTGCTGGAAAATAAGGCGGAGGTGGTAAAAATGTTCTTGACAGAGTATAACGAAAAGCAGACATTGGAAAACATGTATAATGATGGTGTTGAAGTTGGTAAAGAAAAGGGCATAGAAATTGGCAAAGCTCAAGGCATAGAGATGGGCAAAGTGCAGGGGATTGAATTCGGAGAACGCAAAAAACTTGTTGAAATGGTATATAAGAAAATAAAAAAAGGAAAAACTGTAGAAGAAATAGCAGATGATTTGGAAGAAAATATAGAAGTTGTCAAGCAGATTTGTGGTAATATTAATGCCGTTGGCATAAACAAGAACTTGGAAGTAATCATAGAACAATTAACAATGAAATAGAGAATAGAAAAAAGTCCTGTAAGTGTTTTGAAAAAATGGAACACTTGCAGGTTTTTTCTTTCCTACAAAAGACCTTTTAATGTTCCTATATACGTGTTAATATTATAATAATATGGGCTGTTATTCCATATAAGAAATAATAATTTAAAAATTAGAAAAGTGAGATTAAAATATGTACGATTTTTTAGTAGTAGGTGCAGGACTTTTTGGAAGTATTTTTGCACATGAAGCAAGCAAAGCAGGAAAGAAAGTTTTAGTTATTGACAAAAGACCTAACATAGCAGGTAATATATACACAGAAAACATTGATGGAATTAATGTTCATAAATATGGAGCACATATTTTTCATACTAATAACAAAGAAGTATGGGATTACATACAGCAGTTTGCTGAATTTAACAGATATACCAACTCGCCTGTGGCAAGATACAAGGACGAATTATATAACTTGCCATTTAATATGAATACATTTAATAAAATGTGGGGAGTTTTTACACCGGATGAAGCGAGAAAGAAGATTAAAGAGCAGGTAGAAGAAGCAGGAATTACTGAACCAAAGAATTTGGAAGAACAGGCAATTTCAATGGTAGGAAAAGATATTTATGAGAAGCTTATTAAGGGATATACAGGTAAGCAGTGGGGAAGACCATGCGATCAGTTACCAAGTTTCATTATTAAGCGTTTGCCTGTCAGATTTACATATGATAACAATTATTTTAATGACAAATATCAGGGAATCCCGGTGGGTGGCTACACGCAGATTATCGAGAAAATGTTGGCTGGCATTGAAGTGAGACTTAACGAGGATTTCTTTGACAAAAAAGAAGAGTACAAAAACATTGCAAATAAGATTGTGTTTACGGGAATGATTGATGAGTATTTTGATTACTGCTACGGAGAATTAGAGTACCGTTCATTAAGATTTGAAACAGAGGAACTTGAACAGGAAAATTATCAGGGCAACGCAGTAGTGAATTACACAGAGTACGAAATTCCATATACAAGAATTATCGAACACAAACATTTCGAATTTGCATGTCAGGGTGGAAACGAAGGCAGCATACCTAAGACAATCATTACAAAAGAATATCCTGCAACTTGGAAGAAAGGCGACGAACCTTACTATCCAATGAATGACGAGAAAAATAACAAGTTATATGCACAGTACAAAGAGTTAGCTGAAAAAGAATCAAATGTAATTTTTGGCGGTAGACTTGGAATGTACAAGTATTTTGATATGCACAATGTAGTGGAAGAAGCACTTAATTGTGTTAAAGAAAATATGTGTGCGAAAAACTGAGTCCAGAATATTAAGTATTCATAAGGGAAATTGAAAGGAAAATCTAGTACAGCATACGGAGAAAATTATGGCAAAAGAAAAAAAGAAAGTGCTGCATATGGTAGAAGCAATGGGAGGCGGAGTCTTTACATTTATAGTAGAACTTGCAAACGGGTTGTGTAACGATTTTGATATTACCATTGCTTTTGGAATGCGTGAAGAAACACCAAAGAATTATGCAGATTTTTTTGACAATAGAATACAGCTTGTGGAAGTAAAGAATTTTACAAGAAGTCTTAATCCAATGAAAGATTTGAAGGCGTATCTTGAATTAAGAAAAATCGTAAAAGATGTTCAACCGGATATAATTCATACTCATTCTTCAAAAGCTGGAGCTATAGGTAGATTTATGTTCCCAGGAAAATGCGAAAAAGTTTTATATACACCTCATGGATATAGCTTTTTAATGGAAGGCGTCTCAAAAAATAAAAGAAATTTATACAAGTTAATAGAAAAAATATGTGGTGCAAAGTCAAATTGCATTACCATTGCCTGCGGTGAAAGTGAATGGAAGCAGGGACTTACAGTTTGTAAAGAATCAACATACATTAGTAATGGCATCAATATGTCGAAAATGGACAGAATACTTGAAACTTTACCATTAGTAGGAAAAAATCATCCATACACAGTTTATACCTTGGGAAGAGTTACATACCAAAAAAATCCGGAAATGTTTAATGAAATTGCTAAAAGGCTTCCGGATATTAGATTCGTGTGGATTGGTGCAGGTGAATTAGAAGATAAACTGACGGCACCTAACATTTTTGTTACAGGCTGGGCAGATGGCGACTGTAGATATGATGTGGCAAATGCCGGAGATGTTTTTCTGCTACCGTCAAGATGGGAAGGCTTGCCAATAGCTTTGCTGGAGGCAATGTACATGGAGAAACCATGTGTGGTTTCAAACGTTATAGGTAACTGCGATGTGATAAAAAACAAGGTAAACGGTTATATGTGTAATACGGTGGATGAGTTTGTGAACGCTATTGAAGCGTGTAGGAATTATGCTCAGGACAATATTATAAAAGAAGCCAAAGAAAATATAAAAGAGAGTTTTAACACAGATATTTTGTGCAAAAAATATAAACAGGTTTATAATGGGGGATATTAAAATGAGGAAAGTAAAAGTATTGGTTCTGATTACAGCCATGGACAGAGGCGGCGCAGAAACAATGGTAATGAATTATTTGCGAAATATAGATAGAGAAAAAGTTCAAATGGACTTTTTAGTGATTAGAAAATATAAGTCAGATTATGAGGACGAGATTAAACAAATGGGAAGCAATGTATACCATTTAAATCCAATTCTTCTAAAGAATATAGGCAGATTCAAAAGAGAATTCAGAAAATTTCTGACGGAACATAGGGAGTATACGATTATACATTCACATTTAGAAGAGAGAAGCTATTTCCCAATGAAAATAGCAAAAAAAATGGGTGTTCCAGTGAGAATCGTTCACGCTCATTCAATACCAAATGACAAGGGACCAAAGCAGTGGGCGAGACTCTATATGAGAAATAGATTGAAGGGGCTGTACACTCATGGCTTTGCCTGTTCAGAAAAAACTGCTAAGTGGCTATTTGGCAACAATATGAAAAATATAACTATTATGAACAATGCAATTGATACTGAAAAGTTCAAGGCAAATGAGAAGACAGGTAAGAAGTTGAGACAGCAGCTAAAAATAGATGAAAAAACACTGGTAGTTGGTCACATAGGCAGATTTGTTAAACAAAAGAATCAACAATTTTTAATAGATATATTCAAAAATGTTAATAACCAAAGATCAAACAGCAAACTTTTGTTAATAGGTGGCGGAAAACCAAAAGCGGAGCAAAAGTATAAAAGCGAAGTAATGAAAAAAATCAAGGAACAGGGCTTGGAAAATAAGGTTAAGTTTCTTGGAGTTAGAGATAACATAGAAGAACTTTTGCAGGTGATGGATGTTTTAGTAATGCCGTCAACAAGCGAAGGCTTTCCGGTGACTTTGGTGGAAGCACAGGCAGCGGGAGTAAGATGTATTGCCTCAGACAGAATAGACTACAAGGTAAACATTACCGATGAAATTCAGTATGAAGCTTTAGAAAGTGATGTTGTAGACTGGGCTAATCGAATAATTTCATTTACAAATACTGAACTTGATGCTGAGGAAATGAACAGAAAAGTAAAGATAGCCGGGTTTGATATAAAAGAAAAGGCGAAAGATTTAGAAGAGTTCTATATTGGTGTTTCGAAAAGTATTTAAAAACTATTTATCAATAGCAAGAAAATATTTAAGCTAAACCTGTGAAAATAAAAGTTATAGATAGGACACAGAATTTATAATGCATGAAGATGGAGGAACCATGAAGTTTATAAAAATGTGGTGCCATTTTAAGGCGAAGATAAAGAAGATAACATACAAATTAATATATGGCAAAAAACTAAAAATCGGAAAAGGAACTACATGGCGCAATGAGTTTCACGTAGCAATCGAGAATGGTGGCACTGTGGAAATAGGAGAAAACTGCTTTTTTAACAATGGTTGCTCATTAAATGCATTAGAGTTCATAAAAATAGGGGATGGAACCATCTTTGGTTCAAACAGTCACGTGTATGACCACAATCATGTGGTGAAAGACGTGGGACAGTCCATAAAAAGTCAGGGTTATACCTGTAAAGAGACTGTTATCGGAAAGCATTGCTGGATTGGAACTAACGTGGTGATAACTAAAGGCGTACATATTGGCGACAACTGCACAATAGGCGCAGGAGTTGTGGTGAGAGAAGATGTTGAGAGCGGAAGTGTAGTGAAGTAGTTGCATAAGAGGAGAAACATAGTGAATAGATATATCGCAAAAGAAAAACAAGGGGCTTGGCTAATAATAAAGATTCTTATAGCAACATCAGTGTTTTTATTAATATGCTCTCGTGCATCTTCCATGATATTGAAAACTTATGGGGATGATTCGGATATTTTTGTTATGTTAGGTAAACTTACAAAAGATGGAATGGTTCCATATAAGGAGTTCTTTGATCATAAAGGTCCGTTTATTATATTAGTGGAATATTTGGCATTTTTGTTACCCAATTATAAAGTGGGATTATTTGTTATAGAATTATTATTTATTGCAGCAACATTAATGGCGGAATATAACATTTTTAAATTATATTTTAATGAGAACAAGTCTTGTATTTTTACAATTGTAAGCTTATTTGTATTAAATATATATTATCAGGGAGGAAATTTTACTGAAGAATATTGTCTTCCATTTTTGATGTGGAGTACATTCTTTTTTGTAAAATATTCGAATAGAAAAAATAAGAAAAATGTGGAGCACAATTTAGGGTATGCCTTTTTTTATGGTATTACATTTACTGTATGTGCTTTAACTAGAATTACAAATGCTTTGCCGTTATGTGCGATAATACTGGTATTATTTGTATATGTATTATTTGAAAAAAGGTATGATATTATTTTAAAAAATATTCTTTGGTTTGCGTTAGGAATACTGGTTAGCCTTACACCATTTGTTATATATTTTATTGCAAAAGGTGCTCTGAAGGATGCAATCTATGCAACATTTATATTTAATTTTAGATATGCAAAAGCAAGCACAAATGAAAAATATCTGTTAAAGGAACAAATTAAGACAATAGTTTATTTAATCCCAATTTTTACAGTATTTTTAGTAAGCTGTTTCAAAAAGAATAAGTTGAAGACAAAAAATATATTATCTATATGTATGGTTGTTATGAGTGTATTTGCGATAGCATTACAAATAAGTGGGCAACCATATCGACACTATCTTATAATATGGTTACCATTATTATGTATTGGTGTATGTATAGTTGACTTGAAATCGATAAAATATAGAACGTATAGATATGTTTTAATGCTTTTCCTTATTATAAGCTCGTGCATAGTGATAGGAAAAAATGTGAGTGTTTTAGCTGATAGTTGTAATCTTGTCACAAAAAATGAAGAACAAGATTATGCAAAATATGTTAATGATTTAAAGGAAAAAATTCCAGGTGATAAGTTAGACAGAGTTATTGCATATAATGTTTTAGCTAAGTTCTACATTATATCGGATATAAAGCCATGTTATAAATATTGTATATTACAAGATTGGCAGTGTAGTCATGATAGTGAAATGACATTAGAGTTTGAGAAAATGATTAAGTCGTTAAAGGCTCAGTACATTGTCATTACCAGGGATAGTATAAATGCTTATGACGGATATATTAATCAACATTATCATCAGAAATATGAAAATAAGTATTTTGAACTGTTAGAAATTAACTATAATACAAATTACGTTAAAGGAAGATAATATGAAAGCAATTCATGTTCTTGTTTTGGATACGGTAATGGATCGTGGTGGTGCAGAAGCCATGATTATGAATTATATGAGAAATATAAATAGAGACGTAGTGAAGTTTGATTTCCTTACAAACAGGGATTATCGGGCTGCTTACGAAGATGAAATTGAAAGCCTTGGTGGCAGGGTATACCATATGTGTCCAATGTATCCCGGCAAATTTCATCAGTATAAAAAAGAAGTTAAGGAGTTTTTACAAGAACATCCTGAATACAAAATTATACATAGTAATTTAGAAGAGAGAAGTTACCTACCACTTAAAGTGGCGAAGAAAATGGGTGTGCCTGTTAGAATATCCCATTCTCACAACAGACCGCTGGGAATTAATCTGAAACTTCTTGTAAGATATTATTTTAGATTCATGCTGAAATACTACAATACGCACATGTTTGCCTGCGGAGAGGAAGCAGGGGACTGGCTTTATGGCAAAAAGAACCGGGATAAAGTTATCATTATGAAAAATGCCATAGATGCTAATGCATATAGATACAATGAAGCTGTTCAGGATGATATGAGAAAACAGCTTGGACTTACAAATAAGAAAGTAATTGGTCACGTGGGAAGATTTTTCCCACAGAAGAATCATGAATTTTTAATAGATATATTTGACGCCATTCACAAAAAAGAACCAGACACAGCGCTGGTACTAGTAGGTGGTGGCGAGACAGATGACGTTCTAAAAAATCACATTAAGGAAAAGGTAGCCAAACTGGGGCTGACAGATTCAGTGAAATTCCTTGGTGTAAGGGACGACGTGGAAAAAGTAGTGCAGACATTTGATGTATTCCTTTTGCCATCGTTGTTTGAAGGCTTGCCGGTAACAATGGTGGAAGCACAGGCAGCAGGTTTGCCTTGCGTAATATCAGACAGGGTGCCGGTGGAATGTGACATTACAGGTAATGTGACAGTGGTAACCTTAGACGAAACACCTGAAAAGTGGGCAGATGTTGTGATAAACCAAATGAATAATTTTGAGAAAAAAGATACTTACAGCCAAATTGTAGAAGCCGGGTTTGACATTAAGGCACAGGCAGTATGGTTGGAAGAGTTTTATAGGAAAGCGTTGGAGGAGAATGGATTTAAGTTATCAGAGAATTAGACAAAAGAATAGAGATACAACATTGTTATTAATACCTTTGGTAGCAATACTTGCAAAATTTATTCACTTATATATGCTTCCGGATAAATATTACTTTGATAGTTGGAGACTACTTACTATGCTTACAGGTGGTAAAGGAATGACCAATTGGGGAGGATATCAAAGCACAGTAGATTTTTATAAGGCAATAAATTTCTTTAATTGGACAACGTTAACACAATGGAGCATAGGACTTGGAATAATTCTCACACCAATAGCCATGATTATAATTTCCAGAACAAAAGAAATGGAAATGAGAGAATGTTTTTTTTCGTTGATGATTGTAGGACTATTAAATATATATGTGTTCAGTATTACTAAAGAGACAATTCAGATTTGCTTTTTCTTTTTGTTGTATTTGATTATTCAGTTGCCTCTAAAAAACACATTGCTTAAGGTGATAGGTTGTGTGTTAGTGTTCTATTGGGAGAGTACATTCTATAGGTCTTATTACATAATTATGGCGGCAATGACAATATTTATGTATCTGATTTTTGTATGGCTTAAACAGAGAGAAAAAATCAGACGAAAACATATAGTGATTATAGTTGTTATGTGTTTTGTGGCTGTGTTTACGTTCTTCTATGCAAGTCAGTTTGTAGCACATAAGGACTATGTAAACGCATTAAACGCACGAGATGGCACAACGGAAACGAATGAAGGCGCAAGTACAAGTATTGAGAATCCAATAAAAGTTAATGGTAACTTAGGAATCTTTATGTATGATTATGTAATTAATGCAGTGCGTATGATGGTGCCAATAGAATTGGCGTTTAAGGGAATATTTTACTTGCCCTTTGTAGTTTTTCAGTTTTTTATATTGTATTACTACTTTAAGGCGATTAAGAATATTAAAAGTTTGGATGACAACATGATTGTTGTTGTGGCGTGTTATAGTGCCTACTTCTTTGGCTCAGTAGTTTTTGAACCGGACTTCGGTTCGTGGGTAAGACATGAGGCTGCAACATTCCCAATATTACAGCTTTTGGCATACAAGAGTAATTCGTACAAAAATTTGGAAGAAAATTTAGAAGAAAAACCAAAGAAAAAAAGGGTGGTTATTTATGAAACAGAGGATGTATAACACTTTCTCAAGGATATTTAAAAATCATGTAATTGCAAAGGTGCTGTCGGAAGTGGGATATGCATTACTGATGGCTTATTATATGGTGGCAAGGAATTTTGTAAAGAGCAGAAAAAAGAAAATCTATGATGCTTTAAAAGTAAGGGAAGAATTACTTAGAGAGTATCCTATTGAAAATATGGAATCGGAAATAATTAATCTTCCAACAAATGAACATGTAGATTTGTCGATTATTATGCCGGCATATAATGTAGAAAAGTATATAAAGGAAGCAATAGATTCTGTTTTGAATCAAAAGACAAAATACAATTATGAGTTAATAATTGTTAATGATGGAGCAACAGATAATACAAAGAAAATAATTCAGAGCATAGAATCTGACAAAATAAAATATATAGAGCAAAAGAATCAAGGGTTGTCAGGCGCAAGAAATACAGGAATTAACAATGCTGTTGGAAAATACATAACATTTATGGATTCAGATGACTTGTTAGAAGATGGTTCCATTGAAATCATGATGGATGCATTAATTAATAACAAGGCAGATGTTGTTGTGGGAAGTTATGGAATGTTTATGGATATTAATCACAAACAAAAATGTTTAAATGAACCTAAAATAATAGAAAATAATCCGGGACAGGCAGTGTGCAATCATGGGTATGCCTGGGGGAAAATCTTCAAACGGGAAATGTTCAATAATATTAGATTCCCTATGGGCAAATGGTATGAGGACACAATAATTTGTAATGTGTTATTTAGAATGCCGTGTAAAATGGTGGTTTTGTCAGATATAGTATATGACTATAGAATTAATTACAGTGGTATAATTAGAAATGCACGCAATTCAATTAAGACTTTAGATCACTATTGGGTAATGGAAGATGCAATTAAACAGGCTGAAAATAATAACATAAAAAATGATAAGGTTTTGTACAATTTAGCTTTTGGACATTTATCATCATTACTGTACAGAAGAGTATCAAACCTTGACGACAAAGTAATAGAGGATGTTTTTGTTTTGGCATGTGAATTAATTAATAACATTAAACCAAGTGAATATGAAGTAAAAGGAAGAATTATTAACAAAGATATTCAAGATGCCTTTGAAACATATAATTATAAATTATGGAAATTAGCTAGTTTTATAGTATAGAAGCAGATATAAAAAACGGAGATAAAATGAAAAAGATTTGTTTTTTTTCAGGAGACATTACAAGAAGTGGTGGAACTGAAAGAGTTGGAACAGTTATAGCAAATGAATTACATAAAAGAGGTCAGTTTGAAATAAGTATTGTTAGCTTATGGGAAGATAAGAAGAAAACATTCTTTCATTTAGAACAGGGCATAAAAAGAGATACATTGTTCTCAGAACATGTTAGTGGAAAGAAAATATTAACTTATGTGAAGGCTGTTAAAAAATATGTAGAGAACAACAAAATAGATGTGTTGGTAGATATAGATGGAATACTTGATTTGTATTCAATACCAGCATTAAAGAAAAACAAGTGTAAGTTAGTGTCATGGGAGCAGTTTAACTACTATGTTAATCCTTATGTGAACTACAGAAAACTAACAAGAAAAATGGCAGCGAAAAAAGCAGATGCCATTGTAGTTCTTACAGATGAAGATAAACATTTTTATGAAAAAGAGACTGAAGTGAAAACGAAATTAGTGAGAATTCATAATCCGATGCCAAGCAATGTTAACACTACAAGTTACAATATGGACAGCAAAACAATAATTAGTGTTGGCAGATATACAGAACAAAAAGGGTTTGACATTCTAATAGATGTTGCAAATCAAGTGTTCAGTAAACATTCTGATTGGAAATGGATTGTTATTGGTGATGGCGAAGATAAATATGATTTGCAACAGAAAATAGAAAAATATAAATTGCAAAAAAATATCATTTTGAAAGAACACGTAGATGACATAAATGAATACTATAGGAAAGCTGCAATGTATGTTCTAACATCACGCTATGAAGGTTTTGGACTTGTTCTTACTGAAGCTAAGACGCAGGGATTACCATGTATTAGTTTTAATTGTCCTGCAGGTCCAAAGGAGATAATTGCAGATGGAATCAATGGTTATCTGGTAGATTGTTTTGATATAGAACAAATGGCAGGAAAGATTAATGAACTTATAGAAAATGAAAGCAAGAGAAAATTATTTTCTGAAAATGCGTTGGTTGGAACAGAGAAGTTCAATATAGAAGAAATTGTTGAACAGTGGAGTGAACTGTTTACACAATTGTTGACAAATGATTAGATTAGTGGAGAAAAAATGGAAAAGGTTTCGGTTATATTACCTATATACAATGTTGAAAAATATTTGAAAAATTGCATAGAGTCAGTCAGAAATCAAACTTATGAAAATCTTGAAATCATATTAGTTGATGATGGTTCAACAGATAATAGTGGAAAAATATGCGACGAAATCGCAAAGTCAGATGAAAGAGTTATGGTTATTCATAAGCAAAATGGAGGACTTGCAGCAGCACGCAACACAGGATATCTGGAAGCAACAGGAACATATCTTATGTATATAGATAGCGACGATATTGTGAAGAAAGATGTTGTAAAGAACTGTGTTGAAGCAATTGGAAAAGAGAACTCAGACGTTGTGATTTTTGGATACGAAAAAGTAGACGAAACAGGAAATATTATCGAAACGTGCAAATGGAAAAAGGCAACGTACACTAATGAGCAAATGCTTGGAAAACTATATGATTCGATTCGAGAAATGTCTTTTGGTTATGCATGGAATAAACTTTATCGTAAATCAGTAATAGATGAGTCAAAGATTCTTGGAGACGCAAAAGTAATTGATAGAGAAGATTTAATTTATAACTTGGAACTTCTTAATTATTGGAAAAAAATTACTTACATAGATTACGTTGGATATGAATATTTGCAACGAAGTACAAGCTTACTTCATAATTCTAATCTGGCAAGATTAAATGGAATTGAATATTTCGTAGAAAAAATATTTGATACAGAAATAAAAAATAATGAAGTAAAAAAGAAAGTTTTTAATATGGTTGTACTTCATTATATGGCGGATGCGATTACAAAAAATATTATTTGGAATGATGATTTGTCAGGAAGAGAAAAGAAAAAACTGGTTAAGAAAATAATGGAAAGATGCAGTCATCAGGAAGAATTATATTTAGATAAAGATAATCCAAGATATTTGCAGCAGATGTATAAAAGTATTAAGAGTGGAAGAAGCGGATACTTTTATTGGTATGTGAAGTTGGGAGATTGGAAGAGAAAGGGAACAGATGGAAAATAAATATAAGTTTACAAAAGAACATACATAGGTTGCAAAAGGTGTAGCAATATTGTTGATGTTATATGATCATTTATATTGGATGGATTATGGAAAATATACTGCATTTATAAAATTACCAAATGTAAATGATATTCCTTGGTTAATTGGCTCAGTAGGAAAAATATGTGTAGCAATGTTTTTATTTTTGTCCGGTTATGGAATGTTTTTTTCTCAACAAGGGAGAAGTTATTCAATAAAGGATTCATTAAAAAGAATATATAATATATGGATTCAATATGCTTTTATAACAATTATAATTATTGCACTTGACTTAACTTTGGGCAAAATACAGTTAGATATTAGAAAAGTAATATTAAATATTTTTGCATTAGATTATTCATATAATAAATTTGCGTGGTTTATGATTACATATATTGTAATTATTTTTGTATTTCCTTTAATAAACAAAATATATAGCAAGACAAACTGGATTGTGCAAATAGGAATATTAGTAGGAATCAAAGGTGGAATAACTGTTATAAATACAGTGTTACAAAGTAAATGGGTAGTTCCGGAAATTATATATAAGACGTTTATTGAACCATTTATGTTTTTGCCTGTATTTTTAATTGGCTATGTATGTGCTGAATACAAGGGGTTTGAAAGAATATTAATTTTTATTCAGGATAAGATTACTAAAAAATACAAACTAGGATTAGGAATAATATTAATTGGAATATGCATATTTATGCTAAAAATTCAAGCTACAATATTTGATAATATAACAGCACCAATATTGTGCTTTACAATACCATACATATTGATAAATGGAAAGGTAGCAAAGATTTTTCAATATATAGGAAAGATGTCAACTAATATGTGGTTAATACATTATCCAATTATGGTGACATTGCTAAATGCGTTAGTGTATGCACCTAGATACTGGTTATTGATATTGATGTGGTTGATAATAATTATGATTCCGATTTGTTACTTGATAGATTGGAGTTGTAAGTATGTAAAAATAAATTGAAAAATTATAGTAGCTAAAATATGTATATTATAATTTATAGTTAAACACATAAAAAAGAGAGAAAATAATGCGTATTATAAAGGATATTTTAAATCAACAGATAGTACCAATGGCAATTATATGCATAGTATTAGGAATATGTATATTACCATTAAGAAAAAATGACAAATTTAGTAAGCAAGGTCTTGAAATTGAGAATATGACCATAATAAAAAGCTTGGCATGTATTATGGTTATTGTTTCGCATTTGTGTGCACAAATGGAGGGAATAGGAATACTGGCATTACCTGCTAATGTTGGATTTTTAGCAGTAGGAATGTTTTTTTTCTGTTCGGGATATGGGTTGACATATTCTTATATTAATAAAGAAAATTATATCCAACATTTTTTGAAAAGAAGGTTGCTCTGTATATTAATTCCGTTTTGGAGTGCAAATATAATCTATATTGTGTTAGAACAAAAAAAATTAGTAGGAAGTAATTTAATAAAGAGCATATTAGGAATAGACTTGGTATGCGGGCATTTTTGGTACATACAATGTATTATTGTGTTATACATATTGTTTTATATATGTGCAAGAATTATCAAAAATAAAAAGGTAATGGCTTTTGGCTTAATTTTGTTGTCAATTGCATATGATGTTTGGTGGCAAATTGAAAATGCAGTTATAGGACAATCTTTACCATTTGTACTAGGAATTGTTTTTGCTTTTAGTGATTTGA
This sequence comes from Eubacterium sp. AF36-5BH, assembly GCF_003460505.1. Lineage (GTDB taxonomy): Bacteria > Bacillota > Clostridia > Lachnospirales > Lachnospiraceae > Eubacterium_G. The sequence continues at coordinate 161,589 of NZ_QTVG01000004.1, forward strand.
AGTGGGTAAAAGAAAAGTTAAATGATTTTAAAAAATATATCCTGATAATTATTAGTTTTACGATAGTGTTTTTTGTAACATTTTTTATTTGGAGCATTTTAAGATGGCATGTAAAATTCCCAGAATATTTTATTTCAATAATAGGAATAGTTTGTCAAAATATATTTGTATTACTTATTGTATTATGCGCAATGGGATTTATTAGTAAGAGTATTATAGGAAAATATATTGGTAAGGCATCATATGAAATATTTTTGTTACACCAAATTTCTATAGATATTTTCCAAAATCTTTTTGGAGATGCAAATTTAAGTGTAGTGATAATAGGTTCGATAGTATCATCAATTGCAATGGGAAGTATTTTTCATTGGATTATGAAAAAAGTTATTGAAAGGTTAAAGAGGTATTAGTACAAATGAAACGTATGGCAGTAATTTCAGCAGGATTTGTTCCGGTTCCGGCAGTTGATGGTGGGGCAGGAGAGGAATTAACAACAGAAATAATAAAAGGAAATGAGAAAAAAGGTGATTATTTTATGGATATATATACAATAGAATCACCTAAATTATGTAATATTAAATATAAGAATGCTGAAGTAATACAACTACATATAAGTAAATTAAATTGGTTTTTTTGCAAAGCAAGAAATGCTTTCTTGAAATTGTTCAATAGACGATATAGATTTATTCCGTATAACAGAGTTTTATTAAAAAAGTTTAGAGATAATTATGATTTGATTTTGATAGAAAATAATATGCAGGTGTATGAGGACATATATAAGCATATGAAAAGAAGTAAAAATAATATGATATATCATATGCATAATGATATAGATGGAACAACAAAGCCGGAATATTTATGTAGATATATTACTGATACTGCAAAAGTTATTTTACCTGTAAGTAAATATATAAAGAATAGAGTTGAAAACTGTTCGCCTAATAATATTACAGAAGTATTTTATAATTGTATTGACACAAGGAAATTTAACAGAAATAAAGAATTCGATTGTAATAAAATTAAAGAAAAGTATGACATAGAAGCGAATGATTTTGTGTATATGTATGCGGGAAGCGTTTATAAGGGAAAAGGTGTTTTAGAATTAGTCAAAGCATTTAAAAAAGTAAGTAAAGAATGCAATAATGTTAAGTTACTAATTGTGGGAAGCACGTGGTACAATTTGATTGATAAAGATGAGTATTATGTCAGATTAATTAAAGAAATTGAAGATATAAAAGATAATGTGATATTTACAGGATATGTTTATCCGAATGATATGCCAGAGTTTTACTCTATTGCAGATGTTATGGTTATCTCTTCCATTTGCGAAGAGGCTTTTCCGTTAGTTGCACTTGAATCAATGGCAATGGGAAAGGCAATCGTTTCAACAAATTCAGGAGGGATTGTTGAGTCGTTAATTTCTGGAACGGCAATTATGGTAGATAAAAGTAGAGATGTTATAGAAGGATTATATTGTGGAATGAAAGAACTTTATGACAATGACGAATTAAGAAAGCAAATAGCTGAAAATGCCTATAATGAATTTATTAACAATAAAAACTATAATGTAGATTTATACTATGATACATTTAAAGAAAAGATAGGAAAATATATAGAATGTTAAAAAAGAAGAAAATATTATTTTATATAGATACTTTAGCACAGGGAGGACTAGATAAAGTAGTTACGGAAATTTTAAATAATTTAAATTTCGACAAATACGAAGTTACTTTGATAAGGAGGTTCCCAGGTGGATATTATACGAATTTTTTGGATAGTCATATAATAACAAAGTCTAACATGCCATTTAAGGAAGAAAGTTCAGAAATATATAACCATTTAGTAAGAGTGCTGTGTGATAAAATTCCAAGAAAAATATTATATAAATTATTTATTAGAGGAAAATATGATGTAGAAGTTGCATGTGATGATGCAATCGCAGCAAGGGTTATAGGAGGTTCTACAAACAAGAAATCGTTAAAAATTTTATGGGAGCATATGGATGCCATGGTGAATGTATCATCAGCAACAGATTACAGTGAAAAAAAAGCAAAATGGTTTTTTGATCCGTTTAATAAAATAATTGGAGTCTCAAATTATTGTGCAAAAAGATTTGTACAAAAGTACGGATTTAATCAAAAAGTATCATATATATATAATCCAGTAGATGTGGAAAATATAAAAAAAAGAAGTAATGATTTTGTGCCAACAGAATTAAAAAAAGAAATTTTTAATATAGTAATGCTTGGAGCGTTAGTTGAACCTAAAGGATATTTGAGAATAATTAATGTAGCAAAAAAAATAAAAAAAGCAGGTTATGGATTTCAAATTTTTATAATAGGTGAAGGAAATATGAGAGAAGAAATTGAAGAAAAAATAGAAAAATGTGGATTGAAAAACGAGATTGTTTTACTTGGCTTTAAAGAAAATCCATATCCATATATAAAATTATGTGATTTGTTTGTATGTGGTTCTTACCATGAATCATACTGTTTAGCAGTTGCTGAAAGTATGGTTTTAAACAAAGCTATATTAAGCACAAAATGTGCTGGACCTATAGAATTATTGGACAATGGTAAGTACGGGAAAATTGTTGAAAATACAGAAGATGCAATCTTTGATGGGATAATTAATATGATAAAATATCCGGAAGAAAGAAAAGAATATGAAAAATTACTTAATGATATGAATGAAATATTTAGTGTTGATGAAAGCGTTAAGAAATGGGAAAAGATATTTGATGGAGAGAACAAACGTGGATAATATTGAACAGGATTTAATAAGCGTGATTATTCCAGCATATAATTGCGAAAAATATATTGATAATTGTATAAAAAGTGTAATTAATCAAACATATAATAAATTGCAGATTATTATTGTCGATGATGGCTCAACAGATGGAACGGCAAATAAGCTAGTGGAATATGCTTGTATCGACAAAAGAATTGAGATTATTACACAAAACAACATGGGAGTTTCTGAAGCACGAAATAACGGAATAAAGAGCGCTAACGGAAAGTATATATGTTTCGTAGATAGCGACGACTACATAGATGAAAAAATGATAGAAAAGTTACATGCAGCTATAGGGGAAAATAACTGTTGTGTGTGTGGGTTATGCTGTAGGTTGGTGTATAGTAGTGTAGTTATTTCGCCATTTAAGACCAAAGAAATAGTTTCCAAAAAAGATTTTTTAAAAGAGATGGCAAAAAGTGGCTTTAACATATATTTTGGAGCTGTATGGAATAAAATGTATGAAACGAAGATATTAAAGAGGTACAATATTGTTTTTAATAGAAACATAGAATACGCGGAAGATGTGTTGTTTAATTTAGAATATATACAATATATAAGTAATGTTGCTGTTATTAGTGAATGGCTATACAACTATAGCGATATAAGTGGTTCATTGACTAAAACAGAAAATCAAAAAGTAAAATTTTACAGTGCAAAAATTAGATACTCATATGCTATACAGGTGTTTAATGAGGCCAACATTCTTAATGTTTGTATGAAAAATATATGTACAGCGATGGCATTAGAGCTTATTGGTCCAACCTATGATATTTGTAAAGAAAATTATAAAGGGATTGCGATTGCTAAAAAGGAGCTAGGTGAAATTTATAATGAAAAAATAGTTAGGTTAGCATTAAAGCATAATAAAAATTCGACTATGGTTCACAAGATTGCAAAAATTGCAATAAACTTGAAAAGCTATACAGTTTTTATTGTGCTGATGAGAATGTGGATACCAATACAGAAAATATTTAAGATAGTAGACAGAAGGAGTAATTAAGAGAATTGGACACAATAAGTATTATAATACCAGTATATAATTGTGAAAAGTATATTGATAGATGTCTGTCAAGTATTGAAGGACAATCTTATAAAGAATTAGCAGGTTACAAGATAGAACATAAAAAATTATAAATGTAAGGAAAAACATGAAAAAGATAGGAATTATTACAATAACAAACGGAAGAAATTATGGTAATAAACTTCAAAATTATGCTTTATTAAAAAGTTTAGAAAAATTAGGTTTCGAAGTTGAAACCATTAATAAAATATTCAAAAAAGAAAATAAACTAAATTTATTTTTTTATAGAATCAAAACATGTATTAGAAATGTTTTGCATATAAACGAAAGAATTGGAATTTGCAAAAGAGAAAGGAAGTTCTCACAGTTTGACAAAAGATATTTAAAAATAAGCAAATATTGGACTTATAAAAATGAATATCGAAAAGGAATTGCAGATAAGTTTGACTACTTTGTTTGTGGGAGTGACCAGATATGGAATCCAAAATTTATAGAGTGTTTGGAAGATATAGAAAGTTCAACTGCATATTTTGCACAGACTGAAAAAAGAATTGCGTATGCAGCAAGTTTTGGAATTAGCACCCTTCCAGATGAGTATGTAGAGTTGTTTAAGAAATTGTTGAGAGATATGAAATCAATATCTGTTAGGGAGGAATCGGGTGCAACAATAATCAAAAATATTTTAAATAAAAATGTGCCTGTTACCTTAGATCCAACATTGCTTTTAAATCAGGAGGAATGGAAAGAGTTTCAAAACAAACCTAAAATAGTGCTTCCGCAAAAATATATAGCTACATATTTTTTAGGAAATAAAAGTAAGGAAGTTGAAGAATACATAAAAGAATTATCAAAGAAGTATAATTATCCTATTGTTGAATTATACTGTGAGTGGTTATGGGATAAGGATATTTCCAATTTGGATTATTTCTCCTTAGATCCGACAGAGTTTGTATATGTAATTTCACATAGTGAAATGCTGTTTACAGATTCATTTCATGGAAGTGTATTTTCTGCAATTTTTGATAAGCCGTTCAGAGTTTTCAAGAGAAATGATAACTTTTCACCGGATATGTGGTCGAGAATGGAGACACTAATTAATTTAATTGATGATTATAGTGTCATAGGCGATACTGATGAGTCATTAGAAAATATAGTAGGAAAAAGCGCTATATACAACAAACAAAAGATAGAATTTAAGAGAAAAGAATCACTGGAATATCTAAAAAATGCATTAAATATAAATAGTAATTCTTAAGCTATAGCAAGGATATTATAAATGAAAATCGAAAGAACAAAGAACGCAACAAGAAACATAATATACGGAGTGCTCCTAAAAATTTATCAATTATTAGGACCGTTCATTCTAAGAACTATATTTATATACACATTAGGCATGGAGTATTTAGGTTTGAACAGCTTGTTTACTTCCATTTTAAGTGTGCTTAATCTAGCAGAATTAGGAGTTGGTTCAGCTCTTGTGTTTAGCATGTACAAGCCAATTGCTGAAGATGACACAGAGAAAATTTGTGCATTAATGAATCTGTACAAGTTATATTATCGAATTATAGGTGCAGTAATCTTAATAACAGGACTTATATTAGTACCGTTCATTCCTAAATTAATTTCGGGAAGCGCACCGGAAGATATAAATATTTATGTTTTATATTTAATGAATTTAGGAGCAACAGTTTTAACTTACTGGTTGTTTGCATATAAAACATGTTTATTTGGTGCACATCAGAGAAACGATGTAACCGCCAAAGTAACTATGATTTCATCTACTTTGCAGTATATTATACAGGCAGTGTTATTAATAATTGTGGCTAACTACTATTTGTATCTGACAATTATAATTGCTACACAAATTTTCAATAATTTGTATGGAGCTTGGAAGTGTAACAAAATGTTCCCTGATTACAATGCAAGAGGACATTTGGATAAGTCAGAAGTGAAAGTAATTAATGGAAAAGTTAGAGATTTGTTTACTGCTAAGGTTGGTGGAGTTGTAGTTGATTCAGCGGATACAATAGTTATCTCAACCTTTTTAGGATTAACAACTCTCGCAATATATAATAATTATTTTTATATAATGTCATCCATATATGGATTTATAATGATTATTTTCAATGCCTGTATGGCGGGTGTAGGAAATAGTCTTATAGTTGAAAGTGAAGATAAGAACTACAATGATTTAAAGAAATTTTTATACATAGTTTGTTGGATAGCATCAGTTTGCACATGTTGCCTGCTTGGATTGTATCAACCATTTATGAAAATGTGGGTGGGCGAGAAGTCTATGTTAAGTTTTAATTTGGTTATTTGCATTTGCATTTATTTCTTTGTTCGAAATATAAATACACTTATTAATATGTACAAGGATGCAGCAGGAATGTGGCATGAGGATAAGTGGCGACCACTGGTAGTTTCTTTGGCTAACCTTGGCTTAAACCTAATATTAGTTCATTATATAGGCTTGTTTGGAATTTTGCTTTCCACAATTTTAACAATGGCATTTATTGGTATGCCTTGGTTAATATATAACCTGTTTACTGTTATTTTTAAAAGAAATGCAATTGAATTTATTTTTAAGATGATTTTCTACACAGGGCTGGTGTGCATTATGTGCGTAATTACTTACGCTGTTTGCGTACATATATCATTGTCAGGTGTAGTAGGATTTGTAGTTAAAGGAATAGTTATATTTGGCATTGCAAATGTAATATTCTTAGGAGCAACCTTCTTGATGCCTGAGTTTGGTCAAACAAAGGAATTAATTTTGAAAATTATAAAGAGAAATTTCTAGAGTTAAAAATCATCACTCAATGCGAAAGAAGTAATAGATGTAAGGAAAAAACATGATTAACAAAAGTACAATTAAAGCCTATGCCTGTATTAATAAAAACACATCAATAAGACAGAAGAGTTCCTCCGGTGGATGTTATTTCGCTCTTGCAAAAGATTTTATTGAACAAGGTGGAATAGTGTACAGTGCAAGGTTCAATGATGGGTTTAGCGTGGAGCATGCAAAATGCTCCAGTGTAAATGAGCTTGCACAGTTTATGGGAAGTAAATATGCACCAAGCAGATTAGGAAATACTTTTAAAGAGATTAAGGAAGTTCTTGAAAAAGGAAAAAGGGTAATGTTTGTTGGCACTCCCTGCCAAAATGCAGGCTTAAGTTCCTTCTTAAAGAAGGATTATCCAACCCTTTTAAAGGTTGATTTTATATGTCATGGAATGCCTGATGAAAAAGTGTGGGACAGGTATTCGGATTACTTAAAAGAAAAAGGTGAAATAAAAAATATTTATTTTAGAAATAAAGATAAAGGTTGGTATGATTATAATTTTAAGGTAGAATATGTAGATGGAACCGTCTTTGAGGAAAATCATAGCGACAATATTTACATGCGTGGCTTTTTAGCAGATTTGTTTTTGAAAAAAGCCTGCTATGAATGTAAGAATCGTGGCTTTAATAGAGTAAGCGATATTACCTTAGCTGATTATTGGGGAATAGATGATGCCATACCTGAAATGTTTGATAACCAGGGAACTTCAGCAGTTTTTGTGAATACCTTAAAAGGCGAGAAAATATTTAATAAAATTAGTGAACAGTTTAGTATTAGACAGGTTAATCTAGAAGAAATAACAAAATATAATCCTTCATATTTTTATAATGCTAACATGCATAGAAAATATAATCAATTTATGGAAAAGTTGGATAATTGTAAGGATGTAATAAAGCTAATTGAAAACTGTTTAAAAGATAAATTTATTGTAAGGGCATTAAGAAAAGTTAAGAGAACAATCAAAAATCTCTTCCATATTTCATAGCCCCCCACCCAAAGGAGAAATCATGAAGTACATTAAATATATAATAATTGTTATTTTTTTAGCAGCAACAATTACATATGTAATCAACTGGGCGTATACCAAATCTCACACCAATGAGAGCGCACCGGTTATATCTGTAGATAATGCAGGTCAGGTTAAAAAAGTATCGGTCAAGGACAAGGATGCTTTATTAAAAGGTGTTGTTGCAAAGGATAGCAAAGATGGTGATATTACATCAAGACTTGTTGTGGAGTCGATATCCAAATTTGTGGATAAGAAAAATCATATTTGTAATATTACATATGCAGTTGCCAATTCAAGAGGTGCAGTAACCAAGGCAACGAGAAAAATTCAGTTTACAGATTATAAGAAACCAAGATTCGTTTTGTCGCAGTCCTTGTGCTTTGACACAGGTACAGATGTTGATGTTAAGTCGGTTATTGGAGCAACTGATGTGTTCGACGGTGACATTAGCAGAAAAGTAAAGATTTTGTCAAAGGATATTTCGACAAATATTTCAGGTGATAATACTATCACGGCTCAGGTAACTAACAGTTTGGGCGATACAGTGAAATTAAAAGCGGTTGTAGTTATTAAGCAGGATAATAATTTAAGCCCTGTAATTAAGTTGTCGCAAAACATTGTTTACACAAAGGTTGGAGAGTCTTTTAATCCAAAGAAATATATTCAAAGCGTAGAGGATAATAGAGGAAAAGCGATTTCCAAAAACAATGTGCGTGTAACAAGTTCGTCTGTAAAAACAAAAAAAGCAGGTTGCTATTTAGTTGAGTATTCTGTAAAAGATTTAAGTGGAAATGAAGGAACAGCCTATTTGACAGTTATGGTTGAAGAGTAGCGAGGTTTACCAATGAAGAATAAAATTATTAATTTACGAAATATAGATTTGTTTAGCTTAGCCAAAGATGTTATTAGCAGTTGGTGGATAATCGTTATGGTGGCAGCAGCAGGAGTCATGTTTACCCATGCTTATATTAGCACTACTTATGTTCCTGAATATACAAGTACAGGTATTTATGTAGTTACACCAAAGCAAAGCACAGGCTATGTTTATACAAATAAAATTTTTGCACAAAATGTTGTGGAAATTTTTCAGAATTTAATGAATTCTGATATTATGAATAATAAAATCAAAGAGGACTTGCATGTATCATCTTTAGATGCAACTATGAATGTTTCCCTAATTGAAGAAACTAATTTAATGAAAATTTCAGTTACATCAAAAGATCCTATTTTGTCATTTAAGACAGTAGGAGCAATTATGGATAATTATGCAGATCTGTCAGGGTATTTAACATCTGATGCAGTATTTGATCCTCTTGAGGCACCTATTGTGCCTACTTTTGCAGACAATTCACTTATGCCTAGAAAGAAATCTCTTCAGGTAGGTGGCATATGTGGGGTAATTACGCTTTTTGGATTATGTTTGGTTAGTATTTTAAGAAGGACAATTAAGACCGAGGCAGCAGTTGAAGAACAGTTAGACACAGACTTGTTTGGTACAATTTACCATGAAAATAAAAACAGAACTGTGAAATCAAAAATTGTTCAAAGTGTAAAAGCTCTGCTTATTACAAGTCCCATTATTACAACTAAGTTTATAGAATCTTTTAATAACATAAGAATAAAACTTGAATACGAACACGACCGCAAGCCATCTAAGAATGTTTATTTGGTCTCAAGTGTTTGTGAAAACGAAGGAAAATCTACGGTAGCACTGAATATTGCTTTATCTCTTGTAAAGGAAGGCAAGAAAGTTATTGTTATTGATGCAGATATGCGTAAGCCTGCCATTTGCAAGATGCTTGATATTCCAAAAGAGCAGGTAACTGATATGGTAAGACTTTTACAGGGGGAATGTGGTTTAGATCAAACCATGTATCGTGATAGGCAGGGGCTTAATCTTGTTATGTCCACAAAGGGCCATAGTAGCACTTATGAATTTGTAAAATCAGGTGCCATGAAGGACTTAATTAAAAAGTGTAGAAAGTTTGCTGATTTTGTAATTATAGATACACCTCCAATGTCCATGCTTTCAGATACGGAAGCGTTACTTGATGACGTTGATTTTTCACTGCTTGTAATCAGACAGGACTTTTCCTATGAAAAAGATATTGAAAACTGCATTAATATTATGAATGATGCGGATAGTCAGTTCTTAGGCTGTATTTTAAATGATTATAAGAAGTTAAAAATAAGAGAAACCGCAAGTGTATTTAAGAATTTTGAAGATGGGGAGGAGGTTGCTCATGAATAGTTATAATACTAGGAAAGCTGTTGATAAGGAACCTATGGACCTGTCTCAGATTATTTCCAATTTTTTTAAGGCATTAAAAAAACTCTGGATAATAATGGTAGTTGCCATTGTAGTTTGTGGATTTATTGGTCATCATAATTATTCGTCGGGCTATTCACCTAATTATGAGACAAAGGCAACTTTCTCAATTACAGCAGCACAGTATGATGGTCGAGAGGACCGTTCATACACCAACAATACCCAGTTGGCATCTATTTTAAGTGTAAGTTTTAATTACTTAATTAACAACGAAGTTTTTTATGAGGTAATTAAAAAAGACCTGAACATTGACTATATGCCATCAACTATTACAATTTCGGCTGTACCTGATACAAATATTTTAAGTATAGTTACAGCAGGTCCTAATCCACAAATGAATTATAAGGTGGCACAGTCTGTAATGAAAAATTATGGCAGTGTGGCAGAATTTGTAATTGGTGACACAAAGCTTGATGTGTTAGAAGAACCGGTTGTTGCTGAAGTACCAACGAATCCATATTCACCATGGAAGCAGACTATTATATATGCTTTCATTGGTTTATTAATTGGAATTGTACCAAGTATTATTTACGGATTTTTCGTTAGAACTATTAGAAACAGGGAAGATGTTGAGAAATATCTGAATGTAAATTTTCTCGGCATTTTGCCGGGAGTTTCTCTTAATCAGAGAAAAAATAAATTGAAGAACTGCTCTATTTTAAATAAAGCTGTTGGTTTTAGATATTTAGAGGCTATGCGTTCTGTGAACTCAAGGTGCGAGAGAGAATTTGCAAAACATAATGCGAAAGTTATATTGGTTACAAGTACAGTAAAGGGCGAGGGGAAAAGTACAGTGGCTCTCAATCTTGCGTACTCATTGTCAAAAAGCCAACATACAGTAATGTTAATTGATGGAAATCTCCGTTCACCATCATTACACAAAATGGTTGAACAGGATACATACGATTTCAAAATGGATGATTTCCTTGCAGGTAAGTTAAAAAGCAGTGGGGCAATTGTCAACTTAGAGGGTACAAGAGTGCTTATGATTGCACCAACAATTCCATCAAAGGATCCCATTAAACAGTTGAATTCTGAAGCCATGGGGAATTTCATTAACAACGCAAAAGCAAAAGTTGACTATGTAATCATAGATGCACCGCCATGTAGTGAATTGTCTGATGCGGCAGTTCTTGCAAAACACAGTGATGGTGTAATTTATGTGGTAAAAGAAGACTGCGCAAAAGTAAATAAAATCATTGACACAATTCAGGAATTTTCATATACGAGAATACCGATTTTAGGTTGTATTTTAAACGGCTCTGCAGGAAAACTTAATATTACATACGGCTATAACTATGGAAAACATTATGGTTATGGCTATCGAAAAGGATATGGCAGCAAGTATTACGGAAAGTATGGCTATAATTATTATAGTGGTTATGGCACATACGGTGATTACGATGATGAAGAAAATCCTGTTCCTGGAGGTTACGGAAAAGTTTCAGAAAAAGAATTCGGAGCCAAAGAGCAAAGTGTTTCAAATAAAATTTATGTAAGAACCACCGACCGCCAAAAAGAGAAAATGGCAAAAAAAGAAGGCGAGAAATTTGAAAAGTATGCCGAGAAAATGAATGATAAAGACAAAGCATAAACGTGGACGATATTGGGAAATACAAATGTAGGTCTGTATTTTAGATAGATTACATTAGTGATATCGATTGTGTTATCTGTTTTCTTGGAAAAAATAAAACAGGGAATACATTTTCCAATTTTACAAATTTTAAATTAAATATTAAATAATAAAAAGGCTCCTTAGGATAAAACCTATCATAAGGGGCCTTGAATTATATCAGTCCGCAGATTGTAAAAACTTCTTTTGTATTTTTGATGTCCTCATCACTTAAGGATTTGATTATTTTTAGTTTGGCTTTGCTTTTTTTATCAAAACGAAGCAATCGCTCTATATTAAGTCTTAACCAATACAGTGGCAGAAGCCATTTATGATTTTTCAGGAATGAACCGTAAAAATTAATCATTGTATCCATTGAAGGAAAGAGTTTGGCTGCTAAAGAGGTCTTCTTCTTTCCACTTTTGGCTAATGAACCGGCTTCCTGATTCTGTGAATTACCAAATGCTCCACCAAGGAAAATATATTTGGTTAAAAGTTGAACATCTTTATGGTTATCAAAATTATTCACACCATCAAACCAGTATAGGCAAAGGTTTTCTATTGTATTTTTGAACTGTAGAACACCTAAAACTTCAAGACAGGAATCCACCTTAGCACTTTCAATATATTTATTTTTATTCATAATATATAAATCCAGAAAATGCTTAATTCCGATGCCACCATTTAGAAAATGTTTTGCCATATGTATAACATGATAAATGTAAAAATCTTCTTTAGTCATTAAATATTGATTTGGTTTGTCAGGCAATGAACTGCAATGTCCCCAGATTTTTTCGAGATAGTTGTACCAAAGAGTGTAGCCTTCATCAATCAAGTGAGTTTGCATTTCAACTAGCAGGTGGTTACTTTTATTTATGCAACAAATATCTTTGGCACTACTGTGGGCAATGCCGTAACCCATAGCTTCAAATAATTTTGTGACTTCTTTTAAATCTGCCCCCCTAAAAAGTATATCAATGTCGTTCATTGGTCGCATTGAAGAATCAATGTAAAACTTTTTTGAAACACTTCCCTTTAAAAATATATAATCAATATTATTTTCGGCTAAAGTTTTTTCGATTCTCTTTAATTCGTAAGCTCTGTTGACATCTAAAACAATATTCTTTTTATAATCAAGAGAATATTCTTCAAGGTGAGTAATTGAACTCTTATAATCGTCAGGTAGTTTTGAAATACTAAAGTATAACGTTGAAGTCACCTTATGAAGTTTGGCGAATTTGTAAACAACTTCCCAATTAATTTCTTTTTCGGCAGGTTTCGGAACTATGTCCGCAACTGCACATTTTAACAAATATAAAAAATAGTTTATTTCTAATTGATATTTCATAATTATAATCCGTTTCTTAATAATAGTTGTAAATGATAATTTTTATCATAAAACATGGTTCAAATTTATTAGACTAAAAGTATAACCATGGTTCCACAATATAAAAACATAGAATTTTGTTCTAAAATTATTAATGTAATTATATGGTACCATTTTAAAGGCAAAAAAAAAAGGATGAGAACAAGTCTCATCCTAAAAAAGTTTCATTTCCTAATCATCTGACATTGGAATTCCACGATGTTCAACAGAAGTTGAGAAAACTATCTGAGTCTTAGTACTTCCAAAAGTTTGTAATTCGCCGATGAAATGGTCTAATTCCTCTGTACTCTTGAACATTACTTCAACAAGCATTGCATAATCTCCTGTAACACAGTTACATTCAACAACGTTGTTGCAACTCTTAATATAAGGATAGAAATCTTTCTTCTGATCCGGATTAACCTCCAAATTAATAAAAGCCTTAATGTGGTATCCAAGCTCTGCCGGATTAACCTTTGCAGTGTAGCCTGTAATAATTCCTGCATGTTCTAGTCGCTCAATTCTTGCTGAAACAGCAGGAGAAGATAAAAAAACCTGGCTCGCAATAGTTTTAAGGGGGGTGCGGGCGTTTTCGTGAAGAAGTTTAATTATCTGTTCGTCGATGTGATCTAATTCATGTCTCATATGCGTACTCCTTTCATATTTTTCAGTTATATTTAATTTTGTAAAGTAAAAACTTAACAAACCAACTAAAGTATAACATAAAAGTTAAGAAAAATAAAATACCAAATTGAAAAACAGAATATCTCAAGAAAGAAAATAATATATTGAAAGGAGCAGGGATTATGAGTAAGGCAAAAATAAATCCAAGAGGTTCATCTTGGGATGAATTGGAAAAACAATTATTTACGCCAGAGGAAATTGCCGAAAGTAAAGTACGTGTTGACATTAAAAATATGTTTTTGCAGAAGATACATTATCACGAAGAGAAAATAATGACGGAAACAATATTCTTTGCCTAAACTTAATAAATTGTAGAAAAAGCATATTAAAACTTAATAAAATTAACTTTTATTAGTTGAAACATTACATAATTAATTACGACTAAAAACCTTTATAGACAAAAGGTACAAAATATTTTCACTTTATATGGTGAAAAATCGGAAATTTGAAATAAAAAAAATTATTGAAATAATCAACCTTTGATGATAAAGTATTGATATATCTCGAAAGTTTGTTATAATTTTAACAATACCGTGTTCAAAAAAAGATAGAGTGAGCATGGAAAAAGACAATGGAGAAAAATCACTTCATTAATATTGAAAGGAGAAAACATGGAGAATTTAATTTATTTAGCTCCAATCGCTGGTATCATAGCTGTTATTTTTGCAGGAATTAAGGCAGCAATGATTAACAAAAGCGATGCAGGAAATGAAAAGATGAAAGAAATTTCCAGCGCTATTGCAGAAGGTGCAAAGGCATTCTTATTCTCAGAATACAAGATTTTAATTGTATTCGTTGCCGTACTTTTCGTAGTGTTAGGATTTGGTATTGATTGGCTTACAGCAGTTTGCTTTATTGTAGGTGCTGTACTTTCAACATTAGCAGGATACGTTGGAATGAACGTTGCTACAAAGGCAAATGTTCGTACAGCAAATGCTGCAAAGGAAAGTGGTATGAACAAGGCACTTTCAATTGCATTCTCAGGTGGTGCAGTAATGGGACTTTGCGTTGTAGGTTTTGGTATTTTAGGACTTAGCGTAATTCTTATTATAATTATGAACACAACAGGATTTACAGAAGAAGCAGTTAGCGTTCTTACAGGATTCAGCTTAGGTGCTTCATCAATCGCTCTTTTCGCAAGAGTTGGTGGTGGTATTTACACAAAGGCTGCTGACGTAGGAGCTGACCTTGTAGGTAAGGTTGAAGCAGGAATCCCAGAAGATGATCCTCGTAACCCAGCCGTTATCGCTGATAACGTAGGCGACAACGTAGGTGACGTTGCAGGTATGGGAGCTGACCTTTTTGAAAGTTATGTTGGTGCTTTAGTATCAGTTGTAACTTTAGCAGTTGCTTCATTAGTAGCAGGTGGAGATGATTTCGGAATGGAAAAAATCATGTTCCCAATCGCAATGGCAGCAATCGGTGTGTTAGCATCAGTTATTGCTACATTCTTTGTTAGAGGAAAAGAAGGTTCTGATCCTCAGAAGGCTCTTAACTTAGGAGAGTACACAGCTACAGCAATTCAGATTATTGCTACAGCTATTCTAAGTTATACATTATTTGGTGAATTCAAGGCATTCTTTGCAGTACTTGCAGGTTTAGTTGTTGGTACAGCAATTGGTAAGATTACAGAAATGTACACATCAGAAAAATATAAGAGTGTTAAGGAAATCGCTGAAAGCTCAGAAACAGGAGC
The DNA here is from genome assembly GCF_003460505.1 of Eubacterium sp. AF36-5BH. GTDB lineage: Bacteria > Bacillota > Clostridia > Lachnospirales > Lachnospiraceae > Eubacterium_G. The sequence continues at coordinate 176,947 of NZ_QTVG01000004.1, forward strand.
AGCAACAAATATTATTAGTGGTTTATCAGTTGGTATGAAGTCAACAGCTATTCCAATTTTATTTATCGTACTTGGTGTACTTGTTTCATTTGAATTACTTGGTATGTATGGCATCGCACTTGCAGCTGTAGGTATGTTATCAACAACAGGTATGACAATCGCAGTTGATGCTTATGGTCCAATCGCTGACAATGCCGGTGGTATTGCAGAAATGTCAGGACTTGACAGCAGTGTAAGAGATATTACAGATAAGCTTGATGCAGTTGGTAACACAACAGCAGCTATTGGTAAGGGATTCGCTATTGGTTCAGCAGCTCTTACAGCTTTATCATTATTCGTATCATACGCAGAAGTTGCAAAAATTAAGAACATTAACATTTTAGATTCAACAGTAGTTATCGGTCTTTTAATTGGTGGTATGCTTCCATTTATTTTCTCAGCTCTTACAATGAGTTCAGTTGGTAAAGCTGCTAACAAGATGATCGAAGAAGTTCGTCGTCAGTTTAGAGAAGATGACGGTATTTTAAAGGGAACATCAAAGCCTGATTACAAGTCATGTGTAGGTATTTCAACACAGGCTGCTCTCCATGAAATGATTATTCCTGGAGTTTTAGCAGTAGTTACACCTCTTGTTGTAGGATATTTACTTGGTGCAGCAGCACTTGGTGGTATGCTTGCAGGAGCATTAGTTTGTGGTGTTATGATGGCTATCTTCATGTCAAATGCTGGTGGTGCCTGGGATAACGCTAAGAAGTACATCGAAGGTGGTTTCGGTGGCGGAAAAGGTAGCGAAGCTCATAAGGCAGCAGTTGTTGGTGATACAGTAGGTGATCCATTCAAGGATACATCAGGACCATCAATTAACATCTTAATCAAGTTAATGACAATCGTTTCACTTGTATTTGCTATGACTTTCCCAGCACAGGGTTACTTATATCAGTTACTTGACAAGTTATTCTAGTTGGAAATTAATTTGATAATTAAATAGTTTGTTTGCCATGTGGAATTACCACATGATATATACAAGGCGCGGAGTACTCTGCGCCTTGTTTTTGGATTAATTGGATTTAATACAGCACCTTTTTATATATATTTGTGGGTTGTGTCAGTTTTGTTTTTTTCATATAATAATGGGAAACGTTGTTAACAATAATTTGTTTTACCTGGAGGGGTTATGATTTTCTCAGTTTATGAAATAATGCTTTTGTTTTTTATATACAGTTTTCTAGGCTGGTGTGTGGAGGTTGCCTTTGTGGCAGTTACCACCGGGAAAGTAGTCGACAGAGGTTTTTTAAATGGACCGGTGTGTCCTATATATGGTTGTGGAATGGTGGGTGTTCTAATAATATTACTGCCTGTAAAAAATAATGTATGGTTATTGTTTTTAGGAGGAATGATTATATGTTCAACTGTTGAATTATTTGGTGGTTGGATTCTTGACAAAATATTCCACATGAGATGGTGGGATTATTCGGAGAAACCATTTAACATAGGCGGCTACATTTGTCTTCCTTTTAGTATTATGTGGGGATTTGCTGTTGTATTTGCGGTGAAATTCGTACACACACCAATTATGTTTTTAGTAAAAAAAGTGCCAGACATGGGCAAACTTGTTTTAATTATTTTCTTCGTGATTATTTTTACAGTGGATATGATTGTTACATTGAAAAATCTTATTGGAATCAAGAAGAGTCTTGGACAGCTCGATTTAATTGCAGAGGAGTTAAACAACATTGGAAATCAGATAAAAGATGTTGTGGGAAATTCAGCAATTGATATGGCTGACAAAGCAGAGCAGGCAAAAGATGAGTTAGGCAAGAGTAGCAACGAGTACATAGAAAAACTGAAAGAGAAGAAAGACGAGTTAGGCAAGAGTGGCAGCGAGTACATTGAGAAACTGAAGGCAAGAAAAGCTGAACTTGAAAAGAGCAGTTCAGGTTACATCAATAATATTAATAAATATAGGAAACATATATTTAATACTCTTCCAACATTGAATAAATCAGGAAAGAGTATTAAAATACTAGAGTACATTAAAGATATTATAGAATCAAGGGAAGATAAAAAGGAAGATAAATCTGATTCTTAAAATAATACAATGGAGGTCATTATGAATTTTACAGGAAGACATTTTTTAAAGTTACTTGATTTTACACCAGAGGAAATTGGAGCATTAATTGATTTAGCAGCGGATTTGAAGGCAAAGAAGAAGGCTGGAAAATTAGTTGATGTTTTAAGAGGAAAGAACATAGCAGTAATTTTTGAAAAAACAAGTACACGTACAAGATGCTCATTTGAAGTGGCAGCTCATGATTTGGGAATGGGTGTTACATACTTAGATCCAACAGGTTCACAGATTGGCAAGAAGGAAAGTATTGCCGATACAGCCAGAGTTTTAGGTAGAATGTTTGACGGTATCGAATATAGAGGTTTTGGACAGGATTTAGTAGAAGAGTTAGCACAGTACGCAGGAGTTCCTGTATGGAATGGTCTTACAAATGAATTTCACCCAACACAGATTCTAGCAGATTTTCTTACATTAAAAGAAAAATTCGGCAAGTTAGAAGGCTTGAAATTTGTATACATGGGTGATGCAAGATACAATATGGGTAATTCACTTATGGTTGGATGTGCAAAAATGGGTATGCACTTCGTAGGTTGTGCACCAAAGAAATACCAACCAAACCCTGAATTAGTAGCTGAGTGTCAGAAGATTGCAAAAGAAACAGGTGCAATTATTGAATTTGAAGAAGACCCAATGGTTGCCACAAAAGATGCTGATGCTATTTACACTGATGTTTGGGTTTCAATGGGTGAGCCTGATGAAGTATGGGAAGAAAGAATTAACGACTTGCTTCCATATAGAGTAACAATGGATTTGATTAACAATGCAAAGGGCAGCGTGGTATTTATGCATTGTTTACCAGCATTCCATGACTTAAAGACAAAGATTGGAAAACAGATTAACGAGAAATTCGGTCTTACAGAGATGGAAGTTACAGACGAAGTATTTGAGTCAGAACATTCAGTTGTATTTGATGAAGCAGAAAACAGAATGCATACAATTAAAGCTGTAATGGCAGCAACTTTAGGAGCTGACCTATAATCGATGAATATAAAGTACAGTCTGTGCTTATGGCGAGTGATGTTTATGACAAAGGGGCGCCATTAGCAGAGGCTGTTTTTTACTTAATAAGAAATTCTTTCAGAATTTATTATTAAGTAAAAAATGTTCCACTAGGGATGCACACTCGCGCGAAAGGAAAAATGTTGCTAAAGCAACACGCGCTCGGTGCGTAGAATGTCGCAAGGGACATTCTTTTTATTAGTTAAAAATCTTTATTGTTGCAAATATATGCATTTTTAAGTATAATTGTGTATAGTTTTGTAATAAAATCAATATACTTAGGAGGATAAAAAATAATGAAAAAATTACTAGCATTATTAATGACAGTAGTTCTTGCTACAACAATGTTTACAGCTTGCGGAAGTAGTAAGAGTGGAGATGATGGAGATAAGACATTAATTATGGGAACTAACGCAGAATTTCCACCATATGAGTATCGTGAAAACAATGAAGTAATCGGCATTGATGCCGAGATTGGTAAAGCTATTGCAGACAAATTAGGAATGAACTTCAAGATTGAAGATATGGCTTTTGATTCAATTATTCCTGCTGTTCAGTCAGGAAAAGTTAGCATGGGTCTTGCAGGTATGACAGTTAGCGATGAAAGAAAGGAAAGTGTAGACTTTACAGATTCATATGCAACAGGTGTACAGGCAATTATAGTAAAAGAAGGCTCAAAGATAAAGACTAACAAAGATTTATTAAAAAAGGGTGCCAATGTTAAGGTTGGTGTTCAGCTTGGTACAACAGGTGATATCTATTGTACAGATGATTTAAAGGAAGCAGGCTCAGGAACAGTTGAAGAATATAACAAGGGAGCTGATGCAGTTCAGGCACTTGTAACAGGAAAGATTGACTGTGTTGTAATCGACAATGAACCGGCTAAGGCTTTTGTTAAGGCTAACAAAGGACTTAAATTACTTAAAACAGCATACGCAGAAGAAGATTATGCTATCGCTGTTTCAAAGGATAAACCTGAATTAAGAAAGAAAATTAACAAAGCATTAAAAGAATTAATTGATGATGGTTCAGTTCAGAAGATTATTAACAAGTATATTAAGGCAGAATAATTAAAGAACAAAAAATACAAATTAGGAGGTGCTGCAATATAAAGTTAAGATATTACATTGTGAATATCCGATTTATATTGAACACCTCTTAATTTTTAGGAAAAAGAGGTAAAAATGGAGAGTTTATTAAACGTTTTAACAACAAAAGTTAATATAATTTCCGCAATATCTTTAAAACGTCAATTTGAAATAAGTTTTATAGATAAAGACAGATGGCAATTATATTTAGAGGGTCTGGGAAATACATTAATTGTAACTTTCTTTGCTTTAATTTTAGGTATTGTAATAGGTGCTGTTGTGGCTATAGTAAGAGCATCTTATGACAAGAATTATAGCGAAATGAAAGGTGGACTTGGAAAAATCCTTCTAGCTATTTTTAATATAATATCAAAAATTTATCTTACAGTTGTAAGAGGAACACCTGTAGTAATTCAGATTATGATTATGTATTACATTATATTTGCTACATCAAACAATAAGATTTTTGTGGCAATTCTTTCATTTGGTATTAACTCAGGTGCTTACGTTGCAGAAATCTTTCGTGGTGGAATTATGTCAATTGACGAGGGACAGTTTGAAGCAGGAAGAAGTCTTGGATTTAACTATGTTCAAACAATGGTTTATGTAATTATTCCACAGGCGTTTAAGACTGTACTTCCAACGCTTGGAAACGAATTTATTGTTTTATTAAAGGAAACAGCAGTTTCAGGTTACGTTGCATTAATTGATTTAACAAGAGCAGGAGATATTGTAAGAGGAGCTACGTATCAGGCATTTATGCCATTGTTTGGTGTAGCAGCAGTTTATTTGATTATGGTAATGTTTTTCTCTTGGTTACTTGGTAAATTAGAAAGGAGACTACGAAATGATGAACGATAATAGCTCTCTTATAGTTGTAGATGATGTGAAAAAATATTATAACGATGGGGAAATTAAAGCATTAGACGGTGTTTCCACAGATATTAGAAAAGGTGAAGTTGTGGTTATTATTGGACCATCAGGAAGTGGTAAGTCAACTCTTCTTAGAACTTTAAACCTTTTAGAACATCCTACAGATGGAAAAATTATTTTTGACGGTGTAAACCTAATGGACAAAAATGTAAATATTAACTTACACAGACAGAAAATGGGGATGGTTTTCCAGCATTTTAATTTATTCCCACACATGACAGTTTTAAAGAATATGACAATAGCGCCAATGAAGTTATTAAAGAAGTCAAAAGAAGAAGCTGAGAAGAAGGCTATGGAACTTCTTAATGTAGTCAATCTGGCTGACAGAGCAGAGGCATATCCTGCACAGCTTTCAGGTGGACAGAAGCAGAGAGTTGCCATTGCACGTTCACTTTGCATGGATCCTGAAGTTATGCTTTTTGATGAGCCTACATCTGCCCTTGATCCGGAAATGGTAGGCGAAGTTCTAGCAGTAATGAAGGATCTGGCAAATCAGGGCATGACAATGGCTGTTGTGACACATGAAATGGCATTTGCAAGAGAAGTTGCCTCAAGAGTAATTTTTATGGCAGACGGAAAGATTGTTGAAGAAGGAACACCAAGTGAAATTTTTGATAATCCAAAAAATGAACGTTTAAAACAGTTCCTTTCAAAAGTAATCTAAGAAGTGGCTAAAACTAATCAGGTTTAAAAACTTAATTAGAAGAAAGAGGTCGTAGCATGAAATTAAATGAAAAATCTAAACAGATTATATTTGAAATTGTGCCTATAATATTATTTGCGTTAGCATTAGTAATACGCTTTGCTGTTGATATTGAAAGACTACAGTGGGGCTTGATGGAAGTGGCAGCAATTCTATGGCTTGTAGATAATTTAGAAAAATACAAAAAAGAACATACAAAATTAAACTTACTGGATGTAATTGCATGTATTCTGCTAGTGATTGCTGGAATGATTTTGTTTATTGTAGGTTAGAGTAAAAAAAGATATCGGTTGTGAGACCGATATCTTTTTTGTATTATGGGAACAGATAAGTTTTTAGAAAAGACGTTACGGCAAAATGTTTTAATGAAAGAAATTAAATACTTAAATGATAAGCTACCGTTAGTTATTCAAGGAAGATATACATTTTCAAAAATTAAAACAAATCTTTGTTATCAGCTATTTTGCTAAATGATGATTACTATAAAATTTTATTGGAGGGCAAGACTGTTGCAAAGGGGCTTTCTGTTCTACGACCAGAGTATTTGATTAAATATATAAAAAAATTATCCATACATAATCTATGAAATGCACATAAAGAAAAGAATAATTTTCTGTGTCTTCCACATACTAACTCCAAAACTAATATATAGCAAAAGAGTGAAAATCGCTTTTGCTTGAATATGAAATTGGAGGAAGTAATAATGAAAGCAACAGGTATTGTTCGTAGAATTGATGATTTAGGGCGTGTAGTAGTGCCAAAAGAAATTAGACGGACACTTCGAATTAGAGAAGGTGATCCAATGGAAATTTTTACTAACAGGGATGGAGAAGTAATCTTAAAAAAATATTCGCCAATCGGAGAAATAGATGCTTTTGCAAAACAGTATGCGGAGAGCCTGGCAGCAGTATCCGGTTGTTATGTTGTTATTAGCGACAGAGATCAGGTTATTGCAGTATCAGGCGGTGTGAAAAAAGAATATATTGGCAGAAGAATAAGCCATGAATTAGAGGAAATTATGGAACAAAGAAGAACTGTTAATACAGACACTGATAATGTAAAAACAATAACAATAATTGATGGACAGGATGTTTCTGATATGGGACAAATAATTTTTCCAATAATATGTGAAGGTGATGTTATTGGGAGCGTGGTTTTGATGTCAAAAACAGAAAAACAGCAGGTTAGTGACACGGAAAAAAAGCTTGTATCGGTGGCTGCAGATTTTCTTGGAAGACAAATGGAATCTTAATTTGACTTAAAGTGAAAATGAAAACTCTCATAATTCGTCAAAAAGCCCTTGAATAAAGGGGGCAAGACCATAAAAAACGGGTTTTATCTTGACAAAAACTGTATAATGGAGTATATAACTTATAGATACGCGCGTATGTGTCGCGTAGATGTATCGCAGAATTTATCAAGGAGGAAATACGATGAACAAGACAGAATTCGTAGAAGCTATTGCAAACGAAGCTGGATTATCAAAGACAGATGCAGCTAAGGCAGTTAAGGCTTTCACAGATGTTGTAGTTAAAGCTATGAAAGAAGGAGATAAAGTACAGTTAGTTGGATTTGGAACTTTTGAAGTAACAAAGAGACCTGAACGTCAGGGAATCAATCCTGCAACAAAGGAAAAAATCACAATTGCAGCAGCTAACGTTCCTAAGTTCAAAGCTGGAGCAGCTTTAAAGAAAGAACTTAACTAATCGATAAATATTATTAAGTAATATAGAAAAGATCACTACATAGGTAGTGGTCTTTTTGTGGTTCTTTGTCAAGTATGGGGGTAACCCAAGTTTATAATGTTCTTTGTCAGGTATGGGGCTATTCTTTATTTATACATTTTTAGAAAATGTATAAATAACATACTATTATCAGAAAAAAGGTATTTTTTTTTTGAAAAATTTAAAAAAAACAATTTTTCTAAAATTTAAAGACTTGATACCGATAACATTACGACATAGAATATTAATAACGTAATAGGCGGAGATTTTTTGATAGAATTAATAAGGAGGTACTTATGAAAATAGTTAGAAAATTGGTTAGTATGTTATTGGTATTTGCAATGACATTTAGCATGGCTATTTCAGGAAAAATTACAGGCATTACTCAGGTTAGTGCCAGAGAGGCTCTTGGGAGCAATGACTTTTTGAAGGTTAACGGAACACAGATAAGAAAACAAAAAGGAACAGGAGATGTTGTCTATTTAAGAGGAACCAATGCAGGAGGATGGCTTGTTCAGGAAAACTGGATGAATCCAACCAATGCGTCTGACCAGAAGACGATGATGACAACATTGGCAAATAGATTTGGAACATCAAAGAGAGATGAGTTGGTCTCAACATACGAAAATAATTATTGGACAACACAGGATTTTGATAATTGTGCAGAAATGGGAATGAGCGTTATAAGATTACCATTTACATACATGAATCTTTGTGATGACAATGGAAATCTTAAATCTAATGCTTTTGACAGATTAGACTGGTTTGTACAAAATTGTAGCCAGAGAGGTATGTATGTTATTTTAGATATGCACGGAGCATTTGGTTCTCAAAATGGTATGGATCATTCAGGAGAGATTAATGATGGAAAACAGCTATATTACAATCAGAGCAATAAAGATAAAACTTTAAATTTATGGAAAAAGATTGCAGAACATTTCAAAGGCAATCCGGCAGTTGCAGCTTATGATATCTTAAATGAACCGGGAATTAAGGCAGCTGCAACATATAGTTTACATTGGGATTTTTATAATGAAATTTACAATACAATCCGTTCAAAGGATAGCAATCATATTATTATAATGGAATCATGTTGGGATGCAGACAATTTGCCAAGACCTTCACAGTATGGCTGGACAAATGTAGCATATGAATACCATTACTATCCATGGAGTGCACAAAATAGCAGTGATGCACAGAAGTCATACTTTTCAAGTAAGGTTTCAGACATTGCAAATCACAATTATGGAGTGCCAACATTTGTAGGCGAGTTTACATGCTTCGAACAGGCAGAAGGCTGGAAGGCAGCAATGTCAACTTTCAACAGTCAGGGATGGCATTGGACAACATGGTCATACAAAGTTACAGGAAACAGCTCATGGGGTATTTATAATCATAACCCTGAAAAAGTTGATATTTATAACGACTCAGCAGACACAATTAAAAATAAATGGTCAGCTGTAGGTACAGCAAACGGATGGAAAAATGACAAGATTTATAATTTGGTAAAGCCATATCTTTCGGGAACAGTAACATCTACAGGTGGAAGCACAACAGATGATAGTGATAACAACAGCACATCAGGTGTGGCAACATTATATGAACATTCAAATTATGGTGGAAGGGCAGTTTCATTGGAAGAAGGTTCATATGACTACAAAGATATTTTAGCAAAAGGAATTGCTAATGATCAGATTTCATCACTTAGAGTAAGTGACGGATACAAAGTTACAATATATGATGACGAAGGATTTAAAGGAACATCAAAAGAATTTACCAGTGATGCGTCATATGTTGGAAATGAAATGAATGACAAAACTTCGTCAATTAAAATCGAAAAGATTAACAATCAGACATCAACTACAACATCATATAACACAGTTAAATTGCCAAATGGAAAATACAGCATAAAATCTGTTGCAAATGAAAAATATGTTGCAGCAGAAAATGGTGGGAGTAATCCAATAGTAGCAAACAGAGACAACTATAGCGGTTCATGGGAGACATTCTATATTGTTAATAATGATGATGGAACAGTAAGTATAAAAGCAGATGCAAATAACAAATATGTGTGTGCAGTTTTAGATGAAGAAAATCAACTGACACCTAGAAGCGACAGCATTAGTACATGGGAAAAATTTAAGATTTACAAAATAAATGACAGTGAATACGGCATTAGAAGTGCGGAAAATAGAAAATATGTAAAGGCAGACTTGGATAAAGGAGGCAAATTAATAGCCGGAAGTGATTCTATAGCAGGAGCCTGGGAAGCATTTCACATTGAAAAAGTCGGTGATACAACAAATGATAATGTAGCAACATTCTATGAAAATTCAAACTATGGTGGATGGTCAGTTTCATTACCGGAAGGTACATATAATTATAGAGATATCATTGCAAAAGGTATTAAAAATGACGCTATATCATCATTGAAAGTAAATTCAGGTTACAAAGTTACATTATATAATGATGCAGGATTTAATGGAACGTCAAAGGCATTTACAGGTGATGCATCATATGTTGGTGATGAAATGAATGACAAAACTTCATCAATTAAAATTGAAAAGTGGAATGGCTCATCAAGTGTTACATATAATACTGTTAAGTTATCAAATGGAAAATACAGTATCAAATCTGTTGCAAATGGAAAATATGTTGCAGCAGAAAATGGTGGAAGTGAAACAATAGTAGCAAACAGAGACAGTTACGGCGGTTCATGGGAAACATTTTATCTGATAAATAATGATGACGGAACAGTAAGCATAAAAGCAGATGCAAATAACAAATATGTATGTGCAGTATTAGATGAAGAAAATCAACTTGTTCCAAGAAGTGATAATGTTGGTACATGGGAGAAATTCCAAATTTATAAAATAAGTGATACAGAATATGGTCTTAGAAGTGCAGAAAACGGAAAATATGTAAAGGCGGACTTGGATAACGGAGGCAAGTTAATAGCCGGAAGTGATTCCATAGCAGGAGCATGGGAAGCATTTAATATTGAAAAATTGGGAGATGAGACATCTTCTGCAAAAGCAACATTTTATGAAAATTCAAATTACAGTGGTTGGTCTGTAGCATTAAGTGAAGGAAGATATGATTATGGCACAATGATTTCTAAGGGAATTAAAAATGATCAGATTTCTTCAATTAAGGTAGCAGATGGCTACAAAGTTACATTGTATAATGATGAAGGATTTGCAGGAAGTAAAAAAACATTATTAACAGATGCATCAGGTCTTGGAGATTTTAATGATAAAACTTCAGCGATCGTAATTGAAAAAGTAGAAAAGGCAGATTTTAATAATTCAAATACATATATTAGATCCATAGCAAACGGACAGGTAGTTTGTGCAGAAAATGGTGGAAGTGAAACAATAGTGGCAAACCGTTCATCATGTGGAGGTGCATGGGAAACATTCCAGATTGTAAATAACAATGATGGAACAGTATCCCTGAGATCCGTATCCAATGGAAAATATGTATGTGCTGTAATTGATGAAAACAATCAGTTATTGCCAAGAAGTGAAAGGGTAGGTACATGGGAGAAATTCATTATTGAAAAGATTTCAAATGGAGAGTATGCACTTTACTCATTGGCAAATGGAAAATATGTTCAGGCAAACTTAAATGACGGTGGTAAACTTTTTGCTACAAGTGAAACTGTTGCCGGAGCATGGGAAGTATTTGACATTAACAGAAATTAAAGTTAAAATTCATAATAATTAAACAATTCACAGGCTGTTTGCGTAGACTATATATGCAAACAGCCTGATTTTGGTATATATGTTAGTAAAAAAATAAAAATAAAAAATAAACAGAGGAAAAAACTTTGGGAGGAGAGAAAATTGAAAGGGTTGAAAGGTTTATTTTGGAAAAAAGGTGTAGCCGTGATTTTGTCGGTTGCCATGGTTTTAACAGGAGTGACTATTACGCCACAAAATGTTAAGGCAGATGCGGCCATTACGGCAACCAATGATGTAACAGCAGTTATTACTGATGACTCTAAAACAGGGTATAGCTCTGAAAAAGATGGAGATTTGTATAACTATGTAAGATATGGTGCATCAGCAGTGGCAGATGATAAAACAGGTGACCACGTGGCAAATAATGCAATTGATGGCAATGCTGATACAAGATGGGCAAATGAAGCTAAAACAAAAGGCCATTACATTACAATTGATTTAAAACAGTCATATGAAATTTCAAAAATAAATATAAGCTGGGAAGTTGCAAGCTCAATTGACTATAAAATTGAGGTATCTAACGATGGAGTTTTATTTAAGTCTGTTACAGCAGTAAGCTTAAATAATTATACTACAGCAAAAAACAGAATAGATACATTATCACTGAAAAATACCGTTATTGGGAGATATGTAAGAATTACAGATGTAGGAGAAAAATACATAACAGATTCTTCAAACAACAGACAATATGGAATATCCATTTGGGATGTGGGCATTTTTGGAAAAGATGTAAAAGCAACTAGAGAATCAGCGGTGGAAGCCACAAATTCTTTCAAAAAAACAACTGAAGGTGAAACTTTTCAGGATATTATAGATAGCAAATATTACAACTACACACGTTATAATGGTGTGTCAGCAACTGCAAGTGGTCAGGAAACAAATGACCGTACACCAAAAGCAGCAATTGACAATGATAAAAGTACAAGATGGTCTGCAACAAATGGTGATTCCACATATTACGTTGTTGATTTAGGAGAGACCTATAATGCTGAAAAATTATATTTAAGCTGGGAATCTGCAAATGCAACAGTTTATAACATATATAAATCGGTTAACGGCACAGATTATAGTTTGGTTACAACTGTAAATGCCATAGGAATATATGAAAACACTGCAACCAATGGAAATAGAGTAGACAATATAGAATTTGGAAGTGTAAGTGCCAGATACATTAAGGTACAAGCAGTACAGCGTTGCTATAAAGGGGCAAATTATGGTGGCGGACAATATAATGGAATGTCTTTATATGAAGTAGGTGTGTACGGCAAAGACATGGAAAAATCATACGAAAAAAAGGCATTTAACCAGTTTAAGGTAGGAAATAAAGAAACTATTGGAAATGTAATAGAAGCAGAAAATACTGATGAAATAGACAGCAAAATAAAAAAAGAGAATGGTGAAAATGCCAGTGGACAGAATTTAGGTGGCATTACAAACAACACATGGGCAGAATACAATATTAATTTTGACAGAAAAACTTCAAGAATTTATTTAAGATACAGTGTAAAAGAAGGAAATGGTGGAACAGTAAAAGTATACGTTGATGACAGTACAATGTCTACAACTCCTGTAGCATCAATTGACGTAAATTCAACAGGTGGATGGTCCAACTATACTGATATTTCACAGGAAGTAGTTGTGCCATCAGGTAATCATAAAATATATTTAAAATTTGTAACTGATAAAGGATGTGTGTGCAATTTGGATTATTTTAAATTTGAATTCGCACCTGAAAGTATAAGCAACACAGCTGATTTACACCAGGCAGAGAATGCACATGCCTTTGTAAGAGGTTCAGCAGCACAGAGTAGCACTGTGCAAAGTTCTGATAAGTATTCAGGTGGAAAGGCTGTGGGCAGCATGAACACTTGGATTGAACGTGACCGTTCTTATCTGACTACATATGTTAAAGCAGAAAATGCAGGATACTATCAGTTTGAAGTTCAGTATGCCGGAACAATGACTACACTGCTTCAGTACAGAATCAACAGCAGTGATAACGACAAATGGAAATCAAAAACTATCAGCAGTGTGGATTCTAACTGGGAAAATACCAACAGGGCAACTATGCAGATAGAATTACGAAAAGGATTAAACAAGATTGATATATCAGGTGCTGTTTGGAAATGGGCAGCTGGTACTGAAACAGGTAGAACAGATGGCAAAAACGTAAATGCTGAATGGTTAAATATAGATAGTTTTTCATTAACATATAAGGGTGAAAATAAAAAAGCATTTAACAGTGTTTTAAATACAGATTTAAAAGGAAATAAAATTCAGGCTGAAGATTTTAATGAAAGTTCAGGGGATATAAAAGTTGAAGGAGAAAGCGACAGCTTTGTAGACGGAAAAAATCTTGGTGGTCTTACAAATGGAAAATGGGCAGAATACAATATTAACTTTGACAGAAAAGTTTCAAAAATTTATTTGAGAAATAGTGTAAGAGATGGAAATGGTGGAAAAGTAGAAGTATATGTTGATGACAGTACTATGTCCGGGACTCCGGCTGCCACAGTTACTACATCTTCAACAGGCAGTGACTGGAGTAACTATGTTGACACAGCAACGGCAATCAGCATACCATCAGGTAATCACGAAATTTATTTGAAATTTGTGGCAGATGGCTCAAAAGCAGTGTGTAATCTTGACTGGTTCCAGTTTGAATATGAACCTGAAACAGTAAAAGATTCAGGAGACATACACGAGGCAGAAAATGCACATGGATTTGTTCAGGGGGATGCAGAAACAGAACACACTCTTCAGGCAGATGGAAAGTTCTCAAACAATCTGGCTGTAGGTGGAATGAATGCATGGCCTGACAATGGAAGAGCATATCTTACATCTTATGTGCATGTGAAACATCCCGGTACGTATAAGCTGACAGTGGCATATGCATCAGGAAGCAATAAGGATACAAATATAGATTGTAGAGTAAATAGTGTAAACGACGGTGACTGGAAAAGTATATCAGCACCTACAACCGGCGGATGGACTACAGTAAAGAAAATAACTACCGAAGTGACGCTGAACAGAGGTGTAAATGTAATAGACATAACTGGGGCTGCAAATATTCCTTATGCAGAAAGTGATGCATGGCAACAGGTAAATGTGGATTACTTTACATTGGAAAGAGTGCCTGAAGATGGTGATTTAGCATATGGAAAAAAAGTTGATGTATCAGGTTCTCAGAGTGGTTTTGATGGTTCCAATGCAGTGGATGAAGATGAGGATACAAGATGGGCAAGTGAAAAAGAAGGTGACCAGGCTTATCTGATTGTAGACTTGGAAAAATTGTATGAAATTGAAAAAGTAAATATTATGTTTGAAAAGGCATATCCAAATGATTTCCAGATTCTTGTATCAAAGGATAAAACCAATTGGACTGTTGCAAGAACAGTAAGAGGCTTTAAAACAACTGAGGTTGATAAAAAGGTATATGAATCAGATGGAGTTTGTCTTGGAAAAGCAAGATATGTAAAAGTACGATGTCTTAACATGGCATATAACAAAGCAATGTCCATAAGAGATATAAGGATATATGGAACAAAAATAAAAGGACAATTGTCTGATCTTGCTCTAAATGCAGAAGTAAAGGTAAGCAGTTCGGATAGTAGTGCTGAAACTTCAAATCCTGCTAATGCAGTAGATGGATTGGATAATACAAGATGGGGAGCACCTAAGACAGATAGCAATCCATGGTATGAAATTAATTTAGGACAACAATGCAGAATAGATTCTGTTGATTTAAAATTTGAAAGGGCATATCCCAAGAGTTTTAGGATACAGATTTCTGATGATGGAAAAACATGGAAAGATTATAAAACCATAAAGGATTGGACTGAACCGGGAAATTCAACAGAAATTGAGAAATCGGAGTATTATGCCAATCTGGAATTTGGAAACAGTATCCATATGGGTGATGTAAAGACACAGTATATAAGATTGTATGCTGATGCAAAAATCAGAGACAACAACTGGGGAGTTTCAATTTATGAATTTGAAGTATGGGGAACTGAAGTGGCAAAGAAAGATTATTGGAGCAATCAGGCAAAGAAAACGTATGGAATTTATCTTGTTTCAAAATTGCAAAATACAGAAAATAACGGATTGATTGACAGTAGCCTTGTACAGGGTGATGTGATTGGAAATGGAGATATATATGATGTAGTTTATGAAGAAGGAAAGGACATATATTTTTATGTAAATCCAAGAGAACTATATTATAAACAAGCAGACCATCAGATTTGCTGGTCATCATCTGATTCCGGAAAGAATTTATGGGGGGCTACAAGTCATAATGAAAATATTTTGAAGTATGGAACCCAACAGGAAGCAACAGTTAAGTATACAATTCCGGCGGGTATTGATTTTGGAAACAGCGATTATGTAGAAACAGAAGTAGGCTGCCAGATTTATAATAAATCGGATCTGGAAAAGGAAAATGCCAGTCCGAAGTTTGAGTTGGTATTTAAGGTAAGGATCTGGAAATCCACCATAGTAATTCAGGATAAATTAAGCGAGAATGGAGAATTATGTGTAAAGAATCCTGAAAATGGGGCTACATATCAGTGGCAAAAGAGTGTCGATGGAAATACATGGAGTGATGTTTATGAAAAGAGATATGATTTGCAAATTCTTAGTGGAAGTGGAAATGATGTGGTAAATGTTGCTCATGACTTAGGCGGTGGACAGTATTATCGTGTGCGAAAAGTAGGAACAACCCAGTGGTCACATCCATATAAGGTTCAATATTACAACGACATTCAAAATGGTGATTTTGAATATCCGGCAATGTTTTCAACAGATGAAGATGATAAGGCATTTCCTTTTGAACCAAATGGAGATGAACAGCAGTATCCTAACGGATATGAAGGACTTGTGTGGAAGACAACTGCTCCGGGCTGGATGAGCAGACAAAAAAATAAAATAGGACATGATATTGAAATTGTAAATGGAAGAAAGTTAAAAACCTCAGGAGAAGAAGAACAGGTAGGCCAGTTCTCCGTAACACAGGATGAAATGTACAAAAACAATGAGCATGGTGATCAGTTTGCAGAATTAAACTGTGAAAATGTTGGAGCTTTATATCAGGATATTTTAACAACTCCTAATTCCCAGTGTTATTGGGACTTAGATTATGCAGGACGTTGGTGCCAGAATAGTATGTATGTTGTTGCAATGTCATCTAAAGATGCACAAAATTATACAACAACTGAACAGATTGAGGCATTAATAAGAAGAGATGATGTAAAGGCTATTACAACTAATCAGGAAGGCACAAAAGGTACAACAATTACATTGTCTGATGGAGTTACTGCTACGTTGTGGAAAGTTACAAGTAAGAAAACAGCAGGGCAGTGGAATGATCATAACGGTATATATAATGTTCCTTCCGGAAAAAAGAATTATCTTACAAGATTCTTCTTTGTGTCAGCAGAAGGAGCAAAAAGAAACGATGGTGATACACCGGATAAGACTGTGGGAAGTTTACTTGATAATGTAAAATTCCAGCAGAAAAAGGATTATGTTATAGAGTATTATGTAAATGGAGTAAAAAATGATGGTTTGACTGTTAAAGGCACAGTAAACCCTTATGACAGAGTAAGCATACCGGTACCGAAGGCAGTAAGCAATTATACTTTATACGATGCAAAAATCAGTGGAGAAAATGATACTGAAAGTAAGGCATTTTATGTGGATGATAAAGACAGAAACATGACTGTAGCTTATAACCATAATGTATTAAAACTCTACTATAAGAGTGGTATAGTTGTTGCCAATGTAAAAATACAGGGACTTGAAGAATTACCTGAAGGTTATAGCGTAGTTGTAAATCTGAAAAACACTTCAGGAACGGTTTTACAGACACATACCATGAGTCAAAATGAGTTTACTAAAATTGAAAAACCAGGTGGTGGAGGAGTTGAAGGATATTTTGATACAGTGACTTTTGATGGCACAAATTTAACAGTCGGAGATACATATACTGTTGAAGAAATTATCGTAAAAAATAACTATTTACCATACTATTTGGAAACAGTTGATAAAAATGGAACAAAGGAAGATGTTGGAATAGATAAAATAAACACTGATAAACTGTCATATACAGCAACGTTTACGTATTCAGTGGGAACAGACAATTCGGTTAATTTTATTAATATTTATAACCCTATTCGAAAAATTACCATTAGCAAAAATGTTTCCGGAAATATGGTAGATGAAAACGAGAAAAATAAGTCATTCAACTTTAGTATTGAGATAAAAAAAGACGGAAAGGCCATAGATGCAGCTAAAATAATAGATAATAAGCTTAAAAATACAGCAACAGGACAGTATACATTTGCTCTTAAACATTCAGAAAAGGTAGAACTCTATGTATACAACAATTGTAAGGTAACTGTTACAGAAGACGATTACAGTAAGAAACCAAATGTGAATACAACGATTTTCAGCGATGATTATTATGTAACATCATGGGAGAAAGACTCTAAGGTTACAGATGGAAGAATCATAAGCATTGACAGTGTTAATTCAGATCAGGAACTTGTTTGCAACAATGTTTACAATGATTTAGGAGATGTTGAAGTACAGGGCTTCCAGATGAATGGTAATAAGGATTCAGGTGGTGTATCAGAGTTTAGTCCATCATTCAGAGTAGTATGTCGTGTAAGTAGAAATACAATTAAAACAAAAAAAGTCAGCAAGTTTGGTGTGATTTATGCAATGCCAAAAGCTACTGATGGAAAAACAAGAGCTGAACTTGAAGAAATGATGAAAATAGATAAGGCTGATAATAAGACAATAAAGGTACATGAGGAAACAAAAGACGGAATATATCCTAACTGGACTACAAAGAGTGATTCACAGTATTCCACAAAGTATTGGCAGTATTATGCCCTTACATTTAAGTGTCTTGATTATATGTTCTACACATTACAGGAAAATATTACTGTAAGGGCTTATGCTAAAATGGCAGATGGTACCTATGAATATGGGAATAATATTTATACTGTAAATATGTATGAAATAGCTGATTATCTGTATAAAAATCAGAAAATGAGTACATTGAAGGGACATAATTTCTTATACAATAATGTGTTAAATCTTGTGACAATTAACAACAACAAACTTGATATATTAAAATCAATGATGAAGGCCTTAGATGTAACAAGTACATCAAATCAATACTATAATATATTAAATAAATTGTACAAGGACATGAACAATTATGTATATTGTCAGCAGGAGTACAAAGGAAAATATCAGGAAAGGGAAGAATTTGTTCCGAAAACACTTACAAGTGAGGAGCAGAAAAAATTGTTAAGTGCCTTAAATGGCAAAACAGGAACTTCTTATTCAGATATAAATGATTGGATATACAATCAGACAGAAAAACAGGGGAAATATAAGGGCTATTATAAAAAAGTTCAATATGCATGGGACAATGGAATTTATGTTAAGTAGTACAGAATGAGGTGAAGGAAATGAAAAAAACAAAAGTTTATGAGACACCGGAATTGATAGTGACAAAGTTTGAGGTGTCTGAAAAAATTATGGACTCTGGATCATTTTTTGAAACTACCAATCCAAACGAAAAACCGGGGGATATAGTTACAAGAGCATGGGAATCCACTCCTGATGTTACAGTTGAGAGCCTTCCAGTTGGATTTTAAGAAAATTTGTTTAGAAATTAGGAGAAATTTATGAAAAGATTAAAGAAAATAATTGGAATAATACTTGCCGTCTCTTTTGTAATAACAGGAATACCACAGCTGGGTAGTGTAGGAGTAAAAGCAGTTTCTACCACAAAGGAAATCTATCCTGGATTTATAAAAGCAGATGGTACGAATTTAAAAAATGAAAAGGGTGATACCGTGTATTTGCGTGGAGTAAATGCAGGTGGTTATATGTTACAGGAAATCTGGCTGTGTGCAACATATGGTGGAAATATCAGATGCCAGAAAAACATTCTGGATACTTTAAATTCCAGATTTGGCAGTGAAAAGGCAAAAAATCTTATTAGTGCATATGAAGACAATTATTGGACAACCGGTGATTTCGAAAATTGTGCAAAACTTGGCATTAATTGTATCAGACTTCCAATTTGGTACAGAAATCTTGTTGATGAAAATGGCAACTGGTATGACAATGCCTTTGATAAAATTGACTGGTTTGTGGAAACAGCAGGTCGATATGGCATATATGTAATTATTGATATGCATGGTGCATATGGTTCACAAAATGGCAGTCACAACTCAGGTATTTACGGTGGAAGCACAAATCAGCAAAAAAAGGACAATTCAAAATTGTTCTTTGGAACAGACGCAAGTACAAATCAGGCAAAATATTTGGATATGTGGTTAAAAATTGCACAGCATTACAAAGATAATCCTGTTGTTGCAGGTTATGATTTGCTTAATGAACCAATGGCAGATTATATGAATGCGACAGATGTAAACGTATCAAAGGAGGAAAGACTTAGTACATTGTGGAATGTATATGATAAGGCTTACAAAAAGATAAGAACAGTTGACAGAAATCACGTTATTATTATGGAAGCCGTGTGGGATGCAGACACTCTTCCCAAGCCTTCTGATAAACAGTGGACAAACGTAATGTACGAATATCATCAGTATTTGTACAGTGATTACAGTGACAAAGACAAACAGGTTGCTGCAATGCAGAGCAAAATAAACAATATAAAAGGTGCAGGTTATAATGTGCCAAGTTATATTGGAGAATTTAATATGATGTCAAACAGTGATTCATGGAGTGCAGGTGTTAAATTATTAAATAACAATAATTTAAGTTGGACAGTTTGGAACTACAAATGTACAAAACAATATGGAAACTGGGGATTATTTAATACTCCGGGAAACGGCGACGGCAACGATGCTGATACTAAAAAGTATTGGGCAGATGTAGAAACTGATTCTTATGAAGATATATTATCAAAATGGTCAAATCAGGGAAGCGTTGAAAGAAATACAAATGTAACGGACAAAATAAAAAGTTATTTTCCGGGTACAGTGGACAATCTTGCAGAGTCTAAAATTAAAAGTGTAAGCCTTGTGAATGCTGATGGAATGTTAAACCAAATAGATGTAAACTGGTATCCAAAGGCAGATATGGCTAAAGATACAAAGTACAACATTTATATTGATGACAGTACAACCAGTGTGGCAACTATATCCCAGTCTGATATAAAATCAGAGAGTAAAGTTATAAAGGCAACAGATTATACAAATCAAAGTGGTGTAGTAAAAGATTCGGACAGTAGCGGAAAACCGGTAAATATAGGTGGAACCCATAATGGTGACTGGGTAGAATACAAAGACATTTCAGTATCAAAGCCTATAACCTCTGTCACTTTTAACTATTCATGTGATAAAAATGCAAACGGTACAATTTATGTATATGATAAAAGTATGGATAGTGTTCCTATTGGATCTATTAAAATTACACCACCAACTGCAAATGCAGGATGGGGAGACTATGTTACAAAAACAATTGACTTGTACGAGCCTTTAAAAGAGGGGAAACATACTATTTACTTAAAATTTGTAAATGATATTTCAGGTAATGTTGTGAATTTAAAAGATTTTACATTAATAAGTTCATATGGAAATGTGAAGCTTGAAAATGTGGCTGCAGGAAAGCATAAAGTTACTGTACAGGCAACTTTAAATGAACAGGTATCAAAAGGAACAACATCACATGAAGTTGAAGTTGTGTCAGAAAATACAATGTTAAAGTCTGACAGGATTACAGTTGAGGGATTTCAGATTAAAACAAATGGAAATAGGTATTACAACACAAAGGGCGAAGTTTTATTTGATGAAGAAGGAAGTGAGAAAAAAGTAGCCTTTAGAACAGTTTGTAAAGCACCTGATATTGGACAGACTATTACAGTTTCAGGAAAGAATTACACCGTAAAAAATACAGGGGTAATATACACAATCGACCCTAACAGTTCAGGAAAATCGGCTGATGATGTATTGGATAACACATATTCAATACTAAATACTCAGGCTATTAGTGGTAATGAATATACCTATAGAGGAGCAAGGCAATACAACAACATGGATTATACATTTGGCTATGTGACAACAGACAATGGAATATTAAGCAAAGAAGATGGCACAATGAAGTATGTCAGAACAATGAGTAACAACTCATATTATGGTAGCGATGGCACACTAAATGTTATGACAAATTCATTCCATATAAGAGGTTTTGTTGTGGCAGAAGATGGTACTTTGATTTACGGCACGGATACAGTAACAATGTCCATACCTGAAGTTGCAAATTACCTTTACAAAAATGTGTTGTCATCAAACTACAATGGTCACGCATATCTTTATGATACAATTTTACACAGAATAAGTTCTGAAAATCCTTACTATTGTGATGAGAATCATAAAGTGGATTACGGTTGGAATGACAACCTATATAATCCTGGCAAAAAATAAATATAGTCTTTATAGAAAATCAAACATATATTATAATAATGCCGGAGAGAAAAAATCTCCGGTATTATTTTTATACGTAAATAGGAAATTATTTTTTAAAATGTAAATTTAATAATATGGAAAATTATATTATAAAAATTAACCTAATAGTAGAAAAATATATATTCTAAGCACATAAATTTAAAAATATTAATTAGAACAAAAGGAGATATCATGAGAATAGATAAATTTTTAAAGGTTTCAAGAATAATAAAAAGAAGAACAGTGGCAAATGAGGCATGTGATGCAGGAAGAGTTTTGGTAAACGGACAGCCGGCTAAGGCTTCAAGAGATGTAAAAGAGGGAGACAAAATAGAAATTCAGTTTGGTCAAAGAACTGTAAAGGTGGAAGTTTTAAGCACAAAAGAAATAGTTAAAAAAGAAGAAGCAGTAGACATGTACAAAGAGATTGATTAAAATGCAACTGCAAGACATATTTCTCACATAACCTAATATATTATTATATAGAAAACTTTTCGAGGTTAATATGGAAGCAGGCAGTACACCAAGAACCCACAAACTTTCAATGGACAATAGAAAGCAGATGAATTTGACAGGGATTAAAGACGTAGTGGCTTTCGACTTGAATCAGGTTTTACTTGAATCAAATTTAGGTATGGTACATATAAAGGGTAGCGACCTAAAGGTAACTAAGCTTACAATTGAAAAAGGCGAGGTAAATATTTCAGGAAAAATTGACAGTATTGTTTATTCAGACGTAAAGGATTATGGAGAAAAAAGTAAGTCTATTTTGAAGAGGATGTTTGAATAATGAGTCCGCAGATTTCTCAGGAAGCATTGCTTATTGTAATGAGCCTGTATGGTGGACTTGTTTTAGCTGTCTGCTATGATATGGTTCGGGTTTGCAGAAGAATTTTCAAAGTGGGAATTGTTTCCATGATTATTCAGGATGTTATTTATTGGACGATTTCTGCAATATTTATGTTTAATATATACTTGAAATATAATTACGGCAGACCTAGATTCTTTTCAATAATCTTTACATTAGGCATAATGGCTTTGTATGAATGGTTAGTTGGAAGAAAAATTGTTGACAGGGTTGCAAAGTTTCTGTGCAAAGTAAAAACAAAACTTTCTAAAATGTTAAAAAAATTAAACACTTGCGTGTTTGGTAAAGTAAAGAAAATTGTGACAAAAATGTTAAAACCATTGCAAAAGTTATACAAATTAGATAAACTAAAAAGAGTTAAAAAAGAAAAAAGGAAGAGAAAATGGCAACAGAAAACAGAAAAGTATCAACAAGAAGATTAAGCAACGCAAGAAGAAAGCGTATTCAAAATAGAAGAATGATGATAGCTATATCAGCAGTAGTTGTGGCATTTTGTATTGTCATTGGTGGACAGATGATAAGCAAATACAGCACATTGGCTGATTTAAGAGAGCAGGAAAGAAAATTAAAGAATCAATATAAGAAAGAACTACAGTTATCTGAAGAATTAAAGGATCAGGAAGAATATGTTAAAACAGATGATTATGTAGAACAGATGGCTAGAAATTTAGGTTTATTATATCCTAACGAAGTAATTTTCAAGCCGGAAGATTAATAAATCAGTAGAATGAAGAATCAATATTAGCGAATAAGATATGAATTTAATAATTTAAACAATAGGATAGTTAAATTTTATTACGAGGTTAAAGAGATGAAACAGGTGTATGAAACAAACGATGAAGTAGAACTACAAATGCTTATAGGGCTTTTAGAAAGCAACGGTATATATACACAAATATACACAGACGGGGCTGGAGATTATCTTAGAATAAAAGGTTCTGATTTTATGATACCTAAAGGCGTGCTTGTAAAAGACAAAGACTGGAAAGAAGCATTAGAGATAATCAATGCAAATGGCTTTGGAAAAAAGAAAAAAGTAAAAAGAGTCAGAACGCAAATTTGGGCAGCAAGAATAGCTTTAGTATTATTTTTAGCTGCTATATTAGGAAACATAATTTATAGTTTAATTGAAAACCTATAGCAATATTGAAATTGAATAGAAATTAACAATATAAGTGAAGATTAAATGATTATATTAAAGAATTAAATAACGATTAATTATAAATGCCATATTAAAACCCAGTGGAATGCCAAAAGTTTTGATATGGTTTTTTTAATAAGAAATTTTTTTTCAGAATATTCTGTTAAAAAAATACGTTCCACTAGGGATGTATTTTAACAATCTAATGTCGAAATATCTAACGATTATCATACCTTGCTTTGACAAAAAAACATAAACAGAGCTTGTATACTATTTCTTGTGAAAAAAACAAGGAGGGATGGTATGCAAAAAATATTAAAACCAATATTGATAATAGCCATGAGTGTATTAACCTGTTTAATGCCAATGCTTGGTTACTATACAATAGGAGAAAGCTGGTATGGGGCATTGTGTCAAATGAAAGGCGTGCCTTTAGTTACATTGCCACTTATGATGTACACAATATTTATAAACGGTGGTTTTATGGTTGCAGTGAAATACGGCACGATTATGGCAACCACCGGTATATGCATAACCCAGTATAAAAAAATCAGCAATCAGTATAACCCATACGTAGTGGCGGTAATTGCCACAGTTATTACTGTGCTGGTGGAGGCGGTTGACTGGTCAATAGACGGAATGATGAAAATTGACTTATACGGTTTAGTACCAATTGTAATGCTTACCTGGTCAATGACAGTAATTTTTACATACTTTATAAAATATGTAAGTGATTATGTTCCAAACCATAAGTCGTTGCAGGAGGCAATAAGCAAACAGGAAGATATAAGAAACGAAAGTATTTTACGGACCTCAAAGGCATTTAAAAATCTTGCATCAGAGCTTAAAAGAATGAGTGGTATTGACAGGGATTACGACGTATCCATGGAAGGTTGTGTGGAACAGGAGATTGCAAACAGTGCCTGTAGAGGTTGTGCCAACGGTCAGATTCAATATCTGGAGCGGGCAAAAATAAATTACTTATGGTACAACAAACTTCTGGAAACAAGAGAAGCAATGGCTGTGCAGTTTAATGAAATGGCAAAAGTAATGGAAAATTACACTAAACCAATTTACAGCGAAAAGAAAACAACTCTAGGAATGGACGATTATATAAAACATAAGTTACGGGAAAACAAAGTTATAGCAAGAAGAATTTATATAAATGAAAATAGTAAAGGCATGTTAGAGGTGAGACTTTTTGCCAAAAAAAAGAAAAAAACTGATGTTAAATCAGATGTAATTAAAAAGGTAGTAAGTCAGGCTTTAGGCAAAAAGGTACGCCTTTCCATAGACAGCATTGTTAATATTACGGAAGATTACAATGAGTATGTTTTATTAGAAGAAGTAAATTTTATGACAATAAGTGGAACTGCCAGACAGACAAAAAATAACGAGAACGTTTCAGGAGACAATTTCGCTGTCATGAATTTAAACAGTGGGCAGACTTTTATGAGTATATGTGACGGTATGGGTTCTGGAAAAAGAGCAGGGGGCTATAGTGAACTTATAATTGATTTGCTGGAAAAAATGATAGACAGTGGCTTTGAAGAGGGAACAACTTTGAAACTTGCCAACTCGATAATGCTAACAGGAAATCAGTGGCAGGAGCCGGCAGCAGTGGACATGGCTTTAATTGACCAATACTCAGGAACGTGTCAGTTTTTAAAATTAGGTGCAGCCTGTACTTATATTAAACGTGGAAACTGGGTAGAATGTATTAAGTCCACATCCCTTCCAATGGGAGTATTCCAGGAAGTGGATATGGAAACTATAACGAAAAAACTGTACGATGGCGATTTTGTAATCATGGTTTCAGATGGAATTGTAGATGCCCTTGATGAGCCTGACAAGGAGGAGGCTATGGGTAGAATTATCATGGACATTAAAACATCCAATTCAAAACAAATGGCAATGGAGATTTTAACCAGAGCATTAGCCAGGTCAAAGGGGGTGCCGGAAGATGACATGACAGTTATTTGTACGGGAATCTGGGAGAAAATCTAATAAATTAGTCATAAAAATAGTTTTACTTCTTTGAAAGTTTGACATCGAAACACCCATAAAGTATCATAGAATTATGTTGAAAAAAGTGATAAGTTACATTGAAAAAAATAAAATATTACAAGATGGAGACAGCGTCTTACTTGGAGTTTCCGGGGGCGCTGATTCTGTCTGTATGCTACATGTGTTGTACAGTTTAAGAGAAAAGTATCACTTGAAGCTATACGTTGTTCACGTAAATCACGGAATCAGAGGTAGCGAGGCAAAACGCGATGCAGATTTCGTAGAACAAATGGCTGAAAATTTGCAAATACCTTTTAGAGTTGTGACGGCAAATATACCTGAAATGGCAAAAGAACAGAAATTATCAGAGGAGGAAGCCGGAAGAATATTCAGATATAACACTTTTGAACAGGTGGCAAATGAAGTTGGAGCAAACAAAATAGCAGTGGCTCACAACTTAAATGATAACAGCGAGACGGTTCTTTTTAATTTGTTTAGAGGTAGCAGACTGAAAGGTTTAACGGGAATTTCTCCAATGAGAGGGCAGATTATCAGACCGCTACTTTGCTGTAGCAGAAATGAAATAGAGCAGTATCTACAGGAAAACAATTTGAGTTACTGTACTGACAGCACCAATAAAGAGACAGATTACAGCAGAAACAGGATTCGCCTTAAGCTAATGCCCTATATAAAAGAAAATATTAATCAAAAAGCGGAATATAATATAGTAAATGCGGCTGAAAATTTATCTCAGGTGTATGAATATATTTACGGTGAGGCACAGAAGGCATATAAGATTCATGTGAAAGATAATGTTTTACTTAATTCGGCAGAAGATCTTAATGTTGTAATTTTACAGGAGGTCGTCAGAATGTGGATTTTGGAAAACACCGGTAAACTAAAAGACATAAAGGCTAATCACGTTAATATTGTAATTGGGTTATTGTCAAATCAGGTCTCAAAGAAATCGGAACTACCATACGGCTTAAAGTTAATTAAAACATACGAAGGTGTGAAAGTTTTACCTGAAAATAACGAAGGAAAAGATAGCAACAGGCAGACGATTATTGAAGGCGGTAAGATTTTTAACACAGAAAAGATTACAGTTACAGTGGAAAATGAAAGTTTTGACAAATCAAATATCCCTGATTTGTTATATACTAAATGGCTTGATTATGATAAAATAAAGGGATTGACACTGAGAAAAAGACTTCCGGGAGATTATATTGAAATTAGCGGAAGTGAATCGGGAAGAAGTGTAAAAAAGAAACTGAAAAAATATTTTATAGACAATAAAATTCCACAGGAAGAAAGAAACAATATATGGTTGCTGGCAGACGGGAATCATGTTGTGTGGATTGTTGGATATAGAATAAGTGAGATGTGCAAGGTAACAGATAGTACAAAAAGAATTATTAAAATCACATACAATAAGGAGTAAGGATTATGATACACAAGATTTCAGAGTACATTAGTGAAGAAAAATTAGATAAGAGAATTAGAGAGATTGCAGCAGAAATCAGCAAAGACTATGCAAAGAAAGAAATCAGACTTGTTTGTATTTTAAAAGGAAGTATTTTCTATACATGTGAGTTGGCAAAAAGATTAACTGTTCCTGTTACACTTGATTTTATGAGTGTTTCAAGCTATGGCTCAGGAACAGAAAGCTCAGGCGATATCAAAATCAAAAAAGATTTAGATGAAAGCATTGAAGGCTTAGATGTTATTGTAGTAGAGGATATCATTGACTCAGGCAATACATTAAGCAAATTAATTCCAATGCTAAAGGATAGAAATCCTGCAAGCATTAAGGTAACAACATTACTTGATAAGCCTGACAGAAGAGAAGTTGACATGAATGTTGACTATGTAGGTTTTGAAATTGAAGACAAGTTCGTAGTAGGTTATGGTTTAGATTATGACCAGAGCTACAGAGATTTACCATATATTGGTATCGTAGAACTTTAATATAAATTGACACAAATTATGAAATGCGAGGAGGAAGATTTGAACAGTATAGGCAGAAATAGATTTTCTAAGTTTTATTTTTTAGGGATTGTAGTTTTGGTTTGCTTAATCATCTACAGTTTTAGCCAGAGCTTTGTAAACAATGATTATGCTTACAGTGATTTCTTAACAGACTTAAAGGCTAACAACATTAAGCAGTTGACAATTAAGCAAAACAAGGAAGTTCCTACAGGTAAGCTGGTAATTAAGTTAAGCAATTCAAATGAATCAAAGATTGTTTATGTAACAGATGTTAATAAAGTTATTAGCGATATTGACAAAGCAAAAGCAGACAACAATAAGATTAAATTAAAACCATATATACCTGATGTAAGTAGAGACAGCGTATTCTTAACAAGCGTTGTACCTATGATTTTGTTAGGTATTGTTGTGGTTGTTGTACTTATTATGATGAATGCCAATGCCGGAGGTGGCGGTGGCAAGATGGCAAACTTTGGAAAGAGCAGAGCCAAGATGGTTGTTGAAATTAAAAACATGGATTTCACAAAGGTTGCCGGACTAGAAGAAGAAAAAGAAGAGTTAGAAGAAATAGTTGATTTCTTAAAAGATCCTAAGAAATATATTAGCTTGGGAGCACGTATTCCAAAAGGCGTTTTATTAGAAGGTCCTCCGGGAACAGGTAAAACATTACTTGCAAAGGCTACAGCAGGAGAAGCCGGCGTACCTTTCTTTACAATTTCAGGTTCTGATTTTGTGGAAATGTTTGTTGGTGTAGGTGCTTCAAGAGTTAGAGATTTATTTGAACAGGCTAAGAAAAATGCACCATGTATAGTTTTCATTGACGAAATTGATGCAGTGGCAAGAAGAAGAGGAACAGGTATGGGTGGTGGCCACGATGAACGTGAACAGACACTTAACCAGATGCTTGTTGAAATGGATGGTTTCGGAGTAAATGAAGGCATCATAGTAATGGCAGCTACAAACCGAGTTGATATTCTTGATCCGGCTATTTTAAGACCGGGACGATTTGACAGAAAGGTTTTAGTTGGTAGACCTGATGTTAGAGGCAGAGAGCAGATATTGGAAGTTCATGCTAAGAACAAGCCAATTGGTGACGATGTTAATTTAGAAAATATAGCTAGAATTACTGCAGGATTTACAGGTGCAGATCTTGAGAATCTTTTAAATGAAGCAGCAATTTTGGCAGCAAAGGGTGACAAACCATATATTACACAGGCGAATATTGACCAGGCAATGATTAAAGTTGGAATTGGAAAAGAAAAGAAGAGCAAGATTATTTCTGAAAAAGAAAAGAAGATTACAGCTTATCATGAATCAGGTCATGCAATTTTATTCCATGTTTTACCTGATGTAGGACCTGTACACACAGTTTCAATTATTCCTACAGGCGCAGGTGCAGCAGGATACACAATGCCACTTCCTGAAAAAGACGAAATGTTCCTTACAAAGGGCAAGATGTTACAGGAAATTATGGTAAGCCTTGGTGGTCGTATTGCTGAAGAACTGATTTTAGATGACATAACAACAGGGGCATCGCAGGATATAAAACAGGCAACAGCAGCAGCAAAGGCTATGGTTACAAAGTATGGATTTTCAGACAAACTAGGTTTAATAAACTATGATGACGATTCCAATGATGTGTTTATTGGAAGAGACTTGGCACACTCTAAAGGCTATGGAGAAGCAACTGCTTCAGCAATTGATCAGGAAGTTAGAGATATTGTTGAGAGTTGTTATGTACAGGCGAAAGCCATTATTGAAGAACACATGGAACAGCTTCATGCTTCAGCTAAATTATTGTTAGAAAAAGAAAAGATTAATCAGGAAGAATTTGAAGCGTTGTTCTAATAAGGAATAGAAGGTAAAAATATGTTTGTTAATCAAGATATATTATTTCATGACGGAACAAAGCAGTTCTGTAAATATAATGAACAGCAAAAAACATATAGCATCATTCTTAGAGCAAATAAAGGCACTGTTAGTAGTGTCTTTGTGTGCGTTAATGGAAATGAATTGCAGATGACAAAAATAAAAACTACAGAGGACTTTGAATATTTCGAAGCTCTGCTGGATGCCGGTGAAAAGATGTATCAGTATTATTTTAAATGCGATACAAATGAAGACTGCATTTTTTATAATATGTTTGGAATAATGAAACAGGCTGTAAATGATGGTTATTTCGAATTGACACCTGGTTTTGAAACTCCCGATTGGGCAAAGGGAGCGGTTATGTACCAGATAATGGTTGATCGTTTTAACAATGGGGACAAAACAAACGACGTAGTTGACAATGAATATGTTTATATTGGAAAAGCAGTTACAGCAGTGAAGGATTGGAACGAAAATCCTGCAGTTGATGGAACAAGACAGTTCTACGGTGGAGATTTGCAGGGGGTCATTGACAAGCTGGACTATTTAGAAAAATTAGGTATTGATGTAATTTATTTTAATCCTATTTTTGTTTCACCATCAAACCATAAGTATGACACACAGGATTATGACCATGTTGATCCACATTTAGGAAAAATTGTTGTGGATGGTGGAGAAACTGTATCAGATTACGCAACTGATAATAAAAACGCAAGCAAGTACAAAACAAGAACTACTAACTTGGAAAACCTTGAGGCAAGTAATCAGTTATTTATAGAATTAGTTGAAAAAGCTCATGAGCATGGAATTAAAATAATTATCGATGGAGTTCTTAATCATTGTGGTTCTTTTAACAAGTGGTTAGACAGAGAGGAACTTTATAAAGGAAACAGTGATTATGAAACAGGGGCATATCAGTCAAAGGAAAGCCCATATAATTCTTATTTTAAATTTAGCACAGATAGCTGGCCTGATAATTACAGTTATGAAGGTTGGTGGGGATTTGATACTCTTCCAAAATTAAACTATGAGGGTAGTGAAAAGTTGTGTAATTACATTTTGCATATAGCTGAAAAATGGGTGTCACCTCCATTTAATGTTGATGGTTGGAGACTTGATGTGGCAGCTGACTTAGGACACAGCCCAGAATTTAACCATAAATTCTGGAAGCGTTTTAGAGACAGAGTTAAACAGGCCAATCCTAATGCAATTATTTTGGCAGAGAACTATGGTGATGCACACTCATGGCTTATGGGTGACCAGTGGGATACGGTAATGAACTATGACGCATTTATGGACCCTGTTACATGGTTTTTAACAGGCGTTGATAAACATTCTGACAATGCAAACCCATACATGAGAGGTAACGGAGAAGTGTTCCATAACACAATGCAGTATCAGCTTTCACGTATGCAGAACCAGTCAATTCTTGTGGCAATGAATGAATTATCAAATCATGATCATTCAAGATTTATGACGAGAACAAATAAGATGGTTGGTCGAATCGGTACAGTAGGAGCTGCAGCAGCAGCAGAAAATATAGATAAAGCAATATTTAAACAGGGCGTTATTATGCAGATGACATTGCCTGGTGCACCTACTTTATACTACGGTGATGAAGCAGGTGTATGTGGTTGGACAGATCCGGATAACAGAAGAACTTATCCTTGGGGTAAGGAAGATTTAGAATTGCTTGAATTCTATAGAGAGGCAATATGTGTTCACAAACAGAATCAGCCATTAAAAGACGGGTCTTACATGTTGCTAATTGCTGACACCGATTTGGTGTGTTATGGTCGCTTTAATGAAAACGATTCAGTATTAACAGTAATCAACACATCTGACATAGACAAAGAGATTTCCGTTCCCGTTTGGAAGTTGGGACGAAGTGTTTCACAGTGGGAAAGATTGTTGGAATCAAGTAGAGAATTCTATAACTGTGGAAGAATAATCTATGAAGTAGAAAATGGCAGTTTGAACTTAACAGTCAAAGGAAATAGCGGTTCAATCTACCGCAACAAATAAATAACAATTCACAATCTGGTGAAAAAGCAGATAAATAAAAAGGAATTCAGACAAGTTATATTTCTATTGTCTGAATTCCTTTTTATTTTCTCGCTTTTTCTATTGATTTATGAATTGCCTTCATTTGCCACTAATGGCTATCTGTTATTTATTATTTAATTCTTATCTGTTAATTCTTTTCTGGAAACTACAATTGCACCTACGGCTACTAACAAGCCGGCAATTGGGATTATAATGTTTGAGCCTGTTTTTGGAGAAATGCCTGAAGAATTTCTCTTTCCTGTTTTACCTGAGCCGGTTGTTGTTTCGTCTTTCTTAGTAGTTTTTTGCTTTTTTTGTTTTTTCTTAGTTGTTTCGTTGTTCTTAGTAGGCTTTACTGTTGTTGGTGCTTTAGTAGTTGGGTTAACTGTAGTAGTTGGAATAACTGTAGCAGTAGGACTACTTTTGGCAAAACATGTTGTAGCAAAAGCCAATGTAAATATTAAAGTCGCTAGAAGAACTAAAATATTTTTTTTTGCGGGTTTATTCATAGTTTTTACCTCCGTAATTACACATTATACAAAATGTGAAGCTTTTCTTATTCTATTATACATATATACGCTTAAAAATCAAAGTTATACTTTTAATCAATCTGTTTATAGTAAAAATCCAAAACAGTTTCAAAAAGTTTTTTCTTGGAAATTTTATATTCTGCAGAACTGTCTTTTGGGGAGTCCACATATTTCCCAGATGTACTTTGTATATTTAACCCGGTATAGTTTGTAGCCAGTGACCAACCTAAATATGTAAGTATCGGTGCAGAAATATTTGTAACTGTATTTGTTGTTGTATCTTTGTATAAATCCAAAGACACGTGGAAATCTTTTCTTATTGCAGGCACAATGGAACCGGCAAAAGCTGTAAGATATTGTTTCTGGCAATCCATTCTTCTAAGGTTGTCATCTAATAAGCTGGTGTCTCTATGACGAACAAATGCCTCTGCCATATCGCCTTTTAAGGTAACAGTCTGCCCCTTTGTGAAACTTTCAAATGTATAGCCAGGTGTAACAGTAACCCCACCAACATCATCATTTAAAATTTTTATGGCATCCAAATCAATTGCATAGTAAGCGTTGATTGGAATGTTGTATAAAAGACGTTCCGTAGCAGTTACCTGATTTTCAGCGCTTGTTTGTTTGCCGTCGCCATAGGCATATGCCAAACAAAGCTGGGCAGTTGCAGTGTCCACGTAGTTACCGCCCTCATCATATCGGCTAATGTCAGTCATGATATCACGATTAAGGCTGAGCACTTTTATATGACCGCTCTTTGTATCGTAAGTAAAAAGATACAAAGCATCAGCTTGACCGCCTGTTCCAGAGACTGCATTATCTTTTAGTTTGCGATTATCAATACCCATAAAAAGTATGCTTGCAATATTGTCATTAAATTCATAAGTATGTCCATTGTAGTATACAATTCGCCCGTCATCTTCATATTGTATTCCTGATGGAACATTAACATGGAGATTTCTGTAATTAAGTAACTTCTTCCTGCCAATATAATTTAAAACTCCGAAAACAATTGCAATAATTATAAGTAGTGAAAGTAAAATAATCAAAAAAATCTTTAGCTTTTTATGTTTCTTTTTAAGATTTTGATCATCATCTTTTACATTA
This sequence comes from Eubacterium sp. AF36-5BH, assembly GCF_003460505.1. Classification (GTDB taxonomy): domain Bacteria; phylum Bacillota; class Clostridia; order Lachnospirales; family Lachnospiraceae; genus Eubacterium_G. The sequence continues at coordinate 210,318 of NZ_QTVG01000004.1, forward strand.
TTATGTTTGTGTGTATTAGTTTGAACATCTTTTTTTAACTTATTATGTTTTTGCTTGTTAGTTGAAGCATTGGCGTCAAAATTCTCAGACTTATCTACGTTAGTAGAGCTATTATTGTTAAAGTCTGTAGGCTTATCTAAGTTAGACGAACTGTGATGTCTATGGTGTCTGTGCTGATGAGAGTCGTATTTATAATTTTTCTCAACAGTTTCCCAGTCAACATCAAATTCCAGATTATTCCTAGTGTCCTTAATGACGTTAGGATTAGCAATGTTTGAATTGTCGCTTATATTATTATCATTAGTTTGTTTGCTCACGTTTAATTAAAACCCCCTGTACTAGATATCTTGTGTTTTCGGCACCGTTTGTGCAGGTACTTAAAGTTAAAATTTTACTGCCCTTATTTAATGTAACTTTTCTTGTATTTTTATTCATTGAGTCAGGATTAAGAGTGTATTTCTGATATTTTTCCAAAACACTTTTGTTACTAAAATCAAATGAATTTAAAATATGTCTGTTGTCATATACATACGCAGCATAGATTTTAAATGTCAATTTTTGACTTGGCATGTAAATATAAATGTATTTATTTTTCTTAAAAAAATCAGGTTTCTCAAAATTATGCAAAGTCTTAAACATTGAACCGTTGTTCATATTGTGCCCGTATAAAACTGTTACAGGATCAGAGTAATCGGTTGCATTTTGCATTTCGCTGTAAATTGCACCGGCAAATTCTGATTCCTTCTGTATATTGTGATTTAGGTAAAAGTCATCATTATCTGTTGTTGGCTGAACAACAGGATAATCAACCTTGGTATTTGGAATATAAATCCAACTATATATGTCAGAGTTATCTTTTTTTAATTTTTTCCAGTTAATGTTGTGGCTGTCAGCATATTCTTTTGAATTCTTGACACGCCTAGAGGTAGTTTCGGTCAAATATTTTTTTGTATTTCCACCGTCGCTGCTTCCCTGTGAAAGTAGCAGGTAGCAACAAAAAATAAAAATAGCAGTAGCTATAACCAAAACAGTTCCCCATATAATTTTCTTACTCTTCATATAAATTTTAGAATCCCTTTCAATAACGATTGTTTGTAACTATAAGTATAGTGGTTGGAAGAATGTATGTCAAAGAGAGATATTGCCGAAAAAAAAGAGATACATTCTGAAAGGCAAAGTAATTGTTAGGTAGGTAGTGACTATAATTTGGTTGAATATACGGATACTTATATGAATCCAATGTATGCACAGTTTAGAGTAGATACTGATGTAACAGAAGATTTGGACTAAAATATGGTAGAAATTTCGAGAAAATTTCTATTATATAAAAAAATAATTGCACTTTTATAGTATTTATGGTATAAATGTATATTGTTGAGGAAAGCAGTTCGCGAACGTTGTTTGCTCACTGTCATTTACTTCGTAAATGACTTTTTCTTTTTCAATAAACTTATACATGCGAGCATGTAAAGTTCATTAAAAAAAGAAAAGCGCTTTCTAAGTTATTATGGGCAGATTCCCGAGTGGCCAAAGGGGGCAGACTGTAAATCTGTTGGCACCGCCTTCGAAGGTTCGAATCCTTCTCTGCCCAGTCTATAATTAGCTTTTAGCTGGTTATGAATGCCGGTGTGGCGGAACTGGCAGACGCGCAGGACTTAAAATCCTGTTGTGGCAACACAGTACCGGTTCGATTCCGGTCACCGGCATGTTTAAGTTTTTCAAAGCTTTGGGCGTACCTGATTTTTTTGGGTATGTCTTTTTTTATGTAATAAGAAAATTCTCCATAATTTCATATTACATAAAAAGTTCAGTTAGGGATGTGGTAGAAATACCTTGTTTATTATACAAATGTAAAAGTTTGACATGAACTTTTATATTAGGTAGAATAAAAAAGTTAGGGATAACAGATTGTTAATAATAAGAAATGTGAGGAATTTACAATGAAAATAGGTTTTGGTTGTGATCATGCAGCAATTGATTTAAAAAATGAATTAGTTGAATATATGAAAGAAAAAGGATATGAATGTGTAGATTATGGAACAGGTTATGATGAAAACGGTGAAATAATCAAATGTGATTATCCTGCAAAGGGTGAAGAAGTAGGTCGTGCAGTAGTAAACGGAGATGTTGATTATGGTGTACTTATGTGCGGAACAGGAATTGGTATTTCTATAGCAGCTAATAAGGTTCCTGGTGTTATTGCGGCAGTTTGCAGCGAACCATATTCTGCAAAGCTTACAAAACAGCATAACAACGCCAACATCATTGCATTTGGTGCAAGAGTTGTAGGTGTTGAACTTGCAAAGATGATTCTTGATGAATTCTTTGGAGCTGAATTTGAAGGTGGAAGACATCAGAGAAGAGTCGATATGATTAGAGAAATCGAAAAAAGATAACAAGTTTAGGTGAAAGAATATAATTTTCTAATTATAAAAGGAAAGCTAAAATAGTTTGATGGCAGACTATTGGTTAGTAGAATGATATAAATGAAAAAACATAGGATAAATAATGATAACAATAAAGGAAGTTAAAACCAGAAAAGATTTAAGAACTTTTGCTGGTTTCAATGAAAAAATGTATAGAGATGTGCCACAGGCAATGCCTGATTTGCTTTCAGACGAAATGGCGAATTTTAATCCTAAGAAAAATCCGGCATTTGAGTATGCTGAATCAAGACAGTGGTTGGCATATAAAGATGGAGAGTGTGTAGGAAGAATCGGTGCCATAATCAGTCATAAGGCAAATGCAAAATGGGATAGAAAAAGAATAAGATTTACAAGAGTGGATTTTATTGACGACTACGAAGTTTCAGAAGCTTTATTTAAGACTGTTGAAAATTGGGGCAGGGAAAAGGGACTTAAAGCAGCTCATGGACCAATGGGATTTTGCGATTTGGACCAGGAAGGAATGCTTATTGAAGGCTTTGAATATGATGGTATATTCATAACGATTAATAATGCACCTTATTATAAGGAACATATGGAACGCCTTGGGTATGTAAAATCTGTGGATTGGATTGAAAACAGAATAGATATACCGGATGAAATACCACCTATTTTTGACAAAATGTGTGAGAGAGTTTTAAAAGACAATAAACTCAAAATTGTAAAAGTTAAGAACAGATTGCAGCTAAGAAAATACATAAAATATATATTTGATGTTGTAAATGATACTGCAAAGATACTATATGGTGAAGTGGATTTATCTGAGGCACAGATTAAAAAGTATGTTCATCAGTTCATATTAGTGGTTAATGTTAGATTTATTTCATTACTTGTAAATGAAAAAGATGAGATGGTTGCTATTGGAGTAACTGTTCCTTCAATGGGCAAGGCTTCAAAAAAATCTCATGGAAGATTGTTCCCTTTTGGATGGGCAAGACTGCTTTATGCACCATATTCTAAACCTGACACATTGGAACTTTATTTAGTTGGTGTAAGAGATCAGTATAAGAAGAAAGGCTTACCGTTAGTTTTAATTACGGAAATTCTAAAAGCAGCCATTGAAGATGGAATGAAATATGCTGAGACAGGACCAATGCTTGAAGATAATATTAAGGTTCAGTCTATGTGGAAAAGATTTAATAAGATTCAGCATAGAAGACGTAGATGCTGGATAAAAGAAATATAAAAAAGTGGGCTGTGGATGTGCTCTGACATGAAGATAGGAGTACGAAAAGGAAACAGTTGATAGCTAACAGGTGCTTTGTTATTTACAAAGCATCTTATTTTTTATATAATCACTTTAGTAATTTAAAGCGTAACGGTTTAAAGTTTAACGCTTTAAAGACTAGGGATATATTTTAATAATTTTAATGGAGGGAACATTATGACAGTAGTATTATGTTCAATTATGCTAGTTGTATTTTTTGCTGTAATGATCTTTGTAGGTTTTTACACCAGAAAACATGCAACAGACGTTACAGGATTTGTTCTGGGAGGCCGTTCAGTAGGCCCTTGGCTTACTGCCTTTGCTTTTGGAACATCTTATTTTTCTGCAGTTATCTTCGTAGGATATGCAGGACAGTTTGGATGGAATTTCGGACTTGCATCAACTTGGGCAGGTTTAGGAAATGCATTCATTGGTTCTTTACTTGCATGGAATGTGTTAGGTAGAAGAACAAGGGTTATGACACAGCACGTTGATGCAAAGACTATGCCGGACTTTTTTGGAAAAAGATTTAATTCAACACCTTTAAAAGTTGCTGCATCAGTTATTGTATTTATTTTCTTAATTCCGTACACAGCATCACTTTACAATGGACTTTCAAGTTTATTTGGTTTAGTGTTTGACATTCCATATTGGGTAGTTATTGCGGTAATGGCAGTGCTTACAGGATTCTATGTAATTTTTGGTGGTTACATGGCAACAGCTATTAATGATTTTATTCAGGGAATCATTATGTTATTTGGAATTTGTGCTATTATTGGTGCGGTTTTAATGGACAACGGTGGTCTTTTACAGGCAACAAAGAGCCTTGCAAAAGTTACAGGAGATGCAGGTTGGGAAGGCGCTTACACAGCATTTTTAGGACCTGATCCTTTAGCATTATTATTTGTGGTTATTTTAACATCACTTGGTACTTGGGGACTTCCACAGATGGTTGGAAAATTCTATGCTATTAAAAGTGAAAAAGACATACATAAGGGAACAGTTATTTCAACAGTATTTGCAATTATTGTAGCAGGAGGCTGTTATTTCTTAGGTGGATTCGGCAGATTATATAGCGATAAAATTGCAATTAATGAGGCAACAGGTAAGCCTTTATTTGACACAATAATTCCAACAATGTTATCAACACTTCCTGCAATAGTGGTTGCAGTAGTAATTGTTTTGGTTTTATCAGCTTCAATGTCAACACTTTCATCATTAGTTTTAACTTCAAGTTCAACATTTACATTAGATGTAATTAAGCCGGCATCAAAGAAGGAAATGTCAGATAAGAAACAGGTAACAATAATGCGTTTATTTATTGTTTTCTTTATACTTGTTTCAGCAATAATTGCCATTTTCAAGGATGCACATCCTGAAGTAACATTTATAGCACAGATGATGGGTGTTTCATGGGGAGCTTTAGCGGGAGCATTCCTTGCACCATTTTTATATGGACTATACTGGAAGGGCGTTACAAAAGCAGCGACAATTGTATGTTTCATCTGGGGTTGCGGAATTGCTGTTGTACAGCTTGTAATTACACTTGCGGGAATTGATACAACAGGTTGGGGAACAGTTCTTTCATACTTATTTAAGTCTTCAATCAACTCAGGTGTAGTTGCCATGGTTGGTGGCTTGATTATTGTACCGATTATTAGTTTATTTACAAAGAAACAGGACCAGAAAGAGTTAGACGATTTATTTGAATGTTATGAAGAAAAAACAGAAGCAGTAGCAAAGGAACATTTAAAATAAAGGCTTCTGGAGTGTAAAATGTAGAACACTCTAAGGGCAAATAAAATTGCTACTCAAATATAAAATTTAATAGACAAATCAGAAAATAGATGTCCGATAATGAACAAAAACAAGAGGAAATGTTCATTACAGGACATCTTTTTTTCATGTTGTTTAGCTTTGCCAAATTCTATTGACCACTAATTTTTAGGTGGCTATACTGTAGGCGTTCTAAGACAAAAGAAAATATTTGTCGTAAAAATAAAATGTTGGAGTATAGAAAAGACAAATAGTTTATTAAAAAAAGAATGAGTAAAAATGAGTAAAGTAGAGAAAGCTTAAATAAATCGTAACAGGGAAGGAGTACAAAAAATGTTAATAACATTTTCTGTAAGGATAATATGTTTGGAAAAATAATTGGAACAGGTTCATATATTCCTGAAAATATAGTTACAAACAATGATTTAACAAAAATTGTTGAAACAAGTGACAGTTGGATTGAGGAAAGAACCGGCGTTAAGCAAAGACACCTTATGAAAAATGAAACTACTGCTACTATGGCAACTGAGGCAGCAAAAAGAGCAGTGGAAAATGCAGGAATTAAGCCAGAAGAAATTGATGTTATTGTGGTTTCTACAGTATCTTCCAATTTGATTCTTCCAAATACAGCCTGCTTTGTTCAGGAACAAATTGGAGCCATAAATGCTTTTTGTTTTGACATTAACACAGCCTGTACCGGTTTTATGATGGCATACAATACTGTCCAAAGTTATATTAATTCAGGTTTAGTGAAGACAGCGTTAATTATTGGAGCAGAGGGCTTGTCAAGAATTGTTGATTGGAGTGACAGAGGAACCTGTATTCTTTTTGGAGACGGGGCAGGAGCTGCAATTGTTAAGGCAAGCGAGGCTGCAGTTTTTGAAACTGTTATGAAATCTGATGGTAGAAAAGGTTCAGCACTTACATGTTATAACGGGTTTGCAGCAAGACCAAGAAAAATTTTTACAGAAGAAAAACAGGAAATTTCAGATATATATGAAAAAATGAATGGTCAGGAAAATTCAGATACATATAAAAAAATAGATGGTCAGGAAAGCTTAGACACTTTTGTAAAGATGGATGGTCAGGAAATTTTTAGATTTGCCGTAAAAGAAGTTCCAAAATGTATTAATGAATTAATGGAAAAAATGAATATAACAAGTGACGATGTGGATATGTTTGTTTTGCATCAGGCAAATTTAAGAATTTGTCAGGGGATTGCCAAGCGTTTGAAAATCAGTATGGATAAGGTGCCAACAAATGTTTCAGAATATGGCAATACATCATCTGCCTGCATACCAATATTGCTGGATGAGTTGTTTAAGGCAGGCAAACTGAAAAAAGGCGACAGAATTATAATGTCAGGTTTTGGTGCAGGAGTAACCCTTGCTGCAACATATTTGGAAATTTGTTAATGGCAGTTGTAACTAAAACCGTAAAATATTTTTTATTAGTTATTAACCGGTACAGCCGGATTATATAAAATTGCTTTTGAAAATAAAAAATTATATGGAACTTAAAATAGTAGTTTTTTATAAACAGGTTTTCAATAAGCAAAAAAAAAGCCAATTATAAAAGAATAAGGAGATTAAAAAATGTTTGAAGAAATTAAGGAAATTATTGTTGAAGAATTAGGAGTAGATGAAGACAAGGTTGTGGAAACAGCAACATTTAATGAAGATTTAGGAGCTGACTCATTAGATTTATTTGAACTTGTAATGGCATTTGAAGATAAGTTTGACGTAAAGATTCCTGAAGAAGATTTAGAAAAAATCAAGACAGTTGGAGATGTTGTGAAATATATTCAGGACAATAAATAATAGAAAAGCGTAGGAAATTTCGTTATGAAAACAGAGATAACAGAATTACTAAATATTGAATATCCCATAATTCAGGGTGGTATGGCATGGGTGGCTGACTATCATTTAGCAGCTGCCGTTTCCAATGCCGGCGGACTTGGGCTGATTGGTTCAGGTGGAGCACCTGCATCCTGGGTAAAAGACCAAATTAGGGAAGTAAAAAAATTAACTGATAAACCTTTTGGGGTAAACATTATGTTAATGAACCCGGAGGCAGATGAAATCGCAAAAGTAATTGTAGAAGAAAAAGTACCTGTTGTTACTACAGGAGCAGGAAATCCAGCAAAGTACATTAAAGAATGGAAAGAAGCTGGAGTGAAAGTAATTCCTGTAGTTGCAAGTTGTGCCTTGGCAAAAATGATGGAACGCTGTGGAGCCGATGCAGTAGTTGCAGAGGGAACAGAGGCAGGAGGACATATTGGGGAGATTACAACAATGTCTTTGGTGCCACAGGTTGTTGATGCAGTGAATATACCTGTCATTGCAGCAGGCGGGATCGCTGATGGAAGAGGTTTTGCTGCGGCACTGATGTTGGGAGCTAAGGCAGTTCAAATGGGAACTCATTTTGTTGCCACAAAAGAATGTAACGTTCACGAAAATTATAAGGAAAAAATAATAAAGGCAAAAGACATTGACTCAAAGGTAACAGGTCGCTCAACAGGACATCCTGTACGTGTACTTAGAAATCAAATGAGCAATGAGTACATAAAAAAAGAGCAGGAAGGTGCCACATTGGAAGAGTTAGAACTTTTAACTTTAGGTGGTTTAAGAAAAGCTGTTGTTGAGGGCAACGTAAAAGAAGGAAGTCTAATGGCGGGGCAAATTGCCGGTTTGGTAAAAAAACAATATACCTGCAAGGAACTTATCGAAAAAGTTGTAACCGAAGGACAACAGGTAATAGAAAATAGATTGGCAGAGTTTTAAAGCTGGAATTTTGACGTGAGATTTTAAAAGTAAAATTTAGTATTCATATCTAAAAATCAGTGGAGAAAAATTAGAGTTGTATTTAAAATTTTTGGAGGAGCATATGAGTAAAATCGCATTTGTATATCCGGGACAGGGTGTGCAGACAGTAGGCATGGCACAGGACTTTTATGAAAACAGTGTTTTGTCAAAAGAAGTATTTGACAAGGCAGATCAGGTACTTGATTTTGATATAAAGAAAATCTGTTTTCAGGAAAATCAGGAAATAAATGATACAGAGTACACACAGGCGGCTTTGGTTACTACATATCTTGCAATAACAAAAGAAGTAGAAAGCAGGGGAATTAAACCTGACGTTGCAGCAGGGCTAAGCCTTGGAGAATATGCGGCAATTGCAGTAAGCGGTGGCTTTTCTTACGAAGATGCCATAAAAACGGTAAGACAACGAGGAATTCTTATGAACAGGGCTGTGCCAAAAGGTGAAGGTACAATGGCAGCAATTCTTGGAATGACAGCTGAGCAAATAGATAACATTGTAAACAAGATGGAAAACGTGTCAGTGGCAAATTACAACTGCCCGGGACAAATTGTAATAACCGGAAAAAAAGATGCCGTTGAAAAAGCAATGGAATCATTGAAAGAAGCCGGAGCCAGAAGAACAGTAGAATTAAACGTAAGTGGGCCTTTCCACTCACAATTCCTAAAAGAAGCCGGAAAAAAACTAGGAGAGCAACTTGAAAAAGTACAATTCACACCATTAACAATACCATACGTTACAAACGTAACAGCACAATATGTGGAAGATGTTAATGAAACAAAAGAATTGTTAATAAAACAGGTCTACTCACCGGTTCGATGGGAAGAAAGTGTAAGAAACATGATAGAAAAAGGCGTAGACACATTTATTGAAATAGGTCCCGGAAAAACAATCGCAGGCTTCTTACGCAAAATAGACAGAAATGTAAAATGTATAAACATAAGTCAATATGAAGACTTAAAAAAACTAAATCAAAATTAGAAATTAATAAGATAATTTAACTCTTTTTTAGAAAAGTAAAAAATATTAAAGAATAAAATCAAGATAATCAAAAATATAGCTTTTCTTCTTTCTGCTTTGCAGATATACATTCACGAAAGCACGTTACACTTAGGATACTGCACGTACAAGCCTTCCCAGTACGTTGCACATAGGTAATAAACATTCTAAGAAAGTGCTCTGAAGCCGTGGGTTCACAAAGGCAGCGAAGTCGGCTTTGTAGAACCGCTACGAGCTGAAGGCAGCGGGAGCGTGCTTTCGTGAATGCATATTGCCTATGTGCATGGGAAAGAGAGTGTAGATTTTGATTATCTGGAACAGAGGTTTTATATGGAAAATAAAGTAGCAATTGTAACAGGAGCTTCAAGAGGCATAGGAGCTGCCATTGCAAAAAAACTAGCTTCACTTGGTGCCACAGTAATTGTAAACTACGCAGGCTCCAGAGAAAAAGCAGAAACAGTAGTAAAAGAAATTGAAAATGCAGGTGGCAAGGCAACAGCCATGCAGTGCGACATTTCAGATTTTAATAAATGCAGTGAATTTACTAATGAAATAAAAGACAGATTTGGTTCCATTGATATTTTAGTAAACAATGCAGGTATTACAAGAGATGGTTTGTGTATGGCGATGAAAGAAGAAGACTTCGACGCTGTAATTAATACTAATTTAAAAGGAACATTTAACTGCATTAAATTTGCTTCAAGAATAATGATGAAACAAAGACATGGAAAAATCATTAACATGACTTCAGTTTCAGGAGTTGCAGGTAATGCCGGGCAGGTTAATTATTCAGCGGCGAAAGCAGGAGTAATTGGAATTACAAAATCAATGGCAAGAGAATTGTCATCAAGAAATATTAATGTAAATGCAATTGCACCGGGATTTATTGAAACAGACATGACTGCAAAATTATCTGACAAGGTAAAAGAGCAGGCAGTTTCACAAATTCCCCTTAACAGATTTGGAAGGCCTGAGGAAGTTGCCGAGTTGGTGGCATTTTTAGCAGGTGAAAAAAGTAATTATATAACAGGACAGGTATTTCACATTGATGGTGGAATGGTAATGTAGCGAGGTGTCATATGAGAAGAGTTGTAGTAACAGGTATGGGTGCAATAACACCAATTGGAAATAGTGTAGATGAATTTTGGCAGGGAATTAAAGCAGGAAAAGTTGGAATTGACGAAATTACCAAATTCGACACAACAGATTATTCTGTAAAATTAGCAGCAGAAGTTAAAGACTTTGTGGCAAAAGAAAGAATGGAATTTAAGGCGGCAAAGAGAATGTCACCATTTTCACAGTATGCTGTGTGTGCAGCAAAGGAGGCACTTGAACAGTCAGGGCTTGATTTGGCAAAAGAAGACCCTTACAAAGTGGGAGTAAGTGTTGGCTCAGGTGTTGGTGGCATGAAGGATATGGAAGAAGAAAACAAAAAGCTTCTGGAAAAAGGACCTGGCAGAGTTAAACCATTACTTGTGCCAATGATGATTACAAACATGGCAGCAGGTAACGTGGCAATCGCCTTTGGAGCAAAAGGAAAATGTATTAATGTGGTAACTGCCTGTGCAACAGGAACACATTCAATTGGCGAGGCGTACAGATCAATTCAGTGTGGCGAAGCCGACGTAATGATAGCAGGGGGAACAGAAAGTTCAATTACACCTTTAGGGGTTGCAGGTTTTACAAGTCTTACAGCATTAACAAAAACAACTGACAAAACACAGGCATCAATTCCATTTGATAAGAAACGTAGTGGTTTTGTAATGGGAGAAGGTGCAGGAATAGTTGTTCTTGAAGAACTGGAACATGCCTTAGACAGAGGTGCAAATATTTTGGCGGAAGTGGTAGGTTACGGAGCAACCTGTGATGCTTACCATATTACATCACCTGCTGAAGATGGAAGTGGAGCAGCAAAAGCAATGGAACTTGCCATAAAAGAAGCAGGGGCAAAGCCGGAAGACGTTGATTACATTAACGCTCATGGAACAAGTACACATCACAATGATTTATTTGAAACAAGAGCCATTAAACTTGCACTTAAAGAGGCAGCAAAGAATGTAAAAGTAAATTCAACTAAATCAATGATTGGACATTTGCTAGGTGCCGCAGGTGGTGTTGAATTTATTACATGTGTAAAGAGTATTAACGAAGGTTATATACATGAGACAGTTGGTTTAACAGAGCCGGATGAGGAGTTAGACCTTGATTATGTAATGGGACAGGGCGTTGAAACAAATGTTGATTTTGCACTTAGTAACTCATTAGGTTTTGGTGGACATAACGCAACTTTAGCTGTAAGAAAATATAGCAAGTAAAGGGGAAAAAATGGACATTAAGGATATTAAAATTTTAATAAATGAAGTATCAAATTCTAATTTATACGAATTTAGATATGAAGAAAATGGAGTAAAATTACAACTTTCAAAAGGCACAATTTATGACGAAAAGAAAACGGTTGCCATAACAGATGCAAAAACTACAGCTACTATTTCTCAGGAAAATGTTAATCCTGCTAACAATCGGGAAAATTTGGGAAGCAGTGAGAATAGCGGTAAGCAGTCTGAAATTGAAAAAGAAATAAAAGGAAACATTGTTACATCTCCGTTAGTTGGAACAGTTTATCTGGCACCGGCAGAAGATGAGCCACCTTTTGTTTCAGTGGGTGACAAAGTAAAAAAAGGACAAACACTGGCAATTGTTGAAGCTATGAAACTAATGAATGAAATTGAGTCAAAGTTCGATGGGGTGGTTAAAGAAGTGTTAGTTGACAATGAATCACCTGTGGAATTTGGTCAGGAAATGTTCGTTATAGAATAGAAGAAAAGTTGTAAAAAATTAGAAAGTAGGAAATAAATGTTAAACATAAAACAAATACAGGAAATTATACCTCACAGACATCCTTTTTTATTGATTGATTATATTGAAGATTATGAGCCTGGAGTTTATGCTGTTGGCTACAAATGCGTAACTTACAGGGAAGATTTTTTTAAGGGACATTTTCCGGGGATGCCTGTAATGCCTGGAGTTTTAACAGTAGAGGCATTGGCACAGGTTGGAGCAGTTGCAATTTTAAGTCAGGAAGAAAACAAAGGAAAAACAGCATTCTTTGGTGGAATTAACAAATGTCGCTTTAAAGGAAAAATAGTTCCCGGTGACAAGATTAAGCTTGAAACAAAAATAATCAGACAAAAAGGACCTATGGGAATTGGAGAGGCAAAAGCCTCCGTTAATGGAAAAGTGGTAGTGACAGCAGAACTTACATTTATGGTTGGTTAAAAATTAATAAAAAGACCTATTGCAGTTGAAAAACAGTGACAGGATTTAATGCCAGTTTAAAGCAATATAGAATGTGGGCGGCAAAGAAACCGGCAGTTTTGATGTGGATAGGAAGATTAATTTAATAAAACAGATAATTGGAAATTAGAGGTGATTTTGGTGATACGAAAAATGTTAATTGCAAACAGAGGTGAAATTGCAGTAAGAATTATAAGAGTTTGTAGGGAAATGGGGATAGAAACTGTTGCAGTATATTCTGTTGCAGACAAGGAAGCATTACACACCCAGTTAGCAGATGAAGCTGTTTGCATAGGTGAAACAAAGTCCAGCGAAAGTTACCTGAACATGGAAAGCATTATTAGTGCTGCCATTACAACAGGCGCAGATGCAATTCATCCGGGTTTTGGCTTTTTATCAGAAAATCCAACTTTTGCAAAATTATGTGAAACATGTAACATCACATACGTTGGACCAAATCATACAGTTATTGAAAATTTAGGAAACAAAGTACAGGCGAGAACAACCATGATAGAAGCTAATGTTCCGGTAATTCCCGGAAATGATAGTGGAATTGTAGAGGTTGAAAAGGGAAAGCAGGTAGCTGAGAAGGTTGGCTATCCCATTATGATTAAGGCAGCGTCAGGTGGTGGTGGAAAAGGTATGAGAGTGGCTTTTACACCGTCGGAATTCGATAGTGCTTTTAAGGCTGCACAAAAAGAAAGTGAAATGGCATTTGGAGACAACACCATGTACATTGAACATTTTGTGGAACATCCACGTCATATTGAATTCCAGATCTTAGCAGACAAATATGGAAATGTAGTGCATTTAGGGGAACGTGATTGTTCTCTTCAGAGAAATCATCAGAAAATTATTGAGGAGGCACCGTCTAGCGCCTTGTCAGAAGAATTAAGAAAAGAAATGGGCGAGACGGCAGTAAGAGCCGCAAAAGCAGCAGGTTATGAAAATGCCGGCACAATTGAATTTTTGTTAGAGAAAACAGGTAAATATTATTTTATGGAAATGAATACAAGAATTCAGGTGGAGCATCCAATAACAGAAAACATAACAGGTATAGATATTGTAAAAGAGCAAATTAAAATTGCTCAGGGAGAGAAACTTCCTTTTACACAAAATGAAATTGAAATTAAAGGCCATTCAATAGAGTGCAGAATTAATGCGGAAAATCCAGAGGAGAATTTTAGACCAAGTCCCGGAAAAATTACAGAAATGCATTTTCCAGGTGGAAATGGCGTACGTGTTGATTCAGCTATTTTTACAGGGTACGAAGTTACACCTTACTATGATTCAATGTTAGCAAAACTTATAGTTTATGGTGACAACAGACAGGAAGCAATTAACAAAATGCGAAGTGCCCTTGGAGAAGTGGTAATTGAAGGCATTGATACAAATATAGATTACGAATACGAAATAATAAATAATGAAAAATTTATTTCGGGGGATTTTGACGTAGATTTTATTGAGCAGTTTAATAAGCAGAGGAGAGCTGTAAGTTGAGACTAAAAACAAGAATAAAAAAACAAAGAAGTGGATATGTGACAATAAAAATTCCAAAGCCGGATGTGCCAAAAGGACTTTTTGGAAAATGTAAAAAATGTGGTCAAATGGTATTGTCAGAAGAGGTCAGGGAGAATGGCTATATTTGCCCTAAATGTGGCGGTTATGTGAGAATGCACGCAAAGCGCAGAATCAAAATGCTTGTTGACAAGGGAACTTTCGAACCATGGTTTGAGGGACTGGAAATTAGCAATCCACTTGGAGATAAAGAGTATGAAAAGAAATTATTGGAAGTAAAAGAAAAAACAAAATTAGAAGAAGCAGTAATAACAGGAAAAGCTTTAATTAACGGCAGTGAAGTTGCTTTGGCGGTAATGGACGGGCGTTTCTTAATGGCAAGTATGGGAGAAATTGTTGGCGAAAAAATTACACGAACTGTAGAGAAAGCCACAGAAGAAAATCTTCCTCTTGTAATTGTGGCATGTTCCGGTGGGGCAAGAATGCAGGAGGGAATTATTTCCCTTATGCAAATGGCAAAAACATCGGCAGCCCTAAAACGTCACAGCGAAAGTGGAAATCTCTACATATCTGTTTTAACTGATCCAACAACAGGTGGGGTTACTGCAAGTTTTGCAATGCTTGGGGATATTATTATGGCAGAACCTGATGCGTTAATAGGTTTTGCAGGTCCCAGAGTAATTGAACAGACAATCGGCCAGAAGCTGCCAAAAGGATTTCAGAAGTCAGAGTTTCTGCTTGAACATGGTTTTATAGATTTAATTGTGGAAAGACAGAATTTAAAAAATAAGTTGTCAGAGATTATTAAACTTCATTATCCTAAGAAGAGCAGTAAAGAAAATTATAAAGTTATAGATGAAAAGGACTTACAGAAATTAAATGAAGAGAGCAACGAAATCAAGGTGGATAGGAATTGGCAGAGGGAAAATTCCGAAGGTGATTCAAAAAAATCTCCGATAGACGACGGAAATTGTGAAACAGAAAATAAGACGTTTCAGAACAATTTGACACCTTGGGAAAAAGTTCAGATTTCACGAGAGAACAAACGTCCTACAGGACTTGATTATATAGAAAAACTTGTGGAGAATTTTACAGAGTTGCATGGTGACAGATATTTTGGAGATGACAGCGCAATTGTTGGTGGAATTGGAACTGTTAACAATAAGCCGGTAACAGTTATCGCTCAGGTAAAAGGTCACAACACAAAAGAAAACATTAGCAGAAACTTTGGCATGCCATCACCGGAAGGCTACAGAAAGGCTTTGCGTTTAATGAAAGAGGCAGAAAAATTCCACAGACCTATAATATGCTTCGTTGATACTCCGGGAGCATTTTGCGGCTTGGAGGCAGAAGAAAGGGGTCAGGGTGAAGCCATAGCAAGAAATCTTTTTGAAATGTCAGCAATAAAAGTACCTATTCTTTCTATTTTTGTAGGAGAAGGGGGAAGTGGCGGCGCCTTAGCCATGGCAGTTGCCAATGAAGTTTGGATGCTGGAAAATTCAGTGTATTCGATTTTGTCTCCTGAAGGCTATGCAAGTATTCTTTGGAAAGATGGAAAAAAAGCTGACAAAGCGGCAGAAGCCATGAAAATGACAGCGGATGATTTGAAGCAGTTAAATGTAATTGAAAAAATATTTAAGGAACCTGTTGACTATAATGTTACAACCATTGAATTTGTAACTGATAGGCTAAAAACAGAAATAGACCAGTTTTTAATTAGCAAATCTCATTTATCAGAGAAAGAAATTGTTAATGAAAGATATAATCGATTTAGGAGAATGTAATGAATATTAAACCTTTAAAAATAGGGGAGTTGCAGGCGAAAATCCCATTAATTCAAGGTGGAATGGGCGTTGGAATTTCTTTGGGAAATCTTGCAGGAGCGGTAGCAAATGAAGGTGGTGTTGGAATTATTTCCACGGCACAAATTGGATTTAAGGAAAAGGATTTTTACGTTAATACCTTGGCAGCTAATTTACGTGCCATTGAGAAGGAATTGAAAAAAGCCAGAAAAATTGCTCCAAAAGGAATTTTAGGCTTTAACATAATGACTGCGCTTACCAATTATAAAGAGCAGGTGCTTGCAGCAGTGAAGGCAGGGGCAGACATTATTATTTCCGGCGCAGGACTACCGGTGGATTTACCTGCTTTTGTGCAAGGTTACAAAACAAAAATAGCCCCCATTGTATCAGGTAAAAAGTCAGCTCAGGTTATTTTAAAATACTGGGATACACGATACAAGAAAACAGCCGATTTAGTGGTTATTGAAGGACCAAAAGCAGGTGGTCATCTTGGATTTAAAAAAGATGAGCTGGAGAAGTATGGTTTTGGCGCATGCAAAAAAAATGAAAATTGTGGTTTGAAAATTTCTGAAGATAATCAAAATGATAAATTTGAAAGAAAATGTATAAAGGATTACAGTGAGGAAGTTTTGGAAATTAAAAAAGTAGTTCAGGAATACGAGAATAAATATTCAAAAAAAATCCCCATTGTTTTGGCAGGTGGAATTACAACAAGAGATGATGTGAAAAATGCATTTGACTTAGGAATGGACGGAGTTCAGGTAGGTTCATTATTTGTGACAACGGAAGAATGTGACGCTCACATTAATTATAAAAATTCTTATGTTAATGCAAAAGAAGATGAAATTACAATTGTGAAAAGTCCGGTGGGGATGCCTGGAAGAGCCATCAAAAATAAGTTTATGAGTCAGGTTATGGCAGGAGAAAATTTTCCACCAAAGAAATGCCTTAAATGTCTCAAAAAATGCAATCCGGCAAACATACCATATTGCATTACAGAGCGCTTAATTAATGCAGCAGAGGGAAATGTAGATAACGGCTTACTATTTTGTGGAGCAAATGCCTATATGCAAAATGAAATTACAACAGTTCATAGGGTTATAGAAAAACTGTTTGGGTAGTTTAAAGGTTGCATAAAAAAATGAAAATGTTATACTGTGGATATATAGATGGGTACGTGAATGAGAAGGCAATGAAGAACCTAAGATTTTAGAAACATTAATATTAATAAGAACATAAGAGACTCTGGCATAACAGTTAATGTATCAGATAGAATCTGAGAGATTTGCTGTTGTGGCAGAGTTTTGTTTTTTGTTGGTTAAATTCTTTTAGAAATTGTATTTGATTTATCGAAAATGAAATTTTGTATTTGTTCATTTCCCATAATTAGTAACTGGTATGAAGTAATACCAAGTAACACATGAAAAACATGGGAGGAAGGAACATGAAAAAGAAAATTTTTAAGAGTAGGAAGTTCAAAAAAGTAGTAGCTATTGCACTTACGGTAGCTACAACTACCACACTGGGAAACGGAGGAGTGTATAAATCTGTCAGTGGGGTAGAAAATGCAAGTAAACCTGAACAAAAAGTAGTTAAGGAGAAACCGAAAGTTTTAAAAGAGTTAAAAGATGAAAGAACTCAAAATTCAAATACTTATTTAATGAGTGATGGCTCTAAAAAGACAGAAATACATACAGATAGTATAAGATTTAAGGACAAGGGCGAATTGTCAGACTTTTCAACGAAGCTTGTTAAAATATCAAAAGATGCGAAAGATATATTAGATGAAAAGACAGACGTAAACGGAGAAGACTATAAATATATAAATGAAAGTGGGAACATAAGACAATATTTCCCAAAGACATTATCTGTAGATACAGGGGTTGTTTTGAATAATGGGAAATATATATTAAATATGTTGCCTGTAACTGAAGAAGAATATATTCCGCAAAAGAATGAAAGTACAGTTACATATTCAACAGAAGAAACGAATATTAAATATGAGTATATTTCAATGAAGAACGGAGTTAAGGAAAATATATTACTAAAAGAAAAACCTGAAAAATACTCATTTAAATATAAAATAGAAGGTGAAAACATATGCTTGAAGCAAAGAAAAAATTACAGAGGAATTTTAGTATGTGATAGTAGTACAAATGAAACAATAGGATATATTTCACCACCAAATTTAGAGGATGGTAATGGAGATGTAGATTATGAAAATGTTGAATATAAACTAAAGAAAGAAAATTCAGAGACAGAAATAGAAGTTAAACTTAACAGACAATATTTTGATAATGAATCATTGAAGTATCCTGTGAAGGTTGATCCGACAATGGTATGGATGGCTGACTATTTAGCAACAAGAGGTGTATGGTCAGTTCCATTTATGGCTGATTCAATGATGAACTATAAAATATTAAACGTTACTAATTATCTAAAAGATGCATATCCATATAATAGTGAAAATAGAATATATCTTGATACAACAAATCTTTTAAGTGGAAAAAGTTTTGTTGGAACTAAAACACCTCTTAAAGGCAAATATATAGAAAGTGCAGAACTTATTTTTAGTGAAAGTAAAACACCGGATTATTATCCAACAGGTACTGTTCAAATTAAAAGAGCATTAGCTAAATGGGATAAATCAACAATAACATGGAATTCACAGCCCAAAATATCAGATGATTATATTGCTGAAACACAGTGTACAGGAGAGGAAGGAAATCGTCATACACTAGATATAACTGATTGGGTGCAGGATATAGCAGATGGTAAGTTAGAGGATAATGGATTAGTGTTCACATGTCCTGAAAAAGGAATGGCAGCATCTATCTATAGTCCTGAAATACAGTATTCAAGTTCAGAGAATGGTAAATACGGAGATCCATTATATATGGCAATTGCTGTTAATTATAGAGAAATGAAATCATATGATGAAACAGTAGAATTAAATGCAGAGTATGCTAATGATGAAAATAATATTCAACTTAACATTACAGATAATAATACAGATGATGGGGTGACAGTAACCGGATATAAAATATATGCGAGAAAAAATAATGCATCAGTGTTTTCAGTAGTAGGAAAGGGAACAACAATAGACGAGACAATCAAGATAGCATCAGACAATGAAGATTGTATAGATTTAAGAGCATGCTTGTTATATTCTGATGGAACAGTTAGACCTTCGAATATTGTATCTCTTAAGAAGAGCAATGAGGATGATGATTCAGAAATCACCTACGAAAATGTTAAAATTGATACAGACGGAGATGGACTCGAAAATGGATATGAAATATGGGATTTTAAGACAAAGTGGAATGAAAAGAAATCTGATGGCACATACAATCAGGATACAGACGGAGATGGATTCCCAGATGGCTATGAAGTATTTACATTGGGTACAGATCCGGCAGTAGCAAATGAATCAGGAGCAGATAGTGATGGAGATGGATGGACAGATTTAAGAGAATATAAAGAAGGAACAGATCCGTGGTTAAAGGATTCAGATTTTGATGAAATAAAAGATTCTGATGATTTTGAAACAACAAATCCGAGAAAAACAGATAACCCTCAGAATAAAGGAACAGATAGATTAGGAGCATGTTCAGCAGAGGTACATAAAGGACTTTACGATAGAGAATATTCTGAATATGACAACGGTGTAAAGACCACATATTTAAAAAATATTTATAGAAATGATATAAAAAAAGTAACAACCGATTATGGTGATGAAAACTTAAATAAAGTGGTAAAATATTTCTATGATGAAAAAGGAAACAACACTGCTGTTGTAGAAGAAAATCAAAATGATAAAGACCACACAATATGCATTACATATACATATGATAGTGACGGAAATGTAATATACATATGTGATCAGAAAACAGCATATACAATGGAATATCAAGACAGTGAGATGAAGTCGCTTAAAGTAGGAAATATAGAGCTTGTAAATAATTCGGAAAATATAATAAAAAGCAATGATGAAGCTTCCGATATTGCTGTAGGAGAGATAATAAACAGTACAGAAAATACAACTACATATGGTAATAATCAAAAGATTCGAACAGTAACAACTGAAATGAAGGTGGCAGAAAACGATACAACATCAGTTGCTAGGAAAGTAGAAATATATTATGATACAAACAGCATTCCTGCATATACAACCGAATACAATGATGCGGGAAAGATTATAAAATTCACAGATAATACAGGAAAAGAAGCTGTAAGTTATAACTACATTTATACAGGTGATAATGTAAAGGTTGAAAGAAATGATGGCTTTATAAAGACAGTCAATACAGAACAAAATGAAGAAAGTGGCATTACACAAAAAAATATTGAGTATACATATAAAGATATTTTAGACAGAAACGCAACATATAAGACAACTCAAAAGTCTGATATGTCAGATGAAAACAAAGTATTGATGACAAATGTATTTTACAATAATGCAGTGTTGACAGAAGAGTCAAGTGATAATGAACAAACAATAAGCAGAAAATTGTATTCAAGTCTTAATGGTCAGGGAATATTTAATGTAGATGAAAAGAAGAATACAGAACAGGAATCATTATATACAATAATTTTTAGTGGAAATAAAAAGGTATTTAGCTATATATATGATTTGGCAGGAAATATAACGGAAATAAAGCTGGGCGATAAGAAAATTTATGAATATGCCTATGATGTACACGGAAGAATTACAAAGGAACTTGATTATGTTAATAAAACAGGTTGTACATATGGATATACAAGTACAGGAAATGTTGTAGCAAAACACATAAAAGAAATTAATAATGATGGAAGTCTTACTAATGTAAGAGATATTAAATATAGTTATCAAAATGGAGAATGGGCAGATCAACTTACACAGTATGACGGACAGAAGATAACTTATGATGGTATGGGAAATCCTATAGATTATATTGACGGAAAAACTTTTAAGTGGACAAGAGGCAGACAACTTGAACAAATGACATTAAAAGATGGTTCAAGTGTTACATATAAATATAATCAGGATGGATTAAGAACATATAAAGATACAAAGGAATCTATAACTAATTATCAATGGGATGATTCTAAGCTTATAAGAGAGACAGTAGCATATAAGGGAGATGAAAAGAAGTATGATATTTGGTATTTTTATAACAATGATGATGAAGCTATAGGTTTTGAGTATAGTGAAGTTGATAATAGTAATATCGTTAAAACACCAATTTATTTTGAAAAAAATAAACAGGGAGATGTTATTGGTCTTCTTGATACAAAGGGAAAAGAACTTGTGAAGTATTCATACGATGCATGGGGAAATATTGTTGATGTATCATATGAAAATGAAACAGCATTAAAATTAAATCATATAACTTATCGAGGATATTACAAAGATAACGAAAGTGGATTTTACTATCTCCAAAGTAGGTACTATGATTCTGAAACAGGAAGATTTATTAATGCAGATGATGTTAAAATATTAGGAATAAAAGATACAAGTATATATAAAGATAATCTATATTGCTATTGTAACAACAATGTTGTAAATTGCACAGATCCAAATGGTAAATCTCCTATAATAATATATTATGCTTACGAGTTTATAAAGGCTTGTGTAATACTGGTAGGAACGGTAATTGCATATTGTAGTATAAAAAAGATAATGAATTCGTTTAAGGAATATTGTAAATTAGTAGGAAATGGAATGTCTGGTATAGCATATACCGTTGTGCATGGTGGTAAACGTGCATTCAGTTGGGGAAAGAGTAAAATAAAAAAAGCCATTAAAGCTGTTAAGGCATTTACAGAAGTAGCAAAGGCTGAAGCAAAGATAAGAAGTCGTGTTAAAAGAACATCTAAAACTCGTTATTGGAGTGCAACTTTAAAAAAAGGATATGTTGATATTGGTAGACCATTATCATATTCGCAGGCTGTAAAAGAGGTTTCAAGAAGACACAATGTGTTTACAGTTACTAAAGCAGAGGCGAAAGCTGTAGCTAAAGCTGCTGGCAATAATAAAAAACCAACAAAGGCTGAAATTGATAAGGGAAAAAATGGAATTATAGGATATTACTGGCATTATCATACTTATAATAGAAATGGCGCCCATGTATGGTATTTGTTTTAGATAAAGTAACAAATAGCTTTATAGAATAATTTAGTCTTATACACATTGAAGATTAAATTATTAGTAATTTGATATTTTTAAGGAGGTAAATTATGTTAGCATATATATCAATTTTATTAAAAACAATATTTAGGAAGAAACATTTTTGCATTACAAGTGAAATATCAGGAGAATTATACGATAAAGTGATAGACTTCCTGATGACACAATGTGATCAATTTGCGTTTTGTGTGCCAAATTTAGGAAAAACATTAATAAATGAATCTAATGCGAAATATTTTCCTGAATATAAAATAGGATATACAGAAATGGATGACGACTGGGTTGAGGATTATAATAGATATCGTGTTAATATTAAAAAGTATTTAGATAGTATTTCTGAGCATATCAAGAATCATTATATTGATACGGTATATTGTGATTCTATTTCAGAATATGAAAAAGAAATATTTCTGATTGAACTAAATGATGATACGAGAAAATTTTTCGATTATGTTAAGGATTTATATCAGTGGAAATATCCTGATTTTCCTGAAGATTTAAGTTTTTATAGAAAAGGCAAAGTTTTTATGTCGAGTGTAGCTCATGAAAATATGTGCGAGTTCTGTAAAAAGCGAAAAGTAGAAGAATTTCTAAAAAATAACAATATAGAATATTACAAAGGGTAAGTAGACAAAGAAAGGCTAATATATGAAAAAGAAAATAAAAATAATTGTAATAGTTGCCTTAATTTTAATAATTCTTGTGCCATATATTTTTGTGGAAGGTAACACTCTTTTATTTGGAAGTGAATTTAAGAATCAGTATAAACAGACAAACATGATTGACGACATAGAATACTATAAGGTTTTTTATAATACAAATAAAACTGCCAAAGTGTATTATGTGGAATCAGACCATGAAGCAGGTCATTTTATTTGGTTCAAAAAAGAAAAGTCAAAATGGAAAATGACAAAATGGACTACGGTATGGTCACAGTATGGTAGTGCTAGCGGAATAACCTTTCCTTTTTACAAGTAGGCTTATTTTACAATTTTACTAATATGTCTAAAAGTGGTAAAATACCATTTTGAGGAATATCCTTCAAGGTATAGGAGGCGCAAAATGGAAAACACTTGTAAGGTAGACAAAAGAATAAGACGAACAAAAAAGATACTTACTGAGGCTTTAATTGAAATACTGAAAGAGAAAAATGTTATGGATGTTACAGTAAGCGAGTTAGCAAAAAAGGCTGATGTGACTCGAACAACTTTTTATCAGTATTATCGTGATCCTGTGGATATGCTTGAGCAGTTACAGGATGAAATTGCCGAAGATATTCAAAAAGTTGTTGAGGCTACAGAAGGAGGAAACGCAGAGGGCTTTTTCTATGGCCTGTTTAACTATTTTTATGAGGATAAAATCAAAGCAGGTTTGTTGTGTTTTAGTGTGAACAACCAGACCGGTTATGAAAAAATGGGATATTACATACATGACAAGTATATGCTTAGATGGAAAGATAAGTTTATGGATGAATCTCTGAAACAGTTTAAATATTACAGATACTATATAGTTTTTGGCTGTACGGCTGTTGTAGAAAACTGGGTTCGTGGCGGAATGAAGGAAACACCACAGGAAATGGCAACAATAGCCAAGAGCTTCCTACCAAGAGAAAAAATTTATTTAAAATAATAAATAAAGGTACTACTAATTGCACAGGCTTTTCAAAAGTTAGATTTACGAATCTAACCATTGGAGGCTGCACAGATTTTCATTAGTAGTACCTTTTTTATATGTGTTGGCGTGAAATCTTTTTGGATTTTTTTGAACGCCTTTTCCTAACAGGTTTCTGATTCTCTTTCTTGTAGTTTGCGATTATGTCAGCAATCAAAGTATAGTCTCGCTCAAAAAGTTCAGTGCTGATTTCTAAATCAAGTTGCTCTCGTGGAAGTTTTTCAATAAGCTTGTTTACAACAAAATCCTTGCTTTTCTGTTTATACTTTGGAAGTTCATTTCGTTCCTGAATATGTGCAAGTTCAGGTCGCCATAATAAACTAAGCTTACGCTTAATACGCTGGCGTTTATTTCGTGTAGGTTCCCGTAGTACATAGAAGTCCATGTTGCCGTCAATTAGCTCAGCAGAAATAATTCCCCAACTGTCAGGTATATGTTCATTAACGTGTTTTGCGTGAGTTGAACCAACCACAACATAATTATAGTCGAAGAAAAGATTATAGTCTTTTACCTGTCTCTCTAATCTTACATATGTATCTGCGTCGCTTTTTATTTCAAGTCCCACTAAAGAATCGTCAGTAACCATAATAACATCAGCTCTTGAGCGGGCAATTTCTACTTCTTCAAGTATTCGTATTTTTCCGTAAGAATCCTCCAGATAATTAAACAGAGGCTCTCTAATATCTGCATCATGTAACATAAATTCACCTTTAATTAAAAAAATGATTATAATAGAAATTTTTTTAATATTTTCTAGTTATAAATCTCAAACATAGATTATAACATTATTTCAACAAAAGGTGTTAGATTACTTCATTAGAAAATGCAGCAAGTTTGTTTATACAAGTTTTTATTATGTTCTTTAGTACATTCCTCTTTATATCTCTTTACTGTAATTTGATTTTGGCAGCAGGTGATTTATAGCTGTTACACAATGAGCTTGAATATACCGCTACGATTTTGTAGTAATAGGTTCTACCTTTTTTAACATTATAATTAATGAACTTATTAGTAGTTGTAGTAGCTATTTTGGTATATTTTGATTTACCTAATCGTCTTCTGTAAATGTAGTATTTAACAGCAGATGAATTTTTCTTCCAGGTTACTTTAACGTTTGAATATTTATAGCTTTTTGTAGAACCGCTGGTTTTAACAGCTTTTACTGATGTAGGAGTTTTAAGTTTAACTCTTACATATCGGGTCAATTTTATGCCACTATCTGTTTTTGCAGTAATCTTTGCAGAACCGATTTTTTTTGCTTTGACTGTACCTGTTTCATCAACAGAAACTACAGATGGATTACTACTTGTCCAAGTGATTGTATCAGTGGTGTCAGTTGGATAAATTTCCGTAGTGTACTTTGCAGTATCTTTTATGTGTAGGTAAATACTACCTTCTTTTATAGTAAGAGAGGTAGAAGGCTGAACAACATTTACTGTGCAGAATGCCATAAGTCCGCTATCTGTTGAAGCTTTAATCATTGAAGAACCATTTCTAATTGCAGTAATGGTACCTTTTTGTGAATTTACACCTACGCTTGATTCGTTAGTGCTTGAATATGTTATTGTATTTGAATAATTTGCCATAACAGGGTTTGTGTCAGTGAAAGTGATTTTGGCATTCACAGAGGCTTTTTCCCCTTTTTTAAGAGTAACGTTATAGGTAGATAAAGTTATCATTCCGTCGGCTACATTCTGAAGTTTTTTTGCAGTATCATTATCTAATTTATCTATAATATGGCTGGTGTCGAATTCACTTCCTGACAAAAAAGTATTGTTGTAAGCTGATGTTTCAAATATAGTCTGAAAAAGTGTGCAGGCAGCCAGATAACTTCCCTCTAATGTTGGATGAATCATGTCGGAATTATATAAGTTAATTTCAGGATATTCTTTCATGCATCTTGTATAATTGACACCTACAGGTGCAACTTTGCAGTCAAATTTATTTCCAAGAGAAAAATAGAATTTAGTCATATAATTTTGCAAGGTAATATTGTCAAAGTAAATTGAAGTGCCATCAATTATAAAATCATTACCAATATAATCTGCCTGAGTTTCATATAGTATTGTCTTTGCACCTGTGCTATCAATTGTTGATTTTAAGTTTGTGATAGCATTTTTAGTTGCTTCTAAATTACCCATTATATTTTCGCGGTGCTCCTGCAAAATAACAAAATCCCATTTCTCTTTTGATAGAGCATTAACAATTTCTGTGTTATAAGCATTGCCCGTTGTGGCAAATTGAGTAAGTTTATAACTAGAGGCTGTAATGGATTTGACCTCACAGTTAATATTGTTAGCTTTAGCAAGACCTTCCACCATCAAAGGCATTTGATTGTAATAGGTTGAGCTGTTTCCGATAAATAAAATTCGTGTTGTTGAAATATCGTTAGATGTGGCATAGGTTGGGGTACAATTTATGCCAAGAAAAATTAATAGTAAAAGAAAAATAACCTTATAATATCTCTTCATTTTTTGTCTCCTTATGTATTTTGTAAATAATCTGCTAAAAGAGTAAAGTCGAAATTTGATGGAAAATTTATATCAAAATCACATCATATCAGATTGATAAACTCACAAAGGTATTAGTAAAAATGGGAAAAATAGGATTTTTAGAAAAAATAAAAAGAAATATAACCAAAAGAAAAACAAAAAACAAAAACATTAAATGAAAGGAATTTAAAAATATGAGAATTATTAAAAAAGTTTTGAGCTTCGCGCTGATTACAGCTATGGCAGTAACAATGACAGCATGTGGAGGCAGCAGTAAGGAAAGCAAAAATGATAACAAGATTGTTATCAGATACCAGAAAAGTATTGCTTATGCACCAGTAATGATAATGGCAGAAAAGAATATGATTTCAAAATATTATGACAAGGATTTAGAAGTTGATTGTCAGGTTGAGAAAGATGGAAACACAATTAAAGAAGGCGTATCAAGTGGAAGCATTGATATTGGAACATTAGGATTGCCACCGGCAGTTGTTGGAATTTTAAGTGGCAGTAAATACAAAATCTTTTCAGGTATTTCTTCACAGCCATATTCAATTGTTACAAATCAAAAGGATATAAACACTTTAAAAGATTTAAAAGATAAAAAAATTCAGATAGGAGTTTTAAGTACAAACAGCCAGGGACATATTTTACTTGGTATGGCTGCTAAGGCTGAACTTGGAGATGCTCATGCATTTGATAATGTGCTTAATTCGGTTGACAATGCATCAGGATTTGACGGAATTAAAAGTGGTTCAATTAAGGCACATATTGTAATTTCACCGTATAATTTCAAAGAGTTAGCTGTGGAGGGAACTCATGAAATTGCTATTAGTGAAGATGTGTGGGTGCCTGGAGATACATCTATTGTGGGAATTGCTTCAAAAAATCTATATGAAAATAACAAAGATTTATACAATGCAGTTTGCAAAGCACTTGATGAAGCTATGCAGTATGTAAAGAACAATCCTGAAGAAACAGCACAACTTGTAAAAGATAAATTAGAACTTGATGACAGCGTGGAAGATATTGTTAAGTGGATGACTGATTCAAAATCACAATATTCAACAACACTACAGGGTGTAGGAAATTTTGTTCAGTTTATGCAGGATGAAGGATTTTTAGAAAACGAATATTCAGGAAATCTTAGTGACATTGTATACGATGGTGTAAAAGGAAAATAAAGTTACAAGGAGACAAAAGCAGTGAAGAAAAAAACAAAAGGTTTATTGTGTCAGATTATTTTTATAGTAATAGTTGTGGCTATATGGCAGATTGTGGCATACAATTTTGCACAAAACGGAAATGCAAATTTGTTCCCATCCATAGGAATGATTTTTGAAAAAATGATATGGGGATTTACTGAAAAAGGTTTTGGTGGCATTATGCTTCACTCACTCTTACTAATGTTAGAGGGATTAGGTATAGGGATAGTTTTAGCAATTGTATTATCAGGTATATCTGTTATCTCAGATTCATTTGCGGCAGTTTACAACATGGTTGTATCTATGTTTGACCTGATTCCGGGAATTGCTTTAATTTCAGCAATTATAATTTTTCTGTATGGACAAAACGATATTGCCATTGTGATTTTGGTCGTTCATTCAGTTGTGTGGCCTATGTCACGTAGTATTATTGATGGCTTTAATGCTGTGCCAAAATTATATTTGGAAGTTGGACAAAATATAGGTCTGTCACCAATAAAACTTTTGTTTGGAGTTTTCATTCCGGCGGCAATGCCAAGAATTTTCTCAGGCATAAAAGTTGGTTGGGCGAGAGCCTGGAGAGGGCTTATTAGTGCGGAAATGGTTTTTGGTGGAGCAGGAACTATTGGTATGGGATATTACATTACTCAAAGAAGAGATAATAGTGACCTTGCAAGTATATATGCAACAATAATCATAATTATAATGATTGGACTTGTTGTGGAATACGGAATTTTTAGAACTATTGAAAATAGAACATTTAAGAAATGGGGTATGACACGATGAGCAACAATGAGATTTTAAAAATAGAAAATTTAAAAAAGACATATAGCAATACTACTGAACCTGTTTTGAAGGGAATAGACTTAAGTATTTATGAAGGAGATTTCTTGTGTGTGCTTGGACCATCAGGTTGTGGAAAATCAACCATGATTAGATGTATTGCAGGTTTTGAGGATTATGAAGGAACAATTGAAGTTAGTGGCGAAAGTGTAAAAGGTCCCGGTACTGACAGAATTATGGTGTTTCAGGACTTCAATCAGTTGTTTCCGTGGAAGACAGTTCTTGGGAACATAACATTTCCTTTAAAGAGCAGTGGCATGAAGGACAAAAAAGAAAGAATAAAGAGAGCTGAGAAATATTTAGACAAGGTGAATCTTTTGCAATACAAGGACTACTATCCACATCAGCTAAGTGGTGGTATGAAACAGAGAGTAGCTATTGCTAAAGGAATGGCATTAGGTTCAAAAATCATTATGATGGATGAGCCATTTGCAGCATTAGATGCAATGACAAGAAATCAAATGCAGTCAGAACTTATGCACATAAAAGAAAAAGAGAAAATGACAGTTTTATTTATTACTCATAACATTCAGGAGGCAATTGCCCTTGGCAACAGAATTATGGTTATGTCAAAGGATGGTTTAATTAAGGAGCATATGTACAATCCAATTGAAAAACCGGTAACTCCTGCTAGTGAAGGATACGGAGAGTTATGGGAACATTTGAATAGCATGTTGACGGAAGAAAATACTAAAGAAAATTAATGTGGAGTTAGACAATGAAAAGAAAATTGAAAATATTAGCAAAAATAGTTTGTTTTTGCCTGATATTTGTCCTACTACTTGATTTTGTTAATGGGTTATTTAAGCCAAAGTGGTTAGAGGACAGATGGGCATCTTCAAAAACAAATGTAAGTTTTTATAAGCTGGAAAAGAACAGTACAGATGTGTTGTTCTTTGGCTCCAGTGTTGTAGCTGCGTCAGCGGATCCTTTTCAATTATACAATGAATATGGAATATCTTCTTACAATTTGAGTGTGGTTTCCCAAACTATGAGCGGAACATATTTTTGGGTAAAGGAAGCTTTACAGACACAAAAGCCAAAGGTGATTTTTGTTGAGGTTAAAACTCTCGGAAGAAAGCATGACAAGTTAGAAAGTAAGGCAAGAAAGTCTTATGATTATATGCGACTTGGAAAAACAAAATTAGAGTACGCTTATGCCACAGTGAACTCTGATAAGGAAATAAAAGATAATGAGGAAGCACAGGGAATTTTTGAATATCTCTTTCCACTTTCACTTTATCACACAAGATGGTCTGAGTTAGACTATGACGATTATGATTTTGTTTTGGGCAACAATAATTCAGATACAAAAGGCTACGCTGCATTAACAAATACTTTTAAATATACATCAAAATATGATAAGGCAAGTGATGATGCAGGAAAGTATGACGGATTCGATGCAAAAAAAGTTGAGTACAGTAAATATAACGCCACAAACAAAGAGTATGTTGAAAAGATTGCAAAGTTAGCAAAACAAAATAATGTGGAGCTTATTTTATACAAAACACCGGATACAAGCTGGAGTGTTAAAAAGTACAATTATGTAAATGATTTAGCAAAGGAATTAGGCGTTAAGTATTTAGATTTTAATTTGAAGTCTATGAGAAAAGCTGTAGGCATTAATTTTGCTGAAGATGGTGCAGACAATATCCATATGAACATTAGTGGTGGAAAAAAGGTAACATCTTACATTGGAAAATATTTGACAAAGAATTTTAATCTTACAAATTATAAAGAAAAAGATTCTAGTGTGACAAAGAGCTTCCAGTGGGAAATGGCAACTTATGAAGCTCAGATGAAAAATGCAAAACTTTTAAAAGAAATGAATTTAAATAATTACCTTAAATTAATAAATGACAAAGATTATGCATTTATTGTAGTTGCAGGTTCATCATCACATAAGTTGAATTTTTCAACAGAGCAGTTAGATCTTTTTAAGGATATGAATATAAAAATTGACAAGTTCCAAAAAGATTCTGTTTATGGAAATAATTTGGTTTATGTATCAGAGGACGTAAAGTCAGATGCAAGTATCAATATATCAAAAGAAGAAGACAAATACACAACAGCGGTAATAGATCAGGGGGGACAGTTTAGTGATGGAATGTCTTACTCAGCAAAAGTTAGCGGTGGACTTTGTTCAGTAAGAGTAAACAACAATGCCTGTGGTGATGTGTATGAGGATGCCATGAATATTGTTGTTTACGATAAGAAAACAAAGTCAGTTATAGATACAGTAAGTTTAAAAAATAATGCTTATGGAACTGTAAGTATAGGGAGAAAGGGCAAAGGATGAGTTTTACAAGTTTAAGTTTTTTAGGTTTTGTACTTGTGGTTGCAATTTTGTACTTTACCCTGTTTAGAAAGTGTCAGTGGTTTTTACTGCTACTTGCAAGCATTGCTTTCTATATGTTTTCAGGTCCAAAGTACATAGTTTATATTAGCATAACTGCTGTTACAACATATTTGTTTGCAGGAAAGATACAAAAACTTCATGATAGAGAAAAGAAGATTATTGGAAAACATGATTTCTCAAAAGAAAAGAAGAAATCCATAAAGAAACATTTTACAGCAAAAAGAAAAGTCTGGTTATTGCTGGATTTAGTTATAAATTTGGGTATGCTGTGTGTAATTAAGTATATGGATTTTGCACTTCGCGGTATGTCCGCAGTGCTTGCAAAGTTTGGAGTTGACTGGTCAAAATCTGTGAGTTTTGTTTTACCACTTGGTATATCATTTTATACTTTTATGACAGTAGGATACATACTCGATGTTTATTGGAAACGATATAGAGCAGAGAAAAATATTTTGAAGCTTGCTTTGTTCACATCGTATTTTCCACACATAGTTCAGGGACCAATTGGCAGATATAACAAATTAGCAGAACAGTTTAATCAAAGATATAAGTTTGATTATGACAGAGTAAAAAAAGGTTTGCTGTTAATGTTATGGGGTTATTTTGAAAAAATGGTTATTGCAGACAGGTTGGCTATTTTCGCTAACGGCGTATATGCAAAGTGGGACGAGGTTACAGGTTTACCGTTAGTGCTTGCAATTATATTTTTTTCAATGCAGTTGTATTTAGACTGGACAGGGTGTATGGATATTGCAAGAGGTGTTTCACAGATTTTTGGAATAGAGTTGGAAAGAAATTTCTGGCATCCTTATTTTTCAAAAAACATGCCGGAGTTTTGGAGAAGATGGCACATTACACTTGGAGCCTGGTTTAAGGATTATTTACTTTATCCTGTTTCAATGTCGAAGCTTTGTAAATCAATTAACAGATTTACAAGAAAGAAGTGGGGCAATCAGGCATCAAGAGCATTTTCAACAGTAATCCCTGCAGCATGCGTATGGATTGTAACAGGTATGTGGCATGGAGCGGCAATGTGCTACGTGCTATGGGGTGTGTATCATGGAATCTTGATTATACTTGGAGCAGTGTTTGATGTACCAATACAGAAATTAAATAAGTTATTGCATATTAACACTGAATGTTTTTCATTTAATTTATTTAGAATGGCAAGAACATTCTTATTGTCCGCCATTGGTAGAATATTTTTTGTATCTACAGCAGGTTTCCATCATGCAGTATTGATTATCAAAAGAACTTTTGATTTGAGAAATTTTGGATTACATACATTATGGGACGAAAGCCTATATTCTTTTGGACTGGACAGACATGGGTTTACACTATCGCTTATTTTAATTGGGTTAGTTTGGTGTGTTAGCATGTTACAGGAAAAATTTGATAAAGATAACAAGGGCATTAGAGATGTAATTTGCGAACAGAATATTATTTTCCGTTGGATATTATATTTTGGTTTAATATTCGGAATTATTATATTTGGTATATATGGTTCAGGATATAATGCAGGAGCATTTGTTTATGGACAGTTTTAGTAATCTCTAATTGAAGAAAGGACACAAAAATGGAAGAACAGATAAGTTCAATTGTTGAAGCATTAAAAATAAATGCTGAGAAAACACCTGACAAATTATGTGTAGGTGATAAGAAAAATCAGGTTACTTATAAAGAATTCTGGAACATGGTAAAAAAGGCGGCAGTTTATCTTCAGGAAAAAGGCGTACAAAAAGGAGATATGGTTGTTATTCGAGGAGCACAGAAAGTTGAATTTTTGTTAGGAGTTTTCGGTGTACAACTAGCAGGTGGTGCTGTTTGCCCTCTTGAAAAAGCCATAAAAGACGACCGTATTATGGAAATAATGAATTTCGTTGATTCAAATATTTATTTAGCAGAAAAACCTGTAAAGAATACAACTGTTAATAATATTAGTTTGAAGGAAATGTTTAAGGTTGTCCAAAATAATGAGGCAGTAACACCAAATGAAAATACAGACAACAGTGAAGCAGTTAATTCA
Organism: Eubacterium sp. AF36-5BH; assembly: GCF_003460505.1. GTDB lineage: Bacteria > Bacillota > Clostridia > Lachnospirales > Lachnospiraceae > Eubacterium_G. The sequence goes on from NZ_QTVG01000004.1 coordinate 242,943, forward strand.
AAAGAATTTAGTTTACCGGCTAGTGATGATTTGTCCGAAATTTTGTTTACTACAGGGACAACAGGAAAGTCAAAAGGAATTGAAGTTACATTTGGGTGTAATGTAGCTATTGCACAAAACGTTATTGACAGTGTTGGTATGGAAAAGGATGAGATAGAATTGATTACTACACCAATTAATCATTCCCTGGCAATAAGAAGATCTTACGGTGCAATTTACAATGGAAGTTCAATTGTTTTAACAGATGGAATCAAGTTTGTAGAGGACTTTTTCAAATTATTAGACAGATACAAAATTACAGCAATTACTTTTGTACCTGCAATACTTGAGCAGGTTCTAAAATTTGCAAAGGACAGATTTGCAACCTATGATAATCAATTTCACTATATTCAGTTAGGTTCAGCACCATTGTCTGAAACAAATAAAGAAATATTAACAAAAATGTTTCCAACTACAAGATTGTACAATACATACGGGGCTACAGAGTCAGGTTGTACAGTGATTTTGGAATTTAGCAAATATGGTCACAAGAAAAAATGTATTGGCCGAACAACAGTTAATACAGAAATCTTATTTGTAGATGACAGGCGAAATATAGTAGAAGCTTCGTTGGAAAAACCGGGCATACTTGCTTTTAAAGGTAAAATGAATATGCGTTCTTATTACAAGGAACCTGAAATTACTAAAGAAGTGATGGATGAAAAGGGTGTTGTGTATACAAATGATTTAGGCTACTTAGGTGAGGATGGCTTAGTGTATCTTCTTGGCAGACAGGGAGATGTTATTAACATGGGTGGAATCAAAATTGCACCTACTGAAATAGAAGAAGTAGCTATGAAGCATGAAATGATTAAAGATTGTGCATGTATCCCGATTAAAGATGAAATAACAGGTGAAGCCCCTAAGTTGTTTGTAACTTTAAATGAAGGATATCAACTGGATCAAAAAGAGCTTTCCAAGTATCTTTTATCAAAACTTGAATCTTTAAAAGTGCCAAAGACTTTTGAGGTTATAGATGAAATTCCAAGAACTTTCAATGGAAAAATTATAAGAAAACAGTTGAAAGCATTGGAAAATAATTAAAGAAAGATTGGAGAATGAATATGAGAGATGAAGTTATTGAAATTTTAGAAATGATATGCCCAGACATTGATGTAAACGATGAGGACATGAACCTTCCGGAAGATTTAGATTCCATGGACATAATTGCGTTAATTGCAGAACTGGAAGATAAGTTTGATATTGAAATAACAATGGAAGAAAAAACAGAAGAAAACTTTGAAAACATTGACACATTAGTGGCTATGATTGAAAGACTTCAGTAGAAGTAAAAGGCATCCCATGTTGCAGGAACAGGCGCAAAGGGATGCCTTTTCTAGTGGTGGGTTTCATTGACTTATAGAAAGGGATAAATTATAATATACTTTATGACTTTAAAGCAGTGAAAAAAGTGTCTATTTTAAAAGAGAGGTAGGATATAAAAGTGAGTAAAAAGACAATTATGTTAGGCAATGAAGCTATTGCCAGAGGTGCTTACGAAGCAGGAGTTAAGGTGACATCAGCATACCCAGGAACTCCAAGTACAGAAGTAAGCGAAAACGTAGTGAAATATGATGGTATTTATGCAGAATGGGCTCCAAATGAAAAGGTTGCTGCCGAAGTGGCTATCGGTGCTTCTATGGCAGGAATCCGTTCTATGACAATGATGAAGATGGTTGGTTTAAACGTAGCAGCCGATCCACTTTATTCAGGTTCATACATTGGAGTAAATGGTGGTATGGTAGTAGTTGTTGCAGATGATCCGGGAATTTACAGTTCACAGAACGAACAGGATACAAGAATGGTAGGTCGTGCGGCAATGATTCCTGTTATTGAACCATCAGACAGTGAAGAAGCAAGAGTGTTTACAAAGAGAGCGTATGAAATATCAGAAGAATACGATACACCAATTATTTTAAGAACAACAACAAGACTTGCTCATTCACAGGGAATTGTTAATTTAGAAGATAGAGTAGAAGTAGAAGACAAACCTTACGAAAGAAATGTTGCAAAAAATGTAATGATGCCAGGAAACGCAATTAAGGCACATGTACGTGTAGAAGAACGTATGAAGAGACTAGAAAAAGATGCAAGCACATTAGATATTAACAAGGTTGAATACAACGACACAAGCATCGGTATTATTACAAGTGGTATTCCTTACCAGTATGTAAAAGAAGCATTACCAAATGCATCAGTGCTTAAACTTGGTATGGTTCATCCTTTAGCAAAAGATTTAATTAAGGAATTTGCAAGCAAGGTTGACAGAGTTGTAGTTGTAGAAGAACTTGAACCTGTAATTGAAGAACAAGTTAAGGCAATGGGAATTGAATGTGATGGTAAGAATTTATTTACAATTCAGGGAGAATACAGTGCAAACATGTTAAGAGAAAAACTCCTTGGGGAAAAAGTAGAAATAGCAGAAGCAGAAGAAGCACCTGCAAGACCACCAATTCTTTGTCCTGGTTGTCCACATAGAAGTACATATTCAGTATTAAAGAAATTAAGAATTCATGCAGCAGGCGATATTGGATGCTACACATTAGGTGCAGTTAATCCACTTGGAGTAGTTGACACTACATTATGTATGGGTTCAAGTATTTCAACTCTTCATGGTATGGAGAAGGCAAAAGGTAAAGAATACATTAAGAATTGGGTTGCAGTAATAGGTGACAGTACATTTTTACATACAGGTGTAAACTCACTTATGAACATGGTATACAACAAATCAACAGGAACAGTTATTATTCTCGACAACTCAACAACAGGTATGACAGGTCATCAGGATCATCCGGCTACAGGAAAGACTTTAGCAGGAGAACCGGCTTATGCAGTAGATTTAGTAGATTTATGTAAGGCATTAGGTGTACAGCACGTAGAAGTTGTTGATGCATTTGATGTTGACAGATTAGCAAAGGTTGTAAAAGAAGAAGTTGCAAGAGACGAAGTTTCTGTAATTATTTCACAGTCACCATGTGCATTGTTAAAATCATTTGTTCCAAAGGGCAAGTGTTACACAATTCCTGAAAAATGCGTAAAATGTGGTCAGTGTTTAGTTCCAGGTTGTCCTGCAATGACAAAGAATGCAGACGGAACAGTTGCAATTGATAAGACAATGTGTAACGGTTGTGGACTTTGCATGAGTAACTGTAAATTCGGAGCAATTGAATTAGAAAGAAGAGGAGAATAATCATGGCAGAAACAAAGAATATTATGATAGTAGGCGTTGGTGGTCAGGGTACTCTCCTTACAAGTAGAATTTTAGGTGGTATCACTGTAGAAAACGGATATGATGTAAAACTTTCAGAAGTACACGGTATGGCACAGCGTGGCGGTAGCGTTGTTACTTATGTAAGATATGGCGAAAAAGTAACAGAGCCAATTGTTGAAGAAGGTCAGGCAGACGTGCTTATTGCCTTTGAAAAATTAGAGGCATTACGTTACGCACATTTCTTAAAGAAAGACGGAGTGATTATTGTAAATGATCAGAAAATAGATCCTATGCCTGTTGTAACAGGTGTAGCAAAATACCCTGAAGGTATAATTGAACATCTTTCTGAGAAATATAAAGTTATATCAGTTGATGCTCAGAAAGAAGCTTTAGAATTAGGTAATTCAAGAGTATTTAACGTAATTATTCTTGGTGTTGCAGCAAGCAAAATGGATTTTGAGAAGGAACAGTGGATTGAAGTAATCAAGAAAAAAGTTCCACCAAAAACAATTGACATCAACGTAAAAGCATTTGAGAGAGGTTACGAAATAGGTTAATGATAATTGATATTCATGCACATACATTTCCTGAGGCTATAGCAGATAAGACTATAACCAACATGGAAAAAGAAATCTTAAAAGGTCAGAAGATGGTGGTAAAACACGAGAGAATACCAACATTGCAGGGATTAATAGAAAGCACCCACAATGCAGGCATAGACCTGTCAGTGGTTTGTCCCGTAGCTACCAACACAAGGCAGCCTGAAAAAATTAACAGACTATCAGTGGAATACAATGAAAAAATGTCAGAAAATAAAATCTTTTATTTCGGGGCAATTCATCCTAATTGCGAGAATTACAAAGAGATAATTGATGACATTGTGGCAATGGATTTAAAAGCCATAAAAATTCATCCTGACTATCAGAATACTTTTTTTGATGACGAAAAGTATTTAAGATTAATTGATTACGCAGCAAACAAAGACTTGGGAATTATTGTACATGCAGGTGAGGACGTAGGTTTGCCAAGCAGAGTGCATTGTACCCCTGACATGGTTCTTAATTTGTGGAAACACATTCAGCCGGAGAAGCTTATTTTGGCACATTTAGGTGGTTGGAGAATGTGGGATGAAGTAGAAGAAAAATTAGCCGGTCTTCCAATGTATTTTGACACAGCAGTTGTATTAAATAAAAAATTTCCTGTAAAAATATCACAGGAACAATTTGCGAGAATAGTCAGGAAACATGGGGCAGACAAAGTTATTTTTGGAACAGACACTCCATGGTACGACCAAAAGCAGGCTTTGGAAGATTTTGAAAAAGTAGGATTATCAGAAAAAGAAAATAAAATTATTTTAGGCGAAAACGCAAATAACTTATTTAATTTTTTCTAGGTTAGAGATTATAAGGCATTTAGACTATAAATCATAATTAAGAAGTTCTAACATAGAAGAAATTAAAAATGTAACATTGTCAGGCAGTGTTATATTGCAGAAATGAAACAATATTCATAGACAATGTTTTAGTGTAGAAACTAAAAATAACATTTATAGATAATGTTATACATCAAAATAAAGAGAGAGAAGGACAAGTAAATGCCAATTACAGAATTATTGGAGAGAAATGCAAAAGAATTTGCAGATGATGTGGCTTTAGTAGAAATTAATCCTGAAATTCAGGAGAAAAAGAGAGTTACATGGCGTGAATATGAATTGATTCAGCCGGATTTGCGTCAGCAATATAGAAGAGAAATTACATGGCATGTATTTAACGAAAAGGCAAACAGAGTTGCCAATTTGTTAATTAGTCGTGGCGTCAGAAAAGGAGACAAAGTTGCCATTCTTATGATGAACTGTTTAGAATGGTTACCTATTTACTTTGGTATTTTGAAAATGGGAGCTTTGGCAGTTCCAATGAACTTTAGATTTGACGAACATGAAATTAAATACTGTTTAGAATTATCAGAAACAGACGTGCTTTTCTTTGGACCTGAATTTATTGGAAGATTAGAGGAAATAGTTGATGAAATAGATGAAAAGAGAATTCTTTTCTATGTAGGCGGTGACTGTCCATCATTTGCCGAGGATTACAATGAATTGGTATCTAACTGTTCATCACTTTCACCGGACGTGAAAATCACAGACAAGGACGATGCAGCTATTTATTTTTCATCAGGCACAACAGGATTTCCAAAGGCTATTTTACATAATCACGAAAGCCTTATGCATGCAGCAAAGGTTGAACAGAATCATCATGGACAAACAAAAGATGATGTATTTTTGTGCATACCACCTCTTTACCATACAGGTGCAAAAATGCATTGGTTCGGTAGCTTATTAACAGGTGGCAAGGCAGTCCTTCTAAAAGGTGTAACACCAAAAACAATAATGGAAACAGTTTCTAATGAAAAATGTACAATTGTATGGTTATTAGTTCCTTGGGCTCAGGACATTCTTCTTGCATTAGACAGAGGAGAAATTAAAAAAGAAGATTATAATTTAGACCAGTGGAGATTGATGCATATTGGAGCACAGCCTGTACCACAGAGTCTGATTAAACGTTGGAAAGAATATTTTCCACATCATCAGTACGACACAAACTATGGCTTAAGCGAATCAATTGGACCTGGTTGCGTACATCTAGGCGTGGAAAACATACATAAAGTAGGTGCTATCGGTATCCCCGGCTATGGCTGGGAAGCAAAGATAGTTGATACAGATGGCAATGAAGTGGCTCAGGGTGAAGTTGGAGAACTTATTGTAAAAGGTCCCGGAGTTATGACATGTTACTATAATGATGAGGAAGCAACAGCAGCCTGCTTAAAGGATGGCTGGCTTTACACAGGTGATATGGCTGAAATGGACGAAGATGGCTTTATTTACTTAGTTGACAGAAAGAAAGACGTTATCATTAGTGGCGGTGAAAATATTTATCCTGTACAGATTGAAAACTTCTTAAGCAAGCATCCAAAAATAAAGGACGTTGCCGTAATCGGCTTAGCGGATGAACGTTTAGGTGAAATCTCCGCAGCAATCATTGAATTAAATCCTGATACAGAATGTACAGAAGAAGAAATCAATGAATTCTGTAAGGAACTTCCAAGATATAAGAGACCTAGAAAGGTGATTTTTGCGGAAGTACCAAGAAATGCCACAGGAAAAATCGAAAAGCCAAAGCTTAGAGAAATTTACCATAGCAAGAATTTAGTAGACGCACAGAACAGAGGCTAGACATTATTAAAGAATATATTGGTATCAGACAGAAATTAAAAAAATATAAATAATTAAATAATAAATAATAAAAATCGTTGTATCAAATAATTGATACAGCGATTTTTTCGCCCTACCGTTCATATCTTAAGATTTCCTTAAGTTTTAATTAATTCTTATTTAAATGCAATATTTTTCGCAATTTTTACGTTATTCTTATTAGAACAACTTGGGAACTACAAAATTATAACAAAAGAAAAAGCAAATAATTTAAAGAAAAAGTAGTTCACGATAATTTAAGTAAAAAGCAGGTTAAAGATGACAGAAAGAGAAAATTGTGATAAAATGTTGATGACTAAAAGGAGAAAAGAAAAAATGAAAAATTATAGTAAAGCAAGAAAGGCGGGTATATTTTTACTTGCCTATACTTTGTTGTTTGTAGGGTTAGCCTCTTGGCTAAGTTATGTTTTTGCCCAAAGTGGCAAGACTTTTATTTGGAATGTTGATGGAGCATTTCAGCATGTGGTTGTATTGAAATACATAAGACAGGCTCTTATAACATTTTTTTCAACCGGGAAATTTGCTATGGTAGATTACACCATAGGACAGGGATTTGATGTAATTGGAACCCTTAATTATTATGGACTTGGAGACCCTGTTACATTATTAACAGTGTTTTTCCCAAAGGATTCGCTAGAATTAACATATCAGATTCTGGCACTTGTAAGAATGTATTTAAGTGGTTTGGCAGTTGCGTATTTATGCAAAACAATAGGTAGAACAAATATTTATTCTGTTTTGCCGGCGTCACTTTTGTACGCGTTTTCAGGTTTCGCACTAATAGGCGGAATCAGACATCCAATGTTTTTCTGCGGCTTAATGTATTTGCCACTTTTAATTGCCGGTGTGGAGAAGATAATAAAAAACAAAAAGATAGGCACACTTGCAATGGTAGTTGCTTTTGCATTTGCAAGCAATTATTACTTTATGTACATGAGTACAATAATGGCGGCAATTTATTTCTTTGTTAGACAAATTGGAATGTACAAGTCAGAAGGAATAAAGAAGCTTTTTGTAAAAATCGGTAAAATAATTTTGGCTTACATTTGGGGAATTGCAATGGCAGCAGTTATATTATTTCCATCAGTCTATGCATTCCTTAACAATCAGAGAAACAGTGCAAAATTAGTAACACCACCATTAATCGGCAGTAGCAAATATTTTAAGATGATGTTTAAAAGTATGTTTGTGTCATCAAGTGCTTTAAATGACTGGTGTTTACCGGGCATTGGTATACTTGGTATTTTGGGGATTATCATTATAATTGCCAATTGGAAAAAATCAGACAGAAAAATTATATTAGGTTTTTTAATAATACTACTAATGCTATGTTCGCCATACGTGGGAAAAGTAATGAATGGATTTTCATATCCAACAATGAGATTTAGTTATGGTATGGCACTTGTTTTGTCAATAATGCTTGCCATATCAATTGACAGACTAAAAGAAATAAAGAAAATACCGGCTATAGTTTCAAGCATTTTAATGCTGGTAGCAGGTGTGATTGCTTTTCTAATTGGAAAAACACAAAGAAAGCCTTTTGTGTGCTATGAAGCAGCAATACTGGCAATCATTGCGACAATTATCTTAGTGGTTTATTTCTTAATAAGAAATAAGAAATATTCATATATACTTTTATATGGAATAACTTTGGTAGCAGCTATAAATATAGCCTGCAACAGTTACGGTCTATTTAGTTCAAAGGAATTATTTACCTGTGCAACTTATGTGGACCGCGGCAATCTTGATAATTATATGGGAATTAATGGGGCAAAAGTAGCATCTGAAATAAAGGATGATTCATTTTACCGAATCGAGAGAGATATTGATATGAAAAACAGCTCCACATATTTTGGTTTTAACCAGCCGGGATTTTATTGGAGTGTTATACCTAGTGGTATGTCAGATTTGTATGTATCAACAGGTATTTCCAACTATTACAAGACCTATGTAATGAAGGGGCTTGAAACACGTTCAGGTTTGATGGCTTTAGCAGGAATTAAATATTATGTAACATACGGCTTTTTAAAGCCTTATGGTTTTGAAAAAATAGATACAAAAGTTTTAGACGGCGTTACCTACAATATTTATGAAAATAAATATGCCCTCCCTCTTGGAGTAACATATTCCAATTATATGACCAGAGAGCAGTACGATAAGCTTTCATTAGTTGAGAAAGAATATGCATTACTTGGAAGTGCAGTTGTAGATAATAAAGTAGATGGAATTGAAAATAAATCAAAGTCAGTTACAGTGAAGAAACTACCTTTGAAAATTGAGAAAATTGACAAGGTTAAAATTAAAAAGAAAAAGAAGATTAACCAATTCAAAATGAAGGCACACAAAGGTGGCATTTACAAATGCTCATTTGATGGCAAAAAGAACAGCCAAAGTTATATAGTTTTTGACAATGTTTATGCTAAAGATACAAGTGTAGACAGAAATGCTGCAAAATTTAACAGCCGACATGGATATGGAAGATTACGTGTTATTGGAACAAAGACTGATAACTATTTTGTAAAAAGAGGAAACGTACTTAATTTAGGTTATTCAAAAGAAGAACAGAATCAGTTTAGATTGAAGTTTTATAAAAAGAGAAAATATTACTTCAAGGATGCCTATGCAGTTACAATACCTATTTCGGAGTATGCAAACCGAATTAAAAAGCTAAAAGAAAATACTCTTGAAAATGTTAAGATGGATACAAATCTTATTACAGGAACAATTAAGGCTGACAAGGATGAAATTCTACAGCTGTCGGTTCCTTACAGTAAAGGCTACACAGTATACGTTGACGGAAAGAAAACAGATACTTTCAGTTCAAGTATAGCGTATCTTGGTGTTAAACTTTCAAAAGGAAACCATAACATACGTGTGGAATACATGGCACCGTTCTTCATACCGGGATTAATTGTTACAATTTTAAGTGTCTTGATTTTCTTGGGATATCTGTTACAGGATATAGCAAAGAAAAGAAGCTTAAAGTTAGATAAAAAAGAAGTTTAATATTAAATATAGAAAGTGATTAGAAAGAACAATGTTTTTAAATTATAAAGCATTGTTCTTTTTATTTCTTCTTTTCAGAAATATATTGACTTTAATACAAATGTTTTATATAGTAGCGTTGATTATTTTTGGAGCGTGTGTGTAAATGGGAAAAAAGATTATAGAATTAAAGAATTTATCAAAGAATTTTGGCGATAATCAGGTGTTAAAAGGAATCGACTTAAACATTTATGAAAATGAATTTTTAACACTGTTAGGACCAAGTGGTTGTGGAAAAACAACAATACTTAGAATCATTGCAGGATTCGAAGAACCAAGTCATGGTCAGGTAATGTTTAACGGTGAGGATATTGCAAAAGTTCCCGCCTACAAACGTGAGGTAAATACAGTTTTTCAGAAGTATGCATTATTTCCGTTTTTGAATGTTCATGATAATGTTGCTTTTGGTCTTAATTTAAAGAAAAAAGATAAGAAGGAAATTGATGAGAAGGTAACAAAAATGCTTGCGTTAGTTGGTCTTGCCGGCTTTGGAAACAGAGATATTACAAGTCTGTCAGGTGGTCAGCAGCAGCGAGTTGCCATAGCAAGGGCTTTGGTAAATGAACCAAAAGTTCTTCTTTTGGATGAACCACTAGCGGCATTGGATGCAAAACTTAGAAAAGGCATGCAGGCGGAGCTTAAGAAGATTCAAAAGGAAGTAGGAATTACATTTATCTTTGTAACTCATGACCAGGAAGAGGCTTTGTCAATGTCAGATACAATTGTTGTAATGAATGACGGAATCATACAGCAGATTGGTACACCAATGGATATTTACAACGAACCACAAAACAGATTTGTGGCAAATTTCATTGGGGAGTCAAATATAATTGAAGGTGTAATGCCAAAAGACTGCCTTGTAGTTTTTGACGATGTACAGTGGGAGTGCGTGGACAAGGGCTTTAAAGAAAACGAAAATATTGAAGTTGTGCTTAGACCTGAAGACATGCAGGTGGTAGAACCACAGGACGGAAAAGTTTCAGGCAAAATTGTGTCAAAAATATTTATGGGTGTTCACTATGAATATCTTGTGGAGACAAATATCAGAAAATATAAAGTGCATACAACAAAAAATATCGAAATGGGTAGTGTTATCGGACTTACAATTGATCCATTTGATATACAGGTAATGCACAAGATGGATAACTAAGGAGGCGCATATGAGTCATTACAAAGGAATGGTAAAGCCATATATTATATGGTCGTTTTTGCTTATTGCACTACCATTAGTTTTAATAGTGCTTTATTCCATTACATCAGGAGACAATTCATTACTTACAATTCATTTGACATTAGATAATTTTAGAAAAATCTTAGATCCTGTGTATGTAAGTGTATTTGTAAAATCCCTTGAAATGGGTGTAATAACAACAGTAATATGTCTTGCATTGGCATACCCAATGGCATATTTTATTGCAAAATTTGATGAAAATTCACAGAGTATTTTGATTTTGCTGGTTACAATTCCAATGTGGATTAACACACTTTTAAGAACTTATGCATGGATTAGTCTGTTGTCAGATAACGGAATTGTAAATTCATTTTTGAAAATGATAGGACTTAATCCTGTTAATATGATGTACACAAACTTTTCAGTAGTTATGGGACTTGTGTGTGATTTGGTGCCGTTTATGGTAATACCAATTCACACATCCCTTGCAAAAATGGACTACTCATTAATTGAGGCAGCCAGCGATTTAGGCGCCAGCAGATTTAAAGTATTTACAAAAGTAACTTTGAAGCTGTCGTTGCCGGGTGTAATTAACGGTGTAACAATGGTATTTTTATTATCAATATCAGCCTTCGTTATTCCTGTTTTACTTGGTGGACATCAGTTTGTACTTATTGGTAATTTAATTGAAAATCAGTTTATTTCAGTGGGAGATTGGAATTTCGGAAGTGCAATTTCAGTAATTTTGGCAATAGTCATTTTATTTATGATGCGCATAATGAACAAGATTGATCCTGATAACAAGGGAGGTATGTAATGAAGAAAAAACTTTCCTTAGGACCAAAACTTTATATAGCGCTAATGTTCCTGTTTTTCTATTTACCGATTTTGGTGACAATGATATTTTCATTTAATTCATCAAAGTCCTTAACTAAATTTACGGGATTTTCTTTAAAATGGTATGAGAAATTAGTAACTGACAGCAACATTATTTCGGCAGTTTATGTTTCTATCAGTATTGCAATAATTGCAACTTTGGTGTCGACAGTTCTTGGAACAATTACGGCAATCGGTCTGTCAAGAAGCAGAAAAGTTGTAAAAGAATGGCTTTTAAATGTAAACAATATGCCGATTATGAATCCTGATATTGTAACGGCAATCGGATTAATGATTTTGTTCACATCTGCAAGAATGGAGAGAGGCTATGTGACAATGCTTTTGGCACATATAGCTTTTTGTACACCTTATGTAATTATAAGTGTGTATCCGAAAGTAAAAACAATGGACCACAATCTTGCAAACGCGGCAATGGATTTAGGTGCAACACCTTTTCAGGCGTTAACAAAAGTAATTCTTCCAATGATTAAGCCGGGGATATTTGCCGGTATGCTTTTAGCTTTTACAATGTCAATTGACGATTTCGTTGTTTCCTATTTTGTAACAGGAAATGGCGTTTCTAATATATCAATTGTAGTTTACAACATGACAAAACGAACTAACCCAACAATTAATGCACTTTCAACACTGCTTATTCTTGTGGTTGTAATCATTCTTGTTTTGGTTGAGTTTGTGCCTAAGATTGTAAAAAGAAAACGAGCAGAAAAAGTCACAATGGAAAATGCATCTTCAGGTGTGTTTAAGAAAGTTGCAATTACAGGTGGTGTGGTTGTAGCATGTCTGGTGACAGTTTTATGTATTACAAAATTTTATCATATTAACAACAGACCTGTTCTTAGGGTTTTTAACAGTGGTGAATACGTTGATACTAAGTTAATTGATAACTTTGAGGAGAAGTATGACTGCAAGGTAGTTTATGAAACTTATGATTCTAATGAATCACTTTATACTAAACTTCAAAGTGGTTCAGAATACGATATTGTGGTTCCTTCAGATTACATGATTGAACGTTTAATCAAAGAAGGTGAACTGCAAAAAATCCACTGGAGCAAAATAACAAATAAGAAAAATATTGTACCGGCTCTTTTAAACAGAGAGTTTGACAAAAAGCAGGAATATTCAGTCCCTTATTACTGGGGAACAGTAGGTATTGTTTATGACAAAACAAAAGTGGATAAAAAAGACTTAGAGGCAGGTTGGGATATTCTCAAAAACGAAAAGTACAGCGGTCAGATTTATATGTATGATTCAGAGAGAGATTCTTTCATGGTTGCCTTAAAGAGTTTAGGATATTCAATGAACACTACAAACAAAGAGCAGTTGCAAAAGGCTTATAGTTGGCTGGAAAAACAGAGAGACACAATGAAACCTGTTTATGTAGGTGATGACGTTATTGATAACATGATTTCCGGTAACAAGGCGATGGCAGTTGTTTATTCAGGAGATGGGGCTTATATAATTTCCGAAAATGAAAATATGAGCTTTTTTGTACCAAAACAGGGTAGCAATGTGTGGACAGATGCCATGGTTATGACGAAAAGTTGCAAAAACACAGACTTAGCATACAAGTTTATGAATTATTTTCTAGAGAAAGATGTGGCAAAGCAGAATACTGCATATATTGGATATGATAGTGCAGTGCAATCTGTATACGAGTATTATCGGGACGAGGAGTACGCTGGAAATCTCGGCTGTGCACCGGATACATCTAATCCAAAGAATGAAGAATTCAGATATCAGAAACGGGATATAAAGGAATATTGTGCAAGTCTTTGGACAAAGATAAAATCCAAATAAATAACATTAAAAAAACAAAAACCTTAAAGATTAGTTTAGGTTAATCTTTAAGGTTTTACTTTTTATATTTAGCTTTTTAAAATATCTTATAGAAATATAGTTATGTTATTTCTATATTCTAGTATTCAGTTATTCAAGAATTGCTTCATCCATTTCGTGAAGTGTAATATTAATGTCTATTAAAGATGCTTTCTTTTCTAACCCAAAGCTGATTATACTATCACGTTTAATTCTAGGATAAAGAATACTGTGTCCGGCCAGAGTTAAAAGTGTATTAGCTTCTTTCATATGTAAACCAATAGCGAAACAAAGGCACAAAACTTTATCTCTTGAAGGTTTTTTAGAACCATCAAATATCTGATAAGCATAATTCTTCTGAATATTTGAGTTGTTAATTATCTGAGATTTTGAAAGATTATATTTTTTCATTAAAGCATTCAAATATTCTGTAAAAGAAATGTTAGAAAAGTTATCTTTATTATTTTCTAAATATGTCTCAAGATTATCACTGTTTTCTAAGACTTTAATTAATTCATCAGTAGTCTTCATATGTATATTCAACGTCCTTTAATATTATTTTGATACTCAATTAAAATTATACATTTTGTGACAAATATTTTGTTATGCTGACAGCATAATTTCTACCAAATTAGCAGAAATAAATATATATTCAAAGGCTTGAAATGGGCTTTGCCACCAAAGTGTAGTAAGCAGTTTGTCACCATAATATTATACAATATAAACGGAAAGGTAAGCAAACACTAAAGTAGAAAAATAAAATAGTAAAATAGGATAATTAAAATTCCTGATTGAAAATTGTCATGTGACAAAGTAATGGAAAAAGTAATAGTAAAAAAGTAATGAATGAGTAATAGATAAGATATGCTATAATTAAATGTAGTTTAATTATAAATTTAAGAAGAACAAAAGAAACTTCAGGATATAGATAGGAAAAAATTATGAATTTTACAATGGAGTATTATCTTTTAAAATACGAAGAGTTATCGGTATTATCGGATACAAAAAAATGCAGAACATCTTTAATGAGAAACAAAGACACCGGAGAACTTGTGGTAAAAAAGGAAATGGGAAAGGAAAGTTTTTCTGTTTACAGTCTCTTAAAAAGTATAAAAAATAAAAATCTTATAAAAGTGCTAGAGTGCTTTCGGGATGAGGATAAAACCATAGAGATTGAAGAGTATGTAAATGGAAAAAGACTGGATGATTATTTTCGGGAAAAGAAGGCAACTTTAGAACAGGTTGTTGATGTAGGGATAGCTTTATGTGAAGGCTTAGCACCTATGCATAAATTAAACCTTGTACACAGAGATATTCAACCTAAAAACATAATAATTACAAACGAAGATAGCTTGAAAATTATTGATTTTGATATTTCAAGAAAAGAAAATGAAAACGCAACCCACGACACAACTTTGCTAGGCACTGTGGGATATGCTGCACCGGAACAGTACGGGTTCGCCCAAACAACTAATCGAAGTGACATATATTCCATTGGTGCGGTTCTAAAAGAGTTATCTTCTTTTAGTGAATTGGATAAAATAATTGCCAAATGTATGGAAATGGATCCTGCAAACCGTTATGAAAATGTCGAACAGCTAGAGAATGAATTAGAAAAAGTAAAAGGTCAGGCAGAAAGAAAAAATAATGATTTCGGAAGCGGTAGTTATAATGATATGGAGTTTGGCACTGAAACTAACAGAACCGCTAAAACTATAAAAATCGGCAATTATACCATCAGGCTTAATAATGGAGTAATACAAAAAATAGATAGCCTTAAGAAGAATAATGTAGTAGCACAAAAAATAGATAATATTAGAAAGAATATGGAAAATAAGGCTACCCTTAATAATAGCAATAGTGAGAATAACAATGGTGAAAGTGATGAATTACCGAAAATTACACTAAAATATTTCATAAAAACAATTCCTGGATTTAGAAGAGGTAATTTTATTTTTATGATAATTGCAATTATGATGTATGGAATGATTTTGTATGCACCATATTCAGTATTCATTGAATATAAATACAATACACAGTTACAAAGAGTCATAGGCGGGATTTTTTATATGCTTGGTTGCATAATACCATATATGTACTTTGCAAATATAGGAGATATTGCAAGACGATTGCCGCCTAGACAGTTTAATTCAAGACTATCACGAATACTGTATCAAATAGGTGTGGGGCTTCTTATAATGATTGTTTTTTGGGGGATTGCAACCACAGTTCTCCCACCTACAAATTAATACAACAATTATGCTATTAGCATAACAAAACTCATGGCACAAAATGTAGAATTATATTGATACAAATATAATTGTGACGTGAGTTTTTTACGTTGTTTTAGGAGGTAATTTTATGGGAAAAGAAAATGTAGAAGTAACAAAGAAACCAATCTATAAAAAATGGTGGTTTTGGGTAATTGTTGTTGTAATAGTTGCTGCAGTGGGATCAGGTTCTGCAGGTAGTTCAGGGGACAAAAAAGAAAATGCTAATACAAAAACAGAAGCTGTTGCAAATAATGATAATTCAAATGAAACAAAAGCTGCAAAAGAGCAAAAGACAGAAAAGAAGACAGCTAAGAAAGAAGAAAGCAAGGAAAAAGTAGTTTACAACAAAAAAAATATTTTAATAAAGTTTATAGGTTACGATTTCCATTCTGTATTAGGATATTTAGAAGTGAAGATGTATATTGAAAATAATAGCGAAGAAGATTTGACTTTTAGCATGGACGGAGATGTTAGTTTAAATGGATATTCATTAAATTCATCATTATATGAAGAAATTAATAAGGGTACAAAGAAAAACGTAACTTTGAACATATATGATTTACAGGATAATAATATTGAAGAAAAAGATTTATCTTCTTTAAGCTTTAAGTTGGATATTTACAATCCGGATGTCTTCCTTACAGATGGCTATGTTGAAGATAACTTAAAAGTTAAATATAAGTTCTAAATAGAATAAACTCTATATAAAGATGGAATAAATGAAAGCTCACTTGTATATACAGGTGGGCTTTTATGTGGCTGTAAAAAGCCCCTTCAGGATATAAGTAAACTGCTTGATAATACACTATACAGGTTAACTAAATAAAAAATAAATTATATAATTAAGGAAAAATTGAACGGATTTACATAAAAATACAAAAGAAAATATTGTTGCTATTTTGCAATATACATATGTGATAAACAATGGATAAAACGAACATGCCAGAGAAATTAGATAATATTTACGATTGCTTTAAATGGATGAAAGAGCAAACAGATATCAAATTAAAGCAATATCCGGATGAAAAGAATGAAGGATTGTACGAAAAGAAATTGTGGAAAAATAATTTCATTAATAAGCAGATAAAAAGAAGAGAAAATGAGATAAAAGAAATAACAACAAAATCTGAAAATAACCGAATAGAAGAATTTCAAATGGAAGATCATATAAGAGCCATGGTGTATGCAGTTTACAGTGGAAACAAACCATGGAAGTGTACACTTGAAAGAACAGATATAGATAGTGGAAGAATAGGTAATGTTGAGAAAATTGTTGAAAACATTATGGGCTTTTATGAAAATAAAATCAATAAAGAACAAATAATAAGTAATTTAGAAGAAGCAAAAATTAAGTTCAGATATGTAAAAGTGTGCAAATTTGTAGAAAATATTATTTATAATATAGAAATTTTGGAAGAAAAAAGTTTTCTGGGAAATATGGAAAGAACAAATTTACAGGAGATTAATTATCAAATAAGAACATTTGATGAAAAACTAAATCTGGGAAACAGTGAAACAAAAGAAATAAAAAGATGCATAAGAGAACTTGCAGAGGGTAAGAAATGTAAGCTGAAAGGAATGGGTATACCGTTAGCGTGCGAATACTTGAGAAATTTGGGATGCGACATTTCAAAGCCTGATGCACATATGCGTAATATTTTAGGAAAAAAATATATAGGCTTGCTTGATAAAGATATGGTTTCACAAATGAAAACATTTGATATGGTGATGGACTTGGCAGCAATTTTAAAAGAATCAAGCCGTTATAAGGAGAAGGGAGAATGTAAAGAATTGGATATTAATCCTGCAGGATTGGACTATCTTCTTTGGGCTTATTGTGCAACAGGATATGGTGAGTTTAAATCAATAAAAAATGAAAAGGTGAAATCTGTTATTCGAGAAGAATATAACAAATATATGGAAAAATAAACAAAAATACACAGGAAAAGGAGAAACTTATGAAGAAACTAACAGGAAGAATTATTGCAGTGGTGCTAAGTTTGGTTATGGTAATTGGAATGGTGCCAATTGTTAAAACTACTGAGGTCAAGGCTTATGAAATAAGTGGAAAATGGGGCGAAGATGTAAATTATACATATGATTATGATAGTCTAACTTTAAAGATATTTGGAAATGGAGAAATACCTGATTTTGATAATTATCATACTTGGTCTTATAATATTAAATATATAGAAATATCTGAGGGGATTACAAAAATAGGTGATTTTGCTTTTAATGATTGTAAACAATTGGAGAAAGTAGTCATTCCTGGTAGTATGAGAGAGATTGGAGGTGCTGCATTTTTGTATTGTTCGAGTTTGAAGCAAATAACAATTCCTAACAGTGTAACTATTATTGGTGGCAGTGCGTTTTTTGGTTGCGCAGATTTAGTAGATGTAATGCTTCCGGAAGATGCTATTAAAAATAGTTCGAGTGTTTTCACTAATTGTTCCAATATAAAGAATGTTCATTTCACATCTAAAAGTGAGCAAAGTGTTTCTTTAGCTACAAAATTCAACAATGTAAATAATATATCGTTTACTTATCATCCGGATACATATGTTGATACTGTTGTTAAACCAACAAAAACAGAAAAAGGATATATAATTCATACATGCTCAATATGTAATGATAGTTATATAGATAACTACATGGATTATAATGATTATCTTGAATATAATTATATTAAGGGCTCCTGTGGAACTAATGCAACGTGGATTTACGCAAAAGATGAAGGAAAATTAACTATCAATGGTAGTGGGAAAATGGATGATTATGAACCTCTTATAGATTCTCAATCACACATTGAATCAACTGCACCATGGAATGAATACACAGATGACATTAAAACAATTGAAATTTCATCAAATATTACAAGTATAGGTGATGGTGCTTTCTGTGGTGTATGTAATGTTAAAAATATAAGTGTTCCATCGAAATGTACTTCAATAGGGGAATACGCGTTCTGGGGCTGTAATAGTTTAAATAATGTTGTAATACCAACTGGTGTTACAACTATTGGTAATAGTGCTTTTGAAGAATGTAATAGTATGACAAGCATTGCAGTGCCAAATAAAGTAACAAAATTTGGTAATAGAGTATTTTATGACTGTACAAGTTTGAAAACTGCAAGACTTCCGGAAAATATTTCAAACGTTGGAACAGGAACATTTTTTAATTGCTATAAACTTGAGAATATAAGCATTCCTCAAAAAGTAAAGAAAATTAGTGACGGTGCATTTTATGGATGCAGTAAGTTAAAGGCTATTACCATTCCTGACAATGTGACAAGTATTGGAAAATTAGCATTTAAAGGATGTAGTAATTTAGAAACAGTAACTATACCTATAAGCATGATGTTAATTGACACAGACGCTTTTAGTGAATGTAAAAATTTACTTAATACATACTATGCAGGAACAAAAAATGATTGGTCATTTATAACAGTAGAAAATGGAAATACAACGTTGATAGGTTCATTAACATTTCATACACATACATATGTAGACACAGTAAAAAAATCTACATGTATTAGTAACGGATATACTTTGCATAAATGTTCACAGTGTGGTAACTCTTATAAGGATTCATATACAGAAAAATCAGGACATGAATATGGAACATGGAAGGTAGTAAAACAACCAACACAAAAGGATACAGGAATAGCAGAAAGGGCATGTAAAGTATGTAATAAAAAAGAAACTAAAATACTACCAAAAAGCAATGCGGTTACACTACCTTCAAAGGTTAATTTTAAAGCCAAAGCTGCAAAGAAAAAAGTCAGTTTAAAATGGAACAAAGTAAAAGAAGCTTCAGGCTACGTTGTTTATTATAAAACTTCCGCTAAGGGTAAGTGGAAAAAATTAAAAACACTTGGTAGCAGTAAGACAAACTTCATAAAGAAAAAACTAAAAAAAGGCAAAACATATTTCTTTACTATAAAGGCTTATAAGAAATTGAATGGGAAGACTTTATTTGGAAAAGGTGTAATAAAGAAAGTGAAAATAAAATAGAAAAGAAGAATTTAAATTATGAATGATATGATTCCTCTTAAGTAGACAAGGCAAATAACCAAAATCTACTTAGGGGGAATTTTTTACAGTTCCTTTGTTTTAAAAATATCAATTTTGGAGTATACTAATGGCAGTGAAAATAGGAGCAGGAATGCTTTATGAAATTTTAAAGATAGAAACAATAATTAAATGGAGTTGATTAGCTATGAAAAATGAATTTGTAAAAGAATATTTTTCAATCCCAAACATAATGGGGTATTTTAGAATAATTCTAGTTTTTGTATACATGAGTTTTTTCTATAATTCATTGCAAGGGGGCCCGTATTGGCCTGTAATTGCAACAATTATCGTCTCAGGTTTGACAGATTTTTTTGACGGAAAAGTTGCACGAAAATTCAACATGGTTACTGATTTTGGAAAAATGCTAGATCCAATAGCCGACAAAATTACAATAGGAGCCATCATTTTAACGATGGCATTTAAGTACAAAATGATTATTTATATGGTAGCGTTATATATTTTAAAAGAAGGCTATATGGCAATAATGGGAGCCATCCTAATTGGAAAAGGACACAAAATCGAAGGAGCAAAGTGGTATGGAAAGGTATGTACATTTGTTACATATGTAATATTAATTATACTTTTGTTATTCCCGGCCATGAACACAAAAGTGGTTTGGGTATTAACTACTGTGGATATGGTTTTAATGATTTTTACCTGGATAAATTATATTGTTTATCATAAAAAAATACTGGAAAACATATAAAAGCTACAAAAACAGAAGGTCTTTTATATTGTAGGAAAAAATAGAATATAGTATATTGATTATGAGAGCGCTAAGTACGGAAATGTATGTGTAGTCATGATTTGAGCGTAGGAGGCAAAATCATATATTATAAAAGAGACAGAAGAAAAGGGGAGAAAAATGGCAAAATTAGAAAAAGTAGTACATGGAAATTTTGATACAATATTAAAAAAGATTGAAAGAGGAATAATGGGAGGCAGTGTTTCAGCATCCTTGGAAGATTCCAGCAATATTAGAGTAGGAGATACACGTTGCAGTGTTCGAGTATTTGAACGCTACAGCTACACAGGCGGAAACAGGGTTAGTTTGAATGTGACATTGCTTACAACAGGTGACGATAAGGTTTATGTTTCAGCAATTTCTGCTGGAGGAAGCAAAGGTGTATTCCTTAAAATAAATACTTTTGGTGAAGAGACGTTTTTAAGTAAACTAAGAGAGTTACTGTAAATAGGTGGTTTTAATGAAAGCAGAATAAGTAATAAAGAAGAGGTAGATAATTTACCGACACTTTATAGTGTGGATTTGTTAAATATGGGCACTTGTAGAAACGAACTACTTTTGGAGGATATAAAAGAATATGGGCGGAAAATTTTATAGAAGATTTGCTTGACTTTTAGAATGAAGTAGTGTAGAATCGTACGTGCGTCAAGATATGAGGTATCGCAAGCCTGGTTAGCTCAGTTGGTAGAGCAGAGGACTGAAAATCCTCGTGTCTCTGGTTCGATTCCGGAACCAGGCAGTATTCGCGGGTGTAGTTCAGTGGTAGAACACCAGCCTTCCAAGCTGGATATGTGGGTTCGATTCCCATCACCCGCTTTTTTGATGCAATGAAATCGATCATGGTAATTGTAAGAAACAATTATTGTGGTCGATTTTTTGTATAATAAGGATTTATGAAGTGATTTCTTATAAAAAGTTCATGGAAATTTTGACAATTATTTCATATTAAACTATTGTTGTATTAGCAAAAACAAGGAGCGTAAAATGAAAGTTTTATTAGTAGCAATAAATGCAAAATATATACATTCTAATTTGGCTGTGTACAGTCTAAAAGCTTATGCCGAAAAATACGGTCTAAACAAGCACCAAATTAAAATAAAAGAATACACAATAAATCAATATCCGGAGGAAATATTGTCTGACATATATTCGGAGAAGGCAGATGTGGTGGGCTTTTCCTGTTATATATGGAACATTGCACTTACCAAGGAAGTTATTAATGACTTGAAAGTGGTAGCTCCCAAAACCATTGTAATAGTGGGCGGACCGGAGGTTTCTTATAATCCAAGAAATGTGCTTATGGAAAATCCGGCAATAGATTACGTTATGTGTCAGGAAGGGGAGGAGCCTTTTAAGGAATTTTTGGATAACTACGATGACGAGTTGACGGACAAAAATATAAAAGGGTTGGTTTATCGTCAGGGCAACGAAATTATTGAAATTCCAAATACATGCCCTATGGATTTGTCGAAGGTTCCTTTTGTGTACAATGACATGAAGGATTTTGAAAATAAAATAATCTATTATGAAACAAGTAGAGGTTGCCCTTTTTCATGCAGTTATTGTCTTTCATCCATAGATAAAAGAATTCGATTCAGGGATATAGATATAGTCAAAAAAGAGTTGCAGTTTTTCCTTGATAACAACACTGCACAGGTAAAATTTGTGGATAGAACTTTTAACTGTAACAAAAATCACGCCATGGAAATCTGGCAGTATATAAAAGACCACGACAATGGAATTACCAATTTCCATTTTGAAATAGCGGCTGATTTAACGACAAAAGAAGAACTTGAATTAATGAAAACAATGAGACCAGGGTTGATTCAGTTAGAAATAGGCGTTCAGTCGACTAATGAAAAAACACTTGAAGCCATTAACAGAAAAACGGATATTAAGGAAATTGAAGAAATAACGTCTATTATTAAAAAAGGAAAAAATATACATCAGCATTTGGATTTGATTGTGGGGCTTCCTTATGAAGATTACCAATCTTTTGGAAAATCTTTTAACGATGTTTACAGAATGAAACCGGACCAGCTACAGTTAGGATTTTTGAAGGTTTTGCATGGCTCAATGATGGAAGTTGAAGCAGCAAAATATGAAATAGAATATAGTAAGAGACCACCTTATGAGGTACTTAAAACTAAGTGGGTATCTTTTGATGACGTACTGAAATTAAAAGAAGTTGAGGCTGTAGTAGAAATATATTACAACAGTTTGCAGTTTGTAAATACAATGGAGGCATTAGACAAGTATTTTGAGACACCCTTTGAAATGTTTGAAAAGCTGGGAGAATTTTATAAGCAAAACAGTGAGAATGGCGTGAAACATTCAAGAGTAAATAGATACAATTTGCTTCTTGAATTTATCGAAAAAACATTGAATTTGCAAAATGAAGAGTTAGAGAGGTTCAGGGAACTTCTCACATTTGATTTTTATTTAAGAGAAAATGCAAAATCAAGACCGACCTTTGCCAAAAATCAGGAACAGTATAAGAAGCAAATTAGAAGTATTTATAGAAATGAAGCACTGCTTGAAAAGATGGATTTCTATAAAGAATTCAATTCAAAGCAGTTTGAGCACATGACACACATTGAGGTGATTGACGGTAAGTATTTATTGTTTGATTACAAAAACAGAGATCCGTTATCAAAGGCAGCAAATATTATAAATGTAACAAAGTATGTTGATGGGAATGAATAGAGAGAAGGAGTATTAATGGATTTAATAAAAGATTACGTTTGTGTTGATATAGAAACAACAGGCGTAAGACCAAAGTGGGACAGAATTATAGAAATTGGAGCCGTAAAAGTAAGAGACGGCAGGAAAGTTGAAACTTTTTCTAAACTTATATATCCAGGAATCCCAATTCCTGAACGAATTACAGATTTAACTGGTATTACAAACGAAATGATTAAGGGACAGGATAAGATCCAGCATGTTTTACCTGAGTTTATTGAATTTGCGGGAGATGACTTGCTTTTAGGACATAATATAAGATTCGACTATAGCTTCCTTAAACAAAATGCCATAAACGAAAAACTGACTTTTGAAAAATCAGGTATGGATACCCTAAAAATTGCAAGAAAACTTCTACCTGATTTAGAAAGCAGGGCATTGGATTTTTTGTGTGAGCATTATGGAATAAAAGATGAAAACCATCATAGAGCGTTTAATGATGCAAGTGTTACGTCACAATTATATTTGATTTTGTTAGAGCAGTTTGGAGAAACTAATCCGGAAGTTTTTAAGCCTTACGAGTTTTCTTACAAGGTTAAGAAAATGCAGTCAATTACGGATAAACAGAAAAAATATTTACGTGATTTAATGAATTATCACCAAATAAAAATGGATTTTGACATTGATACGCTAACAAAGAATGAAGCATCTAGAAAAATAGACAAAATTCTTTCTGAAAAGGGCAAAATTTTTGACTAGGACAAATAACATAGTTATGGTATACTTTCCTAAAGTAGGGTGCCATAGTAGGCACAAAATCTGTAAAAATAAAGCAAAGAGGTGAAAAAATGAACTTTTTTTATAACAAAAAGAATCAGAAAATAATAGCAGGAGCAATTGCATTAATACTTGTTGTAGCTATGGTTGTAACAATGGTTGCAAGTTTTTAATTAATCTGATTAATTATGTTGGCTTGCATTTTTTGGAATACGCAGGCCGACATTTGAATAAAAATACAAATAAGAAAATAAAAACTAATTTACAAAAGGAAAACACTCGGAGGAAAAATGAAAGGATTAAAGAAAATATGCATTATCCTTTGTGTAGTGATGATGCAATTAGGCATAGGTTATGTGGTAAATGCAGCAGAAGACTCTGATGAAGTAGTTAAAGAAGGAGTTAAAATCGATTCTGTTAATGTTGGTGACATGACAGAAAAGGAAGTAAAAAAAGCCGTAAAGAGCCATGTGAAGAAAAAAACAAACATAAAAGTACAGTTACGGATTAACAAGGACAAAATTACTACTACCTTGAAAGATTTGGGCTACAAGTGGGAGAATAGGGAACTTGTGGAACAGGTAATGGAAGTAGGAAAACAAGGTAATGTTATAAAAAGATACAAGGACAGTGTTGATTTAAAGAAAAATGGTAAGACATTTGAACTGAAAATGGGCATTGACCAGAAGAAAATGAAAGCAAAATTGGAAGAGTTATGTAAAGCTTTTAACGTTGATGCAAAAAATGCTTCTTTAGAGGCAACAGGTCATGGATTTAAGATTATTGCTGAAAAAGAAGGCTGTGAAGTGGATTATGAAACGACAGTAAATCAGCTTGTTTCATACATAGAAAAACAGTGGGATAAGAAGTCTGCCATTCAGTTAGAAGCAACTACAAAGATTACAAAACCTAAGTACACAACAAAGGATTGTAAGAAAGTTTCTAACACACCAATGGGTAGTTATACAACGCAGTTTACTGCAGGTGTTGTAAACCGTAACGCAAACATCAGAAATGGTGCAGAAAAGTTAAACGGCAACGTTGTATATCCGGGAGAAAGATTCTCATGTAATGAACATTTAGTTCCATGGACAGAGGACAATGGCTGGAAGCCGGCAGGTACATATTCAGAAGGTTCTGTGGTTGATAGTTTAGGTGGAGGAATCTGTCAGGTATCAAGCACTTTATACAATGCTTTACTTAATGCAGAAATTAAGGTGGTTGAGAGATATCCACACTCAATGGCAGTATCTTATGTTCCATTATCAGCGGACGCTGCATTAGCAGGTGATTACAAGGATTTAGTTTTTGAAAATAACACAGATGCACCAATTTATGTGCAGGGTGTTTATACAGAAGGTGCTATAACATTCAACATTTATGGTCATGACACAAGAAAGAAAGGTCATTCAGTTGAATATGTAAGTAAGACTACCAAGACTATTCCAATTAAGACGGCAACAAAGAAGGATCCAACATTACCGGCAGGAACAAAGAAAGTTACACCGGGTCATGTAGGTTATGTTGCTGAATTATACAAGATTACATACGAGAACGGAAAACAGGTAAGCAAAGAATTAGTACATACAAGTACATATGCAATGGCACCGACAACAACTTTAGTAGGTACTAAGAATACTAGCTCAAGTACAAAGAAAAGTCCAAGCAAGGATAAAGACAAAAAATCTGAATAAGGTGGTACATCTATGAAAACAGAAAAAATTTCCGAAATCGCTTATAAGCGTTCAGTTTTAAAAAAAGTTACTGACAAAACTGAGGGAATAAAAGTGGGTGTAGATGCGTCATATATTAAGTTAGAAGATGTTACGGCAGTAATGTCTTCTAATTTTATATTAAGCTGGTTTAAAGGCGCGGAAGAGTTCTACGTTCAAAAATCAATAAATGAAATTTATGTGGCGGGCGGCACGCCTAAATACCTTCAGTTGGAAATAACAATACCGGAAGAGTTTCCTGAAAAACAACTGGGACGAATAGTACGCAATTTTAATGAAAGTGCCCAAATGCATTCGTTACAAATTATGCAATGCAAAACTTACATTAGTGACATTACAGAACCTATGGTTCATATAAATGTATTAGGCATAGCAGAAAAAACATGGTCCACCTCAGATATAAAACCGGGCATGGAAGTAGTTATGGCAGGCACAATTGCAATTGGAGCCACATCAATAATGACGAAAAAATATTTGAACCAAATAAAAGAAAAGTTTAACGCTAAGTTTGTGGATGATTGCTTGGAAATAAGTGATTTTACAGATGTGAAACCAATCATGGATGCGGTGCTGGAATCAGATGGCAAGAATGTATCCTATACGGAAGAACAAGGCGAACAGGCACGATGTGATGGGAAAAGTATTAAGGTTAAATATTGTGGAAAAGAACATTGCAAGTTTGCACATTGTGTGGGAGATAGAGGCGTTTTCTCAAGTGCGTGGGAATTAGCATCTGCCATAGATAAAGGCATCCGGATAGAACTTGAAAAGATTCCTGTTTGGCAGGAGACAGTTGAGATAGCAGAATTGTTTGATTACAATCCTTATCTGGTTGACGGCACAGGGGCTGTGCTTTTTGTTACAGAAAATGGAACCGGGTTAGCTGCATTGCTAAATGACAATGGATTTTATGCAAATGTTATTGGAAAAATCACTGACGGAAACGATAGAGTGGTTGTACATGGTGACGAGAGAAGGTTTTTGGAGCCACCAAGACATAACCAGCTAGAAGAAGTTTTCCAAAAGTATAAGTAAAGCTATTTTATTGATTTGTATATATGATGTTAAAAAAAATCAAAAAAATATAAATAAAAGTCTATGTTAATATATGTAACTTGTTGTATAATGGCAAGGTACGACAAATTTTTTAGTAAAGGAGATTATGGCATGAAAGAAGGCAAGAGAGAAGAAATTTTAAGATTAATTGAAAACAAAAGCAGAATCGATCTTAAAGAGGCCGCGATTTTGTTAGGTATGGAGGAAGCAGAAGTCGCCAATGCCATAGCGGACATGGAGAAAGAAAAAGTAATATGCGGATATTACACTATGATAGATTGGGAAAAGACTAACGAAGACAGAGTTACAGCTTTAATTGAGGTAAAGGTTACACCACAAAGAGGAACAGGTTTTGATGACATCGCTGACAGAATTATGAGATATGACGAAGTTAAGGCAGTATACTTAATGTCAGGTGGCTTTGACTTCACAGTAATTATTGAAGAAAAGACAATGAAGGAAATTGCTCAGTTTGTAACAAGCAAACTTTCAACCCTTGATTCAATATTAAACACAGCAACACATTTTATACTTAAAAAATACAAGGATTATGGAACAATTCTTGTAGAAGACAAAGAAGAAAGGATATTGGTGACACCATAATGAGAGACCCATTGTCAAAAATAATGACTGATATTAAGCCATCGGGAATTAGAAAATTCTTTGACATTGTTAGTGAAATGAAAGATGCAATTTCTCTAGGTGTTGGAGAACCTGATTTTGATACCCCATGGCATATAAGAGAAGAAGGTATTTACTCTTTAGAGAGAGGCAGAACATTCTATACATCCAATGCAGGATTAAAAGAATTAAAAATCGAGATATCAAACTATTTAAAAAGAAAAATAAATGTAGAATATGACTATAATCACGAAATAATGGTTACAGTAGGAGGTAGTGAAGCTATTGATTTGGCCATGAGAGCCATGCTTGATCCAGGAGATGAAGTGTTAATACCACAGCCAAGTTATGTTTCATACGTTCCTTGTGCACAGCTTATTCACGCTGTACCTGTAATTATTGAATTAAAAGAAGAAAACGAGTTCAGACTTACAAAGCAGGAATTGCTTGACGCTATTACTGATAAAACAAAAATGCTTGTAATGCCTTTCCCAAATAACCCAACAGGTGCAATTATGGAGAAAGAAGACTTAGAAGAAATCGCAAAAGTCTGCGTGGAAAAAGACATTTTTGTTTTGTCTGATGAAATTTATTCGGAACTTACATATAAGGATAAGCATGTGTCAATTGCATCGATGCCTGGAATGAAAGAAAGAACAGTTGTAATTAACGGTTTTTCAAAATCATATGCAATGACAGGTTGGAGATTGGGATATGCAGCTGCCCCACAGGTGATTTTAGAACAAATGCTTAAGATACACCAGTTTGCAATAATGTGCGCACCAACAACGAGCCAGTACGCAGCAGTAGATGCATTACGAAACGGCGACAAAGATGTTGAAAAAATGTGCGAAGCATATAATCACAGAAGAAGATATCTTTTATACGAATTTAGGGAGATGGGCTTAGATTGCTTTGAACCATACGGAGCATTTTATGTTTTCCCTAGCATAAAGAAATTTGGCATGACATCTGAAGAGTTCGCAACAAGATTATTGGAGGAAGAGAAAGTGGCAGTTGTTCCAGGAACAGCTTTTGGTGACTGTGGCGAAGGCTTCCTTAGAATATCATATGCATATTCTTTAGAAAATTTAAAAATTGCAATAGTACGAGTAAAAGACTTTGTTAAGCGACTAGAGCAGGAACAGAAGAATGATTAATTAGATGACTAATTACTGCCAACTAAAAATTCTTATTACAAATGAAAGTGTGCATTAGTCAAAATAATGTTGGAGAGAAGAATATATGAATATTGTTTTATTAGAACCTGAAATCCCACAAAATACAGGAAATATAGGAAGAACATGTTGTGCCACAGGCACAAAGCTGCATCTTATAGAACCAATGGGGTTCAGAATTAACGAGAAATCATTAAAAAGAGCAGGCATGGATTATTGGGACGATTTGGATGTTACAATTTATGATTGCTACAACGATTTTGTAGAGCAGAATCCAAATGCAAAAATTTGGTATGCAACTACAAAAGCACCAAAAAGATATTCAGATGTGGAATTTGGTCCAGATGATTACATTATGTTTGGAAAAGAAAGTGCAGGAATTCCTGAAGAAATTTTGGTAGACAACAAAGAACAGTGCATCAGAATCCCAATGAATCCTGAAATTCGTTCTTTGAATCTGGCAAATTCAGTGGCAATTGTTTTATACGAAAGTTTAAGACAAAATAATTTTGCAGGAATGCAGATGGAAGGACATCTTCATCATTTACATTGGAAGTAAAAGCAAAATAAAAGAAAAATCAAAAAGAGCATCCCTAGTAAGCTTAAATCTAAATTGTTATTATAAAATTAAATTCTAATTATATAAGATTAAATCCTTAAATTATTATATTGAAATAGTAATTGTATTTTGATAGAATTGAACCGTTTAAGGTATTTTAGGACGGAGACGGAATAGGACCAATGACAAAATGTATAAGGGAGGATTTTGACAATGTCAAAAGAAAAAATCAATGTCGGTAAGGAACCGGTATATGATGCAAGAAAATTAGGTTACGGCAAAATGGGCGTTCTTGGTTTTCAGCACATGTTTGCCATGTTTGGGGCAACAGTAACAGTACCACTTTTAACAGGACTTAATGTTCAAACAACACTTTTAATGGCAGGTCTTGGAACTTTATTATTTCATTTATTAACAAAATTTAAAGTTCCTGCATTTTTAGGCTCATCATTTGCATTCTTAGGCGGATATGCAACAGTAGCACCTATGGCAAAAGATGGTTCTGCAAATTTAGAAATGTTACCATACGCATGTTTAGGTGTAGTTTTTGCAGGCTTGCTGTATTTAGTGCTTGCATTATGTATTAAGTTAATAGGTGTTTCAAAAGTTATGAAATTATTCCCACCTGTTGTAACAGGACCTATTATTATTGCAATTGGTCTTTGCTTGGCACCATCAGCACTAAATAACTGTGTAACATGTTGGCCACTTGCTATTATTGCATTGGCAATTGTAATTTTCTTCAATATTTTGGGAAAAGGAATGACAAAGATTATTCCTATTTTATTAGGAGTAGTTGGAGCATATTTAATCGCTTTGATTTTCGGTAATGGATTTGGTGTTAGCTGGATTACACCAATTGACACAGACTCTATTGCAAAAGCAGCTTGGATTGGTTTTCCTATTGACTGGAGTCAGACAATTTTTGGTGGTGTAGATTATGCTGACACAGCAAAAATCACAACAGCATTAACAACAATGATTCCAATTGCCATTGCAACAATGATGGAACATATTGGTGATATTTGTGCTATCGGAGCAACAGTTGGAAAAGATTATATCAATGATCCGGGACTTCACAGAACTTTAATCGGTGACGGACTTGCAACATCATTATCATCATTATTCGGTGGACCTGCAAATACAACATACGGAGAAAACACAGGTGTTCTTGCTTTATCAAAAGTATACGATCCAAGAGTTGTAAGAATTGCAGCATATATTGCAATTGTATTTTCATTCTGCCCTAAGTTCGCAGCAGTAATCAATGCTATGCCAATGGGAATTGTTGGTGGTATTTCATTTATCCTTTACGGAATGATTGCGGCAATCGGTGTAAGAAACGTAGTTGAAGCCGGAGTTGATTTCCAGAAGTCAAGAAACGTAATTGTTTCAGCAGTAATATTTGTATGTGCTTTAGGAATTAACTTTAGTGACGCAGGTGCAGCAACATTTACAGTCGATGGTGTAACAATTAGCCTTTCAGGTTTAGCAGTTGCAGCTTTAGTAGGAATTATACTTAATGCAATATTCCCTGAAAAAGATGAAGTTAAGTCAATTGATTTAAAATAAAATCGAAAAACAAAGAGTTAAGCTTAACATATACTGATAAAAATATACAAAGTTAGGCTGAAGACAAACTGATAAAAATCAAGAATATAAAAAGTAAGTTAAGACATTCTGATAAAATTAAATATTTAAAAAGTAAGTTGAAGACGTACTAATAATAAAGAAAAGGTTCTACTTAGTTCTTAAATTTATAAAATGTATCAGAAAATTAGAATGAAAAATCTAATGCTGATATAATTTGATTAAATTAGAACACGTAGAATCTTTTCTCTATTTAATAAGAAATGTTTCCCTAGGGATACACAATTGAATGTTTATACAAAAACTTTCTACAATAATGTAATCTTTCTTTTTGAAACTTCTATAAGCTTATCTTTTCGCATTTTCTGTAATTCTCTGCTCATGGCACTTCGGTCTACGGACAAGTAGTCTGCCATATCACTTTTGGTAAAAGGTAATTCAAAAGTTTTGGAATTATTTTGTCTTGCCAGGATTTCAAAATAGCATAGAATACGTTCTCTAATGGAACGTTGGCTGAGAACTTCCAAATGCTCACATATTTGCTTGGTCTTATCCTGAATCATTAACAAAACATTACTTACCAGTTGGCTGTGGTGTGCGCAGGCTTTTTCACAACGTTTTATTAAATGTTCGTAATCAATGTATCTGATTAAACATGAATCAGTGGCTTCAACAGTAATAGTGTCTTTGGGAACATGAAAATAAAAAAGTCCGCCAAAAATATCCCCTTCATTTAAATTCTCTAAAATTGTTCTGGAACCGTTAGGAAGAATGTTGACTACGCATGCTGAACCACTTTCAACTATACCAATGCCTTTATTATCGCTGTCAAAAAAGGAAATAATCTCGCCGTTAGAATACTTTTTCGTAGTTGAATGAAAACAATGCATCATTGAAGTCTGAGATTCTTCGCTTATATTATAAAAAAGTTTACTTTTTTCCATAAATCACCTCATAAAAATACATTAATGTGAATAATTATTCTAAATAATTATGTATAATCTTACAAAATTTATATAGAAAAAATATAACAAAAAAATAAAAAAGTTGCAATTGCAACAGAAATAAAAAATAAAATCTTTATAATTAAAATTGTAAAGTAAGCATATGCAGAAATACTAACACTTATTGAAGAATCTTGCACTATTTACATAGTGAAAAAAAGAAATTTGCATTAACAAAATATTCATCGTTTTATGATTGCAAAACCATTTATAAAGTGTTATATTATTCACAGTTAGTGAAAATGACGTTTTATGTGTGTTACTGCGTTTATTCGACGCACAAGTCATTAAGTTATCACGTTATACTAACTAGAATATAATGGAGGTGAACTTATGGATACTATTACATGCATAAAAACAAGAAGAAGCATTAGACAGTTTAAGGAACAGGAAGTTACAAAAGATGTTCTTGAAGATATAGTACAAACTGCTTCATTTGCTCCATCTTGGAAAAACACACAGACTACCCGTTATATTGCCATAACGGACCCTAAAGTCAAAGCCAGATTGGCAGAGGAAGGTTGCAAGGATTATCCTTTTAATCAGAAGAATATTAATACAGCACCTGCAATAATTGCAACTACAATTGTTGACAAACGCTCGGGCTTTGAAAGAGACGGTAGTTATTCTACTGTTCGTGAAGATAACTGGCAGGCATTTGATAATGGAATTGCTACACAGACATTGTGTTTGGCAGCTCACGAGAGAGGCTTGGGGACAGTTATAATGGGCTTGTATGACATTAACAAGGCAGAAGAAATCTTAGAAGTTCCGGAAGGACAGAAGCTTATGGCTTTAGTTGCTGTAGGTTATCCTGATGAAGAACCGGTTGCTCCAAAGAGAAAGACCGTAGAAGATTTACTTACGTTTCGTTAGTCATTCACTAAATAAATTATTAAGCTTTACATTTATTTTTAGGAGGAAAAAAAGAGATGAGAGAAGAATGGAAAGGATTCAAAAACGGCGCTTGGGAAAAAGAAATCAACGTCAGAGATTTTATCCAGAAGAACTACGAACCATATGATGGTGATGCTAGCTTCTTAGCAGGACCAACACAGAACACAACAGATTTATGGAATCAGGTACTTGATCTTCAGAAGAAAGAAAGAGCAGCTGGTGGTGTTCTTGATATGGATACAAAGGTTGTATCAACAATCACATCACATGGTGCAGGATATTTAGATAAAGACAAAGAAACTATCGTTGGTTTCCAGACTGATAAGCCTTTCAAGAGAAGCTTACAGGTAAACGGTGGTATCCGTATGGCTATGAAGGCTTGTAGCGACAACGGATATGAAGTAGATCCTGAAGTTGTAGACTTTTATACAAATTATAGAAAAACACATAACGCTGGTGTATTCGATGCTTACACACCAGAAATCAGAACATGTAGAACAAACCATATCGTAACAGGTCTTCCTGATGCTTACGGACGTGGACGTATCATCGGTGACTACAGAAGAGTTGCTTTATATGGTGTTGATACACTTATCGTTGACAAGGAAGCACAGAAGGCTTCTACACCAACAGAAATGAGACCTGACGTTATTCGTGATAGAGAAGAATATTCAGAACAGATTAGAGCTCTTAAAGAATTAAAGGAATTAGGTAAGATTTACGGATTCGATATTTCAAGACCAGCTCAGAACGTACAGGAAGCTATTCAGTGGTTATACCTTGGATACTTAGCAGCAGTTAAGGAACAGAATGGTGCAGCTATGTCACTTGGACGTACATCAACATTCATCGACTGCTTCGCTCAGAGAGATTTAGCAAACGGAACATTCACAGAAGAACAGATTCAGGAATTCATCGATCACTTCATCATGAAGTTAAGATGCGTTAAGTTCGCAAGAACTCCAGAATACAACTCAATCTTCGCTGGTGATCCAGTTTGGGTTACAGAATCAATCGGTGGTGTAGGTATCGATGGACGTCACATGGTAACAAAGACATCATTCAGATATCTTCATACATTAGAAAACTTAGGTGCAGCTCCAGAACCAAACTTAACAGTTTTATGGTCAACAAGACTTCCAGAAGAATTCAAGAAGTACTGTGCTAAGATTTCTATTGATTACTCATCAATTCAGTACGAAAACGATGACTTAATGAGACAGTACAATGGTGATGACTATGGTATCGCTTGTTGTGTATCTCCAATGAGAATTGGTAAAGAAATGCAGTTCTTCGGAGCTAGAGCAAACCTTGCTAAATGTTTATTATACGCTATCAATGGTGGTGTTGATGAAAAGACAAAAGTACAGGTAGGACCAAAGTACAGACCAATTACAGCAGAATATCTTGATTATGATGAAGTAATGGATAGATATGAAGACATGATGAAGTGGTTAGCAGGAGTATATGTAAACGCTCTTAACATTATCCACTACATGCATGATAAATATTCATATGAAAGAATTCAGTTAGCATTACATGATGCTCACGTTAAGAGATGGTTCGCAACAGGTGTTGCAGGACTTTCAGTAGTAGCTGACTCACTTTCAGCTATTAAGTATGCTAAGGTTAAGGCTATCAGAGATGAAGATGGTCTTGTAGTAGATTACGAAGTAGAGGGAGATTTCCCTAAATATGGTAACGATGATGATAGAGTAGATAGTCTTGCAGTAATGATCGTTGACAAGTTCATGGGTTACTTAAGACAGAACTACACATACAGAGATAGTGTTCCTACACAGTCAATTCTTACAATTACATCAAACGTAACATATGGTAAGAATACAGGTAACACACCTGACGGAAGAAAGGCTGGACAGCCATTTGCACCAGGTGCTAACCCACTTCATGGTAGAGATACACACGGTGCTGTATCATCACTTGCATCAGTTGCTAAGATTCCATTTGAAAACGCTAGAGATGGTATCTCAGATACATTTACAGTAGTTCCAGATGCTCTTGGTAAGGATTGCCAGGTATTCACAGGTGATTTAGATGCTGATGATTTAGGATTAGACATTGATGATCTTATCAAATTACAGCAGTAATTATTAAAAATAGAGGAAATTCAGAATGACAACAGGAATAATTCATTCAATTGAAAGTTGTGGAACAGTAGATGGACCAGGAGTAAGATTTGTAGTTTTCTTTAAGGGATGTCCTATGAGATGTGCATATTGTCATAATCCGGACACATGGTCAATGGCAGGTGGAACAGAGATGACAGTAGATGAAATTCTTGAACAGTATGAGAAGAAACGTCCTTTTTATAAAACCGGTGGAATCACTGCAACAGGTGGAGAACCAATGGTACAGATAGACTTCTTAACAGAACTGTTTGAAGAATCACACCGAAGAGGAATTAATACCTGTCTGGATACATCAGGTGTAACTTTTAAACCTGATGATCCGGAATATCTGAAAAAGGTAGACAGACTACTGGCGGTAACGGATTTGGTTATGCTGGATATTAAACATATTGATCCGGAAGAACATAAGAAATTATGTAAACAGCCAAATGATAATATTTTAGCCTTTGCCCGTTACCTAGATAAAAAAGGCATAAAGATTTGGATAAGACATGTTGTAGTTCCACATATAACTATTAATAAGAAATATTTATATGAACTTGGACTTTTTATTGGTCAGTTAAAGATGGTAAAAGCATTAGATATTTTGCCTTACCATGATATGGCAAAGAAAAAGTACAAGGAACTAGGTATTGAATATCCATTGGAAAATATAGAGCCAGCCACAAAAGAGATGGCGTTGGCTGCAAAGAAAATAGTGCTTGAGGGATTCAGAGAATCTAGAATTAAACTATTAGAAAAAGAGAAATAGGAGGTAATTAAAATGGCAGCAAGTGCAAAACAGGTTGATAATTTAGTTTCTTTAATAGACGGATATGCAGAAGAAGGAGGATATCATCTTAACGTTAATGTATTAAACAGAGATACATTATTAGATGCTCAGAAACATCCAGAAAACTATCCTCAGCTTACAATCCGTGTATCAGGATATGCTGTAAACTTCATTAAGTTAACAAAAGAACAGCAGGATGATGTTATTAGTAGAACATTCCACGGAAGTCTATAAATAGCAGTTTAATATGTACGTATTTGCGAAGATGCGTATTAGTGTAAAGAGGTCGGCGTATGCTGACCTCTATTACTTTAAGTATATAATAAAAATATATGTATGTATTTATCTATCTATAGTCAAGAGAAGATATACATATGGGGTATTGGGTGTAATAAATATATCTAAATCAATAGAAAAGAATGAGGCGAAGAAATGTATAATATTGTATCAAAATTAATTATATATGGTGATATGGATAAAGATTCAATTTTAATGAAATTGAGTGATATTATAAGAAAATATAAGGAAACAGATTATAAGAAAGATGAAATTATCACCGAATTATATTGTCAGGTTAAAAGAATTTTAGAAGTGTCAACAGATTATGGCTTTGATGATAATTTATGGCACAATTATCTTACATATTTGTTAATAACAGATGAAAATCCTTTTAGCTTAACTTGTGAAAAAATTGGTGCAAATAATGGAAGTGTAAATCATTTTGCTGAAAATGATTTTAAACAGTTTAAAGCTTTATTCGATTATGATTTTGCACCAATGGAGGAAGATTTAGGAATTGATTGCTTTAAACAGTTATCAAATTATAAGGCAATTGGTAAACCTGAATTAATGTATAACAAAAATGTAAGCGAAAAAGTAAGAACACTAAGTAAGAGACTTGAGCAGTCAAAAGATGAAAAAGAATTTTTTGAGCATGTTACAAATTTCTATAAAGACTATGGTGTTGGAATGTTCGGCTTAAATAAGGCTTTCAGAATAACAGATACTGTTCCTTTCAAATTCCATGCAATTAACAATATGGATAGGGTAATGCTTGATGATTTAGTGGGCTATGAAATTCAAAAGAAAAAGCTTGTTGATAACACAGAAGCTTTTGTAGAAGGAAGAAAGGCAAATAACTGTCTTTTATTTGGTGATAGTGGTACAGGTAAGTCAACAAGTATTAAAGCTATTGTTAATCAGTATTACGACAAGGGACTTCGAATGATTGAAATATACAAGCATCAGTTTAAGGACTTATCTAATGTAATAGCCGCAATAAAAAACAGAAATTACAAGTTTATTATTTATATGGATGATTTATCATTTGAAGAATTTGAAATTGAATATAAATTCTTAAAAGCTGTTATTGAAGGTGGCGTGGAAACAAAACCTGAAAATATTTTAATATATGCTACATCAAACAGACGTCATTTAATAAAAGAAACATGGAACGACAGAAGCGATGTTCAGGTTGATAATGGTATACACAAATCAGATACAATGGAAGAAAAATTATCATTGGTTAACAGATTTGGTGTGACAATTAATTATTCTAAACCGAGCCAAAAAGAATATTTTGAAATTGCAATTCAGTTGTGTAGACGTTTAGGCGTTGAGCTTTCTGATGACGAAATTAAGGCAGAAGCAAACAAGTGGGAACTTAGCCATGGTGGAATTTCAGGCAGAACAGCACAGCAATTTGCAAATTATTTAGCAGGACAAGAAAAAAAATAAAAAAAGTGCTTGCATTGTTTCCAACATTGTGATAATATACTCTCTGTCGCGAGACATTGGCCCATCGCCAAATGGTAAGGCACTGGACTCTGACTCCAGCATTTTCAAGGTTCGAATCCTTGTGGGCCAGTTTTAAACCACATGATTAAGTTCATGTGGTTTTTTGTGCAATAAAAAAAGGCTCTAAGCTTTACTGAAACGCAAAACTTAGAACCGTTATAGTTCATATAATATGAACTTAAACTAGATTATACCATTATATTTATACATCTTATGACTTTGAAAGTTAATTTACTACTTATCTTTTTATGCAGTTTATAGTTTGAAAATTAATTTATAGCTTATCTTTTTATACAACTGCTAGGATTAACTGCGTAGAAATTCTTTTTATCCATTTCTTCAGTAACCATTCTGAGAGCTTCACCAAATCTTTGGAAATGAACGATTTCTCTTTTTCTTAAAAATTTAATTGGATCAGCAACTTCGCAATCTTTTACCAAAGATAAAATGTTATCGTATGTTTTTCTTGCTTTCTGTTCGGCAGCCATATCCTCTACTAAGTCAGCAATAGGATCTCCTGATGACTGAAATTCAGTAGCTGTGAAAGGCACACCACCGGCAGATTGAGGCCATACGCCAAGAGTATGATCCACGTAGTATTTTTCAAATCCGGCTGTGTCAACTTCATCGCAAGGTAAGTCCTTAACAAGCTGGTGAACGATAGTTCCCACTATTTCAAGGTGTGAAAGTTCTTCACATGCTATATCATTTAAAAGTCCTGCAACTCTAGGATTTTTAAAAGTGAATTTCTGAGACATATATCTGAACGCTGCGCTAGCCTCACCATCAGGACCACCATACTGGCTGAGTATGAACTGGGCAGTTTGAGGATTTCTTATTTTTATATTAACAGGGCATTGCAGTCTTTTTTCATATACATACATTAGCAACTACCTCCTTCCCAAGGCATATCGCCTTTATTCCATTGCCAGTAATCTTCATCATTTACTTCGTAAAAAGTAAGCGGACCAAAGTTATCAACATATTCTCGCCATGCACTCTCCCTTGTTTTTTGCACTTTGTTATAAAACATGATAGCCTCCTGACAGTTGGGATGTGTGTCTAAAAACAGTCTTGTGTCGTCAAGTGCAAAACTGGTTTGAGTAATAATTTTCATTAATGATTTTTTATCGCATTTCATTATTTACACTTCCTTCCTATATATGACTTGTCAAGTTGAGCAAATATTGTGCCTCTGGCAAATCCTTCTTCTGGAGAATAAATGTCTTCCCATTTCTGCCATGGAACATAACACATACCGGGAGCCATATGGTCCACATGCTCTGTGCCTATATCGCAACCGTCAGTTTTCATACAGCCACAACCGCCGGCTCTTTTACAACCACAAATATTACCTGAAGAACTATTTCTTGAATTCCCGTTTGCTGTCATATTACGGTTATTATTCATACAACTGCAATTATTAGAACTGTTGGCTGAACCATTACGACTCATGTTATTAGAATTATTTCCTAAGGGACCACAGCTTTGCGTAGTATTATTGGAACATCCACAACCTTGCGTAGCATTATTAGAACAACCAAAACCCGACATGTTATTAGGACGATTACCACCGGACATGTTGCATGAGCGACCGCAACCGGACATAGTATTGCCACTGCAATTGCAGTTTCTATTCATTGTACAATTCATTATTTACATCCTTTTTTTATTTTACAATAATAAGGTATGCAATTTTTTGACTGTTGTTCTAAATATTGATGTTGGTTTTTGGTGAAAACTGGGGTATACTTATATGGAATTAATTTATCGGAGGAAATCAAATGAGAAATTGTTTAGTTGCTCAGTCAGGTGGACCAACAGTAGCTATTAATGCCAGCCTTGCCGGTGTTATACAGGGTGCAATTGACAGCAAAGAGTTTAAAACAGTATATGGCTCTCTTAATGGAGTTCAGGGGTTACTAAATGGACGACTTATGGATTTGACTAAAAAAGTTGAGGAAACACCTATGTTCATAGAATTACTTAAGAAATCACCTTCTATGTACCTAGGTTCATGTAGATATCAGCTTCCACATTATGAGGAAGATGATGCACCATACGCATATATTTTTAAGAAATTTAAGGAATATGAAATAGATGCATTTTTCTATATTGGTGGTAATGATTCAATGGATACTGTAGACAAATTAAGTCAGTATGCAAAGACAATTGGAAACAATATTAAAATTATTGGAATTCCAAAGACAATTGATAATGACTTGTGTGTTACAGACCATACGCCAGGGTACGGTTCAGCCGCTAAATATGTAGCATCTACATTATTAGAAATAGGTCATGATACTTCAATTTACCCAATTAAAAGTGTTACAATTGTAGAAATTATGGGACGTGACGCTGGTTGGCTTACAGGTGCATCGGTATTAGCCAGAAACAAATATAATTTTGCACCACACTTAATTTATCTTCCGGAAGTTCCTTTTGTGGAAGAAGAATTTATTGAAGACGTTAAGGCTGCAATGGAGAAATACAATAACGTTGTAATTGCTGTATCTGAAGGTATAAAAGATGCAAATGGCAAGTACGTTAGTGCTACAACAGCAGTGGAAGATACATTTGGTCACAGCCAGCTTAGTGGTACAGGCAAGTGTTTGGAATATATTATTAAGCAGAATATACAGGTTAAGGTGCGTTCTGTTGAAATTAACATTCTTCAAAGAAGCGCCGCCCATATGTCATCTATTACTGATATAGGAGAAGCTTTCAGATTAGGAAGACATGCTATTAATATTTCCATAGAAGGAAAAACAGGTGTTATGGTTACAGCCATTAGAA
This sequence comes from Eubacterium sp. AF36-5BH, assembly GCF_003460505.1. Lineage (GTDB taxonomy): Bacteria > Bacillota > Clostridia > Lachnospirales > Lachnospiraceae > Eubacterium_G. The sequence continues at coordinate 283,092 of NZ_QTVG01000004.1, forward strand.
AGGCAAACGATCCATATTGTGTTACAATGTCTGACACACCTGTACAGAATGTTGCAGGTCTTGTAAAACATGTGCCTAGAGAATGGATTAACGCTAGAGGCAATGATGTAACTCAGGAATTTATAGATTACGCATATCCTCTTATTTTAGGAGAGCCTGTTGTAAAATATCAGAGAGGAATCCCTGATTATTTGGACATATCGCATTTGTTCCCTAATATGAATGACAAGTAACATAGTGCAAAAATAGTGCAAAATAATGTTGGCAATTAGGATAAAATGGGGTATACTAAAGTTAGTTGTTTAAAATTTAACAATAAAGTATAAGATTATATGGAGGTACATTATGTTAGTATCAGCTAAAGAAATGTTAGAAAAAGCAAAAGCAGGACACTATGCTGTTGGACAGTTCAACATCAACAACCTTGAATGGACAAAGTCAATTCTTTTAACAGCAGAAGAATTAAAGAGCCCTGTTATTTTAGGAGTATCTGAAGGCGCTGGAAAGTACATGACTGGATTTAAGACAGTTGCAGCTATGGTTAAGGCTATGGATGAAGAATTAGGAATTACAGTTCCTGTAGCTCTTCACTTAGACCATGGTTCATACGAAGGATGCTACAAGTGTATTAAAGCTGGATTTACATCAATTATGTTTGATGGTTCACATTATCCAATCGAAGAAAACATTGCAAAGACTAAGGAATTAGTATCAGTAGCTCATAACATGGATATGTCAATTGAAGCTGAAGTTGGTTCAATTGGTGGTGAAGAAGACGGAGTTATCGGTAGAGGCGAATGTGCAGATCCTGATGAATGTAAAGCAGTAGCAGACCTTGGTGTTGATATGCTTGCAGCAGGTATTGGTAACATCCATGGAAAATACCCAGACAACTGGGAAGGACTTAGCTTTGAAACTCTTGATGCTATTCAGGCTAAGACAGGAGTTATGCCATTAGTTCTTCATGGTGGTACAGGTATCCCTGAAGATATGATTAAGAAGGCTATTGATCTTGGAGTATCAAAGATTAACGTAAACACAGAATGTCAGTTATCATTTGCTGATGCAACAAGAAAATATATTGAAGCTGGAAAAGACTTAGAAGGAAAGGGATTCGATCCTAGAAAACTTCTTGCTCCAGGTGCAGAAGCTATTAAGGCAACTGTAAAAGAAAAGATGGAACTTTTCGGTTCAGTAGGAAAAGCTGAATAATTAATATAAAATAACATATTTTATTAAAAAACAACTGGGATGTTGCATCCCGGTTGTTTTTTTCTGTAATAGGAAATTCTGAAAGAATTTCCTATTACAGAAAAAACGTTCCACTATGGATATACTTGCCTTTTTATGCTAATAATTTTATACTTAAATAAGTATATTTAGAAGGAAGACAAAGCTGTGGAAAATAGAGATAAGAAAAAAGATGAATTAAATAAAAAACAACAGAATAATACTGATAAGAAAAACATTGAAGACATGAATGAAACAACAAATAATGATGATAAGAAAAATGTGGAAGATATAACTGAAAGAAAGAAGACAGGCAAAAAACTGAAACTTTCAAATCGAGCTTATAACATTATCAGGTACGTTGCTTTAGTGTGTGCGGCAGCAGTGCTTATTTATGCATCATACAGCCTTACGGATTCTTATTTGAATTACAAAGAGGATGAGGCAAAGTACGCAGAAATAAACAAAATGTTCACACAGAAGACTGAAAATAAGAAAACCAAAAAAAAGAAAAATAAAAGTGAATATTCTTCATCTCTTACAACATGGGTTTGGGATTACAAAGCAATGTTGCAGTACAACGATGAAGCAAGAGGTTACATTAAATTAGATGGAACAAGAATACAGTATCCAATAGTAGAACATAGTGATAATGACTTTTATTTAAAAAAAGGTTCAGACAAAATATCAAATGGCGCCGGTGCCATATTCCTTGACTATAGAACGGCAGGTCTTGATGGCAAAATGTGTATTTTGTACGGTCATAACATGCTTGACGGCTCAATGTTTAAAGGACTAATGAGTTTTAGAGAGAGCAAGTTTGCTAAGGCACACCAGATATTTGATATATACGTTGGCTATAAACATTATCTATATTATGTTTTTTCAACATTTACTGCAAAAGATAACAATGAAGATGTTTATAAGTACGGCTTTGATGATGATGTTGCTTTCCAAAAATGGATTAATTTAGTAGCTGGAAAAAGCAGTCAGAAATTTGATTATGGCATTCCGGGAGTGGATGATAAGATTATAATGTGCTCTACCTGTGTAGACGATTATGGCAACAGACAGATTGTTTGTATGTATAGAGGAGAAGAGGTAGTAGATTAGCAAAAGTTGTAAAAATATGTAAAAATAAGGGGTAAACTTAATTTAATTAAGAAAAAGGTTTAAATAATTAGATAAATACCTTGATGCTATTGATTTTTATAAAGATATGATGTAGATTAGTCTGCGAATGAGGGAGACCTCACCGCTGAATGAGATTAAGGACAAGGGCGTTCTTCAAAATGAATATTTGGAGAAGTGCCTTTTTCTTTTGGGTTAATTAAAATAGCGGAAGAAATATGTTAGTAGAGAAAGGAACAGAAAACTATGGGAGTTAATATTGAAAAAGTATTTGGAGAAAACGTATTTGACGACTCAGTTATGAAAGTTCGCTTACCTAAAAGTGATTTTGAGAGAGTTAAAACTCTTATGCATGAAGGTGGAGAAATAACAGAAGATTTGGCAGATGTTGTTGCTCAGGCTATGAAAGAATGGGCATTGGAAAAAGGTGCTACACACTATACACATGTATTTCAACCATATGTTATTTCAGTAGGAGCTGAAAAACATGATTCATTTGCATCAGTACCAGTTGATGGAAAAATTGAAAATACATTTACAGGAAAAGAATTATTAATGGGAGAACCTGATGCTTCTTCATTCCCTTCAGGTGGACTTAGAGAAACATGTGGAGCAAGAGGATATACAGCATGGGACATTACATCTCCTGTTTACATTAAAGAAGATACACTTTGTATACCGACAGCTTTTTGCTCATATACAGGTGAATCACTTGACACAAAGACACCACTTCTTAAGGCAATGCATGCAGTAAGTAAGCAAGGTGTAAGACTTATGAGATTATTTGGAAATGAAAACACAAAGAGAATTTACTCATATGTTGGACCTGAACAGGAATACTTCCTTGTGGATAAGGAAAAATATTTGAAGAGACCTGACTTAATTTACTCAGGACGTACATTATTTGGAGCACCTGCTCCTAAGGGACAGGAAATGGACGATCAGTATTTTGGCGCAATTCCTCCAAGAGTAAAAGCATTCATGGAAGACATAGATGCGAAATTATGGAAGTTAGGAATCACAGCAAAAACAGAACATTGCGAGGTTGCTCCAGGACAGTTTGAAATTGCCCCAATCTTTTCAATTTCAAATGTTGCTTTAGATAACAACCTTTTAGTAATGGATATTTTAAAGAAAACAGCAAGACAGCATGGCTTAATTTGCTTACTTCATGAAAAACCATTTGATGGAATCAACGGTTCAGGTAAGCACAACAACTGGTCACTTACAACTGATGATGGAATTAACTTATTTAAACCTGGAAAAAAACCTGAAAATAACTCATTATTCCAGTTAGTATTAGCTTGTACAATGGCAGCTGTTGACGCACATGCAGTTCTTTTAAGATTAGCAGCTTCAAATACAGGTAATGACCACAGATTAGGAGCTAATGAAGCACCACCTGCAATTATCTCAATGTACTTAGGAGATCAGGTTGGAGACGTTGTAGATCAGATTATTAAAAATGGTGAAGCTACATCAAGTCTTTCATCAGGAGAAATTGATTTTGGTATTAAGAAACTTCCAAAACTTGAGAAGGATCCTACAGATAGAAACAGAACATCACCATTCGCATTTACAGGTAACAGATTTGAATTTAGAATGGTTGCTTCATCAAACACAATTGGTGATGTAAATACAGTTCTTAACGCAATGATGGCTGAACAGTTTGAAAAAGCTGTTGAAGTGTTAAGCAAGGCTGATGATTTCGAAACAGCAGTTACAGAATACACAGCTAAGTTAATGAGAGAACATCAGAGAATTATCTTCAACGGAAACGGATATTCAGAAGAATGGCCGGTTGAAGCTGAAAAGAGAGGTCTTCCAAACTGCAAATCTATTGTTGATGCAATACCTGCATTATTAGATGATACAACAATTGAAATGTATGGTAAGTTTGGTATTCTTTCTAAGGCTGAATTAGCAGCAAGAAAGGAAATCTTATTTGAACAGTATGCAGGTGTTAGAAATATTGAAGCATTAACAATGGTAGATATGGCTAACAAGTTAATTATTCCTGCAACAGTTAAATATACAAAAGAACTTGCAGATACTGTTTTAGCAGTAAAAGAAGCTGGTGTAGATGCAACAATTCAGGCAGAAATGTTAGCAGATGCTACAGCAAAATTAGCTGAAATGAAGAAGGCAGTTAAGAACTTGTCAGAAGTAACAGAAAAAGCTGCAAACGCAGGAGATGCACAGGCAGTTGCAGTTGCTTACAAAGATGAAGTTATGGAAGCAATGGCTGAACTTAGAAAACCGGCTGATGAACTTGAAGTAGTTATGCCAAAAGAAGAATGGCCAATGCCTACATACGGTGATTTAGTATTTGAATTATAATTACTATTTATAATAAAACCTCAAAAGGAGTTTGCGATTTTTATCGCAAGCTCTTTTTATGTAATAAGAAATTCTTTCAGAATTTCTTATTACATAAAAACGTTTCACTATGGATGCACACTAGCACAAAATGAAAAATGTTGCTAAAGCAACACGCGCTAGGCGCGTAGAATGCCCCAAGCGACATTCTTTTGGTTTAACAAGAAATGTCCCTTGCTACATTTTTCTTGCGTTGTTTTGCATAATTGTATAGAATAGTATTTATTCGTAAAAAGATAATAAGTAAAAGCCCGCAATATTAAAAGTGGGATTAAGGAGAGAAAATTAAAGATGAAAGTAATATTGGATATTCTATTGTTATTAGTAGGATTTTTATTCCTTATTAAAGGGGCTGATTTTTTCGTAGATGGAAGCGTGGCAGTTGCCAGAAGATTGAAAGTTCCATCAATTGTAGTGGGACTTACAATTGTTGCGGTGGGAACATCGCTACCTGAACTTGCCGTAAGTTCATTTGCTTCAGCAAAAGGCTCTAATGCTATTGCAGTAAGTAATGTTGACGGTTCAAATACATTTAACCTTTTAATGGTTTTGGGTGTAACAGCTCTTTTTGCAAGCATTAAGGTGAAACAGTCTATATTGAAGAGAGAGTTCCCATTTTTAGCCATAATTTCCCTTATATTGATATTTTTATTAGGAGATGCATTGTGGTTTGGAGATATAATCGGAAATGTGAATTTGCTTAAATTTTCAAACGGAAATGCTACAGTAGGGTCTGTTGGACGAATAGACGGCATATTATTGTTGTTACTGTTTGTAGGTTTTATTGCATGGACAATTTCTTATGCTTTAAGAGAAAGAACACAGGGCGATGATGGAGATATTCTAATGTCTAAGTCCAAATGTGTTTGGTTTATTCTTGGTGGTATAGTAGCAATTGTTGTAGGTGGAGAGGTAGTTGTAGATTGTGCCAAAAGTCTTGCATTGGCGGTAGGTATGAGCGAAACATTAGTAGGTCTTACAGTAGTAGCAATGGGAACATCTTTACCTGAGCTTGTTACATCAGCCGTTGCTGCGAAAAAAGGAGAAGCAGATTTGGCAGTGGGAAATGTAGTTGGCTCTAACATATCAAACATTTTATTGGTGTTAGGCGTTTCGGCTACAATATCACCTGTAACAGTTACTTTAAATAATGCGATTGATGCGGTTGTAGCACTACTTGTGGCAGTGATAGTTTATGTAGTGGCAATTACAAGTAAGAAGATTGAAAGAAAAGAAGGTATATTACTAATCTTTATTTATTGTTTATACATGGCATATATTATTTGCAGACAATATATGGCGTAAGTAAAAGATCACAGATTTGTTGGAAATGAATTTTTCACAAGAAGTTAGATATAACAATCTAACATTTGCCAGCGAGTTCATTTGAAGATTAATTGAAAACAAATCTGTGGTCTTTTTTTAGACAGCAAAAAGGATGCATCTCTGCATCCTTTCCGCAAATATATTCTAATAATAAAAAAGGGAGGGAATCGGATAAATCCGATCCAAAAAAATTATGAAAAAACATAAACAAAATGTATAGCAACTTTTGTTTATGTTTATATAATAATTTGAAAACGTGAAAAAAGAGTGTTTTCGATGTAAAGAAATTATGAACAAGGTGTAAAAAAGAAAACTAAAATTGTTTCAACGTAAAATACGTGTTCCTATAGCTGAATTTCTGCACGAAATGTAAACAGTTATTGAGTAAGTGCGTCTCTACAAAAAGGAATGTATCTTTTGCTACTATATGCACCGCTACAATGTAAGAAAAAGTAAATTATGCCGGTACGTAAAAGCGCTACATTATTAAGAATAAAAGACGAGTTTTATATTGAAAAAGAGGCAAGTTTCATATTGGAAAAGAGGCAAGTTGTACTGTGAAAATAAATGTGTTAGAATATTTAGAAATCCGAAATTTAATTTTGGACAAAATAAGAAAATGGTTGTCAGGGCAATATAAAGTCTGGCACTTAGAATATTTTAATAGAAAGGAACGAGAAAAATGGCACAGAATCCAATAGTAACAATCGAAATGGAAAACGGAGACGTAATGAAGGCTGAATTATATCCTGAAATCGCTCCAAATACAGTAAATAACTTTATAAGCTTAGTAAACAAAGGTTTTTATGATGGAGTAATTTTCCACAGAGTAATCAGAGGTTTTATGATTCAGGGTGGAGATCCACAGGGAACAGGTGTAGGTGGACCTGGATATTCTATTAAGGGTGAATTTTCATATAATGGTTTTGCAAATGACTTAAAGCATACAAAGGGTGTTCTTTCAATGGCAAGAACAATGGAACCAAATTCAGCAGGGTCACAGTTCTTTATTATGCATGAAACATCACCACATCTTGATGGTCAGTATGCAGCTTTTGGAAAAGTTGTAGAAGGTGAAGATATTATTGATAAGATTGCAGCAGTTGCAACAGATTATATGGATAAGCCTTTAGAAGAACAGAAAATGAAAAAAGTTACAGTTGAAACTTTCGGTCAGGACTATCCTGAACCTGAAAAGATGTAATGGAGGATTTCAATGGCTAGAATAACAAAAGATATGATTATTTCAGATATAATTGACATTCACATGGGATGTATACCAATTCTATTAAGTGAGGGAATGCATTGTGTGGGCTGTCCATCTGCTCAGGGAGAATCTTTAGAGGAAGCATGTTTGGTACATGGACTAGATGCAGACGCTTTAGCAAAGAAATTAAATGACTTTGTAGAAAATGTCAAAGAATAGAAGACGTACCACTATAGATGAGTTGGTACAAAAAAGAATAATTTTTAAAAAATAATTGCAAAAAAATAGTTCCAAAGATATTTGTTTTGTATGTAACAATATCATTTGGAACTATTTTTTATGGATTCTTAATTAAATCCTATAAAGCAACATCACCGATAATGCCATCGATAACATAGTATGCTTTCATATCTTCAGGTTTTACATAAATAGAAACTGAATTTATTGTTCTCTTTTTATTTTTTGCTTTGAAGTCAGCCTTTACAGCTTCTTCAATCTGCTTAGCATCAAATTCCATTCCCTGGAACTGAACATATAAGTTTGACTCTTTTTTAGTAGTCTTTTTAGCTGCTGTTTTCTTAGCTGTAGTCTTAGTAGCTTTCTTTTCTGTTGTTGTAGCTTTCTTTGTAACTGTTTTCTTAGGCTCTTCAACCTTCTTAGCAGTTGCTTTTGTTTCTTCAGCTTTCTTAGCTGGAGATTTCTTTGCTTCTGCAGTAGTCTTCTTTGTTTCAGTAACTTTTTTTGCTTCAGTAGCAACAACCTTCTTCTCTGTAGTAGCTTTAGCAGTAGTTTTCTTTTCTGCTTCTGCGTTTAATATTGAAGAAACAGTAACCTGCTTTGGTTCTGCTTTAGTTTCAGCTGCTTTTGTACTGATTGTGTTTCCCTTTTTAGTTGCCATAATAAATAATCCTCCTTGAATTTAACCAGGGTGAATCAAGTCATGTATTAATGTATTAGTATATATCAACCCTAATTTAATTGTCTTTCACGCAAATATCATACATCTACTAAATAAATTATGCAACGATTTACCTTGAAGTTTGTAACATTTGCCAAAAAAAGCGAATATTTTCGTAATAAAATTATGGAAATAAAAGTTAAAAATAATATATATGTGGACAAATAAAAGATTATAAGGAAGATTGGGAGTTTATGTATATAGGAAGAAAAACGTAGATATTTCATTGACACTATGTCGAAAAATTGTTAAAATTTTATTACAGATGACGAGCACAAATTTAACATATGTAACAAAAATGAATTATTAAATTAAAGATATACAATTTCTATATAAATACTAATTGTAAGTGACTACATTTGTTAAAGCATTAGATAGATTAGTTTGGGTGTTAATAGGATGAACATAAATAATAAAGAAGAATTAAAGAAACAGTTGTACATACATAGAAATAGAATATTTTATATTGCAGTATTTGCAATAGCTTCCATTATTACAATCGCATCAGTAATTGGAAGAAATGACAAGATTGTTTTAGTAGACAGCTCTCAGTTGGTTGTTAGTGAGAAAGAATCAATTGATGTGAAAAATAAGGATGAGCAAAAAGTAGCGGCAGTTGATAGAAATGATGCAACAGTAGAGGACACACATATTGAAACTGAAAACACAACAGGCTCTAAGATAGTTATTAATACTGATATTTTGAATGTTAGAAAGGATGCCACAGAAGATTCGGAGGCATTGGGAATCGCTGAGCAGGGAGATGAATTTGATATTATTGCAGAAGACGGTGAATGGATAGAAATTGACTATAATGGCAATAATGGATATGTAAAACAGGAATATGTACAGTTTAAATAAAATACATTTAAGAAATCCTTTATAATGGGATTTCTTTTTTTTATCACAAATGCTATAATGCTCTTTAACTGAACAAATATTATGGTTACAAAAGATAAACACATTATATTGGGAATTTATACATAATATAATGTAGACATTGTGACCGTAAGAGAAATGTAACTAACAGTTAAATATAGAAAAGGAGGGCGTATGAATTATATTGGATGGTTAATAGTGTTTGTAGTTTTTGCGGCACTGGAGTTGATTTCCCTTGGAATGACCTGTATATGGTTTGCAATTGGAGCTTTGGCTGCCTGTGTTACATCATTGTTTACCGGGAACTGGATTATTCAGGCAATTGTTTTTATAGTTGTTACGGTAATCGTATTGTTAGTGCTTAGACCTATTGCGGTAAAGTACATTAATAACAAAGCCGAGAGGACTAATGTGGAATCAATGGAAGGAAAGAACGGAAAAGTTATTTCTGAAATAGACAATATTAATGCAAAAGGAATGGTTCTTATTGACGGAATGGAATGGACAGCCAGAAGCGTTAATGAAGATATAATACCGGAAAACACATTAGTTGAAGTTGTAGCCATTGAGGGTGTTAAGGCTATTGTGAAAATTAAAAAGTAGATATAAATAAGGAGGAGAAAAATGGAAATTTTATTAGTAGTTATAGTGTTGGCAATTGTTGTCACATCAACATGTGTAAAGATTGTACCACAGGCACATTCATATGTTATTGAAAGATTAGGCGTATACAAAGAAACATGGTCTGTAGGAATTCACTTTAAGGTGCCTTTTCTTGATAGAATATCAAGAAGAGTTAATTTAAAGGAACAGGTTGCAGACTTTGAACCACAGCCTGTTATTACAAGAGATAATGTAACAATGCAGATTGATACTATTATTTTCTATCAGATTACAGATCCAAAGTTATATGCTTACGGTGTTGAAAATCCAATAGTGGCAATTAAGTCACTTACAGCAACAACACTTAGAAATATTGTGGGTGATTTGGAACTTGATGAAACACTTACATCAAGAGAAACAATAAATGCAAAAATGCGTACAGAATTAGATGTTGCAACTGATCCATGGGGAATTAAGGTAAACAGAGTCGAACTTAAGAACATTATTCCACCAAGAGATATTCAGGAAGCAATGGAAAAACAGATGCGTGCCGAACGTGAGAAACGTGAACAGATTCTTAGAGCTGAAGGTGAGAAGAAGTCAGCGGTTCTTATTGCAGAAGGTAAGAAAGAAGCAGCAATCTTAAATGCTCAGGCTGACAAGGAAGCAGCAGTTCTTAAGGCTGACGCTGAGAAGCAGAAGAAGATTCTTGAAGCTGAGGGTGAAGCCCAGGCTATTTTGAAGGTGCAGCAGGCTACAGCTGATGGTATTAAGGTAATTAAGGAAGCAGGAGCAGATGAAGCTGTTCTTACAATGAAGAGTTTAGAAGCCTTTGCCGCAGCAGCAGATGGTCAGGCTACAAAGATTATTATCCCATCAGATATTCAGGGAATTGCAGGAAGCGTAAAAGCACTTGCAGAAGTTATTAAAGAATAATATTATGTAGAAATCAGAAAAATTAAAAACTTAATATAATGTAGAGTTATGAAAATTCAGATTATTAAAGTTTAGTTATAATACTTGGGGCATATTTGATGTTAAAGAATACTTGAAAAGTAATGTATTTTAATGTAAGATATGCCCTGATATTAAGCAAAAATAAAACAGGTGAAAATATTATGTACAATGAAGATAGAGTTTTGTGTGGGGCAAATTCCTATGAAAAAAAATATTATTTGAATCCTAAATTTAACAATTTACCGGAACAGGTAAAACAGGAATTACAAATTATGTGTGTTATGTTTACTGAAGAGGTAGGTGGAACACTGATAGTTGAATATGATGAAGATGGTTACCTGCAGCTTATAACTCAGGCTGACGAGGGCGACTTGCTATACGATGAAATCGGAAGCGGATTGAAGATTCATCAGATTCAATTAGAGAAAAGAGAGCTTTTAGAAGCTCTTGAAATGTACTATAAAGTGTTTGTTTTAGGAGAAACGGAATAATGTTACTAACAGTAGATGTAGGAAATACAAATATCACATTGGGATTATTTAAAGGAGATAAAGTTTTTGCAAATTTGCGACTTAAGACTCAGTCAGCAAGAACATCAGATGAATATGGTTCATTGATTGCTGAAATGATAGTGAGAAAAGGCATAGACATTTCATCCATAAGCGATGTAATAATTGCCTCTGTTGTTCCAAAAGTAATGTATTCACTAAACAGTGGTATAATAAAGTATTTTGGAATCAAACCTATTATTGTAGGAGTTGGCACAAAAACAGGAATAAAAATCAACAGAACTGATCCAAGAGAAGTAGGAGCAGACAGAATTGTAGATGCTGTTGCAGCTTATGAGTTGTATGGCGGTCCATGTATTGTAATTGATTTTGGCACAGCCACAACTTATGACCTTATAAGCGAAAACGGTACATTAGAAGCTGGTGTTATTTCACCAGGAATTCAAATATGTGCAAAAGCATTATGGGATGGAACAGCAAAACTTCCTGAAGTTGAAATCAAAAAACCTGACTCTATTTTAGGAAAAGACATAATCACTAACATGCAGGCAGGAATTGTGTATGGTTATATAGGTCAGACTGAATATATTGTCAATAAGATTAAGGAAGAAAGCAAAATAAAAGACCTTAAAGTTATTGCTACAGGTGGTCTTGGAAATGTTATATACAAAAACACAGACTGCATCGATGTATATGATAAAGAACTTACTTTGCAGGGAATGCGAATTATATACGAAAAGAATAAAAAATAACTCATAAAGGGATAGAATAATGAAAATTGGTAATCTTGAAATTCAAAACCCTTTAGCGTTAGGACCAATGGCAGGCGTAACAGACCTGCCATTTCGTCTGCTTTGTAAAGAGCAGGGATGCGGAATTTTATATTCTGAAATGGTTAGCGCAAAGGCTATTTTATATAACAATAAAAAAACAAAAGATTTACTTGCTATTGATGAAGATGAGCATCCAATAGGAATTCAGCTGTTTGGTTCAGATCCGGATATAATGGCAGAAATTGCAGGCAGAGTTTCCTATGGAGCCTGTGATTTTATTGATATTAACATGGGCTGTCCGGTTCCTAAAATTGTTAATAATCATGAAGGTTCATATTTATTAACTCAGCCAAAGCTTGTTGAAGAAATTTTAACAAAAATGGTTAAGGAAAGCATTAAGCCCATAACAATTAAAATAAGAAAAGGCTTTAAAGATGGAGAACTACAGGCAACGGAAATTGCAAAAATTGCAGAAGCTTGTGGTGTATCCGCCATTGCAGTCCATGGGCGTACAAGGGAACAATACTACAGTGGAAAAGCTGACTGGGATGCAATCAAACAGGTAAAAGAAGCGGTTAATATACCTGTTATTGGAAATGGTGATATTTTTACACCGGAAGATGCCAAAGCAATGAAAGAATATACCGGGTGTGACGGGCTTATGGTTGGGCGTGCAGCAAGAGGAAATCCTTGGATATTTAAACAGATAAATGAGTATTTAAACACAGGAAAGCACATAGACAAGCCAACATCTGGGGAAGTAAAGGAAATGATTTTAAAACATGCCAACCTTATTGTGGAGTACAAAGGTGAATATACCGGAGTTCACGAAATGCGAAAACATATAGCCTGGTACACAGGTGGTTTGCCACATTCTGCTGAATTAAGAAGATTGTGTAACACAATGGAAACATATGAAGAATTAAAAGACTTAATAAACGAGAGATTGTAATATATAAAGGGGTTTTTGTTGACAATGGCAAAGGCTCTTGTTATTATAAAGTGTAAAACTTTGAACAAATTTGATTGGAGGAAGCAATAATGGCAGATAATGCAAAGAAAAATATACTTACTTATGCAGGTCTTCAGGAACTTGAGGCTGAATTAGAAGATTTAAAGGTAAATAAACGTAAAGAAGTTGCTCAGAAGATTAAAGAAGCAAGAGAACAGGGTGACTTATCAGAAAATGCTGAATATGATGCAGCAAAAGATGAACAAAGAGATATTGAAGCTCGTATCGAAGAAATCGAAAAAATCCTCAAGAACGTAGAAGTTGTTGGAGAAGATGATATTGATGATACAAAGATTAGTGTTGGATGCCATATTGTAATTCATGATTTTGAATATGATGAAGATCTTGAATTTAGCATTGTTGGTTCAACACAGACTAACAGTTTACAGGGCAAGATTTCAAACGAATCACCTATTGGAACAGCTTTAATCGGTCACGAAGTTGGTGATGTTGTAGAAGTTGAAATTGGTGAAACAGTTTCAAAATACAAAGTTCTTGAAATTAAGAAGACTAAATAAATATATTTAAAATATAAAGAGCGCACTACAGGTGCGCTTTAAATTGCGAAAACAGAGGAGAGAAAAATGGCAGGACAAAATAAGAATAACAACCAGGAAGTTGATACAAAGCAACTTTTAAAGGTGCGTCGCGAAAAGTTAGCTGACTTACAGGAAAGAGGCAAAGATCCTTTCCAGATTACAAAGTATGATGTAACACATCATAGCATGGAAATTAAAGAACATTTTGACGAATTAGAATGTGGACATGATGAAGAAGGCAAGTTAATAAAGGATCCTTCAAAGCTTGTATCTGTTGCAGGTCGTATTATGTTAAAGCGTGTAATGGGTAAGGCTTCATTCTGTAACATTCAGGATTTACAGGGAAATATTCAGGTTTACGTTGCAAGAAACGAAATCTGTGAAGAACCATTTGAAGAATACAAAGACTTCAAGAAGATGGATATTGGTGATATTGTTGGAATTAAGGGATATCCATTTAAGACAAAGACAGGTGAAATGAGTATTCATGCAACAGAAGTAACTTTACTTACAAAGAGTTTACAGATTTTACCTGAAAAGCATCATGGTTTAACAAATACAGACTTAAGATATCGTCAGAGATATTTAGACCTTATTATGAATCAGGAAGCAAAGGACGTATTTGTTAAGCGTTCAAAGATTATCGGCGAAATTAGAAGATACTTAGACGGACAGGGATTCATGGAAGTTGAAACACCTATGCTTGTACACAATGCAGGTGGTGCAGCAGCCCGTCCATTTGAAACTCATTTTAATGCATTAGATGAAGATGTTAAACTTCGTATTTCATTAGAGCTTTACCTTAAGAGACTTATTGTAGGTGGCTTAGAAAGAGTATACGAAATCGGTAGAGTTTTCCGTAATGAAGGTGTTGATACAAGACACAACCCTGAATTTACACTTATGGAATTATACCAGGCATACACAGATTACAACGGCATGATGGATTTAACAGAAAATCTTTACAGACATCTTGCAGAAACTGTATGTGGTAGTGCAAAGATTGTTTACAATGGAATCGAAATGGATTTAAGCAAGCCATTTGAAAGACTTACAATGGTTGATGCAGTAAAAAAATATGCAGGAGTAGACTGGAACGAAGTTGAAACAGTTGAACAGGCTAGAGAACTTGCAAAAGAACATCATGTAGAATACGAAGAACACCATAAGAAGGGTGACATCTTAAACTTATTCTTTGAGGAATTTGTTGAAGAACACCTTATTCAGCCAACATTTATTATGGATCATCCAATTGAGATTTCTCCTTTAACAAAGAAGAAACCTGAAAATCCTGAATATGTTGAACGTTTTGAATTCTTCATGAACGGCTGGGAAATGGCAAATGCTTACTCAGAACTTAACGATCCAATTGATCAGAGAGAAAGATTCAAGGCTCAGGAAGAATTATTAGCACTTGGTGATGAAGAAGCTAATACAACAGATGAAGATTTTATGAACGCTCTTGAAATCGGTATGCCACCAACAGGCGGTATCGGATTTGGTATCGACAGAATGTGTATGTTACTTACAGATTCAGCAGCTATCAGAGACGTATTATTATTCCCGACAATGAAGCAGTTGGATAAATAATTTATCAAATAAAAAGATTAAGCACTTTCTAAAAAGAGATTTTTAGGAAGTGTTTTTTTAAATAAAAATAAGTCAGAATAAAAATGAAACTCCATTAATTTCGGAAACTCAAAGATTATTTTATAAGCATATACTAACAGCAAGGTATGATAAAATACTTTTGTCATCGTTTGAGAAATTATGTAAAAGAGGTTGATAAAATGAAAAAGATAGCAACCCAAGGAGATATCTGTTTACAGGGAGATTATGATTTTGTATATAAGGTCGCAGAAATAACTTATACTTTGTGGGAAGACGAAAATCGAAAGCAGTACCATGATTTATTAAAGGCGCTATATAGCACAGAACGTAAGTTTTTGTATTCCTGCAGAAGAGCCGGTATAGCACAGTCTGCAAAGAAAGGAAATCTTTGCCCTAGCCTTTCTATTATATAAAAAAAGATACATTGACAAAAAATGAGGAGTTTATTTTTTTCCTATATTCAACTAACATTAAACCCGAAAATTGCAACAAGGACATATAATTAACATTAAATAAAGGGGCTAAGGTGAAAAAAATAACAAAATACTGGAAAAAATTAAAAATAAGAACTCAAATTATTTTAGTTTACATACTTATACTTATCTTATCGTTTGCACTAACATTTACTTTCGTATCAATGGTTAATAACAAATACACCAAAATGGAAGTTGGAAAAGCAGGGGAACAGACTGTTAGTGCAGTTCAGGGAAACTTGTCCCTTGTTTTTGAAAATGTAATACAACTTTCTACATATATATATTTTGATGATATAGTACAGGGCTCATTGAAAAAGATTAATTCCAAAAATATTGAAATTGAATACCAAAAGAACATAACAAAAAGTTTGTTTAATATGATATTATCGGGAGATTATATTTCAGGTGTGTACATTTTTGACAAATATGATAATTGTTACAACTCTTATAGGAAAACGCCAAGAAAAATAGATAAAAACATTAGGAAAACTAACTGGTATCGAAAAATGGAAAAGGCGAACGGAAATGGCTTTTTCTATAAAGGAAGCGATGGAACTATTGATTATTACCAAAATAATAACTATTTGTGTTATGTAAGACAAATTGTTGATAAAAATAATTACAAACCAGTGGCAACTTTGTTAATAACTCTTGACCCAAATGTATTACAGGGATATTTTAATCAGGTTTCTGATGACAAAAACCAGTTTTACATTGTGGATTCAAAAGGAGAATACGTTGTCGAACCAGAAAACAAACAGGAAAATTTTGTTAAATATACAAAAGATACTAAAAGAATGTCACAAGGCTTTGAAGAAGTAAAAACCTCTAAAGGAAAATGTATTGCTGTAGGTCACAGTATGGGAATACAGGATTGGAAAATAATAGGAACATTTTCTCTTGATGAAATATCTTCATTAACCCCTTACTATTCCACAGTAATCATTATTATCATGTGTCTTAACATTATATTTGTATTTTTGTGCTCAACCTTGCTAACGTATTTGATTTTTAAACCTATTGGAAAAATTGAAGAACATATGAAATTAATAGAAAATGGTAAGTTTATTACAATGGAAAGTGACGAGTACGAAAACGAAATAACCAATTTACGTCAGGTTTTTAATCATATGATTTTGTCAATAAAAAAACTTATGAACAAAGTAAAAGAAGAGGAAGGAATTATTGCCAAAGGAAAATTGGATATAATTTATGCTCAAATAAATCCTCATTTTTTGTATAACACATTAGATGCTGTGTCGGCGTTAGCATTAATGGAGGAAAATGAAAAGTGCTTTGAAATAACTCAGGCATTGGGAAATTTTTATAGAAATAGCTTGAACAGTGGCCTTGATTACATAACTGTGGAAGATGAAATAGACAGTATTAAAAGCTATATCACTATTTTAAATATGAGATATGACAATCAAATTAAGGTGGACTATCAGATAGAGGAGTCAGTGAAGAAGGAAAAAATATTAAAACTTTTGCTTCAACCGTTAGTTGAAAATGCAGTCCATCATGGATTGAATGGTGAGGAAGGTACTGTAAGCATTAAAGCTTTTTCTCAGGATGATGAAATTATTTTCATTGTGTCAGATGATGGCGTTGGAATGAGTGAAGACAGGGTCGAGGCAATATTGCATGGGAAGAATATAACAGGAAAATCAGGCTTTGGTTTGCACAGTTTAATACAGAGAATCAGACTTTTATACGAAATAGAAAATCCTATTATTATACAAAGCGAAATTGGAAATGGAACAGAAATAATTGTAACAGTTAAAAAGATGAAGGGGGAAAATTATATATGTTAAATGTACTATTAGTGGATGATGAAAAGTTAGAGCGGGTTTTAATTCACAAAGGCTACAGCTGGGAGGAGAATGGTTTTCGAATTGTAGGAGAGGCGGCTTCTGGAAAAGAAGCATTGGAATACATGGCGTACCATCATGTAGATATTGTTGTAACAGATATAAATATGCCGGTTATGGATGGTTTGAAATTTTCTGAGAGACTGTTGGAAAAGTATCCTAAATGTAAAGTCGTAATAGTAACCGGCTTTAGAGAGTTCGAATATGCACGAAAAGCCATAAAACTTGGAGTGGAGGAGTTCCTACTAAAACCTATTAATATAAAAGAACTGGCAGAGGTAATGAACAACTTAAAAAATAAACTAGCCAAAATCAAAGAAGAAGCTTCAAAGGTTGCAAAACTT
Organism: Eubacterium sp. AF36-5BH; assembly: GCF_003460505.1. GTDB lineage: Bacteria > Bacillota > Clostridia > Lachnospirales > Lachnospiraceae > Eubacterium_G. The sequence continues at coordinate 300,897 of NZ_QTVG01000004.1, forward strand.
AAGGAAAGTGTCGAAAAGAATTATGACATACTAAGGGAAAGTCTACTTTTAAGATTAGTAGAAAAAAGAATTGATGAAGAAGAAGCTTTAAAGAAAATGAACACTTATAACTGCATAAAACTTTTAGATGGTGTAGTGTGTGCAAATATTAAAATCAAAGAGACTCAGGAAAAAGAAAACTATCGAAAGGTGTTCGATTTTATTCAAAATAACAGTGGTGAAAATGCTATTTCCTTTGTACATTTTATGCACAATATAGTAATTCTTTTTGAGAATACAGATTTGAAAGAATGTATGGCTTATGTTAATGACTGGCATAAAAAAATTAATTCTATGGGGATAAGTGTAACTATTGGAATTAGTGAAAAAAACAGTGGCTTTGGTGGTATATCAACGTCATACAATCAAACCAACAAAGCTATTGAAGCGTCTGTTCTTTTAGGCAGAAATAAAGTTATTGGATATTCAGAATACAAGAAAATTATGAATCAAAATAACATAAAAAAGGAAATTGACTGGGATGAATTTTTAGAAGCGATAATTAACTGCAAAATGAAAAATGTTGAAAATCATTTAAACGATTATATAGAAGTAATCAAAGATACTAAAATTCCGGATGAAGAATATCTTAAATTAATGACTATGACAATGATTATGCGCGCAGGTTCCACTTTAAATAAATATGGAATAAACTTATATGAGCTAATAAATGAAGAAAAGGTGTTTAGTGATGTAAGAGGAATTACAAGTTTAAAGGACGTTTCCGTATGCACAAAAAAATACATTGAAACTATTTGCGAGTACCACAATCAGAAGAAAGTCAAAAGAAATACAAATGTAATTAAGGATGCACTTGAATATGTAAATAGAAATCTATATAACTCAAAACTTTCTTTGAAAAAAGCAGCAACAGATTTATATACAAACGAGAGTTATTTAAGCAGAGAGTTTAAGAAGGCGTATGGTATGAGTTTTGTTGAATATGTATCAAGGAAGAGAATTGATGCAAGTAAGAAGTTACTTAAGGAAACTAATCTGAAGGTATATGAAGTGGCTGAAAAAATAGGTTTTAAAGATGCACATTATTTTTGCATATGTTTTAAGAAACAAACGGGTCAAACAATAAAAGAATACAGAGGCGCATAATAAAAAAGGTTAAAAATTTGAGTAAAATTTTTAACCTTTTTTAGTCAAAATATTAAATTGAGATAGGCGTTATGAATAAAGTATACTTTGGTTATAAAAATTGAGGAGGAGATACAATGAGAAAGAAATTTTTTAAGAAAGCGTTGGCACTTACTTTAGCGTCAACAATGGCATTCTCAATGGTAGGATGCGGAAGTAGCAGCAAGGATAGCAGCGAAGGAAAAAGTGATGATGGAACAATCACTTTAAATGTTTGGCACCAGTGGTCAAACGACACTAACGAACTTAAGGGCAGATATGAAGAAGCTGTAAAAGCGTATGAAAAAGAAAACCCTAAGGTAAAAATCAAAACAGAAACTTTAGACACAGAAGCGTACAAAACAAAAATTAATGCTGAATTTGCAGGAGATGCAAAGGGTATTGATGTATTTTATTGGTGGGGCGCAGGCACAGCTAAGAAGCTAGTTGATGCGGGAAAAGTAATGCCTTTGGATGATTACATAACTGATGAAGTTAAGTCAAATATGATGGAAGGCGCAACATCAGCCTTTGAATATGATGGTAAGTTATATTCAGTTCCAATGTTTTCATGGTACATGACATTGTTCTGCAATAAGGCATTATTTGAAAAGGCTGGCGCAAAGCTTCCTAACACATATGATGAATTAGTAGATGCTGTTAAGAAGTTAGAAAAAATAAAAGGCGTTACACCAATGGCTGCAGGAGCAAAGGACGGATGGAATGCAGCTTTTGTATATCAGGCATTAGCGTTAAGAGAAGTTGGAGCAACAGGTGTAAACGATATGTTATCAGGAAAGAAAGAATTCGGTGACGAAGGTTACACAAAAGCAGCAGAAAAAGTAAAAGATTTATATGAAATGGGTGCATTTGGCGACAATCCTTTAGAACAGGGTAACGATGATGCAAATGCAGCATTTGAAAATGGAAAAGCAGCAATGAGAATTATGGGAAGTTGGTTTGCTAACAATGTATACACTGACAAGGCAGCAACAATAAAACCAGAAGATGTTGTAGCATTAAAGATTCCTACAATTTCAGATGGAAAAGGTGAAGCAACAGATTATTGTGGTGGATTCGTTGAATCATTCTGGGTAAACAATAACACAAAATATAAAGAAGAAGCAGCAAAGTTTGCCATTTACATTAATGAAAAAATGGGTGTTGCATCATACGAAACAGGTTCAGGATTTAGTGGATGGAAAACAAAAGCAGACGAAAGCAAGTTAAATCCATTATTTATTCAGATTAAAGATTTATTATCAGAAGGAAAGCAGGGCGTACTTGCATGGGATACATCTTTAGAAGCAGAACCTGCAGCAGTACATAATGAACAGGTACAGACTTTATTTGCAGATGGAGCAGATGTAAAAGCGTTTATAGAAGAACATAAGGCAGCAATTAATGGTAAATAGTAAGTGAGGCGGGAAGTATTATGAACAAAATGCTTGGAAATAAAAAGTACATATTAATATTTATATTACCGGCGTTAGTTTTATTTATAGGATTTACATTGATTCCGTTAATAACATCAGGTATATACAGTTTCTTTGAGTACAACGGGATTGGGAGCAAAACATTTATCGGCATAAAAAATTATATACAATTATTTACTGAGGATAGATATTTTCCTCTCGCAGTTAAGAATTCATTAATACTTGTTGCAGCATCATTATGTATTCAGCTACCAATATCTTTAACATTGGCTTTGGTATTATCAAAAGGTGTAAAAGGAGACAATTTTTTTAGAACCATATATTTTATTCCAGTTGTAATATCAAGTATGGTTATTGGTCAGTTGTGGTTGAAAATGTTTAATAGTGACTACGGTGTAATTAACACCGTAGTCAGATATTTTATACCAGATTATGAACATTCGTGGTTAACTAAAAATGCATTTCTGACAGTATTGATACCCTCTATATGGCAATACATTGGTTACCATTTGATTATTTTCTATGCCGGTATTAAATCAATATCAACTGATTACTATGAGGCTGCCCAAATTGATGGGGCATCAACGTTGCAAATTTATAGAAAAATAACTTTACCGTTGTTGGTACCTGTAATAAAAACCTGCGTAATATTTGCAATAACAGGTTCTCTAAGAGCATTCGATTTAGTTTATGTTATGACTGGTGGTGGACCAAATCACGTCAGTGAAGTTCCTGCCACATTAATGTATAACAACTTATTTAGAAAAGGCTTATATGGTTATGGAAGTGCTCAAGCCTTTTTCATAGTAGTAGAATGTTTAATATTTACATTTATTGTAAATAGGATATTCAAAAAAGCAGAGAAAAATGTGTCAGCAGTGTAGGAGGGGGAAATGAACAAGAAGAAATTAAAATCAATACCAAAATTTACAATATTATTGTTAATTGCAATAACTCAAATTTTCCCCTTATATTGGTTAATAACATTTTCTTTAAAAAGCAACACGGAAATATTTGGAGAGAATGTTATAGGATTACCAAAGATATGGAGATGGGACAATTATGTAACAGCTCTAAGTTCTTCCAACTTAATACGATATTTTCTGAACTCTGTTTTATATACAGTAGTTACAGTAGTTGTAGCTGGCGTAATAGCAGCTATGGCAGCATACGCAGTTTCTAGAATGATATGGAAAATGAGAAATATTGTCTACGGATTATTTATGATAGGAATTATGATACCAGCGCAGGCAGCGTTACTTCCACTATTTCAGATTTTGGATAAATTAGGCTTAAAAGGTGGTTATTTAGGACTAATGATTCCGTATATAGCAGGTGCGTTACCTATGAGTATTATGATTTTAGTAGGCTTTTATAGAGGTATACCAAGAGAAATGGAAGAGGCAGCGTACATTGACGGATGTGGAATTTTTAAATGCTTTGTACAAATTATTTTACCTATGGTAAAACCAGCAATAGCTACAGCTTCAATATTTACATTTTT
>NZ_QTVG01000004.1:307752-311164 GCF_003460505.1 Eubacterium sp. AF36-5BH
TGGTTAAGCCCTAAACGGCCTATGGTACTATGCTGGAGACGGCATGGAAGAGCGGGTGGCTGCCGGATTAAAGAATGGGCTTATAGCTCAGCTGGTTAGAGCGCACGCCTGATAAGCGTGAGGTCGATGGTTCGAGTCCATTTAAGCCCATCATAAAAAAAATATGAACATCTGGGGGCGTAGCTCAGTTGGGAGAGCACCTGCCTTGCAAGCAGGGGGTCAAGAGTTCGAATCTCTCCGTCTCCACTAGAAGCGTAAAAGCTTCAATTGTACATTGAAAACTACATACTGAGAAATAAACGAAATAAATGACATAAAGAAATTTATGTTCATGCCAATTTCAAGACATCCGAGGCGCATCGAAAGATGCGATAAAGAAATAACAAACACAGATAAGAGACGATCTTATTTAAGAGTTAAACTCAAACCGACCACTGTTGTAACGCTATACAACAGGTAAATGGTTAAGCTAATAAGAGCGCAGGGTGGATGCCTTGGCACTAAGAGCCGAAGAAAGACGTGATAAGCTGCGAAAAGCTACGGTTAGGAGCAAATATCCAATGATCCGTAGATATCTGAATGGGGAAACCTAACCGGAAAAACTCCGGTTACTGCATGGTGAATACATAGCCATGCAGAGGGAACCCGGTGAACTGAAACATCTAAGTAGCCGGAGGAAAAGAAAGAAACATCGATTTCCAAAGTAGCGGCGAGCGAAATGGAAAGAGCCTAAACCGGATTGCGTGCAATCCGGGGTTATGGACCGCACCAAGTGACTTAGCGGGTAGAAGAATGGTATTGGGAAAGCCAGCCAGAGAGGGTGAAAGCCCCGTATTCGAAACCTTAAGAGAGCGAGCGGAATCCGAAGTACCACGAGACACGTGGAACCTTGTGGGAAGTCGGGGGGACCACCCCCCAAGGCTAAATACTCCTTAGTGACCGATAGCGCATAGTACTGTGAAGGAAAGGTGAAAAGAACCCCGGGAGGGGAGTGAAAGAGAACCTGAAACCCTGTGTTTACAAGCTGTGGAACTGCTTTGTATGCAGAACCGCGTACTTTTTGTAGAACGGTCCGGCGAGTTACGCTTACTGGCGAGGTTAAGTACCAAAGGTATGGAGCCGAAGGGAAACCAAGTCTTAACAGGGCGCCATAGTCAGTAGGAGTAGACCCGAAACCGGGTGACCTACCCATGTCCAGGATGAAGTTGCCGTAAAAGGCAATGGAGGTCCGAACACACATCCGTTGAAAAGGGTGGTGATGAGGTGTGGGTAGCGGAGAAATTCCAATCGAACCCGGAGATAGCTGGTTCTCCTCGAAATAGCTTTAGGGCTAGCCTCAATTTAGTCTTGCGGAGGTAGAGCACTGAATATCCTAGGGGGCGTCAAAGCTTACCGAAGATTATCAAACTCCGAATGCCGTTAAGATGATGATTGGGAGTCAGACTGCACGAGATAAGTTGGGTAGTCAAAAGGGAAACAGCCCAGACCTCCAGCTAAGGTCCCAAAGTGAGTGTTAAGTGGAAAAGGATGTGGGATTTCGAAGACAACTAGGATGTTGGCTTAGAAGCAGCCATACATTCAAAGAGTGCGTAATAGCTCACTAGTCGAGAGGTCCTGCGCCGAAAATGTCCGGGGCTAAACACTACACCGAAGCTGAGGAATGATTTATCATTGGTAGAGGAGCATTGTTAGCGAGACGAAGCTGTACCGAAAGGAGCAGTGGATTGCTAAGAAGAGAGAATGCCGGAATGAGTAGCGAGAGTGAGGTGAGAATCCTCACGGCCGAATATCTAAGGTTTCCAGGGTAAAGCTGATCTGCCCTGGGTTAGTCGGGGCCTAAGGCGAGGTCGAAAGACGTAGTCGATGGATAACAGGTTGATATTCCTGTACTACAATATATCAGAACTGTGGGGACACAGACAGAAAGCCAGAGCCGGGAATGGAAAGACCGGTACAAGCGAGGTAGGAGTAAGGCAGGCAAATCCGCCTTACAATCTGAAGACGTGATGTGTAGCGAAGTTATAAGTAGCGAAGCTGGTGAGCTGGCTGTCAGGAAAAGCCGCTATTGTGTATATTGTACCCGTACCGTAAACCGACACAGGTGGATGAGGAGAGAATCCTAAGGCCGACGGAAGAAGCATTGTTAAGGAACTCGGCAAAATGGCCCCGTAACTTCGGGATAAGGGGTGCCTACGAAGGTAGGCCGCAGAGAATTGGCCCAAGCAACTGTTTAGCAAAAACACAGGTCTATGCGAAACCGTAAGGTGATGTATATGGGCTGACGCCTGCCCGGTGCTGGAAGGTTAAGAGGAGAGGTTAGCGAATGCGAAGCTTTGAATTTAAGCCCCAGTAAACGGCGGCCGTAACTATAACGGTCCTAAGGTAGCGAAATTCCTTGTCGGGTAAGTTCCGACCCGCACGAAAGGCGTAATGATTTGGGCACTGTCTCAACAATGCATCCGGTGAAATTGAAGTACCAGTGAAGATGCTGGTTACCTGCGCCAGGACGGAAAGACCCCATGGAGCTTTACTCTAGCTTGATACTGGGATTCGATATTGTATGTACAGGATAGGTGGGAGACTAGGAAACGGGAACGCCAGTTTTCGTGGAGTCACCCTTGGGATACCACCCTTGCAGTATTGGGTTTCTAACATGCAGCCGTTATCCGGCTGGTGGACAATGTCAGGTGGGGAGTTTGACTGGGGCGGTCGCCTCCGAAAGAGTATCGGAGGCGCTCAAAGGTTCCCTCAGAATGGTCGGAAACCATTCGCAGAGTGCAAAGGCATAAGGGAGCTTGACTGTGACACCGACGGGTGGAGCAGGTACGAAAGTAGGACTTAGTGATCCGGTGGTATAAAGTGGGATTGCCATCGCTCAACGGATAAAAGCTACCCTGGGGATAACAGGCTTATCACTCCCAAGAGTTCACATCGACGGAGTGGTTTGGCACCTCGATGTCGGCTCATCGCATCCTGGGGCTGTAGTAGGTCCCAAGGGTTGGGCTGTTCGCCCATTAAAGCGGTACGCGAGCTGGGTTCAGAACGTCGTGAGACAGTTCGGTCCCTATCCGGCGTGGGCGTAGGATATTTGAGAGGAGCTGTCCTTAGTACGAGAGGACCGGGATGGACTGACCTCTGGTGTACCTGTTGCATTACCAAATGCATCGCAGGGTAGCCAAGTCGGGACGGGATAAACGCTGAAGGCATCTAAGCGTGAAGCCCCCCTCAAGATGAGATATCCCATTCGTAAGAATTAAGACCCCTTGAAGACTACGAGGTTGATAGGTCAGAGGTGGAAGTGCAGTAATGCATGCAGCTGACTGATACTAATAGGTCGAGGGCTTATCCATGAAGGAAGGAAAGAGGAGTTATCTCCGGATGTAAAATTTTTCAGTGTGTGGTTTTGAATGTA
>NZ_QTVG01000005.1 GCF_003460505.1 Eubacterium sp. AF36-5BH
ATAATTTTTCACAGAAAAATATATTTTCTATAAGAAAGCGTTCGCGTGACATCGCTTGTGCTAGCACAAAGAGATGCGTGTGGTTCTTGTTTTGTAGGCGGGCATTTGAGCTAATGCAACGTCGCTTATAGAAAATATAATTTTTCACAGAAAAATATATTTTCTATAAGAAAGGAGTTCGCGTTGAAAGAAAACTCTCTTTTTCCATTCCATATATCCTCCCAATAACGTATAATATTATTTATACGAAAAGGAGCAAGCATATGAAATTAAAAAACGTATTAATCACAGTAAGCAATATAGAAGAATCTAAAAAGTTTTACCATGACTTATTTGGTTTAGATGTTATTTTAGACACAGACGGAAATATAATTTTAACCGAAGGTCTTGTTCTTCAGGATATAAATATTTGGAAAGAAGCTTTGAATGGTGATGTGATTATGCAAAATAATGCAAGTGAACTATATTTTGAAGAAACTAATATAGAAAATTTTGTGGATAATTTAAAACAAAAATATCCTAACATTAAGTTTGTAAATGAACTTACAACTTTTAACTGGGGACAAAAGATGGTAAGGTTTTATGATTTAGACGGAAATTTAATTGAAGTGAGAACACCAATGTAGGCAGGCTTTAATAATTTGAAATTAAGAAGATTGAAAGGAGTAGCAATATGAGTGAAGTATTAAAAGAAATGAAGGAAAGAAGAAGTATTCGTAAGTACAAAAGTGAAATGGTTCCACAGGATGTACTTGATAAGATTATAGAAGCCGGTTTATATGCAGCTAGTGGAAAAGGCAAACAAAATACAATAATTATTCAGGTAACTAAAAAAGAACTTAGAGATGAAATTGCTGAAATGAATAGAAAAATTGGCGGTTGGGAAGAAGGTTTTGATCCTTTTTATGGTGCACCTGCAATGTTAATTGTTTTGACAAAGAAAGACTGGCCTACAGGAATTTATGATGGAAGTTTGGTTATGGGTAATCTAATGCTTGCAGCACATGATTTAGGTATCGGAAGTTGCTGGATACATCGTGCAAAAGAAGAATTTGAAACACAGTGGGGAAAGGAATTGCTTAAATCACTTGGAATTGAAGATGAATACGAAGGTATAGGTCATTGTGCTTTAGGTTATGTTGATGGAGAATATCCTAATACACCAGAGAGAAAAGAAAATAGAGTTTATTATATAAGATAGAGAGAAAAATATGGATAAAAATAAGAAAAAAATAATTGAAGTGTGTAATTTAACAAAAGAATACAAGAATAAGTTGGCAATTGATGACTTGTCTTTTGATGTGTATAAAGGAGAAATTTTAGGTTTACTTGGTCCTAATGGAAGTGGTAAAAGTACCTGCATTAACTCAATTTTGTCATTGCTTAAATATCAAAAAGGCACAATTAAAATTTTCGGAGAGGAAATGAAACCTGATTCCTATGATATAAAGGAAAAAATAGGGGTTATATTTCAGGATGTTGCTGTTTTTGATGAATTAAATGTATATGATAACATAAACTATTTCTGTGGCTTATATATTCAGGATAAGAAAATCAGAAAGCAGTATGTAGAAGAAGCCATTGAGTTAGTAGGTCTTGGTGAATTTAAAAAGTTTTTACCTAAACAATTGTCAGGTGGTCTTTTAAGGAGATTAAATATTGCTTGTGGAATAGCTCATAAGCCAAAATTAATTTTTTTAGATGAGCCAACAGTTGCAGTTGATCCTCAAAGTAGAAACAACATTTTAGATGGCATAAAAAAGTTAAGGGACAATGGGGCAACAATTGTTTACACAACTCATTACATGGAAGAAGTAGAAATTCTTTGTGACAGAATTATTATTTTAGATAAAGGAAAAATAATAGCTCAGGGAACAAGCGAAGAGCTAAAACAGCAGGCTAACATTGAAGAAAAAATAGAGCGTGTAGGCCCTACATTAAATGATGTATTTTTGAAATTAACAGGAAAGGAATTAAGGGACTAATGTTTATTCATAATTTGAAGTATACAATACAAACATTGTTCAAAAATAAAATATTAATATTTTGGACCTTTGCTTTTCCTATTATTTTAGGAATCTTCTTTAATATGGCGTTTTCAAATATTGAAAAGGATGAGCAGTTAAAGGTATTTGACATTGCTGTTGTTAATGACAGTCAATTTGAAAAACAGATAATTTATAAGGAAACCTTGAAAGAGTTATCTGATAAAGACAGTAAGAATCAATTGTTTAATATTAAATATGTTACAAAGAAAAAAGCGGATTCTCTTTTAGATGACTCAGAAATTGAAGGTTATATTCAATTTAAAAATAATGAACCTAATGTTGTGGTAAAAGAAAATGGTACATACGAAACTTTGCTTAAATTTGTTGTAACAGAAGTTAAACAAAACAAAAGTGTTATTGAAGAATTGTGCAAGAAAAATATAGAAACACAAATTGCAAAAGGAAATACATCTTTTGATGGAGAAAAAATTGCCAAAGAAACTTTGCTAAAAATTAATGACACACATGTTAAATTAATGGACAAATCAAATGCAAATTTAGGTTATATGCAAATTGAATTTTATACTTTAATAGCTATGGCATGTTTGTATGGTGGGACTCTTGGACTTACCGCAATTAACACTTGTTTGGCAAATATGAGTAGCAAAGGAAAAAGAATTTCAGTATCGCCTAACAGAAAAAGTATAATCGTGCTAAGTTCGGCAGTTGGCTCATATATAGTAAGCCTTGTTGGAATAGCAATTTTGATGGCATTTTTGAAATTTGTTATTAAAGTTGATTTCGGCGGTAATCTGCCATTGGTTCTTTTACTTACATTAATTGGTGATTTGGCAGGTATATCATTAGGTGTGCTTATTGCATCTGTGTTAAAGGTGTCTGAAAACGCCAAAGTAGGTATAACAATAGCTGTAACAATGTTTTTCTCTGTTTTGTCGGGTATGATGGGTGTAGCTCTTAAATATGAAATCGATAAAAACGCCCCAATAGTTAATCTTGTTAATCCTAACAATTTAATAACAGATGGTTTTTACTCATTGTATTATTACGATACATTAAACAGATATTTTAGGGATGTTTTCTATTTATTAATATTTATTGCAGTCTGTTTGATAATTTCTTTCGTAAGTTTAAGGAGGGAAAAGTATGACAGTCTTTAAAACAATATTAAAAATATTAAACAAGAAAAAAGGAATGTTGATTCTTTATACAGCAATACTTATTTCAATTACGGTTTTAAACCAAACATCAGGCAGTAATGCAGTTGATTTTGAGGACTCAAAACCGGACGTATTAATTGTAAATAAAGATGGAGATAATGCGATAACAAAAGGATTTACAGATTATATAAGCAAACATTCAGAAATAAAAGACATTGATATTAACAATGAAGAAAAGGTGGATGATGCACTTTTTTATCGAGATGTTAATTTTATTATTTACATACCGAAGAATTTTGGAAAGGATTTAATGGAGGGCAAGATGCCCACATTAGAATATAAGTCTACAAAAGACCAATATTCCTCATATACCAAAATGCTGGTAGAAAAATACATAAAAATGATAAACGTATATAAGGAATATTACACGGGAGAAGAACTTATAAGTAAAGTAAATAAAGTGGTAAATGATGAGGTAAAAGTAGAATTAAAGACTTCTCTGGATACATCAAAGTTAAGCAGTATGACAAGATATTTCAATTTCTTAAATTATGCTCTTTTGGCAGGTTGCGTATACTGTATAAGTATGATTTTAGCAAGTGTAAAAGAAAATAATGTTAGAAAAAGAACAATAATCAGTAGCTACAATTACAAAAAGTTTAACAGAATTGTTTTACTTACTAATGGTATTCTGATTCTAGTAATGTGGATTTTCTACATGGTACTTAGTGGAATTTTATTTAAAGATTTGCTTATAAGTACCAATGGCTTAGCTTACATTTTAAATGCCCTTATGTTTTCAATTTGCAGTTTAACCATAGGATTTTTTATTGGAAATATTACTCAAAATAAAAATGCCATAGGCGGAATTGTAAATGTGGTGGCGCTAGGTTCATCGTTCTTATGTGGATGTTTTGTGCCAGTAGAGTATATGCCTGATTATGTTATAAAAATAGCACACGTTTTACCAACGTATTATTTCGTTGCAAATAATGAATTAATAAAAGGTATGGAAAGATTTAATTTCACTGCTATTAAACCATTACTAATTAATGGAGCAGTAGTTTTAGGCTTTAGTATCTTGTTTACTGTCGCCACAAATATTGTAAGCCGTAAGAAACAAACAATTGCTTAAAAAAACTAAAAAAGTTATAATAGGAGAAAACAAAATGAACGAAGTTCATTTTCTAGGAATTTTTTCGACGAAATGCCGCCGACTGAAAGGAGAAATGATTATGGCAAGTGAAAAAGATATAGAAAACCTTATGAAAATGTTAGATGGTAAGGTGGAAGCAGGAACAAGCAGAATTAACGTAACAGCTATAGATGCTTTTGCTGATGGTGAGATAAAGGAAGTTCATCATCATGGAAGATGTGATGTGGGTAGTGCATGGGCAAAGGGAACAGTGAAGAATCCTGAATGTATTGATATACCTACGGAAATCGAACCAGAGGACTAGATTAATTAGAACAAAAAATGACTAAAACAAAATAAACCAGCCTTCAATAGTCATAACATAATTTGGCAAAATGAAGGCTGGTTTATTTTTCATAATCTTTTTAGCAGTTTATTTGTTTCTTGTATAAAATAAATGTTACAAATGCAGTTATAAACTCAGTAATCCAAAAACTGTGCCATACACCAGTTGAACCTATCAACAGATTCAAAATAAAAGCAAAGCCAAGCATTACGAAAATATATCGTAACATTGAGATTATCAAAGAAGAAAATCCCTTACCTAAAGCTTCAAGACTTCCTGATACAGTAATTGATACAGAGGAAATAATAAAGCCAATACTAATTATTCTTAAGGCAGTAAATCCAATTGAAATTGTATCGGGATTAGCAGTAAACAAACCAATTAATTTTCCTGGAATTAATAAACAAAGAACTGTTCCAAGTGCCATTACTGTCAATATAATTGAAAGAGCAGTTTTGAATATTTTCTTAACTCTTGTATATTCTTCGGCACCGTAATTATATGAAATTAACGGTCTCATGCCCTGCACAACTCCATTTGCAGTTAAATATAAAAACGTCTGTAATTTATAGTAGGCACCAAGCACTAGCACATAGCCTTCTGAATAAACAGAGAGAATACTGTTTAAAACTGATACCTGTAATGAAGGTAAAGCCATGTTTAAAGTAGCAGGAAAACCTATTGAGTATAGCTTCTTAACTAAATTCTTATTAAATTTTAAATCTTTCACCGAAACTTTAACAGGAATTGGTCTAAATATATAAAAAAGAATATACCCAAGTAAAGTTGCTACCTGTCCGATTACAGTGGCAATTGCCGCACCTTTAATACCAAGTTTTGGGAAAATACCTAAGCCGAAAATTAATATAGGGTCAAGGATTATATTGGTAACACAGCCTAAAATCATGCATATCATGGAAACTTTCATTTGACCCACAGCCTGAAATATTTTTTCAAAACTAATGGAAATTGCTATTGGAATTGAAAAAGCAAAAACAATATAAGAATATGTTAAGCCATTGGAAATTACATTTGCATTATCTGTAAATAGTCCAAGATACAATTTAATTGTGGAAATACAAATAATTGTTAATAGTATTCCATGAAAAATATTGCATAATAATCCTAAAGTAGTTACGTTGTTTGCTGCTTTTTGATTTTTTGCCCCTAAGTAAAAAGCAACAAGGACGTTAATACCTATTCCAAATCCTACAGTAACAGATGTTACAATGTTTTGGATTGGGTAAACTAATGACAGGGCAGTCATTGCATCTTCACTTATTTGCGCAACAAAATAACTGTCTACAATATTATATAAGGCATTTACCAGCATTGAGATTGTCATTGGTAATGCCATGGATAAAACCAACGGAAAAATTGGTTTTGTTTTCATAAAAGTCTGTTCCATTTCTTTTCTCCAACACATAAAAAATCAAGTTCCAAAAAATTATAATAAAAAATTAAATTTAATGCAATAAAAAAGAAATAGCCTTCGTATAACAATTGAACAACAAAAAAAGAAAAGGGTATGAAAAGCCCTCAGTTTGTTTTCGAAAACAATGAAATTACAGGTAACTAAAAAGATTACAGCAAATTTCTACGTTTAATATATGTTTGACTTAATAAACTTTAAATTGTACTATTGTATAGGAAAACAAAAAAAGTAGGAATGGAAGTATGGATGAAAATAAAAAACAGTATGGTAATGATGCCATAAACGAAGATTGGTTTGAAGCTATTTCAAAAGGCGATGACCAGGCATTCACAGAATTGTATTATGCCAGTTACAAGGAATTGTTTGGTTTTCTCTTATCACTAACAAGGAATAAAGAGGACGCGGAGGATTTGCTTCAAAATACATATATAAGAATTAGAAATGGTAGTCACTTATATAAAAAACAGGGTACACCAATGACTTGGATGTGTGCCATAGCAAAAAATCAATATTTAGATTTTGTTAGAAAAAATAAAAAGAATAACAGTGTAGATTACGACGAAGTTGAAAACTATGTTTCAGAGGGCATGGAAAAACAAAGCCCGCAAATGAAAAATGTAGAAGACAAAATGTTAATAGAACATATATTTAACATTTTGGGAGAAGAGGAGCGAACCATTGTTACCTTACATATGATTGATGGCTTGAAGCATAGAGAGATTGCAGAACTCGTAGGTTTATCTTTATCGACGGTGTTATCGAAATATAACCGGTCGCTTAAGAAATTGAAGAATTGTCTTGTGGATTATCAGAAAGGAGGTCATTATGCAGGAAAAAGATATTAGAGAAAAACTTAATAAGGAACTGGAAGAAATGGCTCCTGATATGTTACAAAAGATATTAGATACTCCAATTGAACCTATAAAGAGTGAAAAGGAATTATTTGGAAAAGACAGACCTTTATTTAAAGAGAAAAGTAATGTTATTCATTATTTTAAAGTACCTGCTATAGCAACATTAGTAGCAGCATGTTTCGTGGCATTAATTATGATTATGCAACCATTATTTAATTTTGGTGGAAATCAAAAACAGTTGGCATTTTCAATTGTAATTGATGTAAATCCAAGCATCACAATTGATGTAAATGACGATGGAAGTGTTAAGAAGATTAAAGGTGGCAACAAAGAAGGAAAAGCGATTGCCAACTACACGCTAAGTGAAATGCAGGATAATGACGGATATGAAAAAGCAATTAATCTTGTTGTAAAGAATCTTCGAAAAGAAGGTTATTTAAAGAAAAATAAGAAGAATGTAATGCTTGTTTCAGCAATAAATAAGTCATCAGACAACAAAGAGGAAGCAAAGAAACTTGATAGCGAAAAACTTGCACAAATTAAAACAGAAACAAACGAAGCAATTAAGATTCGTAAGTTAAAGTGTAAGGCAGTATACCAAAACGTTAAAGTTACTAAGAAAATAAAAAAGGTTGCAAGAAAGAATGATGTTTCTCTTGGAAAAGCTAACCTTTGTATTGAAATTTCAAAAGAAGATAATGAAAAAATCAGTACATTATGTCAAAGTAAAATCAGCACTTTAGTTGATAAGGCTGAACACAACAAAAATATTGTAATTGATACAGTTGAAATTTCGGATGAAGATTTTAATACAGAACCGGTAACTAATGGCGGTGAAACTGAATCTGTTTCAGATGTTCAGGAAAGTGTTTCAATGACAGAAGAAACAACAGAAATGGAAACACAGGAAACATTAGTAGAGGAGACAACAGATTCCACTCCTACAGAAACTCAAATACAAATAGAAAGCACTCAGGTTGCTACTGAAGAAACAAACTAAGTGCTTTCTGTTAAAGGTATTTACCTTGGATAATATCCATATCATTAAAATATTTATTAATATAGTTAAGAACTAATTTCTTGTTGCCGCTCCATTGAGGTTCAATGAGTAGTGACTTAGGACCGTCACCGGTTATTCTGTGAATTACAATATTTTTAGGAATAGTACATATGCATTTACCAAGAAGAGTGGCATACTCTTCAAGAGAAAATACATGAAATTTATTTAAAAGATACTCCTTTTCTAAAGGAGTATTTTTTAATATGTGAAGAAGTTGTAGCTTGATGCCTGATATAGGCTTGTTACAAACATACGAAACACTTTCCAAAATATCTGACTCAGTTTCATAAGGAAGTCCTAAAATTAAATGTACAATTACCTCCACTCCAATGGCATTTAATTTAGATACTGCATCATCAAATATATTCAATGTATATCCACGATTTATATATGTTGCTGTATCTTCATGAATTGTCTGAAGACCAAGCTCAATCCATACAGGCTTTATTTTATTTAATCTGTTCAATAAATCTATAACATCATCAGGAAGACAATCAGGTCTTGTACCAATGGATAAACACACAATATCTGGGTGATTGATGGCTTCGGTAAAAATCTTTTCAAGATAGTCTACGTTGCCGTAAGTGTTGGTAAAAGACTGAAAATATGCAATATACTTTCCATTTTTTATTTTTGTAGAAACTCTTTCTTTTGCCATTTCAATCTGCTCAGTAATAGAGTAATTGCATGATGTGGCAAACTCTCCGGAACCACCATTACTGCAAAAAATACATCCCATATCACTTAATGAGCCATCCCTGTTGGGGCAGGACAAACCTGAAGAAAGACTTAATTTGTATACTTTGCAACCATATTGATTTTTTAAATAACTGTTTAGTGAATTATATCTGTTCATGGGAGTAAGTATAGCATAAATAAAAACAAAAAAGAAATAGAGATTTTAAAAAACAAGATTGAAGAAATAAAGATTGAAGAAATAAAGATTGAAGAAATAAAAAAGTCATATGCACGAATGCATATGACATAAGTAACGGAGAAGGAGGGATTTGAACCCTCGCGCCGATGCTATCGACCTACTGGTGTTCGAAGCCAGACCCTTCAGCCACTTGGGTACTTCTCCAATATGTGTAAAAACACAATAAGTTTTATACCATATTTTGTATTTGGTTTCAACAATATAAAGAAACATAATAAAGTTATATAACAATTTTTTACAAGTTTATAAAAAATATTTTTAACGTTTTTTGAAAAATTGAAAAAATATAATATTTAATAAAAAACATTCCACTAGGGATACACACTAGTGCGAGAAGAAAATAGTTGTACGGGATATTCTTTTTTAATACTAAAAAGCCTTAAGACATTGACTATAGGGCTTTTTTCGACTAAAATAATATGGATTGTAATTTGTTAAACAATTATCTAAGATAAATGATAAATACATTTTAAGGAGGAACAAGTTATGGGAATGACTATGACTCAAAAAATTCTTGCTAAACATGCAGGACTTGATAGTGTTGTGGCAGGACAGTTAATTGAAGCTAATCTTGATTTAGTTTTAGGTAACGATGTAACTGCACCGGTTGCTATTAAGGAAATGGAAAAGATGGATGTGGATTGTGTATTTTGCAAAGACAAGATCGCTTTAGTACCAGATCACTTTACACCAAACAAAGATATTAAGTCAGCAGAACTTTACAAATGCGTAAAAGATTTCGCTGAAGAAAACGAAATTACAAATTATTTTGAAACAGGTAGAGTTGGTATTGAACATGCCCTACTTCCGGAAAAAGGATTAGTAGTTGCAGGTGATGTTGTAATTGGAGCTGATTCACATACATGTACATACGGAGCACTTGGAGCATTTTCAACAGGTGTTGGTAGTACAGACATGGCAGCAGGAATGGCTACAGGTCAGGCTTGGTTCAAAGTTCCTTCAGCTATTAAATTTAATTTAACAGGAAAACCTGCTAAGTGGGTTAGTGGAAAAGATATTATTTTACATATTATCGGTATGATTGGTGTTGATGGTGCTTTATACCGTTCAATGGAATTTATGGGTGACGGTGTTCAGTATCTTTCAATGGATGATAGATTTGCCATGACAAATATGGCAATTGAAGCAGGCGGTAAGAATGGTATTTTCATAGTTGATGATTTAACAAGAGAATACATGAAAGAACATTCAACAAAAGAATTCACAGAATATTCACCTGATGAAGATGCAGTATATGATGAAGAATATACAATTGATTTAAGTGAATTAAAACCAACAGTGGCATTTCCACATTTACCAGAGAATACAAAGACAATTGACAATGTTGGTGACGTAAAAATTGATCAGGTTGTTATTGGTTCATGTACAAACGGTAGAATTGAAGATATGAGAATTGCTGCTAAAATTCTTGAAGGAAGAGAAGTTAAGAAGGGCGTAAGATGTATTATATTCCCTGCTACACAGGCTGTTTATTTACAGTGTATAGAAGAAGGTCTTGCTTCAATATTCATTAAAGCAGGTTGTGCAGTAAGTACACCAACATGTGGTCCATGTTTAGGAGGACACATGGGTATACTTGCAAAAGGCGAAAGAGCAATAGCAACTACAAACAGAAACTTCGTAGGTCGTATGGGTGATCCTGAATCAGAAGTTTATCTTGCAAGCCCTGCTGTTGCTGCAGCAAGTGCTGTTACAGGTAAGATTTCAGGCCCTGAAGAATTAGGATTATAGGAGGTATAATATGAAGGCAGAAGGAAGAGTATTCAAATTTGGAAGCAATGTAGATACAGACGTTATTATACCGGCTAGATACCTAAATGTACCTGATCCGGCAGAATTAGCAAAACATTGCATGGAAGATATTGACAAGGAATTTGTAAATAAAGTAAGTGAAGGTGACATTATTGTTGCTGATAAGAACTTTGGTTGTGGTTCATCAAGAGAACATGCACCAATAGCTATTAAGGCGGCAGGTGTTAGTTGTGTAATTGCAGAAACATTTGCAAGAATTTTTTATCGTAACGCAATTAATATTGGTTTACCTATTATTGAATGCCCTGAGGCAGCAAAGAACATAGAAGAAGGAAATGAAATTGAAGTAGACTTTGATAGTGGTAAGATTTATAACAAAACAAAGAATGAAGAATATCAAGGTCAGGCTTTCCCTGAATTTATGCAGAAAATTATTTCAAATGGCGGACTAATTAACTATATTAATAATAAATAGAAAACGAGGAGAGACTATGAAAGAGATACTTTATAAGAGCACAAGAGGTACAGGAGAAACATTAAAGGCATCTGAAGCAATTTTAAAGGGATTAGCTGATGATGGAGGATTATTTGTACCAACAGAAATCCCAAAACTTGAAGCAACAATTGATGAGTTATCAAAGATGACATATCAGCAGGTTGCTTATGAAGTAATGAAGTTATTCTTTACTGATTTTACAGAAGAAGAATTAAAGAATTGTATTACAAAAGCCTATGATTCAAAGTTTGACACAGAAGAAATTGCACCTTTAGCAGAAGTAGACGGAGCATATTATCTTGAGTTATTCCATGGAAAGACAATTGCTTTTAAGGATATGGCATTATCAATTTTGCCACATTTACTTACAACTTCAGCTAAGAAGAACAATGTAAAAAATGAAATTGTTATCTTAACAGCAACATCAGGTGATACAGGAAAGGCTGCCATGGCAGGTTTTGCTGATGTAGAAGGAACAAGAATTATTGTTTTCTATCCTCATGGTGGTGTAAGTAAGGTACAGGAAAAGCAGATGGTTACACAGAAAGGTAATAACACATACGTTGTTGCAATTGAAGGAAACTTTGACCAGGCTCAAAGTGGTGTAAAGGCAATTTTCGGAAATAAAGAATTAGCTAAGGAAATGGATGAAAAAGGCTTCCAGTTCTCATCAGCTAACTCAATTAACATTGGTCGTCTTGTACCACAGGTTGCTTACTATGTATACGCTTATGCAAAATTATATGCAGAAGGTAAGCTTGCAAAAGATCAGAAGATGAATGTAGTTGTCCCTACAGGAAACTTTGGTAATATTTTAGCAGCATACTATGCAAAGAACATGGGACTTCCAATTGCTAAATTAATTTGTGCTTCAAATGAAAATAAAGTATTATTTGATTTCTTTAAGACAGGTGAATATGACAAGAACAGAGATTTCATTCTTACATCATCACCTTCAATGGATATTTTAATTTCAAGTAACCTTGAAAGATTAATTTACAAAATTGCAGGAAACAGTTCAGAAAAGAACAGTGAATTAATGAATGATCTTGCTACAAAAGGTAAATATACAATCACTGATGAAATGAAAGCAGAACTTGATGACTTCTACGGCAATTACGCTACAGAAGAAGAAACTGCAAAGGTAATTAAGGACACGTACGAAAAAACAGGTTATGTAATGGATACACATACAGCTGTAGCTGCAAGTACATATAAGAAATATGTTGCAGAAACAAATGATGATGCGGTAACTGTTATTGCTTCAACAGCAAGTCCATTTAAGTTCGCAAGAAGCGTTATGGATGCTATTAATCCTGAATACGATAAGCTTGATGATTTTAAATTAATCGATGAATTAAGCAAGATTGCAAATGTTAAGATTCCAAATGCAATTGAAGAAATCAGAAACGCAGAAGTTCGTCACAACAACTTAGTTGAGGTTGATGGAATGGAAGCTATAGTTAAGAAATTTTTAAATATTTAATTTTATAGTATACTCGGATATGCTAATAGAAATAAGAGCATGTTAAGGTGAATGTTGTATTTGCTTTAATATGTTCTTATTTTTTCGTAACAAAGAGAATGGGTAAATTTTAATTGGGGTAGTAAAAACAAGGTAAATTTGCTATAATTATAAGACTGTTATTTCGTGTATAGAGGAGATTAAAATGAATAATTTTTTTGGTATGTTATCAAGAATGAAATACATTAACCGTTGGGGATTAATGCGCAATAATATAAATGAAAATATTGCAGAGCACAGTTTACAGGTTGCTATCATTGCTCATGGGCTTGCAGTTATTGGAAATAAGCGCTTTGGCAGAAATTTAAATGCTGAACATATAGCCTTGATGGGAATAATGCATGATACCACAGAAATTATAACAGGTGATTTACCTACACCAATAAAATATTATGCACCTGAAATTAGGGATGCATACAAGAAAGTAGAAAACATAGCAGCAAATCAACTTCTAAAGGAATTACCGGAAGATATGCAGGAAGCATATGAGGATATATTAATCGAAGATGATTCTATCGAGTGGAAATATGTTAAGGCGGCTGACAAGCTATCAGCATATATTAAATGTATAGAAGAAAAAAATACCGGCAATACAGATTTTGCTAAGGCAGAAGATACAATAAGAAAAGCCTTAGAAGATATGCAAATGGAAGAGATAGATGTTTTTATTGAAGAATTTCTTCCGGCGTATGTAATGACTTTAGATGAGATTAATAAGTAGTTAATGAAATAGGAGAAATAATGAAAAAAGCAGTATTCATTGCGGAAAAACCAAGTGTTGCCGCCGAATTTGCAAAAGCATTAAAATTAAATACAACAAGAAAAGATGGCTATATGGAAAGCAATAATGCAATAGTCACCTGGTGCGTAGGTCATTTGGTGACAATGAGCTATCCGGAAGTCTATGATGAAAAATATAAAAAATGGAATTTAAGAGATTTGCCTTTTATTCCAACAGAGTGGAAATATGAAGTTATCCCATCTGTAAAGAAACAGTTTGAAATAGTCAAAACAATTCTTAATCGTGATGATGTTGAGACGATTTATGTTTGTACCGACTCGGGACGAGAGGGAGAATATATTTACAGATTAGTTGCACAGGAAGCAGGGGTAAAAGATAAGTCAGAGAAGAGAGTTTGGATTGATTCCCAGACTGAGGAAGAAATTCTACGTGGTATAAAAGAGGCAAAAGACTTAAAGGAATACGACAATCTCTCAGATGCAGCATATTTAAGAGCAAAAGAAGATTATTTAATGGGAATTAATTTTTCCAGATTACTTACATTAAAATATGGAAATTCAATTCAAAATTATTTAAAAGACGGTTGGAAATCCATAAATGTTGGTAGAGTAATGACTTGTGTGTTAGGGATGATCTGTAACAGGGAACGTGAAATAAGAGGGTTTGAGAAAACTCCTTTTTACAGAGTTATGGCACAAACTGACATTGCAGGCAGAATAATAGATACAGAATGGAAAGCTGTTAAAGGTTCAAAGTTTTTCGAATCGCCATTACTTTACAAAGAAAATGGATTTAAAGAAAAAACTACGGCAGTGGCGTTAATTGAGGCTTTAGAAAAACATGGCCCAATGGAGCTTGAAAACAGTGATTTGGCTAATGAACTTAATGTAAAGCCACCATATCCTCTTGAAATGACAATCAAGTCAATTACAATGAAGGATGAAAAAAAGCAAGCTCCGTTATTATATAATCTTGCTGAATTACAAAACGATTGTTCAAAAATGTTTAAGATTAGCCCTGATGAAACTTTAAATGTTGTTCAGCAGCTATATGAGGCTAAACTTGTTACATATCCAAGAACAGATGCAAGAGTTTTATCAACGGCTGTTAGTAAGGAAATTTCAAAAAACATAAGTGGTTTACAAAATTATGGTCCTTGTAGTGGTTTTGCAAAAAAAATATTGCAGGCAGGCTCTTACAAAGGTTTGGAGAAAACAAAATATGTTGATGATAAAAAGATTACAGACCATTATGCCATAATTCCTACAGGTCAGGGATTGAACGGTTTAGCTAAACAAAAAGGCATAAATCAAAGAGTTTATATGGTTATTGTAAGAAGATTTTTAAGTATTTTTTATCCACCGGCAATTTACAAGAAGGCTACATTAATAGGCATAATGCCTGGAACATATACAGATGAAACTACTACAACAGAGCAGTTTTCGTCTAATTTCAAGATACTTGTACAAAAAGGATACTTTGAAATTGTAGGTGTTCCAAAAGAAAAAAAGAAAGCCGAAGCAAAATCAAAAGATAATAAAGAAAAAGATAGTGAAAACAATGAAAATGAAGCTAGTGAAAATCAAGGAAAAAATCTTGATGAAGAATTCTTTAATTTGTTGTATAATATGAAAAAAGGTGACAAAATATCAATTACACAATGTAATATTAAGGAAGGTGAAACAACACCACCTAAGCGATATACATCAGGTTCTTTAATTTTGGCTATGGAAAATGCAGGCCAGTTAATTGAAGATGAAGATTTAAGAGCACAGATAAAAGGTTCAGGAATTGGCACAAGTGCAACAAGAGCTGAAATTATTAAGAAACTGACGAATATTAAATATATTGCATTAAACAAAAAGACACAGGTTATAACACCTACTCAATTAGGTGAAATGATATTTGGCGTTGTTCATGGCTCAATTAAGTCATTACTTAATCCGGAACTGACAGCAAGTTGGGAATTAGGTTTAACTCAGGTTGCAGAAGGAAAGATAACGGCAGATGAGTATATGGATAAATTAGACAGCTTTATTAAGGGAAGATTCAAGAATGTAATTAACCTTAATAACGCAGGTCAAATGGTTAGTTATTATAACTATGTGGCGCAATTTTATAGGAGGAAAAAATAATGTGCGGAATAGTTGGATATATTGGTGAAAGAGATTGTACAGAGGTACTTTTGAATTCATTATCAAAATTAGAATATAGAGGATATGATTCAGCAGGAATTGCTGTATTTGAAAATGGAAATATAACAGTAGAAAAATCAAAAGGTGAGTTAGCTAATCTTAGAAAAAAAATAGAAGAAGACCATAAGCCTGATGGACATTGTGGAATTGGTCATACAAGATGGGCTACACATGGTGAACCATCAGATATTAATTCACATCCACATGGAAGTAAGAGAGTATCTATTGTACACAATGGTATTATTGAAAACTACAAGGATATTAAGAAATTCCTTATTGGAAAGGGATATTCATTTATTAGTGAAACAGACACAGAAACAGTTGCAAAATTATTAGATTACTACTATGAAGGTGATCCTATAGATGCAATTATTAAGACTTTAAATGACATAAGAGGAGCTTATGCTTTAGGAATTTTATTTAAGGATTTTCCTGATAAAATATTTGCAGTTAGAAAAGACAGCCCATTAATTATTGGTGTTGGTGATGAAGAAAACTTTATAGCATCTGATGTGCCTGCAATTTTACAGTACACAAGAAAGTATTATCTTCTTGAAGAGAATGAAATTGCAACAATTAAGGCAGACAGAGTTGAATTCTGTGATATACACAAACAGGAAATTGTAAAAGAAGTAAAAGTTTCAGATTTAGATATGGATGCTGCTGAAAAAGGTGGATATGAACATTTTATGTTAAAAGAAATCCACGAACAGCCAACTGCAGTTAAGACTACAATTGCACCAAGAATTGTTAATGGAATGCCTGATTTGTCAGAATGTGGTTTAACAGATGAAATGTTAAAGAATTACAGAAAAATATTTGTAGTTGCATGTGGTACAGCATGCCATGCAGGTATGGTTGGAAAATATGTTATTGAGAAATTAGCAAGAACAGAAGTAACTGTTGATATTGCATCAGAATTCAGATATAGAGATCCAATCGTAACACCTGAAGATTTAGTAATTGTAATTTCACAGTCAGGTGAAACAGCAGATACAAAGGCAGCCTTAAAATTAGCAAAAGAAAGAGGTGCAAAAGTATTAGCTATTGTTAATGTAAAAGGCTCTTCAATTGCAAGAGAAGCAGACATGGTTCTTTACACACATGCAGGTCCTGAAATTTCAGTTGCATCAACAAAGGCATTTTCAGTGCAGATGGCAGTAATGTATTTGTTAGCATTTGAAATGGCTTATGCAAAGGGATGCATTGACAAGGAAGAATGTATGAGACTTACAAAGGAATTATCAGATATACCTGATGTAATTGAAGAAACAATGAAGTGTGCTGACAGATGTCAGTATGTTGCAAGTAAGTTAGTAACAGCAACAAGCTTATTATATATCGGTCGTGGACTTGATTATACATTAAGTATGGAGGGTTCACTTAAATTAAAAGAAATTTCATATATTCATTCAGAAAGTTATGCTGCAGGAGAATTAAAACATGGTACTATCTCATTAGTAACTGATCAGATGCCTGTAATTAGTGTTGCAACACAGAGTGAATTACTTGAAAAAATGGTAAGTAATATTGTAGAAGTAAAATCAAGAGATGCTTTCACTATTACAGTAACAAAAGAAGGAACAGAATTTAGTGAAGGTGTTATGGATGAGGTTATAGAAATACCTGCTTTAGAAGATATTCTAATGCCATTAGTAACTGTAATACCACTTCAGTTAATTGCATACTATACAACAGTATTAAAAGGCTTAAATGTAGATAAACCAAGAAACCTTGCAAAATCAGTAACTGTAGAATAATCGCGAACACATTAAGCGATACAAAAACAAAATGGAAGAGCATTTGCAAGTTTACTTGCAAATGCTATTTCATTTTTGTTTTTACAGCGCGCATGCGCGCGTGGTTATTGAAAAAGAATTGTGAATACAATTCTTTTCAATAACAATCGCTTAATGTAAGTAGATTCATAGATATAACAATCGCTTAATATTAATGGAAAGAAAGGAGACAATATGTACACAATAAAAGACATGTACGATTTAAACGAAACAATCGCATCAGATTTATTTATAAACAAAACATATCCATGGGAGGTTCTTGGTGACATCGAGCAGTTTATTTTAAAATTAGGCCCAACACTTCCACAGGATGAATTCGACCATCCTGAAGAAAATATTTGGATTCACAAATCAGTAACAGTAGCAAAAACTGCTACATTAAACGGTCCATTAATTATTGATGCAGATACAGAGGTAAGACCGGGAGCTTTTATTAGAGGAAAAGCAATTGTTGGAAAAAACTGCGTTGTAGGTAACTCAACAGAATTAAAGAATGTTGTTTTATTTAATACAGTACAGGTTCCGCATTATAACTATGTTGGAGACAGTATTTTAGGAACACATTCACATATGGGAGCAGGTTCAATTACATCAAATGTAAAATCTGATAAAACATTAGTTGTTGTCAAAGGAAAAGACGAACAAATTGAAACCGGTTTAAAGAAGTTTGGGGCAATGCTTGGCGATTACGTTGAAGTAGGTTGTAATTCTGTTTTAAATCCGGGAACTGTAATTGGCAGACATTGTAATATTTATCCATTGTCAAGTGTAAGAGGGGTAATTCCTGAAAATCATATATTTAAAAATAAAGATGAAATAGTTGAAAAAAATTAGAAAAAAACTATATTTTGTAAAATAAAAATTATTGCAAAATTGTTTTCAGTAGACTATAATAATCTTACCTGAGATGTTGGTTTGAAACCTGTTAATTTTGAACCTACAGTTTGATTAAAGGGATTCCTATATCTCTAAAGGGATGTCAAGCCTCCTTGTGAGTGGAAGGCAGTAACTTTAGATGCGGTTGCCCACCTGGCGTTTGCTAGGACTCAAAACACAGGACGGCATTTCGGGTATTACTAAAGAATAGAAAGCGTAGTATACCATGTATGCTACGCTTAATTTTTTATATAATAGAAATTCTTTGGAAATTTCTATTATATAAAACGTTCCACTATGGATGCACACTGGTGCGAAAAGAAAATAGTTGCGTGGCAACACGCACTCGGTGCGTATAATGTGGCCAGCGATATTCTTATTTTGTAATACAAATTCTTTTAGGATAGTAACTAATTTTATTATATAAGGGAGTATAGAATGAAAAAAATTATAATACCAATACTTATATTTTTAGTAGTAAGTTTATGTTTTCTAAACTATGAATGTCAGGAAACTGTAATGAAAATTGATGCTGCATTAAACAGTGATACTCCTAAAAATCAAAACTTGGAAAAAACTACCAAAATACAGGAAACAAAAGGAAAAGTTAATCTAAATACATATAAAAGAAAGTACGTAAACATATTACTTACAAATAATTTTGACACTAATATTTATCAGAAAAAAATTATATTAAAAGGAAAATCATTAAATGTTTACTATGGGAAAAAATACAGTAACAAAACAAATAAAAGAAAGATAGAAATTACAACAGAAAGTTACATGTTCAAAAAGAACAATGTACTAAAAATTTATTCTAATAACATTGAGTGGGCTAACCATAATGTTGAGCATAATTCCCCAGTGTATTCAGGAACTTTTTACATATATAAGACTTCTAAAGGGATGGTAATAGTTAATCGGGTAGCAGTAGATGATTATATTTCAAAAGTTGTATCAAGTGAAATAGGTGGAGAAGCTCCTATGGAGGCTTTAAAAGCGCAGGCTGTTTGTGCCAGAACCTATATACTTAAATGCTCAAAGTCAAAATACAAAAAATATAATGCGATAGCAGATGACAGTACATCTTATCAGGTATATAACCGAATTGGCGAAAATAATAAAACAAAAAAAGCAGCTAAGGCAACCAATGGTATTGTTATGACTTATGAAAATGAACTGATTAACGCATATTATTTTTCAACTTCATGTGGCTATACTACAGATTATAGGATATGGGGCAAAGAAAAAAAGCTATACCTTCAAGGAACGAATCTTACAAAAAATAAAACAGATATTATTGAAGAAAAAAACTTCAAAAAAATAATAACAAAAAATATAAAATCCTATGAAGACAAATATCCATTTTATAGGTGGAAAACTATTTTGACTTCAAATGAAATTAGTCAGACTATTAGTACCACATATAGAAAGAATCTGGGAAAAATAGAAAAGATTGAAATTTTAGAAAGAGGAACTGGAGGTATAGCATCACAAATTTTAGTTAATGGAAACAAAGGAAAAATAATTATAAAAGGACAAAGTGATATTAGAAAGAATATATATCATTATGGTATGAAAATAAAATTAAATGGTGGAAGTGAAGTTAATAATATATCAATGCTACCAAGTGCGTTTATTTATATAGAAAAAGCCGGAAATAATTACATAATTTGGGGTGGTGGATTTGGTCATGGTAGTGGCATGAGTCAAAATGCTGCCATTGAAATGGCTAAGGAAGGACGTCCATACGATTACATTTTAAAAAAGTTCTATCATAAGATAGAACTTTCTAAATAATCGGCCATATTTGGTTTTCGATATAAAAGTATATAGAATTATTTTAAATAAAGATATATAATTTCCAAAATGAAAATTAATAATATTTAAATGCAATCTAATAAAATTTATAAAATATTACTCGTATCTAAATGTTTTGCTTCAGTTTCAGGGTATATTTTTTTATTAATTTCTGCACCGATAAAGAAAATATAAATACAAAAATAAACCCATAACATAAGAATAATGAAGGCTGTTAAACTGCCATACATATAAGTCATGTTTGCAAAATTATCAATATACAAAGAAAAAACATAAGAGAAAACCAACCAGCCAAGAGCGCTAAACATTGCCCCTGGTATTGATTTTGCAAATGTTGTAAGACGTATATTTGCAAATTTATAAATAGTCATAAAGAATATTGTTAAAATAATGAAAGACAGAGAATATCTTAACATTAATGTTAGAAGTGTAATGTTTTTTAAAACCGGAAACAGTGAAATAAGCAATGTGAAAATTTTATTTCCAAATACAAGTAAAACCATTGTAAGAATAATTGCAACTACAAAGAAAACTGTATAAATCATAGAAATAAATCTTGAAAGGAAATAGTTTCGGTTTTGATGTATTTTGCTGATTTCATATAAGCCGAACATTACTGATAATACCCCTTTAGAAGCTGACCAAATAGCAATAATAGCTGTAATTGAGATGGCAGTTCCTGAAACGTGGGTATAAAGTTCTTCAACAATTTGTACCAGTAATGGTTTAATGGTTTCAGGCGCATAATAGTTTAATAGTCTAATTATGTAGTTAGAATCCAAACTTGTCATACCTAAAACATTAAGGAACAGAAGCAAAAAAGGAAAAATTGACAAAATAATAAAGAAAGAAGCCTGAGCTGTATAAATGCCAACTTTGTCTTTTGCCATTCTGAAACAAAAGTCATATATTCTAAAAAAAAGCCTGCTAACTTTTTTCATGTGAATCTCCAATCATAAAAAATTTGTTCTTGATGTACATGTTGAAATACCTATGGTAGCTTAACTTTTTCAACTAATATATAATATAGTGAGTGCACAGGTGTGCTAATCATTTCAACACTGCAATCTTGTATATATTATGTTTTTTTTCAAACAATATATGTGAAATTATAGCATTAATTTCTTAAAGTAACAATCAAATAAATTTAAGAGAAAACACGCAGTTAAATTTAAGGCAAAGCATACAATTAATCAAAATGACTTGCAATAATTTGTATGAATACATATGCGAGAGAACCATAAAAAATGTGTTTAACATAGAAAGAAAAAGTGCCTTATATACAGACCTAATATATAGTAAAATATGTTTTATTAGTTTGGTTGACACTAAAAAATATCTATGTTAAAATATTTTTCGTTGACAAAGGCATTGAATGTGCAAAGTAGGATATTTTTATTCTTTAAGAGAGAAAGACTCATCGGCTGGAAGGTCTTTTAAGTAACAAAAATATGTGAATTTCCCACAGGAGCCTCACTTGTGAAATCAAAGTAGCATGTGACGTTTAATACGCGTTAAGTATTTTGAGAGTTCACGTTTGTGAAAATAAGGGTGGTACCGCGGATAGATATTTCGTCCCTGCATTTTTATGCAGGGACTTTTCTTTTGCATAAAAATATTTTAATTTTACAAAATTTTTTTATAAATATTTTCGGTAATATAATTTTGTGAAATTAATACATTTTATTCTTTTATAAGTGAATATTGACGGTAAACAAACATTGAGAAAACTTTTGAAGCCCGTCGGTTCATTAAGGCAGCGTAGCTGGCTTGATAGAACCGCTACGAGGCGTAAGAAGCGGGAGCGTGTTTTCGAAATGTTAGGTTTGCCGGAAAGATTCACGTGGGGAAAGGATAGAGACATTATTATCTTATAGAAAGGATACTGTACAATGAAGGAAAGATTAGAAGCAATTAGAGAACAGGCAATTGCAAAAATCAAAGATGCCAAGGACATTAGTGTACTTAATGATGTAAGAGTAGAGATTCTTGGTAAAAAAGGACAGCTTACTGAAGTATTAAAAGGTATGAAGGATGTTGCCCCTGAAGACAGACCAAAAGTTGGTCAGCTTGTAAATGATACAAGAAAGCGTATTGAAGAAGAATTAGAAAATGTAAAGAAAGACCTTGAAGCAAAAGCAAGAGAGGCTAAGCTTAAAGCAGAAGTTATTGATGTTACTTTACCTGCAAAGAAAAATAAAGTGGGTCATAAGCATCCAAATACTTTAGCTTTAGAAGAACTTGAAAGAATTTTCGTAGGAATGGGTTACGAAGTTGTTGAAGGGCCTGAAGTTGAATTTGACCATTACAATTTTGAAGCTTTAAATATACCTGAAAATCATCCTGCAAAAGATGAACAGGATACATTCTATATAAATAAAAATATCGTACTTAGAACTCAGACTTCATCAGTTCAGGCAAGAGTAATGGAAAATACTCAGCCACCTATTAGAATTGTTAGTCCGGGTAGAGTATTTAGATCTGACCAGGTAGATGCAACTCATTCACCATCATTCCACCAGATTGAAGGTTTGGTAATTGATAAGAATGTAACTATGGCTGATTTAAAGGGTACTTTAGAGCAGTTTGCAAAAGAACTTTTTGGTGAAAATACAAAGATTAAGTTTAGACCACATCACTTCCCATTTACAGAACCAAGTGCAGAAGTTGACGTTACATGCTTTAAGTGTGGCGGTAAAGGATGTAGATTCTGTAAGGGTGAAGGCTGGATTGAAATTCTTGGTTGTGGTATGGTTCATCCACATGTACTTGAAATGGGTGGAATTGACCCTAATGAATATCAGGGATTTGCATTTGGTGTAGGTCTTGAAAGAATCGCATTACTTAAATACGAAATCGACGACATGAGATTATTATATGAGAACGATGACCGTTTCTTAAATCAGTTTTAATTAAAGGAGGGAATTATAATGAATACACCACTATCATGGATTAAGGCATACGTTCCTGACCTTGAATGTACTGATCAGGAATACATGGATGCAATGACTTTATCAGGAACAAAGTGCGAAGGTTTTGAAAGACTTGACGCTGACCTTGATAAAATTGTTGTTGGACAAATTGAAAAAATTGAAAAGCACCCTGATGCAGATAAATTAGTTATTTGCCAGGTTAATATTGGAACAGAAACAACTCAGATCGTTACAGGTGCAACAAATGTAAAAGAAGGATTAAAAGTACCTGTTGTATTAGACGGTGGTAGAGTTGCAGGAGGACATGACGGAAAGAAGACTCCTGGTGGAATTAAAATCAAAAAAGGAAAACTTCGTGGTGTTGAATCAAACGGAATGATGTGTTCTATTGAAGAATTAGGTTCAACTACAGAATTTTATCCTGAAGCACCTGAAAATGGTATTTATATTTTTGATGACAGTGTAGAAGTAGGAGCTGATGCTGTAGAAGTATTAGGCTTACATGATACAGTTTTCGAATACGAAATTACATCTAACAGAGTAGATTGCTATAGCGTATTAGGAATTGCTAGAGAAGCTGCAGCAACATTTAGAAAGCCATTTGTTGCTCCTGAAGTTAAGGCTGTTGGAAAAACAGGTGATGTAAATGATTACATCAAAGTAGAAGTAAAGGATGCAGAGCTTTGCCCAAGATACTGTGCTAAGGTTGTTAAAAATGTAAAGATTGCTCCATCACCTGAATGGATGCAGAGAAGACTTAGTGCCTGTGGTATCAGACCAATTAATAACTTAGTTGATATTACAAACTATGTTATGGAAGAATTTGGTCAGCCAATGCATGCGTATGATCTTTCAACAATCAAAGGAAACAAGATTGTGGTACGTCGTGCAGAAGACGGTGAAAAATTCACAACATTAGATGGACAGGAAAGAACATTAGACAGAGATATGCTTATGATTTGTGATGAAGAAAAAGCAATTGGTTTAGCTGGAATCATGGGTGGAGAAAACTCAATGATTACAGATGATGTTCAGGATATGTTATTTGAAGCTGCATGCTTTGATGGTACAAATATCCGTCTTTCATCTAAGAGAGTTGGTCTTAGAACTGACGCATCAGGAAAGTTTGAGAAAGGACTTGATCCTAACAATGCAGAAGCAGCTATTAACAGAGCATGCCAGTTAATCGAAGAATTAGGCGCAGGTGAAGTAGTTGAAGGAATGGTTGATTTCTATCCTGAAAAGAAGGAAGAACATCAGATTAAATTTGATCCTGATTATGTAAATAATCTGATTGGATTTGATTTAACAGAAGAAGAAATGATTAGCTACTTCCCAGCTTTAGAATTAGAATATGATAAAGAAACAAAGATGATTACAGTTCCTACATTTAGACAGGACTTAATCGGCATGTGTGATATTGCAGAAGAAATTACAAGATTCTACGGATATGATAAGATTCCTACAACATTACCTTCAGGAGAGGCAACTTCAGGAAAATTATCAGAAAAATTAAGAATTGATGAACTTGCAAGAAGTGTTGCTTTATACTGTGGTTTCTCACAGGGAATGACATATTCATTTGAAAGTCCAAAGGTATTTGATAAATTACTTTTACCTGAAGATAGTGAATTAAGAAAAACAGTTACAATTTCAAATCCTTTAGGAGAAGACTTCAGTGTTATGAGAACAACATCTCTTAACGGTATGCTTACATCACTTGCAACAAACTACAACAGACGTAACAAAGATGTAAGATTATTTGAAATGGGTAATATTTATATTCCAAAGGCATTACCTGTAACTGACCTCCCAGATGAAAGAATGCAGTTTACATTAGGATTCTACGGAGATGGAGATTTCTTCACAATGAAAGGTGTTGTAGAAGAATTTTTAGGACAGGTTGGAATTGACAAAGACATTTCTTACGATGCAAAGGCTGGTAAGACATTCCTTCATCCGGGAAGACAGGCAAATGTTGTATACAATGACACAGTTATCGGATACTTAGGAGAAGTTCATCCAACAGTTTGCGAAAATTACAATATGAAAACAAGAGCATATGTTGCTGTTATTGATATGCCATATATTTACCAAATGGCAAACTTCGACAAGAAGTATGAAGGCATTGCAAAATTTCCAGCTGTTTCACGTGATATTTCAATGGTTGTACCAAAAGAAATTTTGGTTGGTGACATTGAAGCAGTTATTAAGCAGCGTGGTGGAAAAATCCTTGAAAGCTATAGCTTATTTGACATTTACGAAGGTGATCAGATTGAAAAAGGATTTAAGTCAGTTGCTTACAATATTGTATTTAGAGCAAAAGACAGAACTCTTGAAGAAAACGACATTGCAGGAGCAATGAAGAAAATTCTTAACGGATTAGAGCGTTTAGGAATCCAGTTGAGAGGCTAGAATGTGACGATTATTTGATAAATATTTTTATCTGAATAGTTATAAAAAAATTAAGAAAGATGAGTATTATCTTTCCCAAATGAAGTTGGGAGGGAAATATTCATCTTTTTTTGTTTTTGGGGAGAATTAATATTATATATCTTAATATAATGTTGACACTAATTCGGTTAACCGATATATTATAGAAAAGGAGGTAGATTCAATGATTATTAATGAGTTGCTTGAAAAAGAAAAAATGTCCAGATATCGTTTAAGCAAAGAGAGTGGAGTGGCAATGACAACAATTACGGATATTTGTAGTGGTAAAGCAGATATTAATAAGTGCGCTGCGGGAACTTTGCATAAAATTGCCAAAGTATTAGGAGTGACAGTAGACTCAATATTAGATAATAATTATCAGGGTAGTGTTGATTATAGATGTTCATTTGAAACTTTCAAGAGCAATACATGTCATCATGTAAAGGATATGGGAGATATAGATTTTATTATTGAAACACTTGAGTCTGATGAAATAGGAAAGCTTTACAAACGTAGATGGTATAGAGAATCGATGTATCTGTTGGCAATGATTGATTACTTATCAAGAATGAATAATCTACCACTTTGTACAAATTATAATGAAATCCGTTCAAAAAAACTTGATAATCCATGTTTCTCAGCAGGTGTTACAGTTGCCTATGCAGCAACTGGAGATGAAAGTATAAAAGAAAAAGCTCTTGCTAATGCGATTCCTGAATTTATGCGATTCAACATAGTGGAAAGCGAGGTACGAGATGTTTGTTAATAAGCCCTTCACAAAGGAAAATTTAGATATTTATTTGAAAGAATTTACCAGAAGATTCAAGAACATTTATTGAAGCTATTTATCAGAAAGATGATTTGCATGAATTTTATAATAAATGTAAAAATATTGAAGAAGAAAATAAAGACAATTTGGTAGATTTTCAAGAAGATTATCCAGGAGTGCTTAATGTAGATAATCTTGAGTATATATTAAAAGCTGCAAGAGGAAAAAAGAAAAAATAAGAGGAATAGTTTATTCCACCAACTAATGACAAAAATATAAGAATAGTGTAAAATAGATTAGTTGAAAATAATATGCAAGGAATGGTTTAATATGAAATTTGTAATTCAAAGAGTAAATAATGCAAGTGTAACAATTGATGAAAAGATTGTTGGAAAAATCAATAAAGGTTTTTTAGTTCTTATTGGGGTGTCAAATGATGATACAAAAGAAATCGCTGATAAGATGATTAAAAAATTAATTGGTATGCGTATATTTGAAGATGAAAACGGAAAGACCAATTTGGCTTTAGCAGATGTTGATGGAGAACTTTTATTAGTGTCTCAGTTTACATTGTATGCAAATTGTAAAAAAGGCAACAGACCATCTTTTATTAATGCAGGTGCACCTGACATGGCAAATGAAATGTATGAGTACATAATTGAAAAATGCAGGGAAATGGTTAAGGTTGTTGAAACAGGCGAGTTTGGCGCTGATATGAAAGTTAAACTTGAAAATGACGGTCCATTTACAATAGTATTAGATAGTGAACAGCTATAAAAATAGTCCCTTTAATGTTGGAATATATTATTTAAAAAATTTAAAGTTAGTTAAAAACAAAAATTAGATTTGATAGTTTTAAGTATAGATGAAAAGAGGAACAGTTATGAGTGACGCAGATAAAATGAGTTTACATGATTATTATTATGATTTACCGGAAGAATTAATTGCACAGGATCCATTAGAAGACAGAAGTAGTTCAAGATTAATGGTTCTTAACAAGAATACAGGTGAAGTGCAACATCATATTTTTAAGGAAATAATAGACTATTTACATGAAGGTGACTGCCTTGTTATAAATGACACAAAGGTGTTGCCGGCAAGACTTTATGGTAGCAAAGTAGGTACTAATGCAAAGATTGAAGTTTTATTATTAAAGAGACGTGAAAATGACGTTTGGGAAACTTTAGTAAAGCCTGGAAAGAAGTGTAAGCCGGGAACAATTATCAGTTTTGGAGACGGTCTTTTAATGGGTGAAGTAATTGACGTGGTTGAAGAGGGCAATCGTCTTATTCAGTTTAAGTATGAGGGAATATTTGAAGAGGTGCTGGACCAGCTTGGAGAAATGCCACTTCCACCTTATATTACACATAAGCTTGAAGACAAAAACAGATATCAGACAGTTTATGCAAAGTATGAAGGTTCTGCAGCTGCACCAACAGCAGGTCTTCATTTTACAAAGGAGTTACTGGAGCAGATTAAGGAAAAAGGTGTAAAGATTGCACACGTTACACTTCATGTTGGACTTGGAACTTTTAGACCTGTAAAGGTAGAAAATATTCTGGAACATCATATGCATTCTGAATTTTATATGGTGGACGAAGAAGATGCCAAAATGATAAATGATACAAAGGCAAATGGTGGACGAGTTATTTCTGTTGGAACAACCAGCACAAGAACTCTTGAAACTGTGGCAGACGAAAATGGTGTGATTCATGCTGGCAGTGGTTGGACACAGATTTTTATTTATCCGGGTTACAAATTTAAGGCAATTGACTGCCTTATTACTAACTTCCATTTGCCAGAATCAACATTATTAATGCTTGTATCAGCGTTGGCTGGAAGAGACAATATCCTTAATGCTTACAAAACTGCTGTAGAAGAAAAGTATAGATTCTTTAGTTTTGGTGATGCAATGTTTATTACTAATGAAAGTGATGTAAAGTAATAGAATAAACTTTATAAGGGTGAAAATATGAGAGGATACAATGTAATAGTAGTATATAATGAAAATGCAGATAAAATATTGATGTGTAAAAGAAAAAAAGATCCGTATAAGGGATTAGCAAATTTTGTGGGTGGAAAAATAGAAAAAAACGAAAATGGACTTGATGCTGCATATAGAGAACTTGAAGAAGAAACAACCATAACAAAAGATGATATTATGCTTTTACATATAATGGATTTTAAATATTATATTGAAAACTATTACCTTGAAGTTTATGTTGGAAAGTTAAATAAAATAGTAGATGTTAATGGCACGGAAAATAAATTGTTTTGGTCTACATTGGATAATAACTTTTTTGATGAAACACAATATGCCGGAGAGGGAAATATTGGACATATTGTTCAACATATTGAAACACTTAAAGGCGAGCTATTACAATTTTAAAATTAAATAATCTATTAATTAGGCGAAAATATTATAGTATCTTCTTAAATTTAAAAAACTATGATGTTTTCGCTTATTTTTTTCATAATATATTGAAACACCATTTTCGAAAATGAAAAAATTTAAAGTTTCGAAAGTGATACCTTGAATAAGAAGTGTATTAAATGATATGATGGTAGCAGTTTGCAGGTTAAACGGATTATAGAAAATATATGACATTGCAGATTGGTTATTAGAATACGAATAATTTATCAAAAGAAAGAATAAGAAATTATGGAAAAATATACAGTAAAAAAAGTTATAAATAAAAAAGATATAAATGTTGAGGTACCAGGGTCAAAAAGTATTACAAACAGAGCATTAATGTTAGCTGCAATTTCAAATGGAAAATGTAAGCTTAGTGGCGTTTTATTTAGTGATGATTCAAGAGCTTTTTTGGACTGTCTGGATAAACTTGGCTTTAAACTGGAAATTGATGAAAATGCAAAAACAGTTGTGATTCAAGGCGAGAACGGAAGAATTCCAAATAATGAAGCTACAATAAATGTTAGAAGTGCAGGAACTGCAGCAAGATTTATGACAGTGTTACTTGCCGTATGTGGTGGAAAATATACATTAGAATCTTCTGAGCAAATGAAAAAAAGACCAATGAGTGAGTTACTTAACAAGCTTATGGAAAATGGTGTAGAAATAGAATATTTAGAAAAAGAAGGACATTTTCCTTTTAAATTAAATTCAAAGGGGATAGGTGAAACAAAAATATTAATCGATACCTCTAAAAGTAGTCAGTATGCAAGTGCATTGCTTATGGCAGCTGCAGTTAACGGAATGGAAGTTAATCTGACAGGTTCGAGACCAAATGGTGCTTACATAAAGATTACCCTTAGAATGTTAGAACAGTTTGGCATTAAATTTGAAAAAAATAATAATACATATAACATAAAAAAACAGGAAGTAAAATTGGATGCTTATGAGGTTGAGCCTGATATGTCGGCAGCATGCTATTTTTATGCCATGGCAATTTTACTTAAAGTGAAAAGTATTGTAAAAGGTATTCATTTAAACTCCATGCAGGGTGATATTAAGTTTTTAACGGTTTTGGAAAAGTTAGGCTGTAAATTAACAGATACATCTGCTGGTGTTGAAGTTGATGGAGCAAGTATTGACAGCTATCCGGGAATCGAAATTGATATGTCTGACTTTTCAGATCAGGCACTGACAATGGCTGTTGTAGCTGCATTTGCAAATTCAAAAACTATTATTAAAAATATAGGACACATTAGAGGACAGGAGTCAGATAGAGTGGCAGTAATTGCAACAGAGCTGAAGAAACTGGGTTGTAAGACAGAAATTATTGAAGAGCCAGAAACGAACGTAGTTATTGAGCCGGGCGTTCTTCATGGATGTGAAATTGACACTTATGAGGATCACCGTGTGGCAATGAGTTTTGCAATGGTAGGGCTTATAATTGATGGTGTTATTATAAACAATCCAATGTGTTGTAGGAAAACATTTGAGAATTATTTTGACGTATTGGAGAGTATTTATTAAAATGTAAGATTTAATATAATAGTAGTGCTATGTATTAAAATCAAATTAAATCTTAATATTAAAATTAAAATGTACAAAAGTATAAATAAATTTAAATTATAAGGAATGTCACTAAAAAATTTTACATACTTTACAATAAGTCATGAGATTAAGTAAATTAAAAATAATTTCCACAAATTAGAAATATGAGATAATATATTTAATAATTTAACTTAGCATTTATATTACGGAATTACGATACAGAAACATTAGGAGAAAACTAGAGATGAACATTAAAAAAGCAGCAATATTAGGAGCTGGAGCTGTGGGTTCTTATGTTATATGGGGACTGTCAAATAAGGACGGCATTGAATTAGGTGTTGTTGCAAAAGACAAACGAAATAAAAGATTAAAGAATAAAGGAATTACAATAAACGGTGTTAAATATACTCCAAATGTTTGGACACCAAAGGAAGCAAAGGATGCTGACCTTTTAATAGTATGTTTAAAATATGGCAACCTGCCCGATACATTAGATGATATAGAGAAGATTGTAGGTGAAAACACAATTGTAATGAGTCTTATGAATGGTGTAGACAGTGAGGAGATTATAGGAAAAAGAATTAACCCTAACAATATTTTACATTCTTTCATAAAGGTTGCTTCTCAAAAGAAGGAGGATGGCTATCATTTTGATCCTGAAACAACAATAGGCATAATTCTTGGAGAATTACAGCCACCTTTTGAAAGTGAGAGAATAAAGGCTATAAATCATCTTTTTGCTAATACAGGAATTCATTGGAGAGTGACAGAATTTATACAGGAAGAAATATGGGGCAAATTCAGACTTAATGTTTGTAACAACTTACCACAGGCAATTCTAGGTGCAGGTGTGGGATGTTATCACGACAGTGAGCATATGAGTTTTATTAGAAAAGCATTAAGGGGAGAAGTTGAAAGTATTGCAGAGGCTAAAGGAATAGATTTAAGTAAAATAGACGATTCATCAGGTCGTGGAAGTGCTGTGAAAGCATCAGCACGTTATTCAACATTGCAAGATATAGATGCAGGCAGGCACACAGAAATAGATATGTTTTCAGGGGCGTTGGTACGTATGGGAAAGGAACTTGGAATCCCTACACCATATAATGAATATACTTACCACATGATTAAAGCATTAGAAGAAAAAAATGACGGTATCTTTAATTATGAGGGTGACAATGACAAAATTGCATGGTCAAAATAAAGAATAAGTCAGAAATATTTTGAGTTTGATATTATTTTTCTTACCGGTTTGTCCGGTAAAAAATTTACTTATCAAGCGTATAAAATATTTCTGACTTTTTTAATTTTAGCTCTTTTTTAATTTTATGCAATAAAAATTATTTTTTGTGAGTATAACAATTGAATAAGAAAAACTTTCAAAAGTATTAGGAGAAAAGGGAGGAGGTTAAATTGAACAAAAAATTATTAAAGTTATGCATTTCAATAGGGGTACTTTGTGGGATTATATTTATATCAAGTGGTAATGTACAGGCAAAAAATCAAAATTATTATGTGAACGGGAGTACGTTAACAGTGACAGGAAAAATTCCTAAAAATGCAAAATTTAAAAATGCAGGGAAAATTAAAAAGGTTGTTGTGAAAAAAGGGGTGAAAAAACTTCCAATAGAACCTTTTAAGAGTTGTAAAAAAGTAAAAGTGTTAGAAGTTCCGGGTGATTTGAAATTTTATGAATCATATTATACTCATTATTATCCGATAACAGTGAATATGGTAAAGTTTAATTCACCATTAACGTCTGAAAAAATGGTATGTTATTACAAAACAAAGACATACAAGGTTAGTAGTAAAGACAAAAAATACAAAAGTTTTAAAGGGATAATATACACAAAAAATGGCAAAAAATTCGTAGCAATGCCAACTGAAATGAAAAAATTAACAATACGAAAAGGGTGTAAAATAATAGATGTGAGCGGAATGACATATGAGT
This sequence comes from Eubacterium sp. AF36-5BH, assembly GCF_003460505.1. Classification (GTDB taxonomy): domain Bacteria; phylum Bacillota; class Clostridia; order Lachnospirales; family Lachnospiraceae; genus Eubacterium_G. The sequence continues at coordinate 32,208 of NZ_QTVG01000005.1, forward strand.
GTAATAATTATGCTAAGTATAATGATTGTGATGATGAGGGAGAAGATACTTCGTGTAAAAAGTTAAAGAAGATTGTATTACCTTCTTCTGTAAGTAAGTATGTTGGAAATGTTGAATTTAATCACATTATACAAGATGCAAAGGTAGTAATGAAAAATAAAAAATTAAAGCATGATAGCATACAGGTATTATTTAATTTCTTAGGTAAGGATAAATTCTTTTCAACATTAAAAAAGTACATAATTAAAAAAGGAGACTTTTATATTTACAACAAAAGTATATTGGTGGGATATACCGGTTGTATGTCAGTGGTTAATATTCCAGAAGGAGTTAAGTATGGAATCTGTCAGGCACTAGGAAAACCATATGCAACATATGTAGTTTATGACCCAACGTATGCTATGATAAAGAAAGTAAATTTCCCATCATCGTATAAAGGAAAAAAATCTGATATTTGGAAAAAAAATAAGGATTGTTATGATTTTAATAATGAAATTGTAAAATGTGATCCTAAGCTATTTAAAATAGAAAGAGAATTATATTATTGCAAACATTACAAATCAAAAAAGGTAAAATTTGTAGCAACGAATGATTGTATAATGTCGTTTGACACAGGTGGAGGTATAAAAGTTTATGACATAAATGGTAATCTTTTACCTGATGCATCTTATTATAGTATAAAACTCAAAGAAGGTGAAAGTTTTACAGTACAGGTACCAGGGGATAAATTCTTTAAAAAATATGATTTTTTTGAAATTGGCGAAGTTGAAATGAAATTATATAATCAAAAAAATATATTTGAGTTTACTGATACGTATGACGAATTAATTATTGGTACAGGAGAACCACAATATTGGAATTTTTCTGTAAAAAAACAAAGAGCATATGTATCTCTAGTTTTTGGAGAAAACATAACCGGTAAAAAAATAAATGTTAATGTTAAATTACAAAAAAAGGAGAATAACAAGTGGAGCGATGTTACACATAATATAGGTAATTGGGAAGAAAATAAAAAATTAATAGAATGTGAATTACCAAAAGGTGAATATAGAGTTTATTTAGAAAGTCCTCTTGATTCTCAATACGAAATAAATACTCATCTGTATGGTATTAATAGAACACCAATATGCAAAGACAGGGGAAAGGCTGCTGATATAAGCGGTAATGATTATAACGAATTTCGTTTCTCATATAATGACGGAAAAGATGCATGGTTTAAATTAAAAAATAACAAAAAGAAGAAAATAATTATTAGTATTAATTCTATATGGGATGGAAAAGTTAAAGCTGAAGTGTTTAAGAAAGGTAATAATGTTGCAGAAAAGACAGTTACTCTTGATTGTACAAATCAGCCTGATAAATCAATTTCTAAAAGTATTACAATAGATAAGGGTGAATATTATCTTAGAATCCAGAGAGAAGATGTCTTAGATTATACTAAAGTAGGAATAGAACAAAATTCAATAAAGTAATCTTGAAAATTTGGCTTGTTCTTATTAACAATATATTTAACGGAGTGGCATATCCATTTGCAGGCCCATTAGGAAACGGACTTCGTGCCACAGGTGATATTAAATTTACAATGATAACATCAGTAACTCTTACAATTGCGGCAAGATTGTTCTTTTCTGCATTGTTTGGTTTAGTACTTGATATGGGGGTAATTGGCATAGCTATTGGCATGAGCATGGATTTAGTATTTAGAGGAATAATTTTTATTGGAAGATATAAATCAAAGAAGTGGACTCAATTTAAGTTAATATAATTCTTTAATTTTAAATAAAATTTGTGGAGCAATACAAAAGAACATGAATAGAAATAATAAAAATAAATATAATAAATAATTAAAAAACCATCAATACAAAAATAGTTTAAACAATTATTTTGTATTGATGGTTTTAATTTACATAATTAATTAACAACCAATGTTAAAGAAATTACAAATAGCGTTAAATAATTGAGTACAGTTACTAAATTTAAAACACATAGTTATGTCCTCCTTATTTCAAATTTGTCTTGGCCAATAACAAAAAACAGTGTAACAATTTTGTAACATTTAGACAATAGGAGATTACTGGAAAACATTAGTGTTTAAAAACTTTGTATCTGTGTCTTTCTAACTGTTCCATAGCTTTCTCTGATGAAGCCTGGTCATAAAATGAAATCTTTAAAACGCCTTCTTCATATTCACGGTTATGAATAATACCGATGTTCTTAATACTAACACCATTTGTAGCAAGAATTGTAGCAATAGTGGCAATGGCACCTGATTCATCAATAATATCGCAGAATATGTTGTAACTTCTTTGAATTATACTGTTGTTATGCTCGTCAATATTATCTCGATAATCTCTACTTTCTGCAATCATGTGATTAATGGCTTGTCCGTTCTTTGTGTCTAACTCATTCTTAACTTTTTCCAAATCTTTTATGTATAAATCAAGGATTTCACTTATGTTATTATTGTTTGTCATGCATATCTGCTCCCACATTTCAGGAGAAGAAGAAGCAATTCTTGTAATATCCTTAAAACCGCCGGCTGCTAATGTTTTCATGTATTCTTTGTTACTGTCATTATGTTTTACCAAATTAACAAGGCTTGAAGCAATTAAATGGGGCAAATGACTAATGGCTGCAACAACTCTGTCATGTTCCTTGTATGAAATTTCTATAGGAATTGCACCAATGTCAGAAACAATTTCAGTGTATTCTTTAACATATTCCTGTTTAACTTTTTCGGTAGGAGTAATGGCATAGTAGGCGTTTTCAAGCAAACGGTCACTTGCATGTTCGTAACTTGTTTTTTCTGAACCTGCCATTGGATGGCCACCTATGAAATTATCTTCTAAAGAAAGAGCCTTAACTGCTTCGTGTATATTTGTTTTTACACTGCCAACATCTGTAATAATGCATGTTGGTTTAATTATATCTTTTAAAATAGTTAAGTATTCTACATTACGTTCAACGGGTGTACACAGAAAAATATAATCGCATTCAGAAAATCTTTCATCAACAGTATCTAATGCAATGTTTGCTGTGCCGTCATTTATTGCTAAAACACGAGGTTTCGCCCCTCTATTATAAACTATGATTTTGCAACTTGGATAGACACGTCTTAAAGCCTTTGCAACCGAGCCACCAATTAGTCCAATACCTACAAAACCAAATGTTAAATCATCTTTTATTCTCATTATGTTCTCCTGTCATGTATAAATTGCTTAGTTAAGTCTAATATAGATAATTATGTTAAGCAAGCTTAAACTTAAAAACTTTAAAGTGTTAAACTTCAACGCTTTAAAGTTTAACACTTTAAAGTAAATATAGCAACACTTTGTTAAAAATATAACCTTTCTTGTATTACGTTTATAAGTAAAGTAAAATAGTATTTAAGTAATAAAACCTTAATAAAATATTAAATAAGGAGGAAAGTTAAGAGGTTTTAGTTCGGTGAAAAGACAATTGAATAAGGAGGCTTGTTATGAAGATTTATGAAACACAGAATATTAGAAATGTTGTTTTTTTAGGACATGGCGGAGCCGGAAAAACAACATTTGCTGAGGCAGTAGCTTTTGCTACAAAGACTATTTCCAGAATGGGACGCATAGATGATGGAAATACAATTTCAGATTATGACAAGGAGGAAATCAAGCGTAAGTTTTCCATAAGTGCATCTGTTATACCAATAGAGTGGAACGGATTGAAAATTAATATATTAGATGCACCGGGATATTTTGATTTTGTCGGTCAGATGGAAGATGCCATGAGTGTTGCGGACGCTGCTGTAATTGTGGTTAATGGAAAGACAGGAGTAGAAGTAGGAACGGTTAAAGCCTGGGAAATATGTGAGCGTAGAAAAATCCCATGTATATTTTTAGTTACCAATATAGATGATTCCAATGCAATATACATGGAAATTGTAGAACAGTTAAAGTCAAGATTCGGCAAGAAGATAGCACCATTTCATTTGCCAATTATGGAGAATGACAAATTAATTGGTTATGTAAACGTAGTGAAAATGGGTGGTAGAAAGTTCATTGATAATTTGGGTAATTATGATGAAATGGAAATTCCTGAATCAGTTACAAGTAAATTAGTTCCGGTTAGAGAGCAGTTAATGGAGGCTGTTGCAGAATCTGATGAAGAATTAATGGATAAGTATTTTTCAGGCGTAGATTTTACATACGAGGAAATATCAAAAGCATTAAGAAAGAGTGTAATTAATTGTGATATCGTTCCCGTACAAATTGCATCAGGAGTAACCTGCCAGGGTGTAAATAGTTTCTTACAGACCTGTGAAAAATATTTTCCATCAGCAGATAAGGCAGAAGTTTTGAAAAAAGCAACTAACATAGAAAACGATGAAGAAGTGGTTGCAGATTTTGACAACTCAAAACCTGTTTCTGCTTATGTATTTAAAACAATAATGGATCCATTTGTTGGAAAATATTCTTTAGTAAAAGTAAGAACAGGTATATTAAAAACAGGTGATGTTGTTTACAATCCAACAAAAAATATAGAAGAAAAATTAAACAAACTGTATGTTATTTGCGGAAAGAATGTTACTGAAGTAAGTGAATTGCACTCAGGAGATATTGGGGCAATAGGTAAGCTTACAAGCACAAGAACAGGAGATACTTTATCAACGAAACAGTGGCCAATTGTATATCATCCAACAACAATGTCAAAGCCTTATGCGTATATGGCATATAGAGCTGAGAAAAAGGGGGATGAGGACAAATTAGCTCAGGCACTTACTAAATTATGTATTGAAGACTTGACTTTGAAGTCAGTTATTGATGCGGAAAATAAACAATCTCTTCTTTACGGAATCGGTCATCAGCAATTGGAAGTTGTTGCATCTAAACTGAAAGACAGATACAAAGTAGATGTTATTTTAGAACGACCAAAAGTTCCATTTAAAGAAACAATAAGGAGTAAGGCACAGGTTCAGGGTAAACACAAAAAACAGTCAGGTGGTCATGGACAATATGGTGATGTTGTAATTGAGTTTGAACCATCAGGTGACTTATCGAAACCTTATATTTTTGATGAAAAAATATTTGGTGGAGCTGTGCCAAAAAATTATTTCCCGGCAGTTGAAAAAGGAATTCAGGAATGTGTAAAAGAGGGTCCATTGGCAGGTTATCCTGTTGTCGGCATTAAGGCTACATTAACAGATGGTTCATACCATCCTGTTGATTCTTCTGAAATGGCATTTAAGATGGCAACAATAATAGCTTTTAAGAAAGGCTTTATGGAAGCTAATCCTGTACTGTTAGAACCAATTGCTATGGTTACAATTACAGCACCGGAAAAATATTCAGGTGATATTCTTGGAGATTTGAATAAAAGACGTGGTCGTGTATACAATATGAATTCTGATAATGGAAAACAGATTATAGAAGCTGAAATACCATTACTTGAAATGTATGAATATTCAACTTCACTTCGTTCAATGACAGGTGGAAGTGGTGAATTTGAATATGTTGTATCCAGATACGAACAGGCACCACCTGATGTACAGGAAAAAGAAATAGCAAAATCCAAACAGGGTTAAGATTTTAAATAGAAATTATATAATCACTCCTTAAGGGCAGGGGATTAGTTGTATTGATTATAGTTGCAAGGTAGCAATGATTAGTGCAATTAATCTCCTGTTTTTTTTGCAATAAAGTATATACTTGGTATTTGGAGTGTTGCAAGCAGTATTTTATAATTAAAATATTTAATTCATATAAAAAAAGTATGTTTTAGTTGACATTTATATAAAATAAAGGTAATATACTTTATATCCTACTAAACATATAGGATTAATTAAAAAAAGGAAAAGAGATGTAATATGAAGTTATCAAAGAAAAGCAGATATGGAATAATATCATTAATAGACTTATCTATTAATTCAAAAAACGGTCATGTGAAACTTAGCAGTATTGCAGAAAGAAATGATATATCTTTACAGTATCTTGAACAGGTTTTTGCAGGACTAAGAAGACATGGAATTATTAAAAGTATTAAAGGTGCCCAGGGTGGATATTTATTAAATCAGAGTGCTAAGGACATTACTGTGGCATCAATTATTGAAGCACTTGATGGAACTTATAAGATTGAAAAAGAGTATGAAGGCCAGGGCAATATAGCAGAACAGGTTATTGAAGAATCAGTAATTGATAAAGTAAATGAAAAACTTGATGAAGTATTACTTAATATTTCATTAGAAGACTTAGAAAAAGATTATTTACAAAGTAACGATTTTAGTCAGTACATGTATTACATTTAAGCTTATTTAAAAATCACAGTTGTCAAAAATGAACACATAACACCAATGTGATTAAGTTGGAAGGTTCCACCCCCTAGTATATTTAACTAGAAAACAAAATCAGAAATAGGAGAAAGAAGGATGAATTACAATATAGCAACAAAATGCATACATGGAGATAATGAAACCAATAAGGACGTATTTGGTTCAGTGAATGTTCCAATATATCAGACTGCAACTTTTGCACATCCCGGAATTGGAGATTCAACAGGTCATAACTATACAAGAGAAAGCAACCCAACAAGGGATACATTAGAAAATATTGTGTCTTCTTTAGAAGGGGCAATTGATACTGTAGCATGTTCCACCGGTATGGCAGCAATAAGACTTTGCATGGAATTATTTAGCAGAGGGGATCACATAATATGCACAGAGGATTTATATGGTGGCTCAGTTAGAATATTTGACACTATAGGGACTAATCAGGGATTGGAATTCTCATATATTGACACATCAGATATTGAAGTTTTGAAAGAAACAATAAAAGAAAATACAAAGGCAGTTTATATAGAAACTCCAAGCAATCCTACAATGAAAGTAACTGACTTGCACGAAGTTGTTAAGTTGGCAAATGAAAAGAATTTAATTGTAATAGTAGATAATACTTTTTTAACACCATATTTTCAAAAGCCACTTCAGCTAGGTGCTCATATAGAGATTCACAGTGGAACAAAATTTCTCGGTGGTCATAACGATACTTTGGCAGGTTTTTTGTCAACTAATAATAAAGAAATTGCAGAAAAAATACGTTTTGCATACAAGACTACAGGATTTTGTCTTTCACCATTTGACAGTTTTTTAATTATACGTGGAATTAAAACTTTATCAGTAAGACTGGAAAGACAGCAGGAAAATGCAATCAAAATAGCTAACTGGTTAAAGAAGCAACCAAAGGTAAAAAAGGTTTATTATATTGGTTTAGAAGAGCATCAGGGATATGAAATCAACAAAAAACAGGCAACAGGCTTTGGCAGCATGATTTCATTTAAAGTTGATTCAGAAGAAACAGCAAGAGATATTTTGGAAAAAGTTAAGGTCATAGCCTTTGCTGAAAGTTTAGGTGGTGTTGAATCATTGATAACATACCCAATGTTTCAAACACATCCTGATGTTCCAAAAGAAAAAAGAGAACAGTTAGGAATTACGGAAGACTTTTTAAGAATATCAGTAGGAATTGAAAATGCTGATGACTTAATAAGAGATTTGGAACAGGCATTTCAATAGTTTGGAGGAAAAATGAAATACGATTTTAATAAAATAATAAATAGAAATAATACAAAAAGTTTAAAATATGATTTTGCAAAAGAGAGAAACATACCAGAAGATTTGTTACCTTTATGGGTTGCAGACATGGATTTTCAAACTTCACCTGAAATTATTGAGGCATTAAATAAAGCAGTAAGTCACGGTATATATGGCTACAGTGAAGGTAAAGAAGAATATTTTGATGCAGTATACAATTGGTACAATGATAATTTTAATTGGCAGGTAAAAAAAGAATGGCTAATAAAAACACCAGGTGTAGTATTTGCCATAGTATTGGCAATTAATGCACTTACTAATGAAGGTGATAGTGTATTAATTCAAAATCCTGTATATTACCCATTTACTGAAGTAATTATTGATAATAATAGAAAATTAGTGAACAATTCTTTAGTTAGAAATGGCAAAAAATATGAAATTGATTTTGAAGATTTTGAAAAGAAAATAATAGAAAATAATGTTAAGTTATTTATTTTATGTAGTCCACATAATCCAGTTGGTAGAGTCTGGAAAAAGTGGGAGTTAGAAAAGATAGGAGATATTTGTCTAAAACACAATGTAAAAATTGTAAGTGATGAAATTCACAGTGACTTTGTTTATCCTGAAAATAAGCATATTGTATTTTCATCATTAGATGAAAAATATCAGAATATAACAATTACATGTACAGCACCAACCAAAACATTTAATCTTGCAGGACTTCAAATTTCAAATATTTTTATTCCTAATCTTGAAATTAGAAAAAAAGTATTAAAGCAATTGGATAGGGTTGGTTACAGTCAGGTTAATTTAATGGGACTTGTAGCATGCGAGGTAGCATATAAATATGGTAGACAATGGCTGAATGAATTGAAAGAATATTTATTAGATAACCTTAATTTCTTAAGAGATTATCTAGAAACAAATATACCACAGATAAAATTAATTGAATCTGAAGGAACATATCTGATTTGGCTTGATTGTAGTGCGTTAGGTTTTGAGGACAAAGAACTTGAAAAGTTTATCGTTGAAAAAGCCAAACTGTGGCTTGACTCAGGATATATCTTTGGAAAAGAAGGAGAAGGCTTCCAGAGAATCAATATTGCATGTCCAAGAGAAACATTGAAAAAAGCATTAGAACAGCTAAAAGAGGCAGTTGATGAAATAAAAAGCATAAAATAAATCAAGAATACATTAAATATGTAGGTTGACATTAACGCTTTAGTAGACTAAACTTTAAAAGTATTGTGAAACCGTTGATTAAGAGTAAGTAGTCGTATGGGATGTTTTTCAGAGAGTTGTCGGTTGGTGTGAGACAACAAACTAACAGCGATGAATGGACTTAAGAGGGCAGCTTGAAACCACATTATTAGGTAGTAGACGCTGACGGAGACTCACCGTTAAAAGAGTAAGCATATGATGGTATGCTGTTGAGAGAATGTGTTATACATTAATTTGGGTGGCACCGCAGAAGTTGAATTTATAAGGCTTTTGTCCCTTTACGTTATATACGTGAAGAGACAGGGCCTTTTTTTTGTTACTGTTTAGAACAGCGTTTTCGTATAAGTGAATATTTTTTTGAAGCTTGCTTATAAAAAAATATTCACTTATACGAAAATATTGAGCGGTCAGCTCAAGTGAGATGAAGTACACAAAGTGTACGGAATCGAACTGTTCTAACAAGCGAAGACCAACTTTAACAGCCGAAAATCATAGGCGCTATTTAACTGAAATAATTAAACAGTCAGATATGCGAGAGGAGAACATATGAAAACACAAAGTTTTGAAGAAATCGAAGAATTAACAAAGAGCTATAGCATGATTCCTATTTGCAAGGAAATATATGCTGATGTTATTACTCCAATTTCACTTTTAAGAAAAATGGAAGAATTTGGTAAAAACTTTTTCTTGCTTGAAAGTGTAGAAGGTGGAGAAAAATGGGCAAGATATTCTTTTTTAGGTTATGAACCTGTTTTGCACATAACATGCAAGAATGGAAAGGTAACCCAGAAAAGTGGCGAGATTGAAACTACTGTAACAATGGATCCAATGGATGCACTAAGAAAACAGTTAGAAAAATATAAGTCACCTAAAATTGAAGGAATGCCAACTTTTACCGGTGGTTTTGTTGGATATTTTGGATACGAAATGATTGGCTATGCTGAACCTAAATTAAATTTAAAAGAAAGCAATGTTGATGATTATCATTTAATGCTTTTTGACAAGGTAATTGCTTTTGATCATTTAAGACAAAAAATATTAGTAATTGCAAACATGAAGTCAAAAGATGGTCATCAGGGATATAACGGAGCTTTACTTGAAATTGAAAAAATGATTTCACTTATAAATGAACAAAGTCCATTACCTGAGTATCATGCACAGGAAAATGTAGATTTTAAATGTAATGTTTCTAAAGAAGAATATTGCAATATGATTGAAAAAACAAAGGCATATATCAGAGAGGGAGATATTTTTCAGGGCGTTATTTCAAGAAGATTTGAAGCTGAATATAACAGCAGTTTAATGAACGCCTATAGAGTTTTAAGAACTACTAATCCTTCGCCTTATATGTATTTTATCCAGTCAGAAGATATGCAGATAGCAGGTGCCTCTCCTGAAACAATGGTTAAATTAGTAGATGGCAAATTAACAACATTTCCTGTTGCAGGGACAAGGCCAAGAGGTGAAAATCAGGAAGAAGATAAAGCATTAGAAGAAGGACTTTTAAAAGATGAAAAAGAATTAGCAGAACATAATATGTTAGTTGATTTAGCACGTAACGACATTGGAAGAATTGCAAAATATGGAAGTGTTTATTTAGAAGATTATATGAAGATTCATAGATTTTCAAAAGTAATGCATATTGCTTCAACTGTATGTGGAGAGTTAAGAGAGGATAAAGACAGTTGTGATACAGTTTCAGCACTTTTACCGGCAGGCACATTATCAGGTGCACCAAAATTTAGAGCTTGTGAAATTATTGATGAATTAGAAAAAGAACCAAGAGGTGTATATGGTGGTGCAATTGGTTATATTGATTTATCAGGAAATCTAGATGTATGTATTGCAATTAGAACAGCAATAAAAAAAGGAAATAAAGTATATGTTCAGGCAGGTGCAGGAATTGTTGCAGACAGTGTACCTGAAAGTGAATATATGGAATGTGCTCATAAAGCAGGAGCAGTAATTGATGCTATTAAACGAGGAAGTGAGGTAAACAAGTAATGGTTTTATTAATAGATAATTATGATAGTTTTTCTTATAACCTTGTTCAATTAGTTGGAAAATTAACTGATGGAAAAATTAAGGTGGTAAGAAACGATGAATACACAATTGCGGATATTAGAAAATTAAATCCTTCACATATTATATTATCACCAGGGCCTGGAAAACCGGAAAATGCCGGTATATGCGAAGCGGTAGTTGAAAGGCTAAAGGGCGAATATCCAATTTTGGGAGTGTGCCTGGGACATCAGAGTATATGTGAGGTATTTGGGGCACAGGTTACTTACGCAAAGCAATTAATGCATGGAAAAAAAAGCAACATGACAATTACAAACGATAGTCCGATTTTTGAAGGTATGGATTCACCATTTAAAGGTGCAAGATACCATTCGTTGTCAGCTAATCCTGATACAATACCCGAGGAATTGGAAGTTATAGCTATTGATGAATGTGACAATGAAATAATGGCTGTTCAACACAAAAAATATAAAATTTACGGTTTACAGTTTCATCCGGAATCAGTTATGACACCTGAAGGAGAAAAAATCGTAGATAACTTTTTAAAGATTAAAAAATAAATTAAAAAGATTATTATTTACAGATAAGTATACGAAATTAAATTCAATAAACAAAAAAATTGGAGGTTTAAGTATGATTAAAGAAGCCATAGAGAAATTAGTGAATAAACAGGACTTAACTTTTGATGAAGCAAAGGAAGTTATGAATGAAATTATGAGTGGTGAAACACCTGATATATTAATTAGTGCTTATTTAGTAGCGCTTAGAATGAAGGGCGAAACAATTGAAGAAATATCAGGTTCAGCAAGAGGTATGCGTGATAATGGAACAAAATTATTACATGACATGGATGTAATTGAAATTGTAGGAACAGGTGGAGATAAGGCAAACACATTTAATATTTCAACAACATCAGCATTTGTAGCGGCAGCTGCAGGGTGTAAAGTGGCAAAGCATGGTAACAGAGGTGTTTCAAGTAAATCAGGGGCTGCAGATGTTTTAGAAGCTTTAGGGGCCAATATAACAGTAGAGCCCGAAAAGAGTAAAGAGTTGTTAGATAAAGTTGGCTTTTGCTTTTTATTTGCACAGAAATATCATCCTGCAATGAGATTCGTTGGTCCTGTTAGAGGTGAGTTAGGACTTAGAACAATTTTCAACGTTTTAGGACCTTTAACTAATCCGGCAGGAGCATCAATGGAAATTATTGGTGTTTATGAAGAAGAATTAGTAGAACCAATTGCAAAGGTACTTTTAAATCTTGGAGTTAAAAAAGGTATGGTTGTTTTTGGTCAGGACACAATGGACGAAATTACACCTAGTACAAAAACAACAGTATGTGAAATTAGAAATAGTGAAACAAAGTCTTACGAAATTAATCCTGAAGATTATGGAATTTCAATTTGCAAGAAGTCTGATTTGGAAGGGGGAGACGGAACTGAAAACGCTCAGATTACAAAAGACATTTTAAGTGGAAAACTTCAGGGACCAAAGAGAGATGCAGTTTTATTAAATGCCGGAGCTTGTATTTATGTTCAAAATGACGATTTAACATACGAAGAAGCAATTAATATTGCAAGAGAAACAATTGACAGCGGAAAAGCATACGAAAAATTACAGGCTTACATAGAAGAAAGCAATAAGTAAAGGAGTTATATGATTTTAGATAAACTAGCACAATCAACAAGAAAAAGAGTTGAATTGGAAAAAAAGAACATTCCTTTAGAAGTTGTAAAAGAGAAGGCTTTGAATATGCCAAAAGAGAATTTTGAGTTTGAAAAAGCTCTAGCAAAGAAAGGTATTAACTTTATTTGTGAAGTAAAAAAAGCCTCACCATCAAAAGGAATTATTGCTGAGGATTTTCTTTATGTGAAAATAGCAAAGGAATATGAGAAGGCAGGAGCAAGTTGCATTTCAGTTCTAACAGAGCCTGAATATTTTAAAGGGGATAAAAAGTTTTTAAAAGAAATAAGCGAAAATGTTTCAATACCGTTAATTAGAAAAGATTTTGTTATTGATGAGTATATGATATATGACGGAAAAATTCATGGTGCATCTGCTGTACTTTTAATTTGTTCATTGCTTGATGAAGATACAATAAGAAAGTACATACAAATTTGCGACATCCTTGGTATGTCAGCATTAGTAGAAGCCCATGACCAGGAAGAAATTGAAAAAGCAATAAAAAGTGGCTCAAGAATAATCGGTGTAAATAATAGAGATTTGAAAACTTTTACAGTGGATATAGGAAACAGCGAAAGATTAAGAAAGCTTGTGCCAGATGATATTTTATTTGTTGCTGAAAGTGGTATTAAAAGCAACGTAGAAATTGAGAGATTAAAAAAAGCTAACGTAAATGGTGTGCTTATTGGAGAAACATTTATGAAAGCTGAAAATAAAAAACAAATGTTACAACAATTAAAAGGAGAAGACAATGAGTAAAGGAAGATTTGGTATACATGGTGGACAGTATGTTCCGGAAACATTAATGACAGCGGTAAATGAAGTTGAAGAAGCTTACAATCATTACAAAAATGATTCGGAGTTTAATAAGGAATTAACAGACCTTTTAAATAATTATGCAGGCAGACCTTCATTATTATATTATGCAGAAAAAATGACAAAGGATTTAGGTGGTGCAAAAATCTATTTAAAGAGAGAAGATTTAAACCATACAGGTTCTCATAAAATTAATAATGTTTTAGGTCAGGTTTTACTTGCAAAGAAAATGGGTAAAACAAGAGTTATTGCAGAAACAGGAGCAGGTCAGCATGGTGTGGCAACAGCAACAGCCGCAGCACTTATGGATATGGAATGTGAAATCTATATGGGAAAAGAAGACTGTGAACGTCAGGCTTTAAATGTGTTTAGAATGGAACTTTTAGGTGCTAAAGTTCATCCTGTTACAAGTGGAACAATGACATTAAAAGATGCAGTAAACGAGGCTATGAGGGAATGGACAAATAGAATGGACGATACATTATATGTATTAGGTTCAGTTATGGGGCCGCATCCTTTCCCAACAATTGTTAGAGATTTCCAGAGCGTTATTAGTAAGGAGATTAAAGAACAGATTATGGAAGTAGAAGGTAGACTTCCTGATGCAGTTATTGCCTGTGTAGGTGGTGGCTCAAATGCCATGGGTGCATTTTATAATTTTATTGAAGATAAAGATGTTGCATTAATTGGATGTGAAGCAGCCGGACTTGGTGTAGATAATCCTAAAAATGCCGCAACTATAGCAAATGGTACAGAAGGAATTTTCCATGGAATGAAATCTTTATTCTGTCAAAATGATGATGGACAGATTGCACCTGTTTATTCAATTTCAGCAGGACTTGATTATCCGGGAATTGGACCAGAACATGCAAATTTACATGATACAGGAAGAGCAAAATATGTTCCAATTACTGATGTGGAAGCAGTTGGGGCTTTTGAATATTTATCAAGAACGGAAGGTATAATTCCAGCAATTGAAAGTTCACATGCCATTGCTTATGCAATGAAGTATGCAAAGACACTTGATAAGGATAAAATTATTGTAGTAAATGTTTCAGGACGTGGTGACAAGGACGTAGCAGCAATAGCAAGATATAGAGGAGTACAGATTTATGAGTAAAGTAAGTGATGCATTTAAGAATGGAAAAGCTTTCATAGCTTTTGTGACAGGAGGAGATCCTGATTTAGAAATAACACAAAAATTAATTATAGAAATGGAAAAGAATGGAGCAGATATCATCGAAGTTGGAATTCCATTTTCTGATCCAATAGCAGAAGGACCTGTAATTCAGGAAGCAGATTTAAGGGCATTACAGGGTGGATGTACAACAGATAAATTGTTTGATGCCATAAAGGAAATAAAAGAGCAGGTAAATATACCTTTAGTATTTATGACATATGTAAACGTAATTTATCGTTATGGAACAGAAAAGTTTATGGCAAGATGTGTTGAATGTGGAATTTCAGGTGTTATCGTACCTGACTGCCCATACGAAGAAAGAGATGAGTTAGCACCTTTCTGTAAGGAAGCAGGCATTGACTTAATACCACTTATTGCTCCAACTTCAGAAGAAAGAATTACAAAAATCGCAAAAACAGCAGAAGGTTTTGTATATGTTGTATCATCTCTTGGGGTTACAGGTATTAGAAAGAATATTACAACAGATTTAGGAGCAATGACTAAACTTGTAAAAGAAGCAACAGATGTACCTTGTGCAATTGGATTTGGTATTGCCAAGCCTGAGCAGGCAAAAAATGTTTGCCAGTATGCTGATGGAGCAATTGTGGGAAGTGCCATTGTAAAAATTGTTGCAGAATATGGAAAAGAAAGTGTTCCTTATGTTGGAGAATATGTTAAGAGCATGAAGGATGCAATAAGATAGAAACAATAAAAACAATATAATGAAAGTCACCTTGAAAAATGCTTACAATGTTGTATAATAAATTAGTATGCATAGACTCAAGGTGGCTTTTTGCGTATAAAAATAAAATGGAGTACGAAATTGGATATTAAAAAGATTGTCAAAGAAAAAAGATTTAAGAATACAGTTATTACTCTTCTTGAAATTTTAATTGTTGCAGGTATTATTTTTGGTGGTCTTATGTTTATTCAAAATAAGGTTACGTCAGAGGCTGACAAAGCAAGTAAACTTTCAGGAAAAGGTGTAGAAGAAGAAACAGAAAATAAAAAGACAGCTTTTTCAGATAGGTATTATATAGAAGTAAATAAGAAACTTAAGGCAGTAATTGTTTATCAGTATTCAAAGGATAAGAAAACAAAAGTGGCAGTTAAGTCTTTTAGATGCTCAGTTGGAAAGAGTCTTCCTAATGGAAATTTTAGAATTAAGTCCAAATATACATGGCTTAATAAATACAGTGGTTGGCACAAATATAATTCATATTTAGATAAGAATGTATGGATTCAGTCACCATCATACTCAGGTAAGGAAGATTACAAACTGGTCAAATCATCTTATAGGAGCATTGGAAAAAAGAAAGCTTCAGGAAAGAATATTGTTTTAACAGCAAATGACGCTAATTGGATATTTGAAAATTGTAAGAAAAACACATTGGTATCAGTAAAAAAAGGCAAGAAAAAAGATACATTGCCTATAGATTTTTCACCGGTTGTAAAAGTATCCGGAAAATGTGGCTGGGATCCTACAGATCCAAGTGAGAACAATCCTTACAAGAAGATAAAAAACGGTACTGTTGTTAAAGGTTCTCAAACAGTTACTGTTGAAAAAGGACATCAGTTTAATTATTACTGTAATTTAATAGCCTTTGGAACAAAGGGTAAAGATATTACCGGAAGATTGAAACATAATACAGTAGATACTTCAGCAGTT
This sequence comes from Eubacterium sp. AF36-5BH, assembly GCF_003460505.1. Taxonomy (GTDB): domain Bacteria; phylum Bacillota; class Clostridia; order Lachnospirales; family Lachnospiraceae; genus Eubacterium_G. Next base: position 48,354 of record NZ_QTVG01000005.1, read on the forward strand.
GGAAATTATGCTGTGAAATATAAATACAAGTCAAAAGACGGTAAGAAGTACAGCATTTCACAGAAAGTACAGGTGGTAGATACTACACCACCTGTAGTAAGTTGTAGTAAACAGGTATTTACATTAGAAGTAAAAAGTAAAAGTCCAAATGATATTAATACAAAGAAGAATGTTCAAAAAATCATAGACATGGTTAAGGCTACAGTAACCTGTAATGAACCTGCAAGTGAAATAAAAGTATATACACTTGAAAAGGAACAGCTTCGAGAAAGCGAAAAAACACCTGTTGTTGTTAAGGCAAAAGATCTTGCAGGAAATGTTGGCTCATGTCAGGTGCTTTGTGAAATAAAAGTAAAAGAAGATACAGTAAAGAAGAATTTCAAAGTCAATAAGAAATTAGAACAACAGAGAAAAAAGAAAGCAGGTATTGAGCCTGAAACAACCAAAAATAAAAAGAAGTCATCTAAGAAGAAATAATTTATATTTATGATTTTTAGGGACTGTTTATTGAAATTATAAAAGGTAATTATTTAAAGTGCTTATAAGCGCAATTAAGTTTAATTTACATATAAATCTAGGAGGAAAATAAGTTATGGCAACACCTTATAATCATAAGGAAATTGAGAAAAAATGGCGTCATAATTGGGATGTAAATCCTATTAACGCTGACAAAACAAAACCAAAGTATTATTGTCTTGACATGTTCCCATATCCATCAGGATCAGGACTTCATGTAGGACACTGGAGAGGATATGTTATTAGTGATGTTTGGAGTAGATATAAGATGCTTCATGGATATCATATTATTCATCCAATGGGCTGGGATGCATTCGGTTTACCAGCTGAAAACTATGCTATCAAAATGAAAACACACCCATCAATTTCAACAGCAGCAAATATTAAGAATATCAAAAGACAGATTAATGAAATCGCTGCACTTTATGATTGGGACATGGAAGTAAACACAACTGATCCTAACTTCTACAAGTGGACACAGTGGATTTTCGTTCAGATGTTCAAAAAAGGACTTGCTTATCAGAAGCAGATGCCAATTAACTGGTGTCCTTCATGTAAAACAGGTCTTGCAAACGAAGAAGTTGTAAACGGCTGCTGTGAAAGATGTGGAGCAGAAGTTACAAAGAAGAATTTAAATCAGTGGATGTTAAAGATTACAGCATATGCTGACAGATTATTAGCAGATTTAGATAAGCTTGACTGGCCTGAAAAAGTTAAAAAAATGCAGAGTGACTGGATTGGTAAGTCATATGGTGCAGAGGTTGACTTTAAGGTTGAAAATACAGAAGATGTTATTACAGTTTATACAACAAGACCAGATACTCTTCATGGGGCAACATTTATGGTTTTAGCACCTGAACATGAAAAAGCATTAGGACTTGCTACACCTGAACAGAAGGCTGCTGTGGAAGAATACATTCAGATGGCAGCAAACAAGTCATCAGTAGACAGACTTCAGGGAAAAGAAAAAACAGGTGTATTTACAGGTAGTTATGCAATCAACCCACTTAATGGAGCAAAGGTTCCAATCTGGCTTTCAGATTATGTATTAGCTGATTACGGAACAGGTGCCATTATGTGTGTACCTGCACATGATGACAGAGACTTTGAATTCGCAAAGAAATTTGATATACCAATTATTCAGGTTATTGCGAAAGATGGAAAAGAAATTGAAAACATGACAGAAGCTTACACAGAGGCTGTTGGTACTATGATTAATTCAGGCGAATGGAATGGCATGGAATCATCAGTTCTTAAGAAGGAAGCTCCTCACATTATTGAAGAAAAGGGCTTTGGTAGAGCAACTGTTAATTACAAATTACGTGACTGGGTATTCTCAAGACAGAGATATTGGGGGGAACCAATTCCAATTATTCATTGTCCTGACTGTGGACCTGTACCGGTACCTGAAGATCAGTTACCATTATTATTACCTGATGTTGAATCTTATGAGCCAACAGGTACAGGTGAATCACCACTTGCAGCAATTGATGAATGGGTAAATACAACATGTCCATGTTGTGGTAAGCCTGCAAAACGTGAAACAAACACAATGCCTCAGTGGGCAGGTTCATCATGGTATTTCTTAAGATATGTAGATAACAAAAATGATAAAGAACTTGTTTCAAAGCAGAAGGCTCATGATAATTTACCTGTAGATATGTACATCGGTGGTGTTGAGCATGCAGTTCTTCATTTATTATATTCAAGATTCTACACAAAATTCTTATATGATATAGGTGTAGTTGATTTTGAAGAGCCATTTAAGAAGTTATTTAACCAGGGTATGATTACCGGTGAAAATGGTATCAAGATGAGTAAGTCAAAAGGTAACGTTGTTTCACCTGATGATTTAGTAAGAGATTACGGTTGTGACTCATTAAGACTTTATGAAATGTTCGTAGGACCACCTGAACTTGATTCTGAATGGGATGAAAGAGGTATTGATGGTGTTTATAGATTTATCACAAAATTCTGGAAATTAGCAACTGACAGCATTGAAAAAGATGTTAAGGCTACAAAGGAAATGATAAAGATTCGTCACCAGATGGTTCACACTATTACCAAACGTCTTGAAGACTTTAGTTTAAATACTGTTGTTTCAGGATTCATGGAATATAATAATAAGTTAAATGAAATTGCAAAGAGAGAAGGTGGAGTTGATAAAGAAACTATTCAGACATTTACAACTCTTATTGCTCCATTTGCACCTCACATAGCTGAAGAACTTTGGGAGAAACTTGGAAATACAGGTAGCGTATTTGAAAATAACTCATGGCCTGAAGCTGACCAGGAATTAATGAAAGATGATGAAATCAAGATTCCTGTTCAGATTAACGGTAAGACAAAAGAAGTTATTGAAGTACCTGCGGATATTTCAAAAGAAGATGCAATTGCTGCCGGAAAAGAAGCTATTGCAGACAAGATTAACGGAAACATTGTAAAAGAAATCTATGTTCCAGGAAGAATCATTAACTTAGTAGTAAAATAAAATAACAGTGGCAATTAAATCGGTTGTTATTTTGAAAACTATATATTATAAAAGAGAGAAAGCCTTTAGTGCTTTCTCTTTTTACTTAAAGAATTTACAATTTGTTTTACCATATCAACCCGTTTGATTTCTTCAGGAGACATATCTTCTTTTAATACATTAAGAATCAATTCGGTTTCGGCATTTGTGAAATTAATGCCTTGTTTTCCAGCCATGTTAGATTGTCTGATAAAATATGTAAACATATCCTTAGGCTCCATACCTTTTGCACCTTCGATAATATTAGTAAGAACTTCCAGACGTTCTTTTGATATGCCCTCTAACACAGGATCATCCATCCATTTGTTGTTGCTCATAAAAACTCCTTAAATTTATTATTTATTTTTATTCTTTAAATAGTATTCAGCTTTATATTGAAAAATACCATTATAATATTATTAATTGTAAAATTACTAATTTAATTAAGTTGAACTTGAAAAGTCATCCATAGTTTGGAAAATATCTGCCGTATCCATATCTTTAAACATATCCATCATTTCCATCATGGATTTAATATTTTCCATAGATTCTTTTGTATCCTCATCCATAAACTCCATAATATCACTTAGCATGTTTTCGGTAGATTTACTATGATTTTCATTCATTGTGGTTATTGCTATATTGGAATTAATAAAGGAGGCATTTTCCAATTCTTTAAATTTTATCATTATTCCAAGAAGATTACTTATAGGACCGTCAATGTAAGGAATTACAGCCTTCATAAGCTGCATGGTTTCGTTAGTGACCATACAATCAAATTTTGTTTGTTTATACCTGTTTTTGCACATAAGACTGTAACTCCTTTTGGTTTATTGAAACATAATTATATTAGTAAATTTTATGCCATATAATTAACAAAGATTAATCAATGGCAGCAATTATTATAAGCAAAGTAAAAAAATTGCCGTTATATAAATTTAGACTGTTTAATGATTTGTTTAACAGGCAAAATAAATCATATTCGTAATAATCACTATTATTAACTAACAGCCACAACCGCAACCATTACCGCCGTTTCCACCAAAGAAATTTCCGTTTCCACAACCACAACAGCTAAATAAAATAAATAACCAGATTATGCTTGAACAGCAGTCATTTCCGCCGAAGAAACCATTGTTTCCACAGCCATTACCGCATCCACCGCAGAATAAGAGAATAAGAATAAGGAAAAGGCAGTTGTTGTTTCCTCCATCATTACCGCATCCGCATCCACAGTTTGTTGCTGCTAAATCACTCATGTTAAATCTCCTAAAATTTTTACTTACACTAAATAATATGACCTAATGCCTGTCATGTTTACAAAAAAATCAAAAAATTATTGGTGTTATATTTAATATGATTGTGATGTTATAGCTCCTAAATAGTTATTACAGATATTGTTACAAAATGATAATTCATAATTGTGAGAGTGTGGGTGCGATGAACTTTGGGAAAGGCAATATCCATAGACAATTAAAATGTAGACGCATATATTAAATTAGAAATAAATAGAAAAAAATAATCTAGGATTTAAAATGAATATTGTTAGGAATAAATTAAAAATAAATATAATACATGAAAAGAAAATTATGGGCGAAGATATTGTTGTAGCAATTTTGGATAGTGGAATTGCTGGTCATCCTGATTTTGAAAATAGAATTGTTCTATTTAAAGATTTTACAAAGGAAAGAAGTTTTGATGAAATAGCAGAAAACAAAGTGTATGATGATGAAGGTCATGGAACTCATGTGGCAGGAATAATTGGTGGCAATGGTAATTTGTCAAAAGGTGTGTTCAAAGGTATTGCTCCAAAATCAAATTTAGTATCTTTAAAAGTATTAGACAAAACAGGTAGAGGAATAGAAGAAAATGTAATTGATGGTATACATTGGATTATTGACAATGGGAAAAGTTATGGCATAAAAATTGTTAACATTTCTTTTGGTACTTTGGGTAATGAAAAGGATGAAAACAAAAGACTGCTAAAAGAAGTGGAACTTTTATGGGATTTAGGTTATATAGTAGTGGCTGCTGCAGGTAATAACGGGCCGGGACCAAGTTCAATTTCCACGCCTGGAGATTGTGGCAAAATTATAACTGTAGGTGCAGAAAATGATAATGTACAGATGAAAGTTAATGGAAAAATTATTTACAACTATTCAGGGCGCGGTCCTACAAAACAATGTATAGTAAAACCTGATATTGTAGCACCGGCAAACAATATTATTAGTTGTTGTAATTTGTGGAGAAAAAAATATTTGTATGTGAAGAAAAGTGGCACATCAATGGCTACACCAATTGTTACGGGCATTATAGCTTTAATGTTAAATTACAATAATAATCTTACAAATACGGAATGTAAAAAAATCCTAAAAAGCAGTGCAACGGATATGTTTATGGACAGAAACAGACAGGGGGCAGGTCTTGTTAATGTATGTGAAATTTTTAAAATAATATAGGGAAAAATAAGCCTAATTTATTATGCAATAGCGTAAAGGGAATGTATGGAGATTCTTTATTAGTTACTAAAACAAGTGTAACAATTAAAAAATTGAAGTCTAAAAAGAAATATTACTTCAGAGTAAAAGCTTATAAAAAGTATGGAAGTAGAAAAGTTCTTTCAAAAAAATGGAGTAATGTTAAGAGGGTAAAAATAAAATAAGATTCTTTGCGACAGATAATGTTTTGTTTAAAGGATTACTGTGAAGTCTCTTTGACTTTACATTCTTGTTGAATTTAGATATAATCTACAAAGATACTACAGTAGATTTAGGAGGACTTATGATGGAAAAAATTAAAATGACTACTCCATTAGTAGAAATGGATGGAGACGAAATGACAAGAATTCTTTGGAAAATGATTAAAGATGAGTTATTGTTACCATTCGTAGATTTAAAGACAGAGTATTATGATTTAGGTTTAAAGTACAGAAATGAAACTAATGATCAGGTTACTTTTGATTCAGCAGAAGCTACAAAGAAATACGGAGTAGCTGTTAAATGTGCAACTATTACACCAAATGCAGCAAGAATGCCTGAATACAATTTAAAGGAAATGTGGAAGAGTCCTAACGGAACTATCAGAGCTATTTTAGATGGTACAGTTTTCAGAGCACCAATTATTGTAAAAGGTATTGAACCTTATGTAAAGAATTGGACAAAGCCAATTACTATTGCACGTCATGCATACGGTGATGTTTATAAGGGTGTTGAAATGAAAATCCCAGCTGCCGGAAAAGCAGAACTTGTATACACAAATGAAGCAGGAGAAGAAACAAGAGAATTAATTCATAACTTTGAAACACCTGGTATTATTCAGGGTATGCACAATATTAATGAATCAATTGAAAGCTTTGCAAGAAGTTGTTTTAATTTTGCCCTTGATACAAAACAGGATTTATGGTTTGCTACAAAAGATACTATTTCAAAGAAGTATGACCATACATTCAAGGATATATTTAATGATATTTTTGAAGCTGAATATAAAGAAAAATTTGATGCTGCAGGAATCGAATATTTCTATACACTTATCGATGATGCAGTAGCACGTGTTATGAGATCAGAAGGTGGATATATTTGGGCTTGTAAGAACTATGATGGTGACGTTATGTCAGACATGGTTGCTACAGCATTTGGTTCACTTTCAATGATGACATCTGTACTTGCTTCACCAAAGGGATACTACGAATATGAAGCTGCTCATGGTACAGTTCAGAGACATTACTACAAATACTTAAAGGGAGAAGAAACATCAACAAACCCTATTGCAACAATTTTTGCATGGTCAGGTGCTCTTAGAAAGAGAGGCGAAATTGATAATCTTCCTGAACTTATGGAATTTGCAGACAAACTTGAAAAAGCTTGTATCGACACAATCGAAAATGGTGAAATGACAGGTGACTTATATTTAATTTCAACATTAGAAAACAAGAAGAAATTAAATACAGAAGAATTTATTTTAGCAATTAGAAAAACATTAGAATCATTAATGGACTAATTATACATAATAAATAAAGTAAAAGAACTCCTTTGCCGTATAAATTAATTTTATATGACAAAGGAGTTTAATTGCGTTTCGCAATATAAAAATATTTTAGAGGAAAATATTATGAAAGAAAATCTTAAGAAAATGATTAGCTACTATAAACCGTACAAAAGAGTGTTTTTTGCAGATACTTTTTTTGCAATTATAGCATCTATAGTAGCTCTGATAATACCTTTGGTAGTTAGATATATTACTTCAACAGTTGTGCATATGAACCCACAACAGGCATTTAAGCAAATTTTGTACATTGCAATAGCTGTTTTTGTATTAATAATAATTCAAATTTACTGTAATTATTTTATATCAAATTATGGGCATGTAATGGGGGCAAAAATAGAATATGACATGAGAGCAGAAATTTTTGCACATTTTCAGAAAATGCCTTTTTCATTCTTTGATGACCAAAAAGTAGGTCAGCTAATGTCCAGAATCACATCTGACTTATTTGACATAACAGAATTACTACATCATGGACCTGAAAACGTAACTATTTCAGTAATAAAAATTATTGGTGCTTTATGTATTTTATTAAGTATCGATAAAAAACTTGCATTAGCTGCATTTGCTTTAGTTCCATTTATGATTGTCTATGCATATTTCTTTAATAAGAAAATGAAGCAAACATTTAGAATCAACAGAAAGAAAATAGCAGCCATTAACGAGCAGATAGAAGATAATTTGTCAGGTATCAGAGTTGTAAAATCTTTTGCCAACGAACAGCTTGAAAATGAAAAATTCGAAATTGGTAACAAGGCTTTCTTAGAGGCGAAGAAAAACAACTATAAATACATGGGTGGTTATAATGCCGGTCTAATTGGTTTTAATACCATGATTAACTTGGTGGTTATAGTTGCAGGTGGCATTATGTTTACAAAAAATATGGTTAATGTAACTGATTTTGTAACCTTCCTTCTTTATATAAATATTTTTACTGATCCTGTTAAAACATTGATTGATTTTACAGAGCAGTTCCAAAATGGATATTCCGGCTATGAAAGATTCAGACAGATTCTGGATATGGAACCTGAAATTAAAGATAAAGAGGGGGCTAAGGAACTGACAAATGTTGTAGGGAATATTAAATTTGATGATGTATCTTTTAGATATAATGATAATGATCATAGAGTTTTAAAGCACATTAATCTTGAAATTCCGGCAGGCTCCTATATTGCCTTAGTAGGTTCGTCAGGTGCAGGCAAAACAACACTGTGTAATCTTATACCGAGATTTTATGATGTAACAAAAGGAAGTATATCTATTGATGATGAAGATATAAGAAATGTGAAATTAAAATCTCTTAGAAACAATATTGGTATGGTACAACAGGATGTTTACCTTTTTGCCGGTACAATTTATGAAAATATTAAATATGGTAAGCCTACGGCAACAAAAGAAGAAGTAATTGCTGCTGCAAAAGAGGCAAATGCATACGACTTTATAATGTCACTGCCAAATGGTTTCGACACAGACATTGGACAACGAGGTATTAAACTTTCAGGTGGTCAAAAACAGAGATTATCAATAGCAAGAGTATTTCTTAAAAATCCACCAATTCTAATTTTTGATGAGGCAACATCAGCCCTTGATAACGAAAGTGAAAAAGTAGTTCAGGAGTCAATGGAGAAACTTGCAAAGAACAGAACAACTCTTGTAATTGCCCATAGACTATCAACTATTAGAAATGCTGAAAAAATCCTTGTTCTAACCGAAAATGGTATAGAAGAGCAGGGAACTCATAATGAACTAATAAATAAAAAAGGCATATATTACGATTTGTACAACATGACAGAAGTATAAGAAGTATAAAATAATAAAGTGTTTTTTAGGGCCTTCTAGTAAATAAAAGTGGTCATTCACAAATTAACGAAAGCACGCTCCCGCTGCCAAACGCTGGTAGTGGTTCTATCAAGCCAGCTACGCTGCCTTAATGAACCAACCGCGTTAGAGCACTTTCTTTTCAATTTGTGAATGACCACTTTTAAGCTTCTATAGAACAAAAAATACTCTCGTTACAAAATAGTAATGAGAGTATTTTTTGTTCTATGAATTTATTTGATTATTGTACCAATTTTTCCACGAATACCTTCTTTAGCTTTTGAAAGATTTGTGATAATTGCTTCACGTCCTTTACCGGCCTGAACAAATGATAATGACGCATCAATCTTAGGAAGTGAAGTTACAGGATCAAAATAGCCTTCTTCAATTAATTTCTCTGCATCAGAAGCAGTAAGTTCTTTTAATTCTTCTGTGTGACCGTCTTTTTCAATTGTAAGATAGTCGCTTGATGTAAGAATCATAAGAGTAGAAGCGTCTAACATGTCTGCAAGTTTTGCTGCTGTGTAATCTTTTTCAATGATACCGCTGGCGCCCTTTAAACCTGTACGCTGCTGTAAAACAGGGATACCGCCGCCACCTGCTGCTATAACTAACTGGTGAGCATCAACTAAAGCCTTAATGGCATCAATTTCGTAAATATCAATTGGCTTTGGACTTGCAATAATTCTTCTGTAGCCGTCTTCGCCTTCTTCATATTCAACGTAGTTTCCTTTTTTCTTTTCGTTATCAGCTTCTTCCTTAGTCATTAAACGACCAATAACTTTTGAAGGTGCATTAAATGCCTTGTCAAAAGGATCAACTCTAACCTGTGTAATAATTGTACTTACAGGTTTGTAAATGCCACGTGATAATAATTCTGTACGAATGGCATTCTGTAAATCAAAACCAATATATCCCTGACTCATAGCACCACAAATTGACATTGGTGCAACAGTTCTGTTTTCGTCAAGTCTTGAATATTCAGTCATGGCTGTCTGAATCATTCCTACCTGTGGTCCGTTACTATGAGTGATGATCACTTCATATTTTTCTTCAACTAAATCTGCAATAGCTTTTGCAGCGGCTTTAACTCTTTCCTGCTGCTTTGGAAATGACTCGCTAAATGCGTTTCTTCCAAGGGCAACAACTACTTTTTTGTTATCCATAATACTGTCTCCTTATCCGTTAAAATCAATATATATAGTATAAGATAAAATCACTTAAAATACAATAAAAGACATTAATTTAACAGGATTAAAAGATAAAATTATCATGTTTTAGAGGCATATTTAGCTTATGAATTAAAGTATTTGTTATTTATGGGTAAAAAGACTAGAGTAATGTAAGTAAAAAAATATTTGGAGGCATTATGAATTATTCCTTTGATAAAGTAGTAAATAGAAGAAATCCCTAGAAAGTCCTTTGAAATATAATGGAAAATACGAAATGAATTTTGCAAAATTTAAAAAATTCCATACAAAAACTACACAAAAAATAAGACAGCAACGCTCACTGTCTTATTTTTACTTTAAATGAAACTTTTTTAGAATTTCTTACTAAATCACCATTACTTAAAATAATTTTAGAATGCCAAGTGACATAAAATGTAGTTAAATTATTTAATGATTTTCTGGAGAAGGGCAAGTAGCTCTTCAACCTTTTCATCTTCACCATTTCTAATGTCGTCAACAATACATGTTCTAATATGATTGTTTAAAAGTTCTTTATTGAAAGCCGTTAAAGCTGCAGATACAGCAGAGGACTGTACAAGAATGTCAACACAATAAGTGTCATTTTCAACCATACCTTTTATGCCTCTGATTTGTCCCTCAATACGACTTAATCTGTTAATTAATTTTTTTCTTTCATCATCACTTCTGTGTTTAGTGTGACAGCTACAACAATTATCTGACATATACAATACCTACCTTTAGAAAGTTATACTAAAAACGTATAAAATTTTACATAATTATAAATAGTATATAAAAGGAAAATGAGAGTGTCAAATATAAACTTGACAAATACCCCTAGGGGGTATAATATAAAGGTGAAAAATGAAAGGGAAAGGTATGTTGTGGTCAAAATAGGGCAGGCATATCAGGTAAATATAATGAAACAATATAATGTTACAGGAATGCACTGCGCAGCCTGCAGTGCCAGGGTAGAAAAGGCTGTATCAAAAGTAGAAGGAGTGACGTCCTGTTCTGTTAGTCTGCTAACAAACTCCTTAGGGGTTGAAGGTGATGTTAGTGACAAGGAAATAATTAAAGCTATAAAAAAGGCAGGCTATGGAGCATCAGTTAAAAAGAAAGGCAAAAGTGAAAAAACTGTAGAAGAAATCGATGATTCTCTTGAAGACAAGGATACACCTGTTTTAAAGAAAAGATTAATATGGTCTTTATTCTTTTTAATTATTTTAATGTATTTTTCAATGGGTCACATGATGTGGAATTGGCCACTGCCTTCGTTCTATTACAACAACCATGTTGCAATGGGCTTAACTCAGATGTTACTTACAATAATTATTATGGTTATTAATCAACAGTTTTTTATTTCAGGTTACAAAAGCCTGTTTCAGTTAGCACCTAATATGGACACCCTTGTGGCGTTAGGTTCATCGGCAGCTTTTGGTTATAGTACAGTATCATTATTTTTAATGACATCTGCACAGGTTAAAGGCGATGAGGCGTTGGTTATGAAATATATGATGGAATTGTATTTCGAATCGGCAGCAATGATTTTAACATTAATTACAGTTGGAAAAATGCTTGAATCTCACTCTAAAGGTAAGACTACGGATGCATTAAAAAGCTTAATGAAACTTGTTCCAAAAACAGCAAATGTTATACGTGACGGTAAGGAAATAAATATTAATGCATCAGAAGTTTTAAAGGACGATGTATTTGTTGTAAGGCCGGGAGAAAACATACCCGTTGATGGAGTTGTAATAGAAGGTCATAGTGCAGTAAATGAATCTGCCTTAACAGGAGAAAGTATTCCTGTTGACAAAGAAGAAAACAGTATGGTTTATGGGGCAACAATAAATCAGTCAGGTTTGTTAAAATGCAAAGCAACCAAGGTTGGTGAAGATACAACTTTATCTCAAATTATTCAAATGGTAAGCGATGCTGCGGCAACAAAGGCACCAATTGCAAAAGTTGCTGATAAAATTTCAGGTATATTCGTACCAGCAGTTATTTTAATTGCAATTGTTACAATGATTGGCTGGCTAATACTTGGAAAAGAAATAGGTTTCGCTCTGGCTAGAGGAATTTCAGTTTTAGTTATAAGCTGCCCATGTGCATTAGGACTTGCCACACCTGTTGCCATTATGGTTGGAAACGGTAAGGGTGCAAAAAACGGGATTTTATTTAAAAACGCAGTAGCATTAGAAGAAACAGGAAAAATCAATATTATAGCATTAGATAAAACCGGCACAATTACTGCAGGAACTCCAAAGGTTACAGACATTTATCCAATGGAAGGAATTACTGATAATGAATTACTTCAAATGGCATACAGTCTTGAAATAAACAGTGAGCATCCTTTGGCAAAAGCTGTTGTGGAAAGAGCAGAAGGTGACGGTATAATTTCAGAAGAAATAACTGATTTTCTGGCTTTAACGGGTAATGGCTTAACAGGCACATTAAATGGTGAAAAGTTATTAGGCGGTAGTATTAAATATATGGATGAAACTATTGGTTTAAATGAAAAAGCCAAAGAAATATCCCAAGAGTATGCAAGTCAGGGTAAAACACCATTATTGTTTGCAAAGAATAATAAATTAATGGGTATTATTGCAGTTGCTGATATTATAAAAGAAGATAGCGCTCAGGCAATTAAAGAATTACAAAACATGGACATAAAAGTTGTAATGGTAACAGGTGATAATGAAAGAACAGCCAATGCAATTAGTAAGCAGGTTGGAACTGATGATGTAATTGCAGGCGTTTTACCAGATGGTAAGGAAGAAGTTATCAAACAGCTTAAATCAGGTGGAAAGGTTGCTATGGTAGGTGATGGCATTAATGATGCACCTGCACTAACCAGAGCTGACATTGGAATTGCCATAGGAGCAGGAACAGATGTAGCAATAGATGCAGCTGATATTGTATTAATGAAAAGCAGTTTAATGGATGTACCGGCTGCTATAAAGCTAAGTAAAGCAGCACTTAGAAACATTCACGAAAACTTATTCTGGGCATTTATATACAATGTTATAGGCATACCTTTAGCAATAGGTTTGTTTATACCATTTGGAATTACATTAAATCCCATGTTTGGGGCAGCGGCAATGAGTTTAAGTAGCTTCTGCGTTGTATCAAATGCATTAAGATTAAATTTCGCTAAGATTTATAGCAAAGAAAAGTAAAAAAATAAAAAACAAACATAAAACAGAAAGGGGACAAATTACTACTTAACAGTAGAAAATCTTGTCCCCTTTTTGTAATAGAAAAATCTTTAGTGATTCTTATAACTGATCAGAAAGAATTTCCCATTCCTCCATAAGTTTATCTAGTTTATCACTGATTTCATTTTGCTCTTTGCCGATTTCATTTAACTTGGCTGAATTAGTTGAAACACTCGGATATGCAACCATTTCATCAAGTTCATTTAAGCGGTCTTCGTATTTTTTGATTTTTTCTTCTACTTTTGAGATATCATTTTTCAATTTTCTAATCCTTGCGGCTTCTGCCTTCCTTTCTAAATAATCCTGTTTGTTGCTGGAAGTAGTTTTCTCGGCTTTTGTCTTTTCTTCCTTAGGGGCAAAAGTTGCAGTAAGTTCTTCCTTTTTCTCCTCATAATAATCATAGTTACCAAGGTAATTAATAAGTTTTGTGTTTGTTAATTCAAGTATACGATTGGCAGTCTGGTTTATAAAATATCTGTCGTGTGATACATACAAAACTGTTCCTGTATAATTATTTATTGCATTTTCCAAAATTTCTTTTGAAGCCATATCCAAATGGTTTGTGGGTTCGTCCAAAATAATAAGATTAGCTTCCGATAACATTAATTTTGCAAGGGAAAGGCGTCCTTTTTCACCACCACTTAAATCTGATACACGCTTGAAAACATCTTCGCCTGTAAACATAAAAGCAGCCAGAGTGTTTCGGATTTTTGTATTAGTCATATTTGGATATGAATTTGCTATTTCTTCAAATAAAGTATTTTCATCTGTAAGATTGTGTTGTTCCTGGTCATAATATCCAATATGTACATTTGTGCCCAACTTAATCATACCTGAGTCTGCATCAACTAAGCCGTTTATTATTTTTAATATAGTGGTTTTTCCTGTGCCGTTATCACCAATAATTGCTACATGTTCACCACGTTTTATTTCAAAACTTATATTCTTAAAAAGAAGAGTATTATAAGATTTTTCAAGGTTCTCAACAGACAAAACATCGTTTCCACTGACAATGTCAGGCTCCAATTTAATGGTCATGTTATTTTTTAACTCTTCAGGCTTTTCAATTAGATCCATTTTTTCTAATTGCTTTTCACGGCTTTCTGCACGCTTATAAAATTTTTCCTGTTTGTAAGAGCGAAGTTTGGCAATAACTTCTTCCTGATGTTTGATTTCACTTTGCTGTTTTAAATAGGCATTCATTGTAGCAACTCTTAATTCCTGTTTTTTTACAGCAAAGTCAGAATAGTTACCACTGTATACATGTGCTTTATGGTTTTCAATTTCTATAACTTTAGAAACTATCTTGTCTAAAAAGTAGCGGTCATGGGCGATTATTAAAACAGCCCCGTTATAGTTAAGCAAATATGTTTCCAACCATTTAATTGAATTTAAATCAAGGTGGTTAGTAGGCTCGTCCAACATAATAATATCAGGTTTTTCTAACAAAAGTTTGCAAAGGGCAACACGAGTTTTCTGACCACCTGAAAGATTACCAACAAACTTATTAAAATCATCTTCCGTAAATCCAAGACCTTTTATTACACCCTCAATTTCACTTTTGTATGAATAGCCATTTAATAATTGAAAACGATGTTCCAGGTTAGTGTAAGTTTCTATTAATTTAGAAAGTTCATCACCTGAAACCTTTGCCATTTCTTTCTCGTATTCCAAAAGTTTTTGTTCCATGTCAATTAAGTTCTGTTTAACAGATTTTACTTCTTCGTAAATAGTAGTGTCTGAACCTAAATCCTGATACTGGGCAAGGTAACCGATAGTTTTATCCTTGCCAATAATAACGTTTCCGTCATCAGGTGAAAGTTCCCCCATTATAATCTTCATAATGGTAGATTTTCCGGCACCGTTATTTCCAACAATGGCTGCTTTTTCATTATCATTTATGAAAAAAGAGCAGTCATTTAAAATTGTTTCAACACCGTATGATTTGCTTATATGATTACATGATAATATCATGAGAATCCTCCTGTTTAATTGAATTTCACTAATTAACTAGTTTATCATAAAATGCTGAAATTTAAAACAAAATATAGAATGACAAATATTTGACAATATTTTGCTATATCCTTATAATTAACCATATATATATAAGGTAGGAGAATGTGATGAATAAAATCTCAAAAGCGGTAGTTTCAAGACTACCACGTTATTATAGATATTTAGATGAGTTAAAAGCTCAAAACATCGAAAGAATCTCGTCAAAAGAGCTAAGTCAGATGATGAATGTTACAGCATCCCAGATTAGACAGGACTTAAATAATTTTGGTGGTTTCGGTCAGCAGGGATATGGGTATAATGTACAATATCTTTATGACGAAATAGGAAAGTTACTTGGTCTTAATGTACCCCACAAAATGGTTATTGTAGGAGCAGGAAATTTAGGTCAGGCGATTGCTAATTATGGCAACTTCAGAAACAGAGGCTTTGAAATAACAGCATTGTTTGACAAAAATCCTGATTTAATTGGTAAGAAAACACAGAATGCGGAAATTTTAGATATTTCTACACTTTATGATTATGTTAAGGAAAATAATGTTGAAATTGTTGCGTTAACATTACCAAAAGGACCGGCTAAGGAAGTTGCTGAAAAATTAGTAGAATGTGGAGTAAAGGCTTTTTGGAACTTTGCTCATACAGATTTAGGCTTTGGCGGTGACATTTTAGTTGAAAATGTTCATTTGTCTGAAAGTTTAATGAAGCTTACATATAGAATATCAGAAAAGAATAAACAGGAGAGTTTATAGATAGGAGTGGCCTATGAAAAATATTCTTACAAGCAGTGAAATGAAAAAAGTTGATACTGAAACAATTGAAAGAATCGGGATTCCGGGAATTGTTTTAATGGAAAGAGCGGCCTTAAGTGTTGCTTCTTTAATTATGGAAAATGAGCCGGTAACAAAAACTGTTCAGGTTATAGCCGGTGTAGGAAATAACGGGGCAGATGGTCTTGCTATATGTAGAATGCTTTATTTGAAAGGCTACAATACATGTACATGCGTTATTGGTGACATTAATAAGGCAACAGAGGATTTTAAAACACAGCTTAGAATAAATGAAAATCTTGGCATAAGTATTGTTGAAGATTTTGCTGATTGCGATATTTTTGTTGATGCAATTTTTGGCGTTGGTTTATCCAGAGAAGTAGAAGGTAAGTATAAGGATGCCGTTGAATATATAAATAATCAAAGGGCAAAAGTTTATGCAGTCGACATTCCATCAGGCATTGATGGAAGTACAGGAGAAGTTCTTGGAGTCGCGATTAAGGCGGACTATACCGTGACTTTCGGCTTTCATAAAGTTGGTACAGTATTGTATCCGGGAGCAGATTATTGCGGGAAAGTCATTGTAAGTGATATTGGATATGAATCATGGGAAAACAGTGATTTTATAAAATATGCTACAAGAGAAGATTTAAAATATCTGCCAAGAAGAATTAATTATTCTTATAAGGGTAATTACGGTAAGGTTTTAATTATTGCAGGCAGCAAAGAGATTTCAGGTGCCGCGGCACTGTCCGCTTTGGCTGCTTTTAAAACAGGTGCAGGTATGGTTCGCATATTTACACACGAAAATAACAGAAATATTTTAGGGAAGCTTTTACCGGAAGCAATGATTAATACTTATACAATTGATAAATTTGATATTAAGTCATTACAGGCAGCAATTAAGTGGTGCGATGTAATAGCAGTAGGTCCCGGAATGGGAACCGGTGAAGTTCAAACAGAAATTGTTAATGAAGTGTTAGAATCAAAAATACCTACAGTTATTGATGCTGATGGTATTAATACAATATCAAGACATAACGAAATAAAAGAAAAACTTCATGATAAAGTTATTTTAACACCTCATCTTGGAGAAATGAGCAGATTCCTTGCAGTACCGGCTAAAGAAATTGCACAGAATTTAATTAAATATACAAGAAAAGTCAATTATAAATATGGCGCCACAGTTGTTTTAAAAGATGCAAGAACTGTTATGGCTAATAAGAAAGGGACTTATATTAATTTAACAGGCAATAGTGGTATGGCCACAGCAGGAAGTGGAGATGTTCTAACAGGTATTATGGTAGCTTTGCTTGGTACAAAAACAGATTTTGAAAAAGTTCCGGCACTGGCTACGTTTTTGCATGGAATAGCAGGTGATTTGGCAGCCATGGAATCAAGTAAGGAATCCATGATGGCAGGAGATATTTGTAATAATATTACAAAAGCTTACAACGGCGATTTTTAGAATTAAGATTAGAAGAAAATGAAAGGTTGTGGAAAAAGTGGAAACAGTAGATATGGATAAAAAATATTTTAGAGTTTATGCAACAGTTGATTTAGACAAAATTCACAGAAATGTTGAATTAATGAAATGCAAAATGAAAAAGGAAACAGGAATTGTTGCAGTAATAAAAACAGACGGTTATGGACATGGAGCGGTTCCAATTGCAAAAGCATTAGATGATATTTGTTATGGTTATGCAGTTGCTACAGCTTACGAAGGACATAATTTACGAAGACATGGAATAACAAAACCAATATTTATTCTTGGTTACACACCTGAATGTACTTATGAAACTGTTGTTAAGGAAGGTATGATACCGGCAGTTTTCTCAATAGAAGATGCTAAGAAATTGTCTGATATAGCAATTAGCTTAGATAAACATGTAAATATTGATATAGCAGTTGATACAGGTATGAGCAGAATCGGCTATATACCAAGTGATGAAGCTGTAAAGGAAATTGTAGCCATTGACGCACTGCCAAATGTAAAAATCGAGTCGATTTTTACTCATTTTGCAAAGGCTGATTATGTTGACAAAAGTGTTGCTTACAATCAGTTTAAGGAATTTAATGATTTTGTGGAAAAAGTAGAGTCAAATGGTGTAAAAATACCGGTTCATCAGTGCGCTAACAGTGCAGCCATTATGGAAATGCCTGAAACATCATTAAGCCTTTCAAGAGCAGGAATTTCAATGTATGGTCTTTATCCATCAGATGAAATGGACCATGAGGCAATGAAACTAGAACCTGCAATGAGTATATATTCACATGTAATATATGTAAAAGAAATTCCAGCAGGCAGAGGCGTAAGTTACGGTCATACTTTTGTGTCTGATAAGCCGATGACTGTTGCAACAATTCCTGTAGGTTATGGTGACGGCTATCCAAGAAACTTAAGCAACAAAGGCTATGTTTTAATTAATGGTAAGAAAGCTAACATCATTGGAAGGGTATGCATGGATCAGTTTATGGTTGATGTTACAGGTATGGATGTAAAAGTTGGCGATAAAGTTACATTAGTAGGTACTGATGGGGACGAAACAATATTAATTGATAAATTAGCCGAAGAAGCAGGTACTTTTAATTACGAATTTATTTGTGATTTAGGAAAAAGGGTTCCAAGAGTTTATTTAAAAGGTGGAAAAATAGTTGGCACAAAAGATTATTTTGAAGATGATTATAATCTTGAATTTTAATTTATAAAATTGAATACACATTCCAAAAAGTGGAATACTATAGTTATTATAATAGATTTGGAGTGTGGAAATGATTATAAAAAGAGGCGATATTTTTTATGCTGACTTAAGACCGGTTATTGGCTCTGAACAAGGTGGTATAAGACCGGTTTTGATTATACAGAATGATACAGGAAACAGACATAGTCCAACAGTTATTGTCGCAGCAATTACATCTAAAATGTCAAAAGCAAAACTGCCAACTCATATTAGAATAGACAAAAATAAATGCGATATAATTAAGGATTCGGTTATTTTACTTGAACAGTTAAGGACTATAGATAAACAAAGATTAAAAGATAAAGTCTGTCATTTGGATGAAGAAATGATGGGGACGATTAATAAGGCATTGTGCATTAGTCTGGAATTAGATACATAGATGTGCAAGTTGACTATTAAAATATAAAATGTTACACTTTAGAGTGCGTGTAAAATAAGAAATACAAAGGAGTGAAATTTTATGTCAGGACATTCAAAATTTGCGAATATTAAACATAAGAAAGAAAAAAATGATGCAGCAAAGGGAAAACTTTTTACAATTATCGGTAAGGAAATTGCTGTAGCAGTTAAGGAAGGCGGAGCTGATCCGGACAATAATAGTAAGTTACGTGATGTTATTGCAAAGGCAAAAGCTAACAACATGCCAAACGATACAATTGACAGAGGTATTAAGAAAGCTGCAGGTAACGCAGCGGCTGTTAATTATGAAACAGCAAGATATGAAGGATATGGACCAAACGGTACAGCTATTATTGTTGATGCCTTAACAGATAATAAAAACAGAACAGCAGCAAATGTTAGAAACTGTTTCACAAAAGGTGGCGGTAATGTAGGAACACAGGGTTGTGTATCATATATGTTTGACGAGAAAGGACAGATTATCATTGATAAGGAAGAATGTGATATGGATCCTGATGAACTTATGATGATGGCATTAGATGTAGGAGCTGAAGATTTTTCAGATGAAGAAGATAGTTATGAAATCTTAACTAATCCTGATGCTTTCAGTGAAGTTCGCGAAGCTTTAGAAAAAGAAGGAATTAAGATGGCAAATGCTGAAGTAACAATGATTCCTCAGAATTATGTTACATTAACAGACGAAGAAGCTATTAAGAAAATGAACATTATTATTGACAGATTAGATGAAGATGAAGATGTTCAGCAGGTTTACCACAACTGGGACGAATAGGATTAGATATTAATGAATACAGTATTATTTGATTTAGATGGAACATTACTTCCAATGGACATGAAAGAATTTACCGACATGTACATAAAACTTTTAAGTAGTAGACTGGAATCATCCAATTTTGATTCAAAGAAAATTGTTGCCGGGCTTTGGGTTGGCGTGAAAGCAATGGTTGCAAACGACGGTATTATTACAAATGAAGAGTGCTTTTGGAAAGCTTTTGCTAACTTCATGACAGGTGGCGGTGGAAAAATGGATTCCAAAGAAAAACGTAAGATTCAAAAAGAAATTACGAAGTTTTATAAAGAAGATTTTTCCATAGCAAGATATGTTACAAGCCCTCTTGAAACAGTAAATGAATGTATAGAAATTTTAAAAGAAAAAGGTTATACATTAGTTGTTGCAACAAACCCTATATTTCCAGAAGTGGCAATTTTAGAACGCTTGTCATGGACAGGATTATGTCAGGATGATTTTTCATTAATAACTACTTATGAGAATTCATGTTTTGCAAAACCTAACATTGAATATTATAAACATATATTAAAGGTTCTTGATAAGGATGCTGAAGATTGTTTAATGGTTGGAAACGATGTTACAGAAGACATGTGTGCTTCTCAAATAGGAATGGATGTATTTCTTTTAGAAGGTAATGTTATAAATGAAAATAATATTAATGTATCAGAAATAAAAAAAGGAAATTGGAATGTATTTAAGCAGTATATATCCAATCTTCCTACTTTAAAATAAAAATATAAAAAGAAGAAAAGTTGTTAATAATGGCTTTTCTTCTTTTTACGTAATAGGAAATGTTACAGCTAATTCATGCTTTTTAGGCATAAAATTGTATATAATATAGGCATTTGCAACAGATTTATATATATTTTAAAATATAATATAGTTTAATAAAAAGTATGTCTATTGGAAGGAACTGATTAATATGGATAAGGATTTAGAGGTTAAATACAATAATTTAAAAGAATATTTAAAATCATTAGGAAGCGTGGCAGTAGCATTTTCAAGTGGAGTAGATTCTACATTTCTTCTGAAAGTTGCTCATGATGTATTAGGAGATAAGGCAATAGCCATAACATTAAATGCGGCGGCTTTTCCTGAAAAAGAAACTAATGACGCAAGAGATTTCTGTAAGAGTGAAGGCATTAAGCACATAATATGCGGTTATAATCCTTTGGATATTGAAGGCTTTGCCGACAATCCACCTGACAGATGTTATATTTGTAAGAAAGTAATTTTTTCTGAAATAAAGAAACTTGCAAAAGAAAATAATATTGCCTATGTGGCAGAAGGCTCAAATATGAGTGATAACGGCGATTACCGACCGGGCTTAAAAGCTATTGAGGAGCTTAAAGTAGAAAGCCCACTTCAAAAGGCAAATTTATATAAATCAGAAATTAGAGAATTCTCTAAAATTTTAGGTTTAAAGACTTGGGATAAGCCAAGTAAGGCGTGCTTAGCATCAAGATTTGCATACGGTGAAAAGATTACAGAAGAAAAACTTATGATGATTGATAAGGCTGAAGATGTTATAATTAGTAAAGGCTATGTACAATCAAGAGTAAGAGTCCATGGAAATATTGCCCGTATTGAAATTCTTCCTGAACAAATAAATGATTTTATTGTAAATGACAGGGAACAAGTAGCTACATTGCTTAAAAAAATCGGCTTTTCCTATGTAACCCTTGATTTACAGGGCTATAGAACAGGTAGCATGAACGAAATTTTAAATGAAAAATAAAAAGAGAGTTAGTATGGATACAAAGGAATTATTACAGTTAGTTGCTGAAAAAAAGGTTTCTGTAGGTGATGCATTATTAGAATTAAAGAAAGAGCCTTTTGAGGACTTAGGTTTTGCCAAGCCTGATTTTCACAGAAAGCTTCGACAGGGAGTTGGGGAAGTGATTTATGGTGCCGGTAAGACACCTGACCAAATAGCAAAGATTTCAGAAAGCTTCATAAAAAATAATCAAAGCAATATTCTTATTACTAGAATGAGTAAGGAAGCGTCAGATTATGTAGAGAAGTATTTAGAAGCTTTGGAAGTTACATATTTTTATGATGAAATATCAAAAGTTGGTATTGTTGGAAATTTGGTAGAAAAGGATGGCCTAGGCAAAATTGTTGTTGCAACAGGTGGCACAAGTGATATGCCTGTGGCAGAAGAGGCGGCTCTCACGGCAGAATTTTTAGGAAATCATGTTGAAAGATTATATGACGTAGGTGTGGCAGGTTTGCATCGTTTGCTTGAAAATGTGGATAAAATAATGGAAGCAAAGGTCATAATTGCCATTGCAGGCATGGAAGGGGCACTTGCCAGTGTTATAGGTGGTTTGGCAGATTGTCCGGTTATTGCCGTACCTACAAGTGTAGGTTACGGGGCAGCCTTTGGTGGTATAACCCCACTTCTTTCAATGCTTAATTCATGCGCAAGTGGTGTAAGTGTTGTTAATATTGATAATGGTTTTGGAGCAGGCTATATGGCAAGTATGATTAACCATATAACAAAATAATTTATAAGGATGATGAAAATGAAAACATTATATTTGGAATGTAATATGGGAGCAGCCGGCGATATGCTTATGGCGACTTTAGTTGAGTTACTTGACAAACCAGATGAATTTGTAAATGAATTTAATAATTTGAATATACCTAACATTAAATTAATAAAAGAAGAAAGCACAAAATGTGGAATTGTTGGTACTCACATGCGAGTAATGGTTAATGGTGAAGAAGAAGTAAGTGAAGATGTTAACGTACAGGAAAACAATGTTTTACATGAACATGAACATGAGCACGAGCACGAGCACGAGCATACGCATGACAATGAACATGGCCACGACCATAGTCATGGACACCACTCACATAGTAGTCTTTCTCATATTGAAGAGATTATTAATGGGTTAGACATTCCTGCTAAAGTGAAAAAAGATGCAGTTAATGTGTATTGTTTAATTGGCGAAGCAGAAGCTAAAGCTCATAATAAAAGTATCAAAGAGATACATTTCCATGAAGTAGGTACAATGGATGCCATTGCCGATGTAGTTGGTGTGTGTATGTTGATTGACAAAATCAATCCTGACAGAATAATGGCATCACCTGTTCATGTAGGCAGTGGTAATGTTAGATGTGCTCATGGAATTTTACCTGTGCCGGCACCTGCTACAGCGTATATTTTAAGAGAGGTTCCTTCATATTCAGGTAACATTAAGGGTGAGTTGTGTACACCAACAGGGGCAGCTTTACTTAAATATTTTGCAGATGATTTTGATGCCATGCCTATAATGAAAACTCAGAAAATAGGCTACGGTATGGGAAATAAAGATTTCACAGTGGCAAATTGCGTTAGAGCTTTCTTAGGAGAAGAAGAGCAGAAAATGGATGATGTTCTGGAGTTGGTATGTAATATAGATGATATGACTGCTGAAGAAATAGGTTTTGCTACAGAAACTTTAATGAATAATGGTGCCTTAGATGTGTACACTACAAATATTAATATGAAAAAAAATCGCCCGGGAACAATGATTACATGTATGTGTAAAAATATAGACAAGGAAAAGTTCCTTAAATTAATTTTTAAATACACAACAACATTAGGCGTTAGAGAGTATATTTGTAAACGTTACGGACTTACAAGAAATGTTAAAACAATTGAAAGTTCATTAGGTGACATTTCATTAAAGGAATCTTACGGCTATGGAATATCAAAAGAAAAATTAGAATATGAAGATTTGGCTAGAATTGCAAAAGAGAAAAATCTTTCATTAAAAGAAATAAAAAAAGAAATATTAAAGGAGATTTAATAGATGCATATGGCAGATGGTTTGTTGTCACCTGAAGTTGGCGTAGCAATGTGGGCTGTAACAGCAGGGGCAACAGCGTATGGTATAAAGAAAATAACAGACAGCGATTTGTCTGAAAAAAAACTACCGGTTATGGCTGTGTCAGGCGCGTTTGTTTTTGCAGCCCAGATGATTAATTTTACCATACCGGGGACCGGTTCAAGCGGTCATATAGGCGGTGGAATTTTACTGGCAATGTTACTTGGAGAATTTCCTGCCTTATTAACTATTGCATCAGTTTTAGTTATACAATGCCTTATTTTTGCTGATGGAGGTTTGCTTGCGCTAGGAGCTAATATTTTTAATATGGGTGTCATTCCATGTTTAATAGTATTTCCAATTATAAGAATGTTTTTGAAAAATAACATATCCAAAACAAAACTTTCAGTATCGGCATTTTTAGGACCTGTGGTTGCACTTCAAATAGGTGCTTTTGGTGTTGTAATGGAAACACTTTTATCAGGGATAACAGAGTTTCCATTTAAAACATTCGTGGCGTTAATGTTACCAATTCATCTGGCAATTGGAGTAGGTGAAGGAATTGTAACAGCTGCAGTTGTTTTATTTGTTTGGAAAATGAGGCCTGAAATAATTAATTCGGCTTTATTTAAACAAAAAATAGACAAAAAAGTATCTGTAAAAAAAGTTACAGTGATTATTGGTATTGTTGCTGTTATAACAGGTGGTGTTTTATCTCTTTATGCTTCTTCTAATCCTGATGGATTGGAGTGGTCAATGGAAAAAACAGCAGGTACTTCAGAACTTAAAAATAGTGATAAAACTCATAGTGTAATGAGTCAGATTCAGGAAAAATTATCAATACTGCCTGATTATGATTTTAAGTCGCAAAAAAAAGGAAATGGAACGTCGGCTTCAGGTATTATAGGAGCGGGTATAACTTTTTGCCTTGCGCTAGGAGCAGGTGGAATAATAACTTACGTTAAGAAAAAGAAAAATAAGTAATAGGAGATAGCTGTTACGGAAGGGGTAACCTATAAATTTAATGAGTGGTATAAGAAGTAAAGTAAATGAAATTTATTCGTTAGAACAGTTAAGTATAAAAAATACTATAATACATAATATACATCCATTAATAAAGATGATAGTTACAGTTGTCTATATTGTTTGTATACTTAGTGTCAGACGTTATGATTTACTTAGATTTTCATATTTTTTGTTTTATTTGATAATCACTACAGCCTTAGCAGAATTACCTTTAAAAATTGTTATAAAAAGAACAATGATTGCTTTGCCTTTTGTACTTTTTGCAGGTATAAGTAATCTGATTATAAACAGGGAAACAGCATTTTTTATTGGAAGAATTGCTATTACTTATGGTTTGATTTCTTTTGTTGTTTTGATTATTAGAACTATGTTTTCGGTTTGGGCTTTATTAATACTAATTGCTACAACGCGGTTTTCTGATTTGACAAAGCAGTTAATAAGATTACATATACCACCATTAATCGTTAATTTAATGGAAATGATATATAGATATATTGGGGTTTTGGCTGAAGAAGTTTCAACAATGCTTGTATCCTATAGATTAAAGAATCCGGCATACAAGTGGCCACATATTAAGCACATGGGTCCCTTTGTTGGAAACCTGTTTTTAAAAAGCATTAACAAGGCAGAAAGAATATATAACGCCATGAAATGCAGAGGTTATGGAAGCAAACAGGTTGCATATCAGAAAGAAAAGATTGCATTGAAAGATATAGTATTCTTTTTGGTATGTACTGTGTCCAGTGTGATTTTTGTTATATTATAGAGAAAATGCTTTTGTATTTTAGTATTGAATTTTGAGTGTTGAATTTTTAGTATTTAAATTTAAGTATTTAAGAGTTTGCTATTATATTTGAAAACAAGAGGAAGAAATATGCTTACAATTAATAATGTTACAGTTGAATATCCTGACGGAACAAAGGCAATAAATAATTTATCCCTGAATGTTAAGTCCGGGGAAAAACTTGCACTAATAGGAGCTAACGGTGCCGGTAAGTCTACATTAATGTTAGCCATTGAAGGAATATTAGATAGTACAGGAGAAATTAAAATAGATGATTTAGTTGTGGACTCAAAAAACATTGTTAAAGTAAGACAGCAGGTGGGGATGCTTTTTCAAAATCCTGATGATCAGTTATTTATGGCTACTATATATGATGATATTGCTTTTGGCCCTAGAAATGCAGGTTTAGATGAAGAGTCTGTAAAATATAGAGTGGAAGACAGATTAAAATTATTGAATATTGAACACTTGAAGGACAAAACAGCCCTTAAATTATCAGGTGGCGAGAAAAGAATGGCAGCCTTAGCTACTGTTTTGGCAATGAAACCAAGTGTTATGTTATTAGATGAGCCAACAGCTTTTTTAGATCCTAAGGCAAGGCGTAATCTCATTAATGTCTTAAATTCCCTACCACATACAATGCTTATAGCCACTCATGACTTAACCTTTGCAAAAGAGGTTTGCAGAGAAGCCGTTGTTATTAAAGATGGTAATTTCTTTGCAAAAGGAAACTGCGATGAGATTTTGTATAATCAGGAATTAATGGATGAGGGTGGCATAGAAGCAATTATGTAAATAAAAGAAAAGAAGAAAAAGAGATTGCCTATTACTAAAAATAGACAATCTCTTTTATGATGTTTATCAAAAAATTCTGTTACATTAAAAGCATTCCACTAGGGACATGCATATTTGCTCCAATTATTGGAAAAGCCACTAAAAAATTTCAAAACACTATTCATAAATATTTTGATAAATTTGTTCAGTGTATTCATAAATTAAAGCTTCGTCAGCGTTTTCAAACTGATGCATTAATAAATCTTTAATTTTGTCAGCACGACTAAAATATAATATTTCTTCAGGTTCCCTTAAATCTAAACCTTCGTCTAAAAGTTCTTTTGAAATATTGTCTTTTGCCCAAGCTAAAATTTCTTCAATTAACTTATCTTCGGCTTCAGCATCGATTTTTACCTGCTTTGCATGCATAAAAGAAACAATGCCTGCAATAATAAATATAATAAAAATTCCACCCATTACAGAATCAAACAACCATGCCGTAGATGCGTTGATTGGAAGTGGTATAATATCAGCAAAAACTAAAATCATAAAAATAATTCCTGCGATACCAACAATAAGCATTGTTAAGGCTGATGATGTAATGTCCTTATATTTATCTGATAGTCGTACAAAGGAATGGACTTTGTTATCTGTATAATCGTACAGGCTTTCAGGCAATTTGTTTTCCTGCACATCTGAAGTTTTGTTGTTTTCGAAATTGCTATCTTCCATATTGTGCCTCCTTAAAAAGTAACTGATATTCATAAACTAACACTATTATAAACTATTAAATGGTTATAAACAAGTAAATGATATTTATTTTTGCTTTCAAATAGAGTACAATAAGTCTATTGCAAATAAGGAGATACAGATGAAAATTACATTATTAACAGTAGGAAAAATTAAAGAAAAGTTTTACGTGGATGCCATAAAAGAATACAGCAAAAGATTATCAAGATATTGTAAATTAAATATCATTGAAGTTGCTGATGAGAAAACAACAGAAAATTCAACGGAAGCAGAAATCAATATTGTAAAAGAAAAAGAGGCAGCAAGACTTAGCAAGCATATATCGGAAGGGGCTTTTGTCATAACTCTTGAAATCCTTGGTAAACAGTTGGATTCAGTGGAATTATCAAAGAAAATTAATCAGTTAGGAATAGAAGGAAAAAGCCATATTATATTTATAATAGGCGGTTCCCTTGGATTACATGAATCAATATCAAAACGGGCTGACTTCAAATTAAGCTTTTCAAAAATGACATTTCCACATCAGTTAATGAGAGTTATTCTTTTAGAACAGATTTACAGAAGCTACAGAATAATAAATAATCAGCCATATCATAAATGATGGTGTGGCTGATTATTTGTAATGATTTAGCAGATTACATAGAACAAGAGATAATAATTGATTTATATTGGAATGGATATTCGTAAACAGTTATATGAAAATAGTCATAAAAAATAGAGGTGTAAGTTCACAAATTGACTTATACCTCTATTTTCTATTTAATGTAAATTTTAATATTTATTCGAAATAATATCTTTTAATAATTTGGTCCAAAATACATAATACCATTCTTCATGGTCTTTCCTTTAATCTTGTAAAGTTCACTAACGGTAACAAGCTCATAACCTTTTTTTCTAAGCTCCGGTAGGGCTTTGATAAATCCGTTAACAGATGTTGGATGAATGTCATGTAACAAGATAATTTGGCCATCGCCTGCATGATTTATAACATAATTTTTTATGTATTTAACATTACGATATTTCCAATCTTCTGTATCAACAGACCAATAAATCATAGGTGCTTTTGCATTCTTGCTAACTATGGAGTTGTAATTTCCATAAGGTGGTCTAAGTAATGTTGGATATTCTCCGGTTACATTTTTAATAGCATTTCTTGCATAAGAAATTTCTTTCTTAACATTTTTCTTAGATAAAATCTTTAAGTTCTTATGTGACCATGTATGTGAACCAATCTCCATGCCAAGATTATATTCTCTTTGTAACTGCTTTTTAAATGAATTAGCACGATTACCTAATACGAAGAAAGTAGCTTTGCTTTCGTGCTTTTTCAATGCTGATAAAAGTTTGTCTGTGTATTCACCTGGGCCGTCATCAAAAGTAAAAGCTACATATTTAAGTTTCTTTACAACCGTAACTTTGCATTTTGCAGTTTTATTTGTGTATTTAGAACGAACCTTAATATAAGCTGTACCTGTTTTTTTACCTTTAATAACACCGTTTTTTACTGTTACAACTTTGTTGTTTGTGCTTATCCAAACAACAGGTTCATTTTTGTATTTTTTATTTTTATCATAAGTTGTCTTTAAGTCTAAAAATCTTTTTTGATTTTTACCAACACGCAAAGAAGTAGATGTTAATTTTAAAGTCTTAATCTTGTTGTAAGGATCTCTTACTTCAATTTTGCATCTTGCTTTTATTTTGCCGGTTTCACCTTTGCAGACAATATATGTAGTTCCTGCTTTTAAAGCTGTAATCTTGCCTTTGCTATTAACACTTGCAATGGAAGTGTTTTTACTAACCCAGACAACAGGTTCTTTTGGTGAAGATGAATCCTGTTGGTATTTTAAGCTGGCTTTGATAATTGCTTTCTTTCCTTTAGTTATGGAAAGAGATAACTTGTCTAACTTTATGCTTTTCAACAGTTTGTAATTAGTTGTAGCTATGTTTGGTTTTTGATTAGCTGTTGTTTCATTTCCTTTTGCAACTGTATTAATCTTGTGATTTGTCATCCCTAAAAAAGTATATCCGAGACTACAAAACAGACCTAGCACAAGAAAAACAATTAATGTTTTCTTTAGTTTCTTCATATAAGTTACCATCCTTTTTGTTTAATTATTTTTTTCATCTCACTAATTGTAACACATATAAAAATAAATAGAATATATTTTTTTATCTTTCATATATTTTTTTAAGGAGAATTATAAAAATGGAAAATATATACAGATATTTTAATTGTAAAATAAGACAAGTTTTAGAAAAATATGAAATAAAAAACATATATGAAATTAGAATCAGAGTAAACAAAAATGTGATTTTAAATACAGGTACGGGTGAAATTATACTTGATGTTATATGTAATGAAAAAGATGTTATCGATACTTTTAATTTGATTACAGAATATTCTGCCTACGCATACGAGCAGAGTATGGCTGAAGGGTTTATTACAATTCCAGGCGGTCATAGAGTAGGCATTGGTGGTTATATGGCAGGAACTATTTATGATAAGCCCATTGTTAGAAATATTAGATTTATTAATTTTAGAATAAATCATCATATAAAAAATTGCAGTGAAATGATTTTTCCTAAATTATACAAAAATAATCACTTGTGTAATACATTAATAATTTCACCACCGGGACTTGGCAAGACAACATTACTTAGAGATTTAGTTTATAAAATTAGTGAAAATTTCGCTGGTACAAGTTTATGTGTCATTGATGAGCGAAATGAAATCAGTGGTTGTTATAAAGGCGTGCCAACAATGAATTTAGGAAAAAGAACAGATGTTATAAGCAACTGTTCAAAATCAAAGGGGATACTTATGGCAATAAGGTCAATGGCACCAACATTAATTGCAGTAGATGAAATAGGAACAGCACAGGATATTGAGGCGTTAGAATATGCTAATTTGTCAGGAATTTTTATAATCGCCACAGTCCATGGAAAAAATCAGGCGGCTGTAATAAAAAAGCTTGGAAAAGATTTTGTAGATTTGTTCGAAAAAAAGATTTGTATATTAAATATTGGAGAGTACCTATGTGTTTAAAAGTAATTGGAGTGCTTATTGTTATAACAGCGTGCAGCTTAATGGGGTTTGCTCTGGCAAATGAGTATATAGCAAAAATAAATAACTTAGATGCATTTAAGAAAAGTTTAAGAATTCTCAAAGGGAAAATTAAATATGATAATTTATCAGTTTTTGAGGCAATGGAACTTATAAAAATAAATAATAATGTAATAGAAAACTTTTACCATAAAGTAAGCGAAGTTTATTTTATGGAAGAAAAAACATTATTTGAAAGCTGGAAAATGGCAGTTAACAAATATTTGAAAAAAGAAATTAAAATTGATAAGCAGGAAACGGACGTAATACTTACTTTTGGAACTAATCTTGGTATAACAGATAGGGAAACACAACTAAGTAACATTGATGAATGTATTAATGATATACAGGAAGTGATTTTGAAATTAAAGGAAGAAAAGAATAATAAGTGTAAATTATACAAATGCCTGGGAACCTTTTCAGGAATCCTAATTGCTGTTTTATTAATATGAGATGAAAGGAACAATTATGGAAATAAATATGATTTTTAAAATAGCGGCAGTTGGTATAATTGTGTCGGTTGTAGGTCAGATTTTAAAACACAGCGGTAGAGAGGAACAGGCTTTTTTGACAAGTCTGGCAGGTCTTATATTAGTCTTAACGTGGATTGTCCCATACATATATGAGCTTTTTGAAACAATAAAGAAATTATTCAGGTTGTAAGGACAGGTAAAAGATGATTGCAGTAGGAGTTATTAGTATTGCCACGGTGGTTTTGGGAATTCAGTTTAAAAATGTTAAACCCGAATATGGAATATTATTATCCATAACAGGATGTTTAATTATATTTATAATGATGCTTACAAAACTTACTTACATTATAAATATATTTAACCAGATATCAGAATTGACCAATGTTAGCAAAGAATACATTAAAATATTGTTAAAAATAACAGGTATAACCTTTATATGCGAAATTACTTCAGATATATGTAAGGACTGTGGATATGTTGCCATATCCAATCAGGTTCAGATATTTGGAAAAATATCAATTCTGGTTATTAGTTTACCTATTTTTTCAGAGTTAATATTACAAATAGGAAAAATGTTATCTTAGGGTTAATTGATTTATGAAAAAGATTATTTTAATTATAATGTGCATCACTGTTACTTTGTCAGTTGGCAATGTTGCAAAGTGTAGTGATAAAAATATAAAAGAAAAATCATATAATGAAGAAACGTTTATCAGTATGGATGATTTTCAATTTGATGAGCCACAAAGAATTCTTAGAGAGTCCGGCAACAGAGATATAAGTGTTAAGGAAATTATAAACAATATTATAAAAGGAAAGCTTCTTACGGTTTTTGGAGAAATATTTAAGAGTCTGTATTATAAAACGCTGGGTAATAATGGTTATCTTCTTAATAATATTTGGCAATTGTTCTTAACAATAATTGTTTCATGTTTTTTTACTAACTTTGCAAAAGTCTTTTCAAAAGATGATATTTCAGAAACAGGCTTTTTTATATGTTATATGGTTTCGGTTACATTTATGTTTGGTCTTTTCAGTGAACTGTGTAATATAGCCGTTGATTTTGTTGAGTTGTTACTTAAATTTATGTATGGAATTGTACCTACATATTTTTTGTCAGTGGCAATTATGGGACAGGTTTCTGCTTCAGGTTTTTATCAGCTTTGTTTGGTAATTATATCAGTAGCCCAATTTGTTTTCCTACATATAATAATTCCGCTAATTAAAATATATGTTGCAGTTAGCATAGTGAACAACATATCAAAGGAAGACTTTTTGTCAAGAACAGCAGTGGTGGTTGGAAATATAGTGAATTTTCTTATGAAAACTTTTGTGGGAATCGTAACAGGATTGAATATAATACAGGCTCTTATTTTGCCGTCAATTGATAGCACAAAAAATCAAACCATAAGAAAGGTAATAGGAAGTGTGCCGGTTGTTGGAAATAGTACAGATGCAATAACAGGCATATTTTTAGGCTCTGCCAATCTGATAAAAAATGCAATTGGAGCAACGGCTATTATAGTGATTGTTGTTTTGTGCGCTGTACCCTTTCTTAAAATACAGTTATATTCGTTTCTAATGCAAATAGTGGCTGCTTTGGTTCAGCCTATTGCAGATTGTAGAATTGTTGCCAGTTTTAATTCCATGTCCATAGGAATGCGAATGCTTGCAAAAGTCATAACCGGTTGCAGTCTCTTATTTATAATAAGTATTGCTATCATATGTATGTGTACGGGAAAGGGGTAAAATGGAATTTATATATAGTTATATTAAAAATATTTGTATATTTATGTTGGTAATTACAATTATTACGAATATTTTCCCAGAAAAAAGATACATAAAGTACATTAAATTTTTTGCGGGCATCCTTTTGATTTTAATTGTTTTGTCTCCGGTTTTTAAGATTACCAAAAAAGATATTAATGTGGATAGAACAATTACAGAAAATATTAATATAGATGCAAAAAATCAGTTAGACACCCGGCTAAATGATTTTGAAAAGAAAATAGAAGAGAGGCTAAGTGAAAAGTATGGAAATGAAACAGGAAATAATTGACAAGCTTACTAACCTGAAAAAAATAGGAAAAGAAAAAATAATTTTATTGGCACTTGCAGGCATATTATTAATTGGTTCATCATATTTTGAAAAAGTAGATAATAAAGAAAAAACAGTCAAACACACAGAAAAAAGCATATCAAAGGAAAGCTATGAGAACAAAACTAAAAAAGAAATCATAAATATGATAGAGAGTATAGATGGAGTTACAAATGTAAATGTAATGATTACTTTCAAATCAGGTAATGAAAAAATTTTACAGGTTGATAAAGAGGAAAGTCAAGAATCCGGGGAAAAAAAATCTTATAAAGTTTCAACAGTTATCTTTAATGGAAGTCAGGAAGAATATCCTTACATTATAAAAGAAATATATCCGCAAATTGAAGGTGTGGCAGTTACGGCAAAGGGACTAAAGGATGCTGAAAAAGTAAATGAAATAACAAATATGATTAATGCATTATTTAATATACCCGTTCATAAAATATCTATAATTAGTAATGATTAAAAGGAGGAGTTATGAAAAAAATCTTAAAGAAAAATCAATTCATTGTTACGTTCTTAGCTGTGTTAATTGCAGTGGCAGGATATCTTAATTATTCTGCAAACCTTGATAAGAAAAATGAATCAAAAAAGGTGACTAATGATACATACGAATCAATTTATTCTAAAGATAATTTACTTACAAATAATGAAGACATAGAAAGTATGGATAGAGAAGAAGAGACTACAGAGGAACCGGGAGCTGCTGTTCTTACAAATGGAAGCACATTAAGTTCTTATATGGTTCAGGCAAAACTGAACAGAGAGCAGACAAGATCTAAAAACAAAGAAACACTGTTAGAAGTAATTAACAATAACGATATAGGCGATAAGGAAAAAAAGAAAGCTGTTAAATCAATGGTTAAAATTACTGAAAACAGTGAAATGGAAAACAATATTGAAACATTGCTTAAAGCAAAAGGATTTAACGATATTATAGTTACCATAAATGATAATCAGGCAGATGTTATTTTATCAGACACAGAAGTAAGTGATGAGAAAAGAGCACAGATTGAAGATGTTATAAAAAGAAAAACAAATATATCTGTTAACAATATAACTATTACACCGGCAAAATAAAAAAGAAAAACGATATATGAAAGTCTTTATTACAATAGAAGAATCATATATCGTTTTCTTTATTTATGCATATGTTTTTTTATGGCATCAATTGTTTCCTGACTAATAACATGTTCAATTCTACATGCATCTTCAGTAGCAACATCTTCAGATACACCAAGTTTTATAAAACATTCAGTTAAAATCTGATGACGTTCATATATCATTTCCGCAAGACTTTTTCCGTCATCAGTTAAATATATAAAACCGGAATCTGTTACAGTTATATAGTTGTTTTCCCGAAGATGTTTCATGGCGATGCTGACACTTGATTTTTTAAATCCTAGTTCATTAGCAACATCAACAGAACGAACAACAGGAAGACGTTTACTTAAAACAAGAATTGTTTCTAAATACATCTCTGAAGATTCATTACTTTTCATTAATAAGCTCCTTTTCACTTTTATAAGAATGATTATATCAAAAAATAAGGCAAAATTCAATTTGTGTATTATTGTGTTTTTTTGCTATATTTACAATAAGGAATATACATAACAAACAAAAATTAGTAAGGACGAAAAAATATTATTGACATCTAATGCAAGTTAGGCTATACTAACTAAAGTAAAAAATTAGCAACAGAGAAAAGAGGAACTTATGATGCCTTTAACAATGGTGAATTCAGGGGAAGAAAATGAAATAAAAAGAGTTGGTGGAAAAGAAGAAACTAGACGCTTCCTTGAAAACTTAGGTTTTGTACAAGGAGCAAAAGTTACTGTTGTGTCTCAAATTGGAGGCAACGTTATTGTTAATGTAAAAGAATCCAGAGTCGCAATTGGCAAAGATATGGCCAATAAGATAATGGTTTAATTAATACATAAAGGAGAGGAGCTTTTTATGAAAACGTTAAGAGAAGTAGCAGTAGGTAAAACTGTTAAAGTTAAAAAACTTACTGGCGATGGCCCTGTAAAAAGAAGAATCATGGATATGGGAATAACTAAAGGCGTGGAAGTATACGTTAGAAAAGTTGCACCACTTGGTGATCCTGTAGAAGTAACTGTTAGAGGTTATGAATTATCTTTAAGAAAAGCAGATGCCGAAATGATTGAAGTAGAATAATTTTTTTTACTATACAGTTAGAAAACACTAACGAAAGATAGCAAAGACAAACAATGGGAGGAAAATAGTAATGTCGATTAAAATTGCATTGGCTGGTAATCCAAATAGTGGTAAAACAACTTTGTTTAATGCCCTAACAGGATCAAACCAATTTGTAGGTAACTGGCCTGGAGTAACAGTAGAAAAAAAAGAAGGTAAATTAAAGGGACATAAAGATGTTAAGCTTATGGATTTACCTGGTATTTATTCTTTATCACCATATACTTTGGAAGAAGTTGTGGCTAGAAATTATCTTATTAACGAGGTACCTGATGCAATCATCAATATTGTTGATGGTACAAATATAGAAAGAAACTTATATCTTTCAACACAGATTATGGAACTTGGTATTCCTGTAATCATGGCTGTTAATATGATGGATATCGTTGAAAAGAAAGGTGATAAGATTCATATTGACAAACTTAGCGAAAAGTTAGGTTGTGAAGTTGTTGAAATATCTGCTTTGAAAGGAAATGGAATTAAAGAACTTGCAAACAAAGCAGTTAAACTTGCTGAAAGCAAGAAGGGAAATAAAATCGCACATAAATTTAATGAAAAGGTTGAAACAATCATTGATGAAACTGAAGCTCTTTTATCATCAGAAGTACCTGATGCACAGAAAAGATTCTTTGCAATTAAGTTGTTAGAAAAAGATGATAAGATTTCAGAAAACTTAAAGGTTGTTCCAAATGTAAACAATCAGATTGAAGCATTAGAAAAAGAATTTGATGATGATACAGAAAGTATTATCACAAACGAAAGATATGAATACATATCTTCAATAATTAAAGGATGCTATACAAAGTCAAGCAAAGAAAACTTAACAACATCTGACAAAATTGATAGAATTGTTACTAACAGATGGGCAGCTCTTCCAATTTTTGCAATTGTAATGTTTGTTGTATATTATATTTCAGTTACAACAATTGGTACAATCGTAACTGACTGGACAAATGATGTATTGTTTGGTGAGATTATTCCACCTGCCATTGAAAAAGTATTAGTAGCGCTTAACTGTGCTGACTGGTTACAGGGACTTATCCTTGATGGTATTGTAGCCGGTGTTGGTGCTGTACTTGGTTTTGTTCCACAGATGTTAGTATTATTCTTCTTCTTAGCTGTACTTGAATCTTGTGGTTACATGGCAAGAGTAGCGTTCATCATGGACAGAATTTTTAGAAAATTCGGTTTATCAGGTAAATCATTTATCCCTATGCTTATTGGTAGTGGTTGTGGTGTTCCTGGTGTAATGGCTTCAAGAACAATTGAAAATGACAGAGATAGAAAAATGACAATTATGACAACTACATTTATTCCATGTGGTGCTAAATTACCAATCATTGCGTTAATCGCAGGTGCGTTATTTGATGGTGCCTGGTGGGTAGCTCCAAGTTCATATTTTGTAGGTGTTGCAGCAATTATCGTATCAGGTATTATTTTAAAGAAAACTAAGATGTTCGCAGGAGATCCTGCACCATTCGTAATGGAACTTCCGGCATACCATTTACCAACAGCAGGTAATGTTTTAAGAAGTATGTGGGAACGTGGATGGTCATTCATCAAGAAAGCAGGAACAATTATTACACTTTCAACAATCTTACTTTGGTTCTTAATGAACTTTGGTTGGCTTGACGGACACTTTGGCATGCTTGATATGGAAACACAGTTAAATGACAGTATTTTAGCAAAAATTGGTGGTGTTATCGCGCCAATCTTCAAACCTCTTGGATGGGGTAACTGGAAAATGGCAGTTGCTGCCGTTACTGGTCTTATTGCTAAGGAAAACGTTGTTAGTACATTTGGTATGTTATTCGGATTTGGTTCTGAAATCGCAGAAGACGGTCAGGAAGTTTGGGGAACACTTGCTCATAGCATGAGTGCTATTGCAGCTTACTCATTCTTAGTATTCAACTTATTATGTGCTCCATGTTTTGCAGCTATGGGTGCTATTAAGAGAGAAATGAACAATACAAAATGGTTCTTCTTTGCAATTGGATACCAGTGTGGTTTAGCTTACTTAGTTTCACTTTGTATTTTCCAAATCGGTTCATTATTTACAGGAGCAACATTTGGATTTGGTACAATTGTTGCCGTTGCAATAATAATCGCATTTATTTACTTATTATTTAGACCTTATAAACAAAGTAAAACTTTAAAATACTAATAAAAATGGCAGACTTGCCATGTAAATCATTATGAAATATGGAAATGAAACTGGGCATTTCGTTTCCGACTTGAAAGGAGAGGGTTTTATGAATGGAATAGTAGGAACGTTTATTGTTTTAGCTGTTTTAGTAGTTATTGTGTGTTTAATAGTTAGAAGCATGATAAAGGATAAAAAAAGTGGAAAATCTCTCCAATGTGGTGGAGATTGCAGTAAATGTAGGGGCTGCCACTAAGACTTAGAAAAGGACTGGATAGGTAATTGAAATTTAAAGTTCGTTACTTATTCAGTTTTTTTCTTTGATAATAAGATTAAGATTTAAAATTGAAAGGTTCAAATTGCCATTATATAAATATACAACTTAAAGTATAAACTCCAATAATATAAAAGGTTGTAGATTTTAGAAATAAATTGAAAACTTAATGTAAGTATTAATGAAGATTGTTTTAAGAAAGGAATAAAGATGTTTTTAGAGGTAAAAAAATTAAAGAAAAGTTTTGGACAGGGAGAGAACTCTGTAGAAGTTTTAAAAGAAATTGATTTTAATGTAGCTAAAGGTGAAATCTGTGTAATGTTAGGACCTTCAGGTTCAGGTAAATCTACACTTCTTAACATAATAGGAGGTATAGATAACGGCGATGAAGGATATGTAGCAATTAATGGAGAAAAAACTTCAAATATGAGCGAAGGTGAATTAACGAATTACAGAAGAAAACACCTTGGCTATATTTTTCAAATGTATAATCTTATTCCTAATTTGAATGTAAAAGAAAATATTGAAGTAGGTGCATATTTAAGTGACAATCCTTTAGATATTGATGAACTTCTTAATACTTTAGGCTTATATGAACACAGAAATAAGTTACCAAATCAGTTATCCGGTGGTCAGCAACAAAGAACAGCCATTGGAAGAGCTATTGTAAAAAATCCTGATATTTTATTATGTGATGAGCCAACGGGAGCTCTCGATTACAATACTTCAAAAGATATTTTGCAGTTAATTGAAGATGTAAACAAAAAATATGGCAATACAATTATCATGGTTACACATAATGATGCAATAAAAAATATGGCAGATAAAATCATTAAATTAAAAGATGGACAAATAAGAAAAATAGTTGAAAATGAAAATAAAATATCTGCTAAAGATCTTGACTGGTAGGGGGTGATTGGTATGAGAAGTCCTTTACTGAAAAGATTACCAAGAGAGTTGAAAAGTGAACTTGGAAAATATATAGCAATATTTCTTTTTATGACATTAACAATCGGTTTCATATCAGGTTTCCTTGTTGCCGGTTCAAGCATGAAGAAAACTTATGATGACAGTTTCGAAAAATACAATATTGAAAATGGTCATTTTGTTTTAAAAAATGATTTGTCAGATAGTGATAAAAAAGAAATAGAAAAAAATAATATAAAAATATATAAAAATTTTTATAAAGAGTTACAAAGTGACAAAAAACTATCAGGAAGTGAAAAAGCAACTTTACGTTTGTTTAAAAACAGAAAAGATATAAATAAAATCTGCATAATGGATGGTGAACTTCCTAAGAAAAATAACGAAATAGCTCTTGATAGAATGTTTGCGGATAACAATAAAATCAAAATAGGCGATACAGTTGGTTTTTCAAAAGAAAAATACAAAGTTACAGGTTTAGTTGCGTTGTCAGATTACAGTGCACTATTTTCAAATAATACAGATCTTATGTTTGATGCTGTGTTGTTTGGCGTGGCAATTGTTACAGATGAACAGTTTGATGCCATTGACAAAAATACATTTTATGATTATGCATGGAAATACAATAATGAACCTGCAAATGAAAAAAACGAAAAGAAGAAATCGGACAAGTTAGTTAAGGAAATATCAAAAGTAGTTTATGCTAACGGAAATGAAATTAATGAATATGTACCAAGATATACAAATTCGGCTATTAATTTTACAGGCGATGATATAGGTAGTGATCATTCTATGATGATTGTGCTTTTATATATTTTAATTGTAATTTTAGCATTTGTATTTGCTGTTACAATTAATCATACAATTGTAAATGAAGCAACTTCCATAGGTACACTTAGAGCCATGGGCTATTCAAAGAAACAGTTGGTAGTACATTATATGGCACTTCCAATTATAATTTCGCTTATAGCTGCAATTATTGGAAATGTTTTGGGCTATACAATATTTAAAAATGTTGCGGCAGGAATGTATTATGGAAGTTACAGTCTTACAAAATATAAGACAATTTGGAATGCAGAAGCGTTTATTTTAACTACGGTTGTTCCTTTGATAATTATGCTTGTAATTAATTTTATTACATTAATGTCTAAACTTTCCATAAGTCCACTTAAGTTTATCAGAAAGGATTTAACAAGAAAGAAAAATAAAAAGGCTTTAAAATTACCCAACTTCAAGTTTATTACAAGATTCCGTTTGAGAATAATTTTACAAAACAAAGGTAATTACATAACTTTATTTGTTGGTATTTTGTTTGCCAATATTATGCTGTTATTTGGTATGATGATGCATCCTTTATTAACACATTATCAAAATGAAATTGTAGATAATATGATTGCAAAAAATCAATATGTGTTAAAGAATTCTGTCCAGGTAAAAAATAAAGATGCTGAAAAATACAGTTTAACATCTTTACAGATTAACAGACGTTCTCTTAGTGAGGATATAAGCCTGTATGGTATTGAAGAAGACAGTAAATATTTTAAAAAGAACGTAGAAAATGGAATGTATATTTCCGATGGCTTATCAGAAAAATACAAAATAAATAAAGGTGATACTTTTACATTAAAAGATAAATACAGTGGTAAAAAATACAAAATAAAGGTAGCCGGAGTAGTTAATTATCCAGGTAGTCTTTCGGTATTTATGACAAGAGATAAACTAAATTCACTAATTGATAAGGACAAGAATTATTTTTCAGGCTATTTTTCAAATGAAAAATTGTCCATTGACGACAAAGATGTTGCAAGTGTAATAACGGAAAAAGATATGACCAAAACCTCCAGACAGCTAAACGTTTCAATGGGGAATATGTTTTATCTTATAAATGTTTTTGCAATTTGTCTGTTTGTTTTACTTATTTATCTTTTAACAAAATTAATAATTGAGAAGAATAAAAATTCAATCTCAATGGTTAAAATTTTAGGCTACAATAATAGGGAAGTCGGTAAACTTTATATAACAGCAACAACCTGGATGGTTGGCTTGTCAATAATTATAAGCCTTATTTTATCAACAGAAATTATTGATCAGATTTATTTTGAAATGATGAAAGATTATAATGGTTGGCTAACTTTATATTTGGAACAAAAAACTTATGTTGAAATGTTTATCATAGGAATCGTCTGCTATGGTATAGTTGCATTTTCCCAGTTTAAAAAAATTAAGAAGATACCAATGGACAACGCACTTAAAAACGTTGAATAGGAAATTAAAACGTTAATATGGAAAATGTTTAAAATAATCAAAAAAGTTGCATAATTTTTTCTTATTTTCATATATCATAAAAAAGAATTGAATTATATTTCATAGTATGGTAATTATATACGTGAAAGTATATTTTCAAAACAAAAAATATTTTATAAAATGAGGCATGAATAATGAGAGATGAAATTATTGAAATTTTGGAGATGATTAGTCCGGGAATTAGTGTGGAAAACAATAATTTAAACCTTGTAGAATATTTAGAATCTATGGAAATGATTGAATTTATTGAGGAGCTGGAAAACAATTTTGACATCGAAATTCCTTCAGAAGAAAAGATTGAAGAAAATTTTGAAAATATTGAGTCAATAATGGAAATGATAGTGAAACTTCAATAAATTTATAAAAACAAAAACAGCCATTTGAAGGTAATGTGGTACCTGTCAGATGGCTGTTTCTGTTTTGCCTAAATGGTTGTAAATTTATATTATTAATGATATACTATCGTTAGTTTATAAGGTTATCCTTAAGGTAGGAGGTTTGAAATGGAAGATGTAAGAAACACATATAGAATAAACGAAAAATCAGAATTAGGAGATGTTCATATTAGTGATGATGTACTTGCAGTTATTTCAGCAATGGCAGCTTTAGAAGTTGATGGTGTTGTTGGTATGGCTGGTAATATCACATCAGAGATTGTTGCAAAACTTGGCATGAAGAAACTTTCAAAGGGCGTTAGAGTTGATGTAGCTGAAGGTAGCGTTATGGTAGATGTTTCAATTATTATCAGAATGAACGAAAAGATTATTGAAGTATCTAAGAAAGTACAGGACAGAGTTAAAACTACAGTTGAAAATATGACAGGCTTGAAGGTTGAGAATGTTAATGTAAACATTTCAAGTGTTTTATCAAAATAATTTAGATTAACGTAGGGTGTCTGTTAGGACACCCTTTTTGAACGTAATAACATAATTAATAATCAGATATGTGGAGGAAATATGAAGAGAGCCGAAATCAGAGAATATGTTTTTAAATTGTTATATTGTACAGAGTTCCATGAGGATGAAGATTTACAAAAACAATACAGATTATACATGGAGAATTTAGAACAGTTAGGCGAAATTAAAGAAATAAAGGAAAAAGATAAAGAATATATAATTAATCGTGTTACAGATATAGTTTCAAGAACTGATGATATTGATAAAGAAATTGACAAGGTAGCTGTATCATGGAAAACAGACAGAATGGCAAAAGCTGACCTTAATATTCTTAGATTAGCTTACTATGAAATGAATATTGATGATGATATACCAAAGCCTGTTGCCGTAGACCAGGCTGTTGAACTTGCCAAAAAGTACGGAACAGATGATTCACCATCATTTGTTAATGGTGTTCTTGCAAAATTATTTTAGGAGATAATATATGCCGTCTATATACACAGTTGGTCAGGTAAACACATATATAAAGCAAATGTTTAGTCAGGATTTTATGCTGGCTAATATTTGCATTAAGGGAGAAATAAGCAATGTAACTTATCATTCTTCAGGTCATATATATTTTACATTGAAAGATAAGACAGGTGTAATTTCAGCCATAATGTTTAAGGGTAACAGAAACAATTTGAAATTCACATTAGAAGAAGGACAGAAGGTAATTGTTTTAGGCAGCGTTAACGTCTTTGAAAGAGATGGAAAATATCAGTTATATGCAAAAAGTATAACCTTAGAAGGTGCAGGCCTACTATATCAGCGTTTTGAACAGTTGAAAAACGAACTTAGTGAAATGGGACTTTTTGATAAAATGTATAAGAAACCTATTCCTAAGTATTCTTTAAAAATTGGAATTTGCACAGCAAAAACAGGTGCTGCAATACAGGATATTATTAATATTACAAAGCGAAGAAATCCTTATGTGCAGTTATATTTATATTCAAGTCTTGTACAGGGGGCAGAGGCTGCAATAGATATCGTAAACGGTATCAGATATTTAGATTCATTGTCTCTAGATGTAATTATTGTGGGCCGTGGTGGTGGCTCCATTGAAGATTTGTGGGCTTTTAATGAGGAAATAGTGGCAAAAGCTATTTTCGATTGTAATACACCTATTATTTCGGCGGTAGGTCACGAAACTGATACAACAATTGCTGATTATGTGGCAGACTTAAGGGCACCAACTCCAAGTGCTGCGGCTGAGATAGCTGTATTTGATTACAATGAATATTTACTTAATATCACACGTTACAAACAGTTGTTACTATCTCAGATGGTTAATAAAATTTCAAACACACGTAACAATTTGAAATATATACAGACCAAACTTAATCTATATAATCCAATTAATCAGTTAAATACCAAAAAACAGTATTCAGATGAATTATATACAAGACTTAATGATGCTTTTAATAGTTTATTCACTAACAGAAAGCATATGCTTGCAATATATGCGGAGAAACTTAACGGTTTATCACCTTTAAATAAAATTTCAAAAGGCTTTGCTTATTTTACTAATGATAAGGGCGAAGCAATTAATTCTGTAAAACAGGTTAATGTAGGTGATGATGTTATGTTGACTGTTAAGGATGGACAAATAAAAGCAAAAACCTATGATATAACTGAAGGAGTTTATAATGGAAAATAAAAAAAATATAGAACAGAACTTTAATGAAGTTGAAAAAATTATTGAAGCAATGCAAAAAGAAGATGTTACATTAGATGAGTCTTTTAAATTATATAATCAGGGCTTGAAAATAATAAAAGACTGCAATCAGCAGATAGAGACTATTGAAAAACAAATTAAAATAATAAATGAAGAAGCACAGCAGAACGTTTAACAGACATTTAGGAGTTATTATGAACGATTTCAATACAAACTTAAAGTTAAAAACAAAAGAAGTAGAAGATATTATATATAATTATTTTCCAAAAGAAGAAGGCAAACAGAAAATAATTATTGAAGCAATGAATTACAGTCTTAAAGCAGGTGGAAAAAGACTTCGTCCAATGCTTATAATGGAAACGGCAAAATTGTTTAAAGACGATGTTACAAATGCTTATCCTTTTATGGCAGCGATAGAAATGATTCATACTTATTCTTTGGTACATGATGATTTACCTGCAATGGATAATGATGAATATCGTCGTGGCAAAAAAACTACACATGCACAGTATGGCGAGGATTTGGGTATATTAGCAGGAGATGGTCTTCTTAATATGGCCTATGAGATTATGTCTCAGGCTGTAATAAAAAGTGATGAGCCTATGAAAGCTGCAGAGGCAATGGGTGTAATTGCAAAGAAAGCAGGCGTCTACGGCATGGTTGGTGGTCAGACTGTTGATGTAATAAATGAAAATAAAAAGATGGATATGGACACAATTATGTATATCCACAATTTGAAAACGGCAGCTTTAATAGAAGCTTCCATGATGGCAGGTGCAATTCTTGCAGGGGCAAATGAAGTTGAGATTCTAAATGTAGAAAAAATAGCAAAAAACGTTGGTATAGCCTTTCAGATACAGGATGATATTTTGGATATAACAAGTACAACAGATGTTTTAGGCAAACCTGTTCACAGTGACGAAAAGAACAACAAAACAACATACGTTTCTCTTTGTGGCATAGAACAATCAAAAAAAGATGTTGAAAAATATTCAAAAGAAGCAATTGAAATTTTAGATAATATTAACGGTAATAATGATTTCCTAAAACAATTA
Organism: Eubacterium sp. AF36-5BH; assembly: GCF_003460505.1. Classification (GTDB taxonomy): domain Bacteria; phylum Bacillota; class Clostridia; order Lachnospirales; family Lachnospiraceae; genus Eubacterium_G. Next base: position 92,733 of record NZ_QTVG01000005.1, read on the forward strand.
ATAATTAAATTAATTAATAGGAAAAAATAAAACTAAAGCGTAAGAAATATGGGACAAATATTAGATAATATAAATAAAGAAAATGATATAAAAAAAATAGATAAGGATTTATATCCTATTTTGGCTGAAGAAATAAGAAGTTTTTTAATAGAAAAAGTCAGCAAAACAGGTGGTCATCTTGCGTCAAATTTAGGTACTGTAGATATGACTATAGCTTTGCATGCAGTTTTAAATTTTCCACAGGATAAAATTGTATGGGATGTAGGTCATCAGTCATACACACATAAAATTTTAACAGGTCGTAAGGAACAGTTTGATACATTAAGACAGCTTGATGGTATAAGTGGTTTTCCAAAACGACACGAAAGCGATACTGATTCTTTTGACACAGGGCACAGCTCAACATCAATATCTGCGGCGCTTGGTATGGCTATGGCAAATAAGCTTAATAATAACAATAATAAGGTTGTGGCGGTTATTGGTGATGGAGCACTTACCGGTGGTATGGCTTTGGAAGCTCTTAATAATGTTGCAAGTTTAGGAAAGAATTTTGTAATTATTTTAAATGACAACAATATGTCTATTTCTCAAAATGTTGGCAGTATGTCAAACTATTTAAATAAGTTAAGAGTTGGAGAACACTACAATTACCTGAAGGAAGATGTTGAAACATCTTTAAGCAAAATTCCAAAAATCGGTAAAAAAATAGTTAAAAAAGTAAAGAAAACGAAAGATAATATTAAGAACTTTATTATACCAGGTGGTTTGTTTGATGATTTAGGAATCACATATATTGGACCCGTTAATGGACACGATATTAATGGAATGATTAGTATTTTTAAAAATGCCTTAAAAATAGACCATCCAATTGTTATACATGTAAAAACAACAAAGGGAAAAGGATATTTACCTGCGCAAAATAATCCATCAAAATTCCATGGTATAGGAAAGTTTGATGTTGAAACAGGAGAGGAAGTAAAGTCTTCATCTGCAGGAACAATGTCTTACACAGAAGTTTTTTCAAGAACATTAGTTAAATTGGCTAAGAAAAATAAAAAAATATTAGCTATTACAGCAGCAATGCCTGATGGCACAGGTCTTTCAAGATTTCAAAAAGAATATCCTGACAGATTTTTTGATGTAGGTATAGCTGAGGAACATGCAGTAACTTTTGCGGCAGGACTTGCAGCTAGTGGCTATAAACCTGTTGTTTCAATTTATTCATCTTTTTACCAGAGAGCTTATGATCAGATACTACATGATGTGTGTCTTCAAAATTTACCTGTTGTAATGATTGTTGACAGGGCAGGTCTGGTAGGTCAGGATGGAGAAACACATCAGGGAATATTTGATGTATCTTTTATGTCAGCAATTCCTAATTTAACAATAATTGCTCCAAAAGATACAAAGGAATTAATTGAATCTGTGAAATTTGCAATGGGATATAATGGTCCTATTGCCATACGTTTTCCTAGAGGTACAGCTTATGTGGCAGAGAAAAAAACGGCTAGTCCGGTTGAACTTGGAAAAAGTGAAATTGTAAATGACGGTTATAATATTGCCATAATCGCAGTTGGAAATATGTTTGAAGAAGTAGAAAAAGCCTATAATTTGCTTATGAAAGAAAACATTAATCCAACAATTGTAAATGCAAGATTCATAAAACCATTAGACAAAGATATGATTGAATATGTTGCAAAAAGACATAAACAGATCATTGTAGTGGAAGAAGCTATAAAAAAAGGTGGTTATGGCGAGGCAGTATCCACATACGTTCAGGAAAACTGTTTAGATTGTAATGTAAAAATCATGGCAATTGAGGATTGTTTTGTTGAGCAGGGCTTGGTTGATGAATTAAGAGAAAAAATCGGCATTAGTAGCAAAAAAATATATGAGAAGGTTAAAGAGTTAGTATAATGAAAGAAAGATTAGATGTTTTACTTGTAAAAAGAGGTTTGGCACCTTCAAGAGAAAAAGCAAAAACAATAATTATGAGTGGCATTGTTTTTGTGGATAATCAAAGAGAGGACAAGGCCGGAACTTTTTTTAAGGATGATGTTAATATTGAAGTAAGAGGTAAAACTCTTAAATATGTAAGTCGTGGGGGCTTAAAGTTAGAAAAGGCAATGGATTGTTTTGGAGTACAGTTAGGTGGAAAAATCTGTATGGATGTAGGTGCTTCAACAGGCGGTTTCACAGACTGTATGTTACAAAACGGAGCTGTAAAAGTTTACTCAGTTGATGTAGGTCATGGACAGCTTGCCTGGAAACTTGTTCAGGACGAAAGAGTTATATGCATGGATAGAACAAATATCCGTTATGTAACACCTGAAGATATTGATGATGTTATAGATTTTGCCTCAATTGATGTTTCATTTATATCACTTACAAAAGTTTTATTACCTGTAAAAAATCTTCTTACAGAAAATGGTCAGATTATTTGTCTTATTAAACCACAATTTGAGGCAGGAAGAGAAAACGTGGGAAAGAAAGGCGTTGTAAGAGATAAGAAGGTTCATAAAGATGTTATAGAAAGTGTTATAACATTTGCCATGAGCATTGGATTTGATATTATTAATTTGGATTTTTCACCTGTGAAAGGTCCTGAAGGAAATATCGAATATTTATTATATTTACAGAATACAAATAAAGAACAAGGCGAAAAATTATCAGATATAATACCTGAAGAGGTTGTGGAAAAATCACATCAGGAATTGGATAAATAGAGGATTACATGAAAAAGTTTTGCGTTATAACAAATAGTTTAAAAGATAATAAACTGGAAATTTCTTATAAAATATTAGATTATATTACAAAAAGTGGTTGCCAGTGTGTGCTAATCGATAATGTGGATTATAGCACAGGGGAGTACAAAGTTCTTAAAAGTAAGGATATACCAGGTGATACACAATGTATAATCAGCATTGGCGGAGATGGAACTTTACTTCATGCCACAAAGGATTTTATAGACTTAGATGTTGTTTTTGTTGGTGTTAATAAAGGAACGCTTGGTTTTCTGGCTGAAATTTCACCGGACAATGTAAAAGAATCTTTAGACAAGTTAATAAATGATGATTTTAATATTGAGTCACGAATGATGCTTGATGGTAGAATTATAAGAGATGGCAAGCAGGTTTACTCATCAACAGTATTAAATGATATTGTAATACATAGAGGTGGAGATTTAGCCATTACTGACTATCAGGTGTACGTTAATAAAGAAATATTAGGTAACTATCATGCAGATGGCATAATTTTATCAACGCCAACAGGCTCTACTGCGTATAATTTATCGGCAGGTGGTCCTGTTGCAAGACCTGATTCAAATATGATTATACTAACACCTATATGTCCACACACACTTGCAAACAGAAGTCTTATTTTGTCAAGACACGATAATATAGAGGTTAAAATTGGTAAAAGTCGTATTGCAAACGAAGAAAATCGTAGGATTTCCTTTGATGGAGATGGCGTTTTCAAAATAATATCAGGAGATATAATTAATATAAGTGAGTCTGAAAAAACAACAAAGATTGCTAAGTTAGATGAAGGCAGCTTCTTACAGGCAGTAAAAGATAAACTAAATTAAGGTAGGGGTAATTATGAAATCAAAAAGACAAAGAAAAATTATAGATTTAATTGGAGAATATGATATTGATACACAGGAGGAACTGGCAAAAAAATTAATTGAAAGTGGTTTTAAGGTAACTCAGGCAACAGTATCAAGAGACATAAGAGAACTTAATTTAATAAAAACATCATCTGTAAACGGTGGTCAAAAATATGCTGTGCCCGTTAATACGGCAATTACACATGACAGTAAATACATGAGAGTTTTAAATGATGGAATTGTTTCTATGCAGTGCGCAGAGAACATTTTGGTCATTAAGACAATTGCAGGCATGGCAATGGCAGTTGGAGCAGCAATAGATGCAATTGAAATTAATGAGATTGTAGGCTGTATTGCAGGTGATGACACGATTTTTCTTGCAATAACAAGTAAGGAAAATGCAAAAAAGGTTAAAGGAATTATTACGGAAATAATTGCTTAGTGGGACAAATGGAGAGAAGCACATAAAGGAGGAAATATGTTAATAAATTTACACGTAAAAAATCTGGCATTAATTAAAGAGGTTGACGTAGATTTTTCTAATGGACTTATTGTGCTTACAGGAGAAACCGGTGCCGGTAAATCATTACTTTTAGGTTCCGTTAATATTGCACTGGGGAATAAGGTTTCAAAGGACATTATTAGAAACGGTGAAGACTTTGCATTAGTAGAGCTGACTTTTTCAACGAAAAAAGAACAAGCCGATTTTATCAGAAATATGGATATTTTTGTTGATGATGACAATATTATTACTGTTTCAAGAAAAATAACGGAGTCCAGAAGTGTTTCAAAAATTAATGGTGAAACAGTTAATGTTAAAACTCTTAAAACCATTATGGAAATGTTAATCGATATACATGGTCAACATGATCATCAATCATTATTATATCCTGCAAAACATCTTGAAATTTTAGATAAATTTGCAAAGGACAAAATAGAAGATAAGTTAGCTCATTTAAAAGAATTAAATAATAATTATAAAAAATTAAAACAAAAATTAGATGAATATTCTATGGATGAGGCACAAAGAGCCCGAGAAATAGAATTTGCCAAATTTGAAGTAGATGAAATAGAACAGGCTGATTTAAAAGGAAATGAAGATGTTGACTTGGAAACAACTTATAAAAAAATGGCAGGCGCAAAGGATGTGGCAGTGGAACTTTCGTCCATATATCAGCTTATAAGTTGTGAAAATGAAAATGGTGTTGGTTCGCAAATTAACAGAGCTATTTCGCTTATTAATTCCGTTAAGTCTGATGATGAAAAGATTACACAGTTTAAAGAGTGCCTTTATGACATTGACTCCATGTGTAAGGATTTAGATTGTGACATTGTAGATTATACAGAAAGTCTTGAGTTTGATTCTAATTATATTAACGAAATTGAAAACAGATTAAATACAATTAATCATTTAAAAATAAAATACGGTAATTCAATTGAAAAAATCCTTGAATATCAAAATGAAAAACAAAATTATTTAGATGAATTAATTAATTATGAAGAGGAAATAAATAATATTAAAAGCGAAATTGATTCCATATATTTGGATATGGAAAATATTTCATTGGACATATCTGAGGAAAGAAAAAAAGCAGCTTTAGTTTTACAGGAACAGGTAACTAAATCTTTAATAGATTTGAATTTCATGGCTGTTAATTTTGAAATAAGTATTGAAAGAAGTAATACAATTACGGATAATGGATTTGATAATGTTAATTTTATGATTTCTACAAATCCGGGAGAGCCTGTAAGGCCGTTGAATAAGGTGGCATCAGGTGGTGAACTTTCACGTATTATGCTTGCCATAAAATCAATTCTTGCCTCAGAAGATGAGATAGATACTTTGATTTTTGATGAAATCGATACAGGTATTAGTGGTAAAACAGCCACTATGGTAGCAGAAAAAATGGCAAACATCAGTAGGCATCATCAGGTAATATGTATTTCTCATTTATCACAAATAGCTGCTATGGCAGACAATCATTATCTTATTGAAAAGAAGTTGGAAAATAATAGTACAATTACCAACATTAAGAAATTATCAGGTGATGAGTCAATAGAAGAACTTGTTAGAATTAATGGTGATGGTACTGTTAGTGAGGCGGCAATTTCTCATGCAAAAGAAATGAAAGAAATGGCAGAACGAACAAAAAGTTACTTGATTTAAAACTGAAAAATTAGAGATATTAAAAAGGAAGGCGAAAGTCTTCCTTTTGTTTATTTATGACGTAAGAAAATTTTCTGTAATTTCTTGCTACATAAATAAATGTTCCCCTAGGGATGCACATTTGTTTAAAAGAAATTAGTAATTTGGAGGTTATGTTATGAGAAAAATATATAGAAATACAATTATTGCATCTATATGTATTGCTGTTTTAATAATAGTTGTTTCAGTAATTTGGAATGTACAGAAAAATCTTCCAAATACTATTTTTGTTAATTCAAATGATAATGCTAATTATGAATTTGGGATCCCTGTTTCTTTAAATATTAATAAATCTACCGGAAAGGATAAAATAACTCTTACTGGCAAGAATAATATAATTACGGGAAAAGTAGGCTCTTATACGGGAAAATATAAGCTTTTCGGGATTCTTCCTGTAAAAAATACAAAAGTAAATGTTATTGATAAAACTTATGTTTATCCTGTTGGTCTTCCTATAGGGCTTTATTTAAAAACTCAGGGTGTGATGGTAATTGGTAGTGGATGTTTTGAAAATGTTAAAGGAGAAAAAATAAATCCTGCCAAGGATAAAATTGAATCCGGAGATTATATTATAAAATTTAATGAGCATATAATAAGTAATAAGGCACAATTAGTTTATTTGATTAAGGAAAATAAGAATAAACCGGTTGTTTTTACTATAAAATCAAATAGTGGAATTAAGTTAGTGAAACTAAAACCTGTTAAATCAAAAAATGGCAATTATATGTTTGGCATCTGGGTTAGAGATGATTCTCAGGGAATTGGAACAATGTCTTTTATTTATGAGAATAAATATTTTGCCCTAGGTCATGGAATAAGTGACATTGATACAGGTAAGCTTTTGTCCTCAAAAAATGGTTCTATTTATAATGCAAATATTTGGGGAATTAAAAAGGGACAAAAGGGAGAGCCGGGTGGTCTTCTGGGAAGCATTATATACAATAATGAAAATTATTTAGGAACCATAAAGTCTAATAACAATTGTGGTATTAATGGCGAGATGCAATATAATCTTGTAAAAAAATACAAATTAAAGAAAATGGAAATGGCATTAGGAAATAATGTGCATACAGGAAAAGCAAAGATTCAACTTATTTGGGACAATAAAGCCACTTGGTACAATATAGAAATCTTAAAAGTAAGTAGAACAAATAAAGAAAAAAATATGATTGTTAAGATTACCGATAAGAATTTATTAAAAAAGACAAATGGAATTGTTCAGGGCATGAGTGGTTGTCCTATTGAACAGGACGGAAAAATAATAGGAGCAGTAACACATGTATTAGTCAACGACTCTACAAAAGGATACGGTATATTTGCAGAAAATATGTTTCTTGCAAATTAATTTGATTTATAAAAATATTTCAAAAGAAAAAATGAATATTTCATATATAAATAAGTCGGAAAATGTAGTATAATGTATAAATAAACAAATTTAAGGAGACCTAAAATGGCAAGAAATAATACAGAAATTGTATATAAAATAGAAGAAATGATAAAAAAATATAACAAAAAACCTGAAAAGAAGGTTAAGAAAAAAGATATTGTAGATTTATTGCAAAAAGCAGATATCATTATGGCGATGAAGAGTGATTTTGAAGATGCTTCTTTGTCATATGAAACTATAGAGGGTGTTTCAATGAAACCTGACATTGTGAAAGATGGTGGAAGAAGCAGATTGCTTCCGGTATTCACATCTTATGCACAGATACCTGATGATTATATGGAAAATTTTTCATTTGTAAAGGTTTCTGCAACATACGCATATAATTTTATGAATGAATGTGAAGAGTTAAACGGTATGGTTCTTAATCCGTTTACAGAATATAATTTAGAACTTAGAAAGAAACATCAGACGTCAGGAGAAAACCTGGCTGCAACAAAGCATTACAAAACTCCAAAGAAGGCTGCTGCAAAGTCTGTGGAAAATGAAGTTCAGGCAATGATTATTTATAACAATAAGAAATATCAGATTAATAGAATTCCGTTTACAATTGGAAGAGAAAATGCAAATATTGTTGTGCCGGAAACTTACATATCTAAGATTCACGTGGTTATTTCATGTAAGGATGGAAAATACCGTATTGCAGATTATGATTCAACTAACGGAACTAAGGTTAATGGTACACAGCTACGTCCGAAAGTATATTACGAACTTAGAGACGGCTATAGAATTGAACTTGCTGAAAAGGAAGAAATGGTAGTGTACATTAACTAAGAAAATATTGACATTATTTTAAAAAAATCGACATTTATATATGGTTTTTATAAGCTTTTTTACATTTTTTAACACTGTGAAAAAATATATGTAAACTTAATTGTCGAAAAAAGGATTTTTATGCGAATTCTTTAAGTTGAATATCTTCATCTAACAAACTATAATCTTCTTTGTCAAAAGAATTTAAACAGTGCTGTGTTTTGACAAAATTAGGAGGAATGATGAACACGAACTTAAATAATCGCAATATAAATAAAACATATACCGGAAACTCAGAAAAAATATCTGTTATTATTGTTGATGACAATGAAAAAGTAATCGAAAACATAGATTCAGCATTATCAAAAGATACAGCAATTCAGATTATTGGTAAGGCTAAAAATGGTCAGGAGGCTTATGAATTAATAAGAAAGTCAACACCTGATGTTGTTATTTTAGATTTAATTATGCCAAAGATGGATGGCTTATCGTTAATGAATAAGGTTAATGATGATGGTGCAATGATTAAGATGCCTTTTTTCATTATAACTTCAGCAATTAGTAATGAGAATGTTATTCAGGATGCATTTGGTTATGGCGCAGGGTATTATTTACTAAAACCATTTGAAACAAATATGATAGCAGATAGGGTAAAAGGTGTAAAATCATACAACAAGAGAATACCTGAAACTAAAAAAATTATTGGTGCAGGAGAAGATAGAAAACATTTTATGGAGCGTAACATTGAAAATGATGTTACATCAATTATTCATGATGTTGGAGTGCCTGCACACATTAAGGGATATCAGTATTTAAGGGAAGCAATTATTATGTCGGTAAATGACAATGAAATGCTTAATTCCATTACGAAAATATTGTATCCTTCAATTGCAAAAAAATTCCAGACAACATCCAGCAGAGTTGAAAGAGCCATAAGACATGCTATTGAAGTGGCATGGAATCGTGGAAGAATGGATACTATTGATGAGTTGTTTGGATATACTATAAATGCAGAAAAAGGTAAGCCTACAAACTCTGAATTTATAGCATTAATAGCTGATAAGATTAGACTTGAATACAAATGTAGATAATTAAGCATATAATACAAAAGAATTAATCTGGAGGAGGAAGATATGAAGAAGATATTATTTGCAGCATCAGAATGTGTACCTTTTATTAAAACAGGGGGATTGGCAGACGTTGTAGGTTCTTTACCAAAGTGTTTTGACAAAGAAAAATATGATGTTAGAGTTATGATTCCAAATTATATGTGTATTGACCATAAATGGAAAGAAAAAATGACTTATGTTGATCATTTTTATATGGACTTATGCTGGAGAAGACAGTACGTTGGAATTATGGAAATGGAATATGAAGGAGTTAAATTCTACTTCATTGATAATGAATATTATTTTTCAGGAGAGAGACCATACAGTGATCCAAGATATGATTTAGAGAAGTTTGCTTTCTTTTCAAGAGCAGTATTATCGGCTCTTCCAGTAATAGATTTCAGACCGGATATTATACATTGCCATGATTATCATACAGGTTTAATTCCTGTTTATTTGAAAGACAGTTTTGCCAATGGAGAATTCTATCAGGGCATTAAGTCTATTATGACTATACATAACTTAAAGTTCCAGGGTGTTTGGGATATTGATACAATCAAGGATCTAGCAGGTTTATCTGATTATTATTTCACATCAGATAAGTTAAAAGATTACGATAATGGTAATTACCTTAAGGGTGGTATTGTATATGCAGATATGGTTACTACAGTTAGTGATACTTATGCAGAAGAAATAAAAACACCTTTCTTTGGAGAAGGTCTTGATGGATTAATGAGAGCAAGATCTAATTGTCTTAGAGGTATTGTAAATGGTATTGATTATGATGAATATAATCCGGCTACAGATAAATTAATTGCAAAGAATTTCAGCAAAGATAATTTCCGAAGAGAAAAAGTTAAGAATAAAACAGCTTTACAGAAAGAGTTAGGCTTGGAAGTAAATCCTAAGAAGATGATGATAGGTTTGGTAAGCAGACTTACAGACCAAAAAGGTTTAGATTTGGTATCCTGTGTTATGGATGAAATGTGTCAGGATGAACTTCAGTTTGTTATTCTTGGTACAGGTGAAGAAAGATATGAGAATATGTTCAGACATTTTGACTGGAAATATGGAAAAGATGTTTCTGCTAATATATATTATTCTGAAGAACTTTCTCATAAAATATATGCAGCCTGTGATGCTTTCTTAATGCCATCATTGTTTGAACCATGTGGATTAAGTCAGTTAATGAGCATGAGATACGGTACATTACCTATTGTTAGGGAAACAGGTGGCTTGAAAGATACAGTAGAACCTTATAATGAATATGAAAATACAGGTACTGGATTCTCATTTAAGAATTATAACGCACATGAGATGATGGGAACTGTTAGATATGCAGAGCATATTTATTATGATAAGAAGCGCGATTGGAATAAGATGGTGGATAGAGCCATGGAAGTAGATTATTCATGGAATACATCAGCTAAGAAATACGAAAAATTATATGACGAATTAATCGGATAATAGTAGAACGTTTATATAAGTTTATAATTTATAATAGGGAATCTTAAGGAATTTCTATTAACTATAAAAAGCAGAGCTTTTATGGCTCTGCTTTTTAAGTACCTTCTTTTAGAATTAATATTTTATTTTTTGTTTAGGTTGTTAATATTTAGCAATATTTAGCTACATTTATATTGTCGATATTTTGCCTTACTTTAGATCTCTTTTATATTGTCGATATTAGGCTCCGCAATCATGGAATAATTGGTATGATAAATAACAAATCCCGGCATTGCACCGGCAACTTTCTTTACATGCTTTTTCTGAATATAGTCTATTTCAACTTTATCCTGGTTTGAACCTTTGGAATAGAAAGCTGCAAGTCTTGCGGCCTCTTCAAAAGTGTTATCAGGCAATTCCTGATTGTTGCATTTTACAATTACATGTGAGCCAGGAAAGGATTTGCTGTGGAACCACCAGTCATTTCCAGTTGCAACTTTAAAAGTAAGATGTTCATTTTGAATATTATTTTTGCCAACGTACATATCAAAGCCATCTGATGAAATAAAGTGCAAAGGTTTGCTATTATTTTTAGCTTTCTTATTGGTATGTTTTTTCTTTATAAAACCTGTCTGAACCAATTCTTCGTTTATTGCTTTTAAGTCATCTTCAGTAGTTGCCATGTCTATTGCAACGTTAATTGACTCAAGATAGTCAATTGAATTTTTTGTTTCGACTATAATTGTTTCCAAGGCCTCGCTGGTTCGCTTTAATTTTGAATATTTATTAAAATATTTTTTTGCGTTTTCAATAGGCGAAATAGTAGGATCCAAAGTGATTTTAACTGTTTTACCATTATAGTAGTTGACAGTTTCAAATTCTTTAGAACCTTCTTTTATTGAGTAGCCATAGGTTGTTAAAAGGTCACCATATTCTTTGAATTTGTCTTTTTTTTCTGTGTCCTTTAACTGTTTTAACTGTATGTTGTATTTTTTGTTATCTCGCTCTAGAGCATTAGTTACAATTTTTCTTAAATCTACAGATTTCTGTCTCATTCTTGTGTATAAGTTCTTTTTAGAATAATATGTTTCAAGTAAAGTGCTTATACTTTCAAAGGATGTTGTTGTGCAGTCACTGTAAGTTGACAAAATGGTTACACCATATTCCTCAGGTTTTCCGTTTTTTTCGTAAATTGTAGGTATAAAATCACAATTTTTAACTTTGTTAATTAGCTGATAAAAATACATCCAAACGATGTTCTGATCCCCATGTTCTAAAACATTAGCAGGCATTGATGAATCAAATTTGCCCTCATAACAAATGTTTTCAGCAATAGTAGGACTGATACCTGTAAAAGATGTATAAATAGCTTTTGACAAAGGCATAGGCTTTGAAAAAACTGTTTTAAAGAAAACTTCCTTTTCTACATCAAGAGGATTAAGCTTTTCAGAGGTATGAGGAATGAAATATTCTTTTCCCGGTAGAACCTGTCTGACTGAACTCATAATTGAATTAACATGCTTAATGCTGTCCAAGATGGTTCCTTCGTTTACAAAAATAATATTGCTGTGTTTACCCATTAATTCTATGATTAAGTGTTTGGTTTTTATGTCGCCTAATTCATCTAAATGCTGTATTTCAAAATCAACAATTCGTTCCAGCCCCGGCTGGGTAATTGAAATAATACGTCCATTATTTATATGTTTTCTAAGAAGCATACAAAAATTAGGTGCGGTAAGAGGAGCCGGTTTGTTTTTATCTGTAAGATATATTAAAGGAAGACTTGCGTTAGCACTTATCAGTAAACGATATTGATTTTTACCATTCTTGATTGTAAGTAATAATTCATCGCTTTCTGTCTGTGCAATTTTGTATAATCTTCCATTAAGTAATTTATCATTAAATTCTGCTACTAAAGCAGAAATGGTAACACCATCAAATGCCATATAATAATCTCCTTTAAAATTAAAAAATAAATTTTTTTACATCACACTTATTTTATAGGTTTTTAGTGTTATTTGCAAATTATTATGTTATTAAAATTCAACATTAAAACTTGTACCTGATTTTTCTACATTTTATTAGTAAATAATATTCCTGTTTAGATGCAGTATTTGAAAAATAATATCTGTATTAAAGGGAAAGTGTTACTTATATTTAAGTGTAACTTGACGGTCGTGTTTATATGAATTATAATAAATAGAACTGTGGATAAATGGACACAGAGGAGGAAAGATGCTAAAAAGTATGACAGGATTTGGCAGAGCTGAAGTTTCTGAAGGTGATAGAAAGGTCACCGTTGAAATGAAATCTGTTAATCATAGATATTTGGAATTAGGTATAAAGGTACCTAGAAAATTAAATTTCCTTGAAGGAAATGTTCGTAATGAAATGAAAAAATTTGTTAGCAGAGGAAAGGTTGATGTATTTATTTCCTATGAAAATCTTGGCAAAGGTGACGAATGCATAAGATACAATTCAATGCTTGCAAAAGAATATTTTGATTGTTATGAACAAATCAGCAGAGAACTTGGGTTAGAAAATGACGTAAAAACAAGTTACATAATGAGAAGTCCAGATGTAGTTACAATAGAGAATGCACAGGATGATGAAGAGGCAATTGAAGCTTTGGTAATTAAAGCAATTGATGAAGCTGTTATTAAGCTAATAGAAACGAGAGAAGAAGAAGGCAAACGTTTACAGGCTGATTTAATTTCAAAACTTGACGGTATGATTGAAAATGTTAAGTTTATTACAGAAAAATCCCCGGTTATTGTTGCTGAATATAAGGAAAAGATTACAAATAAGATTCATGAACTGTTAGAAGACAGTCAAATTGATGAATCACGAATTGCTCAGGAAGTTATAGTTTTTGCTGATAAAGTATGCGTTGACGAGGAGCTTGTAAGACTAGATAGTCATATTAAGGCAATGCGCGAAGATTTGCTAAAAGGCGAAACTGTTGGAAGAAGACTTGATTTTATTGCACAGGAAATGAACAGAGAAGCTAACACTACATTGTCCAAAACAAGTGATCCTGAAATATCAGACCATGCAATTATGTTAAAAACTGACATTGAAAAAGTCAGAGAACAAATACAAAATATAGAATAAAAGAGTGTGTATTATGAAAAAAGGTAAATTATTAGTAATTTCCGGTTTTTCCGGTGTTGGAAAAGGTACTGTAGTTAAGTATCTAAAGGAACATAAGGATACTTATAAGGTTTCGGTTTCAGTAACAACAAGAGAACCAAGACCAAATGAAATCCCAGGAGTTCATTATCATTATATTTCAAATGAACAGTTTGAAACGATGATTAATGAAAACAAACTTTTAGAATATGCCGGATATGTTGATCATTATTACGGAACACCAAGAGAATTTGTAGAAACAAATCTTAACAGTGGAAATGATGTAATATTAGAAATTGAAACAAAGGGTGCTTTGCAGGTAAAGAAAAATATGCCCGAGGCAATTTTGATTTTTATATTGCCACCGAGTGCTGATGAACTTAGAAACAGATTGGTCGGTCGTAATACAGAAACAGAAGAAGTTATTAATGACCGTTTGAAAAAGGCGGCAGAAGAAACTGATAATATGGAAAAATACGACTATTTCGTATTAAATGATGAAGTTGAAAAATGTGCAAAGCACATTGAAAATATAAAAAATGACAACAATCCTCAGTCTCTAGACATGGATTTTGTTAATCAAATAAAAAGCGAAATATTAAAATTCGCCGAAAGGAGATAAAAATGTTACACCCATCATATTCAGATTTAATGGCAGTAGCTAATAGTGATGTAGAGGACGGTGAACAGCCGGTTGTACAGAGCAGATATTCAATTGTTATGGCTACATCAAAGAGAGCAAGACAGATTATTGCAGGTGACCAGCCACTTTTAGACAAGGACGCTGAAGGTATGAAACCATTGTCAATTGCTGTAGAAGAATTAGCAGAATCTAAAATTAGAATTTTAGGAGATGACGAAGAAGAATAAAGTGTCAACAGACACTTTATTCTATTTTAAAGTTTAAGGAGTTTATATTTTTGAAGGTACTTTTTATTTCATTAGGTTGTGACAAGAATTTAGTGGATTCAGAGCATATGTCCGGAATCTTATCTAAAGCCGGTTATGAATTTACTGACGATGAAAGAGAAGCAGACGTAATTGTTATTAACAGTTGCTGTTTTATAAATGATGCCAAAGAAGAAAGTATTAATACTATTTTTGAAATGGCAAGATACAAAGAAGAAGGAAATTGCAAGGCGTTAGTTTTAGCCGGTTGTCTGGCTCAAAGATATTATGAAGAAATAGATGAAGAAATTCCTGAAATTGATATTTGTATAGGAACTACAGCCATAGACAGTATAGCCAATGCCTTAAATGAATTTTTTATAAACAGGAAAAATATTCATGTTATTAATGATATAGATAAATTAGCGGGAGTTAATGCTCCAAGAAACCTTTCAACAGCAGGCAATTACGCATATTTAAAAATTGCCGAAGGTTGTGATAAATATTGCACATATTGTATTATTCCAAAGATTCGTGGAAATTACAGAAGTGTAGATATGGATGTACTTATTGAAGAAGCAAAGGATTTAGCAAACAGAGGTGTAAAAGAACTTATATTAGTGGCTCAGGAAACAACAATGTATGGTAAAGATATTTATGGAAAAAAATCTTTGCATATTCTATTGAAAAAATTAGCCAAAATTCAGGGAATTCAGTGGATAAGAATTTTGTATTGTTATCCTGAAGAAATCTATGATGAGTTAATAGAAACCATAGCTACTGAAAAGAAGATATGCCATTATTTGGATATTCCAATACAGCATGCCAGTGACGATATTCTTAAACGTATGGGAAGAAGAACTTCCAACAAACAGTTAAGAGAAATCATTGGTAAGTTAAGAAAAAGAATTCCTGATATAATTTTAAGAACAACTTTAATTTCAGGTTTTCCCGGAGAAACACAGGAAGACCATGATATATTAATGAAGTTTGTAAATGAAATGGAATTTGACAGACTTGGTGTATTTACTTATTCACCTGAGGAAAACACACCTGCAGCATCAATGCCTGATCAAATAGATGAAGAAGTTAAAAATTTCAGAAGAAATGAAATTATGGAACTTCAGCAGGACATTGTTTTTGACACTACAGAAAAATATGTAGGAAAAGAATTTATAGCAATGATAGAAGGAAAAATTTCCGGCGAACATGCCTATATAGCAAGAACATATATGGATTGTCCGGGAGTTGACAGTAATATATTTGTTATGACAGATGAAGAACTTATGACTGGTGATTTTGTAAAAGTTAAAGTCACAGGTACAAATGATTATGACTTAATAGGCGAACTGATATAGCCGGTAAGGAGACAAAATGAATTTAGCAAATAAATTAACAACATTCAGAGTTTTATGTATTCCAATTTTCGTTGTATTTATGTTAATTGAATCAATTTCATATAATTACTATTTAGCGGCAATTGTTTTTATTGTTGCAAGTATAACTGATTTGTTTGACGGAAAAATTGCTCGAAAGTATCATTTAGTAACCAATTTTGGAAAATTTATGGATCCTTTGGCAGATAAAATGCTTGTTAGTGCAGCACTTATTTGTTTAACACCAAAAATGATACCATCATGGGTGGTAATAATTATAATTAGTAGAGAATTATTTATTAGTGGTTTTAGAATGCTTGCTGCTGATCAGGGCATTGTTTTAGCAGCCGGTTGGTGGGGCAAATTTAAAACTGCTTTCTCAATGGTTATGATTATTGTACTTATTGTTAATACACCATTAAACAATTCTGTTTTATATATTATTGGACAGATTTTAATATGGATATCATTGGCACTTACAATTATTTCTATGATTGAATATGTGTCTAAAAATTTTAATGTTTTAAAAAATTAATTTGGAGGAAATAATATGTTAGCTTACAGTGAAATGAGCAAGGATGAATTAAAGAAAGAACTTGAAGGTTTAAAAAAAGATTATGAAGAGATTTGTAAAAAGAATATAAGTCTTGATATGTCTAGAGGTAAACCTGGCAAAGAACAGTTAGACTTAAGTATGGATATGTTAGATGTTTTAACAAGTGAGTCTGATGTACATGCATCAAATGGAATTGATTGCCGTAATTATGGCGTTTTAGGTGGTATTCCTGAGGCAAAGAAAATGATGGCTGATATTATGGGTACAACAGAAGATCATGTTATTATATACGGAAATGCAAGTTTAAACATAATGTATGACTCTATTTCAAGAGCTTATTCACATGGTGTATTAGGATGCACACCATGGTGTAAGCTTGATAAAGTAAAATGGTTATGTCCTGTACCAGGATATGACAGACATTTTGCAATTACAGAATACTTTGGTATTGAAATGATAAATATTCCTATGAATGCAGATGGACCTGATATGGATATGATTGAAAAATTAGTTGCAGAAGATGATTCAATCAAGGGTATTTGGTGTGTTCCAAAATATTCAAATCCAACAGGTATTTCATATTCAGATGAAGTTGTAAAGAGAATGGCAGCACTTAAACCTGCAGCAAAAGATTTTAGAATTTATTGGGATAATGCATACGCTATTCATCATTTATATGAAGATAGACAGGATGAAATATTAGATATTATTTCAGAATGTGAAAAGGCAGGAAATCCTAATTTAGTATATGAATTTGCATCAACTTCAAAAGTAACATTTTCAGGTTCAGGTGTAGCTGCAATGGCTTCTTCAAAAGAAAATGTTAAGTCTATTTTGGAACAGATGACAATTCAGACAATTGGTTATGATAAAATGAATCAGTTACGTCATGTAAGATATTTCAAGAATTTTGATGGTGTAAAGAGACATATGATGAAACATGCAGAGAAAATGAGACCAAAATTCAAAGCTGTTCTTGATATGTTAGAATCTGAATTAAAGCCATGTGGAGTTGGAGAGTGGACAAATCCTAACGGTGGATACTTTATTTCGTTTAATGCAATGGAAGGTTGTGCAAAGAAAGTTGTTTCAATGTGTAAGGATGCAGGTATGGTATTAACAGGTGCAGGTTCACCTTTCCCTTATGGAAAAGACCCTGAAGACAAGAATATTAGAATTGCACCTTCATTTGCAACGCCAGATGAATTAAAGGAAGCTAGTGAAATCTTAATAATTTGTACAAAGATTACAGCTCTTGAGAAAATTCTTGGTTTATAAGAGAAGTATAAGATTATAAGTTTTAATAACATGGGTTGTTGTATGTTGCTTTAAATTTAATTATTTAAAGATAACTTTGTAAAGTGAAACATATAAAGAGAAAATATATAAAAGTAAAAAACTATTATAGAATGATTTATTTAAGATGACAGTTAAGTTGTTTGCGTAAATTTTTTATAATAGTTTTTTACATAATGGAGATAAAAAATAATGTCAAATAAATTTGTAGATGACCTTTTAAAATTTGAAATTATTAAAAATAATGATTTGGTTTGTAACGATTGTGAATATTGTTTTGATGATGAAAAGTTACCTTGTAATACATCAAAATGTATGATATATGAAATGAAACCAGACGAAGTAATCGATGGCGGTGATTGCATGGAATATGAAAAGAGAATATAATTACCTTAACACAAAGTAACATAAAAATAAAAGTTAAACATATAAGTAAAGTGTTGCATAATAGTAAAAAAACATATATAATATTTATTAATTAATTGTTGACACAAAGAACGGATTGTACTATTATACTTATATAACGAACATAGGTTCGAACAGAAAGGACTAATTATGAATAAAGAAGAAAAATTAAAAGCATTAGATGCAGCAATATCTCAAATAGAAAGACAGCATGGAAAGGGTGCTATTATGAAACTGGGAGATTCGGGAAAGATTAACGTAGAAACAATTCCAACAGGCTCTCTTAGCTTAGACTTAGCATTAGGTTTGGGTGGTATACCTAAGGGTAGAGTAGTAGAAATATACGGACCTGAATCAAGTGGTAAGACTACAGTAGCTTTACATATGATAGCAGAAGCACAGAAAAGAGGCGGTGTGGCAGGATTTATTGATGCAGAGCATGCCTTAGATCCTGTATATGCCAAGGCAATTGGTGTAGATATTGATAATTTGTATATTTCGCAGCCAGATTACGGTGAACAGGCATTGGAAATCACAGAAACAATGGTTCGTTCAGGAGCTGTAGATATCATTATTGTTGACTCTGTTGCAGCATTAGTTCCTAAGGCAGAAATCGATGGGGATATGGGCGATTCTCATATGGGACAGCATGCCAGATTAATGTCACAGGCATTAAGAAAATTAACAGGTATAATGAACAAAACAGGTTGCACAGTTGTATTCATTAACCAGTTAAGAGAAAAAATTGGTGTAATGTTTGGTAATCCTGAAACAACAACAGGTGGTAGAGCGCTTAAGTTCTATGCATCAGTCAGACTTGATGTAAGAAGAGTTGAAACATTGAAGGCTGGTGGAGAAATGGTTGGTAATAGAGCCAGAGTTAAAGTGGTTAAGAATAAGATTGCACCTCCTTTTAAAGAAGCAGAATTCGATATTATGTTTGGTAAGGGAATCTCAAAAGAAGGCGATATTTTAGATTTAGCTGCTAAGAGTGGAATTGTTATAAAGAGTGGTTCATGGTATGCATATAATGGCGAAAAGATTGGTCAGGGACGTGAAAATGCAAAGAAATATTTTATGGAACATCCTGACATCATGGAAGAAGTAGATGCAAAGGTAAGAGAGTTTTACATTCATCCTGAAGGTGAGGAAGAAACAGAGGCAGAATCTAATAACACTGAAAAAGCATCTGAGGAAGAATAATGCATAGAATTATTAAAATGGAACCTGTTGGAAATCGCTTTAAAATAACCTTGGATGGAGAGTTACAGTTCTATCTATATAAAGGTGAGGTAAGAAGATTAAAATTAATTAAAGATAATGAAATTTCCCATAGAGAATACAACGATATTATGGATATTTTATACAAAAGAGCCCGAGAAAGGGCTCTTTATATTCTAGATGATTCTTATAAAACAAGAAAACAAATTATAGATAAGTTAAAGTCAGGTTTGTATCCTGATAATATAATTTACAAAGTTGTTGAATATTTAGAAGAGTATAATCTTATTAATGACAAGAGATATGCCATGTTATATCTTGATTACAAGAAAAGCGTTTATAGTAAACGAAAAATTATACAGGATTTATATACTAAAGGAATCTCAAAAGAACTTATAGATGAAGCTTTTATGGAAAGTGATTTTTCGGAAGATGATTCAATTTCTAGTGTATTAAAAAAACGTGCAAAAAGATATGATTTGTCTGATTCAAAGGATTTGCAAAAACTTTATAGGTATTTAGTTGGAAAAGGATATTCTTTTTCAACGGTAAAAAAAGCAGTTGATAACTATATTTTGGAACAGAAAAATTCTTTTTATGAGTAATGAAATCACATAATGCAAATATATAGAAAATCAGTGTTTTAGAACTACTACTTTGCTTGACATTAAACGGGTAATAAAGTAAAATGGATATGTTGTAATGTACAATGAAAATTAAATAAGGAGGTGCTCCTGTGAATACTACTACTTGGATTATCATACTTGTTGCAGTGATTCTCGTGGACACTTTGATTTCAGCATTAGTTGCAATTTCTATAAAGAAAAATTCTGATGCCAAGAAAATTGGTACTGCTGAGGATAAAGCTCGTGGAATTATTGACGATGCAATTAAAACAGCAGAATCAAAGAAAAAAGAAGCTCTTTTAGAAGCTAAAGAAGAAAATTTAAAAACTAAAAATGAGCTTGATAAAGAAATCAAAGAACGTAGATCAGAAGTTCAACGATATGAGAAGCGTGTTCTTAACAAGGAAGAAGCAGTTGAGAAAAAATCAGATGCCCTTGATAGGAAAGAAAATAGCTTAAAATCTCGTGAAGAAGAATTAAACAAAGCTAAGGAAAAAGTAGAACAATTAAGCGAACAGCGCATACAGGAACTGGAGAGAATCTCTGGATTAACCTCTGAACAGGCAAAAGAACAATTATTACAAACTGTTGAAGAAGAAATTAAGATTGAAACTGCAAAATTAATTAAGGAACATGAAAAACAGGCCAAGGAGGAAGCTGATAAGAAAGCTAAGGAATTGGTTGTTAATGCAATTCAGAAATGTGCAACAGACCATGTTGCTGAAACAACTATTTCTGTAGTTTCATTACCTAATGATGAAATGAAAGGTAGAATAATTGGTAGAGAAGGAAGAAACATCAGAACTCTTGAATCTCTAACAGGTGTTGATTTGATTATTGATGATACTCCTGAAGCAGTTGTTTTATCAGGATTTGATCCAATTAGGAGAGAAGTAGCCCGTATTGCTCTTGAAAAACTGGTTGTTGATGGAAGAATTCAGCCAACTAGAATTGAGGAAATGGTTAATAAGGCTCAAAAAGAAGTTGAGACTATGATTAGAGAAGAAGGCGAGGCAGCAACTCTTGAAGTTGGTGTACATGGAATTCATCCGGAACTTGTTAAACTTTTAGGAAAGATGAAGTTTAGAACAAGTTATGGACAAAATGCCTTAAAACATTCTATTGAGGTTGCCCTTATCTCGGGTCTATTAGCTTCAGAGCTTGGATTGGACGTTAGAGTAGCAAAAAGAGCAGGCTTATTACATGATATTGGTAAGGCTGTTGACCATGAAAAAGAAGGTACACATATTCAGTTAGGTGTTGATTTATGTAGAAAATATAAAGAATCAGCTACAGTTATTAATGCGGTTGAAGCTCATCACGGTGATATTGAACCTGAAACATTAATAGCATGTATTGTACAGGCTGCTGATGCTATTTCTGCTGCAAGACCTGGTGCAAGACGTGAAACAGTACAGACTTACACAAACAGACTAAAACAGTTAGAAGACATTACAAACTCATACGAGGGAGTTGATAAATCTTTTGCCATTCAGGCAGGTAGAGAGATTCGTATTATGGTTATACCGGAAAAGGTTAGTGATGCTGACATGGTATTAATGGCTAGAAATATTGCAAAGCAAATCGAAGATGAGCTTGAATATCCTGGTCAGATAAAGGTTAATATCGTGAGAGAATCAAGAGCCATAGATTATGCAAAGTAAAATCTACGATAATAGGAAATGTGAGAAATCGCATTTCCTTTTTTTATGTAATAAGAAATTTCTGCAGAATTTCTTATTACATAAAAACATTCCACTAGGGATGCACCCTTGCACAAAAGAAAAAATATTGCAAAAGCAATATGTGCTGGGTGCGTAGAATGTCGCAAGCGACATTCTTTAATGCATAATAAGAAATTCCACCACAGGATAACAGAATTGTGCTATAATTTTTATAGACTGAAAAAATAGGAGGAAATATGTTTAAATTAGGTTTTATTGGAATGGGAAACATGGGCAGTGCTATATTAAATGGAGTTTCTAAATTATATAATAAGGATGATATAGTATTCCATAGTAGTACCAACAAAAAAATGGAAAAGATAAGTGAAGAAACAGGTGTTAAGTTTTTAAATAACAACGAAGAAGTTATAAAGAATAGTAAGTACATAATATTAGCTGTTAAACCACAGATGTTTGAGAGTGTTTTGCCACAGGTAAAAGAAAATGTTGCACAGGAATCTGTAGTTGTTTCACTGGCACCGGGGGTTACAATTGAGCAATTGGAAGATATGTGTGGAACTAAGAAGATTGTAAGAACAATGCCAAATACTCCTGCAATGGTAGGGGAAGGTATGACAGGCGTATCCTACAATGAAGAATTTTTCTCTCAAGAAGAAAAAGAAGAAATTGAGAAAATTTTCTCATCATTTGGGAAAATGAGAGTTGTTGAGGAAAAAATTATGGATGCAGTTGTATGTGCAAGTGGCAGCTCCCCGGCATATGTATTTATGTTTATAGAAGCATTAGCAGATAGTGTTGTTAAATGCGGAATGAAAAGAAGTGATGCGTACGAGTTTGTGGCCCAAACTGTTTTAGGTTCTGCAAAGCTTATGCTTGAAACAAACGAACATCCGGGTGTACTGAAGGATAATGTATGTTCTCCAGGTGGGACAACAATTGCAGCGGTTGAACAGTTAGAAAATAATGGTTTTAGAAAAGCACTTTTTGCCGCAAGTGATGCATGTTATAAAAAATGTAAGGGTATTGAATAGGGAGATGAAATGGAAAAGTTTAAACGTATTAATAGAGAAAAAGTTTATGATGGAGCAATATTAGGATTCTGTAAAGATGAAATTATTACACCGGAAGGAAAGAAAGTATATTGGGATTTCTTACAACATAAAGGTGCCGCGGCTGTTATACCGGTAATGTCTGATGGTAGAATTATTATGGTAAGACAGTGGAGAAATGCCATTGACAAGTATACTTTGGAAATCCCGGCTGGTGGAAAAGATTCGATTGATGAACCAACATTGAAATGTGCGGCTCGTGAATTGGAAGAAGAAACAGGATATAAGTCAGGGAAAATTGAATTTTTACAAACATTAGCTCCGGCAGTTGCATATTCAGGTGAAAAAATAGATGTGTATGTTGCCTTTGATCTTGAAAAAACACATCAACATTTAGATCCTGATGAATATATTGATTTAGAAGTTTATACTGTAGAAGAATTAATTGAGAAAATTTTAAGCAATGAAATCAATGATGCAAAAACAATATCATCTATTTTGACTTACTATCATAAATATTGTACAAAGTAATATAATATATAAAAGTATTAAAGGTATATTATGATAAATGAGCTTAAATAAAGTATTTGCAAATTATAAAGTCTATGGAATTGTAATTGGAGCTTTTATTGGAATAATAGTTTACAATACAATAGCCATAGATTTTTTTGCAAGAAGAGAAGAAATTATATATACTGAGCAATTAATTAATATATTTATTATTATGCTATGCAACAATCTGAAAAGATATATTTTTATATGTATACCCAATTTCTTGAAACATAGAGAAGCTTTTTGGGCGGTTTTAATATTTGTATATACAATAAAATTTACAGCAACACTTGTTATTGCTATAAGGCTGTCAGATGTCTCATGGGTTATATGCAGTTTTAGATGGTTTGCATTTTTAATAATGATTATGTATGAAACATATTGTAAGAAAAAATATAAAAGATTAGCATCTATATCTTTTCTTGTTGCAACTACATTTATTGAAAGCTTTCTTATAAATATTTTCTAAAATAATATAAATTAATTTAAAAAAATTCCCAACTATAAAATAATTAAAATAGTTCTTCAAAAGTATAAATAATTAAAATAATTCAAAAACTATAAATAATAAAAATAGTTCCCAATTTTATAATAGTAAAATATTACAAAGTTAAATATAAAATCAATCTAAAAGCATAGATGCAAAATATAAAATATGATATAAAAATAATAAATGGACTATTAAAAACAGTAAAAAACATTTAGAAAAATATTATGAAAAATTATTAAGAAAATTTATCAAGAAAAAATATCAAAAATATTGAAAAAATCACAAAAATTACTATATATTGTTTCTTTCAAAAACCTCAATAATATATGTTGTATAATGCACATATTATGGTAAACAGATAGGTAAAAAAACAATTTGATTTTATAAAAAAACACTTATATAATAGGGAATACAGCGATAAGAAAAGGGATAAGTATATGCAGGATTTAATAAATGAATTTGTTTTACAATTGCATAAAAAGAAGAATATATCTCCCAATACAGAAGAATCGTATATTCGAGATGTAAGGAAATTATTTGAATATTTTGAAAAGGAAAATAAGAAAGTTCAAATTAACACTATTTTAAAAGAAGATTTGGAAGAATATATTATTCATTTACAAAGTATAGGAAGAGCGCCAACAACAATTTCCAGAACAATTGCATCCATTAAAGCGTTCTTTAATTTTCTGTATACCGAAGCATATATAGAATTTAATCCGGCGGCTAATCTAAAATCACCTAAAATAGTAAAGAAGACACCGGAAATCCTTTCTGTAAAAGAAATTGACTTGCTTTTAAGTCAACCATCGGGAAAAACACCAAAACAGTTAAGGGATAAGGCTATGCTTGAATTACTGTATGCGACAGGTATGAGAGTTACAGAACTTATTACATTGAAAATAACAGACGTTAATATTAATGTTGAAAAGATTACATGTCATGATCGAAAAAAAGATAGAGTTCTTGAATTTGGTCAGGAAGCACACAAGGCTTTAACTGAATATTTGGAAGAGGGAAGACCACAGTTGATAAGCAAGAACATAAAAAGTGATGTGCTTTTTCCTAATTGCGCCGGTGGAGAAATGAGTAGACAGGGGTTCTGGAAACTGCTTAAAAAATACGGTGAAAAAGCTGGAATTAACAAGGATATAACACCTCACACATTAAGACATTCGTTTGCAGCACATTTAGTTGAAAATGGTGCGAATTTAAAGGTTATACAGAAAATGTTGGGGCATTCAGATATATCAACTACACACATGTACATGGAAACAGGTAGTAGTAGAGTAAAAAATATATATGATAAGACACAAAATATTGTATAATGACTTATGGTAAGATTAATAATCAGCTTTTAGTGTGCAGATTGTTATATATATATTAAAGAGGGAAAGGGGAACTAAAGATGAATAAAAATTATGCTGAAAAAATGACGTACATAGTAAGGATTATAGGTGTTATTGTAATGGTAATTGGCATTGCAATTGCTTTTGTGATAAATATTAAATATCAGAACAGATATGAACTAGATGCATTATCAGAAGTTAATTATGGCATTGGCATTGCAACAGTATTTTTCTCGATTGTTTTAGGAACTTTGTTTATTTTTATTGGTGAGATTTTTAAGTTTTTTAATGTACAGAACGATAATAAAT
This sequence comes from Eubacterium sp. AF36-5BH, assembly GCF_003460505.1. Lineage (GTDB taxonomy): Bacteria > Bacillota > Clostridia > Lachnospirales > Lachnospiraceae > Eubacterium_G. The sequence goes on from NZ_QTVG01000005.1 coordinate 118,235, forward strand.
AATATAACATAAGTAGAACAGACAGTTAAAAAAGGAACGTTTACTTAACAATTATATTTAACCGATAAAATCGGCTAGGTATAATAAAGTAAACGTTCCTTTTATTTTCAGAATGATATATAGAAATTTAATGTATTAAAATTCTATAAAAGATTTGAATTCAAATTTAAATCACATTGTCTTTTTTTATGCTTCTTCAGCAATGAGGTAAAGTAATTTTTCTGTATCTTCCCAGCCTAAACATGGATCTGTAATAGATTTACCATAACAATGACCATCAACAGGCTGATTTCCACCTTCAATGTAGCTTTCAATCATTAAACCTTTAACAAATCCTTTTAAGTCCTTTGAATGTTTACGGTTATGCATGATTTCTTTTGCAATTCTAATTTGTTCCATATATTTCTTGTTTGAATTTGAATGATTACAGTCAATAACAAGAGCAGGATTTGCAAAACCTTTTGCAACATATTTTTCATGTAAATTCACCATATCTTCATAATGGTAGTTTGGAATGCATGAACCATACTGGTTTACGGCACCACGTAAAATTGCATGGGCTAAATCGTTCCCTTCAGTTTGAACATCCCAACCTCTATATAAGAATGAATGTGAAGCCTGTGCAGCTTCAATAGAGTTTAACATAATTGAAATATCTCCACTTGTAGGATTCTTCATACCAACAGGAATATCTAAACCACTTGATGTAAGACGATGCTGCTGGTTTTCAACTGAACGGGCACCAATTGCAACGTATGATATGCAGTCTGAAAAATATCTTGCATTTTCAGGATAAAGCATTTCGTCAGCAATTGGTAATTTTGTATCTTCCATAATCTTTAAAAACATCTGACGAATTGTGATTAATCCCTGTAATAAATCAGGTTTCTTTTCAGGATCAGGCTGATGTAACATTCCTTTATAGCCTTTACCTGTTGTACGTGGTTTATTTGTATATACTCTAGGAATAATATAAAGTTTATCTTTAACTTCTTCCTGAACTCGTGCTAATCTTTGAACGTAATCCTCAACAGCTTCCTGATTATCTGCTGAACAAGGGCCGATGATAACAGCAAATTTGTCACTTGCACCTGTGAAAATATCACGAATTTCTGCATCGTTCTTTTTCTTTTGTTCTGCTACAGCCTCAGGAACAGGATACATAGTCTTGATTTCCATTGGTGTAGGTAATTTCCTAAAAAATGTACTTCCCATAATGTCTCCTTAAATATTAGTTATATAAATTTGTCTAAAATTATGATGCATAATCATAAAGCAACATTAAATATGCTAAACAATTATAACATAAATTCATAATTATGCAAAAGTAGTATAACATATATATATAATAATTCAACGGTTTAAAGTGCGAAAATCATAGTGGGATACTTGGATTTTTATAAAAATACTACCTAATAAAAATAGTTCATATTTTTTTCAAATATTTTGTTTATAGTAAACACAGTTACTATCTTATTATTGTAAATATATAAGTAATCTTTTAAGGAATACGATGAAGTGCAATAACTATATTTACCATATTTATATAGGAACAAGATGAGATTAAATATTAAAAATAACTTGAAAAAAATGTGAAATGTTGTATCATTGTGAAAGGGTGCGCCCTATAAAGAAATGTTTTTCTATATATTTATGTAATGGAGGAAGAATATTGGATAACGAAAATAAAGATATAAAATCAAATGAAAAAAAATCGGACAATGAAAATGTGGATAAAAAAATAGATGAAAAGAAATCAGATAATGAAATAGATGAAACAATATTAGATAATGAAAAAATAAAAAAAGATATTACTAATATCGTTCAAAAAGGGAAAGAAAGATACAAAACTTACAGAGCTTTCTTTGCTAAAACATACAATAAACACATAATTTATATGTATATAACAATTGCCCTGTTGGTTAATCTATTAATCGAAATGATGGCAAGAGGTTCTTTCCTAAAAGGAATTTATTTCTTGATTGGTTCACCTTATGTATTTTTATGCAATTCAGTAATTATTTTGATGACACTGTCGGTTACATTGTTAATGAGAAGACGACTTTGGGGGTTATCTTTAATCTCTGTTATATGGATTATATCTGGTATAACAAATGCTGTTTTACTTGCAAACAGAGTAACGCCTTTTACTGCAGTGGACTTAATGCTTATTGATAGTGGCTTGGGCGTTATTACAAAATATTTTTCATTTTTTCAAATTATTTTAGTAATTCTTGCTTTAATATTTGTAATTGCTTTATTGGTTTACGGATTTTTTAAGGCACCAAAAGTCAGACATAGAATAAAATATCCAAGAAATATTATTGGAATTTTAATAATATGGTTAATAGGTTTTGGAACTTTATCCCTTGGTTTAGGTTCAAATTTAATATCGCTTAAGTTTGGAGAATTAAGAGTTTCCTATTACCAGTACGGTTTTGTTTATTGTTTTTCAAATAGTTTGATTAATACAGGAATTGCAAAACCAAACACATATTCAAATAAAGAAATTAAAAAAATTGTAAAAAAGAAGGATACAATCAAATTAAGCAAGGCAAAGAAAAAACCGAATATTTTATTTTTGCAGTTAGAATCATTTTTTGATATGAACAATATGAAAAATATTAAGTTGTCAAAGAATCCTGTTCCTAATTTTGAAAAACTTCTTAAGAATTATCCAAGTGGTTATTTTAATGTGCCAATTGTTGGTGCAGGAACTGTAAATACAGAATTCGAAGTAATGACAGGTATTAATTTGGATTTCTTTGGACCGGGAGAATATCCTTTTAAAACAAAATTAGTTGATACTACATGTGAAAGTATTAGTTATAACCTGAAAGAATATGGTTATAAGTGTCATGCCATTCATAATAATACAGCTACATTTTATGGTAGAAATCAGGTATTTGCAAACTTAGGCTACGATACTTTTACAACAATTGAAAATATGGATGTAAAGAAGTTTACGCCTATGGGCTGGGCTAAAGACAAAATATTAACTAAATATATTATGGAAGCTCTTAAGTCCACAAAAGGTCAGGATTATATTTACACAATATCGGTTCAGGGACATGGTAGTTATCCAACAGATGGTGACTATAAATATCCTATAAAAGTCAGTGGTGATGTTGATGAAGCTACAAAGAATAAATATCAATATTATGCTATGGAAACATACCAGATGGATAAGTTTATAGGTAAACTTGTTAAGACTTTAAGTGAATTCGATGAAGACACAATTCTTGTAATGTATGGTGACCATCTACCAAGTTTCGGCTTAAGTGGAGAAGATTTAGTAAATGGTGATGTTTATCAGACACAGTACGTAATTTGGTCTAACTTCAAAAATGATTACTACAAAAATGAAGACATTGAAGCTTATCAGTTAGAATCAAAGATTCTTGGTGGATTGAACATGAATGCCGGTGATATTAATAAATATACACAGGAACACAAGAATGATGATAGCAAATCGTATCAGGAAGGATTAAAAAATCTTGCTTATGACCTGCTATATGGTGATAATTATGCCAGCAATGGTAAGAATCCTTATAAGCCAACAAATATACAGCTTGGTTTGCATGAAGTGAAAGTTAGTTCGGTTACACCGATGTATAACTCTGACGGTGAGGTTTGTGTATACGGAAAATATTTTACAAACTACAGCAAAGTTTATGTGAACGGTGAAAAGCAGGAAACAACATTTGTTGACAAAAACACCTTGACTATCGATTATCCTGATTTGAAAAATGGCGACCAGATTTCGGTTTACCAGCAAAATTCTGATGATCATGTATTGTCAAAAACTGAACCGTATACATTTACTGATGATGAATTAGCACCAGAAACAACTTCTTCTAAAAAAACTGTTTCATCATCAAAAAATAAAAAACAAAAAAATAGCAAGAAAAAAACTAAAAATACAAAATAAAATAGCATATAAGTTTTAAAACTCCATTACAATATATAAAGATGTAATGGAGTTTTTTTATGAAAAAAATTATTGCGTTTATATTAATAATGGCTTTGACTTTAAATTGTACACAGGGGAATGCAATGGTCAAAGGACAAAATAATGATAAAAGTATGTCTAAAAACATTACTAAAAATGTTGCTAATTCAAATGTGGAAAATGATACTGCAAAGGATGAGTATAATGCAAAGTACTATGTTTTAATGGAAGCTAAATCAGGTAGCATTATTAAATCCAATAACGAAAATGAAAAATTAAGTCCTGCAAGTATTACAAAGATTATGACTTTGATTTTGATATTTGATTACATACATAGTGGCAAAATAAAGTTAGGGGATATGGTTACTACAAGTGCAAAAGCTAAAAGCATGGGTGGGTCACAGGTCTTTTTAGAAGAAGGTGAACAACAGAATGTGGAAACTTTAATAAAATGTATAATCATTGCTTCCGGTAATGATGCTTCAGTTGCTATGGCAGAACATATTGCAGGAAGTGAGGAAGAATTTGTAAAACAAATGAATACAAGAGCAAAGAAACTTGGTATGAATAATACAAATTTTATAGACTGCTGCGGTCTTACTGATTCGGATGATCATTATACTACAGCAAAAGATGTGGCAACAATGTCCAGAGAGCTTATTACAAAGTACCCGGAAATATTTAAGTATTCAACAATATGGATGGAAATGTTTACTCATAAAACTGCTAAAGGTGAATCAAAATTTATGCTTACCAATACAAATAAGTTACTTAAAGTAAATAAGTATGTAAAGGGCTTGAAAACGGGCAGCACCTCTAAGGCTAAATATTGTGTCTCTACAGTTGCTGAGAAAGATAATGTGGAATTAATTGCTGTAGTAATGGCTGCTGCTGACTACAAGGAAAGATTTAATATATCCCAAAAACTTATAAACTATGGCTTTGCAAATTGTAAAGTTTATACAGACAATAAAAAATATAATGGAAATATTAAAATATCCAATGGGAAAAAGGAAAGCTTAAAAATTAAAAAAACTGATTTTAGTTATGTAGATACAAAAAATAATGATTTATCGAAAATAAAAAGAAAAATCAGCATCAAGAAAGACCTTCAGGCACCGGTAAGAAAAGGTGAGATAGTAGGCAAAGCCTCATATTACTTAAAAGGAAAGAATATTGGAGAAGTAAATATAGTATCAGAGGAAAGTGTAAATAAAATAAACTACGGTTTTTCATTAATTAAATGCATGCAGATGTTTTTTAGAATTGGATAATTAAGTATATGATAAAATCAGACAACTACAATGCATAATCATATTATATAAATACACTGGATAACTACGCTAGATAACCACATTAGTTAATTGCGTAACATAACTGGATTTGATAACCGTATGTATAATAAAAGTTGAAAAAAATCTGATTTTTTTGTACAATACTATTTTGAGTAAAAATATAAATTATGAGGATTAATATTTAATGGAATTAGAAGTAAAGTTAGAAGCGTTTGAAGGTCCGTTGGATTTGCTTTTACATTTGATTGAAAAAAATAAGGTTGATATATACGATATACCAATTGTTGAAATTACAGAACAATATTTGGATTATGTAAGTAAAATGCCAAAAGATGATTTAGATCTTGCAAGTGAATTTCTTGTAATGGCTGCAACTCTTATTGATATAAAAAGTAAAATGCTCTTACCTAAAGAAATTGACGAAAATGGGGAAGAAATTGATCCAAGAGCCGAACTTGTTGAAAAATTAATTGAATATAAAATGTATAAATATGCATCTGTTGAGTTACGTGACATGCAGGTTTATGCCGGAAAGTCCTTATACAAAGAACCTACAATTCCTGAAGAAGTTAGCAAGTATCAGCAACCTGTTGATTTAGACCAACTTTTAGAGGGGGTTGATTTATCTAAACTTAATGAAATATTTCAGATGGTTTTAAAACGTCAGGTAGATAAAATTGATCCTGTTCGTAGTAAATTTGGAAAAATTGAAATGGAAGAAGTAAGTTTGCCGGACAAAATTGATTATGTGGCAAACACTGTAAGGAAAAAGAAAAAATGCAGTTTTAAACAATTACTTGAAAAATCAAAATCAAAAGTTGAAGTTATTGTTTCTTTTTTGGCTGTTTTAGAATTAATAAAGATAGGAGAAATTGAGGTTCATCAGGAGAAAACTTTTGGTGATATATATATTGACTCAATAGTATAATTATGGAAATAAATTACAAAGCACAGGTAGAGGCGATTCTTTTTACAATGGGAGAATCGGTTGAAAAAAATAGAATTGCAAAAGCTCTTGACATAACACAGGGCCAATTGAAAAAAATTGTAAAAGAAATGCAGGAAGATTATGCAAAGGATCACAGAGGAATTAAAATCATAGAATTGGAAAATTCCTATCAGTTATGTACAAAGCCTGAATTATATGAAACTTTAATAAAAGTGGCTAAGCAACCTAAGAGACAGGTTTTAACAGATGTCATGATGGAAACATTGTCAATTATTGCATATAAACAGCCTATTACTAAGTCAGAAATTGAAAGAATAAGAGGCGTTAAATCTGATTTCGCGGTTAATAAATTAGTAGAGTATATGCTTGTTGAGGAAGTTGGCAGATTGCAGACTCCAGGAAGACCACTTCTTTTTGGAACAACGGAAGAATTTTTAAGAAGATTTGGAGTTGAGTCTTCAGATAAATTACCAATTATATCTCCTGATATGATTGAAGAGTTTAAACATGAGGCAGAAGACGAAATAACATTGAAATCAAATGACTAATAAAATTATGCTTAAAAAATCAGAAGAATAATTAAAGTTAAGAAATAGATATGTATTTTGGCAACAAAGTAAGAAGAATAAATAAGGAAAAAGAAAAATGATATGTATTCCTGTAATAAAGCAAGGAGACATATCATTTTTTGTGTAATAAAAAATAAAACCATGAATATATTTAATAGATAACAATTAAACAGGTATATGGTATGCTACGTGAGAAAACAATATTTATTAAATTAACTAAAATAATATTTACTAAATCAACTAAAACATCAAAAAGAAAATTAAGTAGAATGGTTATATTTGCTCTTTTGTGTTCTTCTATAAATTTTGTAAATAATACATATGCAAAAGAGAGAAGTATAGATGAAAGTGATTTGTCAGCCAAGGCTGCTGTCTTAATTGATGGTGAAAACGGTAGGATTCTTTTTGGAAAAAATGAAAAAGAAAAAAGAGCAATGGCAAGTACCACGAAAATTATGACTTGCATTGTAGCACTGGAAAACTGCAAAGCAAATCAAGTTGTGGAAATAAGTTCAAAGGCTGCATCCATGCCGAAAGTGAAAATGAATGTTATGAAAGGTGAGCAATATTACCTGAAAGATTTACTATATGCAATGATGCTTGAATCTTATAATGATGTAGCTGTTGCAGTGGCAGAGAGCATTGGTGGAAATGTTGAAAACTTCGCAAAGATGATGAATGAAAAAGCAAAAAAAATCGGTGCAAATAATACAAGTTTTGTAACTCCAAACGGATTAGATGCAAAGGAACATTATTCCACAGCCTATGATATGGCAAAAATTGGAGCCTATGCCATAAAAAATAAAAGTTTTTTAGAAATTATAAATACCAAAAAATATAATTTGACGGAAATAAAAAACAAACGTAACATAACTGTGTTTAATAAAGACAATTTTTTGAATTTAGAAAATGATGCCATAGGAATTAAAACAGGCTTTACATGTAATGCAGGATATTGCTTTGTAGGTGCAATAAAAAATAATGGTCGGACATTTGTGTCCTGCGTTTTGTCTTCCGGTTGGCCACCAAATAAAGGGTATAAATGGAAAGATACTATTAAACTTATGGATTATGGAAAAGATAACTACGAATTCAAGAATATTATTGAAAAGAACAAACCGATAATGCTACCTGTTGAAAACGGAATAAAAAGTGAAATAAAATGTACTTTCGATTCTTCGCTGAAAGCACTTGTTAGTAATGAAGATAAAATAAACATAAAAACAAAAATAGATTACAAATTTCCTATTAATGTTAAAGATAAAGTAGGAAGCGTGTGGGTTTATATAAACAACAAAAAAGTAAAAAACATTAAAATTATCTCAAAAGAAAAAGTATATAAATTTGATTTTACTTATTGTTTAAGAAAAGCTTTTTCGTATTTTATTTTGTAAGAAAATAGTAAAAGGAATAAAGCAAATATATTGTAATATTAACTTTATTTATATAGTTAGATGTGGTATATTTAAAGCTAATGTTGGTGTAAAAAACTTACATGAATAATGGTAGATGACGTATATTTAGGAGGCATTATGGAATTTACAAAAATGCAAGGGTGCGGAAACGATTATGTTTACGTGAATGGTTTTGAAAATAAAATTGATAATCCAAATAAATTATCAGAAATAGTTAGCGACAGACATTTTGGCATTGGCTCAGATGGACTTATTGTTATTAATCCTTCAGAAAAGGCAGATTTTAAAATGAGCATGTATAATGCAGATGGCTCAGAAGGAAAAATGTGTGGCAATGGAATTAGATGTGTGGCAAAGTATGTTTATGATAACAAGATGACTGATAAAACAACAATTACAGTTGAAACTCTTTCAGGTATAAAAACTTTAGAATTAAATGTTAAGAATGATAAAGTTGAAACTGTAAAGGTTAATATGGGAACACCTATTTTGTTGCCAAAAGATGTGCCGGTTGTTTCTGATAAAGATAAGGTTGTTGACGAACCTATTGTTATTGATGATAAAGAATATAGGATCACATGTGTTTCAATGGGAAATCCACATGCTATAACATTTATAGAGAACACTGATGATTTGGAAATAGAAACAATTGGACCGAAGTTTGAAAATAATCCTATTTTCCCAGACAGAGTTAATACAGAATTTATTCAGGTATTAGACAGAAATACTGTTAAGATGCGCGTGTGGGAAAGAGGTTCAGGTGAAACATTTGCCTGTGGTACAGGTGCCTGTGCAACAGTTGTGGCCTGCGTGCTTAATGGATTAACAGACGACAAAGTTACAGTGAAACTTTTAGGTGGCGACTTGTTTATTGAATATAACAGAGAAGAAAATACTGTTTATATGACAGGTCCGGCAAAAGTTTCTTTTACAGGAAAAATTGAAGTTTAAGTTAGTGGAAAATGTATTAATAGCTTTATGTGTAGGCAATGTTATACAGAAGGTTTGTACACGAAAATATTTATACAAAGTTTTTTAAAGAAGGCGGAAATATGTTATTAAAAGATTTATTGGAAAAACTTGAATATAAAGTTTTAAATGGTGATGATTCCGTAGAAATCAATCACTTACAGAATGATTCAAGAAAAGTAGAAAAAAACGATGTTTTTGTTTGCATTAAAGGTGCAGGTTTTGACGGACATAAATTTGTCAAAGATGTTTATGATAAAGGCGCAGTAGCTGTAGTAGTTATGGAAGATGTAGAACCTGTAGAGGGGCTTACAATAATTAAGGTTGAAGATACAAGACTTGCTTTGGCATATATGTCTGCTGCATATTTTGGCAATCCTGCAGAAAAAATTATTACTGTAGGTATTACAGGAACAAAAGGTAAAACAACTACTACATATATGGTAAGACAGGTTCTTGAAAGTGTTGGTATTAAAACAGGTTTAATTGGTACAATTGAAACTATTATTGGCGATAAAGTTATACCGGCAAAAAATACAACACCTGAGTCCTATGTTGTACAGGAAACTTTTGCTGAAATGGTAAAAGAAGGTTGTAAGTGTGTTGTAATGGAGGTTTCATCACAGGGACTAATGCTTCACAGAGTGTCAGGCTTTACATTTGATTATGGTATTTTTACAAACATTGAGCCGGACCATATTGGCCCAAATGAACATAAGGATTTTGATGATTATCTAAGATGCAAGAGCATGTTATTGAAACAATGTAAACATGGCATTGTAAATATGGATGCAGATTTTATTGATCAGGTTCTTGAAGGTCATACCTGCGATTTGGAAACATTTGGTGTTAACGGAGATTATGATTTTAAGGCTTCAGATATTAATTTGTTTACTAAACCTGGTTGCCTATGTGTTTCATACAATTTGTCAGGCAAGATGAACTTCTCGGTGGAAATTCATGTTCCGGGAAATTTCAGTGTATATAATTCCCTTTGCGCCATTGCAATTTGTAGTCATTTTACACAGAATATTGAGGCGATAAAACAGGGACTTTTAGATGTTAGGGTAAAAGGCCGAGTTGAAATTGTACCGGTTTCAAAAAGATTTACTTTAATGATTGATTATGCTCATAATGCCATGAGCTTAGAAAGTCTTTTGACTAGTTTAAGAGAGTACAATCCTAAACGTTTGGTAACTGTGTTTGGCTGTGGCGGTAACAGGTCAAGAGACAGACGTTTTGAAATGGGTGAAGTTTCATCAAAACTTGCAGATTTTACAATAGTAACATCTGATAATCCAAGATTTGAAGAACCTATGGATATTATAAATGACATTTTAGTTGGTATTAAAAAAGGTGACGGAGAACATGTTACCGTTCCTGATAGAAAAGATGCTATCAGATATGCAATACAACACGCAAAAGACGGCGATGTAATTGTTCTTGCAGGTAAAGGACATGAAGATTACCAGGAAATTAAAGGTGTTAAACATCCAATGGATGAACGTGTTTTAATAAAGGAAATTATTAATGAAGATGAAATAAAAGCAATTTTGTAAATAATAACTAATGAAAGAGAGAATTTATTATGTGTGGAATTTGTGGCTTTATAGGAGAAGTTGAAAACAGTAAAGCAGTTTTAAAAAGAATGATGGACAAGATTGCCCATAGGGGACCTGATGATGAGGGAATGTATGTTGATGAACATGCTGCAATCGGTCATAGAAGACTTAGTATTATTGATTTAAATCATGGCGCACAGCCAATGTACAACGAAACAGGAGACATTGCTATTGTGTTTAATGGAGAAATATATAACCATTTAGATGTAAGAAAAGAACTTATTGCAAAAGGACATGTTTTTGCAAATGAGTCTGATACAGAATGTTTGGTACATGCTTATGAAGAGTACGGTACAGACATGCTGTCAAAACTTCGTGGTATGTTTTCTTTTGTGATTTGGGACAGCAAAAACAAAACAGCATTTGGTGCAAGAGACCATTTTGGAATTAAACCTTTTTATTATTCACAAATTAATGGGTCTTTAGCATTTTCATCAGAAATAAAAGCAATTTTGGAATTTCCGGGCTTTAAGAAGGAAGTAAATGAAGAAGCTCTTGAACAGTATTTAAGTTTCCAGTATTCTGTTCTTCCTGAGTGTTTCTTTAAGGGAGTGTATAAACTTCCGGCAGGACATTATATGATTTATAAAAATGGTGAAATGACTGTTAAAAGATATTTTGACCCGATGATGGAACCAAAGGAAAACGGTGATTTGGAAAAAACTGTATCAGAGATAGAAGAAATTGTTGACAATACAGTAAATGCACATATGATTGCTGACGTAGAAGTAGGTTCACTTTTATCAAGTGGTGTTGATTCAAGTTATGTTGTTTCAGAGTTCCCTGGAACAAAAACTTTTACAGTAGGATTTCTTGATAAACAAAGCAAGTACAATGAAATACGTTATGCTGAAAGTCTTGTTGATGAATTAGGAAAAGAAAATTACAGTAAAACAATTGACAGTGATGAATATTTTGATTCTATTTCATCAGTAATGTATTATATGGATGAGCCTTTAGCAGATCCATCATGTATAGCTCTTTATTTTGTTGACCAGCTTGCGGCTGAACAAATTAAGGTAGTTTTATCAGGTGAGGGGGCTGACGAATTCTTTGGCGGTTACAATATTTATCATGAACCATTGTCATTAAAAGGTTATCAGAAGATACCTAAGTGTATAAGAAAAGGTTTAGCTAAAGTTGCAAGTGTTATGCCTGATATAAAAGGGCGTGATTTTATTATAAGAGGTAGCAAAACAGTTGAAGAGAGATTTATTGGTAACGCTAATATGTTCTCAGTAAAAGACAGAGAAAAACTTCTTAAGACGAAATTAACACATAAGTCACCACAGGACATCGTTGCTCCAACATACAAGAAAGTAAGTCATTTAAATGATATAGCTAAAATGCAGTATATTGATACAAATTTCTGGCTTCAGGGAGATATCCTATTGAAAGCAGATAAAATGAGTATGGCTCATTGTCTGGAATCAAGAGTACCTTTCCTTGATGTTGAAGTGTTCAATTATGCAAAAACATTACCTATTGATTTTAGATGTAACGAAGAGGCTACAAAGAGAGCTTTTAGAATTGCAGCTAAGAGACATATACCTGAAAAGACAGCGAACAAGAAAAAATTAGGCTTCCCTGTTCCAATCAGAGTATGGTTAAAAGAGGAGAAATATTACAACAAAGTAATGGAAACATTAACATCAGATGCATCAAAGAAATTCTTTAATACTGACATTTTGGTTAAGTTAATGGAAGACCACAGAAACGGAAAAGCAGATAACAGCAGAAGAATCTGGACTGTATATGTTTTCCTTGTTTGGTATAATGTTTACTTTGAAACAGAGGACTTTAAACCTATTAATAGTGAATGGATTAAAAACAGAATAAGAACAGCATAAAATAATTAAGTTTTTGTTTGGAAAAATTTTGAAATATAAATTGCTATTTGACACGAAAAGTGTTAATCTATATAAGGCGAAAAAGTGGTTGTTTTTTGCAAACACAAGTAAAGCCAATGACGGTATTTAGAATATTGTCAGTGGCTTTTACTATGTAAAACTTTATTAATATAATGGAGGACTGATTATGAGTACATCAGCTAAAACTTCAGCAAGAACGAGAATTGAAGCTCTTCTTGATGACAACAGTTTTGTTGAAATTGGTGCATTAGTAACAGCTAGAAGCACAGATTTTAACATCAAAGCCATTGATACTCCATCAGACGGTGTTATTACCGGTTATGGATTAATTAATGGAAGATTAGTTTATGTATTTAGCCAGGATTCATCAGTGCTTGGTGGCTCTGTTGGTGAAATGCATGCTAAGAAAATTTCAAATATCTATGATATGGCTCTAAAAATGGGAGCACCTGTTATTGGTTTAGTGGATAGCACAGGCCTTAGATTACAGGAATCAGTAGATGGACTTGAAGCATTTGGTTCAATTTATATGAAACAAAGCGAAGCTTCAGGAGTAATTCCTATGGTAACAGCCATATTTGGAAATTGCGGTGGAGCATTAAGTGTAATGGCAAATCTTTCTGATTTTACATTTATGGAGAAAGATAATGCTGCATTATTTGTTAACTCACCCAATGCTATTGATGAAAACAGAAAAGAAGTATGTGATACTTCAGCAGCTAAATTCCAGAACGAAGAAGCTGGTAATGTAGATTTTGTTGGAACAGAATCAGAAATAATTTCAGGTATTATTAACTTGGTTTCAATTTTACCTTCAAATTATGAAGATGAAGTTTTGGCAGACTGCACAGATGATTTAAACAGAGCAGCAACAGGCTTTGATTCAGGATTAGAAGATACAAAGTTAGCACTAACAGCTATTTCTGATGATGGTTTCGTTGTTGAAACAAAGAGTGCTTACGCACCTGAAATGTTAACTGCATTTATAAAATTAAATGGAGCAACAGTTGGTGTAGTAGCTAATAGAACAAAAGTTTACGACGACAATATGGAAGTTGTAGCAGAATACGAACCTAAGCTTACAGCTAATGGTTGCGATAAGGCTGCACAGTTTGTATATTTTTGTGATGATTTTTCAATTCCTGTTCTTACACTCACAAATGCTACAGGATTCAAAGCATGCAAGTGTCAGGAAAAACGTGGCGCTAAGGCAACTGCAAGATTAACTTATGCATTTGCAAGTGCGACAGTTCCAAAAGTAAATGTTATTATTGGTGAAGCTTTTGGTAGTGCGTATGTAACAATGAACAGCAAGTCAATTGGTGCAGATATGGTATTTGCTCTTCCAACTGCAAAGGTAGGAATGATGGATGCAAACGCTGCAGCAAAGATTATGTATGCAAAAGAAATTGAAGAAGATGCAAGCGTTCTTGCTGAAAAGACAGCAGAATATGCTCAGTTACAGGGAAGTGTAACAAAGGCAGCATCAAGAGGATATGTTGATAATATCGTAGAACCTGTTGATGTAAGAAAATATGTTATCGGTGCCCTTGAAATGTTATACACAAAGAGACAGTAGGAGGATATTATGAAGGTTATGAAAAGATTGCGTTTAGTAATTTCTCTTGCTTCATTACTTATGTGTTTAGTATTTTCAAACACATGTGTTTTTGCAGATCAAACTGTTGATTTAAGTGGCACAAATGCTGCTGAAACAACTTTATCAGCAGAAGATCAGAAAACATTTGCAAACGGTAAAATTACAATGGCACAGATTAAGTCATTGTTTGAAAACTATGTAACAAACGGATTAGCTAATTATGGAGAATGTTCTAAGGATGAGTTAGACTATCTTGGTGAATATTATAGTTCACAGACAGATATGTTTGAAAACTTTGCTAAAGCTGTTGGAGATGAACCTTGTGGTACATACAAAGACTATGGCAAGATTGAAGTAACAGAAAATGAAGATGGAACAATTGATGCAACTTCAATGTTACATTTTGAAAATAAAGATTTAAAGATGATTATGCATATTTCTTTATTTGATACTTTAGGACCACAGGCTACATCTGTAGAATTCAGTTTGCCTGACACAGCAGACAATTCTATCGGAGCAAAAATGGCTTCTGCAGGAGCTAATACATTAATGGGAATGGGAACAGTATTCGCTGTACTTATTTTTATTTCATTAATTATTTCATGCTTTAAGGTTATTCCAAAGATTACTGAAGCTAGAGCAAATAAAAACAAAAAAGCAAATATTACAACAGAAGAAGACAAGTCTGAAACTGTATCAGCAAATGAAACAGTTGATGTGTCAGATGATTTGGAATTAATTGCTGTTATTGCATCAGCTATTGCAGCCAGTGAAAATACATCAACAGACAGCTTCGTTGTAAGATCAATTAGAAGAAGATAAATTACTTTTGTAAATTTAGGAGGAATTTAAAAATGAAAAGTTATACAATAACAGTAAATGGTAATGTTTATGACGTTACTGTAGAAGAAACAGGTTCTACACCTAGTGCACCTGTAAAGGCAGCTGCACCTGCAAAGGCTCCAGCCGCTGCTCCAGCTCCAGCTGCAACAGGCAGTGAAGGAAGCGTTAAGGTAACAGCACCAATGCCTGGTAAGGTATTATCAATTAATGCTAACCCTGGACAGTCAGTAAAGAAGGGTGACACAATTTTAGTATTTGAAGCAATGAAAATGGAAAACTCTGTAGTTGCTCCTGAAGATGGAACAGTTGCAAGTGTTGCATTTGGCGTAGGTGATTCATTTGAAGCAGGCGCAGTTATTGCAACATTAAATTAGTTGTTTTATAAAGAACTGGAGGTAACAAATGAACATCTTAGATACATTGGAAAATTTGGTAAACCAAACAGCATTTTTCAGCTTATCTGTTGGAAACTACATTATGATTTTGGTTGCCTGTGTTTTCCTATATTTAGCAATAAAAAAAGGATATGAACCATTGCTTTTGGTTCCAATCGCTTTTGGTATGCTATTAGTTAATATGTATCCGGACATTATTAAAGCTCCTGTAGGAGATGAAGCAGGTGGATTACTTCACTATTTTTATATTTTAGATGAATGGAGTATTTTACCATCGCTTATTTTTATGGGTGTAGGTGCAATGACTGACTTTGGTCCGCTTATTGCAAACCCTAAGAGTTTCTTACTTGGTGCTGCAGCACAGTTTGGTATATATTCAGCATACTTTTTGGCAATTTTCATGGGATTTGGTGGAAAAGCAGCTGCTGCAATCTCAATTATCGGTGGAGCTGATGGACCTACATCAATCTTCCTTGCTGGTAAATTAGGTCAGACAGACTTACTTGGACCTATTGCTGTTGCGGCTTATTCATACATGGCATTAGTTCCAATTATACAGCCACCAATTATGAAATTGTTCACAACTGAAAAAGAAAGAAAAGTCAAAATGGAACAGCTTAGACCTGTTTCAAAGTTAGAAAAGATTCTTTTCCCAATTATTGTTACAATAATTGTAGTAATGATTTTACCTACAACAGCACCATTAGTAGGTATGCTTATGTTAGGTAACTTATTTAGAGAATCTGGTGTTGTTAAACAGTTACAGGAAACAGCTAGTAATGCACTTATGTATATCGTAGTTATTTTACTTGGTACAAGTGTAGGTGCAACAACATCTGCTGAAGCATTCTTAAATATTAGTACAATTAAGATTGTTATTTTAGGACTTGTAGCATTTGCTGTTGGTACAGCGGCAGGTGTACTGTTTGGTAAATTAATGTGTTTAGCAACTCATGGTAAGGTTAACCCACTTATTGGTTCGGCTGGTGTATCAGCAGTACCAATGGCAGCAAGAGTTTCACAGAAGGTTGGAGCAGAAGCTGATCCAACAAACTTCTTATTGATGCATGCTATGGGACCAAACGTAGCCGGTGTAATTGGTACTGCAGTAGCAGCTGGAACATTTATGGCTATTTTTGGAATCTAAAGTTATCCTATTACATGAGAAATATTGGAGGAAATTAAAATGGCAGAAAAAAGACCAGTAAAAATTACTGAAACTATATTACGTGATGCTCATCAGTCATTAATCGCAACAAGAATGCCTACTGAAGAAATGCTTCCTATCATTGATACAATGGATAAGGTTGGATATCATGCTGTAGAATGTTGGGGTGGTGCAACTTTTGATGCTTCACTTAGATTCTTAAAAGAAGATCCATGGGAAAGATTAAGAAAATTAAGAGATGGATTTAAGAATACAAAATTACAGATGCTTTTTAGAGGACAGAATATTTTAGGATATAGCCATTATTCAGATGATGTTGTTGAATATTTTGTTCAGAAGTCAATTGCTAATGGTATTGATATTATTAGAATTTTTGACTGTTTAAATGACTTAAGAAACTTAGAAACAGCAGTAAAGGCTGCTAATAAGGAAAATGGTCATGCACAGATTGCATTATCATACACACTTGGTGATGCGTACACACTTGATTATTGGAAAGAAACAGCTAAGAGAATCGAAGATATGGGTGCTAACTCACTTTGTATCAAGGATATGGCTGGCCTTCTTACACCATATAAGGCAACTGAATTAGTTCAGGCTTTAAGAGAAGGAACAGATATCCCTATCGATCTTCATACACACTATACATCAGGTGTTGCAGCCATGACATATATGAAGGCTGTAGAAGCAGGATGCGATATTATTGATACTGCAATTTCACCATTCTCAATGGGTACATCTCAGCCTGCTACAGAAGTTATGGTAGAAACATTTAAGGGAACACCATATGATACAGGCTTAGATCAGAAGTTATTAAAAGAAATAGCAGATTACTTCAAACCATATAGAGAAGAATGTTTAGCTAATGGATTATTAAATCCAAAGGTTATGGGTGTTAATATCAATACACTTCTTTATCAGGTACCAGGTGGTATGCTTTCAAACCTTGTTTCACAGTTGGATGAAATGGGTGCGTCAGATAAGTTTGATCAGGTGTTAGAAGAAGTTCCTAGAGTTCGTAAAGACTTTGGTGAACCACCACTTGTTACACCATCAAGCCAGATTGTTGGTACACAGGCAGTTCTTAACGTAGTTATGGGCGAAAGATATAAAATGATTAACCAGCAGGCTAAAGATCTTCTTGCAGGAAAATATGGCCAGACAGTTAAGCCATTTAACGAAGAAGTTCAGAAGAAGGCTATCGGTGATGAAGAAGCTATTACATGCAGACCTGCAGATTTACTAGAACCATCACTTGATAAGTTCGAAAAGGAATGTGCTCAGTGGAAACAGCAGGATGAAGATGTGTTAACATACGCTTTATTCCCACAGGTTGCAAAAGAATTCTTTGAATACAGAGAAGCTCAGCAGACAAAGGTTGATCCATCTGTAGCAGACAAAGAAAACGGAGCATATCCGGTTTAAATTTGTATTATATGACACCTTATGCTTTAATAGGCATAGGTGTCATATTTATATAACGATTAGGATGTTTTAATATATGAGTAGTGTTTTAATTATTGGCGGTGGAGCTGCCGGAATGATGGCTGCGATTGCTGCCGGATATAATGGAAACGAAGTCCATTTATTTGAAAAAAATGACAGATTAGGTAAAAAAATTTTTATAACAGGAAAAGGCAGATGCAATATTACAAATGCATCTTCAATTGAAAATCATTTTTCGAATATAATTTATAATGAAAAATTTCTGTACAGTGCATATAATAATTTTTCCAGTGAAGATATATGCAATATGATAGAAAGTACAGGCATAGAAACAAAGATAGAAAGAGGAAACAGAGTTTTTCCTTTAAGTGATAAATCATCTGACGTTATATGGGCACTTGATAAAATGATGAAAGATATTGGCGTTAATGTTCATTTAAAGTCAGAGATTACTAAAATTGAAAATTCTAACAATAAGGTTATTTTAATAGATAAACACAATAATAAGTTTGCAGGTGATAAATGTATAGTGGCTACAGGTGGTATGTCTTATGAGACTACCGGGTCAACAGGTGATGGTTATAAGTTCGCAGAAAAAATGGGACATACTGTAAGTAAAACATATCCTTCACTTGTGCCTTTCAATATTAAAGAAGAAATGTGCAAGCAATTGCAGGGGCTTTCCCTGAAAAATATAAAACTTACTATAACCGATGAAAAGGGAAAGGTTTATTTCCAGGAACAGGGCGAAATGCTTTTTACTCATTTTGGTATAAGCGGGCCCCTTGTATTATCAGCAAGCTGTTATATATGCGATAAATTTAAAGAGCATGATTTTTATGCATATATAGATTTGAAACCAGCATTGGATAAAGAAACTTTAGATAAGAGAATTCTAAAAGATTTTAATGAAAATATAAATAAGAATTTTAATAATTCATTGGACAAGTTATTGCCTAAAAAGATGATTGAACCAATTATTGAATTGTGCAATATAGATCCTTATAAAAAAGTAAATGAAATTACAAAAGAAGAACGAGAAATTCTTGTTGAAAACATAAAAAACATACCTTTAACAATTTCAGGAACGAGAGGATTTAATGAGGCAATTATAACCAGAGGAGGAATTTCTGTTAAAGATATTAATCCGAAAACAATGGAGTCGAAAATTGTTCCGAATATGTATTTTGTTGGTGAAGTATTGGATTTGGATGCAAAAACAGGTGGTTATAACCTGCAAATCGCCTGGAGCACAGGATATTTGGCAGGAAGTAGTATATATTAAATAATGGAGGAACAAATGTATAATATAGCAATTGATGGTCCTGCAGGAGCGGGAAAAAGTACAATAGCAAAAATTGTGGCAAAGGAGTTAGGCTTTATTTATGTTGACACAGGTGCAATGTATAGAACAATAGCTTTAGCGTGTAATAGAGAAGGTATTAGTGCAAAAGAACATGAAAAGGTGGCAGAAAAATGTGAGTCCGTAGATGTTTCACTTGGCTATGAAGATGGAACACAGAAAGTGTATCTTAATGGAGAAGATGTAAGTACATTAATCAGACAGGAAGAAATTGGTAATATGACAAGTGCTATTGCAGTATATCCTGAAGTTAGAAAAAAAATGGTTGAAATGCAAAAGAAATTTGCAAAAGAAAACAATGTAGTTATGGATGGCAGAGATATTGGTACAGCAGTATTACCAAATGCTGATTTGAAAATATATTTAACTGCCAGCTCAAGAACAAGAGCAATGAGACGTTATAAAGAACTTGTGGAAAAGGGAGAACAATGTGATGTTGATGCAATAGAGGCAGACATCAAAGACAGAGATTATAGAGACATGCACAGAGAAGTTTCTCCACTTTGTCAGGCTGAAGATGCGATTTTAGTTGATTCATCTGACATGTCAATTGAACAGGTTGTGGAAAAAATTACAGGGTTAGTTCAATAAAAAATATAATTACACAGGTGTTTAAATGGAAATATTAGTGGCAAAAAGCGCCGGATTTTGCTTTGGAGTGGAAAAAGCGATTGAAAGTGTTTATAAGGAAATTGAAACAGGAAAAAAACCGATATATACTTTTGGACCGATAATTCATAATGAACAGGTTGTAGAAGATTTGGAAGAAAAAGGCGTGTCGGTTATTGATACAATTGAAGAACTTGAAAATCTTCAATCGGGAAGTGTTGTAATCAGATCTCATGGAGTTCCAAAGAAAATCTATGATGCTATAGAAAAACAAAATTTGGAAATAGTAGATGCTACCTGTCCTTTCGTAAAAAAGATTCATAACATTGTTAAGAAGGAAAGTGAAAAAGGTAAAAGAATTGTAATCATAGGAAATGATAATCACCCTGAAGTTGAAGGTATAAAAGGTTGGGTTGTAGGTGAAGCTATAGTTGTAAAAGACGAGGAAGACATAGAAAAAATAGATTCCTTTAGAAATGAAAGTATATGTATTGTTTCACAAACGACATTTAACTACAATAAATTTAAATATTTAGTTGAAATTATAACTAAAAAGGGTTATGATATAAATGTTGTAAATACGATTTGCAATGCGACACACTTAAGACAAGTTGAGGCAAAAGAAATTGCATCAAAAGTAGATGCAATGATTGTTATTGGAGGTAAGAATAGTTCCAATACACAGAAGTTATATGACATATGTAAGAATGAGTGCAAGGATACTTATTATATACAAACTGTTAGTAACCTTAATTTGAAGAATGTCGATTCATTGAGGTCTATAGGTATTACAGCAGGGGCATCGACCCCAAAGAAAATTATTGAGGAGGTCGTTCTTAATGTCAGAGATGAGTTTTGAACAAATGTTGGATGAATCATTCAAGACAATTCATAATGGAGAAGTTCTTGAAGGAAAGGTAATCAGTGTAAGAGAAGACTATGCAGTTCTTAATGTTGGATATAAGGCTGACGGTATTCTTACAAGAGATGAATACTCTAACACACCAGTAGATCTGACAACTGTAATTTCAGTAGGCGATGAACTGACAGTTAAAGTTCTCAAGGTAAACGACGGCGAAGGTCAGGTTGCTTTATCTTATAAGAGACTTGCTGCAGAGAAAGCAAATGAGAAGATTAAAGAAGCTTTTGAAAATAAAGAAGTTCTTAAAGCACCAGTTGTACAGATTTTAAAAGGTGGTTTGAGTGTTGATGTTGAAGGCGGTAGAGTATTTATACCTGCAAGCCTTGTATCAGACGTATTCGAAAGAGATTTAGATAAATATTTAAATCAGGAAATCGAATTTGTAGTAACTGAATTTGATCCAAGAAGAAGACGTATTATTGGAGATAGAAAGCAGTTAGTTGTTGCAGAAAAAGAAGCAGCTAAGAAAGCTTTATTTGAAAAGATTCAGGTTGGAGACACAGTTGAAGGTGTAGTTAAGAGCGTTGTTGATTTTGGAGCATTCATTGATATCGGTGGTGCTGACGGACTTTTACATATCTCAGAAATGTCATGGGGTAGAGTTGGAAATCCTAGAAAGTTATTTAAGCCGGGCGACAAGGTTACAACATTTATTAAAGAAATTAATGGTGATAAGATTGCATTAAGCTTAAAGTTCGAAGATACAAATCCTTGGGCTAACGCTGAAGAAAAATTTGCAGTTGGAGCAATTGTTACAGGTAAGGTAGCAAGAATGACAGACTTTGGAGCATTCGTTGAAATCGAACCTGGTGTTGATGCTTTACTTCATGTATCACAGATTGCAAAACACCATGTTGAAAAGCCATCTGATGAATTAAAGGTTGGTCAGGAAATTGAAGCTAAGATTGTTGATTTTAATGAAGAAGAAAAGAAAATCAGCTTAAGTATCAAAGCTTTACTTCCAGATGAAGACGAAGATGAAGAAGTTCAGGAAGATGTTGCTTCAGAAGAATAATTTTTAAACAATATAGATTAAAGGCAGGCATTTTTTGCTTGCTTTTAATTTTATAAGGCTTATGGAGAATTAATGAGAGTAATAGCAGGAACAGCAAGAAGAATACAATTAGAAACAGTTAAAGGAAATAATACAAGACCTACAACTGATAGAATTAAAGAAACATTGTTTAATATTATAAATAATGATTTATATGATATTGATTTTTTGGATTTGTTTAGTGGAAGTGGCGCCATTGGAATTGAAGCTTTAAGTCGTGGAGCTAATAGTGCAACTTTTGTAGAAAATAATAGAAATGCTATTAAATGTATAGAGACTAATTTGGAAAAAACTAATCTAAAAGAACAGGGAAATATTGTTTTTGGTGATGTTATGCGATCGCTTGAAAGTTTACAATTAAAAAAACAGAAATTTCACATTATTTTCATGGATCCACCTTATAATAAGCAATTAGAAAACAAGGTTTTAGAGTTTCTAAAAGATTCATGTATTTTAGATAATGACACTTTGATAATTGTTGAAGCTTCGTTGGAGACTGATTTCTCTTTTACTTTGAATTTAGGATACGAAATAAAAAAAGAAAAAATATATAAAACAAATAAACATATATTTTTGAAAAAACTAGGAGAATAATATGACAAGAGCAATTTATCCTGGAAGTTTTGACCCGGTCACACTAGGACATTTAGATATTATTAAAAGAGCATCTAAAATATTTGATGAACTAATAGTAGGTGTTTTGAATAATAATTCTAAATCTCCGTTGTTTTCAGTTGAAAAACGTGTTAAAATGTTAAATGATGTTGTAAAAGATTTACCAAATGTCAAGGTTATGTCTTTTGAGGGATTACTTGTGGATTTTGCAAGAAAAGTTGATGCGCAAATTATTGTTAGAGGTTTAAGGGCTGTAACAGATTTTGAGTATGAACTTCAAATGTCTCAGACAAACACAGTCTTAAATGAAAACGTTGATACAATATTTTTTACAACAAGCTTGGAATATGCTTACCTTAGTTCAAGTACAGTAAGGGAAGCGGCGTATTTTGGAGCTGATATTAGCAAATTTGTACCAGAATCTGTTGTACAACAGGTTTACGATAAATTTAAGGAAAGAGGAGAATAAAAATGAGTAGTAAGATTGAACAGATTATTACAGAAATTGAGGAATATATTGATAACTGTAAGTTTCAGCCTTTATCAACATCTAAGATTGTAGTAAATAAAGACGATATTGATGAATTATTAGCTGAATTAAGATTAAGAACTCCTGATGAAATCAAGAAATATCAGAAGATTATTGCTAATAAGGATGCAATCTTAAACGATGCTAAGGAAAGATCAGAAGCTATGATTGCTGAAGCTACAGCACACATTAATCAGTTGGTTAGTGAACATGAAATTATGCAGAAAGCATATGATGAAGCTAACAAGGTTATTGAACAGGCACAGCAGGAAGCTCAGGATATTTTGAACAATGCTACATCAGAAGCAAATGATTATAGAATGAGAGCTATGCAGTATACAGATGATATTTTATCAAATGTTCAGAGCATACTTACAACAGGTATGAATAGCTTTGAAAATGCACAGAGTCAGATGATGACATCGTTAAACAGTTCATTAAATGTTGTTGTTGAAAGCAGAAAAGAATTAAATGGTCAGGATGAAGATAATTCACAGCCTGAAAATAATGATGACATTGCAGTTGATTTAATGTAATTATTATACTTTATACAGAAAAGAAAGCTATGTTTAGCTTTCTTTTTTGTATATTTAAATAACACTAAGAAAATTATTTACTATTTTTATTTATTAAATTGTTATTTGTTATTACCGTTGCATAAAAAATGTTGTTTGCTATTTCTATTTGTGAAGTGATTATTTGTTATTACCATTGCATAAAAATGTTGTTTGTTATAACTATTACACAAAATAACTACTTAGTATTGCTAGTATTACTACATAGAAGCGTTATTAGTTATTTCTATCACACAAAATTACAAATTATAGATAATTAAATATAAAATAGTAAAAAATAAACAACATTCTATTTTGCCTAAAACATAATATAACATAATTGATTTATCTTTTATTTGGGATAAGGATTGCATAAAAATAGAAATACCACCCAATATTATACATAGAAGCATAAAATATAATTTATAAACATCCTCTAATTGACACTTTGTTATAAGAAAGCAACCGTTTGTAATTTCTAAAAATGAAATTGCTATATTTTTTTGAAAAAAAGTTAGTGGTATGATATTGATTAACTGCGTTAATGCTGAAAAAAATATAACGTATGTACATAATGTCATTAGAGAAAAATATGTTTTTTTAATTATGTTTTCGTTTTTGGTTAATGTGTTTATGCTTGTTTGAAAAGCGGGATAATGTGTTTCTCTAAAATTTAGAATTAATTTATTTAATATCCCGGTTATGATAGAAGGCAGAAAAACAAACAAAACAATATGCAAAGTGGTAAGTTTAGTATCACCCAAAACTGGTAACGAACTTTTCAAACATGTGCATATTATATAATTTATAAGAAAAGAAATGCTTGTGTTATTACAAAAAGTTATAAGGTATTTCCCTTCGGCTTTTGAGATATTGCCCGACGAGACCATTTCTCCAATGACTTTTGCACCTATCGGATAGCCTGACAAAAAGCCCACAAGTATAATGTAAGCACCATTTATTGTTACTTTGAAGAAAAAATTTAGTAATGGATACAAAAGTTTCCCGATGTAATAGCATAAACCTTTTTCGTACATATAATTAGTAATTAGTATGAAAGGTAATAGCGATGGAATTACAGAGTACAATGAAAGTATAATCCCTTTTTTTATACCTGCAGAAATTTCAACGGGAAAAGCTAAAGTTAAAGTTATGCATAGTGCACAAAATATTAATAAATATAATTTTTTCATAGGCCTTTTTTATTATAATATTATTTTGAAATAAATTATATTACTTTAATGTGTTGAAATTAAATGCAAAATACAATAAAATGTATGGAGAAGAATTGAGGTATATATATGGAATTGTTTTCAATTTCCAGTAGCAGTAAAGGAAATTGTATTTTATTAGATAATAAAGAAACAACATTGATGATAGATGTTGGAATAAGTAGGAAAAGAGTTGCCGAAGGGTTTGAGCATTTTGGCAAAAATCCGGAAGATTTAGATGGAATATTAATTACTCATGAACATAGTGACCATATTAAAGGGTTGGGAGTATTTTTAAGAAAATATCATATTCCTGTTTATGCTACTGAAGATACAATAGACTATATTTTAAATAAATCATCCATTGGAGAAGTTGATAAAGAATTATTTTTTCCAATAGAAAAAAATAAAAGCTTTTACATAAAAAATACTAAAATATCACCGCTTCAAATTAGCCATGATGCTGTAGATCCTGTATGCTATAGGTTTGATGATGACTCTGTGGACAATTCATCAGGTGCCATAGTTACGGATTTAGGTACATATGATGGAAAGTTGGTTAATGGCTTACATGAGTTAGACAGTATTTTAGTGGAATCAAATCATGATGTGAGAATGTTACAGATGGGCCCATATCCCTTTCGTTTGAAACAAAGAATATGGGGAACTAAAGGTCATTTGTCAAATGAAGCATGTGGTGATTTTCTTAATAAAATCATTAATAAAAGAATGAAACATATTATTTTGGGTCATTTAAGTGGCGAAAATAATTATCCAGAATTAGCATTTCAGGCTGTAAAAAACGAGCTGAATTTTGCCAAGGCGGTAGAGGATGTAAATCAAATTGATTTAAAAGTTGCAAGTAGGTACGAACCTTCCTGCAATATTAAATTTTAAATATATAATATCATAATTACTAGGAGGAACTTATGAAAAAGACAATTATTACAGTGGTAGGTAAAGACACAGTAGGCATTATAGCAGCGGTATGTTCATACTTAGCAGACAATAAAGTAAACATACTTGATATTTCTCAGACAATTGTTCAGGAATATTTTAACATGATGATGATTGTTGATTGTAATAACGCATCAAAGCCTGTGCATGAATTATCAGATGATTTAGAAAAAATCGGCGATGAAATCGGTGTTGTAATTAAAATGCAGCATGAAGATATTTTTAACAGTATGCACAGAATCTAGTTAATGGGAGAAAAAACATGATTAATAAATTTGAAGTTATTGAAACTAATAAAATGATTGACGATTACAATCTGGATGTAAGAACTATTACATTAGGTATTAGTCTTATGGATTGTATTAGTAATGATTTAGAAACGTTAAATAATAATATTTATAATAAAATTAAAAAACTTGCAGGTAATTTAGTTCAAACAGGAGAAGATATCTCAAAAGAATACGGTATTCCTATTGTTAATAAAAGAATTTCCGTTACACCAATTGGTTTAGTTGGGGCAAGTGCCTGTAAGACACCTGATGATTTTGTGACTATTGCAAAAACATTAGACAAGGTAGCAAAGGAAGTTGGTGTTAATTTCCTTGGAGGATACACAGCATTAGTTAGCAAGGGTATGTCAAAGGCAGAAGAAAATCTTATTAAATCTATACCAAAGGCTTTAGCTTGCACAGAACGTGTATGCAGTTCAGTTAATGTTGGTTCAACAAAAACAGGTATCAACATGGATGCTGTAAGATTAATGGGAGAAATTGTTAAGGAAACAGCAGAAGAATCAAAAGAGGATGATTCATTAGGTTGTGCTAAACTTGTTGTTTTTTGTAATGCTCCTGACGACAATCCTTTTATGGCAGGTGCTTTCCATGGTGTTACTGAAGCAGATGCAATTATTAATGTAGGTGTTTCAGGACCTGGCGTTGTAAGACATGCATTAAAGAAAGTTCGTGGAGAAAACTTCGAGGTTCTATGTGATACAATCAAAAAGACAGCTTTCAAGATTACAAGAGTTGGCCAGTTAGTTGCAAAGGAAGCTTCGAAGAGATTAAATGTTCCTTTTGGTATTATAGATTTATCTTTGGCACCTACACCTGCAATTGGTGATAGTGTGGCTGATATTTTAGAAGAAATTGGCTTACAGAGAGCCGGTGCACCTGGTACAACAGCAGCTCTTGCAATGTTAAACGATCAGGTTAAAAAAGGTGGCGTAATGGCATCTTCATATGTTGGCGGTTTAAGTGGTGCCTTTATTCCTGTAAGTGAAGATCAGGGTATGATTGATGCTGTAAAAGAAGGCGCTTTAACTATTGAAAAATTAGAAGCAATGACATGCGTATGCTCAGTTGGACTTGACATGATAGCAATTCCGGGAGATACAAAGGCTACAACAATTGCCGGTATTATTGCAGATGAATCAGCAATTGGTATGGTTAATGCTAAAACAACAGCTGTAAGAATTATTCCTGTAATTGGAAAGGGAGTTGGAGAAACAGTAGAATTTGGTGGCTTACTTGGCTATGCACCTATAATGCCTGTAAATAATTTCTCTTGCGATAATTTCATAAATAGAACAGGTCGTATTCCTGCACCAATTCATAGCTTTAAGAATTAATATTATATTTGAATTTTATAATATATAGAAAATATAGAGAAAAAAAGTTGGCTTATGTTTTCTATCAAATTTAATATAAGTACAAAAAAAGAAGATTATAAAACAATTGCTTTTATAATCTTCTTTTTGTTGTTAATACAAGTGATGATTATTCTAAAAAGTTTATTCTAAATTATTTGTTTTAAATTACATATTATAAAACAATAATTTTTCTTTGAAATTCCCTTGGAATCTTCTTTTGGCATTTATTCATGTAAACTAATCGATATAAATCATCAGCCTGCAAGGATAAGTTTAACATCTTTTTTGTTAAACCTGATGAATAGTTGTAGTAGCTTGAAAATTTTCCAATTAAGTCTATGGATGCGTTCTTTTTTAATAATCTCATTAAAGATGAATCTCTGTTAAAACCTAAAACTCTTGCATAGAAAACATAGCCGTTGGAAATAAAGGAATTTACGTCTTCCTGCTTAATGTTAAGTGCAATATGCATTAAAACTCTTGATAATCCGGCATAAGTATAATTTTTTGATTGTAAATCTTTTATAAATTCTTCTACATTACAAAAATTATATTTCAAATTATTGATTCGATTGCTTAAATCTTCGTTTATATCATAATAAACAGTAAAATCTTCTTCGGTTAAAAGTTTGTAAGCAAGTATTTGACTAAAATCATTTAGTTCCAAATAATTGTTACCATATAAATTATTACAGTTTGAAGGAATCAGGCTTTCAATGGAATTACCTGATGCTATTTCATTTCTTATACCTGTTGCAGAAGCAAAAGTTGTGTTAGTCTTTTTAGAATTGTATCCTGCACCCATTCTTTTTATGGCAACCGGTTTGATACTTGAATTTAATCTTTTAATAGCCTTTAAATATTCAATAGCAAGAATATTATTAGGTTTGTTAAGAAGATTATCCAATTCATCAAATTGTAAAATATTATTTTCTAAACAATAATCTGTAAGAGCTTTGGCTCTTGATTTTGGAAAAGAATATCCGTTTTTTAAATATAATGACAGCATATTTTTGAAATCATCAGGCTCGTTTAAAAGAATACTTACGATTTTAGGTAAAACTTTTATGTTGTCAGTTTCGCAGCCGAAACACAAATAGTCCACACAATCTAAACTGTCCAAAAGTTTAACTGCTGATGCTGCGAAAGTTTCTGCAGAAGCAGTTGCATAGCAACATGGAAGTTCTAAAACAACATCTGCACCATTTCTCAATGCTGCTTTGGTGCGAAGGGATTTGTCATAAAAAGCAGGCATCCCCCTTTGAACATAATTGCCACTGCAAACTATAATGGCATTTTCGGCACCTGTAATTTTTTTAGCTTTTTCTATTAAATATTTATGTCCGTTGTGAAACGGATTGAATTCTGCTATAATTCCCATTGTTTTCATATATTATCACCTCACAAGTGGACATTTTATCATTATTGCACCAATCTTTCAACAAATTAGGGCACTTTTAGGTGTTGTTTAAAATTTATGCTTATACTATAATAAATAATGGATTGGAGAATAATTTTTAGAAGGAGAAAAATATGGGCTTTATTGAAGAGTTAAAAGAAAAAGCAAGAAAGAACAGAAAAAAGATTGTATTACCGGAAGGAATGGACAAACGTACATACGAGGCTGCTGAACAAATTATAAAAGAAGATTTTGCGGACATTATAATTTTAGCAACTGACGAAGAATTAGAAACATATGGAAGTGGTTATAACATTGAGGGTGCTACGATAATTAATCCTTTAAATTATGAAAAAACAAAGGAGTATGCTGAAGGTTTTTATGAGTTAAGAAAAGCAAAAGGAATGACACAACCCCAGGCTTTAGCCATGGTTGTTAGTGATCATATGTATTTTGCATGTATGATGGTTAAATGTGGAGATGCAGACGGCGTAGTATCAGGTGCGTGCCACTCATCAGCTAACACACTTAGACCTTCACTTCAGATTATAAAGACAAAACCTGGTAGCAAGTTAGTATCAGCATTTTTTGTAGTTTGTGTAAAGAATAAAGATATGGGAGCTAATGGTGTATTTGTTATGGGAGATTGTGGTCTGAATCAGAATCCTAACCCAACACAGCTTGCAGATATTGCTGCAAGTAGTGCAGAGTCATTTGAATATTTAGTTGGTAAAAAGGCGAGAGTAGCAATGTTATCACATTCTTCATACGGAAGTGCTGCTCATAACGATGTGGATAAAGTTGTTGAAGCAACAGCTATTGCAAAGAAAGAATATCCACAGTTCTTAATAGATGGCGAATTGCAGACAGATGCAGCTTTAATTCCTGAAATTGCAGAATTTAAAGCACCGGGAAGTCCTGTTGCAGGAAAAGCTAATGTTTTGGTTTTCCCTGATTTGGATGCAGGAAATATCGGTTATAAATTATTACAGAGATTAGGTGGTGCAGAAGCTTACGGACCATTATGTCAGGGAATTGCAAAACCTATTAATGACTTATCAAGAGGTTGTAGTGCAATGGATATTGTTGGTGTAGTGGCAATTACAGCAGTTCAGGCACAAATAGTTTAATTTTTATTTGAAAAATCTTTTGAATTTGATATTATAATATATGTATTTATTAGCTTGTATTTTTTAATACAAGCTAATTTTTAGGATATCAGGAAATATAATTATATTTAAAACAATTTATATGGGAGGAACAAATGGAAGTATTAGTTATAAATTGTGGAAGCTCATCACTTAAATTTCAGTTAATTGATTCAGAAAAAGAGCATGTTTTAGCTAAAGGTTTATGTGAGAGAATAGGAATTGATAAAAGTTCTATTACATACCAGAGCGATAAATGTGAGAAAATGACTAAAGAAGTTGACATGCCTACTCACAATGAAGCAATCAATGCTGTTATATCTGCTTTAACAGATGAAAAAACAGGTGTTATAAATGATATGAGCGAAGTTAAGGCTGTTGGTCATAGAGTTGTTCATGGTGGAGAATATTTTTCATCTTCAGCTATTGTTGATGAAGATGTTCTTGAAAAGATTGAAAAGTGCAATTATTTAGCACCTCTTCATAATCCGGCAAATGTAATTGGAATTAAGGCGTGTATGAAGATAATGAAAGATACACCAAACGTTGTTGTGTTTGATACAGCCTTTCATCAGACTATGCCAGAAGAAGCATATTTATATGGTATTCCAAGAGAATATTATGAAAAACATAAGATAAGACGTTATGGTTTCCATGGTACTTCGCATAGTTATGTATCAAAGAGAGTTGCTCAAATTATAAATAAGCCTGTAGAAGAACTTAAAACAATTGTTTGCCATTTGGGAAACGGTGCAAGTATTTGTGCAGTAGATGGGGGAAAGTCGGTTGATACAAGTATGGGACTTACACCCCTTGCAGGAGTTATGATGGGTACAAGATCAGGTGATATTGATCCCGGAATTTTAGAAGTATTAGCTAAAATGGAAAACAAAGATGTATCGGAAATAACTAATATTCTTAATAAAAAATCAGGTGTTTCCGGCTTGTCACAGGTTTCAAGTGACTTCAGAGATATAACTAAAGCTATTGAAGAAGGCAATACAGTTGCAAAATCAGCCCTTGATGCTTACATTAGAACTGTTGTAAGATTTGTTGGTGCTTATGTTGCCGTTATGAATGGCGTTGATACAATTGTATTTACAGCAGGTGTTGGCGAAAATAACAGTGCAGTAAGAGCAGGAGTTGTAAAGCATCTTAAATATTTAGGTGTAGAGTTAGATGAAGAAGCTAATAAGATAAGAGGTGAAGAGAAACTTATCTCAACTGCAGACTCAAAAGTTAAAGTTTATGTAGTGCCAACTAATGAAGAATTAGCTATTGCAAGAGAAACAGTAGAACTTGTTAAGTAAAGCAATTTTGTAAGATATAAGCGTTTTCTAAGCTTGTTATTACAAAATTAAACATAAAACAATTCTTAAATTATATAAAAAAATAATGACGCTTGACAAATATATGATGGGTATGTATAATTGTTTAGGTGTCTTTGAAGAAGGAATATTATGATAATTGATTTATATGAACTTCTACAGGAAGAAGACGGGGAGAAAGTTTTTTCTCCAACTTATGAAAATGAAAAGTTTAAAACTAAAAGAGAATCATATCCTGTAACGAATTGTGAAATAAAGTTTATCTTTCATAATGATGGCAAGAAACACATTTCTTTTACATCAAAGGGGTATGTTACTTTAGCAATTCCTTGTAATAAGTGTTTAGAACCTGTGGATTACAAAATTAATATTGATAGTTTCAAGGACTTAGATTTGAATAAAACATCTGAACAACGTATAGCAGATCTGGATGAAACTAATTATCTGGATGGTACAAAAATTGATTCAGAGGTATTTATTAATAACGAGATTCTGGTTAATTTTCCTATGAAAGTTCTTTGCAGTGAAAACTGTAAGGGAATTTGTAATAGATGCGGCGCAAATCTCAATTTGAGATCCTGTAATTGCGAAGACGCAAAACCAGGAACGGGAATGTCGAAAATATTAGATGTTTTTAATCAGTTTAAGGAGGTGTAAACCATGTCTATCTGTCCAAAGAACAAATCTTCAAAAGGAAGAAGAGATAAGAGAAGAGCAAACTGGAAGATGTCAGCTCCAAACCTTGTAAAGTGCAGCAAGTGTGGAACATTAATGATGCCACATAGAGTATGCAAGGCATGTGGAAGCTACAACAAAAAAGAAATAGTTTCAGTTGACTAATTATAAAAATAAGACTTTGTGAGTTTTCACAGAGTCTTATTTTTTGTGGCAAAAGCCTGGCAGGTCATATTGTGCTTGCATGAAATAACATTTGCCTGGAGCAAGGACATCAAAAAGCTATGCTTTGAAATATCTGTTAGATATAATCCAGTAGGGGGTAGCGTTCGTTTGTAATAGAAAATTGAATACTGAACATTGCTATATAGCTTGTATAGTATTCTTTTGGTATATGTTTCTTGATTTTATTAGGATTTTTTAGTATATTATCATTATGCGCAAAAGGAGGACTATATATGTCGAAGACTATAATTGCATTAGATTGCATGGGCGGAGATAACGCGCCTGGCGAAATAGTAAAGGGAGCTGTTTTAGCTGCTAATGAAAATAAAGATATGCTAATAAAGCTTGTTGGTAGGGAAGACGATATAAAAAAAGAACTTGAAAAATATCCTTCATCTGACAAGTTAGAGATAGTTGATGCTAAAGAAGTTATTGAAACAGGAGAACCGCCTGTTGCAGCTATTAGAAAGAAAAAAGATTCTTCTTTAGTTAAATGTATGTATATGGTCAAAAAAGGTGAAGCAGATGCTATGGTTTCTGCAGGTAGTACAGGAGCCAATCTTGTTGGTGGACATGTTATTATTGGCAGAATAAAAGGTGTCGAAAGACCTCCTCTAGCACCATTAATTCCCACAAAAACAGGTTTTTCTTTATTAATTGACTGTGGAGCAAATGTAGACGCAAGGCCATCACATTTATTACAGTTTGCTAAGATGGGTTCTGTTTATATGGAAAATGTTGTTGGAATTAAGAATCCTAAGGTTGCACTCGTTAATATTGGTGCAGAAGAAGAAAAAGGAAATGCTTTAGTTAAAGAAACATACCCACTATTAAAAGAAATGGAAGGCATTAATTTTATTGGCAATATAGAAGCAAGAGACATTCCTAACGGGGATGCAGATGTTATTGTCTGTGATGCTTTTGTAGGTAATGTAATTCTTAAATTATATGAAGGTGTTGCAAGTGTTTTAATTGACAAGATTAAAGGTTCTATGATGAATTCTATCAAAACAAAGATTGGAGCACTTTTAATTAAGAAAGATTTAAAGAAAACTCTTAAAGGATTTTCTTTGGAAGAACATGGTGGAGCACCGTTATTAGGACTAAATGGTCTGTTAGTTAAGACACATGGAAGTTCAAAAGCAATTGAAATTAAAAATTCAATTTTACAATGTATAACATTTAATGAATTGGATATTAACAATAAATTTAAGGAAAAGCTTTCATTAGAAAGCAAGGAGGATTAATTATGGAATTAGATAGACTTATTAATGCCATTGCAGAGGTTTTAGATTTGGATAAGGATAAAATCACTGCTGACAGTAAGTTTGTAGATGATTTAGGAGCAGATTCTCTTGATGTTTTAGAAATAATTATGGGAATTGAAGATGAATTTGGTATTGAAATTCCAACAGATCAGGCAGAATCAATTGTAACAGTTGGAGATGCTTACGAAAAGATAAAGGAAGCTCTTTAAGAACAAAACATTACAAGTATACTAAAGCCCTATTTTAATAGGGCTTTAAGTTGCGTTATAGAGGTATTTTTATGAACACAGATTATTCTATTTTGGAAGACAATATAAATTATGTATTTAAAGATAAAGATTTATTGATAAATGCTCTTACACATACGTCTTTTGCAAATGAGCATAAAGTAAAAAAAATCAAAGATAATGAAAGATTGGAATTTTTAGGTGACGCTGTACTTGAAATGGTTTCAAGCGAATTTTTATTTGAAAACATGAATGAAATGCCTGAGGGAGAAATGACAAAACTTCGAGCAAGTCTTGTGTGTGAACCTACTTTGGCAATTGATGCAAGAGAAATTGAATTGGATTCTTTTATTTATCTTGGAAAAGGTGAGGAAGCAACAGGCGGTAGAAAACGTGATTCCATAGTTTCAGATGCTTTTGAAGCTTTAATCGGTGCAATATTTCTAGATGGTGGGGTTGATGCTGCAAGAAGTTTTATTTTACAGTTTGCATTAAATGATATTGAAAAGAAAAGATTATTCCATGACTGCAAGACTGTTTTGCAGGAAAGAGTAAATATGGTGAAAATAGGAAATCTGTCTTATGAGATTGTAGGCGAAAGTGGACCGGACCACGACAAAAATTATGAAGCAGTTGCCAAAATTGACCAACAGGTAATTGGACGAGGTAGTGGTCATACTAAGAAAGCCGCTGAACAGCAGGCAGCGTATAACGCACTTAAAACTTTAGATAACAGGAGTTAGTATGTATTTAAAAAATATAGAAATTCATGGATTTAAGTCCTTTGCAAATAAAATAAATTTTCAGTTTCATAACGGAATTACAGGTATTGTAGGACCAAACGGTTCAGGAAAAAGTAATGTTGCTGATGCGGTAAGATGGGTTCTTGGTGAGCAGAAAACAAAACAGCTTCGTAGTTCAAAAATGGAAGATGTTATTTTTGCCGGTACAGAAAACAGAAAACCTATGGGTTATGCTTATGTGGCAATTACTTTTGATAATGCAGACCATAAGCTTAACATTGATTATGATGAAGTTACAGTGTCAAGAAGACTTTTCCGTTCAGGTGAAAGTGAATACATGATTAATGGTACACAGGTGCGATTAAAAGATGTAAATGAACTTTTCTATGATACAGGTATTGGTAAAGAAGGTTATTCCATTATTGGACAGGGTCAGATTGATCAGATTCTAAGTGGTAAACCGGAAGAGAGAAGAGAACTTTTTGATGAAGCTGCAGGAATTGTTAAGTTTAAGCGTCGTAAAAATGATGCCATGAAAAAACTTGATGACCAAAATCAGAATCTTGTTCGTGTTACGGATATTTTAGGAGAACTTGAACGACAGGTTATACCTCTTGAGAAACAGTGTGAAAAGGCTAAAACGTATTTGCTTTTAAAAGAAGACTTGAAAGTAAATGATGTAAATATGTTCTTTATTGAATTTGATGAAATTAAAAACAGATTAGTTCAATTAGATGAAAAAATAAAAATTGCTTCATCAGACATGCAAATTGCAAACGATGAATTTGAAAATATAAAGAAAGATTACACAAAGTTAGAGCAGATAATAGAAGATATTAATAGTTCAATTGAGACTAAAAAGGCTACTTTAAATGAGACAATTTTAAACATTGAGAAATTTGAAGGTCAGATTAATGTTATTAAGGAACAGATTAATTCTGCCAAAAACAATGAGTCATATATTAACCAGAGAATTGATTCAATTACAAACGAAATTGAACAACAGTCAAAAGAATTAAATGACTCCACAAAAGAAAAAGAAGAAAATGAAAAGCAGTTAAATGAGATTATCGAAACACAAACAAAGTCTAATGAAGAAATTGCAAGTGTTAACGACGAAATATCTCATTTAGAACAGGAAATTGAGCATGATAAAGAAGAAATAATTAATCTTTTAAATACAAAGTCATCTATCAAAAGCAAAATTCAAAGATTTGATACTTTGTTAGAGCAGATTAATATTAGAAAGTCACAGCTTAATCAGAAACTGATTGATTTCCAAAATAGAAAAGATGGTCAGGAAAATGCTATTAAACAGTTTGAAGAACAGTTAGAAGATGTTAATGCTGAAATTAAAGAAGTTCAGGGAAAACTTCAGGAATACAAAGAAAAAATAGTTTCTCTTAGAATTGAAAACAGTAAATTAAGTAAACGTTTATCTGAAAATCAGGAGAAATATCATAAATTAAAATCTAATTTAGAAACTTTAAAGAATATTACTGAAAGATACGAAGGCTACGGCAATAGTATTAAGAGAGTAATGGAACTTAAGGAATCTAAAAAAGGTATCATTGGTGTAGTTGCTGATATTATTAAGGTTGATAAAAAATATGAAGTTGCAATTGAAACAGCCCTTGGTGGAAATATTCAAAATATTGTTACTGATACAGAAACAACAGCCAAAGATACAATTGAATATTTGAAGAAAAACAGATATGGTAGAGCCACATTTCTTCCTTTAAGCAGTATGAGTAATAAAACAAACTTTAATGCTCCGGATGCTTTGGAAGAAAAAGGAGTCGTAGGACTTGCCAGTGACTTAGTGGAAATAAAAAAAGAATATGAAGGCATTGCCAAATATCTTTTAGGTAGAGTTATGGTTGTTGATACAATTGATAACGCCATTTCCATTGAAAGAAAATATAGATATACTGTTAGAATTGTTACGCTTGAAGGTGAATACCTAAATGTTGGTGGTTCCATTTCAGGTGGTGCGTTTAAGAATAATAGCAATCTTTTGGGAAGACGTAGAGAAATCGAAGAAATCGAAAAGTCTTTAAACAAATTAAATAAAGAAAAAGAGGATTTAGATAAACAACTTCTAGAAAATAAAAGTGAGTCTGATGTTTTAAGTGAAGAGGAAGAAAAGATAAATAAAGCGCTTCAGGAACAGATGATTATTAAAAACACATTGGAAATTAATCTCAAGCAGGCTAATGCACGAAAAGACAGTATTATGCTTGAGTATCAGAGTTTTGAGCAGGAA
Organism: Eubacterium sp. AF36-5BH; assembly: GCF_003460505.1. Taxonomy (GTDB): domain Bacteria; phylum Bacillota; class Clostridia; order Lachnospirales; family Lachnospiraceae; genus Eubacterium_G. The sequence goes on from NZ_QTVG01000005.1 coordinate 155,070, forward strand.
AATTCTAATATGCAGTCTGAAATTAGCGACATTAGTAAAAACAGCACTCAGTTAAATGAAGAATTAACCGGTACTGAAAATAAAAACAGTGAATTAGAAGAACAGGTGGTTGAAAAGACTAAGAAGTTAAATTCTCTAAAAGAAAGTATTGGCGAGAAGAGCTCAATCTTAGAAGAAATTAACATTGAAATTGCTAACTATAAGCAAAAGCATGAATTTATTGTTGAAAAAATCAATAAGGCAAAAGATGTTATTAATTCCTTTACAAAAGAACTTGATAACATAAAAAACAATTCGGAAGAAAACAATGTTGAAATTTCTGCAAGATTGGAAGCTATAGAAAATCTCACAAAAGAGGCTAATAAAGCAAGAGATTTAACTGAACAGTTAAATAAAGAGATTGAAGAGGCAATTACTGAAAAAGAAAATCAAAGTAAAGAACATAAGGAATTCTTTGAGAAGAGAGAACAATTGTCAGAAAGAATTTCATCTCTTGATAAAGAAATTTATCGTTTAAGTAGCCAAAAAGAAGCTCTGGAAGAAAAGAGTGAAAACAAAGAAGCTTATATGTGGAATGAATATGAAATCACATATAGAACAGCTGCTGAAATGAAAAATTCTGATTTTACAAATAAGAGTGAAATTAGAGACAACATTAATTCAATTAGAAAGCAAATGAAGTCTTTAGGTGATGTAAATATTAATGCCATTGAAGAATTTAAGGAAGTAAATGAGCGTTATCAGTTTATGAAATCGCAACATGAAGACTTAATGGAAGCAAAAGAAAACCTTCTTAAAATAATTGATGAGCTTGAAGTTGGAATGCGTAAGCAGTTCAAAGAAAAGTTCGAAGAAATAAAAACAGAATTTGATATTGTGTTTAAGGAATTATTTGGTGGTGGAAAAGGAACAATTGAATTAACTGATGCTGAAGATATTTTAGATGCAGGAATTAATATTATTTCTCAACCACCAGGCAAAAAACTTCAAAATATGATGCAGTTATCCGGTGGTGAAAAAGCATTAACAGCCATTAGTTTGTTATTTGCAATACAGAATTTGAAACCATCGCCTTTCTGTCTGTTAGACGAAATTGAGGCAGCGCTTGATGGTTCTAACGTTGTAAGATTTGCTGAATATTTACATAAACTTACAAAGAACACTCAGTTTATTGTAATTACACACAGACGTGGTACAATGAACTGCACAGACCGTTTGTATGGTATTACAATGCAGGAAAAGGGTATTTCAGCACTTGTTTCTGTAGACTTACTTGAAAATGACTTAGATAAATAAAATAGGAGGAAGTTATGGCAGGAAAATTTTTTTCGAAACTTGTATCAGGATTGACAAAAACGAGAAATAATATTGTTTCAGGTTTGAATTCTATTTTTACAGGTTTTTCTCACATTGATGAAGATTTCTATGAGGAATTAGAAGAAATCCTTATTATGAGTGACATTGGTGTTAATACAACAGAAGAAATCCTTGATAATTTGCGTGCTCAGGTAAAAGAAAAAAATATAAAAGAGCCTATGGAATGTAAGGATTTACTTATTGAAAACATAAAAGAACAAATGTACATTGGCCAAAACGCTTATGATTTTGAAAATGAAAAATCTGTTATTTTAATGATTGGTGTAAATGGTGTAGGTAAAACAACATCAATAGGTAAACTTGCAAGCCAATTTAAGAATAATGGTAAGAAAGTAGTTTTAGCTGCTGCGGATACATTTAGAGCTGCTGCTGCAGATCAGCTTATAGAATGGGCTAATAGGGCAGGGGTTGATATTGTATCAGGAAAGGAAGGTTCCGATCCTGGTTCAGTATTATTCGATGCAATTAGTTCTGCTAAAAATAAAAATGCAGATATTTTACTTTGTGATACAGCAGGAAGACTTCACAATAAAAAGAATTTAATGGAAGAATTAAAGAAATTAAATCGAATTATTGACAAAGAATTTCCAGAAACAAGACGTGAGAATTTTATTGTACTTGATGCAACAACCGGTCAGAATGCTCTGGAACAGGCAAGACAGTTTAAGGAATGTGCTGATATAACAGGTGTAATTCTTACTAAAATGGATGGCTCGGCAAAGGGTGGTATAGCAATAGCAATACAGGCTGAACTTGGTATACCGGTTAAATACATTGGAGTTGGTGAGCAGATTGATGATTTGCAAAGATTTGATTCGAAAGAGTTTGTAGAGGCTCTATTTACAGAATAAAAAGAAAGTGTGGACAATGATGAGTGACAAATTAGCTTTAAAGAAATTTGAGGAAGCAAGTGAAACAGTAAAAAAAGTAACATTAAACACTAATTTAATTTATAGTGATTATTTTAGTGAACAGACAGGAAATGATGTTTATATTAAACCTGAAAACATGCAGTTTACAGGCGCCTATAAGGTAAGAGGTTCTTACTACAAAATAAGTACTTTATCTGAAGCAGAAAGAGAAAGAGGTCTTATTACTGCTTCGGCCGGTAACCATGCACAAGGCGTTGCCTATGCTGCAAAACTCTTTGGCGTTAAGGCAACAGTAGTTATGCCAACTATAACACCTTTAATGAAAGTAAACAGAACAAAGAATTATGGGGCAGATGTTATTTTATATGGGGATGTATATGATGATGCATGCAAGTATGCTCTTAACCTTGCACAAAAAGAAGGTTATACATTTATTCATCCATTTGATGATTTAGATGTTGCTGCGGGTCAGGGTAGTATTGCAATGGAAATTTTCAAGGAACTACCAACAGTTGATTATATTTTAGTTCCAATTGGTGGTGGTGGACTTGCAACAGGTGTAAGTACACTTGCCAAGCTTTTAAATCCTAGAATTAAGGTAATTGGTGTTGAACCTGAAAATGCAGCCTGCATGAAAGCAAGCTTAGAAGCAGGACATGTTGTAACTTTACCAAGTGCCAACACTATCGCTGACGGTACAGCTGTAAAAACACCGGGAGAAAATATTTTCCCATACATACAGAAAAATATTGATGAAATTATCACCATTAAAGACGATGAATTAATAGATGCGTTCCTTGATATGGTAGAAAATCATAAATTAGTTGCTGAAAACTCAGGTCTTCTTACAATTGCTGCATTAAAGCATTTGAAATGTAAGGATAAGAAGATTGTTTCAATTATCAGTGGCGGTAATATGGATATTATTACAATGTCCTCTACATTGCAGCATGGTTTAATTCAAAGAGGACGTGTATTTACAGTTTCTGTTTTACTTCCTGATAAGCCGGGCGAACTTGTTAAGGTTGCAAATACAATTGCAAAACAGCAGGGTAATGTAATTAAGCTTGACCATAACCAGTTTGTATCAGTAAACAGAAATGCGGCTGTGGAACTTAAAGTTACATTAGAATGTTTTGGTCATGACCATAAGGAACAGATATTAAAAGCATTAAGCAAAGCAGGCTATAGTCCTGTAGAGCAGGCTCCAAACTTATAGAAAATAAATTGCTGAAAAATAAAGCTGGAAGGTGTCAAGAAAAAATACTTGACACCTCCTTTTCTTTAGTGTAATATATGTCAGGTAGGCAAGGTGCGTTTTTATGAAAGATATATTTAAAAGTTCTTTATTATATGATTTTTATGGAGAACTATTAACTAATCATCAAAAAGAAATATATGAAGATTTTATTTTAAATGACTTAAGTTTAGGAGAAATCGCAGAAGAAAGAGGTATATCCAGACAGGGTGTACACGATTTAGTAAAAAGATGTGACAAGACTTTGAATGGTTATGAAGAAAAGTTACATTTACTTGAAAGATTTTCCAAAACTAAAGAGGATGTTGAAAAAATATGTCAGTTAGCAGACAGCGGTGACAAGAACAACATTCATGAAATAAAAACAATTGCACAGGAAATTTTAGATAATTACTAGGAGGTAGGGCTTTGGCATTTGAAAGCTTATCCGATAAATTACAAAATATATTCAAAAATTTGCGTGGCAAGGGGCGTCTTACAGAAGAAGATGTTAAAGTAGCTTTAAAAGAAGTAAAGATTGCTTTACTTGAGGCTGACGTAAACTTTAAGGTTGTTAAAGATTTCATTAAAAAAGTAAATGAAAGAGCCATTGGTCAGGATGTTTTAACAAGTTTAACACCAGGTCAGATGGTTATAAAGATTGTAAACGAAGAACTTACAGCTTTAATGGGTTCTGAAACAACAGAACTTAAATTGTTACCGGATAATGAAATTACCGTTATTATGATGATGGGACTTCAGGGTGCCGGTAAAACTACAACAACTGCTAAGATTGCAGGCAAGCTTAAAGGAAGAGGTAAGAAACCTTTACTTGTAGCCTGTGACGTTTACAGACCGGCTGCCATTGAGCAGTTAAAGATTAACGGTGAAAAACAGCAGGTACCTGTTTTCTCAATGGGAGATAAACAAAAGCCTTTAAATATTGCAAAGGCAGCTATTGAACATGCAAAGAAAAATGGCAACAATGTTGTAATCCTTGATACAGCAGGTCGTTTACATGTAGATGAAGACATGATGAACGAACTTGTGGAGATTAGAGATAATGTAGACATTACACAAACTGTTTTGGTTGTAGATGCTATGACAGGACAGGATGCAGTTAATGTTGCAAAAGAATTTAACGATAAGATTGGTATTGACGGTATTATTGTTACAAAATTAGACGGTGATACAAGAGGTGGTGCTGCTCTTTCAATTAAGGCAGTTACAGGCAAGCCAATTTTATATATAGGTATGGGTGAAAAGTTATCAGATTTAGAACAATTTCATCCGGACCGTATGGCATCAAGAATTTTAGGAATGGGAGATGTTCTTTCTCTTATTGAAAAGGCTGAGCAGTCAATTGATCAGGATAAGGCAAAAGAAATGGAACAGAGGCTTAAGAAAGCACAGTTTACTTTTGATGACTATCTTGAATATATGGCTCAGATTAGAAACATGGGTGGTTTATCATCCTTGCTTAAGATGATACCGGGAGTTGGTGGTCAGATAAAGGAAGATATGCTTCCTGATGATAAACAGCTTGGTAAGATTGAAGCAATTATTTATTCGATGACGAAAGAAGAAAGAGGCAATCCTGACCTTATGAATCCTTCAAGAAAGAAGAGAATTGCAAAGGGTGCCGGTGTTGATATAAGCGAAGTTAATAAGCTTGTAAAACAGTTTGAACAGGCAAGAAAAATGATGAAGAGCATGCCTGGCATGATGGGTGGAAAAGGAAAACGTAAAGGTGGATTTAAAATGCCTTTTGGCTTTTAAACATAAATATTAGAAATTAAATTATTTTACGGAGGTAAAGAAAAAATGGCAGTAAAGATTAGATTAAAGAGAATGGGAAAGAAGAGACATCCAATCTACAGAATAGTAGTTGCTGACTCAAGAGCACCTAGAGATGGAAGATTCATCGAAGAAATCGGAACATACGATCCAAATCAGGAACCAAGTATATTTGATTTAAACGAAGAAGCTACAAAGAAATGGTTATCAACAGGAGCACAGCCAACAGAAACAGTTGGAAAGCTTTTAAAGATTGCTGGTATTGAAAAATAATATCGGAGGGCAAATTCATGAAAGAATTGGTAGAAACAATTGCAAAAGCACTTGTTGACTCTCCTGATGAAGTTGTAGTATCTGAAACTGAAAACGAAAGAGAAATACTTATTACTTTACATGTTGCCAGTGACGATATGGGAAAAGTAATCGGAAAGCAGGGAAGAATTGCTAAGGCTATTCGTTCAGTAGTTAAGGCTGCATCTTCTAAAAGCGACAAAAAAGTTAAAGTTGAAATTCAATAAAATCACTTTAGTACAAGTGCAACAAGGCTGGAAGATTTTCCAGCCTTGTTATGTATAAAAGACAATGTTCAAGTTCATTTTATGTGAGAGGGAGAAATTATGGAACAGTATTTAAGAGTTGGAGTTATTACAAACTCTCATGGAATAAAAGGAGAAGTTAAAGTATTTCCTACTACAGATGATATAAAAAGATTTGATTATTTAGAAGAAGCTGTAATTGATACGGGAAAAGAATATATAAATGTAAATGTAACAGGTGTAAAATATTTTAAAAATATGGTTATTTTAAAATTTAAGCAATACGACAACATTAATGATATTTTGAAATTTAAAGGACTGGATTTGCTTGTGTCTCGAGAAAATGCAATTCCATTAGGTGAAGATGAACATTTTATCGTTGATTTAATAGGGTGCAATGTTGTTGATGAAGAAAAAAATTACATTGGTGAACTGGTTGATGTAATGGAAACAGGTGCCAATGGGGTATATGTAGTAAAAACACCTGAAGGTAGGGAAGTACTGTTCCCTGTTATAGAGCAATGTGTTTTAAATAAGGATATTAAAAATAAAACTATTACAGTTCATGTTATGAAAGGATTAATGGATTAATGAATTTTCATGTTTTAACATTATTCCCTGAAATGATTAATCAGGGAGTAAATACAAGTATTACCGGTCGTGCCATTAAGAACGGTCTCATTAGCTTGAATGCTATAAATATAAGAGATTTTGCCGGCAATAAATATGGTCAGATAGATGATTATCCCTACGGTGGTGGGGCAGGCATGGTAATGCAACCATTACCTGTATATAAAAGTTATGAATCGGTAGTAGAACAAATTGGTTATAAACCAAGGGTTGTATACTTAACTCCACAAGGAAAAGTTTTTAATCAGTCAATGGCGGAAGAGTTGTCAAAAGAAAAAGATTTAGTGTTTTTGTGTGGCCATTATGAAGGTATTGATGAAAGAGTTCTTGAAATGATAGTTACAGATAATGTCTCAATAGGAGATTATGTCCTTACAGGTGGTGAATTGCCTTCCATGGTTATGATTGATGCAATTTCAAGACTTGTTCCCGGAGTGTTAAATAATGAGGTGTCTGCAGAGTTTGAGTCATTTAATGATAATTTACTCGAATACCCACAATACACACGGCCTGCTGAATTTATGGGCAAGGAAGTACCACCTATTCTTTTATCGGGAAATCATCTGAAGGTTGATGAATGGAGAAGAAAACAATCTATTATTAGAACAATTGAAAGACGTCCTGATTTAATGGAAGAAGCTAATTTGACAAAAGAAGATATAAAATTCATAAAAACACTTGATAAATAAAGTTTTTTATGTTATTATAACAAACGCTGTATAAAAAAAAGATGGTCCTCTGTTACATTATGTATTAAGAACATCGGAATAAATAAGGAGGAAATTATGCAGGAATTAATTAAAGAAATTGAAGATGCACAGATTAAGGAAGTAACACCTTTTAACGTAGGTGACACAATTAAGGTTCACGCTAAGATCGTTGAAGGAAACAGAGAAAGAATTCAGATTTTCGAAGGTCTTGTACTTAAGAAACAGGGTGGAAGCAACAGAGCTACTTTCACAGTAAGAAAGAATTCAAACGGTATTGGTGTAGAAAGAACTTGGCCTTTATACTCACCAAACATTGCTAAGATTGAAGTAGTAAGACAGGGTAAAGTAAGACGTGCTAAACTTAACTACATTAGAAGCAGAGTAGGTAAGGCTGCTAAGGTAAAAGAATTAGTTAAATAATTATTACTTTAAAAAAGGAGCGGGTTTATTCTCGTTCCTTTTTTATTTAATAGAAAATTTAGGAGAAAGATTATGGATTATCAATGGTTTCCGGGACACATGACAAAAGCCATGCGTCAAATGAAGGAAGATATAAAATTAATAGATTTAATAATTGAATTATTAGATGCAAGAATTCCGTTAAGTAGTAGGAATCCTGAAATTGACAATCTTGGTCAGAATAAGGCAAGACTTGTTTTATTAAATAAAGCTGATTTAGCAGATGAAAAGCAAAATAATAAATGGATTGAATATTTTAAGAAAAAAGGAATTGTTGCTTTAAAAATCAATTCTAAAAATAAGCAGGGCATTAAGGAAATTAATAATGCTGTTAATATTGCCTGTAAAGAAAAAATAGAAAGAAATTTAAAAAGAGGCATTAAAAACAGACCAATTAGAGCTATGGTAGTTGGTATACCAAATGTTGGTAAATCTACTTTTATTAACGCTTATGCAGGAAAGAACTGTGCAAAAACAGGTAACAAGCCGGGAGTAACAAAAGGAAAACAATGGATTCGACTTAATAAGAATCTTGAACTTTTGGATACACCTGGGGTTTTATGGCCTAAATTTGATGACCAGAAAATCGGTATGCATTTAGCTTTTATTGGCTCAATGAATGATAATATTTTAGATGTATCTGAACTTGCATTCCAGCTAATTAAACTATTAGAAAACTTATATCCAAATGCAATCAAAGACAGATATAGTATTGAAGGTGATGATAACATTCTACAGATTATGTATCAGATAGCAGAGGTAAGAGGTTGCAAATTGAAAGGAAATCAGCCTGATTTGGACAAAACAAGTAAGATAGTTTTAGATGACTTTAGAAGTGGAAAATTAGGCAGAATCACTTTAGATAGAAATTAAAAGGTAGAAACAATGGGAAAAAGTATTGCAGATATTAAAAAAGAATTATCATTTTTGGATGAAAAAGACTTATTACAGTTTGCTGAAGAATATAAAAGTGATGAAAGAAGCGGTGTTTTAAAGTTAGTTGAAAAGGCAAGGAAAGACCACCAAAAGTATCTTTTAGAGTTAGAAAGAATTTATAATTTACAATATTTTGAAAGAAAATATTCTGATTATGAATTAATATGCGGTATAGATGAGGTTGGTAGAGGTCCTTTGGCCGGTCCTGTTGTTGCAGGAGCTGTGATTTTACCAAAAGAATGTAATATTTTATACATTAATGACTCAAAAAAACTTTCAGCCAAAAAAAGAGAAGAGTTGTATCCACAAATAATGGAAAAAGCCATATGTGCAAAAACTGCTCAATCAAGTCCTGAGAGAATAGATGAAATCGATATTTTACAGGCAACATACGAGGCAATGAGAAAAGCAATTGCTTCAATGGAAAAACAGCCTGATTTGTTGTTAAACGATGCTGTAAACATTCCGGGGCTTGATATGAAGCAGATTCCGATTATAAAGGGTGATGCAAAAAGCATTTCCATTGGTGCAGCAAGTATAATAGCAAAAGTTACAAGGGATGCAATGATGGTTGAATACCATAAGATTTATCCTGAATACGATTTTGCTTCAAACAAAGGTTATGGTTCGGCAAAACATATTGAAGCTTTGAAAAAGGTAGGTCCATGTCCTATACATAGAAAAACTTTTATAAAGAATTTTGTGTAGATTATTATAATTTACCCTTTGTTTGTTTATAAAAAGATAAATGATTTATTAAATTATTTTTGTAAGATAATGATTTTAAGGGGGACTATGAATACAAGAAAAGTTGGTGGTTTTTACGAAAAAAAAGCCATTGAATATTTGAAAAAAGAGAATTTCAAAATTATTGCATCAAACTATTCCTGTAAAATAGGGGAAATCGATGTAATTGCATCTAAGGAAGATACATTGCATTTTATTGAAATAAAATATAGAAAAAATCTTATGTATGGCAATCCTTTAGAGGCGGTAAATTATAGAAAACAACAGAAAATCTACAAAACAGCAATGTGGTTTTTAAATGAAAACCAGATTTTTATGGATTTTCAGTGCAGTTTTGATGTTATAGCAATAACAGAGGAGCAAATTCGGTATATTTATAATTGTTTTGGAGTAATGTAATGAATATAGTATTGTTAAACAAAAAAAGCAGAAATTCAACTGTTATAAAATTTAAAAACGATGTTCCATATATTTCATATAAAGCAATGGATGAGATACCATGGCTTACACATGGCTTTTCCACAAGAATAGGTGGTGTAAGCCAGGGAGTTTTAAGTTCTATGAATTTAGGCTTTGGTCGAGGCGATTTAGAAGAAAATGTAGTAAATAATCACAAGATAATTGCAAATGCAATTGGGTTTGAAAGTAAAAATATCGTTTGTAGTAAACAGACTCATACTACAAATGTAGCTGTAGTTGGAAAAGAATTTAAGGGAAACGGTATTTATAAAGAAAATTGTTTTACTGACATTGATGGAATGATTACAAATGAAAAGAATGTAGTTTTGGCAACATATTTTGCAGACTGTGTTCCATTATATATGGTAGATGTAAAAAATAAGGCCATAGGTCTTTCTCATTCCGGCTGGAGAGGTACAGTTGGAAAAATAGGCGCATGTACTCTAAAGAAAATGAAAGAAAACTACGGTACTGATTCCAAGGATGTTATTGCCTGCATTGGTCCTTCAATATGTATGAGTTGCTATGAAATTAGTGAAGATGTGGCTAATGAATTTAAGATGGCATTTCCTGACAATATAGACAATATCCTTTTGAATAAAGGAAATGGTAAATATATGTTGGACTTATGGGAGTGTAACAGAATAGTTTTCAGGGAATGTGGTGTATTAGAAGAGAATATTCATTTACCTGATATTTGTACATGCTGTAACCATAAGATGCTCTTTTCCCATAGAGCAACTAACGGAAAAAGAGGAAATCTGGCGGCTTTTTTGGAAATAAAATAAGCAATTTACAAATAATGGTACTTATTGTAAAATCTAATGGTGAGGTGAGAGAATATGAGTAAACCAATTGTGGCTATAGTAGGTAGACCTAATGTTGGAAAATCAACATTATTTAATGCTTTAGCAGGACAAAAAATTTCAATAGTAAAAGACACTCCGGGCGTCACAAGAGACAGAATATATGCTGATATTGATTGGCTTAATTATAATTTCACAATGATTGATACAGGTGGTATTGAACCTGATAGCAGTGACATTATTTTAGCACAGATGCGTGAGCAGGCGCAGATTGCCATTGATACAGCAGATGTTATTATATTTATGACAGATGTAAAGCAGGGCTTAATTGATGCTGATGCAAAGGTTGCAGATATGCTTCGTAGAAGTCAGAAACCGGTTGTTTTAGTGGTAAATAAAGTAGATAATTTTAATAAAATGATGGCAGATGTTTATGAATTCTATAATTTAGGTATAGGTGATCCTGTTCCAATTTCTGCATCACAGAGAAGTGGTATAGGTGACATGCTTGATAAGGTTGTTGAACATTTTAAATCACTTGATTTAGAAGAAGATGAAGATGACAGACCAAAGGTCGCCATTGTTGGTAAGCCAAATGTTGGAAAATCATCAATTATCAATAAACTAACAGGTGAAAGCCGTGTTATTGTTTCTAATATTGCAGGCACAACAAGAGATGCCATTGACACTGATGTTAAATGGAATGGAAAAGAATATGTTTTTATTGATACTGCAGGTATTAGAAGAAAATCAAAAGTAAAAGAAGATATCGAAAGATACAGTGTTATTAGAACTGTTACTGCTGTAGAAAGAGCAGACGTGGTGGTTATTGTTATTGATGCAACTGAAGGGGTTACTGAACAGGATGCAAAAATTGCCGGGATTGCCCATGAAAATGGAAAAGGTATAATTATTGCCGTAAATAAATGGGATGCAATTGAGAAAAATGACAAGACTGTTTATGAGTATACTAATAAAGTAAGACAGATTCTTTCTTTTATGCAGTATGCAGAAATTATGTTTATTTCAGCAAAAACAGGTCAAAGATTACCTAAGTTGTTTGATATGATTGATATGGTAATTGAAAATCACACTATGAGAATAGAAACAGGTGTTGTAAATGAAATTATGGCAGAAGCAGTAGCAATGCAACAGCCACCATCAGATAAGGGTAAACGTTTAAGACTTTACTATATTACTCAGGTATCAGTAAAGCCACCAACATTTGTTATTTTTGTAAATGATAAGGAATTAATGCATTTCTCCTATACAAGATACATTGAAAACCGTATCAGAGAAGCTTTTGGTTTCAGAGGAACTCCATTAAGATTTATTATTAGAGAAAGAAAAGAAAAATAAACATTTTAATTTAAGGAGTATTTGCGATGGTTTGGCAGAAAATAATTTGCATTGTTATCGGTTATATTTTCGGCTTATTTCAAACAGGTTTTATAATTGGTAAAATGCATAATATAGACATTAGAGAATTTGGCAGTGGCAATTCAGGAACAACGAATGCCATGCGTACACTTGGAAAAAAATATGGTTTTATGACATTTTTCGGCGATGCACTTAAAGCTGTTTTTGCCGTAGGTGTTACATATTTACTTTTTAGAAATTCATGTAATGACAGTTTAATTGCAATTGCCTTATATACAGGGCTTGGTACAATTTTAGGCCATAATTTTCCTTTTTATATGAATTTTAAAGGAGGGAAAGGCATTGCAGCATCATCGGGAGTTATTTTCTCACTTGTCTTTTTTGACTGGAAATTTTTAGCTCTTGGTTTAATAACTTTTTTTGTTGCACTTGCTTTAACTAAATATGTTTCGTTTAGTTCATTATGCTTAATGACAGGTTTCTTTTTGGAAATGGTAATATTCGGTCAGTTGAACATGGTGCATAACTTAAATCAAAGTGAAAAATTAGAATCGTATATTTTGGTTGGAATCATGATGGTTTTGTCTTATATACGACATAAAGATAATATAAAAAGACTGGTCAATGGAACAGAACGAAAAATTGGTCAGAAAAAGGAGGCATAATATGTCAAAAGTTACAGTATTAGGCGGTGGTGGTTGGGCCATTGCTCTTTCAAAAATATTATATGGAAACGGACATGATGTAACAATATGGTCTGCATTGCAGAAAGAAGTAGATTTATTAAGCAAAGATAGAGAAAATAAAATAAGCTTGCCTGGAATAAAAATTCCAGAAGATATTATAATTACAAATAATATTGAAGAAGCTGTTAAGAATTCTGAATTAATCGTTATGGCAGTTGCTTCATCATTTGTCAGAAGTACATCTAAATTATTAAAAGATATTATACCTGACGGTCAAATAATTGTTGATGTTGCAAAAGGAATTGAAGATAAGACTTTTGATACAATGACAGAAATTATGGAAGAAGAATTACCAACATGCGAGGCTGTTGTACTTTCAGGTCCAAGCCATGCTGAAGAGGTAGGACGTAACATACCTACAGTTGTAGTTATTGGTGCTAAGAAGAAAGAAGTAGCACAGAAAGTTCAGACAATGTTTGCAAATAAATATTTTAGAACATATATAAGTCCTGACAGAAAGAGTATTGAATTAGGTGGCTCTTTAAAGAATGTTATAGCCCTTGCAGCGGGCATAATTGACGGTCTTGGTTTTGGTGATAATACAGAGGCTGCTTTAATTACAAGAGGTATCAAGGAAATTACAGCTCTTGGTGTCAAAATGGGTGGTCATTCAAGAACTTTCAATGGCCTATCAGGAATTGGTGACTTAATTGTAACATGTAACAGTAAGCACTCAAGAAACAGAAGAGCCGGTGTCCTTATAGGCAAAGGCTACACATTAGATGAGGCTGTTAAAGAAGTAAAAATGGTTGTTGAAGGTGCAGTTTCAGCTAAAGCCGCTTTAGAACTTGCAAAAAAATATAATGTGGACATGCCTATAGTAGAAGCTGTAAATGAAGTCCTTTTTGACAACAAACCTGCTGAAGAAGCAATGTGGGAATTAATGGAGCGTGAACAGACAAACGAATTTCATGATTTAGAATGGAGATAAATTAATATAGTATAACATATATTATATTTAAGGGGAGTTTAATGGATAAGACCAAATTAGATAAGACAAAAAATAAAGGTAAAAAAGGCATTGCCACATTTTTATTTAGTCGAATTTTTATTTTTGGCTTAATGATTATTATTCAGATTTTATTTTTCTGGGCAGTTGCCTACAACGTTGTTTTAGATAAAAGTGTTTCTTACGTTGTAACATTGTTGCAGGTTTTATCGGTTGTATATATAGTTAGCGATAAATCAGATCCCACAATGAAACTGATATGGGTTATTTTTATCGTTGTAGTTCCGGGATTTGGTGTTTTGATGTATTTGTACACTAAATTGCAACCTGGTTCAATAAAACTTCGAAAAAAAATAGAACATATTGATTTAAAGTCTCAACGATATTTGCAACCTGAACAGCAAATATACAATGATTTACAAATACAGGATAAACAGGTCTCGATGCTTGCAAAGTATGTTTATGACTACACCGGTTGTCCTGTTTATAAAAATACTGATGTTTCATATTTTAGTTGTGGAGAGGAAAAGTACACAGCCTTAATTGAAGAATTGGAGAATGCCACAGATTTTATTTTTATGGAATATTTTATTATTCAGCAGGGAAAAGTCTGGGACTCAGTTCTTAATATTCTTGAAAGAAAGGCAAAAGAAGGCGTAGAAGTAAGAGTAATGTATGATGGCCTTTGTTCCCTTACAAAGTTACCGGTTGGCTATTATAAGAAACTACGTCAAATGGGCATAAAGTCAAAAACCTTTGCTCCTGCGAGACCTTTTTTTACAACTGAGCAAAACAACAGAGATCATAGAAAGATTCTTGTTATTGACGGTAAAGTTGCTTTTACCGGTGGTATTAATCTGGCAGATGAATATATGAACCTTGTTGAAAAATTCGGTTATTGGAAAGATACTGCGGTTATGTTAAAAGGTGATGCAGTAAAAAGCTATACACTTTTATTCTTACAAATGTGGAATGTAACAGAGCGGACAATTGGAAATTTTGACAGATATTTAGATATAAAAATTCCAAAAATATATGACGATAATGGTTATATAATAGGCTACGGTGATGAGCCGGTTGGAAAAGAAAGAGTTGGTGAATCTGTTTATTTACATATGATTAATACAGCCAACAGATATCTTCATATTGTTACACCATATTTAATTTTGGATAATGTTATGATGTCTGCGTTAAAGTTTGCGGCAAAACGTGGTGTAGATGTAAAAATTGTCATGCCAGGTATACCTGACAAACCATACGCTTATTGTATAGCAAGAACATATTACAGTGAGTTAATCGAAGCCGGTGTGGAAATTTATGAATACACACCCGGTTTTACTCATGCTAAGATGTTTATTAGTGATGATGAAAAAGCAACTGTTGGAACAATTAATTTAGACTATAGAAGTTTATATTTACATTTTGAAAATGGATGCTTTATTTATAAAAATAATGTAATTTATGATATAGAAGCCGACTATGAAAATATGCTTGCTGTATCAAAAAAGGTTTCTTTAATAGAATGTAGAAACAGGCCTTTATGGTATAAAGTATGCGGGAAATTATTAAGACTAATTTCTCCGTTAATGTAAAAAGTAATAAAAAGCCTCTCATTGCCATATATTTTAGTATTAATATATGCACTGGGAGGTTTTTATGGATTTTAATGTATATAATGACATTGAAAAAAGAACAAAGGGGGAAATTTACATAGGGGTTGTGGGACCTGTTAGAACTGGAAAATCAACTTTTATTAAGAATTTTATGGATGTGGCTGTAATGCCAAATATAAAAGATGAAAATGAGGTTAAACGAGCAATGGATGAGCTGCCACAATCATCAGCCGGTAAAACAATAATGACAACAGAGCCTAAATTTATACCTAATAAAGCGGTGACAATTAATATTGGTAACAAAGCTAATATTAATGTTAGACTAATAGACTGTGTTGGCTTTATGGTTGATGGGGCTACAGGTCACATGGAGGAAGATTCTGAAAGAATGGTAAAAACACCTTGGTTTGAACAGTCAATTCCTTTTTCAAAAGCTGCTGAAATTGGTACAGAGAAAGTAATTTCAGAACACTCAACAATTGGTGTAGTTATAACAAGTGACGGAAGTTTTACTGACTTGAATGTTGAAGACTACAACAAGGCATTAGATAAAACAGTTAATGAGTTAAAAAAAATTAATAAGCCTTTTATTATTCTTGTTAATTCAATGGAGCCTACATCAAAAGAGTGTCTGGAATTGAAAAAAACTATTGAAAGCAAATATGATGTATCAACAATAGCAATAAACTGTCTTAAATTAAACGAAGATGACATTAATAATATTTTAGAAAATATATTATTTGAATTTCCAATTACCGAAATAGTATTTAATGTTCCAAAATGGCTTGAAATAATCAATTTAGACAGTGATATGATGAAATACATAATAGAATATTCTAAACAGATTTTAGAAAAAATTACTAAAATTAAAGATATAAAAAATCTTATTTTTAGTCCTGACAAAAATTATGTAAAAAATATGTCTGTATCAATGGTTGAGTTGTCCAATGGTAAAGTTGTTATGGATTTTTCTGTGGACGAAAGTTCTTATTATGACACATTATCAGAAATTACAGGCAGCAAAATTGAAAATCAGTTGCATCTTATAAGATTTATCAAAGAACTTGCAGCAAAAAAAACAGGTTATGATAAAGTGAATTCAGCCATAACAAAAGTGAAGGAAACAGGCTATGGAATTGTTATGCCTGACAAGGAAGAAATAGTTTTAGATAGTCCCGAATTAATAAAGAACGGTAGCAATTATGGTGTAAAAATAAAAGCAACAGCACCGTCTATTCATTTTGTAAAAGCGAATATATTAACTGAAATTTCTCCAATTATAGGTAACGAAGAGCAGGCGAAGGATTTAATAGAATTTATAAATGCCAATGAAGAACATAATGATATTTGGGATACAAACATTTTCGGAAAAACAATTGGTCAGATAGTGGAAGAAGGCATTAGCAATAAAATTGATAACTTAACAGAAGATACAAGAGCCAGAATGCAGGGGACTGTTGAAAAAATAACAAATGATCAAAGCAAAGGAGTTATTTGTATTTTGCTTTAAATAACGAAAAGCGGTTATTGTAAAATTTTAACTACTATGATAAAATTGGTATTTGATTGAGCATAAATAATGCTATAGAAGGAGAAGATAAGATTATGAACACATACGAAGAGTTGAAAGCGCGTGGCCTTATAGCACAGGTTACTGATGAAAAATTAATTAGTGATTTAATAAATAAAGGTGAAGCTGTTTTCTATATTGGCTTTGATCCAACAGCAGACAGTCTTCATGTAGGTCATTTTATGGCTTTATGTCTTATGAAGAGACTTCAAATGGCCGGCAATAAACCAATAGCTCTTTTAGGTGGTGGAACTGCAATGATTGGTGACCCATCAGGAAAGACTGATATGAGAAAAATGATGACAAAAGAAACTATTGACCACAACATTGAATGTTTCAAGAAACAGATGAGCAAATTTATCGACTTTTCTGACGGAAAAGCATTAATGGTAAACAATGCAGACTGGTTAATGGATTTAAATTATATTGATGTTTTAAGAGAAGTTGGACCACATTTCAGTGTAAACAGAATGCTTACTGCTGAATGTTACAAACAGAGAATGGAAAGAGGACTTAGTTTCTTAGAATTCAACTACATGATTATGCAGAGTTATGACTTCTACAAATTATTCCAGGATTATGGTTGTAATCTTCAGTTTGGTGGAGATGATCAGTGGAGTAATATGCTTGGTGGTACAGAACTTATCAGACGTAAATTAGGAAAAGATGCCTCAGCTATGACAATTACATTACTTCTTAACTCAGAAGGTAAGAAGATGGGTAAGACAGTTAGTGGTGCAGTTTGGCTTGATCCTGAAAAAACATCACCATACGAATTCTTCCAGTATTGGAGAAACGTTGATGATGCAGATGTTATTAAATGCTTGAAGATGCTTACATTCCTTCCATTAGAAGAAATTGAAGAAATGGAAAAATGGCAGGGTGCTGAACTTAATAAGGCAAAAGAAATTTTAGGCTATGAATTAACTAAGTTAGTTCATGGTGAAGAAGAAGCTAAAAAAGCATTAGATGCAGCTAGGAATATATTTGCTAAAGGAGGAATTTCAGGTGATATTCCTACAACAACATATGCAAAGGCTGAATTAGAACAGGGAATTGATATTTTAACAATTTTAGTAGATACAAAACTTGCAAAATCAAGAAGTGAAGCAAGAACTTTAGTAAACCAGAACAGTGTTTCTGTTAATGGAGAAAAAGTAAATGCTATAGATAAAACATTAACTACAACTGATTTTAATGATGAAGGTGTTATCTTAATTAAGAAGGGTAAAAAAGCTTTCCATCAGATTAAAGCTGATTAGTTTAGGAGGAACTTACAATGAAGAAATACGGATTAAATGAATTAAGACAAATGTTCCTTGATTTCTTTGAGTCAAAAGGACATTTAGTAAAAAGCAGTTATTCATTAGTGCCACATAATGATAACAGTTTATTGCTTATTAATGCAGGTATGGCGCCTTTAAAGCCTTATTTTACAGGTCAGGAAGTTCCACCTAGAACAAGAATGGCGACATGTCAGAAATGTATTAGAACAGGCGATATTGAAAATATTGGTAAGACTGCAAGACATGGTACATTCTTTGAAATGCTTGGTAATTTTTCATTTGGAGATTATTTTAAACATGAAGCTATTCATTGGTCTTGGGAATTTTTAACAGAAGTTGTTGGACTTGAAGCTGACAGATTATACCCTTCTGTTTATTTAGAAGATGATGAAGCTTTTGATATTTGGAATAAAGAAATGGGTATTCCAAAAGACAGAATTTTCAAATTCGGTAAAGAAGATAACTTCTGGGAACATGGTGCAGGCCCTTGTGGTCCTTGTTCAGAAATTTATTATGACCGTGGTGAAAAATATGGTTGTGGTAAACCAGATTGTACTGTAGGTTGCGAATGTGACAGATATATTGAAATCTGGAACAACGTATTTACTCAGTTTGAAAATGACGGCAAAGGAAATTATACAACATTAAAGCAGAAGAACATAGATACAGGTATGGGACTTGAAAGACTTGCAACAGTCGTTCAGGATGTTGATTCTATTTTTGATGTTGATACTATTAAAGCTTTACGTGATAAAGTATGCGAAATTTCAGGAAAAGAATATAAGAAAGAATATAAATGGGATGTTTCCATAAGAATCATTACTGATCATATCCGTTCAGCTACATTTATGATTTCTGACGGTATTATGCCATCAAATGAAGGTAGAGGATATGTATTAAGAAGATTAATCAGACGTGCTGCAAGACATGGAAGATTATTAGGTATTGATGGAATGTTCCTTTCAGACCTTTCAGAAACTGTAATTGAAAGTTCTAAAGATGGTTATCCTGAACTTGAAGAAAAGAAAAATATGATCTTCAAAGTATTAACTGAAGAAGAAAATAAATTTAACAAAACAATTGATACAGGTCTTAATATTTTGGCTGAAATGGAAGCAAAAATTTCAGAAGAAGGAAACAAGACTTTATCAGGGGACGATGCCTTTAAGTTATATGATACTTATGGATTCCCACTTGATCTTACAAAAGAAATTCTTGAAGAAAAAGGATTTAGCGTAGATGAAGAAGGTTTCAAAAAAGCTATGGAAGTTCAGAGAGAAAAGGCAAGAAATGCCCGTAAGACAACTAACTACATGGGTGCAGATGAAACAGTATACGAAAGTCTTGATAAGAATTTAACATCAAAGTTTGTTGGATATGACAAATTGGAAAATGAATCAGAAATTACAGCTTTAACAACAGAAAAAGAAGTTGTTCAGGCATTAGCTGAAGGTGATAATGGCACAATTCTTGTAAATGAGACTCCATTTTATGCAACAATGGGTGGTCAGACAGGTGATAAAGGTATTATTGAAACAGCTAACGGAAAATTTAAAGTTGTAGATACAATTAAGCTTCATGGCTCAATGATTGGACATGTTGGATATGTTGTAGAAGGTATGGTTCAGGTTGGAGATAAAGTAGCTCTTAAAGTTTACAGCGCTAACAGAGAAGCAATTGCTAAAAACCATAGTGCAACACATTTATTACAGAAGGCATTAAAACTTGTTTTAGGCGAACATGTTGAGCAGGCAGGTTCTTATGTTGATGCTGAAAGATTAAGATTTGACTTTACACATTTCCAGGCAATGACAAAAGAAGAAATTGCCAAAGTTGAATCTATTGTCAATGAACAGATTGCTAATGGATTAGATGTTGTCACAAAAGAAATGACATTAGAAGAAGCTAAGAAAACAGGTGCTATGGCATTATTTGGAGAAAAATACGGAGATACAGTTAGAGTTGTATCTATGGGAGATTTTTCTGTTGAATTATGTGGTGGTACTCATGTTTCAAACACAAAGGAAATTTCATACTTAAAGGTTATTTCTGAAGCCGGTATTTCTGCAGGTGTTAGAAGAATTGAAGCCTTAACAGGAAATGGCTTAATTAAGCATTTTGAAGAAATGGAAAAATTATTAAATGAAGCTGCAAAGGCTGCCAAAAGTGATGCACATAATTTAACAAAGAAGATTCATTCATTAAATGATGAAATCAAATCATTATCAAGTGAAAATGAAAAGTTAAAAGCAAAATTAGCTAACGAATCTGTTGGAGACGCATTAGACAACGTTGTGGAAGTAAAGGGAGTTAAACTTCTTGCTACAAAGGTAGCAGATGTGGATATGAATGGTTTAAGAAATCTTGGTGATCAGTTAAAAGAAAAAATGGGTGGCGGAGTTGTTGTTATTGTTTCAACAACAAATGACAAAGCCAATGTAATTGTTATGGCTGATAATGATGCGATTTCAAAGGGAGCTCATGCCGGAAATATGATTAAAGAAATTGCTAAATGTGTCGGAGGTGGCGGCGGTGGTCGTCCAAATATGGCTCAAGCAGGTGGTAAAAATCCAGCCGGTGCTGATATGGCAATTGAAAAGGCAAAAGAGATTTTGGAAAGCCAGTTATAATTTTGTATTATTTCAAAAATAAGGTTGACGCATTGAAAAAATATGTTATAATATTTAAAGTGTTTTAACACAAATACCTACAGTTTTAGGAATCTATAACTGAAGGGAGGGAAGAACAGATGTCAAGCGTTATCGTAAAAGAAAACGAATCAATCGACAGTGCATTACGTCGATTCAAGAGAAATTGCGCAAAGGCTGGTATTCAGCAGGAGATTCGTAAAAGAGAACATTACGAAAAACCAAGCGTAAAGCGTAAGAAGAAATCAGAAGCTGCTAGAAAGCGCAAATATAATTAATTATAAAAAGTCAGGACCTATGTCCTGGCTTTTTTATGTAATAAAATCTTTACCTTTAACATAATCTAATAAATATAAATAATCTGCTTAATACTGCCTAATTAATTCCAAAGGAGCAAACGCCATGTTTAATGTTGATGATAAATACGACCTTCCAAGAGACGTTGTACATAAAGATTCGTTAATAGAAATTATTGGCAGAAATGAATTTGTTGTAGAAAACTATAGATGTTTAAAAGAGATAAAAGATAATGAAATATTAGTCATGTGCAAAAAATATAATTTATTAATAAAAGGCGAAAAGTTAAACATAAAATATTACAATAGCGAGTCTATGGTTGTAAGTGGGGTATTAAATGAAATTTCATTTATATAGAATAACAATAAATTCCAAACATATTTACAGATTCTTAAACAATACTAAAGAGATAAAAATAAGAGATATAACTTTCAATCAAAATGGAAATGATTCTCTGGCATCTTTTACAATTAATTCGTCAGATTTTAATACTGTTACAGGAATAGCGAAAGATAATAATATAAAAATAATAAATGTTCACGAGTTTGGCTTGTATAAAAAAATTACTCATAGTTTTTTTATTAAATTAGCTGCAACATTTGCTATATTCTTTATTTTATTTATAGTTATTTCCACTCAATTTATTTGGAAGATAACAATAAACGGCAACTATTCATATACCCAAAAAGAAATTTTAGATTATGTCAGATGCCTTAATGTAACAGAAGGGGTTTTGAAAAATAAAGTAAATTGCGAAAATATAGAAAAAAACATCAGAGAAAATTATAATGACATAAGTTGGGTATGTGCTGAAATAAAAGGCACTAATCTTATAATTCACATAAAGGAAAATTATATTACTGAAATTGCAAAAAAAGAAAGCCGTCCTTATAACATTGTTTCCAAATATTCAGGAAAAATCCAATCTATAGTGGTTAGAAAAGGTACGCCATTAGTTAAGAAAAATCAATATGTACATAAAAATCAAATTCTTATTAAGGGTGTAACAGACGTTGCAGATGAATCAGGTCAAAAGCTTTACTCGGTTATTACCGGCTCTGACGGAGATATTTTAGGGAAAATTAAATTTAATTATAATGACCAAATTCCTGTTAAACATAAATATAAAATATATAATTCCTCTAAAACCTATTACATCCCTTTTATAAAAAACTACAGATGGCATATTAAAAGTAAAAAAAATAAAGATATTGAATACAGCGAATCAAAAATAAAATTTTTTGAAAATTATTATTTTCCAATAGGCTTTGGCAAATATGTAAGCAAAGATTATACAATAAAAACTGCAAATTATTCAAAAAAGCAGGCAGAAAAAGTTTTATCATCTAAGTTAAACAATAAATTAGCAATATTAGAACAAAAAGGCTACAAAATATTAGCAAAAAATGTTAGAATAGTACGGAAAAAAGAATTTTACCAATATAAGGGCGATGTTATATGCATTTTACCCGTTGGCAAGGTGCAATACATAAAAGATTCAACCTTAAACAAAATAAAACAAGAAAAGGAATCTGTTGAGCAGACAACAGCAGACAGGTAAATTAATGAGTGTAATAGAAAATATTATAGATATTCCTGCAGAATATGAGAAAACTGTATTTGGTCAATTTGATTATAATATTAAGAAGATTGAAAAGACCTTACATGTTACGATTATTTCACGAGATGGAGATTTGAAAATAATCGGTGGTGAAACGGCCACCAAAAGAGCGAAAAGCGTGTTTAACCAATTAATTGAATTGGCAAAAAGAGGAAATGAAATCACAGAACAAAATGTTGATTATGCATTGTCTTTAAGCTTTGAGGAAAAAGAATCTGCAATAGTTGAATTAGATGATAACATTATTTGCAGAACAATAATGGGGAAGCCTATTAAACCCAAAACATTAGGTCAAAAGAAATATGTAGACTTAATAAGAGATAAAATGATAGTTTTTGGTGTGGGGCCTGCCGGTACAGGTAAAACCTATCTGGCAATGGCAATGGCAATTACAGCCTTAAGAAATAATGAAGTAAATAAAATTATTTTAACAAGACCTGCCATTGAAGCCGGTGAGAATTTAGGCTTTTTGCCAGGAGATTTACAAAGCAAGGTTGATCCCTATTTGCGCCCGTTATATGATGCCCTTTATCAAATTATGGGAGCTGAAAGTTTTATTTCTAATTCAGAAAAAGGAATTATTGAAGTTGCACCACTTGCTTACATGCGTGGTAGAACTTTAGATAATGCTTTCATAATACTTGACGAAGCTCAAAATACAACACCTGCTCAGATGAAAATGTTCTTAACCAGAATAGGTTTCGGTTCAAAGGTTATAGTTACCGGTGACAGAACCCAGAAGGATTTACCAAGAGATGTTGTATCAGGTTTGGATATAGCACTTAAAGTTTTGTCGAAAGTGGATGATATTGGCTTTGCCTTTTTAGATAACAACGATGTTGTCAGACATCCTTTAGTTCAAAAAATTGTCAAGGCATACGAAGAATATGAAAATAGAAAATCGTCATATTTAAAAAATAAACCAAATGGCAAAACTAAGGATAAATAAAAAAGATTGGCAAAAAAATAATTAAAGACTCGTACAGAGTTAATTAATAATCTTAATTCAATCAGATAATAAAAAAGGAAAAAACATGAATATATATATTGAAAATCAATACAAAAATAATATTGACATTGATTACGAAAATTTAATTAATATGGTCGTATCAGAAGCTATTGATTATGTAAAATGCCCCTACGAATGTGAGGTGAATGTTACTATAGTTGACAACGATGAAATACATGAAATAAACAACAGTCAACGAAATATTGACAGACCTACAGATGTTTTATCATTTCCAATGCTGGAATATGATAAACCAGGTGATTTTGATAAATTCGAAAATGATTTATATGCATTTGATCCTGACACAGGAGAACTTACATTAGGAGATATTGTGATTTCCTACGACAAAGTAATTTCTCAGGCAGAAGAGTATAATCATTCTGTTATAAGAGAGTTTGCTTTTTTAGTGGCACATAGTATGCTTCATTTATTTGGCTATGACCATATTGATGATAAGGAAAGAATGGAAATGGAACAAAAGCAAAAAGAAATTTTAAATAATTTAGGAATAACAAGGGAGTAATTATGAAGAGAAACAAAATCATAGCTATAACAATTTTAGTTGCAGTAATAATAGTTGGTGTTATTCTTGCAGTTGTGTTTGGTAGTGCCAAAAAGCAGACAAATACGCCTACAACAACACCTGAACAGACAACAGTTACTGAAACAACTACAGCAGATCCAAATGCAGGCAAGGTAATTAGTAAATTAACAGGAGAGTATGTTAAGAAATCTATTGCCAATAAAAGACCTGTTGCTTTAATGTATAACAATATTATTAACGCAATTCCACATTCAGGACTTTATAATGCAGATGTATGTTATGAAGCACCGGTAGAAGGCTCAATTACAAGAATTATGGGCATTTTTGAAAATTATTCAAAACTCAAGAAAATGGGTTCGGTTAGAAGCTGCAGAATATATTATTGTGCCTTTGCAAATGAGTGGGATGCTATTTACAGTCACTTTGGACAGTCAAAATATGCACTTGATTATTTAAAAAGTGGTTCAATTGACAAAGTAGGTTCACTAAATGCTGAGTCAGCTTTTTATCGTACATCAGACAGAGTTGCCCCTCATAACTGTTTTACATCAGGAAAAGGACTTGATTCTGCAATTAAAAAGTTTAAATATAGAACTTCATACAAGAAAAAATATACATCTCATTTCAACTTTGCAAAAAGTGGCAGCAAGATTGCTTTAGACAGTAAAAAAACAGCTAAAAAAGTTGAAATTGGTTATAGAATAAATCATCCATATTTTGTATATAACAAAAAAGACGGTCAATATTACAGATATCAATATAACCAGAAGCATATTGATGATCAGAACAAGAAGCAGTTACATTGTTCTAACATTATTGTTCAGTTTGTAAACTATACATTATATCCTGATAATAAGAGCTTGGATATTACTCTAACAGGCAAGGGTAGTGGCTGGTTTATTACAAATGGCAAAGCCGAAAAAATTACCTGGTCAAAAGATAAAAAAATGACAGGCAGAACAAAATACCTTGATAAGAATGGAAAAGAAATAACATTAAACACAGGTAAGACATGGATATGCGTTGTGGGAAATGATGACAAAGCTAATTTTAAAATTTCAAAATAAACAACCAAATATAACAAGACAATAACATAAGGAAAATGGAAGATAAAAAAATGAGTAGTAAGTCTAAAAAAGATAGTTTTATAATACAGGGCAGTATTTTGGCAATGGCAGGTATACTTGTTCGTGTAATAGGATTAATTTATAGAATACCTTTAAACAGAATTTTAGGAGATGTTGGTTTAGGATATTATGGCACAGCTTTTGAGTTTTACAATGTGTTGATTTTGTTATCATCACAAAGTATGCCATTAGCCGTATCAAAGATAGTATCTGAAAAGCTTGAAAAAAAGGAATATAAAAATGCTCACAAGGTTTTTAAGGGAGCATTATTTTATGGTGGTTTTATAGGACTTGCCTTTGGACTATTCTTGTTCTTTGGGGCAGATTTCATTGCAGGAGTTTACAAACAGCCACCAATAGCAATAGCATTAAGAGTATTGGCACCAACCCTTACAATTGCCTGTATTTTAGGTGTAGTAAGAGGCTATTTTCAGGGTATGGGCAATATGGTTCCAACTGCTGTTTCGCAGATTTTTGAGCAGATAGTAAATGCCGTAGTCAGTGTTATAGCTGCTTATGAATTAGGTGCCTACGGTTATACTTTATCAAAAATTGCCAGTGAGCAGAAAGTATTAAAAGGTTCTTATGCTGCTGCCGGGGGAACATTAGGAACATTATCAGGTGCTTTAATTGCATTGATTTTTATGTTCTTTATAGTATATGTAAATAGAAATTATTTCCGCAAAAAAATGAAAAAAGACAGAACAGGAGTCCAGGACAGCTATGGTCAGATTACCAAAGTCATTCTTTTAACAATTACTCCGGTTTTGTTTAGTACAACAATATACAATATTGGAAATCTTTTGGACAACCCAATATATCAGAATATAATGTCAAGTATCTTCCACGTAAGTGAAACAACCAATAGTGCTGCATGGGGCGTTTATTCAGGCTATTACAGACTTTTGACTACAATGCCAATAGCAATAGCCTCTTCACTGTCGACGGCTATTGTACCATCATTAGTTAGGTCGTATATAGCAAAGGACAAATTAGTCGTTAAAAGAAAAGTTATGTTAGCACAGAAGTTCTCAATGTTAATTGCTTTTCCTTGTGGTATGGGATTATCAGTTTTAGGTGGGCCAATTAACTCACTTTTATTTGGTGAAAAAGTTGAATACACATCAATTATTATGATTTTCAGTATTTTTACTGTAGTAGCTTTTAGTTTATCAACAATCAGTAATGCAATATTACAGGGTATAGATAAATTAAATGTGCCAATTAGAAACTCGGCAATATCACTTGGTATACACATTATTTTCTTACTGATACTTTTATTAGTATTCAGACTTGGTATATATGCCGTTGTAATTGGAGACTTTACATTTGCAATGACAGTTGCGGTACTTAACTCATTTTCCATTAAGAAATACCTTGGCTACAAACAGGAAGTACATTACACTTTAGTTTGCCCATTTGTTTGTTCAGCCATAATGGGTATCTTCTGTTTAGTATTTTACAAACTTGGAATGATGATTCTACCATCTAATTTCATTTGGACAGTTTTATCAATACTTATTGCAGTGGTAATATATGCTGTTTCTTTAGTATTTACTAAGACAATAACTGAGGATGAGTTGTATTCTATTCCCAAGGGAAATCAGATTGTAAGAATTTTGAAGAAATTCAGATTATTGAAATAATTAAGGTATAAATATACAAATATTGTAAAAAATATATGCAGGTAAAGGAATATTTTATCAGATAAAAGGAGTGGTAATTTATGAATAAACGTGCATATATTTTTTATTTAATTATATTTGTTGTTGGATTCAGTATTTCATATTTATGTGGATACAAAATGGGAACTTCAGATTTGAAAAATGTAGCCATTAAGTCTGATGCGGTTAAAGCTAACAATGAAAATAAAAAAGAAGGCTACTGGCTTATTGCAAAAGATAATATTTTGTATGTATATAAAAGTGATAAAGAAACAGAAATTGCTGAAACGGACATAAACATATCGAATATGTCTTTAAAAGATAGAAAAATAATTATAAATGGTATTTATGTTGAAAGCTCTGAGGAACTGTTTAAATTTCTCGAGGCAAACACCAGTTGATGAAAGGACAATAAATGAAAACAATTGTTATTGGTGCAGGAGCATCAGGTCTTGTGGCAGCGATAGCTGCTGCTAATGCTGGCTCTAGTGTTACGGTAATTGAACATAACAAACAGGTAGGGAAAAAAATACTTATAACAGGAAACGGTCGTTGTAATATTACTAATGAGGCTATGAATGAGAATAAGTTTTATGGCAACAGTTCTTTTATTAAAAAAGTATTAGAAGCTTATTCACCTGATGATATACGAAGTTTTTTTAAAAATATTGGTATATGCACAGTGTCGAAAAACGGCTATATTTATCCTTCAAGTATGCAGGCGCAGACCGTATGTGAATTTTTAAGAGAATATGCCATGGAGCTTGGTGTTAAAATCAAAACTAACAATAATATTAATAGTATACAGCAGAATAATGGGAAATATGTTGTTGATATAGGTATACCTTTGGAATGTGATAATTTGATTTTGGCAACAGGTGGAAAAAGTTATGAAGTTACAGGCTCTGATGGAAGTGGTTATGAATTAGCCATGAAGTTTGGGCACACTATAACAAAACTTTCTCCAGCTCTTACAGCTCTTGTAATAAAAAAAGATATTCTCACAAAAAGCTCAGGCGTAAGGGTAAAAGGTACAGTTTCAAAGGGAAATTATAAGCACACCGGTGAAATTCAAATAACAGATTATGGTGTATCAGGAATTCCGGTTTTTAATATAAGCAGAACATTAGAAACAAATGATAATTTGGTAATAGATTTTGCACCTGATTTTTCTACAAATGAATTAAGAGAAATAATATTTAAATTTTCAAAAATATACAAAGATTTAGCAACTGAAAAAATACTTAAAGGCTTATATAATGAAAAACTGGCATCAGTTTTAGCTGAAAAATCAGGTTTAAAGAAAATTAAGGCAAAAGCTTTATCAACAGAAAACATTGAAAGTCTTATTAATACTATTAAGAATTATAACGTTATTATTGATAAAAAAAGAGGTTTTGATTACGCCCAGGTAACAGCAGGTGGTGTAGATACATCCGAAATCAATGCTGAAACCATGGAATCTAAATTATCACCTAATTTATATATTGTTGGTGAAATGTTGGATGTAGATGGAATCTGCGGTGGCTATAATCTTCATTTTGCCTGGTGTACAGGACTTATTGCAGGAGGAAATTGTAACTAATGAAACTATTACAGGTATCGAACATAAAAGTTGACATAACAGAAGATGAAAAAACAGCATTTAAAAAAGCTCTCAAAAAAGCAGGTCTTTCAAAAGATAAAGTCAGTAGTTGGAAAATAATAAAACTATCCATAGATGCAAGAAAAAAAGTGGAAATGCATAAGGTATATGTTATTGGTTTGTATGTAAAAGAATATAACAAAACAAGAAAAGACGTGCAGATAATTACAAAGGAAAAAGAATATACATACGAAATTTCAGGCACGAAAAGAATCACCTTTTCACCTGTAGTTGTTGGCTTTGGACCAGCAGGTATGTTTTGTGCATATCTTCTTGCACTTAATGGCTACAAACCTATTATTATAGAACGTGGCAGTATGGTCGAAAACAGAACAAAAATCGTAGAAGACTTTTGGAACACAGGCGTTTTAAATACAAACTGCAATGTCCAATTTGGTGAGGGGGGAGCCGGAACCTTTTCTGATGGTAAATTAAACACAGGCATTAAAGATAAACAAAACCGAATAAAATTTGTTCTTGAAACTTTTGTTAAATTTGGTGCAAACGAAAAGATTCTATATGAAGCCAAGCCACATATTGGAACAGATGTATTGAAAAATGTTGTAAAAAACATGAGAGATTTTATCAAGGAAAAAGGTGGTAAGTTTTACTTTGATACAAGGTTTGAAGGCTTTGAATGTGAAAATGGTAAACTTAGCAGGGTTATTTTAAGTAGCAAAAAAGTAATTGAGACAAACCTTTGTATTCTGGCAATTGGTCACAGTGCAAGAGACACATTTGAAATGTTATATAACAACGGTGTAGAAATGACACAGAAACCGTTTGCGCTAGGTGTAAGAATAGAACATAAACAGAGTACTATTAATAATAGTATGTATGGTTTCCCTGATGACAGATTAGGTGCGGCAAATTATAAACTTACCCATACAACAACAGCAAACAGAGGTGTTTATTCGTTTTGTATGTGCCCAGGTGGCTTTGTTGTTGATTCTTCTTCAGAAGAAGGTGGGAAAGTTGTTAATGGCATGAGTTACTCCAAAAGAGATGGAGAAAATGCCAACAGTGCAATTGTTGTTACAGTTACTCCAAATGACTTTGATGGAGATAGTCCCTTAGCAGGGATTGATTTCCAACGTGCCCTTGAAAGAAAAGCCTACAAAGAAGGAGCTGGCTTAGTTCCATTACAAAAATATGGAGATTTCAAGAATAATGTTAAAACAACAGATTTAGGTACAATTACACCAAACATAAAAGGTAAGTATACATTATCTAACTTAAACAACATTTTTCCTAACTTCATTGTTGAATCCATAATTGAAGGAATTGAAGCTTTTGGAAAAAGAATAGAACATTTTAACGATGATGATGCTGTTTTATCAGCTATAGAAACAAGAACATCATCACCAATTAGAATTACACGTGATGAAAACTTTAATTCAAATATAAAAGGGCTAATTCCTGCAGGAGAAGGAGCCGGTTATGCAGGTGGAATTACATCTGCTGCCATTGACGGCATGAAAATTTTTGAAGAAATTATAAAAAATTATTGCGTGTAAGATACTAAAATATTTCGTATAGGTTGTTTTAATATTTTGCAAATATTTCGTATAAGCTGTTTTAAAGTGACTTTTTTACAAATATGTAGTATTATATAAAGATGTATGTGAATAATTAGAAAGGTTATTGGGTTTATTAATTTTAAAAGAACCAAATAACAACATACATAGATTTTGTTAGTTAAGGAGAGGCATTATGAATATACGTTTTTTAGCGCAGTCAGAATACTTCAACGGATTACATATAAAGGATGACATTGTTTTAGAAAAAGAATACGAACAGGGTCCTTTTACTAATTTACCAAAGGTAAGATATTATCTATATTATTTAGAGGAAAATGTAAGAAAAGAAGTTATGCCATTTTCTGACAAAGTAGATGTGTTTAATATTACTAATTGCCAAAATGAATCAGAATACTTATATTTTACAGAATATTCTGACATGCATGACGGTACATATGTGTTTAGTATTGTAAGATACAACATTACAGATCATACCCATACCAAAATAATATCTTTGAAGGATAATATTAATTTATATCCTGACAATAAGCAGATTAAGATTTTTATATTGGATGAGTCAAATCTTATAATACAAAGAGCTCTTCCAAGAATCAGCAAAAACGGAATTTTAAAAGAGTTTTTTGATTATTCACTTATTTTATTTAATTTTGATAAAAATAAACAGATTTTCATTAAAGATGAAAATTTAGTAAAAAATGGAATTGAATTTATTCTTCCATATAATGAAAAAAGCTGTATAATGAAAACCGGCTATTCTGTTGCGGAAAATAACAGACATGAGAATCTTACAAAAGAAGAGGCAGCAGTTGAATCATTATTTGTTTTAAACATACAGCAGTTTATAAGTGACTTACAGCTTGACCAGTCTAATTTAATAATGAATGCTGTAGATCAGGCATATTATGACACAACAATTGTAAGTGCAAAAATCATAGAAAACTTTTTGATTTATTCGAAAGTAAATTACGAAAGTAATGACGAGAATATTATTTTCTATGACATTGAAACAAAAGAAATATATACATGTATTAATAAGACAACTTCAGGAGAATATCTTCTAAAAAATGCAACAGTAATAGAAGATATACCATATATGATAATGAATACTGCATCAGGAACTCAATTTTTCAATTTAATTTCCAACGAAATTGATGCAACTTATTCAGAAGAATATGATATTAGATTTGTAAATAATAATACAGTGATTTCAACAACAACAGAAAAAACATTGTTTGGTAAAGAATTTCAGGTTGTTTGCATCCACAAGTTCCCAAACAAAAAAGTAATTTTACAGGAGAAAGGAGAGTATATAGGATGTGTTACCTCAGATAAGAATACATCATATATATTTTTAAAATAAATGGACAAGGAAAAAATAAACAGAATTAACGAGTTATATCATAAATCAAAAGAAACAGGACTTACCCCTGAAGAAATTGAAGAACAAAAACAGCTTAGAACAGAATATAGAATGGCTATCATTAATAATCTGTCAGCTAATCTTGATAATGTTAGAATCAAGAATCCTGACGGTTCAATTTCAAAAGTAGAGCCAAGAAGAAAGCATTAAGATGAATATTAGTGAAGAAAAAAGCAGATTAAGAAAAGAAATAAAACAGAAAAGATTAAAAATGACTGAAAGTGATATACAGGTAAAAAGTAATATTATCTGTAATAAGATTATTAACAGTCAGTTTTACAAAGAAAGCAAGTGTATTTATTGTTATATGGCAATTCAAAATGAGGTTGATTTGAGTTTAGTTATAAGGGATGCACTATTGGCAGATAAAACTGTGGCAGTCCCTAAAGTTGTCAATAAAAACGGACAAATGTACTTTGCTGCAATAAACAAAAATGATAAATTTGAAAATGGTCTATATAACATTCCGGAGCCAAGCAACTCAAAAATTGCACCTAGTGCCGACTTAATTTTGGTTCCCGGAGTGGTTTTTTCGACTAAAGGGGAAAGAATAGGTCAGGCAGGTGGATTTTACGACAGATATCTTAGAAATAGCAGTTGTCATTCAATTGGTGTAGCGTATGATTTTCAGGTGTTTGATGAAATTCCAACCGAGTTACATGATGTTCCCGTAAATGAAATAATAAGTAATAACTAAAAAGATAAAATAGGAGATTTATATGAGTTTTACAAGCGAAGGCGAAAAGCAACAATATTATATTAATAAATGTAAAGAAATAATCAAGGCAAAAGAGGCTGCTTTAGGAAGAAAATTAACAGCGTGTGTCTGTACATTCGGTTGCCAGATGAATTTCAAGGATTCAGAGAAACTTCTTGGTATTCTTACTGAAATTGGCTACGAAGAAACAGAAGATGAGCATGCTGATTTAGTTTTATATAACACATGTACCGTAAGAGAAAACGCCAATTTAAAAATTTATGGCAGACTTGGATATCTTTCAAAAATTAAAGAGAAGAACCCTGATATGATTATCGGCCTTTGCGGTTGTATGATGCAGGAGCCACAGGTTGTCGAAAAATTAAATAAAAGCTACAAGTTTATTGATTTGATTTTTGGTACACATAATGTATTTTTATTAGCTGAATTATTATATGAAAGATTAATAAGCGGTCACAAAATCGAAGATATCTGGGATGGCACAACAGAAATTGTAGAAGATTTACCTGCTGTTAGAAAGTATGACTTTAAATCAGGCGTTAATATTATGTATGGTTGCGATAATTTTTGCAGTTACTGTATTGTTCCTTATGTAAGAGGTCGCGAAAGAAGTAGAAATCCTGAAGATATTATTAACGAAATAAAGGATTTAGTTGCCAATGGAGTTGTAGAAATCATGCTTTTAGGTCAGAATGTAAACTCTTATGGAAAAAATCTTGAAAATCCTATTACATTTGCTCAGTTATTAGAGCAGGTTGAGAAAATAGACGGCTTAAAGAGAATCCGTTTTATGACATCACATCCAAAGGATTTATCAGATGAATTAATTGAAGTAATGGCAAAATCTAAAAAGATTTGTAAGCAGATGCATTTACCACTTCAATCAGGTAGCACAGCTTTGCTTCAAAAAATGAACAGACATTACACTAAAGAACAATATTTAGAATTAGTAAGAAAACTTAGAGAAGCAATACCTGATATTGGGATTTCAACAGATATAATTGTAGGTTTTCCGGGAGAAACAGAAGAAGATTTCCTTGAAACCCTTGACGTTGTAAAACAGGCTGAATATGAATCAGCATTTACATTTATTTATTCAAAGCGTTCAGGAACACCTGCTGCAAAAATGGTAAATCAGGTAAGTGATGATGTTATTAAAGACCGTTTTGACAGATTACTTGCAGTAGTTAATGAAATTTCAAAAAAGAAAACTGAAAAATATCAGGGGACTGTTCAGGAAGTTTTAATAGAAGAAGTAAACAAAAAGATTCCTGGCTACGTTACAGGAAGATTAAGTAATAATGCAGTTGTTCACTTTGAAGGAAACAAAGAAGATATTGGTCAGCTTGTAAATGTTAGATTAAACGAAGCTAAAGGATTTTATTATATGGGAGAAATAGTGAGATAGTTATGAGTTTACCGCAAATGATGAAAGATGTGTGGGACAATCATTTTGAAAGTCTTACACCAATGATGAAAAATTACTTAGAAACAAAGAAACAGCATGAAGACTGTATAATTTTCTATCGTTTAGGAGATTTCTATGAAATGTTTTTTGACGATGCCTTAGAAGCATCAAAAGTTATGGAAATCACTTTAACAGGTAAAAGTTGTGGTTTAGAGGAGAGGGCACCAATGTGCGGTGTTCCTTACCATGCCGTTGACATGTATATAAATAAATTAGTTACAAGAGGTTATAAGGTCTGTATTGTAGAACAGGCAGAAGATCCTGCACTTGCAAAGGGCTTAGTAAAAAGAGAAGTTTCAAGAATTGTTACACCGGGTACTAATTTAAACCTTACTGCAATGGACGAAGGCAAAAACAACTACTTAATGTCAATTGCGTATATCGGTGGTAAGTTTGGCATATCAATAGCTGATGTTACTACAGGTGATTATTATGTAACAGAAGTTTATTCTGAAAGAAATGTTCTTGATGAAATCAATAAATTCATGCCTACTGAAATCATCTGTAATCATGCATTTTTAATGTGTGGTATGGATATTGACGATATTAAGAACAGACTTTCCATTTCAGTATTTGAGCTGGAAGAATGGTATTTTGACGAAAATAACTGTTCAGAAGTTTTAAAAGATCATTTTAGAATCATGGACTTATCAGGTCTTGGAATTTCTGAAATGTCACTTGGTGTTATAGCATCAGGTTCCTTACTTAAATATTTGTATGAAACACAGAAAAATTCATTAACACATTTATCTAAGTTAGTACCTTATTCAACAAGTACATTTATGATTCTTGATACATCTACAAGACGTAATCTTGAGTTATGTGAAACCTTAAGGGAAAAACAAAAACGTGGTTCACTTTTATGGGTACTTGATAAAACAAAAACAGCAATGGGTGCCAGAACTTTAAGAGGATACATTGAACAGCCACTAATTTCTAAAGAAAAAATAATCAACAGACAAAAAGTAATTGAAGAGTTAAATAAATCCATTATAACAAGAGACGAATTAAGAGAGTATTTATCTCCAATTTATGACTTGGAAAGACTTCTTAGTAAGATTTCCTACAAGTCAGCTAACCCAAGAGACTTAATCGCTTTTAAAACGTCATTGGAGATGTTGCCGCATATTAAGAATATTATAAAGGATTTTAAATCACCTTTATTTATAGAATTATATGAGCAACTTGATACATTAGAGGATATAACTTCGTTAATTACTAATTCAATTACAGATGATCCACCGATTAATATAAAGGAAGGCGGTATCATAAGAAGCGGTTTTAATGAAGAAATTGATAAGTTACGCTCTGCTAAAACAGAAGGCAAAGGTTGGCTTGCTGATTTAGAATCTCAGGAAAAAGAAAAAACAGGCATAACCAAATTAAAAATCAAATTTAACAAAGTATTTGGTTATTACATAGAGGTATCCAATTCCTTTAAAAATCTTGTGCCTGATTATTATGTTAGAAAGCAGACTTTAACTAATGCTGAAAGATACACAACTGACAAATTAAAAGAACTGGAAGAAATTATTGTTGGTGCTGAAGATAAGCTTTTCTCATTGGAATATAATATTTTCACATCAGTAAGAGATGAAATCTATAATCAGATTAACAGAATTCAAATGACTGCAAAAGCCATAGCGAAAATTGACGTTTTTGCTTCTTTAGCCTATGTTGCAGAACATAATAACTATGTAAAACCAAAGATAAATGAAAAAGGTGTTATTGACATAAAAGACGGCAGACATCCTGTGGTTGAAAAAATGATACCCGACAATATGTTTATATCAAATAATACATTTTTAGATACAAACAAAAACAGATTGTCCATTATAACAGGTCCTAACATGGCAGGTAAGTCAACTTATATGAGACAAACAGCCTTAATAGTTTTAATGGCTCAAATAGGTTCATTTGTGCCTGCAAAAGAAGCTAATATTTCTATATGCGATAAGATTTTCACAAGAGTAGGTGCTTCAGATGACTTGGCAAGTGGACAAAGTACATTTATGGTTGAAATGACGGAAGTGGCAAATATTTTAAGAAATGCTACTGCAAACAGCCTTTTAATATTGGACGAAATTGGACGAGGTACAAGTACCTTTGATGGTTTATCAATAGCCTGGGCTGTTGTTGAGCATATATGTGACAAGAAAATTCTTGGAGCTAAAACATTGTTTGCTACACATTATCATGAACTGACAGAATTAGAGGGAACTCTACCAGGTGTAAATAATTACTGTATTAGCGTTAAGGAACAGGGCGATGATATCGTCTTTTTAAGAAAAATCATCAAAGGCGGTGCAGATAAAAGTTATGGTATACAGGTAGCAAAACTTGCCGGCGTCCCTGACAGTGTTTTAAACAGGGCAAAGGAATTAGTTGCAGAATTAAGTAATGCAGATATTACTGCAAAGGCAAAGAATATTGCAGCTTCCTTACAGCCTGGTACAAACGTGCTTCCATCCATTAACGATGATTTAGAAGCGCACCAGATGACTTTATTTGATGCAGTAAATGAAAATGAAATAATAAAAGAAATTCAGGAATTGAATTTAGGTGAAATGACACCAATTGAAGGATTAAATTATTTATTTAAATTACAAAATCAGTTAAAAAACCGTTGGTAAAGGAATAATATGGGAATAATAAAAGAATTAGATCAAGGTACAATCAATCAAATAGCAGCAGGTGAAGTAGTCGAAAGACCTTCTTCAATAGTTAAAGAATTACTGGAAAATTCCATTGATGCAGGTGCTACACGAATTTCAGTGGAAATAGAAGAAGGCGGTACTAAATCCATTAGAATAACTGATAATGGAAAAGGCATAAACAAGGAGGACATAAGAATTGCTTTCCTACGACACACCACAAGCAAAATTAAAACTGCCATGGACCTGCTTACAGTTTCATCTCTTGGCTTTAGAGGTGAGGCTTTATCAAGTATAGCAGCAGTTTGCCAGGTTGAACTTCTAACAAGAACAGCTGATGCCATGGAAGGAATCCGCTATAGAATTGAAGGTGGAAAAGAAGTTGGTTTTGAAGAAATCGGTATCCCTGTGGGCACAACATTTATTGTTAATAATATTTTCTTTAACACACCTGCCAGAAGAAAATTTTTAAGAACTGCTCAAACAGAAGCCGGTTATGTATCTGATATAATTGAAAAAATTGCTCTATCCCATCCTGAAATTGCAATAAGTTTTAAAAGTAATGGTAAGATCAAAATTCATACCTCAGGTAATGGTAACTTGAAAGATGTTATTTACAGCATCTATGGAAGAGAAATTACTGAAAATATTCTGGAGATAAACGAAGAAAATGACTTTATGAAAATTTCAGGCTATATTGGCAAAGCAATAATTTCCAAAGGAAACAGAACATTCGAGAATTATTTTATTAATGGAAGATATATTAAAAGCAATATAATTTCAAAAGCAATAGAAGATGGTTATAAATTTATTTTAATGCAGCACAAATATCCATTTACGGTAATTGATTTTACAATTAAACCTGAATATTTAGATGTAAATGTACATCCGTCCAAAATGGAATTACGTTTCAGGAAATCAGAAAGTATTTATCCTATGATTTCAGAATGCATCAATGATGCATTAATAGAAAAGCCAAATATTATTGATGTTACTTTCGAGAAGAATGTAGAAAAAGCTGAACAGATAAAATACATCCCTGAACCTTTTGAAAATAAAAGACAGGATATTGTTAATTCAATAAATAACAACTTATCAAACGATAATAGTTCAAATGTAAAATATGATTTTTATAATTTTGGCGAAGGACCAAAAGAGCCAGATAATTTGGGAAATAATAATTTAAACAATGATTTGAACACAGGCTTTAATAGTAGTTTAAATAGCAATTTAACCACTGGTGCAAACCAGTTAAATATGACACCATCTGAATTTGGAAACAATACCTTACAAGAAGATGTTAATTATAACACAACAGCAAATAGCATCAATAATATTACAAATAATAAAATGGTTCAAAGAGAGCTTACTGAAGAGTATGACAACTTTTTAAGTGAAGTGGCAAAGCCAAAGCATAAAATAATAGGTCAGGTATTTGACACTTATTGGATCGTCGAATATAACGACAAAATGTATATAATTGACCAACATGCAGCGCATGAAAAAGTAATGTTTGAATCTCTTATGAACAAACTGGAAAATAAAGAAATTAGCAGTCAGATGATTAATCCTCCAATCATACTTTCTTTGTCTATGAGTGAAAGTCAGTTACTGGAGAAATATTTAGAAAACTTTAAAAATATAGGTTTTCAAATAGAACCATTTGGTGGTCAGGATTATGCTGTAAGAGCAGTTCCATCAGACCTTTACACTTTAGACAGCGAAGATGTTTTAATGGGCATAGTTGACAATCTTTCTAATGAAACAGGCAAAATGGTGCCTGACATAATTAATGAAAAAATTGCGTCAATGTCCTGTAAGGCAGCTGTTAAAGGGAATAGCAAATTGTCTTATGAAGAGGCTGACAAACTAATAGAACAGCTTCTGCAATTAGATAATCCATATAATTGTCCTCACGGAAGACCAACTATAATTTCCATGAGCAAATATGAATTAGAAAAGAAGTTTAAACGAATAATTTAGGAGAAAAAATGAATAAATTAGTTATTCTAACAGGTCCTACCGCAGTAGGAAAAACCCACTTGTCCATTCAATTAGCAAAAAAAATAAATGGAGAAATAATCAGTGCAGACTCCATTCAGGTTTATAAGGGGATGGATATAGGTTCTGCTAAAATTACAAAAGAAGAAACCGATGGTATTCCCCATCATTTAATAGATATATTAGAGCCAAAAGAAGAATTTAATGTACACATTTTTAAGAAACTGGCCACAAAGGCGATTAATGATATATCTAGCCGTGGTAAGATTCCCATTATAGTTGGTGGTACAGGTTTCTATATACAGGCTGTGTTATATGATATTAATTTTGATGATACAGAAACAGATTATGAATACAGAGAATATTTAGAACAACTTGCAAAGGATAAAGGTAATGCCTTTTTACACGATATGTTAAAAGAGGTTGATCATGAATCTGCCGCTGCAATTCACTGTAATAATTTAAAACGTGTCATTAGGGCTTTGGAATATTATAAACAAACAGGCAAAAAAATATCAGAACATAATGAAAAAGAACGCGAAAACAAATCACCTTATAATTTTGCTTATTTTGTTTTAAATGACAAACGTGATAAATTATATAATCGTATAAATCAAAGAGTTGATATTATGTTTGACAATGGTCTTTTAAAAGAAATGGAAACACTAATTGCCAAAGGCTACACAAGGGATTTGGTTTCTATGCAGGGTATCGGCTATAAAGAACTTTTTAATTACTTTGACGGAAAAACATCTTTAGATGAAACAAAAGAGTTAATCAAAAAAAATACCAGACATTTTGCTAAAAGACAGCTTACCTGGTTTAGAAGAGAAAAAGATGTAACAATGCTAAATATAGATGAATTTAATTATGACAGATTAAAGGTCTTAAATGAAATGTTAAATTTTTTAAAAAACAAAGAAATTATTTAGTGGTAAAGATTATTTAACAAAGTAAATTATTAACTTTTATTAATTTACAAATTATATAATTAAATAATAATTATATGCAATTGACAAATAAAAGTTATTATTCAAACAAGAAAATAAAGTATTATACAGAGGTAAAAAAATGGATAATTTAAACAAAGAGATACAGAAACAATATGAAAGAATGGGCATAAACAGTGATGTATTAAATATATCAGATGAAATTATTAACGATTTATCACAAAGATTTCAAAAAATTGACAAAATTGCAGAGTACAATCAGTTGAAGGTGGTATCTGCTTTCCAAAAAAATAAAGTGGCAGAGGAACACTTTAACACAACAACAGGCTATGGCTATAACGATATAGGCAGAGATACATTAGAAAAAGTTTACGCTGATGTTTTCCACACAGATGATGCTCTTGTAAGACCACAGATAACATGTGGTACACACGCACTTGGGTTAGCCTTGTCTGCTAATTTACGTCCGGGTGATAAACTTATGTACATAAGTGGAAAACCTTATGATACTTTAGAAGAAGTTATCGGTATAAGACCATCAAAAGGAAGTCTTGCTGAATATGGTGTAAAGTACGATCAGGTTGACTTGCTTGAGAACGGCGAGTTTGATTTAGAAGGCATAAAAAACAAATTAGACGGTGTAACTTTAATTGGTATACAGCGTTCCAAAGGATATGCAACAAGACCTACATTATCTGTAGAAAAAATCGGTAATGTAATAAAATTTATAAAGGATATTAAGCCTGAAATTAAGATTATGGTAGACAACTGCTACGGTGAATTTGTTGAAACCATAGAACCATCTGACGTAGGTGCAGATATGATAGTAGGTTCATTAATAAAGAATCCGGGTGGCGGTCTTGCTCCTATTGGCGGTTACATTTGTGGTACAAAGGATTGTGTTGAAAATTGTTCATATCGCCTTACAACACCGGGACTTGGTAAAGAAGTTGGCGCTAACTTAGGTGTTATGAGTCTTTTATATCAGGGCTTGTTTTTGGCACCGACAGTTGTGGCAAGTGCCTTAAAGGGTGCAATTTTTGCGGCAAATCTTTTTGAAAAATATAATTTTAATGTAATTCCAAACGGAACAGAAAGCAGACACGACATTATACAGGCTATAGAATTTGGAAAACCTGAATGTGTTATAGCTTTTTGTAAAGGCATACAGGCAGCAGCACCTGTAGACAGTCACTTAACTCCTGAGCCATGGGATATGCCGGGCTATGATGCTCCTGTAATTATGGCAGCAGGTGCTTTTGTGTCAGGTTCTTCAATTGAACTTAGTGCTGATGGTCCAATTAAGCCACCTTATGCTGTATATTTTCAGGGAGGTCTTACCTGGCAGCATGCAAAACTTGGAATATTAAAAGCATTCCAGAACATGGTTGATGACGATTTAATTACAATAAAATAGTAAAAAATTTTTATTTGTCTTTTATTGTAAAAAACATATACATGCTTTTTTTATTGTGCTACAATAACAAAGGTTAAAATTTTCACAACTTTCTGTACTTGGAGAGAACGGAAAGGTTGAGAAATGAATAATACAATTAAACAATTACCGGAAGATGAAAGACCATATGAGAAATCATTAAAATATGGTGTTGAAACATTGAGCAACAGCGAATTATTGTCGTTGATTTTACGAAATGGTACAAAAGGCGTAAATGTTAAGGAACTATCGTCCTCCTTAATAGACAGTGACAACGGTTTATTGTCACTAACACGTATTTCTTTTGAACAACTTACCAAAATTAACGGTATAGGCAAAGTAAAAGCAATACAGATTCTAGCTGTTGTAGAAATTGCTAAGAGAATTTCCATGTCAAATTTTAATAATTCAGTGAAGTTTGAAACTCCTGAATTAATCTCAAATTATTATATGGAAAGATTAAGACATTTAGAACAGGAACAAATGCATGTAATGTTCCTTGACACTAAATGCAAATTAATTAAAGATAAACTAATTACATCAGGAACCATTAATCAGTCATTAATTTCTCCAAGAGAAATTTTTGTTGAGGCTTTAAGATGTAATTGTGTAAACATTGTTTTAATACATAATCATCCAAGTGGTGACCCAACACCCAGCAGAGATGATATCAACAGTACCATTAGGGTTCAAAGAGCTGGAAAAATGATTGGAATTAAATTAATTGA
This sequence comes from Eubacterium sp. AF36-5BH, assembly GCF_003460505.1. Taxonomy (GTDB): domain Bacteria; phylum Bacillota; class Clostridia; order Lachnospirales; family Lachnospiraceae; genus Eubacterium_G. Next base: position 196,650 of record NZ_QTVG01000005.1, read on the forward strand.
CCACATTATTATTGGTGATAATACTTATTCCAGTTTACGAGCTTTGAAACTAATATAGGCTTTATGAAAAAAACTTGAATTCAAACTAAATGATTTAACAGAAATTAAGTCATTGAAACTGAGCTGAAAGGATTAAACATGAGTAAAAGCGTTTACGGAATAGATTTTGGTACAAGCAATATAAAAATTTATAATGGTGTTACCAGAACAAGTTTAAATGAAAAAAATATTATAGCAATAAAAAATAAAACAGACCTTTTTGAAATAGGTGATGAAGCTTTTAAAATGTACGAGAAAGCTCCTGATAATATCGAAGTAGTATTTCCTATTAAGTATGGTGTTATTGCTGACTTAAAGAAAATGAAAATGCTTTTTGAGCAGTTCTTCAAAAAATTAACAGGTCCAAGAGGCAGTAAAATGGGTAGATTCTGTATTGCAGTTCCTGCAGACATTACAGAAGTTGAAAAAAGAGCATTTTATGAAGTAGTTGCCAAGTCAGATATTAAGGCGAGAGAAATTAAAATCGTAGAAAAGCCAATAGCAGATGCTGTTGGTTTAGGCATAGACATATCAAGCTCCAAAGGTAACATGATTGTTAATATTGGTGCTGATACAACCGAAGTTTCTATTATATCACATGGTGGTATAGTAATAAGCAGAATTGTTAAGATTGGTGGCAATATGTTAGACCAGTTAATTTGTGAAAGCGTTAAGAAGCGTTATAATATTTTAATAGGTTTAAAAACAGCTGAAAAGATTAAAATAGCTTTATCTGATGCAATGTATGTGGAAGACGGTGTAACAGACGAGGACATCTTTTATGTATACGGAAGAAACGTTATAACAGGTCTTCCATCTGAAAGAGGTATTTCAAAGGATACTGTTTATGAAGCAATAGAGCAGTTCTTTGATGATATTGTTGATGCAATAAAGAATCTTTTAGAAAGAACTCCACCGGAACTTACTGCTGATATTGTTGATGCAGGTATTTATTTAACAGGTGCTTCATCATCAATTAAGAACTTAGATAAGTTAATCAAAAAAGAAACAGACTTGAATGTGAATGTTATTAAAAATCCGGGCGAGTCAGTAATTAGAGGTATTTCGATTATTATGTCAGATTCAAAATACCGTAAATTAATGTATGAGCCGAAAGAAAGCACATTCTAAATAATAGACAAAGGAAAATATAACAAAAAGAATAAGGTGATTAATATGAAAAAGCCAAGTAAGATAAATATAAAACCTAAAATTTTAATATTCGTTTTGACTCTGTTATGTATAGGTTCGCTTATACTTTCTGTAGTTGCACCTAGTTTTTCAAATCCAATAAAAACAGTTGCAGGAACAGTGGTTATACCTTTACAGGACGGAGTAAATTCTATTGGAGGCTGGTTTACTAACAAAGCCGACCTTTTAAAATCAGTTAAATCCCTAAAAAGTGAAAATGCAAAACTAAAGAGGCAGGTAAACGAATTATCTCAGGAAAACAGTTTGCTTGCGCAAAACAAATATGAGCTTACACGTTTACAGGATTTATACAAATTAGACAAGGATTACTCAACTTATAAAAAAATTGCTGCCAGAGTAATTGGTAAAGACACAGGTAATTACTTTAATTTATTTACAATTGATAAAGGAAGTGATGATGGCATCAAAGTTGACATGAATGTTATAAGTGGTGGTGGCCTTGTTGGAATTGTATCCAGTGTAGGAAAGAACTACGCAAGAGTTCGTGCAATTATAGATGATGAAAGTAGTGTAAGTGTATCTTTCGCTAATACATCCGACACAGCAATTGCCAGTGGTGATTTGAAACTTATTACAAAAGGATACATGAATTTAACTGAAATTCCACAAAAAACAAAAGTTTCAGAAGGTGATTTGGTTGTTACATCAAGAATTAGTAACAAATTTCTACCGGGTATACCTGTAGGTTACGTTACAAAAACAAAGAAAGATGCAAACGAACTTACCCAATCAGGTCAGTTAATGCCAATTGTAGACTTTGAGCATATTGATGAAGTTTTAGTTATTACAAAATTAAAAGAAGTTTTAAAGGATTAATGAATAGAAGGATTTTTCATGAAACACAGAATTATTAGAGTTATTATAACAGCAATAATTATAATTATGGCATTTATATTACAAAGTGAATTTTCGCTGGCTAACTTTAACATTGTTGCCACACCTAATCTGCTTTTATTTGTAACCTGTATATTTGGTTTTATGCGTGGTTGCAATTATGGAACGGTTACAGGCTTAATATGTGGTTTACTTGTGGATATTTTCTTTGGTGATGTTATTGGTTTATATGCATTAATTTATATGTATATAGGTTTTTTCAGTGGCTTATTTAAAAAAATGTTCTACAGCGACCATGTTTTTATGCCAATGGTTTTAGTTTTTACTAATGATTTAATATACAATCTGTTAGTTTACACTTTTAGATTTATATTGAGAAATAAATTAGATTTTTCTTTTTATTTCTGGCAGATAATGTTCCCTGAAATGATAGCCACAACATTTATAGCCTTTTTATTCTATAAGTTATTTTATTTATTAAATGAAAAAATATTAACAATAAAACAGGAGAGTACATTAAGTTTTGATAAGTGATTTTTTATATACAATTTTAAAAATAATTAAATCAAGAATATTTATCGTAAGCGTAATAATAATAGCTTTATTTTCAGGTTTGATTTATAGAATATTTGACTTACAGATAATTAACGAAAATTATTACATGAGCACATATATTCAAAAATCTGAGAAAACTGTTTATAAATCAGGTACAAGAGGAAAGATTTTGGACAAAAAAGGCAAAGTTTTAGCTTATGATGAATTAGCTTATGCCGTAAGAATTGAAGATAAAATCGACAGTTCTGACCAAAAGAATAGTCAGTTAAATGCTATTGTATCAAAAGCAATTAAAATAATCGAAAAAAACGGTGACAAGATTTCAGTAGATTTTCCAATTATATTAAATGATGATGGAAAATGGGAAGAAAATTTCACATCTGATGCATCAAAGAAATTATTTATGACAAATCTTTTTGGTAAAACCTTAAAGAAAAACAACCATGATTATTCAAATGCTTCAGTAGGTGAAATCATTTCTTATTTGAAAAATGATTTATTTGAAGTTACAGAAAAATGTAGTGACCAAATGTTACTTAAAATTTTGGCAATCAGATACAATGTTTATGCCATATCATCACAAAAATATGTTGGTGTAACAATTGCCACTGATGTGTCAAATGGAACAATGGTTGGTATTTCTGAAAATGAAGCTGACTTAACAGGGGTTACAGTAGAAGAACAGACAATTAGAAAATATAATATGAGCAAATATTTTGCTCCTATTATCGGTTATACAGGAACAATTTCAGATGCCCAGTTAGAAGAATACAAAAAACAGGGCAAAAATTATATTGCAAGTGATATAGTTGGTAAATCAGGTCTTGAATCCTCAATGGAGGAATATCTTCAGGGAAAACGTGGAGAAGAAAAAATATTTGTTGACAACACTGGAAAAGTTTTAAGTGTTATATCAAAGAAAAATTCTGCTGCAGGTAATGACATTTACCTAACAATTGATTCTAAATTGCAAAAAGCTGTTTATACAATGCTTGAGAAAAAAATAGCGTCAATTTTAATATCAGAAATTGTAAACTATGATATTGATGAATCAAAAGAAACAGATGAAAAATTGCATTATATACCTGTAAAAAAAGTATATGCACAGCTTGTAACTAACAATGTAGTAAGTTTGAAACACTTATCAAAGAAATCTACAACAAACGAAGCAAGAGTATATAGTAAATACAAATCAGGTGTCCAGACAGCCACAGCCAAATTAAAGGCCGACTTAAATTCTAACGGTGCAGTTTATAATGACTACAGTTCAGAATTTCAGGAATATTGTGATTATATTTATGATTTACTTAAGAATGATGGTATATTAATTTCATCTTCCATAGATACTAACGATTCCACTTATAATAAATATGTAGATGGAAAGATTAGTATAAATGCATTTATAAAATATGCAATAAAGAAGAACTGGATTAGTTTAGATAACCTTGATGTACAGGACGAGTACCTTTCAACAAGTGAAACTTATGATTTAATTGTAAATCATATTATAAAAGACGTTAAGAAAAATACATCTTTTGGTAAGCTTGTTGTTAAGTATTTGATTAATGACTCAACAATATCCGGCAGTGAAATATGTATGCTTTTATTTGATCAGAAGGTTCTGAAAATGGACCAGAGTGCTTATAACACTTTGTCAACCTTTGATAAATATCAGACTTTCCGCTTTATTGTAAAGCAGATAAAAGAATTAAAGATTACACCGGCACAGATTGCTCTTGATCCATGTTCAGGTTCGGTTGTAATTACAGATCCAAGAAATGGTGATGTTCGTGCAATGGTAACATATCCAAGTTATGACAATAATATGTTATCAGGTTCTGTAGATTCAGAATATTGGGCAAAATTAATTGATGACCAGTCAGATCCTTTGTATAACAGATCAACTCAGGGTGCAACAGCTCCAGGTTCAACTTTCAAGATGACAACTGCTTTGGCTTCATTATCTGAAGGTATTATTACACCTGGTAGTACAGTTGATGATACAGGTGTGTTTAAGAAGATAACACCGTCACCAAAATGTTGGATTTATCCAAAGGGAACACATGGATATCAGAACGTTAGTGAAGCTTTGGCAAATTCATGTAACTATTTCTTCTACGAAATGGGTTACAGATTAGGTAAGTCTAATGGCACATCCTATGACAGTGCAGTTGGTCTTGATAAAATGGAAAAATATGCCACTAAACTTGGCTTAAACATGAAATCAGGTGTTGAAATTACTGAGAGAGAACCTCATTTTTCAACAGAAAGTGCTGTCCATTCAGCTATTGGACAGGGTAGTAACGCTTATACACCGGCGCAGCTTGCAAGATATGTATCTACAGTAGCTAACGGCGGTAAAAATTATAATTTAACATTACTTGATAAAGTTAAATCAAGAAAAGGTAAACTTGTTTTAAACAACAAAGCTAAAATGACAAATAAGGTAGAAGCATCACAAAGTACATGGAATGCAATTCATTCAGGTATGAGACAGGTAGTTACATCAGGTACTGTGCGTAATTATTTTACAGATACTAAAATAACTTTTGCCGGTAAATCCGGTACTGCTCAGGAGAATTTGCATCGTAATTCCCATGCTTTATTTGTGGCTTATGCGCCTTATGACAATCCAAAGATTGCTATATCAACTGTATTACCTTTTGCCAACTCATCACATGATTCAGCAGAATTGGCAAAGAACTGTGTACAGTATTATTATGGTGAACTTACTGATAAAGATTTAAAGAAAGCTGTTAAAAGTGAAGATTTGAAAAATACTACTCAGGATTAATTTTTTCCAAAATAAAGTACAAAAGATAATATAAGTATTTTATTTTAGGAGGGAATAATGGGAGAAGTAATTGTAATCACTTCAGGAAAAGGAGGTGTTGGAAAAACAACCATCACCGCCAATTTAGGAATAGCTTTATCTAAATTAGGAAAAAGTGTTATCGCAATAGATACAGATATTGGTCTTCGTAATTTAGATGTGGTTATGGGACTTGAAAATCAAATAGTTTATAATCTTGTAGACGTACTTGAAGGGACGTGCAGATTAAGACAGGCTGTTATAAAGGACCGGCGATACAACAATTTGTATTTATTACCAAGTGCCCAATCCAAAGATAAAGATTCAGTTACACCACAACAGATGATTGATTTGACTTCATGTTTAAAAGAAGAGTTTGATTATGTTTTAATCGACTGTCCTGCCGGTATTGAACAGGGCTTTAGAAATGCCATTGCAGGTGCAACAAAAGCAATTGTTGTAACCACACCTGAAGTTTCGGCTATAAGAGATGCTGACAGAATAATAGGACTTCTTGAAAAAGATGGCATTAATCCTATTTATTTATTAATAAATAAGTTACGACCTGACCTTATTAGAAAAGGTGAAATGATGTCAGGTCAGGACGTAAAAGAAATTCTTAACAGCGATGTTATCGGTTGCATAAATGACGATGTAAATATTGTTATCGCAACAAATAAAGGTGATTCCGTAGTAAACATGAACACATCATCCGGAAAAGCAATCAACAAAATTGCAGAGAAAATCGAAGGTACATATCCTCTTTATGAAAAAGAAGAACACAAATTTTCATTAATGTTTTTCAAGCAACTTTTCGGTAAGGGGGTAACAAGATGATTTTCAGAAAACTATTCAGACGTAAACGTTCAAGTAAAATTGCTAAGGAGCGTTTAGAAATATTATTAGTAACAGATAGAATTGGATGTAACCCATACACAACTGAGTCCATAAAGAAGGACTTAATTAGGGTTATTTCAAAATATATTGAAATTGATACAGATAATTGTATTGTTGAAATACATCATGAGAAAGGGCCATGTCTAATGGCAAACATACCAATTAAAGAGGTTAAGGTTTAATGATACGAAAAATATTTAGCACAATTAAAAACTACAAATTATCTAATTTGAATTTTAGATTACTGATTTATGTATTAGCAGTAACATTTATAGGAATTTTCTGTATTGGAAGTGCAACAGAAGGAGAAGAATTCCAATTTAAACAAATTCTAGGATTTGCACTTGGAATTATTGTTCTTATTATTTTTACATTGCTAAGCTATAAATTTGTTTTTAAGTTTTATTGGTTAATATATGCAGCAACAATTGTTTTACTTGCACTTGTTATGGTTGCCGGTACAACAAGCAAGGGAGCTAAGAGATGGATAGATTTGGGCTTTGTTCAATTCCAGCCGTCTGAAATTGCAAAAGTATTCCTTATTATATTCGTTGCAACCTATTTGTATAAAAAAAGAGAAACACTTAATACATTTAAAACAATTGCCGGTGTTACATTATTTGCAGCCATGGTATTCGGTTTAATATTTTTAGAGCCGGATTTATCAACAACTATAGTTATTTTTATAACATTTTGTGCTATAATGTTCTTATCGGGAATTCATTATAAGATTGTTACCGGAGTTATAATTATATCTATACCAATTGTTTTGGTTTTAGGATATTATGTATCACAGCCTAATAACAAAATATTACATGGCTATCAATATTTAAGAATTGTTGGTTTCTTTCAGGAAGATAACGCCAAAGCAAAAGATTTACGTTATCAGCAGGAGAACTCACTTCTTGCCATTGGTTCCGGTGGCTTAACAGGTAAGGGACTTGATAATAACGATATTACATCAGTAAAAAACGGTAATTTAATATCAGAATCCCATACTGACTTTATCTTTACAATTGTTGGTGAAGAGTTAGGTTTTATTGGTGGTGCTGCGGTTATTATATTATTATTACTTATTGTATTAGAATGTTTTATAACCGGCTCTAGGGCTCCAACCTATTCGGGACGGCTGTTCTGTTATGGTTTTGGTGTTTTAATAGGAACCCAGACTCTTGTAAACATAGCAGTTGCTACAATGCTTTTACCGAATACAGGTGTTACTTTACCATTTGTAAGTTATGGGTTAACATCATTGTTAAGTTTGTATTTTGGTATAGGTGTTGTATTAAATATAGGATTACAAAGAACGAAAGCCATGCTTTAATAAAGCAAAAATATACTGAAAAATATAAGGAGGATGTTTATGAATATTGGATTAATTGCACATGACTCTAAGAAAAAACTAATGCAGAATTTCTGCATAGCATATAGGGGAATTTTATGTCAGCATTCATTATACGCAACAGGCACAACAGGAAGATTAATTGAGGAAGCAGCAAATTTAAATGTTTACAAATATTTAGCCGGCCATTTAGGTGGTGAACAGCAGATGTGCTCTCAGATAGAACAAAATGACTTGGATTTATTAATTTTTTTAAGAGATCCTGAAAATCCAAAATCTCACGAGCCGGACATACACAAAGCAATTCGTTTATGCGATATTCATAATATTCCGTTAGCAACTAATGTTGCTACAGCAGAGCTTTTAATTAAGTCATTAAATCGTGGTGACTTAGAATGGCGTGAAATGTATAAGAATTAAATACTAAATCAATAAAAGGAAGTGAAAATGTTAACATCATTTAGCAAGTTGGTTAATGACGATATTTAGCATAGATACTTCCTTTTATTAATGTAATATTTAGTTATTTTTCTCCAAGAGATAATACTCTTCCAAATAAACTAATTAAATATAATCCACATAAACCGACTACTGCATAAACAATTCGTGAAATCCATGACATTTGGCCAAATAGAAATGCAACCAAGTCAAATTTGAAAAAACCAATAAGTCCCCAGTTAATTGCACCTATTATAGTAACAACTAATGCAAAATAGTCTAATCCTTTTGAATTCATATACTTACCTCCTTTATCAGCATATTTATATGTTTTCCCATTATTACAAAAAAATACATTCATAGTTTTTTTATTAAAAAACAGCCTATTTTTATTTAAAACAGCCTATTTTAGTTGACTTACAATGTATTTTATACGATAATTATATGAGGTTTAAGGAGAACTTATTATATATGAGTACACAAAAAGACAGACAAAAAACTAAATTTTTAAATATTAATGTTGGAATCGTTATATTCGGTCTTATTTTAATATATTTGTTTATAAATATTGTTATATATTTTACAACAGAAAGGACAAAATACTACGAAGTAAATGCAGGTTCTAACGCAGAGAAATTGGACAATTCTTATCATGGAATTGCCCTTAGAAAAGAAATTATAAAATATGCCTCTCAGACAGGTTACATTGATTATTTTATAAGAGAAGGTTCAAGGGTGTCAAAGAACTCTACTTTATATAGTATTGATTCAACAGGTCAGTTAAGTGACATTCTTTTAGATTCCAGCAAAGATAATTCTAAGCTGACAGATGAAAATCTCTCTAAAATAAATGATTTATTAAATGATTTTACAAATAATTTTGATGACATGGATTTTTCATCTGTATATGATTTTAAAAGCACAATTAAGGGCACGGTTGTTGACTTAATAAATATGAATTCTTTACAAAAGATGGCAAAAGAAAAAGGTGATATTTTTTCAATTCAGAAATCTCAGGCAACAGGTATAGTGCTATATAGAGTTGATGATTACGAAACAATAACACCTAAGAGAGTTAAAGAGTCCGACTTTGATAAAAATCATTATACAACAGCTCATTTTTCTTCAGGTGACAAAATAGAAAAAGGTTCACCTATTTATAAAACAATAAATGATGAAGAATGGAACATTGTTTTAAAGTTTAACAAAAGCGATATAAAAAAATACAAAAAAACTTCAAAAATTTCAGTTAAGTTTTTGAAGGACAATTTAACAACAACAGCTAATTTCAAGATTGTAAAAGGAAAAGACAAGAAGAAATATGGTGTTATTACATTATCTAAATATGCAATAAGATATGCAACAGACAGATTTTTGGATATAGAAATTGTTGAAACACCTGTATCCGGATTAAAAGTTCCTAAATCTTCAGTTGTTACAAGCAAATTATATGTTATTCCAAAAGAATATAGCAAAAAAGGTGAGAATGGCAACAGTATAGGATTTAACCTACAGAATTCAAAAACTAATCAATCTGAAATATACTATCCACCGATTGCATACAGCGACGATGACAACTACTATGTAGCCCAGTCTTATTTTGAACCGGGCGATGTGATAACAAAATCCGATTCACATTCAAGCTATGTAGTTGAACGAACAAGGGATTTTATGGGCGTTTACAATATAAATAACGGTTACACAGTATTTACAATTGTTAACATATTAGATACTTTAGATGAGTATTACATTGTGGCAAATGAAACATCCGGTCTTGAAATATATGACCGTATTGTATTAGATGCAAGCAAAGTTTCAGAAAATCAGATAATTTTCCAATAGAAAGGGTGAATATAAATGATACTAGAAAATATAAAACAGGTAGAAGAAAACATTATTAAATCCTGCGAGAAAGTTGGACGTGATCCAAAAGAAGTTACTTTAATTGCAGTAAGCAAAACCAAACCTTACACAGCAATAGAAGAGGCTCTACCATCTGGAGTTTTAGATTATGGTGAAAATAAAGTACAGGAATTAACTGAAAAATACGAGATTTTACCCAAAGACATAAGATGGCACATGATTGGTCATTTGCAGCGAAATAAAGTTAAATATCTTGTAGGTAAAGTTGAATTAATCCACTCTGTTGATTCTTTAAGACTTGCAAATCAAATCGAAACAGAATTTGCAAAGAAAAATGAAATTGCCAATATTCTTATTGAAGTTAACATGGCAAATGAAGAAAGTAAGTTTGGTATTACATCTGAGACAACAGAACAATTAGTACGTGAAATAAGTAAACTTGAGCATGTAAGAATCAAAGGCTTAATGACAATTGCGCCATATACGGATAATCCTGAAACTAATAGAGAATATTTCCGTAATATGAAGAAATTATCGGTTGACATAACAGAGAAAAACATTGATAATGTTAGTATGAATGTGCTTTCAATGGGAATGACTGGTGACTACCAGGTTGCAATAGAAGAAGGAGCAACAATGATTAGAGTTGGAACCGGAATTTTTGGAGAAAGAAACTATAATATTTAAATTAGGAGAATAATATGTCAAAATTTGGAGATAAAATAAAAAGCGTATTTACAATGGATTATAATGATGAATATGATGATGATTACTATGATGATATTGACGATGAAATCGAAGAAGAAATAGATCATCCAACACCATCCAGAAGATCTGCCGCAAAAGCTGAACGTCAGGAGGAAGAAGAAGCTCCACGTTCAACAACACACACACGAAGCAGAGCCGCTCAATCCATAAGAAGTTCTAGAAGTTCAAGAAACAGTAAGGTTGTACCTATGAGGGGTTCTTCATCAGGAACAGATATGGAAGTATGCGTTATCAAACCAACACATTATGAAACTACAAAAGAAATTATCGATACATTATTAGATGGCAAGTCAGTTGTACTTAATTTAGAAGGTATCAAAATTGATTTAGCACAGCGTATTGTTGATTCAGTTATTGGCGGTTGCTATGCTATTTCAGGAAATCTTCAGAAAATCAGTGGTTACATTTATTTAGTAACTCCTCATTCAGTAGATATTACGGGTGATTTTCAGGACTCTGTAAACGACAGCACAAGTGACTATTCATCACATAATTATTCTTCCAGAGGAAGTTATTAGAACCGGGACATGTTAATATTATGAACAAAGACGAATTATTTTTAACTAACAGAATCAAAGAATTAGCTCGTATTTCATACGACCGTAATATTTATACATATTCTGATTTTCTAAATATTAATGAACTTAGTATATTTAATCAAATAAAAAATACATTACCTCCTGTTAATATAGATGTTACAGGAGGTAATAATTATGCAGAAAGAAAGATTTTAGTATTTTCTCCACAGGAGATATATTATACTGAACATATTCCTATATCTGTATTACACATAGCTCCTATTAATTCCAAATTTTCAGACACTTTAAGTCACAGGGATTATTTAGGTGCTATTTTAAATTTAGGCATTAACAGAAGTAAAATCGGCGATATTTTTACTAAGGAAAAAGATGCTTATGTTTATTGTAAAGAAGATATTGCTGATTATATAATTGATAATTTATTTAAAATAAAACACACTCAAATAAAAATCAATTTGTCAGATTCAACTGATTTAGAAATTGTTCCTAACTTAAGAGAAGTAATGGGAACTATTTCTAATGTACGTTTAGACAGTCTTATTGCAACTGCTTTTAAAGCAACCAGAAACAGTATTATTCCATTAATTGAAGAGAAAAAAGTTTTCATCAACGGAAAATCAACCACATCTAATGGAGCAACTGTTAAAGAAGGCGATATTGTATCTGTAAGAGGCAAGGGTAGATTTATTTATGATGGTGTGCTTAAAGAAACGAAAAAAGGTAGAAATTTAATTAAAATAAGAGTTTATGAATAATTAATATCAAATACATAATAAATAAGGAGACAGAAATGATAAAGGCATTAGAAAACTTATCAAACAGAATAACAGTAAACTACGAGGAAAAGCCATGCTACGACATAGTTTTCTCAGATTCTTTTACAAATCTTTTAGTAGAATTAGAAAAATTTAACATAAAAAACAGAAAATTATGCATCGTTACAGAATCAAAAGTTGGTCCTTTATATGGAGAAGAACTTTCAAATCTCCTAAAGCCACACTGCAAACAGATTATTTTACACGAATTTAAAGCTGGAGAACAGTATAAGAATTTGGATACAATTAACGACATTTACGAAGATTTAATCGTAAATAAATTTGACAGAAACGATATGCTTCTTGCTCTAGGTGGCGGTGTTACAGGAGACATGACAGGTTATACTGCAGCAACATATTTAAGAGGTATTGATTTTGTTCAAATTCCAACAACATTATTATCTCAGGTAGATTCAAGCATTGGTGGCAAAACAGGTGTTGACTTTAAAGCTTACAAAAATATGGTTGGTGCTTTCTACATGCCTAAATTAGTTTATATGAATTTAAGCACTTTAAATTCCCTTCCAGAAAGAGAATATTTATCAGGCATGGGCGAAGTTATCAAGCATGGTATTATTAAAGACGGTGAATATTTTAACTGGCTTAAAGAAAATATTGATGGTGTTTTAAATAAAGATTATGAAACATTACGTCAGTTATTATTTGTTAGCTGCAATATAAAAAGATGTGTTGTTGAAAATGATCCAAAGGAAAAAGGCGAACGTGCACTACTTAATTTTGGCCATACAATTGGCCATGCTATTGAAAAAACAAAGAACTTTTCTCTTTTACACGGAGAGTGCGTTTCAATTGGAATTAACGCTGCATCATACATATCATACAAGAAAGGTTTTATTACCAAAGACCAGTACCATGAAATATTAGATGTACTTAAATTATATAAGTTGCCAATTGAGACATCAGATATTAAGGCTAAAGAAGTTGTTGAAGCAACTTTAAATGATAAAAAAATGGATTCAGGAATTATTAAGTTTATCGTAGCTAATTCCATAGGTGAAGCCTCAATCAACCGTGAAATTTCAAAAAATGATTTATTAGAAAGTGTTAAAAAGGTAATTGTAAATGAATAAAACATTAAAATCAAACCTAAAAATGCTTGTTTTTGCATTGTTTTTAGTTTTCATTGATCAGATAAGCAAATATGCTGCAATAATTGCTTTAAAAGGCAAAAATGACTTTCACATTATAAAAGATGTATTATTATTACATTATTTAGATGGTGGAAACAGAGGAGCAGCCTGGGGAATGTTCTCCGGCAAAATATTAATGTTTATTATATTTACTTTAATTGCAATATTTTTTATATGTATTTTCAGTAGAAATGTTAATTTACTGTATCAAAAAACAAATAATAAAATATTCTTAATTTTAAATATATTTTTATCAATGTTGCTGGCAGGAGCAGTAGGGAACTTAATTGACAGAGTAGTAAGAGGCTATGTTGTTGATTTTATCTATTTTAAACCAATTAACTTTCCGGTTTTCAATGTTGCCGACTGTTATGTAACAATTTCATGTATTGGAATTGTTTTATTATGCATATTAAAAATTAATGAAGAAGATTTTAACACAATAATTTCTTTAAAGAAACATTAAAAATAATAAAATGATATATACTTGACTTGAAAGGAATTAATAGATTAAATATGTGTGAAACTTATTACGTGGATTCATCTAATAAAAATATACGTTTAGACAAATATTTAACAGATTTATTAGATAATAATTCCCGCAATTATATACAGAAATTAATTAAAAATGGCGATGTTTTAGTTAATGAAAAATCGTCTAAGGCAAACTATAAAGTTCAGGAAAATGATTGCATAACAATTAATATTCCTGAGCCGGTTACAGCTAATATAGAGCCTGAAAACATACCTTTAGATATTATATACGAAGATGATGATGTTTTAATCGTAAATAAACCTAAAGATTTGGTTGTACATCCTGCACCAGGACATTATACAGGTACTTTGGTTAATGGAATAATGTATCATTGTAAAGACAATTTATCAAACATTAACGGTGTTTTAAGACCTGGAATTGTACATCGAATTGATAAAGATACAACCGGCGCCTTAATAATTTGTAAAAATGATTACAGCCATAATTTTATTGCTGAACAATTAAAAGAACATACAATTACAAGAAAATATTGGGGTATAGTTCAGGGACGTTTCGATGAAACTAAAGGTACAATAGATGCACCAATTGGCAGACACCCTACAAAACGTAAGGAAATGGCAATTAATGAACGCAACGGAAAACATGCAGTTACCCATTACAAAGTTTTAAAACAATTTGATAAATACGCTTTATGTGAGTTTCAATTAGAAACCGGCCGTACACATCAGATTAGAGTTCACATGGCAAGCATAAATCATCCGTTACTTGGTGACGATGTTTATAACCATAACAAATGTCCCTTTAAATTACAGGGACAATGTTTGCATGCAAAAACAATTGGGTTTATACATCCTACAACAAAAGAATATGTAGAATATGAAGCACCTATTCCTGAATATTTTAAGAATTTAATTGAAAATGTGCTTTAAAAAGCTTATTAAGCTATATTTTATACTATTTTCTTTGACATACTTTTCGTTAAACTTGTCTTTTGCGAATAGTTGTGTTATTCTAATTATAAGTTTTATCTGCTTTCTATGTTATAAGTAAAAAAAATCTAATTAATAATGTAAAATAGATAAAAAAATTATCTGCTTCTTGAAATTATAATTTGCTATATATAACGTTATTTAAGGTTGTATTAAATATTTATATTTAATACAATAAGCATAAATGAATATATTAGTTAAATTAGTCTATTAACAGAATTATCAATTGCTAGTTCGATTTATATTTAGATTAATACTATAATTAAAAGACGAATAAAACTATAAACGGTTTTATTCGTCTTTTTTAGATTCTTAATAAACGTAGCATATATATAATTCACTATATTGTTTAATTTGGAGGTTTAAATTTGAAAGAACAAAAACTATTTAGTTATGTCCGCCAGGCAATAGACAACTATAATATGATAAATGATGGAGATAAAATTGCTGTGGGTATATCCGGCGGTAAAGACAGTTTAACTCTACTTTATGCATTGAAAAAACTTCAACGCTTTTATCCTAAAAGCTTTGATTTAATTGGTATAACAATTAATTTAGGCTTTGGTATACAGGATTTCCATCAAATTAAGAACTATTGCTCTAATTTGGATGTTGATTTACATATTGTCGAAACACAAATTTCAGATATTGTTTTTAACAAGCGAAAGGAATCTAATCCATGTTCTTTATGTGCAAAAATGCGTAAAGGGGCTTTAAACAATCATGCAAAGGAGCTTGGTTTCAATACAATTGCTTATGCTCATCACAAAGATGATATGATAGAAACAGCAATTATGTCTTTGTTGTATGAGGGGCGGTTCCACTGCTTCTCTCCTGTTACTCATTTGAGTAATACTAATTTAAAAGTCATCAGACCGTTAATGTATGTGCCTGAAAAGGAAGTAATTGGCTTTGCAAATAAATATCAGTTGCCGATTGCTAAAAATACATGTCCAGTTGATGGTCATACAAAACGAGAATATATAAAGAATTTAGTTAAAACATTAACCAAAGAAAATCCAGACTGTAAAAACAGTATTTTTACAGCTTTATGTAACAAGAGTTTTGATTAACCCAAATATTTAAGGAGTTTAGATATGCCAAACATTGAAAAAAATAACACAACGAGAAATTACCATGATCAGGTAATAATAAATAACGAATTAAAATTAAGGGAATTACAAAAAAAATTACCATGGTTTTGCAAGGATTTTTTTAGAGGAATCGAGCCTACTACTTCTTCCCGTACACGTATTGGTTATGGATATGATTTAATTGTTTTCTTTAATTATTTAAAAGAAAATAATCCTAATGTGGAAGATAAAGAAATCACCTCTCTACCACTGGATATTTTAGATAAAATTACTGCAACAGATATCGAAGAATATCTTGAATACTTAAAGTATTATGTAACTGAAGATGGCAAGGAGCATATTAACAAAGAACGTGGCATAATGCGAAAACTTGCCTGTCTTAGAACATTATACAAATACTTTTATAAAAAAGAGATGATTAAGACTAATCCTGCTTCTATTGTAAGTATGCCTAAAATCCATGAAAAGGAAATTATAAGATTAGACGCTGATGAAGTGGGCAATTTACTTGATGAAGTTGACACAGGCGATAAGCTAACGAAATCTCAACAGAAATTTCATGCTAAAACTAAAACACGAGATTTAGCAATATTGACTCTTTTACTTGGAACTGGTATTCGTGTTTCTGAATGTGTTGGTATTGACATAAATGATATTGATTTTAAGAATTCCGGTATAAAAATCCGTCGTAAAGGTGGCAACGAAACCGTTATTTACTTTGGTGAAGAAGTTGAAAAAGCTCTCTTAGACTATATTGAAGAAAGAAAATTAATTGTTCCTATATCCGGTCATGAAAATGCACTCTTTCTTTCTATTCAAAAAAAACGAATCGGTGTTAGAGCTGTAGAAAATTTGGTCAAAAAGTATTCTTCCTTAGTTACTAACTTGAAAAAAATTACGCCTCATAAATTGAGAAGTACCTATGGCACTGCTCTTTATAAGGAAACCGGTGATATTTATCTTGTAGCAGATGTTTTAGGTCATAAGGATGTAAATACTACAAAAAAACATTACGCAGCTATTGAAGACGAACGTAGACGCAAAGCCAGAAACGCCGTCAAACTGAGAAAAGATTAAAAATAAGAAAAATCTAAACATAATTAAATAAAAAATTAATTCAAATACTACTCACAAATATAGTAAATATATAAAAAAATTGCCGCAAATGAATATGTGCGTTAAACATTTGCGGCTAACTAAAGATATATATGGTATAAAATAAAGGCAAGCTTTATTTATACTCGTTTGAATAATATGAAACAACTAAATAACTTCCACTGTTAATCTTATCGCTAACAAGATTATTATTCTTCTTAACCTCATCAATATAATCCTGTACAGATACATCACTATTAATTGTGTACTTCTGAGCAATAGATGTTAATGTATCACCTGGTTCAATCTGGTAACTTGTGTAATATTTATATAAAGGATTCTTACTTGTATTATTTGCATTCACATTATATAAATTAACAAATGTGGCACATATTAAAAACATTGCTATACATGTAACACCAACAATAACTATTCTTCTCCGTAACAGATTAACTCTTCTTTTCTTAATCACGTCTCTTCTGCCTGTATTCATTATATCTTCCTCCTCGCATAGCTCTTTTAGTATGTATTGCTTATCCCTTTAAGAACATCTGTTCTTGTTCTGTAATGTTATATTATCATCCGAACAAACGTTTGTCAATATATTTTCGAACATATTTTCGAAATCTTGTTGTTTTTTATCAGGAACTATGTTAATATTATCATATAGGTAGTCCCATAAATGGTACTTTTGAAAAAAGGAGGTAAAAAATTTTATGCCAGGAAAAATTAGTGAAAAGCAGCAATTGATTTTAGATTACATAAAAGAAGAAATTTTGAAAAAAGGTTATCCACCTACAGTTAGGGAAATATGTGAAAGAGTTGGCTTACGCTCTACTTCTTCCGTTCACTCACATCTTAATACATTAGAAGAGAACGGATATATAAGACGAGATCCTACTAAGCCACGTGCAATCGAGATAATTGATGATGAATTCGGTTTGACAAGAAGAGACATGACTAATATTCCAATTATTGGACGTGTTGCTGCCGGTGAACCACTACTTGCAGTTGAAAATATCGAAGATTATTTTTCTCTTCCTACAGAATTTCTACCTAACAATGAAACTTTTATTTTAAAGATTCAAGGTGAAAGCATGATTAATATTGGTTTTTATGACGGTGATTTTTTAATTGTAGAGAAGGTCAACTCTGCTAATAACGGAGACGTTGTAGTTGCTTTAATAGATGATTCGGTTACAGTTAAGACTTTTTATAAAGAAGATGGTTATATTCGTCTTCAGCCTGAAAATGACAATATGGATCCTATTATAGTTGATGATTGTACAATCGTTGGTAAAGCATATGCTTTATACCGTAAGATAGTTTAAGAAATATAGTTTAAGAACCGTAATACAGTATAAAAAGAATTTTAGAACTAATATAGTTGTAACGATTGCAATTATATTAAACTTATTGAATTAAAAGTTATATTAAGACAATTATATTAAATTAATTCTTTTAATAATTGGTTGTTTTATTATTATTTTATTATTATGAGGTATATAAAAAACGTAGTTTTTAGATATTTAAAAACTACGTTTTTTGCTTTATATAAGCTTTTAATTGCTTATTACTATAATGAAACAATAATATAATTATTTATATTGTTACTCATATTATCTGATTAATAAGCTAAGCATTTATCAAGGCTTTCAATAATTGCCTCTTTATCCATATCATGGCCAATAAATACAACCTTAATCATTCTGTCTCCTACTTCTTCGTCCCAATCATTTACCAGTGTAGGATCTTCTTTCATCATTTTAGCTCTAACTCTACGAGGAGCTGTTGCAACCCACTGTCCCGCATTGCTAATGTTAATCTGTTTTCCTGCCTGTTCAAACATATATGCATCATTGTTATTTTCAGCAGCCCAGATAATACCTTTTGCTCTTATGATTGTTTTTGGCATTTCATCTAACCAGTCTTCAAATTTTTCTTTTGCAAATGGTTTTCTTCTGTAATATACAAAAGTTCCAATACCATATTCCTCAACTTCACCTTCTCCATGGTGATGATGGTGATGGTGTCCATGATGGTGACCTTCTTCATGGTCATGGTGGTCATGATGTTCGTGTTCATGGTCATCTTCTTCGTCATGATGATGTTTATGGTGCTTGTCCTCATGGTCGTGATCGTGATGATGTTCATGTTCATCGTGATTGTGATGCTCGTGTTCTTCATGGTCATCTTCTTCATGATGTTCTTCATTATCAAATGATTCTAATTCCTGAATCCAACCTGCTGACATACTTGCCTGTTCGAAATCAAATCTCTTTGTATCAAGAATTTCATCAACATCAATTTCACCATAATTAGTTTCAAACATAACAGCCTTAGGCTGAAGTGTTCTAATAATCGCTTTTACTTTAGCTAATTGTTCAGGTGTAACTGTGTCAACCTTATTTAAAATAATTGTATTACAGAATTCAATCTGCTGAATTAAAAGATTTTCAATATCTTCTTCATCAATATCATCTTTTACAAGATTGTCACCACAACCAAATTCGTCTGCCATTCTAGCTACGTCAACTACAGAAACGATATTATCAAGTCTTGCTAATTTTGCTCTCTTGTCATAAGAACCATCTAACATACAAATTGACTGAGCAATTGGAATAGGTTCGCAAATACCACTTGCTTCAATTAAAATATAGTCAAATTTTCCTGACTGTACCAAATCTATAATCTGATTAATTAAATCTGTACTTAATGTACAACATATACATCCATTCTGAAGAGGTACAAGATTCT
Organism: Eubacterium sp. AF36-5BH; assembly: GCF_003460505.1. Taxonomy (GTDB): domain Bacteria; phylum Bacillota; class Clostridia; order Lachnospirales; family Lachnospiraceae; genus Eubacterium_G. The sequence goes on from NZ_QTVG01000005.1 coordinate 216,346, forward strand.
GATCCTGTAATGTAGCCTGTCCGCCCTTTGCAATAAGAGATGCATCTACATTTACTTCACCTATATCATTAACGATAACGGCTACTTTATAACCCTTCTGGTTTGTAAGTACCTGATTTAATAATGTTGTTTTACCTGCTCCTAAATAACCTGTAAGTAATGTTACAGGAACCATTTCTCTTGCCATAATAGCACTTCCTTTCCTAGTATTACATATATTAATCTATAATAGTTTTATTAATTAAATATGAAATTTATTTTAAACTTAATTCATTAAATAAAATGCACTATATCCCGGCATTTTAAAGCATTCTCCTATTTCCATAGGTGTATTTGTAATTAAATCCGTATATGTGTGATTTTTCACTTCACAGTATGCATCAAAGGCATTTTCTTCTGCGTTAATGCAAACATAAACTGTTTCATTTTCAGTAGCGCGCTTAAAAATACACTGTTTATTTGTTAAAAGCACTGATGTAAAATCACCATAATTTAAGCCAACACTGTTTTTCTTTGCTGCACTTAAATTACTGATAAATTGTGTAAGTTCATTAAATTCCGGTTGGTCAAATGAAAGTCTAAGTGCAGGATCTCCCTGAGACTTATCTGCCTTTGTTCCCCATTCGCTGCCATAATAAACACATGGTATCCCCGGCATGCCAAACATTAAGGCATATATAAGTGGTAAATGTTTTTCATTTGTCAGAATGCTTGCAACTCTTGTAACATCGTGATTGTCCACAAAAGACAATAAATGTTTTCCTTTATACAATGTCCATTGCTCAGGTCCAAACTGACGTAGCAATGAATGATTAATCTCAAACATATTCATACTGTTAAAACTTGAATAAAGACCTTTATAACATTCATAATTTGTTGCTGAATTAAGCATTTCATCATTCATTCTCTGGTTATAGTCACCATGAAGCATTTCTCCAACTAAAAAGAAATCTTCTTTTAAAGAATCAACATGTCGTCTTAATCTTCTTAAGAAATCAAAGTCAAGGCAATATGCAACATCTAATCTGATGCCATCTATGCCAAATTCATTTATCCAAAAAGAAACAGCATCTAATAAATATTCCACAACATCGTTATTTTGAAGATTTAATTTAACTAAATCATAGTTGCCTTCCCAACCTTCATACCATAGGCCGTCATTATAGTTGGAATTGCCGTTTAAGTCTATGTGAAACCAGTTTAAGTATGGTGAATTTTCTCTATTCTTACATACATCCATAAATGGTTCAAATCCACGTCCCACATGATTAAAAACACCGTCTAAAACAACTTTTATGCCATTATTGTGTAAATCCTCACACAACGCTTTAAAATCTTCATTTGTGCCTAATCTTACATCTATCTTTTTGTAATCTCTTGTATTATATCCATGAGTATCTGACTCAAATAGCGGAGAAAAATAAATTGCATTTGCACCAACTTTCTTTATGTGTGGAATCCAGTCATGTATTTTTTTAATACGATGCTGTAAGTTGCCATCATTTTCAAAAGGTGCACCACAAAATCCTAAAGGATATATTTGATAAAAAACACTTTCATATGCCCACATATTTTTACCTCCTAATAAATACAATAATATACTGAAAATTATATAAACAAATATATCTAACGTTAAAAATACAATATCTTAAATTTTAAACTATCTAATTATTAATATAATTTTATAAACCTAATATTATAAAAGAAACGTTATCTAAATTTCTATAGATAATTTTATAAATCTGTAACTTCCAAATGTTTTCCATCACGCCAGATTCTTTCTAAATCATAGAATAATCGGTCTTCTTCATTAAAAACATGAACAATAATATCACTAAAATCCATTAATATCCAATTAGCGTTATCAAAACCTTCAATATGTTTTGGCTTGCAGTCAACTTTATACATTTCTTCTTCAACGCTGTTAGCTAATGCCTTAACCTGATTTTCGTTATTACCGCCTGCAATAATGAAATAATCAGCTAAAGTTGAAATTTCTGAAATATCAATAATTGAAATATTAATTCCCTTTTTCTCATCTAATGCATTATATGCAATTTTTGCTAATTCTCTTGATTCCATTTTATTCTCCTAATTTGTTTTTATAGTAGTCAAATGCTTTCTGCGTGTAGCTGTCAATAATTTGATTTTTACTTTTCAAATAATCCAATGTATCTTTTAAAATACTATAAGTCAGCAAATCTAAATTTTGAAGCGAAATGCTTCTTAGATATTCTAAATTAGGCTGCACAATTCTGCCTGGTTCAATATAGTCAGCACAGAAAATTATTTTTTCTAAATCAGACATGTTTTCCTTACCGGTAGTATGCCAAATAACAGCATTTAAAACATTCTCATCTACTATACCATATTTTGTTTTTGCAATAAAAGCGCCAACTTTTCCATGCAGAAGATATGGTGCTTTTTCTTCACAGTCTGTCACTAAAATATTGTTATCCTTACAACATTTAAGTAACTGTGAATCTGAATAGTATTTAGCACAGTCATGTAATATACCGGCTAAATACGCTGTATTTGGATTAACGTTAAAGGCTTCTGCCATTTTCTTTGCTGTTTCTGCCACACCTAAAGTATGTTCATATCTGTGTTTGTTTAAGACATTTTTCAAATCTGCCTTAATTTTGCTAAGAGACCATGCCTTATTTATATTTCCATCTGTATAGAGATTATTTTCTACAATATACTCATATACACCTTTAGGCAATAAATCTTTTGCAGCTTCTATTTTATGTGTTCGTATATCACTGGATGAAATATCAGACTCCTTAACATTAAGTAAATAAACATTAGCAGCCACTTCTTCTTTAATCTTTTCAACTATACTTTCTATATTAAATTGATTTTCATCCTTTCTATTAATAATAACCAAATTGGCATTTTTTAGAATCACAGCTGGCTGATACCAGCTAGTAAAAGTTGCAGCAGAATCGCCGCCAATTATAAAATAAAGATCATTTTCTTTATGCTCTGATTTTAGTTTGGTTAAAGTGTCAGCTGTGTAACTTAAGTGGTTCTTTAACTCGTAGTCAAAAAACTCAACATTTTTTTCATTAGCTACCGCCAACTTAATCATGTTTACACGATGAAAATCTGATGTAATATTTTTTGTATTTTTGTGTGGTGGACATGGTGAAGGCATGATATATACTTTATCTAACTTAAGCTGTTTTAAAGTTTCTTTTGCCATATATATATGTGCCTTATGAATGGGATCAAATGTACCACCTAAAATTCCTATTTTCATAATAACTCCACTAAACTTATGGAAGAATAATCTTTCTGTCTTTTTCATCCTTTGCAGGTCTATATAAGACAATTTTTCTTCCGATTACATGAACAACTGTAGAACGGGTTCTGTCAGCAATAACCTCTGCAATGTTCTTTGGTTCATATAAGCAGTTTTTCAAAACATTTAACTTTATAATTTCACGTTTCTCTAATGCTTCATCAATTGCTGCTGTAATTTCAGGTGTTACAGCAGATTTTCCAACCTGAAAAATTGGATCGATTGTAGCAGAGATTTTTCGTAAATAAGCTCTTTGTTTGCTATTCATAATCTACTCCTTACTTGTAATATTCAAACTGATGACCGTATAACTTAACTGTGTCACCTTCTTCAATTCCTAATTCTTCTAACTGTTCAAGAATACCATTGTCCTTCATAAATTTCTGGAAGAACAAGAAGCCTTTTTCAGACTCAAGGTTAGTATAACCAAGCATTCTTTCGATTTTTGGTCCTTCAACAGCATATAAACCATCTTCAACTTTTTCAACTGTGTATGGTAATTCTGATGTAATAATGTAGTCTTCAGGATTATATTCCTGTTGGTATACAACAGGTGCATCATCAAACTGATCTAATAAATTTCTTACATAGAAAAGAAGTTCTTTTAAGCCTTTACCACTAACTGCCGATATAGGATAAACCTTAATATCAGGTTCAAATTCAGCTTTAATTTTGTCGATTACTTCATTTGTATCACCATAAATTGCATCAATTTTGTTAGCTGCAATAACCTGTGGTCTTTTTAATAAATCAGGATTATATTTTTCTAATTCATTATTAATTGCCTTAATATCAGCTATTGGGTCTCTACCTTCTACTGAGGCTGCATCAATCATATGAATAATAACTTTTGTTCTTTCAATATGTTTTAAAAACTGATGTCCCAGCCCGACACCTTCTGAAGCACCTTCAATAAGTCCCGGTATATCAGCAATAACAAATCCTTTTCCACCATCTAAATCTACAACACCAAGGTTTGGATTTAATGTTGTAAAATGATAATTGGCAATCTTTGGATCTGCATTTGTTACTCTTGAAAGCAAAGTCGATTTACCAACATTTGGAAATCCTACAAGACCAACGTCTGCAATACTTTTAAGTTCAAGTGTAACATTTAATTCCATGCTCTTTTGTCCAGGCTGTGCATACTGTGGTGCCTGCATTGTTGCTGTTGCATAATGCTGGTTTCCTTTACCACCGCGACCACCTTTTAAGATAATCATTCTCTGATTATCACCACTCATATCTGCTACGATTTTTCCTGTTTCTTCTTCTCTGACAATTGTTCCTTCAGGAACTTTTATAATAAGGTCTGCACCGTTTTTTCCTGTTTTGTTCTGCTTGCCACCTTCCTGTCCCGGCTCTGCTTTAAAATTATGTTTATGTCTAAATTCATATAAAGTGTTAAGTCCTTTATCTACCTGAAAAATAACGTCTCCGCCTTTTCCACCGTCTCCGCCATTAGGACCACCATTTGGAACATATATTTCACGTCTGAAAGATACATGTCCATCTCCACCTTTTCCTGACTGTATGAAAATTTTTGCAAAATCTGCAAACATAATAATCCTCCACGATTGTATTGTTAATATAAATAATGAGTTACCTTTTAATGTTAAAATAGGCTTCAAATCAAAACTGACTTGAAGCCTAATAGTGTCTGTGTTTAATTATTCAGCTACAGGGTATACAGAAACCTGCTTTCTGTCTCTACCTTTTCTTTCAAATCTTACGATTCCGTCTGAAGTAGCAAATAATGTATCGTCACCACCACGTCCAACATTTACGCCTGGGTGAATCTTTGTTCCACGCTGTCTATAGAGAATGTTTCCAGCCTTAACAAACTGTCCGTCTGCTCTCTTAGCGCCAAGTCTCTTTGATTCTGAGTCTCTACCGTTCTTTGTAGAACCCATACCTTTTTTATGAGCGAAGAACTGAAGGTTCATCTTCATCATAGCTATACCTCCTTATAATCTAATGTTATAAAATCTTTGTATTCTTTCTCTAACTGCTCTAGTCCTAAAACTAAAGACTTTATTAAAAGTTCAGCTTCTTTACTAATATTATTGGAAAATTCAAAATCTATTATACCATCGTCTTCATGCTCAAACTGAGTATATTCATCTGATGTTAACTGTTCAATTGAATTCACAAAATTAATAGCGAGAACTGATAGTCCTGCACAAACAATATCTTCTCCTGCATCTGCATATCCGGAATGTCCTTCCATACAAAAGCCAATGTATGTATTGTCTCTGCAATAAATGGTTATTCTTGTCATAAAACCACCTGATTAAGCGTTAATCTTGTCGATTGTAACTGCTGTATACTGCTGTCTATGACCATTCTTTTTATGATAACCAGTTTTTCTCTTATACTTGTAAACGATAACTTTCTTAGCCTTACCATCTCCAACTACTGTAGCTTCAACTGTAGCTCCTTCAACTGTTGGATTTCCAACTTTACCGTCAACATAAAGAACCTGATCAAAAGTAAACTTAGAACCAGCTTCAGCACCAAGTTTTTCTACCTTGATAGTTTCGCCTTCTGAAACTTTGTACTGTTTACCACCTGTTGCTATAATTGCGTACATTATGGGCACCTCCTATTACTCATTACTCGCCAGTTTCGGTGATTGCAAAAGCAATACTTATAACCACACTGAGCGGCATACCATAGTATAATAGCATACACTAATTTACTTGTCAAACTTTTTCATGTTGTTTTTTACTTATTTTTTTGCTTTTCTATTTGCCTTAACCTTAAAAGACTTTTTCACCCACTTACTGTAAACATCATCTTCAATAAGATTCAACTTCTTAGCTCTAACTCTTACATAATATTTCTTGCCTTTTTTAAGCTTCTTAACTGTATAAGAAGTTTTCTTTGTAGTTAAAGTTTTTGCCTTTGTAAACTTTTTACTTGTTGAACACTGAACTTCATAAGAAACTGCATCACTTACTTTCTTGAATTTAATTGTAGCCGATGTAGTCTTTGCCTTAGCTGAAGTTTTCTTAACTTTTGTTTTAGTTATTTTTGTATTTGCAATTGTGTTTGCCTTCTTAATTTTTGCTTTAACACTTGCCATTGTTTCATTTTTATTTGTTGTAGCAAAAAGTTCTGTTGTTTTGTCTAATGCCACCTTATATGATACTGTTTTCTTATCTGCAGATAATGTACCGTTAGTTGATACAATTTCTTTTGGGAAAGTAAATGTAATATTCATTTCAATATCATCTGTGTTTACTGCAGATAAATCCGCAGCACTGTCTACAGTTTCAGGTTTTATTAATTGATAAACAGTTTCAGTTGATAAATAACTGTTTGGACCTGCACCATAATCAACAGTCAGCTTGCCTTTTCTTAATGTTTGCTTATTCTGAAGTTTTATGTAAGATTTTCCATCAATAACTTCTTCACTATATGTTATATTGCTTGATGCGGTATTTTCTTTAAGCTGATTTTGATATTCTCTCCAAAAATCATTAATCTGGGAATCAGTTGCCCCCATTTTTTTAAGTGCTTCGTTTGCCTGTGACTTATTAATAGTGATTAGCATTTCTGCATTACCTGTGCCGTTTGAATTAAGTTTCATGTTTACATCAACCTGTGCACAGCCTGTAAATACCATAATTACAGCTAATAATAATGCTGCAATTTTTGTTATACGATTTTTCATATAACCTCCTCCTTTAATTAATTTATTTTTACATGGTCAGATTCCGAAACCGGAATAACCACACAATTAACACCGTCAATGTTTTCTCTTCGAATTAACTCTTTCTTTTCTGAATTAACAGTGATTATTATTTCACCTTCATCAACAGTCAATTGTTCATTGTTATCATTTGTCTCCTCTATTGAGGCAATTTTTCTATTTAAATCTTTAATTTCTTCTTTGAGAAGCTCTTTTTCATTATTGTCCTTAACGATTTTTTGTGCTTTGTTTGGAATAATGTCGCCAATTAAAGGAACTTCCTCTGTATTAATTGATGACATATATTGATCACCAATGTTTACAGCTTTGTTCTCTGCAATACCGGCATGTTCTAAAGCACTTTTTATATGTTCTTTTGACACGTAAGATTCAGGATTTTCGTCTGAAACATGAGCAAGTTCAATGTTTACAGTATCCATTACATCTTTTACCATATCCTCGCCTGTAACTTCAAGTACCATGTCTGTTAGAACGTCCTGTTGTTGAGCATATGTTAATTTTTCTCTACAACCAAGAATATCTTCAATCATCTCTGTATGAACATTTTTTGAGTCGGCAGTATACATTAAAACTGAGTGAATATCACTGCTTCTATCAATAAATGCCGGGAAAACAAAACCTGTTTCAGGCATTCCCACAAACCACTCACGATTTAATGTACTTATTTTATTTTTATCCTTGTTATAGCCAAGTCCCGGCTTTGATAAAACCATAGGGCAAATGGCACAAATTATATATTCGTAAACTTCTTCTGACTCATCAAGTTTATTGTTATCTGTTGTTTTTGTCATAACATCGTATACGTCATGGAACAATAAAATTAAGTAATTGCCAAGAGAATTGTATTTTTCAATTACCATATCGTAAAAAGTATCAAGAAGCCCCTGATCCTTCAAACCACTTTTCTTTAGTCCTAAAAGAAACTGCTGATGGCCACCAGGCTTTTCTTCTTCTAATGGAAAATTAAGTTCTAAAATATTATTTCCCACGTTTGTTGACAAAACTTTTTTTGCAATTTCTAAATATTTAAAGTATTCTTCATCTTCAAGATTTAAAAATATTTCGTCCAAATTAGTTACTTTATTTTTGTTATCGTCAATGTAGCAGCCACATATTTTTGTAAAGGTACAACCGTCTTTTTTAAGTCTTCTTCTTAATTCATTAATTGATTTCTTGTCCATAATAATCTCCCTGTCCCTGTTTTTATTTTACCAATAATATTAATTGTATATATATTATTATTTGTCGTTTGTCACATCGCCACTGCCTGTTAAATCTATTTTGTCTCCTAAATATTTAGAAGTAGGCTTTGTAATGCATTTATCAAATGATTTAACTCTGGCAAAACACTCTCTAAATCGCCAATAAGTCATTTTCTTGCTATATTTTCTTAAATCGCATGGTACACCATAAGCATCCAACCCAAGTTTCTTTGCAATATAGAGTGCTCTGTATAGATGATATTTTTGAGTTACTATAACAACTTTTTTTGCTCCAAAAATATTTTTGGCCCTGTACATTGTATCATAAGTCTCAAAGCCTGCGTGATCCATAAAAATATCTTCAGATGGTACATTTTCATTAATTGCATAGTCTTTCATTGTATTGACTTCATCATGGCTGGCTCTGCCATGGTCGCCTGACATAATGATTTTTGATGCGGCACCATTTTTGTATAATTGGTCTCCCACAATAATTCTGTCTTCTAAAATCCATGTAGGACTACCGTCTTTTCTGATTCCTGCTCCAAGAACTATTATGCAGTCAGCATCTAAATTCTTACATTTTTCAACTGTAACTATTCTGCTTTTTACAGAACCTGTAACGTATAAATTAATTCCTACAACTGTTAATGTTCCAATTACGCCTAAAAATATAATTACACATAAAATCTTTATTATCATCTTTTTTTTTCCTTTTTTCATAATATCTCCTTTTTTATCTACCTAACATAAAACTGTTAAAATTCTTATGTTATCTATGTCTTACAGTCCTTATTTCGTATTATAAGATTAACCTGTTATAAGACTAACCTAAATTATTTCTGTACTGTGATGGTGTAAGACCGGTTATACTCTTAAAAGTTTTCATAAAATGTTTCTCATGCTCGTAACCAACAGCTTTTGAAATTTCATTTACCTTCATATCTGTTTCTGTTAAAAGTTTCTTTGCCTGTCCCACTCTGAAATTCTTTAGATAATTTACAAAATTAGTACCTGTGTATTGCTTGAAATTAAATGAAAACAGTGAATAATTCATTGATATATAATTTGAAACTACTGCCATATTCAAATCTGTAGCATAATTTTCTTTTATGTATTCAATGGCTTTTTGCATTTTTAAGCCTGTTTTCTGCTCATCAATGCTGTCACTTACCAGTTCATCAAAACCTTTAATCCAACCACGTACAACATCCATGTATTCATCAATATTCTGGTATGAAAAAATATCAAGAAGTTCAAAAACTTCATGTTCCTTGTTTTTTAATGATTTCTCGTAAACTTTCATTGTAGTTAAAATAATAAGCTTCATTTGTTCCTGAAATTCATTTATTGGATACTTTCTATTCTTCACACCTTCAACAAATATCTCCAACTGCTCCAAAGCTTCATTTAATTTGTTTGAACAGATAAGATTTGCTGTTTGCATCATCAACTTAACACCATAACCGTATTCTTTTTCCGGTGCTGTATATGTAGTAGCATCCACAATTGGTGTACACGTTTCAAATGCTGTTCTACGCATTTCAGCAGCTTCACAAAATGCCTGTTTTACATCCATAAAATTGTAATAAACATTACTTATACCAATATTATGATTTTCAAGCTTATTTAAAATTTCTTCTTTATAATGTGGATTGCATATAATAACATCCATGTACTCCTGCCCCTGAACATAATAATATTTGTTAGTAACAGTTAAATCAATATCTTCATCTTTTCTTCCAAAGCAAATTACAACAAAATTATTTAAAGGAATGTAAGGGTTAACAATCAAACAGATATTTTCGATTTCAACGTCTGTAACATTATCATAAAATAACATATACTGAAGTTGTCTGTATGCATTCTTTTTATTTTTTTTCTGCTGATTTTCTCTTTCATTTATTATGTCATCAAATTTTTCCAACACTTCCTGAATCTTGTTTCGATCAACAGGCTTTAAAATATATTCCTTAACACCATTTCTAAGCATTTCTACTGCATAATCAAACTCATCAAAACCACTAATTGCAGCTATAAGTGGTTTTTCATCCAATTTTTGGACTTCTCCTACCAATGTTATACCATCCATTTTAGGCATTCTAATATCTGTAAACATTACATCCACAGGTTGTTCTTTTAAAACTTCTAATGCTTTTTCACCATTATTACACTCAATGATTTCTTCAATATCTACGCCCGAACGTTCAATCATGGAGCGAATTCCCTGCCTTATTAGTTTTTCATCTTCCACTAATAAAAGTGTTTTCATATTAATACCGAACCTTTCAAAATTATTCTTAAGTCTTTTTGTAAAAATGTTTTATCAGAAATGAACATCCATAAAACAAAGACTCTTGTTTCTTAAGTAACAAAAGAATTACATAGATTCATCAAACGGTATACATATTGAAACTTTTGTATAAGCACCTTCCTGAGAAAAAATCTGCAAACCATATTCTTTTCCGAAATACATCTTTATTCTCTGCTGAACATTATACAACGCTCTTCCATGTTCTTTGTCATCTGAAATCTGTTCTTTTGAATTAATGCTTCTAATTAATTCATTAAGTTTTTCCTGACTCATGCCAATTCCCATATCAGATACTTCAATTATAACATTATTTTCTTCTTTAAAAACTTTTATGTAAATTGTAGTGTCCTCAGCCATTTCCTCGATACCATGATTTACGGAATTTTCAACAATTGGCTGCAGGGACATTTTAGGAATTTTGATATGTAAAAGTTCTGCCGGTACATTTAACGACAAAAAGATTTCGTAATCCTGTCTTAAATTCATTAAACTTAAATAATTTTGTATGTTAAGAATTTCCTGTTTTAATTCTACCATTCCTGATGACCATTTCATACTATATCTAAACATATTTCCTAAAGTAGTAATTGCGTCACTGATTACATATTCTTCTTTTATTTCAGCCATCATTTTTATTGTTTCCAAAACATTATACATAAAATGTGCATTAATTTGGTTCTGAAGGGAACGTATCTCTGCATTTTTGGCAAGCAACTGTCTTTCAATATTCTCTTCATTTAATTTTTCCAGAGAATATACCATTTTATTAATTTGTTTACCTAACTCTGATATTTCATCATTACCCTTTTCAGTTAATTTAATGATGTTGCCATTTTTTATTTCACTTACTTCTTTTGTTAGGTTATTAAATCTTGAAAAAGAATTCTTTATTAAAATTGCCACAATAAAAATAAAGACAATCATTGATAGAAATACAACTATAAAATAAAGAAGCTGACTTTTATAATAGGAATTAACAATTTTCTTTGTGCCAACAATTCTAACATAAGTTCCACCTAAAGAATTAGAGTATACTGTAGAAACTATTGATGTTTCACCATTAAATTTTCTTGTAATTGTATTATTTTTATCTGATTTACAAATTTGTTTAACTTCATTTATATTCTCATCTACTGTTTTCTTATTTTTATCTGAAGCATAGACTTCACCTTTATTTGAAATAAAACATGTAAATTCATTGTTATCGTTTTTGTCAAAGTCCAAAAATAAACCTTTTAATTCCGTAGACACTTCTACTACAGCAACCAATCTTCCTGTTTCATCAGTAACATTTTTTATAATAGCTGCCAGTCGTGTTTTACCGATTACTCCATACTTGTTTTCCTTATAATCAAACACCCATTTATTATTTTCATAACTATTTGACCATTCCTGTTGCTGCAAACGGTTAAGTTTATAAAAACTTGGAGCTTTTTCAGTAACATTTGCATTGGCATAAACCTTAACATTATATATGTATGGATTAATATCTACCATTGCATCTATTGAGCCAATTTCATTTTTATAAAAATCTAATTTTTCAACACCTTTGTAATCCTGATTATTTTGTACCTTCTGAATATATTCAAAAATTCTGTTTTTCTGCAAAACTAACTGTCTTACCAGATAGCAGGTTTCTTCAACATCTTTTAACTGAGCCGAAACATTATACATATTGTTTTTTTCGTCAGTTAATGCTACTTCTCTGGCATTATTCGAAATATTAAAAAACATAACAGATGTCCAAAGACAGGTACATACAAATAAGGCAACTACAATTATAAGTATTATTTTATTACATAATGAAATTCTTATTTTCTTATTTTTCATTTATCCAATCCTAATTTTTTTATGTTAATTTTCATCTGTTTCGTATACGCCTTTAAAACCTGTTCAAAGCCCATATTGTACCTTTTTTTCATAAACGTGTTGTATATACTGTCAAATTCTTTGTCACTATTTGCCAGCAATAATTTAGGAAGTGTTGCTCCCCACAAACCTTCAATTGAATTCTTTGTTTTTCCTATTTTTGTCGAATCATCTAATGTTATTGTATACTGCCCTACATAGGTAGTATATGGATGCGTCCATTGCTTCAACTGGGTTACCGGATTATCCTCATCGTCTTTAATCCACTGTGCACCCATTGCATCGTTTTGCATCATCCAATAACATGAATCAGCACCATATTTTTTATCAAAAGTTGTTCTGTCTGAATATAGTAATTTTTTTACTTCTTTTTTCATTTCAGGCCGGCCTTCTTCATTATAATCCCAAGTTTTACCTTTTACACCCAGCCATGTCATTTTCTGACCTTCTTCACTAATCAAATAGGACAAAAGTTTAATAGCTTTATCAGGATTCTTGCAGTTTTTTGAAATTAATGTAACTGTCCAACCATTTACACTTGTACCCGGCAGTGTATAATCATCACCAGTTAAATTTTTCGGGCCATCTACAGCTATGTAAATGCTATCAGGATTTTCTTTGTATAAAGCTTTTTCCTGGTCAGCCATGTCAGTGTATTGATAAATCATACAAAAATACTGACCATTTAGTATTTTCTCTGACATTTGCGCTCTTGAATCAACAAAAATATCATCTTTTAACAAACCTTTACGGGCAAGACGATTATAGGTTTTAAGCCATGCAACATAACTTTCGTCTTTTAGTCTGTCAATGGCATTACCATTTTTGTCTGTATAAGGAACTGCAAGAAAATCTAAAAGATAATTGTCAAAAGAATCACAACCTCTGTCATTAAATTGGGTACAGCCCACCGGTATCATTTCTTTTCCATCTACGGTAGGATACATTTTGGCAGCTTTCTCAACAGCTTTTTCAAACCCTTCAGGAGTTGTCATGTCTGGTGAGCCAATTGCCTCATATATATCTTTTCTTACTAAAAAAGTCTCATTGGAAGCTAAATTATCGTACTTGCTGTAATCAGAAGGGGCACATGCAGAGTTTGGATATTTATATAAATGCCCATCATCGCTCTTATGCCAGCTCACAACTGCATCATCTACTACTTTCATAAAATATGTATCATATTTTTCTGACAGTTCATCTAAAGCATAAACCTTCCCTTCATTTATCATCTGATCAATTCCAGATTCCCACCAGCCTAACGTTATAAGGTCAGGCAAAGTATCACTGGAAATCATTGCATCTAATTTTTCGTTAGGATCACCTGTTGGTGTAACAAAAGATATGGAGCAACCTGTTTTTTCTGTGATAGCTTTTGAAACCATATTATTTCCCCAGTCACCTGAAAACCATGAAAAGTTAATATACCATGACAAATCAACTGTGGAGTTTTTTTTAACTTTTTTTCCACATCCAATAAATATTACACATATAATTACTGTCAAAAATAAATATGCTATTTTTTTTAATTTTCTCATAAGCAAATTCCTTTCCGTAACTTTTCTCTTTAGAAAAGACACTTTAATTATCATTTAGCTTCACTAAATATTTCATATAATGGCTGTTCCTGTTTCTTTCTTGTTATTTCCATTAAACCAAGTTTTGTAATATCAACAACACTACAACTTACATAATCTTTCTTAACTTCCTGCCTCATTACAGCTATAAGATTTCCGTTTTTTAATTCATCTGAACCAATAAAATCAACAATAATTGTTCCTGATATATTTCTAATTTGCAGCTGTCTTGCAATTTCTTTTGCAGCCTCTTCATTAATTTTCTGTATGGTTTTATCTCTGTTTGATTTGAAATCAGCCTTACCTGTGTTAACGTCAATTACAGTCATCGCCTCAGTATGTTCTATTATCAAATAACCGCCTGATTTCAACCAGACATGCCTGTTTAAACTGTTTTGCAAATGTTTTTCCAAAGAATATTTATTAATAAGATTTATTTTCTTTTCGTCGTTAAAAGAAGCACAAATATCAGCTGCTTTCAAGCTTTCATATATCTGCTCAACATCTGTAATAACCATACCATCTTTTTTTAATACAAAATCTTCAAGTACTTCCAACTGTTTATCTTTTTTGTAAACAAGGGTTTTAGCCTTTAAGAAATTAAATTTATTAACTGTTTGATTGTATATTTCAATAGCTTCATTTATATTATTTTCTAAATTCTTTAAGTCTTTGCTTTGGGCATTTGTTCTTAAAATAAAACCATATTCATCAGTACAGAAATGAGAGAAACTATTCTTGTACTGTTCTCTTAACAAACTGTCATCTATTTTTTTTGAAATACTAAAATTATTGTTTCCAACAGTCAAAATAACACTACCAACAGAAATATTAAGTTTCCAGGTAAGAAGATAATCCTTAGTCTTAACCTTATCACCAGCTACCTGAACAAGAATTTTGTCACCCTGTTTTATTTTATGAGGATAATTTTTGAGAGATAAAAAACCTTTACTTTCGCCATCAATTTCCACAAAAGCCGCATTAAGATTTTTTACAATATCCTTAACGTAACCAACATAAATGTTTCCAACAAGAGATTTGTTTTCCAAATTATAAATTCTACTTAATTTATTTTCTTCAAATTGAAAACCTATTATTTTATTTCTTACTTTTGATACTACTAAAATATTACTCAATGTTTCCTCCAATTTCACTAAGAGAAACCAATTTATCATTTTCTAAACAATACATATCCATACGCTCATATTGAACAAATTCCGGTAACTTAGCTCCTGTAAACTGTTCTAATGCACTCATTACCAAATCAGGTTTCAGGTTAGCCGCACTACCCTGAGATACTTTCATAAAAATACCATCTTCATTAAACTTCATTTCATGAATCATTGGCTTTATGTCTACTATTTTCTCACTTTTCTTTGTTTTCTTAAGAATGTTGATTTCATCCTGTGCATAAAAGTCATTAACCTGTTCTTCGGTAAATAAGTCTGTGTAAACAAAATAATCTGCTCCTGCCACAATTGACATGGCGTTTTTTGCACCCTCTGGTAACTCTTTATAACTTACAACTTTTACACCCTCTACATTTTGAGCATTGATGTTTTTAATCATTTCTTTACTTGAAAGAGAGCTGTTTACCTCAATATCAAAATACTCTCCTTTGCTAATTACGCCAACACTTAAAGGGGCAGCAAAAGACATTTTCTGATGTGGGGAAAAGCCTTCTGAATAACAAATATCAACATTGGCACGTCTCATAACTTTTTGAAAATATCTAACCATATCCAAATGACCTATAAATTTCATTTGGCCCTGTTTTTCAAATCTAATTCTAATTTTCAAAACATACACCTCCTCCAAAACTTGCAGCTCCGCAACCTGAGCACTGCATTCTACAGTTCGGAGTTACTTTTTCATTTTGAGCATTGTGCCATTCGTTTAATAAAAATCTCTTTGTTACTCCTGTATCTATAAAATCCCAAGGGAATATTTCGTCATCGCTACGTTCTCTTGTAATATAGAAATCCATGTCTATATTAGTTTCTTCAATTGCCTCGTCCCAAATCTGTCTGTTGTGATACTCTGACCAGGCATCATAAATACCACCTTTTTCGTATACTCTCAAAAGAGTTTTTGATAATTTTCTATCACCTCTTGCAAGTAAACCTTCCAAAATACTAATGTCAGATTCATGCCAGTGATATCTGATACTTTTTCTGTTTAATAAAGTTTTCATTTTGTCATTTACTTTGTGAGCCTTATCTAAAAATGTTTTAGCTGTACACATTGGTGCCCACTGAAAAGGTGTAAATGGCTTTGGCACGAAAAATGAGGTACTTGCTGTAATCTGGCACTTTCCATGTCGTTCTTCTTTTGGAACTGTTTCATAATAAAGTTCAGCAATTTTTTCGCACAAATCCATGATACCGTCTACATCATCATTTGTTTCCGTTGGCTGACCTAACATAAAGTATAATTTTACCTTATTCCAACCACCTATAAATGCCTGTTTACAGCCATTTAAAATATTTTCTTCTGTAAGACCTTTGTTGATTACATTTCTCATTCTCTGAGTTCCTGCTTCAGGTGCAAAAGTAATTGAACTCTTTTTCACATCCTGAACCTTACTCATAACATCAAGAGAAAAAGCATCAATTCTAAGAGAAGGTAATGAAATATTTATTTTTTTCTTCTTACATTCTTCAATTAGGAAATCTATCAATTCCTTTAACTTGCTATAATCACTTGTACTAAGAGAACTTAATGATATTTCATCATGGCCTGTACTTTGTAACTGGGTAAGAGCAATTTCTTTTAATGTCTCAAGACTTTTTTCCCTTAAAGGCTTATACACTGAACCTGCCTGACAGAATCTACACTCTCTAATACAGCCTCTTTGAATTTCAAGAACACATCTGTCCTGAACAATTTTTGTAAAAGGTACTACAGGCTTATCAGGATAGCATACATTATCAAAATCAAGAACAATATCTTTTTTTATTACATCCTGAATATTTGGATTATTGCATTTCATTTCCTTAATCGTTCCATCTTCATTATAAGAAACATCATAAAACATAGGCACATACATACATGGTATGTTTGCTGCTTTTTCAAGAAACTCTCTTCTTGTACCACCATTAGCTTTGTTTTCTTTATACAAATCAATTAAATGGTAATATTCTGTTTCACCTTCACCCATATAAAAGATATCAAAGAAATCTGCTATAGGCTCAGGATTATAAGTGCATGGCCCACCACCAATAACAATTGGATCATCTTCACTTCTATCAACTGACAAAAACGGTATATCGCTTAAGTCAAGTAACTGCAAAATATTTGTGTAGCACATTTCGTACTGAAGAGTAATGCCTAAAAAGTCAAAATTCTTTACAGGTTCCTGAGACTCCAGTGCAAATAATGGTATGTGCTCCTCTCGCATGATTTTATCTAAATCAACCCATGGAGAATAAACTCTTTCGCAGTAAATATCATCACGTCTGTTTAATAAATCATATATAATCTGAATTCCTAAATGAGACATCCCAATTGTATAAACATCAGGAAATGCCATTGCGAATCGAACGTCTACTTTTTTAGGATCTTTTTTTATCATATTAACTTCTCCACCTATATACATAGATGGCTTTTCTATTTTCATTAGTATTTCATCACTAAGTGCTAATTTTCTCATTAAAACTCCTCTTAAATAGTTTATTATTTCCCCATCAAAATAAAATGACGAAATTTTAACATAAGTATTTATATTATAATACAGATTAAGTTTTTTCACAATTTATATGTAGTATTTTGCCATAAACTTTTTGCTGAAATATGTTATACTTATAAATATTAAAATATAGAGGAAAAAACAATGTATAAATACGAAACTCACTTACATACAAACGCTGCCAGTGCCTGTGCTTCTATTTCAGGCAGTGAAACAGCTATAGAATTTAAGAAATTAGGCTATACAGGTATATTTGTTACGGATCATTTTTTTAGAGGCAATTCTAATATCCCTCATAACTTTCCTTGGATTAATAGAATTAATATGTTTTCACGAGGTTACGAAGAAGCAAAAAAAACAGGCGATAAAATTGGTCTTCAGGTTTTCTTTGGTTGGGAAGAAACTTATGATGGACAGGATTTTCTAATTTACGGTTTAGATAAACAGTGGATGATTGAACATCCCGAAATGGAATATTGGACAATTAAAGAACAGTTTCAGGCGGTAAATGATGCCGGCGGAATGGTAATTCATGCACATCCTTTTAGGGACAGACCTTATATACCTGAAATCAGATTATTTCCAAACTATGTAAACGGCGTAGAAATATTTAATGCTAAAAATAATCAGGACGAAAACGACCAGGCATACATGTACGCAAAAAAATATAATCTGCCAATGACTGCCGGGGCGGACAACCACCACATTCCTATCGTTAATTCTGGAATTGATGTTATGAAAAAATTTAATAGCGAAAAAGATTATGTGAATCTTATAAAAAATAATTTGCCAAAGGATTTGATTATATAAGAAATCACGGATAAATTTCTTATTTCATAAATAAAAGGTCTAAAACCATTATTGTTTTACACAATTGATTTAGACCTTTTTATGTAGTATAAAATTTCCGTTACATGAAAATTTATTATTCATTGCTATCTTCTTGATAATTCTTTTGTAATTTCCTTCCAGCTTACTCCTTTTTCAGCCATAAGTACCATTACATGATATAAGAAATCAGATATTTCATATTTTACTTCCTGTGGATCAGGATTCTTAGCAGCTATAACAATTTCTGTTGCTTCTTCTCCTACTTTCTTAAGAATCTTGTCGATGCCCTTGTGGAATAAGTAATTAGTGTAAGACCCTTCTTTTGGATTCTCTTTTCTATCCAAAATTACGTTAAATACATCTTCAAATACTTTCATTGGATTAGTATCGTCATATTCTTTTTTCACAAGATTATTAAAGAAACATGTATCTGCTCCTGTGTGACATGGCACACCAACCTGTCTTACTTTTGCAAGCATTGTGTCCAAATCGCAATCCATAGCAAGTTCCTTAACATACTGGTAGTGACCTGATGTTTCACCCTTTACCCAAAGTTCATTACGGCTTCTGCTAAAATAAGTCATTTTGCCTGTTTCGATTGTGTTATTAAATGCCTCTTCATTCATGTAAGCCAACATAAGAACCTTGTTAGTTTTATAATCCTGAACTACAACAGGAATCATACCGTCTGAATTTGTCTTAAAATCAGCAAACTTCATAGGACTTTCAAAAACATTAACCTTAATGCCCTTTTCCTTTAATTCTTTTTTATATTTCATAAAGTCAAAATCATTTACAAATGTCTCAGAGCAAACACCGTAACATTTATTGTCTGCTACAGCTTCAACATTGTTGCTTATATAGAGCACATCTTTCAATGACTCAATATTTTCTTTTGTAGTAATTACTAATGAAATTTTCTTCTCAATATCTTCTGACAAATTATAATTTGAAATAAGTGCTATGTTATCGCTACCAAATCTGCTTGAAGCTTCTTCTAAAAGATGCATATCTGTATCAACATTTAGTACAGCCTTTTTAGCACCTGTATAAATGTATTTTTTAACATCTTCAAGTCTTTTAATATTGCCACCAACAAGCATTGGTATATCAACAGAGTCTGCAATATTAATCATGGCACTAATATTTGCTTCGTGTTCACTGTCATTTGAAGAAATGTCAAAAACAAGAAGTTCATCTGCTCCATTATTGTCATAAACAGTTGCTATTTCTACAGGATTACCTGTACCAATAACTTCCTTTGTATCTTTATTTACCACCTTACCTTCAAATAAATAAATTGAAGGAATTAAATTTATGTAATTCATTATAATGTTCCTTTCGTAGATAATACGTCTTTAATTCTGTCATCAAATAAAGTTGCCTGGTCAAGAGCTTTCGCAAAAGCTTTGTATATGCCTTCAATCATATGATGATTATTGCCCGGTTCTAAAATATTAATATGCAAATTCATTCCTACCCCATAAGTAATTGCATGGAAAAATTCCTTAACCATTTCTGTATCAAAATCACCAACTTTATCTGTTGTAAATTCCCCCTTAAAAACAAGATATGGTCTGCCTGACAAATCAAGAGCACATAAAACCAATGACTCGTCCATTGGTAAAATTATGTTGCCATAACGCTTAATTGATTTCTTGTCTCCCAAAGCTTCTTTTATAGCCATGCCAAGAGTGATACCTGTATCTTCAATTGTATGATGACAATCCACATACAAATCGCCATTGACCTTAACGTCTAAATCAAAGAAACCATGTTTTGCAAAACTTATAAGCATGTGGTCAAAGAAACCAATGCCTGTATGTATATTTGATATTCCACTACCGTCTAAATTAATGGAAATTTCTATTTGCGTTTCACTTGTATTACGAACACATTTACCTATTCTACTCATTTAATATTCCTTTCTGTTAAAACAAAAGTTTAATATCTCTAAAACAAGAGACTTATTTGATTATCTATTTAGTCATCAAATCTGACTTTAATTGAGTTTGCATGAGCTGTTAATCCTTCAGCCTTAGCAAATTTCTGAATATCCTGACTCATTGGTTCAAGTGCTTCTCTTGAGAATGAAATAATACTTGATTTCTTAATAAAATCATCAACACTAAGTGGTGAGAAGAATTTTGCTGTTCCATTTGTTGGTAAAACATGGTTTGGACCTGCAAAATAATCTCCCAAAGGTTCAGAACTGTATTCACCAAGGAACATGGCACCTGCATTTTTTACTCTTGTCATTGTATCGAACGGATTCTTTGTTAAAATTTCTAAATGTTCTGATGCTATTTCATTTGCTGCATCAATGGCATCATCCATAGTTTCAGCAACAAGAATATAACCATAATTTTCTAAAGATTTTTCCATGATTTCTGTTCTGCTAAGTTCTTTTACAAACTTGTCTACCCACTTTGAAACTTCATTAGCAAGTTCTTCACTTGTAGTAACTAAAATTGCCGATGCAAGTTCATCATGTTCAGCCTGTGAAAGTAAATCAGCAGCAACATATTTTGGATTAGCTGTTTCATCTGCTAAAACTAAAATCTCACTAGGACCTGCAATTGAGTCAATACTTACAAAGCCAAATACTGCTTTCTTTGCAAGAGCAACAAAAATATTACCAGGGCCAACAATTTTGTCTACTTTCTTAATAGATTCAGTTCCGTAAGCTAAAGCACCAATAGCCTGTGCCCCACCAACTTTATAAATCTTATCAACGCCTGCTTCATTTGCAGCAATTAATGTGTTAGGATTAACTTTTCCATCTTTTCCAGGTGGTGTTACCATAACAATTTCTTCAACGCCTGCAACTTTTGCCGGTATAACGTTCATTAAAACAGATGATGGGTAAGCTGCCTTGCCCCCCGGTACATAAACACCCACTCTTGCAATAGGTGTAACTTTCTGTCCAAGTAAAGAGCCATCAGGCTTTGAATCAAACCAGCTATATTGTTTTTGCTTTTCGTGATAAACTTTTATATTATTTAATGATTTTCTAATAATATCTACTAATTCTTTGTTTTCTAATGAATCATACGCTTCCTGTATTTCTTCTTTTGTAACCAAAATATTTTCAGCGTTAATATCCGCACCGTCAAATTTCTTTGTGTAATCAAAAATAGCCTTATCGCCATTTTCTTTTACATTAGAAAGAATTTCATTTACGCTGTCTGCATACTGATCATAGTTGTTAGGACTTCTTTTTAATAAATCCTCTAAAATATTTTTCTTTGAATCTTCATTTAATTTTACAATTCTCATGTATATCACCTTTCCCAAAACAATAATATTTTTGCTATATTGTATTTTTAACTGCAAATCCACTTAGTAATAAATTTTTAATTGTTGATTACTTCCTTTAAATCAGCAATTATTTTTCTAATTCGTTCATCTTCCATTTTCATGCTTACCTGATTAACTACCATTCTGGCTGATAATGGACAAACTTCTTCTAAAACACCTAACCCGTTTTCTTTTAGGGTTGTACCTGTTTCAACAATATCAACTATTACTTCTGACAAACCTACAATTGGTGCAAGTTCTACAGAACCGTTAAGTTTGATAATTTCTACAGTCTGATGTTTTTTATTATAAAAATAATCTTTTGCAATCTTTGTGTACTTTGAAGCCACACGAATCATACCGTGATTATTAAGCAATTCTCTTGCTGATTCAGGTCCGCATACACACATTTTACACTTTCCAAAGCCTAAATCCAATACTTCATATAATTTTCTGTCTTCTTCTAAAATTGTGTCCTTTCCAACAATACCAATGTCCGCCGCACCATATTCAACATAAGTAGGTACGTCACTTGCTTTTGCTAAAAAGAAACGTAATTTCAATTCTTCGTTAACAAAAATTAATTTTCTTGTTTTTTCATCTTCCATTTCTTCGCACTGGATACCTATTTTTTTAAACATTTCCATTGCTGTCTTTGCTAATCTGCCCTTTGCTAGAGCGAAAGTTAAATATCTCATTTTATCTCCTATAATCTTATGCCTTATTCGTTAATATATGTTACTTTTGTAGCACCATCCTCTGTCTTAAACTGCTTATATTCTTCTATGTCAATGTCTTTTTTCTTTAACAATAATTCAGTTTTGACACCTTTATCTCTTAATTCAGTTGCGTACACAAATGCTTTTTTTCTATATTTGGGTTCATAAATTACTACTTCATATTCGTAATCTGTTTTTTCGTTTTTACCACTGTGTGCAATAAGAATCTGGTCCATATAAATTGCAAAACCAATGGCTGATGCGTTTTTACCAAACTGTGCTAAAAGCTTATCATATCTTCCACCTGCAGCAATTGGTTCACCTGTTCCATAAGTAAAACCTTTAAAAATAATACCTGTGTAATAACCATAATTGCTAAGAGATGCTAAATCAAAACTAATATATTTTGTCACACCATATTCTTCTAATATAGCATATAATTTTTCTAATCTTCTAATTGCATCTAATGCTTTCTTATTAGTTGTTAAAGTCTTTGCTGTATTTAACACTTCTACTGAACCGAAAAGTTCAGGTAACTTTAACATAGCATTTTTTACTTCTCCAACTACAATATTTTCATCAAGAATTTCTTCTACACCAAAGTCGTTCTTATTAACAATCATTTCTCTTAATTTTTCTTCTGCTTCTTCATCAAGGCCGCTTTCTTCAATTAAACCATTGTAAAAATCTACATGACCGATTTCTACAAGAAATTCTTCAAGGCCTGAGGCTTTCAATGATTCAACAGATAAGGCTATCATTTCAGCATCTGCTTCAACAGAATCATCATTAATTAATTCGCAGCCAAGCTGTGTGTTTTCTTTTAATTTTCCCTGAAGTTCAGAATTGTTTACGTATGTATTTGCATTGTAACAAAGCTTAATTGGAACATTCACGTCCATATAATATTTTGCTGCAAGTCTTGCAATTGAAGGAGTTATATCAG
Organism: Eubacterium sp. AF36-5BH; assembly: GCF_003460505.1. Lineage (GTDB taxonomy): Bacteria > Bacillota > Clostridia > Lachnospirales > Lachnospiraceae > Eubacterium_G. The sequence continues at coordinate 239,817 of NZ_QTVG01000005.1, forward strand.
GTCTTAAAACCAATGTATTACCTTCTCTGTCAAAGAACTTATACAAATTCTTTGAAGCAACAGAACCTCTTTCTTTATTAAAAATATCAAAAAATTCAAACGTAGGTGTTTGAATGTTATGATATCCATATAAATTAAATACCTTGTTAATGTTATTTTCTATTGTTAATTTTACAGCACATTCTTTGCCATAAACATCTCTTACTCCAACAGGAGTATGTAATAATGCCTTACTCATAATTCCTCCAGTATATTTCGTTTTCGCTTTAGTGTTGTAAAGTGGTAATTCGCTACTATGTTAGTGAGTTGAAATCAATTTTACAACAATCTAAATTTTATGTCAAGTTAGTTATTTCCTATATATTAATTATATCTTTTTAGTTATCTCTTAGAGATAAATCTCTTTGAATCCCTTCTAAATAATGTACTGGTGCTCCCGGAGCACTTTTTAAAATAAACTCTTTATCAATTTCTTCAAATCTGAAACTTTTTCTACCACCATTTATGCTTCTCTCATAAAAAGCCTTAATTTGTGTAAAAGGCAAATAATAAATTTCGTTTCTATGGGAATAAAATAATATAATAAAGGATATGCCACCCTGTTCTTCAAAATCTTCCATAAACTTAACCTGATGCTCATGAATATTCATCATTGGAAAAGTATCAACAGCGCACTCTTTAGCATCAAAACAAATTGGAATTCCTTGAACAGCTCCAATATAGTCAACTGTACTTTGCTTTTCAAAATAAGCTAATGTAATATGTCTAGTTTGCTGATCTATTTTTACGGGAGTAATAGGTGTTGGTATTTTCTGAATCAAAGCAAGCTTTTTATCTCTATAATTTTCATTTGTCATATTAATCATGTCTTCAAGAGTTGAACCTCTAAGACCTCTAGACGACCAAGTACCCATTTTTCTTCCTTTCTCTATTCAAAATTGTTCATATAAAAATAAAAATTTCGTTACAATCTGTTCTGTTTGGTTTCGTTATTTGTTTTGAAAATCAATGAAATTTGCATATTCTTTTGAAGGTCTTGCTACAAAAGTTTTGTATGATAAATTCCTGCAACTACCCTCTACCTTTTCAAAAATCAACTGCCATGAATGTAACATTTGATTTTTTATACCATAGGTTTCTTTGTATTTATCGTTAATCTCTTTTTTGCCATATTTGTAATCACCAATAATCGGATGATTAATTGAAGCCAAATGTGCTCTAATCTGATGTGGCTTGCCTGTAACAAGTTTTACTTTAAGAACTGTAATTCCAGCCTGTTTAAGTCCCTTCTTATATTCTAAAGGCTCATAAGCCGTTTCAATATAGTCACCATTATTTTCAGCCTGTGAAATTGTAACCTTGTTTGTTTTGCTATTCTTACTTAAATAACCTTTTATGTTCATGGACGAATCAACATATCCACTTACAACAGCTAAATAATACTTATCCATTGTACGTTCCTTGAACATTTTAGACATTATCTGTAATCCTTCCAATGACTTTCCGGCGACAATTAAACCACTTGTATTTCTGTCTAATCTGTTACAGACTGCCGGTTTAAAAGTTTCTAAGTTCTGCTCTGTTATCTGACCTGAATTTACTAAATAAGAAATAACGTATTCATTTAAAGACACATCGTTGTCATTTGCTTTTTGGCTTAACATTCCTGCCGGCTTATTTATGAATAAAACATTGTCATCTTCATATACAATATCTAACTTAACAGGCTTAACTATATTAGTTTTATGCTCACCTTTAAATTTTGCAATGGTGTCCTCAGCCATAAAAATTTTAATACTATCTTTTTCTTTTAGCTTATCTTTTCCATCAGATTTTTTTCCATTAAGAACTATATTTTTCTTTCTAAGCATTTTGTATATAAAACTACTTGGAGCTTCCTTAAAATACTTAAAAAGAAATTTATCAAATCTCTGTCCTGCCTGATTTTTTTCTATAATAATTTCTTTCATTTAAATTCCTTATTTTTATATTCTAATCTTATACATTGCTATTTTTAATTAAACCTATCTGCCAGATATCTCATATTATGATTTGCATTTCAGCTAAACCTTTTATGAAACAACTTTAATTGTTTAATTATCCTTATGTTTTAGTAAAAAATTAATTTCATCTTTACTTAATTCTCTATATTCTCCCGATGCCAAATCATCATCTAAAACCAGCGGTCCCATTTCCAAACGTTTTAAGTAAGTAACCCTTAAGCCGAAATGCTTAAACATTCTCTTTACCTGATGATATTTTCCCTCTGTTATTGTAACATAAGCTTTATTTTCATCTATGATTTCAAGGAGTGCCGGCTTTGTATTGTTCTTTAAGCCAATATCAAATCCATTTTTGAATTCATCAATATATTCTTTTCTTATTTCTCCATCTGTTTCCACATAATATTTTTTTGAAACATGCTTGTTAGGAGAAAGTAGACAATGGGATAATTCCCCATCATTTGTTATAAGCAATAAGCCTTCTGTATCTTTGTCTAATCTACCAACCGGAAACAAACCCTTCTTAGGCTGGACATCCATAATATCAATAACCGTTGTATATTGAAAATCTGACACTGCAGTAACTACGTCCTTTGGTTTGTTTAACATATAATAATAAAATCTATGATAATTCAAATCCAAACCATCTAAATTTACAACGTCTTCTTCCTCATTTATATGAGTTTCCGGTTTATTTACCGTAATATTATTTACTTTTACTTTGCCTTTTTTTATTAATTCTTTTGCCTGACTTCGTGAGCCAATTCCAAGTGTGGTTAAATATTTATCTAATCTCATAAAACACCAAAATGCGCTAAGCTTTATGCCTAGCGCTTATTTACCTTGTTATATAATTCAACAATTTTATTGCTTTGTTCCTTTGTAATTTTGATTTTAGGAGAATTGTCATCTGTTGTATTTTTATTTTCAACAATTAAACATGTACAGTTCTTTTCAGGTGTATGTGTGTGAAAAGTTCCTTTCTTAACATTGTACAATTTCAATGGTTCTAATTTAATGGCTTCTATTTCTCCAATCTCATCACCATTTCCACCAAGAAATAATGTAAAATCCCCTTCTAAAACAACAAAAATTTCATCTGTTTCATTATGCTTTTGCATATTATCAATTCTATCTGGTTCAAGTTCATCAATATATCTTAATTCAGCGACTCTCCAACTTTCAAAATCGATTAATGGTAAATAGCCTTCACCATTAAAACTTGAAACCTCCAATGTGTCATTAAACATGTTTTCCTTCTTCATATAAAAGTTTCTCCTATATCCTTAATTTCAAAAATTATAAATTATATTTCTGCAATAACTTCTACTTCACATAAAACATTCTTTGGTAAAGTCTTTACAGCAACACAGCTTCTTGCAGGTTTTCCTGTAAAATACTTTCCATAAATTTCGTTAAATGCTCCAAAATCATCCATGTTATCTAAAAAGCAAACAGTCTTTACAGCATTTTCATAAGTTGCTCCAGCTTCTTTCAAAATAGCTCCAAGGTTCTTCATAACCTGTTCTGTCTGTTCTTCTATTGTTGTTCCAACAATTTCACCTGTTGCAGGATCAAGTGCAATCTGACCTGATGTAAATAATAAATTTCCTGTCTTTACAGCCTGTGAATATGGTCCAATAGCTGCAGGTGCATTATTAGTATTTAATTTTTCCATTATAAATTACCTTCTTTCTTTTAAACTAATAGTATTTTACACTTTATATTAATTTATATCAAGACACATACTGAATTAATATAAATTTTTATGCATATATAAACATATTATTCAAATGTTTTATGACCACACTATGGCATTTATTTAATTTTTTAAGCTTTGTGACATTTCTTTTCAATAATTTGCATAAAGTATACAATTTTCCAAATATTTCAAAATATAATATGGATTTACACTTAATTCCTCATAATTATCAGTTTTAATATATATGCCAAAATGCAAATGGACATCGAACTTGCCTTCTGTGCCAATACTTCCATAACCGGTATTACCCATATAGCCCAGCAATGTTCCGGCTTTTACCACAGCTCCTTTTTTTATATTTGAATAACAGGACAAGTGTGCATAATAAAAATAACCGCCATTATCGCTTCTAATTCCTACCCTGTAGCCGCCTTTTGGTAGCCACCCTATATTTTCCACAATTCCATCTGTAGAACTTATTATGGGATAAAAACCTGATACATTATTTTCTGCCATAATATCGCAACCTTCATGTTTATATTTTCCCATAAAATTTCTGCTTTCACCAAAGCCGTTCTCATAGCCAACCCAGTAATTTGTATTTCTGCCTTTTGCTACCGGAAAATATTTTAAATCATTGTATATTGCAGAGAAAGCTTTTAATAATTTATAATATTCCTCTTTGTTATTAAAAACAAATTGCTTTCTTATTCTTTTAATATTATTTCCATCTACCTTCGTTTTTCTCAAAGAATAATCATTCAGTAAATAATTAGCTGTTATAAATTCGCTAAAATCTCTATTACTGTTTAATGAATTTTCCTTTAACTCCTTTAAGACTTTTTCATTTATGTAAGGATTCCTAAATTTATTACGTTCTACAATATTTTTTTCTATAGTAAAGGATTTACTAATTATTTTGTTGTAAACTAAAACATTTCCAATAGCAAAAACTATCACTAACACAACAATGTTTATTTTGTTAATTTTCATACTCATAAAACTATCCAAACCTAAAAAGAACACTCACATTTTAATATATGCAAGTGTTCCTTAAAACTATATTATTTTGAGTTTCCTGTTTGAAGTCTGTAATATGTTCCTTTTTGTTCCATTAATTCATCGTGACTACCACGTTCAATAATTCTTCCCTGTTCAAGTACCATAATACAATCACTGTTCTTTATGGTTGAAAGTCTGTGGGCAATAACAAATGTTGTACGACCTTCCATTAAGGCATCCATACCCTCTTGTACAATTCTTTCAGTTCTTGTATCAATACTTGATGTAGCTTCATCTAAAATTAATGCAGGTGGATTAGCAACAGCTGCTCTTGCAATAGCAAGTAACTGTCTTTGACCTTGTGAAAGGTTTCCACCATCACCTTTAATTAAAGTATTGTAGCCTTCAGGTAATCTTCTAATAAAACTATCGGCATTAGCTAATTTTGCAGCAGCTATTACTTCTTCATCAGTTGCATCTAGCTTACCGTATCTGATGTTTTCCATAATTGTTCCTGTAAACAAATGTGTATCCTGTAAAACAATACCAAGGGAACGTCTTAAATCATCTTTTTTGATTTTATTAATATTGATTCCATCATATCTGATTTTTCCATCCTGTATGTCATAGAATCTGTTAATAAGGTTTGTAATAGTTGTTTTTCCAGCACCTGTTGAGCCTACAAAAGCAATTTTCTGGCCAGGTTTTGCATATAATTTAACGTCATGTAAAACAATCTTGTCATCGTTATATCCAAAATCAACTCCATCAAATACAACTTCCCCCTTCATTTCCTTATAGGTTGTTGTATTATCTTCCTTATGGTAATGCTTCCAAGCCCACATACCTGTACGTTCCTTACATTCAACGATTTCGCCGTTTTCTTTTTTACAACGTACTAATGTAACATAACCGTCATCAACTTCGGGTTCTTCTGTAAGAAGTTTAAATATTCTATCAGCACCTGCTAATGCCATAACAATACTGTTCATCTGCATTGTAACCTGATTAATTGGTTGGGCAAACTGCTTATTATATTGCAGGAAACTTACCAAAGCTCCCGGAGATAAAGTAAAGCCCATAAATCCGTTAATTGCAATAACAGCACCAAAACATGCACATAAAACATAACTTAAGTTACCAAGCTGTGCATTACAAGGTCCTATTACATTTGCAAATTTATTTGCATTATTAGCTGAATGATAAAGCTTATTATTGATTTCATCAAATTCTTCTATTGCCTCATCTTCATGACAGAAAACTTTTACAACTTTCTGACCTGCCATCATTTCTTCAATATAACCATTTACAGCACCTAAGTCCTTCTGCTGTGCCAGGAAAAATCTACCTGAAAGACTTGTAAGCTTCTTTGAAACAAACATCATTAAAGCAACCATAATAATTGTGAGTATTGTTAATGGAAAACTTAATGTAATCATGGCAACAAGTACACTTACTACAGTAATTACACTATTAATAATCTGTGGTAAAGACTGACTTACCATCTGTCTTAATGTATCAATATCATTTGTATACATTGACATAATGTCCCCATGTGCATGTGTGTCAAAATATTTAATTGGAAGTGACTGCATGTGGTTAAACATTTCTATTCTTAAGTCTTTTAATGTTCCCTGTGTAACAAAAACCATTATTTCAGACTGTGCAAAGGTTGCTATAATACCAATACCATAAAAAACACCAACTCTACCCATGGCACCAAGAAGTGGTCCAAAGTCGTTACTGCCTTTTGTTATCATTGGTAAAATGTATTGGTCAATTAAAGCCTTCATAAACCATGTTCCCTGAACATTTGCCAAAACGTTTGTAACAATACATATAAGAACAATAATTAAATGTGGTGCATAATGCTTGCCCATAAACTTTAATATCTGGCCCATTATTCTAAATGGATGATCAATTTTCTGTCTAGGTCCCATCTGATGTTTTCCAGGACCCTTAACTGTTTTTGGCTGTGCCATTACATTTCACCTCCATTCTTGTCAAAATCACCATTATCGTTTGTCTGCTGTAAATAAACTTCTCTATAAATTTCGTTATTGTCTTTTAGATAATCATGTGTGCCTATTTCATTTATTTTTCCATCGTCCATAACAATGATTCTGTCTGCATCCTGAACTGATGAAATTCTCTGTGCAATAATAATTTTTGTTGTGTCAGGAATTTCTTCCCTAAAAGCTTTTCTGATTTTTGCATCTGTAACTGTATCAACAGCACTTGTTGAGTCATCCAAAATCAAAATCTTTGGATTCTTTAGTAATGCTCTGGCAATACATAGACGCTGCTTTTGACCACCTGAAACATTGGTACCGCCCTGTTCAATATGTGTATTATATTTATCAGGCATTCTTTCAATAAATTCATCTGCACATGCTAATTTACAGACTCTAATACACTCTTCATCTGTTGCCTCAGGATTTCCCCATCTAAGGTTATCAAGAATACTTCCTGTAAATAAAACATTGCTCTGTAGCACAACACTAACTTCCTGTCTTACAGTTTCCAAATCGTAAGATCTAACATCTTTTCCGCCAATGCTAACATAACTTTCGATTGGTTCTTCACCATCTTTTACCGCCTGCTCTTCAATGTCATATAATCTACTGATTAAGTTTACCAAACTTGACTTAGCACTACCTGTACCACCAATAATACCTATTGTTTCACCTGACTTAATTTTAACATTAATATTTTCAAGTATTGGTTTTTCGCTTTTACTGTTATATCTAAATGTTACATTCTTAAATTCAATACTTCCGTCAGGTACATCAAAGTCAGGGTCTTCTGGATTTGTAATGTCAGGCTTTTCATTTAACACTTCTACAATACGTCTTGCACTTGCCATAGACATTGTAATCATTACGAATACCATTGATAACATCATAAGATTCATAAGAATGTTCATACAATAAGCAAGCATTGATGTTAAGTTACCTGTTGTAAGACCAAGTGCTGCGTTATTACCACTTGCCACTATCATGTGTGCTCCAACCCAGCTGATTAACAATATACATGTATATACTGTTGTCATCATTACCGGATTGTTTAAAGCAACAATGCCTTCAGCTTTTACAAACATTTTGTAAATAGCTTCGCTGGCTTTTCCAAATTTTTTCTTTTCATGGTCCTCTCTAACGTACGCCTTAACAACTCTCATGGCTGTTACATTTTCCTGAACGCTTTCATTTAAGGCATCGTATTTCTTAAATACCTGATTAAAATATTTAAAAGCGAACTTAATAATTAATGCACAAATACAACCTAAAATAATAACAGCAATTAAGTATATAGATGCTAATCGTGGGGATACCGTAAATGCCATAATCATGGCAACAATCAAACTAAATGGAGCTCTAACAGCCATTCTAAGTATCATCTGATAAGCATTCTGCATATTTGTTACATCAGTTGTCAGTCTTGTAACCAAACCTGCTGTGCTGAACTTATCAATATTAGAAAAGCTAAAAGTCTGTATGTTTTCAAACATTGCTTTTCTTAGGTTTCTTGCGAAGCCGGCTGAAGCATTAGCTCCAAATACACCACCAAGGTATCCGGAAATTAAACCTGCAATTGCAAGAACAATCATTATACATGCTGTTCTGTAAATACTGTTTAAATCACCTGAACCAATCGAATCAATAATTGTTGCCATCAAAAGTGGTATAAAGTTTTCAACAATTACTTCTGCTAACATGGCAATAGGTGTAAGAATGGATACCAGTTTAAATTCTTTAATCTGTTTTCCTAATGTCTTTAACATTTTAATCTATCCTCCTACTTAAATTCTTCATATAAAAATTTACTTTCTAATTGTTTTATGTAAACATTTTAAATCTTCTTCGTTAAGCTGACTGTCATCTAATAAATTGGCATACAATCTTTCAAGAAAGTTTTCCAATTTGTTTTTTTCATCATCATTGAAACCCTTAACCAGGATTTCTTCTGTTTTAGATTTATATAAATCTAACTTTTCCTTAATACCGTATGCTTCTTTCGTAACATAAATATTTTTGAATTTCTTGTTATCCTCATCTATTTTAATGTCAATTAAATTTTTGTCCTTCATTCTATTTAAAATTCCTGACATGGTAGAATGCTTAACTTCAAATTCCTGACACAAACATTTCTGTGTTACTTTCTGGTCGGGATGATGTAATAAATACATTAATACATGCATCTGACTGTTAGTTAATCCACTCTTTTCTAAATTGCGGTCCATACGCAATTTAAATAACCTATCAATACGTTTAATCTGATGACCTAAATCCTCCATAAAAATTCTCCTTAACATAATAAAAGAGCTACGACATGTAGCACGCTACATATCGTAACTCTTTTTAATATTATAGTCAATATATTTTTTTATTTTTCAGTTAAATAATATAACAACCTATAAATAGATTATAAATCAAACTATTTATATACAGGCGCTTGTATTAAGGATTAAATCAATCTGTTCCCTTGTGTTTTCTTCTGAATATGAATTGTCAATAAATTCATCAGCCACTTTATTATATTCTTCATCAGCCGGCTGACTTTCAATAACACTGATACACTTTTCTTTAGAGTAACCTCTTGTCTGTATTAGTCGTTTAATTCTTGTATCCCTGTTACAAAAAACAAACCAAAGTTCGTCACAATATTGTTCAACTCCGGAACCTAATAAAATTGCTGACTCTACAACTATAATTCTGTTTTTGGATGACTTAATTCTTGAGACAATTTCCTTAACAGCTCCAGGGTGGGTAATACTGTTTAATTTTTCAAGTTGTTCCTTGTTATTAAAAACAATCTCCGCAAGTTTTTTGCTATCAATTTTATTATCAGCTATGACTTCAGGAAATGTTTTCACAATTTCATTGTATACATCATTTCCGGGAAGCATAACTTCTTTTGCCACCTTATCTGCTTCAATTATGTTTGCCTCATAGTTATTTTCCAAATAGTTAAGTACCGTTGACTTACCTGAGCCAACGCCTCCCATCACACCAATAATCATTTTTTATATCCTTCGTTATCTTTTATATTTTAATGAGCTTCATCCCAATTGTTTCCTACTTTTGCTTCAACAAGAAGTGGTACTTCAAGATTTGCTGCCTGAGACATTTCATTTATTAAAATATCTTTTACCTGTTCCACTTCTTCCTTTTTTGCCTCGATTAAAAGTTCATCGTGAACCTGTAGAACAATTCTTGATACTAAATTGTTATTTTTTAAGGCTTTGTCCACATTAATCATGGCAATTTTCATAATATCTGCAGCAGTTCCCTGAATTGGGGCATTCATTGCTACTCTTTCACCAAACTGTCTTCTCATAAAATTAGACTCTTTTAATTCAGGAATAGGTCTTTTTCTGCCAAACATTGTAACAGAATAACCTTTTTCTTTTGCACTGTTTACAGAATTATCTAAGAACTGCTTAATGCTCGGATAACTTTCAAAATAATTGTTAATGTACTGCTGTGCTTCTTTTTTGCCAATTGATAAATCCTGACTTAAACCAAAAGAACTTATGCCATAAACAATTCCGAAGTTTACAGCTTTTGCATTACTTCTTTGTGTTTTAGTAACTTCTTCAATTGGGACACCAAAAACAAGTGAAGCTGTAGCAGCATGTATATCTTTTGAATGTTTATAGGCATTAATCAAATTAGCATCACCTGACATATGGGCTAAAATTCTAAGTTCAATCTGAGAATAATCGGCATCTACAAATACGCACCCTTCTTTTGGAACAAAAACTTTTCTTAGCTGTCTGCCAATTTCTGTTCTAACAGGAATATTTTGTAAATTAGGTTCTGTACTGCTGATTCTTCCTGTTGCAGTAATTGTCTGGTTAAATTTTCCGTATATTCTGCTGTCATCTTTTATAAAAACACTTAATCCATCTGCGTAAGTAGATTTCAACTTAGTTAATTGTCTATACTCCAGTACATCTTTAACAAATGGATAATCCGGTTCTAATTTTTCCAAAACAGAAGCTGATGTGGAAAAACCTGTTTTTGTTTTCTTACCACCTGGTAATCCCATTTCTCCAAAAAGTATTTCACCTAGCTGTTTTGGTGAATTAATGTTAAATTCGTGACCGGCACTTTCGTAGATTTTCTTTTCTAAATCAGCAATTTTGATACCAAGTTCATCGCCATATTTCTTTAAGGCCTCACCATCAACTTTTATACCAATGTTCTCCATGTTAAATAAAGCAATTGATAAAGGTTTCTCGATGTTATTGTATACAGCCTCCATTTCCAATTCTTTTAATTTCTCCTGAACAGGCTGAAAACCTTTATAGAAAATAAATGCGTTATAGCAGGCATATCTCATTTGATTTTCAACTATTTCAATAGATGGTGTTTCCTTCTTTTTTGTCTTTGGAAAAATTTCCTCATAAGTTGGAACTGTCATTGAAAGATAGTCCCTTGCAACATCATCATAATTATAAGAATGACCATTTGGATTAATTAAATATTGCATTAAACCTAAATCTTCAAGATTTATATATTTTTCATCAACTAATGATGTTTCAAAAAGATTATTGTTCTCTTTTATATCAGTTGTGTAAATCTTTGTTTTATCAACCATTTCTTTTAACTTATCTTTGATATATTCTTTTGTAATAAATCCTACTACCGGTATATAATATATTTTTTCTTCACTTAAACATAAACCTATACCGAAAATATCAGTTTCATTTAATATAAATAAGCCTACCTGCTCACTGTTATTTATACATTCGTTAAAAATTTCTTCTGCTTCAACGTAATCATTAACTAATTTAAAATTCTCCTCTATGTCCATTGATGCTGAAACATTAGAAAATCTTGATATCATACTCTTTAATTCAAGTTCTTTTATTATGTCTAAAGCTTCTTCTGTATAAATATCTCCAAAAACACACTCTGACGGTTTAACACCTACAGGTGATTCAATATTAATTGTTGCCAAAACTTTACTCATTTTTGCCAATTCGAAATGATTAATTAAGGCATTTCTGTTTCTTGTGTTTGAAATTTCATCTGCGTGTTCTAATGCATTTTCAATTGAACCAAACTGAGAAATAATGGCAGTAGCTCCCTTTTCTCCAATTCCCGGCACACCCGGTATGTTGTCAGAAGAATCCCCCATTAAAGCCTTTACGTCAATAAATTCAAAAGGTGTCACCTTATATAAAGCCTTTACGTCTTCTGTATTATATCGTTCAATTGTTGTTTGACCTTTTTTTGTTTTAGGAATACAAACAGTTATTTTTTCAGATGCAAGCTGCAATAAATCCCTGTCACCGGAATAAATGCACACATCCATACCTTCTTTTTCACCTTCTTTACACATAGTTCCTATTACATCATCTGCTTCATAACCCGGAAGTTCAATTACCGTAATATTCATTTTCTTTAGCAAATCCTTGATAATTGGAACCTGCTCCCTTAATTCAGGTAACATAGGTTTTCTTGTTCCTTTATACTCCTTAAACATTTCATGTCTGAACGTTGGCTGATGAACATCAAATGCAACTGCAAAATGAGTTGGCTGCTCGTCATCTATAAATTTAAACATCATATTAAGGAAGCCGAATACTGCATTAGTATGTACTCCTTTTGTATTTCCAAATAAAGGAACTCCGTAAAAAGCCCTGTTTAATATACTGTGTCCGTCAATTAATAATAATTTATTCATGTCTACCTCGTTTTAAATAATATTTGTTAAAATAAAATAATTTTCACTATAACATAGGAAAATGTGGAAAGAACAATTGCTAAAATGGCAATAATTGAAATTCGTGCAGCTTTTTTATAGGACTTTTGCCTTTGTAAATATTCATCATAGTATTCAATTAAATCCTGCAATTCTTCCTCTGCCTTCTTCGTCTCCTCACCCTCAAAAGGAGCCGGCACATCTTCCAAACCTCTATGTATAGTATAATACAACTGTAATTCTTCCATACAATCTTTGCATTCTTTTGCATGACTGAGAAAATCTTCTAAATCTTCTGAATATTCAATTCTATCAAAAATAAAATCATTTATTTTCTCCTGAAACACTTCGCAATTCATATTTACCCTCGTTTCATCTTACATTTATTCGCTCATTTTGTACTTTTTTATTTAAAATCCAATTGCTCATTTTGTTTTTATTCAATTCAAATCTCATTTTTCTTTTTTAAGCTAATTAAAAATTTTTCTGAAATCAATTATACATTTTTATTGACATTTATACAACAAAATGATAAGATTTTTATTGCTTGCGGATATGGCGGAATGGCAGACGCATCAGACTCAAAATCTGACGCCCATAAAGCGTGTGGGTTCAAGTCCCACTATCCGCATTGATTAACACCACATAATGTGGTGTTTTTTTATGTAATAAGAAACGTTCCACTAGGGATGTACACTCGCGTGAAAGGAAAAATGTTCCACTAAGAACGCACCCTGGTGTAATAAAACAATAGTTACATGATAACACGCACTCAGGTTATACATTAATGCAAAAAAGCCAATTTCTACTGTAAATCATAATACAATTAACTATATTCAACAGTTTTAATTGTATTGCTACTTACATAGAAATTGACTTTTTTTAGTTTCTTTTATTTTGACTTTTTTTAGTAACTGTTTTTTTATTATTCTTGCTAATTTTTCTCTGCATATTTGAACAATTATTGAAAACAATGTAATATCTTTAAATTAATCCAAACTGTAAGAACCACCATTATACTTTACTCCATACACGGTACCCGATTCGCACGATACTGCATATGACTGTGAAGACACACTCTTTCCATCCTTGTCCTCAATTTCACAATTAATAATGTAGTATTCTTCTGAAGAGATTTCAGTTATCTTTTTATATTCCAAATAACCTACATCACCGTTTTCAAATTCACCATAATTATTTTCAAATTTACCATTTGAAACAAGATAATCTGTAAGGCTATTAGATGCCTGACTATAAGATATTCTCTTAGGTACATAATTATATGCTCTTGTAACAACTGAGCTTGTTATACCCTGATCATCTATTGCAACAAAACAGTAAATAGAATTCTTTTTTGGAATTTTGATTGGCTCTGTATATAACTGACTTTTCTTTGTTGGAGTTGTACCATCTGTTGTAAAATATACACTGCAACCACTATCAGCAGTTACGGTAATCTTCTCCTGAGTCGAGTATTCACCACTTTTCAAATCTACTGTAGGCTCATTTATTTTCTTAAATTCTAATATATACTTGTAGGCTGCTTCTTTACTTTTCTTTTTGTTTTTGTCAACCGAATATGCTCTTAAAGTATATGTTCCTTCTGTTGCAAAAGAAATTGTACCTGAATATTTTTTTCTTGAAACACTGTCACTTGGATCTGAACCATCTGTTGTATAGTAAATCTTTACATCATCACTGGCACTTAGTTTCACTTCTATTGGTTTATCATAAGTTCCTGCCTTTACGCTGGCTGATGGAACTGTGCCATCAAAATTCTCCAACTCTTTTCTTAAATTTGCAGGTGCAGAATTAACTAATGTTTTGATGTTCGAATCCATGTCATTATTCTGATAAAGAACAATCAGTTTCTTATAATAGTCAATATTCTGATTATCAACGTCAATTAAATATTCAAGATATTTCATTTCTTCTTCATCATATTTCCCAAGAATTTCGTCTACCTGACAAACCTTTTCATAGGCTTTAATTTTCTGTTCTTTTGTAAAAGCATTACTTGAAGCTAAAATATACTGAGACTTGGCATACTCATAATTTTCTTCTTTGTAATATTTTTCACCAATATTATAATATTTGTCAAACTTACCTGTCATAATTGATTTCTTGACAGCTAATGTTCCCACAGATGTTGCTGCCATTAGTACAATTATCAAAACAATTAAACCAAGTACCTTCTTCTTTGACATTTTCTTCTTAGGTGCCTTTTTCTTTGAAATATTCTTTTTTGTTGTGTTCTTTTTAACTTTATTGCTACTTGAGTAATTATGTGAAGCACTTTTGTAATTATGCTGTTTAGAGTGGGATATGTAAGAGTCATCAAATTCCTCTAAATCCTCTTCAACCTCATCATCTAACTTCTGTATTTTATAACTACTCTTCTTATTTTCGTTTTCACTATAACCTTCTCTGCCGGACTCTATTTTAATACCGGCAAAAATATCTTCTTCTGTATTATCTATTTTATCTATTGATGTTTGTGTAATATCACTATGAAAGCTATTGATTTTTGTACCACATTTTCTGCAAAACATAGCATTATCATCACACTCACATCCACAATTTGGACATATCATATTTTAATTCCTTTCTGTTTTGAAAATATAATATTTACAGCCTAGAATATATCATATAATATTCTATCTTTCAAATATATATTTTGTCTATATATTATACTAATTTCATTCATCCCTTTTAGAGAATACACAACCACAAAAATTTTGTCTATACAAATTATGTTCTTTTGACAACTCAATAGATCTCTTATAACCGTTTTTCTTTTTAAAATCAGAAAATAAATAATCTATATTATACTTTTCAGATATTTCTTTTCCAATTTCATTTAATTTCTGTGCGTTTTTAAGGGGACTAATTGACAGAGTTGTTGTAAAATAGTCGTACCCGTTATCCTTTGCATACTTTCCGGAAAATTCCAATCTTAACCTATAGCATTTAAAGCATCTTTCGCCACCTTCTTTTGCTTTTTCATATCCTTTTACATATTCATAAAATTCTTTAGAATCATAATTAGCAATAATGGGTTTTACACTATGTTGAAATTCCATTTCATTTATAAATCTGATTAACTCTTCTGCTCTATGATTATATTCCTCTGTTGTTGAAATATTAGGATTATAAAACAACACATCTATCTCAAAATATTTAGACAAATATTCTAACACATAACTACTGCAGGGTGCGCAGCAGGCATGAAGAAGTAATCTTGGAGTTTTATTTTCGTTAATATTATTCTCTATTGTCTTTTCAAGTTCTTTTTGATAATTTGTTTTGTTCATTTATTATCACACTTTCATATAAAAGATAAGACAGGATATGCCCTGTCTTATCTTTTGTTCTTTTTCTTATTTAATTCTAAATATTGCTTATAAGCTTTCTTGAGTATCATTCTTTCATTTGGAAATTTCAACAAATGATACGCTTCAATATACTTATAATATCCAGAATCGTAAAAATATTCTTCGCGCTGTGGTTTACTATAAAAGCTATTAGAAGACATTAGGTACCAATGCACCTCTTTTTCAACAATATCTCCAGGAATATTAAATGTATATTCGCTTTTTCCCACATACTCATTAATTTTTGCACTTACGCCGGTTTCTTCTTTCACCTCACGTAAGGCAGTTTCTTCATGAGTTTCTCCCAGTTCAACTGTTCCTTTTGGAAGAACCCATCCTTCATACCTATTCCGAAAATTTTTGTATAAAAGTAATATTTTATTTCTATATATAACCACACCGCCACAACTGACCGCCTTTTCCATAGGTTGTCCTCCTGTTTTGTAGTGTGTTAAATTACTTTTAGTATACAGTAATAGAGATATCATTGCAATATTTCATCTAATTAAAATATTCATCAAATACTTCTTTTGCGCAATTTACTGCAGAGTTGCTTCCTTCCGGCATATTTTCTAAAACTACTGCAATTGCAACTTTCTTTTTGCCTTTCTTTGCATAGCCTACAAACCATGAATTAACATTGTCTTTTTTGTCAACTTCTGCAGTACCTGTTTTACCGTAAGCTGTATAATCTGAATAAGCCATCACTTTACCTGTACCGTATTCACAAACAGCTCTCATATATTCCTGTAACTGCTTTGCCTGTGCCTTTTTCATCAAACGCTTATATTCTGTTTGTTCTGTGGATTTAACCACAGTTCCATTACTGTTTTGTACGTGGTCTACAATATAAGGTTTCATTAAAACACCATTATTTGCAATAGCTGACGCAATCATTGCCATATGAGCCGGTGATACCGTTGTTTTACCCTGGCCTATACTTGTCTGTGTAATATCAAACTGCGAAGACTTCTTTGTTAGTGGAAAAACACTTTCGTTATAATCCATATCCAATGGCAATTCCTGATTAAACAATAACTTCTCTGCTGTCTTTCTAAACTTTGACACATTAAGTTCATTACCAATTGTTGAAAATGCGCTGTTACATGAATATGCAAAAGCGTGTGTTAAATCTACACTATAATGGGCTGTTCCGTCAAAACATTTAATTGAAAAATTATTAAAGGTTGCCTTACCATTACAATTATAAGAAAAATCAGAATAATTCTTATTTTCTTTCATGTATTCTAATGTAGTAATAATTTTAAAAATCGAACCCGGTATATATTTACCCTGTGTGGCCCTGTTTACTAATCGTGAGTCACTTGAATCAGATGTGATTTTATCCCATATATCATCTATACTTTCAGGATCATAAGATGGTCTTGAAACCATTGCTCTAATTTCTCCTGTATTAGGATCCATTACAAAAACTGCTCCTTTATACCCTGAAAGACTGTTATATGCAGCTTTTTGTGTGCTAACACTTAAAGTTGTATACACATCACATCCCCGCTCTTCTGTGTCAGAGAAATCATCAATAATCTTCTGCACTGCTGAAGTCTGAGATGACAATAAATCATAATTGCACATTTTTTCCAAACCATACTTTCCATGTGTGGTTATTCCTATTGCATGAGAAAAAATCTTACCGTATGGATATTTTCTTTCATCGTCAGACAAATCTGTCTCTGTCCCTTTCGTATCAGTATAAGCAAGTCTTTTTTTACTTTTACTGTAAATAGTGCCTCGCACTACTTTAGATGCACTTCCATCAATTCGTCTGTTGTATGTATTATTAATAATCTTTGGACTTTGATTAACAACAAAATTAGCATAAAAACCTATCATAAATACAAAAATAAGCGAAATTACTACAGTTGTAACCATTGCCTGTCTATTAAGTTTTTTTCTTTCTATTTTAGCGTATTTTGATTTCCTGCGTTCTATCGAGGCCTTGGATTTCCTGCGTTCTTCTTTCCTTGACATGTCTTGCTCCTTTTTCTGTTACTCTTCTTCTTGTGGACTTTTGCGCCGTTCCCACAATTGCCAACCCTTGAATAATTGCAAATACAATCAGCGTACTTAGAATCGAACTTCCACCATAACTTAATAATGGGAATGTAACACCTGTTGATGGAATCATGTTAATTGCCCCGCCAACTGTAACGATAATCTGTACTGCATACTGCATTCCTAAACCAATACATACCAACTTGTTAAACAAACTTATTTGCTGCATAGCTGTATTTAAAAAGGCAACAAAACATGTTAAACATAACAAAAGTAAAAGTATTGCAAATATTGCACCAAGTTCTTCACCAATAGCTGAGAAAATAAAATCCTGATCTACAACCGGTACATCTTTTGGTCTGCCCTGATATAATCCTGTACCAGTTAAGCCACCATTACCCAGCGCAAACAAAGACTGGGTTACCTGAAACCCTGTATCCCCGGGATCAGCCCAAGGATTAAGCCAAACGCTCACTCTAACTCTAACATGAGCAAAAACCTTGTATGCGAAAACTGAGGCAATGGAAAGTCCTGCAAAGCAGATGAAAATATAGCCTACTTTTCTTGTGCCAACATAAATCATAAAAACATAAATCATAAAGAATATTAATGCACTACCTAAATCTCTTGAGGCTACTAGCAATAACACATGGGTACCAGCCATTATGGCTGATAAAACCACGTTTTTAAAACTTGTTGATTTACTTAACAAGCCTGCAATAAAGAAAACAAAAATTATTTTCACAAATTCTGATGGTTGGAAAGTAAAGAATTTTCCAATTGGTATTGCAAGCTTAGCTCCATTATCTGTTTTACCTACAGCTAAAACCAATGCCAGTAAGGCTATCCCCACAAAACAATAAATCCATGTAAATGATTTCCATAATTCATATTTGCTCATTAAATAAGGCACAATTAGTGACAGCATCGTTACCACAGCTACGATTACAAACTGTCTTATGCTATTGGCAAACTTTAATCTTGCTAACATAATAAAACCGATTGTCAATAACATGCACATATTACTTAAAATTGCTTTATTAATATTAGGATAAATGATTGGAAAAATTCCCAGCACAACTATCAAATAACAAAGTTGTGCACCTCCTAATATTATTACTCCTATTTCCGTAGTATCCTGTTGGTTCATGTAAATTGTCGCAATCCCCAAAAAATACGTTAGAAATATTATTCCATTTTGTCTTTGAAAAATACCTGACGCCTTGTATGGATTCTTACATCTAAGTGCACTAAAGCATTCCCATACGTAAAAAAACATAAGTAAAATAAAAAGGTATTTTGTCACAATAATTAAAAATGTACTCATTTTTCAATCTCCATATTACTCTACAGAACTCCTCTTTTAAAATGTCCCCTAGTGGAATCTGTTTTATCAATGATATTCTTATTATATAAAAATGAATCAATATAATCTTTAGCTATATTTTTCACTTCATCCTGAGATTCAATTGTAAAATTCAATCTGATTGTCTGAGGACTTAATTTGTTAATATTATCCCTATATCCTAACAAAGATAAAGGTTTGCAATTATACATTAAATTATAACAGTAATCGCATACACACTTTATATTAAATATATTATTTAATCTGTCTTTAATTCCATATATATCATTGTTCTTTCTACAATTGTCTACTGTTTTTAAGCAACAGTTGGCAGAAATCATTGTAGGTATATAACCATAAGCAACAAAATTCTCACCCTCACAACCGCGCTCTCTTAATTCTGCATAATTAAGTTCTAACGGGCTTGTAGTTGTTATGTGATTATCACAATAATATTTTTTCGAAATACTGTTATACGCATAAACATTATAATCAAAAACATAAAGAGTTTCCATCTTTTTTTCTTTCAAATAGAAATATTCCTCTATATTTCTTATTAAAAATCCGTCAAAATTCTTTAATGCTTCACCAAATTTAGCATTAAACTTTTTAACGTCCTGTTTTCTAAAAACATACGGCATTGCCAAATATACTTCTTTTTTTACGCGTTTGCATTGCTCAATTATATCACTTATGTCATTAGAAAACAAAAACTCTTCCAAATATACTTTTGAAATTTCTTTAAATGATAAAACGACATTTAATTGTTTCTTGTTAGAAACCATTGCTACAAAATCATATTTTCCATCATTATCATTATAATTATTAATTTCTAACGAGTCTTTTTGTTCAAATAATATATTCTTTCCTTCCGTTTCCTCTATGGTTCTATTATATTTAACTATAATTTCATTGTATGTTTTTTCAATGAAATCACGTCTTAAATTATTCAATGCTCCAACAGGTACGAATAAATTTCCATCTATATTTATTGATAAACTCCTGAATTTAAAATCTGTGTTTCCGAGTTTACTTAATTGTTTAATAACTGTTTCTTTAGTTATCGGCTTATTTTCAGCAATAAACGGTACCTGTCCTTGTGCTACAACCTTCTTATGATTAATCGTTGTACTAATTTCTATAGGATAGTTTTCCTTTATTACTACAGTTGCATCTAATAGATATTTTTTTCTTTCTTTTAAATATTTTTCTCTAATATAACTAATATATTCTGTATTTTCTAATCTAAAGGATGGCTTCTTTAAAGAAATCATGTTCCTTCCATTATGTTGTTTAAAATAACTTTCATTAAAACCATTCCTGTTAAATAAACCCCATAATTTCTGTAAATCTGATTGTTCTACTTTATATCGTATTTGGGAATTTTCCTGAGTCTTCAAATATAAATCAACATATTTTCTGTAAATACTTACCACTCCCGCAACATACTCAGGTTTCTTCATTCTGCCTTCTACTTTCAGTGAATACACACCACTTTCTATTACTTCCGGCAGAATTTTTAATGTACAAATATCTTTTGGACTAAGTACATATTTTTCATTCTTTTTATTTAATACTTTTCCGTTTAATATAACATCATACTCCATTCTGCAAGGCTGGGCACATTGGCCTCTGTTTCCGCTACGACCACCTATAAAACTACTTAGGAAACACTGGCCTGAATAACAATAACATAAAGCTCCATGAACAAAACTTTCGATTTCGAGATTTGTCTTTTGATGTATATCTGATATTTCATTTAAAGAAAGTTCTCTTGGTGTGACAATACGTGACACGCCAAGTTTTTTCAGATATTCAACTGTCAAATCACCGAAAATTGTCATCTGGGTACTTGCATGAATATGCATCCCTGGAAATTTTTCTTTTATAAACAATAATACTCCTATGTCCTGTACAATAACGGCATCCAACCCATTAGTATACAGCGGAAGTAAATAATTATATAGTTTTTCTTTTATTTCATTATCTTTTACTAAAGTATTAACTGTTAAATAAATCTTTCTATTAAATAAATGTGCATACTGTATTGCACTTATTAATTCATCCTCCGATAAATTATTTGCATTAGCTCTTGCTCCAAATAATTCTCCACCGGTATATACTGCGTCAGCTCCGGCATTTATGGCTGCTATAACGCTTTCATAATTTCCACCCGGTGCAAGTAACTCAACTAACATAAATTTCTCCTATAACTGTTTTATTAGTAAGAAACGACCAGGCCGAAGCCTGATCGTTTAATTTACTTTTCAAGTTCTGTCTGAAGTTTAACAATCTCTTTTTCGAGATTCTTAATTTTTTCAAGAGCTTCATCTAATTCTTTAGTTGCTGTCTCAGCTTTTGAATCTGAAACTATCAACTCATGTTTTAAATCGTATACTTCTTTTTCCTTTAGTTCTAAATCACCTTCAAGCATGTCTGCCTGTTTTTTTGCTTTAAAATAATCATTTGCTATATTAATTTCAAGAAGTATTCTCTGCATATCCATATTCTGCATACGATAGCTTTCATTCTGTTTAAAGTCCTGTATCATATTATTGATATATGTAGCAACCTTCTGTAGATACGCTTCACTTTCAAATCCACCTATATTGTAAATCTTCCCATCAATAATAACATCCACATAGTTCTTTGATGACATAATTATCTCCTTGTACTAAAATCATTGATTATAATATCACAAAATCTTTTAAATTAAAAGAAGTATGTAATTTATCACTTTAATTATTTAACCTTAATGCTCTTTGCCTTTGACCATACTGTGTATCCAGCCCTTGTTTTAACTCTTGTTCTAACATAAATCTTCTTCTTTGATTTAATCTTCTTACCTGTTAATTTAACAGTGTTCTTCTTTGAAGCAACTTTTGTCTTTGAGCTAAAGTTCTTCTTTGCTGAATACTGGAATTCGTATGACTTAGCGCCTTTTACCTTTGAAGCTGTAGCCTTAATGTAAGCTTTCTTAGCTTTCTTTGTCTTAAGTTTTGGAGCCTTTGATGTTGCAACTGGATTTCCTGCGACTACCTTAAAGTCTTTAATTTCAACCTGACCGCTCATGTCGTTTTCATCTGGGAATTCTTTTAAGAAAGCACCCATAGCAAACATAAAGCCCATTGTTTTCTGCTTATACTTAATTGTATCACCAGGTACTGTAACCTTAGCTGTAACTGTAACATAGTCATCATTTCTGCTGTCTAATTTAATCATGTTCTTGAAATCCTTTGTGTTTGAAAGAACATTTGCTCCCTTATATGTAGCCTTAACAGCATAAAGCTTTTCTGATGGATCTCCGTCCTTTGTGTTATTTCTGTAAGCTTTTAAATGAACATGCTTAATGTAGTTCATCTTACCTGTTCCTACATTGTATCCTGTTCCATCTTTACGTTTCTTTGTCTGTTTAATTTCATTCTTTAATGTTGACTTAATCTTAAATGAAATTGTGTAAGTACGTCCTCTATCAATGTTAAGGATTTTCTTTAATGTAACACCCCAAGGGTTGCTCTGTACTACAGTTCCCATTGGTGTCCACTGAGCACTATAACCTGTACTTGTAATGTTAAGTAATGCATCTCCGTTTGTTGAAGCTGCAGCAAGCTTAGCATTTTCGCCATAGCTCTTGAAAGCGTCCTTCTTGTTGTTATAAACCTGACCATCTTTCTTTAATTCATCTTCCCATTTTCCACCATCTTCTCTAGTGTGAATTGAAAAAGCCTGCCACTTAACTCCGTTAGAGATATCTGTACCTGTTTTAACTGCGGCTGGTACTGTACCGACCATTCCTACTACCATTGTTAAAGATAATGCAACGGCAGAAATCTTTTTGAAAAAATTCTTTCTCATTTTATACACCCTCCTAAAAAATTTCATCTCTTTTATATTACCATTTTTAAACGTTTTTTTCAACACCTATATGTGTATAAGCAAAGTCTGTTACCACTCTGCCTCTCGGTGTCCTTTGAATAAATCCGTTTTGAATTAAATATGGTTCATAAACATCTTCTAAAGTGCCTGCATCCTCGCCTAAAGCAGCCGCTAAAGTATCAAGTCCCACAGGTCCGCCTGCGAACTTGTAAATTATGGTTTCCAGTATGCTTCTATCACCTTTATCAAGACCTAGCTTGTCAACTTCTAAAAGGTTCAAAGCATCATTTGCCACTTCATATGTAATCTTACCGTCGTATTTAACCTGAGCAAAATCCCTTACCCTTTTTAACAAGCGGTTTGCAAGACGTGGTGTTCCTCTTGAACGTCTAGCCATTTCAACAGCTCCCTGTTCATCAATTTCAACATTAAGTAAGCCAGCAGACCTTATAATAATCTGCTTTAATTCATCTATTGTATAAAACTCCAGCTTATTAATAACACCAAATCTGTCTCTAAGAGGGGCTGTTAATAGTCCTGCTCTTGTTGTTGCCCCAACCAAAGTAAACTTAGGCAAATCAAGTCTAATAGATCTGGCCCCCTGACCTTTACCAATCATAATGTCAATTGAATAGTCTTCCATGGCCGGATACAAAACCTCTTCTACCTGTCTGTTTAATCTGTGAATTTCATCTATAAACAAAATATCATTTTCCGATAAATTATTAAGTATGGCAGCCATCTCTCCCGGCTTTTCAATTGCCGGTCCTGAAGTAATCTTAATATTAACGCCCATTTCATTTGCAATTATAGTTGACAAGGTTGTTTTTCCTAGTCCCGGTGGTCCATAAAACAATACATGATCTAACGGTTCATTTCGCGATTTTGCTGCTTCTATAAAAATTTTCAAATTATTTTTTGCTTTCTCCTGACCAACATATTGATCAAGAGAAGATGGTCTAAGACCTTTTTCTATTACAACATCCTCGGATGCTGCTTCTGTTTGAATAATTCTTTTCGCCATTTATCTTTCCTTCATATTCCAAAAGTTATATTATATTCTTCAATGCCTTTTTCAATACTTCCTCAACATCCATGTTTTCAGTAATTTCTATCTTCTTAACTGCGCTGAAAGCATCGCCCTTAGAATAACCAAGTGCTACTAATGCGTCAACTGCGTCTGACTGGACACTATTTGAAATATCATCATTTCCTGGTGTATGAATCATATCTTCCAAATCTATCTTATCTTTTAATTCTATAATAATTCGCTGAGCAGTTTTGGCACCTATTCCCTGGGCTTTTGAAATTGCCTTGGCATCACCTGAAATTATTGCCATTTGAAGTTGTTCTCCAGGCAATGCAGAAACAATGGCAAGACCGCCCTTTGGGCCAACACCACTTACACTTATTATTTTTTTAAATAACTCTAATTCTTCTTTAGAAAAAAAGCCAAACAACTGCATTGCATCTTCACGTACATTAAAGTATGTGTAAATCTTGACTTCTTCTCCTATACCTAATTTTTCAAGTGTCGTTACCGGCATTAGAATATTATATCCTATCTGATTATTTTCAATAACAACTCTGTCCGATTCAACCGAATCAACAACACCTTTTATGTATGAAATCATTATCTGTCTCCCTTTTTCACTTCGTTCATCAATAGAACAAACGTTTACCTCGAAGATATAATAACACATTTTTTTATCTATTACAATTCAAATTATAATTTAAAACAGGATTCTCTTTCAACCAGTGTACAAGGCATTTTTACCTTAACCGCAGTTGAAATACTCAAATTTGAGGCTCCATATAAGAAATTAACACCATATTGTCCCATATCATAAGCCGGTGCATGTAACGTTGTAAGTGAAGGTGTTGTGTAGTTACAAATACTGGCATCATCAAATCCAACAATAGATATATCCTCCGGCATCTTTAGTCCTTTTTCATTAATTGCCTTCATTGCGCCAAAAGCAATGTAGTCACTTGCACAAACAACAGCTGTGGGTATTTCATCTGAATCTATCAAATTCTTCATCATTTCATAACCTGATTCGATACTGTAGTTACCCTGTCTTAAGAAAGTATCACAGTCCATTTCATTTTCCCTGCAAAATGACACATAAGCATTTAATCTCTCATCTTCTACAATCTCATTTTCATCTAACACTTCTACTCCTGCAAGGAAGCCTATTTTTTCATGACCTAAAGATAAAAGATAATCCATTCCCTTGTAAATTGCATCTTTGAAGTCCATGGAAAAAGTTGTCACATTGTAGTCAGGCATTTCCATATCCAAAAATACTGTGTTTGACGTGATTTTAGTAATAGACTTTATATCTTTTTTACTAAATTTTCCAATGCAGATTATTCCATCTACGTCATTTAAATTTTCAATATAGTTCTCGTCACTTTTAAATACTCTTATAATTTGTATTGAGTTTTTAAGACAAAAATCTTCAATTCCATTTCTCACCGAAAGATAATATGAATCCTGCATCTCCTGTTCTGCAGAAAACCACTGGACAATTCCTAATGTAAAATTACTCTTCTTACTTCTACCTGTTTTTTTATAATTTAGTTTTTTTGCAGCCTCCATTACCCGCATTTTTGTTTCTAAAGATGTACTAAGACTGCTGTCATTATTTAAAATTCTTGAAACTGTTGCCATGCTCACATTTGCCATTTGGGCAATATCTTTAATCGTAGCCATTTTTTACCTCCAAAATTATGTATCTTAATACTATATCATTTATAGGACCAGCTATCATTTTTAATGTTTATCAAAAACATTAATCAATAACTAATCAAAAAAGCCATAATAAGCACCTTATTTTCAATACTTATATATTACAAAACCCATTTACTTTTTTCAATAATTATTTTACTAAATTTTACTAAAAGTTTACCATAAAGAAATGACGATTTTATACATACATTTATGCTAATTTTCTTTTATTATATTTATTACTTTTTCACAAAGATTTTTTATTTTAGTAAACTTTGTTGATTTTTTAGTAAAATAATTTTATATTTACCTTAACAGAAGAAATTTAAAAGTTTTCAACTAATTATTTGTTACGGTTTCACTACATATTTTGGAGGTATTTTATGAAAATAAACGAATTAAAGAAACAAATATTAAATAACAAATTCAACTCTACTTTAGCAGATATATACTATGACGATTCTGAAATGATTGATTATCAGAAAAATCGTTATATTAATGCATTAAGTAAATACGAAAATTTTTTCGACGATGAAGATGTTGAAATTTACAGTGCTCCCGGCAGAACTGAAGTTGGTGGCAATCATACAGACCATCAGCATGGTATGGTTCTTGCAGCTTCAATTAATTTAGATGCAATAGCCATTGTTGGAAAAGCTACCGAAAACACTATTGAACTTATATCTGAAGGTTATGACCCAATTTCAGTTTCTGTAGAAGACTTGAATGTAAACGAAAAAGATTTTGGCACTACTTCTTCTTTAATTAAAGGAGTTCTTGCAGGAATGAAAAAAGAAGGCTATAAAATAGGACCTTTTAAAGCTTATATTACAAGCGATGTAATAAACGGTGCCGGTCTTTCATCTTCAGCAGCTTTTGAAGCAATTATCGGAACCATTATTTCAGGTATATATAACAATATGGAAGTATCTTCCACTGAAATTGCTCAAATCGGACAATATGCAGAAAATGTTTTCTTTGGAAAACCTTGCGGCTTAATGGACCAAATGGCTTGTTCCGTAGGTGGTTTTGTACATATTGATTTTAAAAATCCTGACTCACCAATAGTCGAAAAAGTCGACTTTGATGTTGAAAAAGAAGGCTATAGTCTTTGCATCACAGACACCAAAGCCTCACATGCAGATTTAACAGATGATTATGCTGCCATTCCTGCTGAAATGAAAGAGGTTGCCCAGTATTTTAACAAAGAATTTTTAAATGAAATACCTGCAGATGATTTTTATGATAAAATTTCTGAACTCTATTCTGCTGTTAGTAATCGTGGGTTATTAAGAGCAATCCACTTCTTCGGTGAAAATGCCAGAGTTCAGAAAGAAGTTGATGCATTAAAAAATAACAACTTCAGGCAATTCCTTACTTTAGTTAAAGAATCAGGTAATTCATCTTATAAATATTTACAGAATATTTATTCAGGAAAAGATTATAAAAATCAGCCTGTTTCAGTTGCCTTGGCAGTTAGCGAACTTGTATTAAAAGACAATGGTGTTTGTCGTGTACATGGTGGTGGTTTTGCCGGAACAATACAGGCATTTGTAAAAAATGAATATGTTTCAACTTACAAGGAGCAAATGGAAAAATTATTAGGTGAAAACACATGTCATGTTTTAAAGATTAGAAAATATGGAGGAATTAAAGTATTATGATTAATGTAGTTATAGATGAAAATATAAAAAGACTTGTACAATATGGAATTGATAATAAATTAATTCCTGAATGTGAAAGAATTTATTCTACAAATATGTTGTTAGAAGTTTTTGGTAAAGAAGATTTCAGCGATCCTGATGTAGAATATAATTTAACTTTAGATGAAATATTAAGAAACTTACTTGATGCAGCAGTAAAACTAAATATAATAGAAGATTCCGTTACTTACAGAGACTTGTTCGACACCAAAATTATGAACTGTATCACTCCAAGACCAGGGCAGGTTATTTCTACTTTTTTTGAAAAGTATGAAAAATCACCAGAAGAAGCAACTAACTTCTACTACAATTTTTCAACAAAAACAAATTATATAAGGAAATCAAGAATCGAAAAGAATAAAAATTGGAAATACCAATGCGAATATGGAAATTTAGATATTACAATCAATTTATCTAAACCTGAAAAAGATCCGAAAGCTATTGCCGCAGCTAAAAACGTAAAGGCATCTTCATATCCTAAATGTGCATTGTGTATTGAAAATGAGGGTTATGCCGGCAGAGTTAATCATCCTGCAAGACAGAATCACAGAGTTATTCCTTTAACTCTTAATAATTCTAAGTGGGGCTTTCAATATTCCCCTTACGTTTATTACAATGAGCACTGCATAGTTTTTAACGGTGAACATACACCAATGAAAATTGAAAAAAGCACTTTTGTAAAATTATTTGATTTTGTAAAAATGTTCCCTCATTATTTTTTAGGTTCAAATGCAGACCTACCAATTGTAGGCGGTTCTATTTTAACACACGACCATTTTCAAGGGGGCAACTATACTTTTGCCATGGCAAACGCACCTATAATTAAAGAATTTTCTGTTGGCGATTTCCATGATGTAAAATGTGGAATTTTAAAATGGCCTATTTCAGTAATAAGACTTGAATCTGAAAATTTGGATTCTTTAATTAACCTTGGCAATCATATTTTGGAAGTTTGGAGAAACTACAGTGATGAAGAATATTTCATTTTCTCTGAAACTGATGGTACTCCTCATAATACGGTAACTCTTATAGCAAGAATTAAAGATGAAAAATATCAGGTTGACATTGCTCTTAGAAACAACATTACAACTAAAGAGCATCCATTAGGTGTATTCCACCCTCACGAAAACCTGCACCATATAAAGAAGGAAAACATCGGTTTAATTGAACTTATGGGACTTGCTGTTTTGCCGGCAAGACTTAACAAAGAAATGGACATTCTATCTGATTATATTTTAAATAACAAAGATATCCGTTCAAATGAAGAAATCAAAAAACATGCTGACTGGGCATACAATTTTATTCCTAAGTATAAATCAATTACTAAGGATAACATTAATGAAATTCTTCAACAGGAAATCGGAAAAACTTTCGTTAAAGTATTAGAAGATGCCGGAGTATACAAATGTACCCCTGATGGAATGAAGGGCTTTATGAAATTCATTCAGCAACTATAAAACAATAAGCTGTTAATATCTTATGCTGATATTTTTTTATCAAAATATCCACAATTAACAGATAATAATTAAAAATAACAGGAGATTTCATTTATGATTATTGAAGATTTTGGCACATTAAGTAACGGTAAGGAATGTAAATTATATACTTTACAAACCCCTGCTCTCGATTTATCAGTTACAGATTATGGCACTACTCTTGTAAACCTGATTATTAAGGATGGTGCAAAAAGAACTGACATCGTTCTTGGTTTTACAAATGCAAAAGATTATGAAACTAAAAACGATCCATGTTTCGGTTGCAATGTAGGCAGAAACGCCAACAGAATAAAAAACGGTAAATTTACTTTAAACAATGTTGCATACAGTCTTGACCAAAACGATGGTAAAAACAATTTGCATAGTGGTAACAATCCTTATTTTAAACGAATATGGAATGTTGAAACTTATGATGATAACCACATTACATTTTCACTGAACAGTCCTAATATGGATCAGGGATTCCCCGGTGAGATAAAAGTATTTGTAACTTACAAAATTATAAACAATAATTCATTTGAAATAATTTTTGAAGGTATACCAAAGGAAGATACAATAATTAATATTACTAATCACTCCTACTTTAATCTTAACGGTGAAGGTTCAGGTTCGGTATTAGACCATAGCGTACAGATTTTTGCAGACTACTATACTCCTGCTAACAGGGAATCGATTCCTTTAGGAACTGTTGAATCGGTAAAAAACACGCCTATGGACTTTACGAGCCCTAAAAAAATTGGGTTAGAAATAGAGAATGATTTTCAGCAATTAATTTACGGTAAAGGTTATGACCATAACTTTGTAACCGTAGAACCTAATAAGGCAGTTAAATACGAAGATTTACCTTATAATGGAAAACTTCACAAAATTGTTGAAGCTACCGGTAATAAGTCAGGAATTAAACTTTCCATAGAAACAGATTATCCGGGTGTCCAAATGTATACAGCCAATTATGTAGAGAATATTTCAGGAAAAAACGGGCATGTATACAACCAGCGGGCCGCTGTTTGTTTTGAACCACAATTTTTCCCTGATGCAATTAATAATCCAAATTTCATCAGTTCAGTATGCCCCAAACATAAAACATTCAAAAAACATATTTTGTACACACTAAATACATAATTTCAGACTACTATATGATTATAGAACAGTTAAATAATTAAAACTCCCCTTTAAAATATATTATTTAACTAAAGGGGATTGTGGATTTCCCTCTCACACAATCCCTAATCATATAGATATTTAACTTTTAATATAGACGGCGCATGTGTTGTATTTTATTTCTCCTTTTTGTTAGCACATGCGTTAATTTTTGTCTCACTTTTTCATTTTTATTGAAATTCTAAAAAATCTAAGAAGAAATTTTTTCAAATCAAAAGGATATAATGGATATATATAACTTGTCCTTGCAATGGTTCTGTTAGAAACTATTGTTAAAACCGTAATCACCAATCCTATAATTAAACCTGTTAAATTAAATAGCTGTGTCAAAACAAGCATTATTAATCTCAAAAATTTAATAGAGTATGCAAGCTCATAATTTTCATGAGTGAAATTAGCA
The DNA here is from genome assembly GCF_003460505.1 of Eubacterium sp. AF36-5BH. Classification (GTDB taxonomy): domain Bacteria; phylum Bacillota; class Clostridia; order Lachnospirales; family Lachnospiraceae; genus Eubacterium_G. The sequence continues at coordinate 270,339 of NZ_QTVG01000005.1, forward strand.
ATGGCTACTACCGCCATGTAAAGCATTGTCTGTTCATTAAACCACCCTGTATTAACTGCAAACTCCCCAATAATTATTGCTGCAATTAATGACAACGGGGTGTTCAATGTACTTGGCGTATTTATGGCAGCCAGCTTTAAACCGTCTACCGCCAGCTCTAAAATTAGCAATTGCAGGAAAATAGGGACATATTGTGGCTCAGTTATTTTTGTAAAAAACAGCCAGTCTGGCACAAACTCAGGATTGTTTGCGTAAAGCAAAAATAACGGCGTTAATATTAGGGATACCAACGTCACAATTGTTCTTGCCAGTCTTAAATAAGTTCCTGTAATTGGTGGAAAATAATAATCATCTGCTTCTTCTATTACGTCAAATATAGTTGTGGGAAGTAACATTGCAGCAGGTGAATTATCAACCAATATACAAATTTGTCCCTCTAATATTTCCGCAGCAACTGTGTCCGGTCTTTCCGTATATCTAAACTTTGGAAAAGGATTAAACCAATGTCCTTTATGCAAACATTCTGACAAACTTTCCTGATTCATGGGAAGGGCATCTGTTTTAATTTCACGAAGTTGTTTCTTTATATAATTTAAAAGTTTTTTGTCAGCTTTATCTAACATATAACACACTGCTATATCGGTTCTCGAACTTCTACCAACCTGTACAACCTCGCACATATATTTAGGATCACGTATTCTCCTTCTGATTAAAGCAGTATTCCTTATTATATTTTCCACGAAACCATCTCTAGAGCCTCGCAAAACCTTGTATTTTTCAGGTTCTTCTATACTTCTGTCAGGATATTTTCTAATATCAATAAGCATTGCCTTATCGAAACCTTCAACTAAGAGACATACAACACCTGACAAAATAAAAGTAACAACATTATATTGATCCTTATATAAATCTATTTGTACATAAGGAATTTTATCTCTGACAAATCTTTCAGGCGTATCCGGTATTTCATCGGCTCTAAGCTTACAAAAAAATTCCTCTATTTTCTGAATCATGTCACTGTCACAAAAGCCGTTAATATAATACATTACAGCTTTTCTATTACCTACTGTAAGTTCTCTTTTTAGTAAATCAAAACTTTGTTCCACATAAAGCAGTTTATCTATTTTTTCCACATTCATTTGTAAATTATCTGATATAAAATTTACATCGTTATATTCAATGCTATTATTACCATTTGTATTTCCTTTTGGATAAATATTCACTCCATTATTACCATCATTCTTAGAGCTATCACTATCTATAGTATCCAAGAAAGGATTTTTTCTGTTATTATTTTTTTCCATAAAAATACCTCACACTAAGTTATAGTATAAGGTGATTTTTATTAATTATTCATTTAAATATTTTCAATAACTTTCTTAGGACATTTTTCTGCACAAATACCACAGTTTTTACATTTGTCCTGATTAATAACTGCTAAATTAAATTCAAAATCAATAGCTTCGTTTGGACAGTTCTTTGCACAAAGTCCACATCCAATACAGCCTGCTGTACAAGCCTGCATTACATCTCTACCTTTATCTTTTGAACTACATTTAACAACATATTTTGAATCATATGGAATAATTGAGACTAAATGTTTTGGGCACGCCTGAACGCATTTACCACATGCTTTACACTTATCTCTGTCAACAACAGCCTTACCGTTTACAACATGTATTGCATCAAACTCACACGCTTTCACACATGAACCTAAACCTAAACATCCATAACTACATGCCTTTGCACCGCCACCAGGTATGTTTGCAGCATCTTCACATGACATATTTCCATAATAATTATATTTATCTTTTGCCTTATCACAGTCACCGGAACAGGCAACGTAAGCAACTTTTTTTACTACGTTTGCTTCCACACCAATGATTTTGGCGATTTTCTTTGCAACTTCTGCTCCACCAACAGGACAGGCTCCCGGATCACATTCGCCTTTTGCAATTGCAGCAGCTAAACCGTCACAGCCCGGAAATCCACAACCACCACAGTTATTTCCCGGAAGCTCTTCTCTTATTGCAGCTTCTGTTTCATTAACTTCAATTGCAAAGAATTTTCCTGCAATTCCTAAAACTATACCAATTATAAGTCCTACACCACCAACAATAAGAACAGCCAAAAGTATTCCTTTTATAGTGGCACTTAATGCTAAAATTCCCATGTTCTACCTCCTTAAATAATGCCGGTAAAACCGGTAAATGCTATTGCCATTAAACCGGCTGCCAATAAAACCATAGGTGTTCCCTGAAATGCTTTTGGTATATTATTATTTTCTGATTTTTCTCTAATGCCGGCTAAAATAACAATGGCAATTAGAAAACCAACAGAAATACCAAAAGAATTTGCCATACTTTCAGCAAAATTATATCCGCTGTCAATATTAGAAATTGCAACACCAAGTACAGCACAGTTTGTTGTTATAAGTGGCAAGTATACACCTAATGCCTGATATAAAGGTTTAATAAATTTCTTTAATATCATTTCAACTAACTGAACTAAAGCTGCAATAACCAAAATAAATACTATAGTCTGTAAGTATTCTAATTTAAAAGGCACTAAAAGTGCATAATATAATCCGTAAGTAACTGCTGACGCAATCATAATAACGAAAATAACGGCAGCTCCCATGCCTGCAGCAGTATCTGTTTTCTTAGATACTCCAATAAAAGGACATAAACCTAAAAACTGGCTTAATACAACATTATTTACTAATGCTGCAGCAACAGCTATTAACATACAATTAACCATTTATTTGTCCTCCTTTTCTTCTTTATCACAGGAATCAAAATTAATACAGCCCTGACAACTTGCACAGCCTTCTTCACAATGCAATTTTCTTGGCTTTTTACCATGACTAATTCTAATCTGATTCTGAATGGCAATTAAAAATGCCAATACAAAGAAGGCACCTGGAGCCATAACGAAAATTCCAATTCCATCCCAGTTAGGAATGTTAATTCCAAGAATTGTTCCTGCACCTAAGATTTCTCTGAAGCCACCTAAAATTGAAAGGGCAATTGTAAATCCAAGTCCCATACCCACACCATCAAAAATCGATGGTATAACAGGATTCTTTGACGCATAACTTTCTGCTCTACCTAAAATAATACAGTTTACAACAATAAGAGGTATATAAATACCCAACGCACTATTTAAGGATGGTAAATAAGCCTCTAATAAGAACTGTAAAATTGTAACAAAACTTGCAACGATAACAATGTACGCAGGCACTCTCACACTGTTTGGAATAATATTTCTTAAAAGTGAAATTACACAGTTAGATAATATTAAAACAGCCATTGTACTAAGTCCCATACCTGCACCGTTAATTAATGAAGAAGTAACCGCAAGCGTCGGACACATTCCAAGCACCAACACAAATGTTGGATTTTCTTTAATAATACCGTTATATAATCTCTCAACTATCTTTCCCATTACTTGCCACCTCCTGTAATATATTTCACACAGTAGATAGCAGCATTAACACCATGAGTTACTGCATTACTTGTAATTGTAGCACTACTTATAGCATTAATTTCATTATCTGCTGAAGCTCCACTTTTTGAGTAAACAAAATAATCTGCTTTTTTATTTTTAAACTGATTCTTAAAACTATCTTCATTTGCCTTCATACCAAGTCCAGGTGTTTCAGATAAAGATAAAAATGAAATACCAAGAACCGTACCGTCATTTTTTATACCAACTGTCATCTGAAGACTTCCATCGTAGGCTTCATTATCAGTTACAGTTACAATATAGCCTAATGCTTCTCCACTATTATCTTTCGCCTCTACCACTTCATTAATATCACAGTTAAACGCTTTGATAGTAGTGATGTTATTGTCTGTTTCGTTTTTCTTAACCTGTTCTTTAATGTATTTAACACAGGCGCTGTCAACTTTCACATTTTCAAAGCTTTCCATTCCAGGCATTACTGACTCGTAAGCAGTCATTTTAGTTTTTTCTTCCTGGTCATTTCTAGCCTTTGATGTAACATTATAAACAAAGCCAAGTCCTAAGCCTGCCACTAAAGTAATGGCAAATAATATTAATGTGTTCTTAACAATATTCTTCATATTATCTGCCTCCCTTCTGCTTAACAATACCGAAAGCTCTTGGAATTGTGCATTTTTCAATTAAAGGCACTAAAAGGTTACAGAAGATAATTGCATAACTTACACCTTCTGCTGTGTTTCCAAAAGTTCTGAATATAGCTGTTAAAATACCTAAGCAGGCTCCAAAAATATAACGACCTGTTTTTGTAATTGGTGAAGTTGTGTAATCTGTTGCCATAAAGAAAGCTCCGAAAATTAAACCACCACCACAAAGATGCATTGCAAGGAAATCAATATCTGTCTTACCATTAAATAACATAATACAAATTGCAAATACAACTATATATGTAAGTGGAATTCTTAAATCTATTACCTTCTTAACTACTAAGTATAAAGCGCCAATTAAAAGTGCAATTATACTTGTTTCACCTATTGTACCTGCATGGTTACCAATAAACATGTCAAATAAAGATGAAGAACTTTCGCCTACATTCTTTAATGCTGTCAACGGTGTTGCACTTGATGTAGCATCTATTCCACTAACATCTGTAGGGTAGAAAGCTGTCATGTTACCTGCAAAACTTAACATTAAAAAGCATCTTGCTCCAAGTGCAGGGTTCATAAAGTTCTGTCCAAGTCCGCCAAATAACTGCTTTACAATTATAATGGCAAACACACCACCTAATGCAGCTTTCCAATATGGAAATGTGCAGGGTAAATTAAGTGCTAAAATCATACCTGTTACAACTGCGCTTAAATCGAAAATTGAAACAGGATTATTTGTAATTTTGTTATATATGTATTCAGAAGCAACACATGTAATAACTGTTAAAATTATTAATAATGCTGAATGAATACCGTATTTTATGCCAAAAAGGTTGGCTGAGTTATATATTCCAAAAATTGTAGCCGGTAGTAACGCAATTATTACATCTCGCATAATTGACATAGTTGTAACTTTTGCTTTTACATGAGGGCTTGATGATACATTATACATTTCTTTCACTCTTACCCTTTCCTACGTGAAGCCTGAACTTTTCTTTTCATAGTTCTAACTGATTGTGTAATATTTCTGTTAGCAGGACAATTAAAATTACATGTACCACATTCAATACATTCCATACCATGCATTTTAATAAATCCTTCCATGTCATCAGCTACAGCAGCCTGTGCTAATTTGGCACAAACTAACCCTTCAGGACAAACCTGAACGCACTTGCCACAATTTAAACAATTAGTCATTGTGCCATGTGCAACCTGATCATGTTTAAACGCAAGTAAGGCTGATGAACCTTTTATAACAGGCACATCCAAATTGAACATAGCCTGCCCCATCATAGGACCACCGGATAGAATTTTTTCTGTATTTTCATCAATTCCACCTGCTTCGTCAACTATTAACTGATGCATTGTTCCAAAAGGAACTTCCAAATTACAGGGATTTTTAACTCCGTCACCTGAGACAGTAACAATTCTCTCTGTTAAAGGTTTATGTAATTTAACAGCTCTGTAAACATTGTATACAGTATCAACATTGTCAACTATGCAGCCTGCATCAGCAGGTAGCATTGATGAATTAATTTTTCTTTTTGTTACTGCATGAATAATATGTCTTTCAGAACCCTGTGGATATTTTGTTTTAAGTGTTGCCACCTGAATTCTGTCTTCATTGGCTGTAAGCTTTGTTAAATTCTCTATTACATCCATCTTATTATTTTCAATTGCAATAACACCTTTTGCATTGTCAAATAATTGAAGAATAATCTTTAATCCTTCTATAACTTCCTTAGGATTCTCAACTAATCTTCTGTAATCAGATGTAATATATGGCTCACATTCCGCTCCGTTAACAATAATATAATCAATGGCATTTTCATCTTTCGGTGCAAGCTTAACATGTGTTGGAAAACATGCTCCACCTAAACCAACAACACCACACTCTTTTACAGATTCTCTTATATATTCCTTAGTGAAAGGCTCACTTGGAACTTCATACTCCATTTCTTCATATTGTTCATCATTTTCAATGATAATAGATAAAACTTTTGAACCATTTGGTACAAGTCTTGGTTCTATCTTTTTAACAGTTCCTGAAATTGATGAATGAATATTGGCTGAAACAAATCCATTTGCCTTGGCAATTAGCTGTCCCTTAAGCACTCTGTCACCGATTTCAATAACAGGTACTGCCGGTGCTCCTATATGCTGAGATACAGGAATTACAACCTCTTTTCCCGGATTTACTTTTCTAACAGCCACATCTTTTGAAAGTTCTTTTCCATCGTATGGATGAACTCCTCCTTTAAATGTTAGAATAGACATTTTTTTACCTCTCTCTATTTTTTATAGCCTTCTTTTATAATAATACTTTTGATGATTTTCTTCAATAAATACATTAAATTTATCATATTTTTATGTTAAAATCGCTCTTATCCTGAAATATTTTCTTTAAACATTTTCTAAAGACTACTTTTAATTTTCGTCTGCACTTTTTCTTTTTTTAATCCTATGATAAAATACACTTATGATAGTTATAAGAAATAAAGCAGATGTAAAAATTGAATACCCTATAGAAACACTTTCGTCTAAGGACAAAGTTATTTTTTTTGACATTGAAACAACCGGTTTTTCTAGAAAATACTGTAACATATATTTAATCGGCTGTATGTATTATGCAGGTGAGCAGTTAATGTATACACAGTGGTTAGCAGAAAATTTCAATGATGAAGCTAACGTTTTAATGGCATTTAACAAGTTCATAAAAGATTTCGACACGATAATTCATTTTAACGGTAATTCTTTTGATATTCCTTTTGTAAAAGAACGTGGCGAAAAATATATGCTGGATTTTAATTTTGAGAAATATAAGCAGATAGATATTTATAAGTCAGTTAATTCAATTAATCATATTTTAAAAATAGAAAATCAAAAACAGAAAACTTTTGAAAAACTCTTAAATATCGAAAGAACAGATCCATTTTCAGGCGGTGATTTAATTGAAGTTTTTAAGCAATATGTAGAATCTAAAGATGAGCGTTTACTTTTCCCACTTCTGCTTCATAATAAAGAAGATGTATTTAACATGGGATATCTACTCTCACTTTTGGCTTTCAATGACTTGTTTAATTATAAATATAATATTAAGAAATATGCTTTTTATGATTACACTGATTCTAACGAGAATCCACAAAAAGATTTGTGTGTTAATTTTGTTTTAGATAATCCGCTTCCAACTAATATTTCTTATAATATTAGTGGCATATCATTAATAATAAAAGAAAACGTTGGTGAACTTACTGTTAATGTTTTAAATGGTACTTACAAATATTTTTATTCAAATTATAAAGATTACTATTATCTTACTACCGAAGATGTTGCCGTCCATAAAAGTGTTGCCCACTATGTTGACACAAAATACCGCAAGCAGGCTACTGCTTCCACATGTTATGAAAAGCACACAGGAGAATTTCTTCCGGTAAAAGATTCTACTGATTTTAAATATTTATTTAAAGAAGAATATAAAGATAAATATCAGTTTATAAAAGCTGATTCAATTAATGATGATACCATTAAAGTTTATGTTAATTCCATTATTGATTTCATCAAAGTTAAGCCTAAATAATTTATTTTTTAAGCTTAAATTGTTTTTTCAAAATTTGTCAAAAAAACAACAACTTACCAGTTTATATTTTTTATATTTCCACATAATAGTAGTGTAACAAATATTCAATTGAAAGTTAGTTACTATTAAACAAAAATGTGGAGGTGTATTATGAGTAACACAAATAACGTTAATGTTCCAGAAGCAAAGAGTGCAATGAACAGATTTAAAATGGAGTGTGCATCAGAAGTTGGTGTACAGCTTACAGATGGTTACAATGGTAACTTAACATCAGCTCAGGCTGGTTCTGTTGGTGGCCAGATGGTTAAAAAGATGATTGAAGCTCAGGAAAAACAGATGAGCGGAAAATAATCGGATTTTAACGCTGTTAAAATTCAATTAAATAATAGACTTTTCTATTATTAAAAAGAGAGACTGCTAATTGTATGTTAAAGATTTTTCTAAACTATACAATTCTCAGTCTCTCACTTTTTACTTCTGAAATTTATTTACAATTTCTTTAAACTTCATGCTGTTTGAAGCCTTAATTAAAACTGTATCGCCTGTTTTGATAATGTCATCCATCTGTTCAAGAAATTCTTCCTTTGTCTCAAAATGAAGACATTGACCTGCACCAGCAAACGCCCCCTTATGTATTTCTTTTGCAAGTTCACCTATAGTAATTACCAGATCAATTTTTAACTGACCTGCAGTTTCTCCAACCTCTCTATGAAGTTCAAGCTCTTTAGCTCCAAGTTCAAACATGTTACCAAGAATAGCAACTTTTCTACCTGTTGCGTGAGATAAAACTTCAAGACTTGCTTTCATTGACATTGGATTAGCATTGTAGCAATCATCAATTACTGTAACTCCATTTGCTTCGAACATATTGTTTCTGCCACCTATGGCTTTTAACTTTCTAATACCTTTGTCAATTTCATCAAAACTCATACCAAAATGAACGCCTATACATGTTGCCGCCATGGCATTGTAAAGCATATGGTAGCCCGGTATTGGAATTACTGTTTCAAACTTATGGCCAAAATAATTAATAACAGCCTTTGTACCCATTACTCCTATTTGCTCATATTCATCTATAGATACATTTTGTTTTGTTTCAACACCAAAGAAAACAGGTTTGCTTCCTTTTACTTCCTTAACATTGACAAGTTTGTCATCATCACCATTTAAAACAACAAAAGGATTTTCCTGTGCGTAATCAAACATTTCTGTTTTAGCCTTAAACACACCATCTCTGTCACCTAAATTTTCAAGATGACATGTGCCAATATTTGTAATTACACAAACATCAGGTTTAGATACTTTTGCAAGTCTGTGCATTTCCTCAAAATCACTAATACCCATTTCGATTACAGCAATTTCGTGGTTATCACGAATTTTAAGAACTGTAAGGGGTTCTCCAATTTCATTATTATAATTTCCTTCTGTTTTTAAAACACTGAACTTTTCAGACAATACAGAAGCGATAATTTCCTTTGTACTTGTTTTACCCACACTGCCTGTTATACCAATAACTTTACAGTCAAGCTGTTCTCTGTAAAACTCAGCAATATCCTTTAAAGCCTGTGCTGTTGATTCAACCAAAATATATGGTCCGTTAACATTATCAAGTTTCTTTTCGCTTAAACTGCAAATTGCCCCTTTTTCAAAACACTGATTTATAAAATCATGACCGTCTACTCTTACCCCTGCAAAAGGCACATAAAGAAAGCCATCCTCAATTAATCTGCTGTCTTTTTCCACACCTGTAATTATATTGCTCTTTAAACTTTCATCGCCAATGTATTCACCATTACAGGCTTTAGCGATATTTTCCAATGTCATATTTTTCATTTTCATGTTTAATTCCTATTTCTTTCTGTAAAATTATTTCTTATGCAATTTATCTTATATGCATGCTATTTGTATTAAGTAATGAAAATATCTTTGTTTAGTTATATTTTTTAATAATATATTTTTGTTTACTAATGTTTCTTAAATAACTGCCTTAATTTACTGATATTTCTTAAGTGAAATATTAATTAAGTTATCGCATAAAGTTGGATAATCAATTCCAATTGCTCTTGCTTCATCAGGAATAAGACTTGTTGCAGTCATACCCGGTAATGTATTTACTTCCAAACAGAACATATTGCCATCCTTATCCATCATTACATCTGCTCTTGAATAGGCTTCACAACCAATGGCAGCACAGGCGCCTTCTGCAACTTTCTGCATTTTCTTTGTTAATTCTTCATCAAGCTTTGCAGGACATACATGAGTTGTAGCACCTTCTTTATATTTATTTTCATAGTCATACCAACCTTCATTTGGAATAATTTCAACAATAGGATATGCCATGCCATCAACTACACCAATTGAAAATTCTCTTCCTTCAATAAAGTCTTCTACCAAAATCTGATTATCATATTTAAAGCACTCTTCTACGGCGCTATCATATTCAGAAGCTTCTTTGACCAAAACAACACCTACGCTTGAACCACCGTTACATGCTTTTACAACAACAGGTGCTTTCATACCATGTGCTTCTAAAGATGTGTCTTCACCTTTTTTAATCCATACACTTTTAGCTGTTGGGACTCCTTTTGCAATAAAAATCTGTTTTGTAACAGCCTTATCCATACCAATTGCAGATGCAAGTGCACCTGAACCTGTATACTTAATTCCGTGTAAATCTAATGTTGCCTGACATTTTCCATCTTCTCCGTTTTTTCCATGTAAAGCAAGAAATACAATATCAGCCTTAGCGCAAACTTCCAATACATTTTCTCCAAAGAAAGATTTTCTGATTTTCTCTTCTTCCTTTACTTTTGAAGATAAACTTCTAATATGGTCTCTTTCTGCCATTACATCATATTCTTTCTCTGATTTTTCAAATATTGAAAGATCCTTGTTTCCAAAAAATACATCTAATAAAATTGCGTTATGGCCTTTTTCTCTTAAAGCTCCGCAAACATTATAACCTGAGTTAATTGATACTTCTCTTTCTGTACTATTTCCACCACATAAAACTACAATATTCATATTAAATCGTATGTAAAACATACGCTCCTTTCTATATATTAATAATACCAGTATCCTGATATTTTAAAATTTCTTTTTCTTCGTCTGTTACTTCCACCTGATTATTTTCTATTAAATCAGCAGCCTGTGCCGCCTCTTTTAAAACTTTGGCATCATTCATAATGTCTCCGATTTTAAATTCAAAATCACCACTTTGTCTTACACCAAAGAAATCACCGGGACCTCTAAGTTTTAAATCTTCACTTGCTATATAAAAACCATCATTTGACCTATTTAATATATCAAGTCTGTTGCTGGCGTCTTTCTTGCCTGAACCATTAATAAAAATACAATAAGACTGATGTTTTCCTCTACCAACACGACCTCTTAACTGATGAAGCTGTGCCAAACCAAATCTCTCAGCATTTTCTACCATCATTACTGTAGCGTTTGGAACATTAACACCAACCTCAACTACCGTTGTTGAAACCAGAATTTGAATTTTATTTTCGGCAAATAGATTCATTTTTTCATTCTTCTCTGCCGGTTTCATTCGACCATGTAAAAAGTCTACCTTTACAGAGGGCGGCATGACAGCCTGTAACTTTTTGGCATATTCAATAACGTTTTCCCCTTCCACAGCCTCGCTGTACTCAACAGTAGGACAAATAACATACGCCTGTCTACCCGCGGCGATTTGCTTCTCAATAAAATCATAGGCTCTTGGTCTATAATCAGTACCTACAACGCAGTTTGCAATAGGCTTTCTTCCACTTGGCAATTGGTCGATTATTGATATGTCCAAATCACCATACATAATAATTGCCAAGGTTCTTGGAATTGGAGTTGCACTCATTACCATTGTATGAGGGTAATCTCCTTTTTCTGCTATTGTTTCTCTTTGTTTTACACCAAATCTATGTTGCTCATCTGTTACCACCAATGCAAGATTTCTGTATTTTACCTTTTCCTGAATAAGGGCATGTGTACCGATAATTATGTTGGCATAACCTGTTTCAATAGCCTCATAAGCCTCACGCTTTTCTTTTACCTTCATTGAGCCAACCAAAATTGCAACTTTCAGGTTAAGATTGTTCTTCTTAATTAATTCACAAATATCTTCATAATGCTGTCTTGCAAGAACTTCAGTTGGTGCCATTAAAACACCCTGCTCACCATTTAACGCAGCAGTTAATAACCCTAAAATAGCAACGATTGTTTTACCTGAACCAACATCACCCTGAACTAATCTGTTCATAACCTTCTCAGAAGCCATATCATTTTTTATTTCATTCCAGGTTTTCATCTGGGCATCAGTTAATGTAAAATCCAAATTATTAATGACCTGTTTAATTTCTTTTGGTTCCTTCAAAACATGATGATTTGAAACAAAACTGTTATTTTCTTTTAGTTCTCTTAATGTAACAATAAATCTGAAAAATTCTTCAAAAACAAGTCTTTTTCTTGCAATGTGAAAATCCTCATTATTAACTGGAAAATGTATCTTCTTAATTGCTTCCTGACAATTAATTAAATCAAATTTTTCTCTAATAGATTTTGGAATATATTCCTTTTTCTCAACAAGAGAAAATGCCTGTTTAACCGCCTTAATAACTATATTGTTTGTAAGCCCTGAAACTAAAGGATACACCGGTTGCATTTTGCCCATTTTCTTTTGATACTGAGCTTTCGTAAATGTTTTCGGCTGATCAATAACGTAACTGCCTCTGCTCTCATGTATAAATCCTCTAAATATTAAAATATCACCATTATGTATAGTACTTTTAATATATGGAGCATTAAACCATGTTGCCTTAATTCCGTTACCTTCTAAATCCCTTATATAAGCCTCTACAATTTGAAGATTTCTAACTCGCCTTAAAGAAATCTCCCTAACAACTGTTCCAAGTACAGCCTGAGTTCTATTTTCTTCAAGATTTCTAACTAAAACAGGCTCCTCATAGGTATCGTAATATCTTGGATAATAATCAAGTAAATCCTCTACTTTTTCAATGCCTGCTCTATTCAATGTTTTTTCAGTTTTTTCGCCAATACCTTTTAATTGTTTTAATTCCATAAAGAAAACCTCAATAGCTTTTTTGCCATGTTTAATTATACTTAACTGATAGGGAGAAATCAACCTCTTCCTGATGCAAGCATCATTCTTTCAACGCGAACGCTTTCTTATAGAAAATATATTTTTCTGTGAAAAATTATATTTTCTATAAGCGACGTTGCATTTTTCAAATGAACGTCGCCAAAATAAAACAGAAGCAACCTCTTCCTGATGCAAGCATCATTCTGGGATTGCTTCTGTTTTATTTTAAGCGTTCGCTTGAAATAATTGCCTTCGCTTAGTTGTTGATTAATTTGCCGCTTTCGTCATTCCAACTGTAAAGTT
>NZ_QTVG01000006.1 GCF_003460505.1 Eubacterium sp. AF36-5BH
AGTAAAGCAAGAAAAAGAAAATAAGTCAAAATTCCACCCTTATGAGCGGAGAAACAAGCAAAGGGGTGGAAATCCTGGAAAGTAGTAAAGCAAGAAAAAGAAAGCAAGTCAAAAATCCACCCTTATGAGAAGAGAAACAAGCAAAGGGGTGGAAATCCTGGAAAAGTAGTAAAGCAAGAAAAAGAAAGCAAGTCAAAATTCCACCCCTATGAGCAGAGAAACAAGCAAAGGGGTGGAAATTCTGGGAAAGTAGTAAAGTAAGAAAAAGAAAGCAAGTCAAAATTCCACCCTTATGAGCAGAGAACATTTTTATGGTGCTCAAGTTACCTTGTAATCAATCGTGGAATCAGCAATGAGACGGAGGCGAAGTTTGCTTCATTTGTATACATAGGAATTACTATAGGTAGATTTTTATGCGGATTTGTAGCAGACCGACTAGGTGACAGAAAAATGATTTGAATGGAAATTGTTGTAATTGTAGTTGGCTTAGCACTTATGTTTATTCCTACAGGATTAGATACGATACCCCTTACTGCATTAATAATTATAGGACTTGGATGTGCACCAATTTATCCATCAATTATACATTCAATACCATTTAATTTTGGAAAAGAGAACTCACAATCTGTTATTGGAATACAAATGGCATTTGCGTATGTGGGTACAACTTTTATGCCACCACTATTTGGTATAATTTCGCAACACATAACAATAGCGTTATTTCCTGTGTATATTTTAATTTTTACATTACTAATGCTGTTAAGTACAGAGAGACTTAATAAAATGAAAAGTGTAAACGAAAGAAATTAGATTATGTAAAGTAAAACGATAAATTGGAAATATTAAAACAGAAAAAAGTAAAGTAACTGAAAGTAAATATGGAACAAAAAGTTATAACTACGACCAAAAATCAAACGCAAAACAAAAACTGAAAATATGACTAAAAATCAAATGCAAAACAAAAACTGAAAATACGACTGAAAATCAAACGTAAAACCAAACGAAAACTGAAAATACGACTGAAAATCAAACGTAAAATTTTACGTTTGATTTTTTGAACGATTTTCCAAAGATAAAAATTTAAAGTAAAATGTTTTGTTTTTAGTGCTATAATAGACAGGTAGTGAAAATACTTAAAGAAAAGGGGAAGTTTATTATGGTACTAAAAACGAAAAGAATCTTATCACTAACCTTGGCAGTAGCAATGATAGCTACCGCACCAAATCAAATCCCGGCACAGGAAAATGATATAAAAACACAGGCAGTAAGTCCCGAAACTGTGGAAAAAGTTTTACCGGAAGGCTTTACGGGAGTAACAGCAGAAATTAAAGGTGCGTGGAACAAAATTGACGAGGAAGTTTTGGCAAATGGCAATGCAAATTATCCTGCTGATGATGGCAATAAGCCAACACTCGAAATTTGTCCTGATGAAAATTACACAATACCAGAGGCAATTAATGAGGGAGAAACTCTTCAGGTTATGTATGACGTGGATTTGCTGGTGGGCGCAACTTCAGCAAAAAGAGTCAAGGCTTTTAAAGATTATGTAGACGAAAGCAACCCACACAACACACCAAGTGGTGGGGCAAGACTTAAAAAAAGACCATATTTAATTGGAACTGAAATATGGTACAAGTTGGATGATGCAACCAAGTGGACAAAGGTTCCTGAAAAAACTCAAAAAAGACTGGGACATTATTTTATGCAAATCCCGGCAGATATTTTGTTTGGACATGATCAGGTTACTTTTAAAGTTAGAGCTTATACATATTATGGCGTTAGCAAGTCGGCGGCAAATACTGTAAAAATTAACAGATTAAAAAATGATACAGGAAAAATAAGACTAAATGTTAATGCCGGAGAAGTTATTTCAGGCAGCAAAACTGTTACCGTAAATGACGGAAAAGAAAACAACATATCTGTTAAATTAAATAATCAAAAGCAAAACACTAAAGCCATGTTGGAAAATGGGGCCTATTTCATTGTACAGACAGCAGACACAGCAAATGGCTACAAAAATGCAGTTACAGCAACAAGTAATGGACAAAAAGATATTTTGGCCTTGCTTAATCCTTGGCGAGATTCCACAATGACAAAAGTAATCAGGGTGGATAATAAATATTTTAAATATAATGAGCAAACAAAGGCTTACGATGTTGACCTTACTCTTTGGGCAGGAAACACAGGAACTTCTTTTGAAGAAACATTGTATCCGGAAGTCTTTAGCGAAAACAGGGACGATTACAAAGTGTCTCAACTACAGATGAAATTGCCAAATGGTTCGGTATATTTGCCAACAAAGATTGTACCGGATAATTCAAAAATAAATACAAGCACTGAACTTTCAGCAGTTCATGCAATCGGTGACTCAAAGGGCATGGAAAGCAAAATGACAGTCTCATTTTCAATTCCTGAAAAAGAGGTTGACGCAGTTGGCTGGTTACTTGATACAACTAAACTAAAAGACGGCAAGTACACAATAGTTGCCCAGGAGAATCAGAGTAGCAACAATCAAACAACTACAGCGAATACGCAAGATAGCAACAATCAAACAACTACAGTAAATGCACAGGAAAGCAGCCAGCAGGCAACTACAGCGAATGCACAGGATAGTAGCGAGCAGGCAACTACAGCGAATGCACAGGATAGTAGCCAGCAGACAACTACAGCGAATATCGCAAACAGCAATGACCAGTCGGAGGAAGCAAACAGCATTCCGGAAAGTACAAAAGTAGATTTCGTAGTTGATAACACAAAACCTACAATTAATATAGACATAAAAGATAAAGCAACTTTAAATAAACAGCTTGTAATCACTGAAGGTGATGTGGCAAAAGATGCAAATGGCATAGACAGCGTTGCAGTAACATTAGATGGAAAAGACGTGGAACTTCCAGGGGTGATTTCTCCTGACGACCTAAAAGAAGGTTCACATCAGCTGGCAGTTGTGGCAAAAGATGTGGCAGGTAATATCACTGAAAAAACAGTAACTTTTAATGTTAAAAACTCTGCAATTACAAGTACAACAGAAAAGATTACAAACAATACTGCTACATTATCGGTGAATGTGGGCAGTAAAAAAACTAATGTAACTTTTTACAAGGGCAAAGCCTTAAATGTGGCAAACAACGGTATAGTGAAAGGACAGGTTGTTTCAGGTAACAATGGCAAAGCTCCCTATGAAATTTTTAAGGTGAACACAGGAAGTGTTAAAGCTCAGGAGAAAATTGTTGTTAATTGGAGTGGAAAAACCACAGGAACTGACAGTGACCATAAGCTTACAATGTTTGTTCAAAATATAAATACAGGCAAGTGGAAAGCTATTGGCGAGGAAAAATCAGGAAAAATAACAGGTAAATTTGTAGCCAAGGACTATGTAAAAGATGATAAGGCAACAGTTGCAGTACAGGTAATTGCTAAGGACGGCAATCCTGAAATAGAGCAAAGTGAAGTCACAAAAGTTGCTAACCAGACGTCATGGGATGGAACAGGAAAACCTGAAAATTATGATTTTGCATTTGCATGGGAAACAGACACACAGATATATGCAGAAAGTTTTCCATATCATTATAAAAACATGAATCAGTGGATTGTGGACAATAAGAAAGATTGGAAAATCAAGTATGTCCTACATACAGGTGATATTACCGATGATTATGACATGGAGACTCAGTGGAAAAATGCCGACACTGCAATGAAGATTTTTGATGATGCAGGCATGCCATATGGTGTTTTGGCTGGAAATCACGATGTTGGCGCCGGTTTGGAAAATTACACAAATTATCAAAAATACTTTGGTGCAGACAGATTTAAAAACAAAGATTATTATGGTGGTTCATATAAGAATAACTTAGGTCATTATGATTTAATTACTGAGAATGGACAGGATTTTATTATTTTATATATGAGCTGGGATATTTACACAAATGAAATTAACTGGATGAATCAGGTGTTGAAAAAATATCCTAACAGAAAAGCAATCATTGCCCTTCACCGTTACACAAGAGGTTCTGAAAAAGCAAACACACCGATTACAGACTATGCAGGAAAGTTGATTCAGACTAATGTTGTTGCTAAGAACCCTAACGTAATAGCAGTGTTAAACGGACATTACAGTGGTGCCAGCATGAATGTAATGGGATTTGATGACGACAAGGATGGCGTAAAAGAAAGAACTGTTTATGAAATTTGTACTGACTATCAATCGAACGCCCAGGGAGGAGCCGAATACGTTAAACTGTTATATTTTGATTTGAAAAACAATAAGATTTATGTTAATTCATATTCTCCATATAAGAAGGATTTCAATTATTATGACAATCCTAAGTTGGAAAATTACAACCAGGGAACAGTTGTTTATAAGCAGGATATTGTAGAATTAAATTATAATTATGTTGATAAAAAACAAAGCCTGATAACAAATTCAATTAATGGCTTTGTGGAGACAGCTGACGCAATCAAGAGTGTAAATGGGAAAACAGGCAAAGTTTCATATACATACTCAGGCTTGAAAGCGGATAGCGAATACAGTTGGTATGGAAAAGTAACTAACAGTGAAGGTGAAGAATTTTATACAAATGCTAATACCTTTAAAACATTAAAAACATTAAAGGTAAAAGCACAACCGACAATAAAAGTAGGAAAAACATATACTGTTGGTAAGTTTAAATACAAAGTAAAATCTACAAAGAAGGGCATTACAAAGGTAGCAATTTCCGGTAAAAACAAGAAAATTAAGAAACTTGTTATACCTTCATTTGTAAAAATAAAAGGCAAAAAATGTAGAGTTACTGAAATTAATGCAAATGGCTTTAAGGGTTACAAAAAACTAAAAACCATTGCTATTAAATCAAAGTATTTAACAAAAATTGGAACAAAGGCATTTTATAAATGTAGCAATCTTAAGACTGTTAAGTATTATAAGAACAAAAAAATTAAAGTGGGAAGAAAAGCTTTTGCAGGGTGTAAAAAACTGAAAAAGAAGTTCCCAGCTAGAACCTTTTAAGAGTAATGTTATTTTCAATAATGCAAAAATTAAATTTACAAATTGCATTAAGTACTAGATAAAATTAAAAAAAGTCTGTATCATTGTATGTGGCTTTGCAGAGCAATATCTGCAATTTGCCAATAGAGTTTAGAATTTTACAATGATACAGGCTTTTTCTGTTTCACCATAAAATTTATTTTCTACAAATATGCTAATAATAAAATAAAAGAATAAAGGAGACAAGCAAAATTATGAAGTACATGAGACAGTTTGGAATCATCATGTTTGTTACCTGTTTGGGAGAGGTTTTAAAATATTTGATTCCATTGGCAATTCCATCAAGTATATATGGTCTTTGTCTGATGATGTTATTTCTTGTAACAGGAATTGTAAAAGTTGACAGCGTAAGAGAATCAGGTTCATTTTTAATAGAAATCATGCCCATTATGTTTATTGGTTCCGGTGTGGGAATTGTTGTTTACTGGAATCAGTTAAAAGGCATGTTAATTCCGTTAATTGTAATCACCATTATCTCAACAATTCTGGTAATAGTGGTAGCTGGAAAAGTTACACAGTTTGTAATTAAAAAAAGGAGCAAAAAAAATGAATCAGGTAGTAATTAATTCAACAACAATTGGGATAGTTATAAGTGTTTTAGGTTATGAATTAGGTATGCTTCTAAAAAGAAAATTTAAGCTTGCCGTTTTTAACCCACTACTTATTTCTATTATTTTTGTAATTATATGTTTGGGGATATTTAACGTAGATTATGAGAGTTATAATAAAAGTGCCCAATATTTAGGCTACTTATTAACACCGGCAACAGTATGCCTTGCTATACCGTTATATCAGCAGATTAGACTTTTAAAAGAAAATATTTGGGCTATATTTCTTGGTATTTTATCAGGGGTATTAACAAGTCTGGGATGTATTTTGGCGTTTGCGTTATTGTTTGGTTTCAACCATAAAGAGTATGTTACACTACTTCCAAAGTCAATTACGACAGCAATTGGTATGGGTGTTTCAGAGGAACTTGGTGGTTATGTAACAATTACAGTGGCAGTTATAATCATAACAGGAGTTCTTGGAAACATACTTGCAGATGTGGTTTGTAAAATTTTCAGAATAACTAATCCAGTGGCAAAAGGAATTGGAATTGGGACAGCCTCACATGCCATCGGCACAGCAAAGGCAATGGAAATGGGAGAAATAGAAGGGGCAATGAGTAGTTTGTCCATAGTAATAGCAGGAATTTTAACAATGATAGGAGCATCAGTTTTCGCTAATTTTCTGTAAACATACGACTATTTCTAAAATTAAAATAAATACGTGAATATCTCAAAAGTTACGCAATAATTTATATGTTAATATTAAAAAAATGATAATATATGCATGAATATCTTGAAAATTAAAACAGGATATACTAAACATGACGTTTACAAAATGAAAATATTTATATGTAAAATTCAAATTCTGGGAGGTAAAACATGATTATTACAATAGCAAGACAATGTGGAAGTGGCGGTCATGAAGTGGCACAGATTTTAGCTGACAAATTAGGTCTGGAACTTTTTGATAAAAATAGATTATTAGAAGAAGCAAGAAAACTTGGGAAGGAAGATGAGTTTAGCGACTTTTTTAATGAAAGACCGGTAAACAGTCTTTTGTATGGAATAGCCATGAGTTTTGGAAACGAAAAGCCAATGTCTAAGGCACTTGATTTTATAAAAGAAGTAACCAAGGATAAAAACGCAGTTATAATTGGACGCTGTGCAAACATTATTTACAAAGATAATCCTGAAGTAATGAAGGTCTTTCTCCATGGAAACGAGGCTTGGCGAGTTGATTATGTGGCAGAGCGTGATAGCATTAGCAGAAGAGAGGCAATTAAAAATATTAAGGAAGTGGACGAAAAAAGAGCATCTTTTCACAAATATTGTACAGATGCAGTGTGGGGAGATGCAAGAGATTACAATCTTTCAATTGACACATCTGTAATAGGAATAGAGAAAACAGCAGAAATTATTTTAAAGTATATAAATGATTAGATTTATACAGACAGCCAAAGGTTCACGGATAATTAAGAGCATACAAATAAAAAATTGCATTGATTAAAAATTTATGTTTTTAATATTTATGATTTATTAATAACATATCGAGGAAAATATGACATTAGAAGAATTTATCAGAAAATATCAAATAAATTTAACAAAACAACAACTTGAAGGGGTTACATCAATTGAGATGCCAACCCTTCTTTTAGCTGTGCCGGGAAGTGGAAAAACAACTGTTTTAGTATACAGATTGGGCTATATGATATATTGCAAAAACATAATGCCAGAAAAAATTCTCACACTTACATATACAGTGGCAGCTACAATTGAAATGAAAAAAAGATTTGCTGGAATTTTTGGCGAAGAAATGGCATCAAGACTTGAATTTAGGACCATTAATGGAGTATGTGCCAAAATAATACATTATTGTGGAGTAAGACTGGGAATTAAGCCATATAATTTAATTCCAGATGAAGGTTTTAAAGTGAAGCTTTTAACAGCAATCTATCAACATATACAGGGTAGCTATCCTCTTGAAAGTGATGTTCAGAATCTTATAACACTGATTACTTATGCAAAAAACATGATGTTATCAAAAAAAGAGATAGAGAAATTAGGAAATCAGGAGAAGATAAAATTATTAGAAATTTATGAAATGTATAACAGAGAGTTAAGCAGAAAATCATTAATGGACTATGATGACCAAATGGTTTACGCCCTGAATCTTCTTAAATCAATACCTGAAATTCTTGAATATTTTCAGGAAAAATATCAGTTTATTTCTGTTGACGAAGCACAGGACACTTCAAAAGTTCAACATGAAATCATTAGAATACTTGGTGGCAAATACAAAAACATCTTTATGGTAGGAGATGAGGATCAAAGTATTTACGGTTTCAGAGCTGCATATCCCGAAGCGTTGTTGGAATTTGAAAAAACATATCCTAACGGAAAGATTCTCTTAATGGAAGAAAACTTTAGATCTAATGGTGAAATTGTTGTGGCAGCAGACAGGTTTATTCAAAAAAATACTCTGCGACATAAAAAGAAAATGAAGGCTTTTAGACCAAACAATAATAAAATTAGATTAATCGACATAAAAACAAGAAAAGGGCAGTACAAATATTTAGAGAAAGTAGTAACAGATTGTGAAAATGAAACAGCTGTGTTGTACAGGGATAATGAAAGTATTTTGCCGGTAATAGATTTGCTAGAGCAGAATAACATACCATACAAAATCAAAAATAAAGATTTAACTTTTTTTACTAACAAAGTTGTAATGGATATTGAAAACATAATTAATTTTTCAAAAGACCAGACAAATACAGAGATGTTTATGCAGATTTATTTTAAAATAAATACTTACGTGGGAAAAGTCGTTGCTGAAAAAGCTTGCGTAATTAGCAAAGAAAAAAATATTTCCCTACTAGATGCAGTTCTTCAGTGTCCACAGACACCTAAAGGAACGGTGAAAAGCGTAAAAGAGATTAAGTTGCATATGAAAAATCTCGCAAACGAAAATGGTGCCAGCGGTCTTTTTAGAATTATAAATGCAATGGGTTATAAAGACTACCTTGAAAAAAATCATATAAAAGATGGTAAGTTGGAAATATTGCAGACAATAGCACAGAATCAAAGGTCCGTATTTGATTTTGTGGCTCGTTTGAAAGAACTGGAACAACTTGTAAGAAATAAAGAAAATGACGCTAGCTGTAATCTGATTTTCTCCACAATGCATTCCAGCAAAGGTCTGGAATTTGATAATGTGTACATAATGGATGCGATAGATGGTGTTTTTCCTGAATATATACCAGGGAAAAAAGCAACAGATGAAGAAATAAAAATATATGAGGAAGAAAGACGTTTATTTTATGTTGCCGTAACAAGGGCGAAAAATAATCTTTGTATTTTTTCAAAAAAAGGCAGTAATACTTTTATTTGTGAATTGTTAGGAACAAAAGCGCCAACAGCTCCAATTGGTAAAGGCGAAAGCACACCAATAGTTACAAAAACGGAAAGAAAAAGGACGAATAATATAGGAAAAACCAAACCTTATGCCTACAATAATTCAAAAAAAGGTTATAAAACATCAAGTAAAATTATTACAGAGTCAGAATACTGGGATAAGTATGAAGAAATAAAAAATACAGGAAAAATAGAGCACAAAACTTTGGGAGAAGGTGTAGTTAAAAGGATTTCAGGGGATACAATTGAAGTTGAATTCGAAAATAAAACAAGCAAAATGAAACTGAAATTTTTAATGGAAAAGGATTTACTACGATAAATAAAGGGACATTATTTAAAAATTGTCACAAAAATATTAAGAAATATCAAAAAAATCTGTGCAAAATTTAACCTTGCAAGATTCGACAATAAGTGATAAAATATAAAAAGACAAACAAATAACAAGTTGCGTTGAAAGGGATACATTGCAAAGAGTAGCTTGATTACAGAGAACCGAGGTAGCTGAGAATCGGAAGAAAAGCCTTATTGTAACATCACCCTGGAGCATCTCTCCTAAAGCTTTTAGTTAGTAGGCAGGGACGTGTTCTTCACGTTACAGAAGAAACTGTTTATTTAGACAGTGTTAAGTGGTGATAATTAGCAATAGTTATCTCAAACAAAGTGGTACCACGGAAATGATTTATCCGCCTTTGTTGTCCTAGGACAACAAAGGCGTTTTTATTTTTTTATTACAGTGTTGCAATAGGTAAATGCACCTGTGCTTGCACAAAGGTGCATTTACCTATTGACAACACGCCCCACAAATGAGCATAAAAGCACGACGAAGTCGGGCGATATGCGAATGTGTGGGTTGGATTGCGGGAGTGCGAAGTACGTAGCAATCCAAATAATAAAAAAATATAGTATAAGCAAGCAAATTGCTAGGATTGCGAGAGTGCGAAGCACGTAGCAATCCAAGGTAATAAAAATAATGTAAGTATGTTATTTGGATTGCGGGAGTGCGAAGTACGTAGCAATCCAAATAATAAAAAAATATAGTATAAGCAAGCAAATTGCTAGGATTGCGGGAGTACGAAGTACGTAGCAATCCAAGGTAATAAAAAATAATGTAAGTATGTTATTTGGATTGCGGGAGTACGAAGTACGTAGCAATCCAAGTAATAAAAAATATTAGATTGCACGTAGCAATCCAAATAATAAAGAAGAAGAGAGGTAATACAAATGAATGGAATCTTAATGATGGTGATTGCAATCGTAGTTCTTGGAGGAGCATATCTTCTCTACGGTCGCTATCTTCAGAAAAAGTGGGGAATTGATCCTAACGCAAAAACTCCAGCGTATGAAATGGAAGATGGAGTTGACTATGTGCCAGCTGATACAAACGTAGTATTTGGACATCAGTTTGCATCTATCGCAGGTGCAGGCCCAATTAACGGTCCTATTCAGGCAGCAATTTTCGGATGGTTACCGGTTTTATTATGGATACTTATAGGTGGTGTATTCTTTGGAGCTGTTCAGGATTTTGCATCAATGTACGCATCAGTAAAAAATAAAGGTCGTACAATTGGTTATATTATCGAAGAATATATTGGAAAATTAGGAAAGAAATTATTCTTATTATTCTGCTGGTTATTCTGTATTTTAGTAGTTGCAGCATTTGCAGACGTTGTAGCCGGAACATTTAACGGCTTTACAGTACCTACAGTAGCAGGTGAAGCTGTAAAGAAAGTTGCAGCAAACGGTGCAGTAGCAACAACATCAATTCTATTTATATTTGAAGCTGTTGCATTAGGTATGATTTTAAAATATGGAAAATTACATAAATGGATTAACACAGCAATAGCAATTGTTATGTTAATAGCAGCAGTTGTAATTGGCTTAAACTTCCCAATTTACTTAACAAGAGAAACATGGCACATTTTAATTTTTGCTTACATTTTTGTTGCCAGCGTAGTTCCTGTTTGGGCATTATTACAGCCTAGAGATTACTTAAACAGTTATTTGTTAATATTTATGATTGTAGGTGCTGTTATCGGTGTATTTGTTTCAAATCCATCATGTAACTTACAGGCATTTACAAGCTTTAATGTAGATGGACAGTATATGTTCCCAATTTTATTTGTAACAATCGCATGTGGTGCTGTATCAGGTTTCCATTCACTTGTTTCATCAGGTACAGCTTCAAAGCAGATTAAAAATGAAAAGAACATGTTACCAGTATCATTTGGTGCAATGCTTATGGAAAGTATGCTTGCAGTAATCGCATTAATCGCAGTTGCTTCATTTGCAAAAGGCGAAGCAGCAGCACAGGGCTTAACAACACAGCCACAGATTTTCGCAGGTGCAATCGCAAACTTCTTATCAGTTATTGGTTTGCCACATAGCTTAGTATTTACATTAATTAACTTAGCAGTTTCAGCATTTGCTTTAACATCACTTGATTCAGTAGCAAGAGTTGGTCGTCTTTCATTCCAGGAATTCTTCTTAGATGAAGGAGTAACAGAAGAAAATATGACACCATTCCAGAAGGTAGTAACAAACAAATATTTTGCAACAATCATTACATTGGTACTTTCATTCTTACTTGCAAAAGTTGGTTATGCAGAAATTTGGCCATTATTTGGTTCAGCAAACCAGTTATTATCAGTTCTTGCTTTAGTAGCATGTGCAGTATTCTTGAAGAAAACAAAACGTCAGGGTTGGATGTTATGGGTACCTATGTTCTTCATGATGGCAGTAACATTTACAGCTCTTGGAATGACAATTTACAAATTAGGTGGCGCATTCCTTTCAACAGGATTAACACTTGGAAACACATTGCAGTTAATCTTTGCAATTTTACTTTTAATCCTTGGTGTAATCGTTGCAGTACAGGGTGTTAAGAAATTATTCGAAAAGAATACAGAAAAAGCAGTTGCATAGGGCAACAGTTATAATTAAATAAAATAATAAGCGAAAGCGTAAATTCTATACCATTTTCAAAATTTTAAAATAGCTTGATTTTGGAAAGGTATAAAGAATTTACGCTTTTTCTATTCAAAATATTAACTGCAAATAATTTGGCATGTAAATTGAATTTATTGACATAAAAAATACTCGTTGTTAGAATAATTATCGGAGAAAATAATTACATGTAATGATTTATGAAAACAAGCCTAAAAATCAAAAAGATACAGGAGAAAAAATATGAAAGATATTAAAAAAATTGCAGTTTTAACAAGTGGTGGAGACGCACCGGGAATGAACTCAGCTGTTAGGGCGGTTGTGTTTAGTGCATTTCATCATAATATAGAAGTTGTGGGAATTTACAGAGGATATGAAGGGTTAATTGATTGGGAGACAAAAGACCTTACATTAGATGATGTGAGAAATATTAATAGTCAGGGAGGAACTTTTCTTTTAACAAGTAGAAGTGAAAGATTTCTTGAAACAAAATATAGAGAACAGGCAGCAGAAAATCTTAGAGCAAACAATGTAGATGCGTTAGTTGCAATCGGAGGGGATGGAACTCTTAGAGGCGCAATTGATTTTAAAGAACAGGGTGTCAATGTTGTGTGCATCCCTGGAACAATCGACAGAGATATTTCATGTAGCGAATACACATTAGGTTTTGATACAGCTGCAAATACTGCTACAGAGGCAATTGATAAGATAAGAGATTCTTCAATTTCCCATGGAAGATGTAGTGTTGTTGAGGTAATGGGTAGAAAAAGAGGTTACATTGCTTTATGGGCAGGGATGGCAACATCTGCAGAGGCTATCGTACTTCCTGAAAAATGGAATGGTAATTATGACACAATTACTGATGCAATAAAACAGCGACACGCAGAGGGAAGAAACAGTTACTTGGTAGTAGTTGCAGAGGGCGTTACAGATGCACCAAAACTGGCAGAAATAATTTGCGAGAAAACAGGCATAGAATCAAGAGTATCTGTGTTAGGCTACATACAGCGTGGTGGCAATCCAACAGCAAAGGACAGAATGTATGGTTCATTAATGGGTGCTTATGCTGTTGAAATTTTAACTCAGGGAAAACAAAACCGAATTGTTGCAATTAAAAATGACAAGCTTATTGACTATGATACAGCAGAAGCAATAAACATTCATAATAATATGTTAGATTCATTCCAATACGAATTGAGCTTGATGCTGTCAGATTAAAAATATAAAACCTTAATTGAAAAAATTAACGCAACAAAATCATTGTGATTTTTAAGAAGTTGTTGCAATAACTTTTGCAGAAGAAAATGCTAGCCGCTATTTTGGTATGCAAACAATTAAGATTTTTTCAACAGTTTTAATAGGATTATAACACATAAAATATCAGAAAAACCGAAAATACATTATTTAATGTATTGGAAAAAACTTCGATTTTGCAATGAGTTTTTCAATCAATGTTACTGATTTTATTTCACCCCCGCAACTCCCTAGGAGTTAGGTTATATTTTTGCTTAAAGAGCCTATTAAAATATGAAATATTATTAAACCCACATCTCCCGGCTACTTCCAGAATGCTTAAATCGCTTTCGCTTAAAAGTTTTTTTGTCTGAATTAATCGATAGTCATTTAAGTATTTAGTGAAGCTTGTGTGCAGATGTTCCTTAAAAAAGCGCATAAAGTGAGATGGGCTGTAATTACAAAAATCAGCAACTTCTTTAAGTTTAATATCTTCATAATAATGTTCATGAATATAAGAAATAATTTCCTTAACCTTCTCTTCAGATTTCTTATTATCTTTAGATTGGGCAGCTTTCATGTTTTGAATAAGAATATAAAAAAGTTTAAATAAATTGCTTTTTATCATAATCTGAAAACCAAAATCTCTTTTTTCGCTTAATGAATCCATATTTTTTATAATGTTAGAAAAATCATCATAGAAAGAAAGTTTCGGTGTAATAAAATTTTGGATATTAATTTCACCTCTAAATAAAGGCTCAAAAAATTTTGAATTTATAATATCTTCTTTTGCAGAAAACAGAAGTTCTTTCTTAAAAATAATATTCTCATATTCCATACGTTCTCCTGAAATTTCACGTATAGAGTGTAGGTGCCCCGGGAGTACAATAATGGTATTGCCGGCTTCAACTTCATATTCAATAAAATCTAAAGTGACAAGTCCCTTTCCTTTTTGGATAACAATTAACTCAATTTCTTCATGCCAGTGAATTGGCACAGATGGAAAATCAAGCGGAATTGTACAAAGGTAAGTGTTGTATGGAAACTCATCTGTGGTATGTGATTTTTGCTCTTTATAAGTTTGAAACTCTATTGTATTCATAAAAACTCCTAATTGAAACCAGTATTTATGGAAATAATATATTGATGATAGTATTGTACAATAAAATGAGATAATATTGCAAGAATACACTAAAAAATGATGATATATTACTAATAACAAAAGACTGGTACAGTAAAGCCAGCAGGTAAAACAATAACGTAACTATTGACACCTTTTATGGTAGTGCATAAACACATCTTATAATGCATTTTAATTAAAAGGCTTTTTAAGGAAAGGGTTTTATATATGAATATTAAAGAAAGATTACAGCAGCAGTTAGGAAAAGAAATTTCACAAAGTAGTAACAGCGAAATTTATAATGGACTTTTAAACATTACACAGCAGTTAGCAGATGAAAAAGAAAGCAACGAAGGAAAGAAAAAAGTTTACTATATTTCAGCAGAATTTCTTATTGGAAAATTGCTTTCAAACAACATGATTAATCTTGGCATTTACAATGAAGTAAAAGAAATGTTAACACAGGCAGGAAAGAATATTTCAGAAATTGAAGAAATAGAAGTTGAGCCATCACTTGGTAATGGTGGTCTTGGAAGACTTGCAGCCTGCTTCTTAGATTCAATTGCAACATTAGGCCTTCCAGGCTCAGGTATTGGAATTAATTATCATTTAGGATTGTTTAAACAGGTTTTTGAAAACAATATGCAGAAAGAAACACCTAATCCTTGGATTGGTGAAAATACATGGCTCAAGAAGACAGACGTAACATATCCAGTTCAGTTTAAGGATTTTACAGTTACATCAAGAATGTACGAAATCTCAGTTACAGGTTATGAGAATAGAACTAACAAGTTAGAATTATTTGACATTGATACAGTAGATGAAAATATTGTAGGTGATGGAATTGACTTTGATAAAAATGACATAGCTAAGAACCTTACATTATTTTTATATCCTGATGACAGCGACGAGGCAGGAAGAAAATTAAGAATTTACCAGCAGTATTTTATGGTAAGTAATGGAGCAAGACTTATAATTGATGAGTGCAAGGCAAAAGGAAGCAATTTATATGACCTTTATGATTATGCAGTAATCCAAATAAATGATACTCATCCAACAATGGTAATTCCTGAATTAATTCGTTTGTTAGTTCAGGAAGGTATGTCAATAGATGATGCAATTAATGTGGTAAAGAAAACATGTGCATACACAAACCATACTATTTTGTCAGAAGCTTTGGAAAAGTGGCCAATTAGTTATTTACAGGAAGTTGTTCCGCAGTTAGTACCAATTATTGAAATTTTAGATGATAAAGTAAGAAGACAGTTTGATGATGAAAGTGTTGTTATTATAGATAAAAATGATACTGTACACATGGCTCACATCGATATTCATTATGGATTTAGTGTAAATGGTGTGGCAGCACTTCACACTGAAATTTTAAAGAATTCAGAACTTAATAACTTCTACAAAATTTATCCTGAGAAGTTTAATAACAAAACAAACGGAATTACATTTAGAAGATGGCTTCTTCATTGTAACAGTGAATTATCAGACCAGATTCAGGCATGGATAGGTGATGGATTTAAGAAGGATGCAATGGAGCTTAAGAAACTTGAAAGCCTTATGGATAATCAGGATGCTTTAAACAAATTGCTTGAAATTAAGGCTGATAATAAGAATAAGTTGAAAAAATATTTAGCTGACACACAGGGAATTAATTTAAATGAAAATTCAATTTTTGATATTCAAATTAAACGTTTACATGAATATAAACGTCAGCAGATGAATGCTTTATATGTTATTCACAAATATTTAGAAATAAAGAAAGGTAACAAACCTGAAACTCCAATTACAGTAATTTTTGGCGCAAAGGCTGCCCCTGCTTACATTATTGCTAAGGATATTATTCATTTGATTTTATGTTTACAGAAAATCGTAAACAATGATCCGAAAGTTAGCCCTTACTTAAATGTAGTAATGGTTGAAAATTATAATGTAACATTAGCAGAAAAACTTATTCCTGCCTGTGATATTTCAGAACAGATTTCATTAGCATCAAAAGAAGCAAGCGGTACAGGAAACATGAAGTTTATGCTTAATGGAGCAGTAACTTTAGGAACTGAAGATGGCGCAAATGTAGAAATTCACCAATTTGTAGGAGATGACAACATTTACATTTTTGGTGAATCAAGCGATGAAGTAATCGAACATTATGCTAAGTCTGATTATGTTTCAAGAAATTATTACAAAAGCAACGAAAAAATAAAAGAAGCTGTTGATTTTATTACAAGCGATGAAATGTTAAAGGTTGGTAATAGAGAAAATCTTGAAAGATTAAAAAATGAACTATTAAACAAAGACTGGTTTATGACATTTCCTGATTTTGACCAGTATGTTGAAACAAAAGAAAAAGCTTATGCAGAATACAACAATAGAATGGAATGGGCTAAGAAAATGCTTGTAAATATTGCAAATGCAGGATTCTTCTCATCAGATAGG
This sequence comes from Eubacterium sp. AF36-5BH, assembly GCF_003460505.1. GTDB lineage: Bacteria > Bacillota > Clostridia > Lachnospirales > Lachnospiraceae > Eubacterium_G. The sequence continues at coordinate 16,745 of NZ_QTVG01000006.1, forward strand.
ACTATTGAACAGTACAATGAAGATATTTGGAAATTAAAATAAGTTAAAAATTATATAATTTAAGAAAAAATACGATGCAATAAATTTGTTGCATCGTATTTTTATTGTCATTTTTTATTTAGATTTTTTTATTAGCTGTAATGTTAGTATGCAAACATAAACGCCTATTATCATAAATGGCAAAAATGTTATAGTTTGAAATACTTCGAAGCCAACAACCGCAGCTACAATCTGAAGCACTATGGCTACAATAGTATCAATATAACTAGATGCCTCTAAAATCCATATTACATTTAATCCGACTACAATGCCTAAAACCAGCATAATAATTGAACACCATACAAATTGATATGTAGCATTATATGTAGTGCTTACCTTGGCCTCTACCATATAGTTTAATTTCTGAGCAATTATTACTGCTATTGCTAAAATCAAACTTGATAAAATAGTTTTGAATTTCATAGCTTTCCTCCTTTTTCAATAACTCAATATTTGTATAAGCTTAAAAAATTAAACTGTATTAACCATATCGCTATATGCTTATATGGTCAAGAATAAACTGACAAATGTAAAAAAAACGACATAAATCTGATTGTGGATGCATTAAGAAGGTAATCAATTCCCTTCTGGAATTGGTTAAAAAATAAGAATATATAAATTACATGTCTCATATACTTAAAAAGTGTAACCATAATAGTTTATAAAATAATGTTAAAGGGTTTTAACTTCATAAGATTGCTTATAAGGTTCATAAAAAGATTTAAAAAGGTGTAAATTTTAATAGTCGAAGATTTTACACCTTTTTGTAAGATTTACATCTGTTTAAAAACTATTTTAAATGATACTATTTGGTTATCACACAAAGGGATGAAAAATTTTTAAAGAAAGAGGAGGAGAATTAGTATGAGAAAAAAATTTTTATCAACTGTGCTTGCGTTGACTATGGTTGTTACTATGGCTGTTGGATGTGGAAAGAGTGCAGACACAAACAGTAGTGCAAAGAAGGGAGACGACAAGGTTACTCTCAAGGTGTTCACAAATCTTCCAGACAGAAAGAATGGTCAGGGTCTTGTTGAACAGCAGATTATTGATGAGTATATGAAGGAAAACAAAAACGTAACTATTAAGGTTGAAGCTTTAGATGAGGAAGCTTACAAAACAAAGTTCAAGGCTTATTCAATGGAAGGTATGCCGGATGTTGTTAGTATTTGGGGACAGCCTTCATTCTTAGATGAAGTTCTTGATGCAGGAGTTTTAGCTGAGTTAAATGAAGATGACTACAAAGATTACGGATTCATTTCAGGTTCATTAGATGGCTTTAAGAAAGATGGAAAATTATATGGTCTTCCAAGAAACACAGACGTTGCAGGTTTCTATTATAATGAAAAAATGTTTAAGGAAAATGGATGGACAGTTCCAAAGACATATGATGAATTGTTAGAACTTGCTAAGAAGATTAATGATAAGGGAATTATTCCTCTTGCAATGGATGGTGGAGATGGATGGCCAATGGCTGTTTACCTTTCAGACATTCTTTACAAATTAACAGGTTCTGATTATTCAAGTACTGTTTCAGATGCAATTAAGAAGGGTGACTTCTCAGATGCAAATATTAAGAAGGCTACAGAAATTTTAAAGCAGACAGCAGATGCTAAGATGTTCCAGAAGGGATATGACTCACAGGATTACGGAACAGCGCAAAACCTTTTCACAAACGGACAGGCAGCTATGTTCTACATGGGTAGTTGGGAAGCTTCAATGGCATTAAATGAAGACATTCCTAAGGAAATTAGAGAAAACATCAGAGTATTTACAATGCCAATAATTGACGGTGGCAAAGGAAAAGCTACAGACATTGCAGCTTGGAATGGTGGTGGATACGCAGTATCTTCAAAATCAGAACACAAAGAAGAAGCTATTAAATTCTTAAATTATATGTATCAGCCAGATAAACTTTCAAAGTATGGTTGGGAAAACGGAGTTGGAATGTCAGCTCAGGATCAGTCAGCATACATGACAGGAAAAGAAACAAAATTACAGATGCAGTTTGTTGATGCAGTAAACAATGCAACAAGCTTATCAGGAACACCTATTAACGATTGCGGTCCTTCAACATTTAAGACAAGTATTGAAAGCGAAATTCAGAGCGTTTCAAATGGAAGCAAGAGTGTTGATGACTTCTTAAAGATAATTGGCGATTCATGTAAATAAAAAAGAAACATAAATAATTATTGAAAATCTACATATGACCGCCAGAGAATTATCCCTGACGGTCATATCTATCTAAAAAGATAGGGGAAGGAGAATGAGGTGAAGAAATTATATGGTAATAAACTTGTAATTTTAAGCTTAGTATTGCCAGGGCTGTTATTATTTGTTTTTGCAATATTAGCACCTATATGTTTAAGTGTGTACTATGGTTTTACAGACTATTCAGGAATGGGAACAGCAGATTTTATCGGCTTGGCAAATTATAAAGAATTATTGCACGATAAGGCATTTGCAATATCACTTAGAAACTCTTTGTTATTAGCAATTGGTTTTATCTGCATACAGCATCCACTTGCCATGATTGTAGCAGCAGTATTAGATAAACTTGGAGGAAAAGGGGAAAATTTCTTTAGATGCGTTTACTTCATTCCAAATGTAATTTCTGTTGCGGTAATTGCTTACCTTTGGAAATTTATTTACAATCCTGACTTTGGGTTATTGAACAACATAATTAAAGCATTTGGCGGAAAAGGTGACATAAACTGGTTCGGCACGGACACAGCTATTTGGTCAGTGCTTATAGTATTAATCTGGCATGGATTTGGTTGGGGAATGTTAATTTACTACACAGGAATTAAAAACATTGATCCTACTTTATATGAAGCAGCCGCTATTGATGGAGCTTCACAAACACAGACATTTTTAAGAATAACACTTCCATTAATGAAGCCGGTTATTCAGGTAAACGTAACAATGGCGGTTATTTCAGCTTTAAAACAGATGGAAACAGTATATTTGTTGACAAACGGTGGACCTGGAAACAGCACACAGTTTGCTGCAAACTATTTATACCAGCAGGCGTTTAAAGCTTTCAAATACGGATATGGTAATGCCATTGGTGTTGTATTCATTATTATCTGTTTAATAGTTACAGTGCTTTTGAATAAAGTATTTGAAGACAAAGATGTTGCAAAGTTAAAAAGACAACAAAGACAGAGAATAAGAAAGGTAAGGGAGGTATAGTATGAAGACAGCAGGAAAGAAACAGAAAAAAATCACAAAACCTATTTTGTGGATTGTGCTGATTATAATAGCAATTATACAGATATTCCCTCTTATCTGGCTTATAGATTTTTCATTGGCGAGCAGCAATGAAATGTTTACAAGTGGACTTTTAATCATACCGAAAAAAATACAATGGGGAAATTATGTAAAAGCTTTTGTAGATGGACACTTCCTATTATATTTCAAAAATAGTATACTTATAAATGTGCTTGCGGTAGTAATAGTAGTTTTAGTATCCATAATGACAGCATTCGCCTGTAGAAGAATGCGCTGGAGACTTAGCGGTTTTACTAAAACATTATTATTAATGGGAATGATGATTCCTATTCACGCAACACTGCTTCCAAACTATAAGATATATAGTCAGTTGGGATTAACCGATACTATTTGGGCATTGCTTATTCCTTATGTAGCATTCTCATTGCCACAGGGATTATTCTTAATGACAAGTTTTATTGACCAGATACCATTAGAATTAGAAGAAGCCGCTATTATGGACGGTTGTGGTATTTACAGAATTATTTTTAGAATAATAACACCTATGTTAAAACCATCAATTGCAACAGTTGCGATTATGGCATTCCTTAACAACTGGAATGAATTCATGATGGCTAGTACATATTTAAGTTCACCAAAATGGAAAACACTTCCATTCTCGGTGTTAGAATTTACAGGGCAGTATTCTTCTAACTATGCTGTACAGTTTGCGGTTATGGCATTAACAGCAGCGCCGGCAGTAATTGTCTATATTATCTTAAATAAGCATATCACAAAGGGTGTAGCTATGGGAGCCGTTAAGGGTTAAAGATATTATAATAATGTTCCGATGAACGTTAAGCTATCTAAAGTCTAAAATTTTAGATGATATAGCGAGGGAAGAAACAATATGAAAAGATTAAAGCAGTGGGTCAGCAAACTAAGTGTAAAGAAAAAGTTGATTTTTTATGGGTATTTAATTATAACCCCTGTTTTAGTAGCAGTATGTATTGTACTTGTAATTTACAATTACAATAATCAAATTAACAAAGTATTAGAAAAAGACATATCAGGCATTAATACACTATCGGAAAGTATTAATGTGTTACAAACGGAAATAAAAGATTTCTCAACGTATATATGCATTAATGGCGATATTAATGCACTCCTAAAGACTACTGATTGTAGTAGCAAAAATCAAAATGCAAAGTTGTGGCTTGAAGAGGCACCGATGCAGATAATTCAGGACATGATGGCTATAAAAGGAAACATTCGTACAGTAGCTATCTATCCTGAAAATGGGATAAGATCATATTTAAGATGTATGGATGGAAGTTCATATATTGCTAACAAAAAGACAGTACAAAGTACAAAAACATATAAAGATGTTTTTACAAAATGTGAAAACGGTATGATGTGGAAAAGTGTCAGCAAAGGTTACGGAGATACTTTTTCAACCAATCGTTCAGATAAGATCGTATTGTATAGAAAAATAGTGGATCTTGCTCATAATAAAAATTTAGGTTACCTTGTTATTGGTACTAATAAGGAGCCTTTCACCAGACTATGCGAAAGCATAGTTGATGGTGATGAAACAGGTATTGTGGTCATTGACAAAAACGGTGGTGAAATAGCCGGTGCCGGAAAAATCAATAAAGATGTACACAAATATCTATTAAGCAAGAAATTTGTTAATCAGAAATACAATACTAGAGAAGAACATTTTTCATACAGGAATTATGAAATAATATGTAGTCAAATGGGATTAAACTCAAGTATTATCTGTAAGGTAGTTCCAAAGTATAGCATGCAGATGCAGGCTTATGACATAGCATACATGCCTATTTTACTTTTAGTTGGAATGCTTGCAGGTCTATTGCCATTGTTGGTGATTATTTCTAATATTTTCACAAAGCCTTTAAGACAGGTGAGTGAAGCCATTAGAAAATTTGCCAAAGGTGATTTTAATCAGCAGGTGGGAGTATCTACAAGTGATGAAATCGGTGAAGTGGCAAGGTGTTTTAACAAAATGGTTGGAGATATAGAAAAATTAATTAACGAAAACTATGTAATAACTCTGAAAGAAAAAGAAAGTGAGTTAGCAGCACTACAATCTCAAATCAACCCCCATTTTTTGTATAACACATTGGATTCATTGTATTGGCAGGCAACGGAAGCCGGAGATGATGATATAGCAGAAAGCGTTTACGCATTGTCCCAGTTGTTCAAATTGGTTTTAAGCAAAGGACAAGGTGTAATAACTGTAGGTCAGGAAATAGAACTGGTAGCCAGATATTTGCAAATTCAAAAAATGAGATTTTCAAAGCGACTAAATTATAACATTAGTGTTGATGAAAACATTAATAAAGCAAAAATTCCAAAGCTTATTATTCAGCCTTTTGTTGAAAATGCAATTGTACATGGTTTTGAAAATGTAAGTAAACCATGTGAATTAAATCTTTCAGGAAAAAGAGAAGGAGAATTCTTACATTTTGAAATAGAAGATACGGGAATTGGAATGAGCAAGGACCAGATACAGGAAATCTGGAAACAGGAAACAGACAAATATGCAAAGCAAAGAATTGGTCGATATGCTATTAAAAACATAAAAGAGAGACTTGAATTAAAATATGGAGATAATTTTAAATTAGAAATTAATAGTAAAATCGGAGTTGGAACAACGGTAATTTTGATATTGCCTTATGAAGGGGAGGAAGTATAGTGTCAGTAAAATTATTAGTAGCTGATGATGAAGATACAATAAGACGAGGAGTTGTAAAATACTTACAGTTGCACACAGACAGGTTTGACAAAATATATGAGGCAGAAAACGGACAGGAAGCTATAGACGCTGTATTAAAGTTTCAGCCGGATATGATTTTGTTAGATGTGCAGATGCCATTAAAAAACGGAATTGAAGTAATGAAAGAAGCTATAAAGGCAGGACTTAATCCAGTAATTATAATACTAAGTGGATATGATGAATTTAAGTATGCACAGCAGGCATTAAAGTATGGAGCAAAAGAATATTTGCTTAAACCTACAAGAGCAACAGACATCTTAGAGTGTCTTAACAGATTGGCAGATAAGTATATTGGAAAAGAAGAAAAAATTAAGATAACCGGAGAAGGGAAGCAGACAAATCATTTAGTAAATCAGGCTTTTGAATATATTGCTGAAAACTATGCTGAAAATTTATCGCTTGCAGAAGTGGCAGAACAGCTTGGAATATCAGGAGGATATTTGTCATCTTTATTTAATCAGAACGTACATTGTGGTTTCGTGGATTATATCAATACTGTTCGTGTGGACAGGGCATGTTGCTATTTGGAACAGGATTATTTGAAAACATATGAGATTGCATACAAAGTTGGATTTAATGATGAAAAATATTTCTCAAAAGTCTTTAAGAAAATAAAAGGTGTTTCCCCAAAGCAGTATAGAATTGGCAAAAGAGAGGGGCTTGTATAGAAATTAAGATAACGGAACGGAGATAATTATGAAATTAAATTTAATAACAACTACATATAAGGATAATGTAAAGAAAACAGTAAATGAAAATATTACTTTTATTAAAGATGATGAAAGGGAAAATGAATTAATTAACTTATATCCTGAAGTTGAGTACCAACAGGTAGAAGGATTCGGTGGAGCTTTAACAGATTCAGCAGGATATGTTTATTCATTAATGGATGATGAACAGAAGAAAGAAATGATATTAAACTATTTTGGAAAAGATAACATGAAATATGATTTAGTTCGAATTCCAATTGACAGTTGTGATTTCTCTTTGGAGCATTACGAGGCTGATTCAGATGAAGCAGATGAGAACTTTAATAAGTTCTCCTTTGAGAGGGTAGAAAAATATATTATACCGCTGTTAGATGATGTGGAAGAGAAGTATGAAGAAAAGATTGAAATTATGTTATCACCATGGAGCCCACCGGTTTATATGAAAACAAATGGAGACAGAAATTATGGTGGCAAGCTAAAAAAGGAATATACAAAACGTTGGGCAGATTATATTTGCAGATACATTGAAGAGTACAGAAGCAGAGGCTATAAAGTAACAAAGCTTACAATGCAAAATGAACCTAAGGCTGTCCAAACCTGGGACTCATGTATATATACAGCGCAGGAGCAGAAAGAATTTTTGAAAAAATATATGTGGCCGGCATTAGTGGAACATAAGTTAGATGATATTGAAATCTATATTTGGGATCATAATAAAGAGCGAGCTTTTGAATGGGCTAATACAATTATTGATGAAGAAACAGACCATATGGTTGCTGGAATCGCGTTCCATTGGTACAGCGGTGATCATTTTGAAGCTTTGCAGATGATTAAAGAAAAGTTTCCAAATAAGAAGTTACTTTTATCCGAGGCTTGTATTGAATACAGCAAATTTGCAGCAACAGATTATTTGAAAAATGCGCAAAAGTATGCTCATGATATTATAGGAAACTTCAATAATGGCATGAACACATTTTTAGACTGGAACATTGTGTTAGATGAAATAGGTGGACCAAATCACGTAGGGAATTTCTGTGACGCACCATATTTATATGACACAAAAAATAAGAAGTTAATTGAAAGTAATATATGTGGTCACTTGTGGCATTTTAGCCATTTTATTGAAAAAGGTGCAGTAAGAATTGGATTTACAAAATATACAGACAGGTTAGATGTTACTGCGTTTAAGAAAGATAATAAGATTGCAGTAGTAATGCTTAACAGAACAGAAGAAAAAATTCCTGCATACTTGAGATTAAATGGTTATTGCGCAGAAATGGAAGTGGAACCAAATGCAATTGCCACAGCAGTAATTGAAGAATAGAATAGTATAAGAAATATAGCTATAGTTACAGTATGAAAAAACTGTAGCTATATTTTTTGCGATAAGATAATACATAACATAATGAAAATTAAAAGAATAAGGGCTGCCAATTAGTGGCAGTCTTATTCCTTTAGTTTAAATTGATTTTTATGAAATTCAATCATACCTTCATCTCTCATCTTACAAAGCTCCTTAGACAAGGCACTTCTATCCAAATTAAGAAAATCAGCAAGCTGTTGCCTGTTAAATGGAATTGAAAATTCATTACTTTTGTTAATCATAACCTGTTGGGAAAAGTAGATTGAAAGTCTTTCCCGTATGGTTTTAGGTGCAGTACAAAAACTTCTATTTGATAAAATAATATTTTTGTTTGTAGCAATTAACAGAAGATTTTTTTGGATTTTAAACTGCCATGAGTAAGACTGATAAATTTCTTCCAGCAATACGTTCAAATTAAAAAATACAACAGTAGAATTTTCGGCAGCTACGGCATCTACTAACATAGGAGATTTTGTGTATCCGTATGATTCTGCAAAAGCCTGTCCTTTTTCAACAACACTAAGAATACTACGATTGCCCCACAAATCATTACTTTCAATAAAAACCTGTCCTTTTACTACAATTCCCATTCTTGAAACAACATCGCCGGTGTGAAAAATAATATTGCCTTTAGGAAAAAACTTTTCAGAAAAAGCCCCAAGATTGTTTAATTCCTGCAACTCGTCAATAGTGACATTTTTGAAAAATTTTAATTTTGATATATCGTTTAAAAATTTTAAATTAGATAATTTCATATAATAAATCCTTTTAAAAAAAGTTTAAAAAACGTGGTTATAACAACGTAAATAATAATTTCATTCTAATATAATAACCATTGTAAAGCAACAAATACATTAAAACAAAAATAAAAAGAACGCAAAACAAATTGCTTATGGAAATTCAAATTTGCGTAGGAGCTTGTGAGAAAAGTTTAATTGCAAAATAAGGATTAAAAATTACAAATTATATTAGGAGGTTGTAATGATTAGAAAGATTATACACATTGATGAGGAAAAATGTAATGGATGCGGAGCCTGTGCTACAGCCTGTCACGAAGGTGCAATTGGCATGGTTAATGGAAAGGCAAAACTGCTTAGAGATGATTACTGTGACGGATTGGGGGATTGCCTACCATCATGTCCAACAGGTGCCATAACATTTGTAGAGCGCGAGGCAAAGGCTTATGACCATGAGGCAGTTATGGAAAATATGAAGAAGAAAAAAACAGAACAGTCTGAAAACCAAAGTGGTTGCCCTGGTAGTAGAATGAAAGTTTTGAATCATAGTAATACAGAAAAAGTTCAATCTGAGAAACACAGTGGCTGTCCCGGAAGCAGAATGAGAGAATTGAACAATAATGAAAATAACGAAGAAATTGTCACTTCTTACGGAAAGCAACAGTCAAGACTAGGACAGTGGCCATGTCAGATTAAGCTGGTTCCTATTAATGCCCCATATTTTGACGGCGCAAAACTTTTAATCGCAGCGGATTGTACAGCCTATGCTTACGCTAACATTCATGAAGAGTTTATGAAAGGAAAAATAACTCTCATTGGCTGTCCGAAACTTGATGAGGTGGATTATAGCGAAAAGCTTACAGAGATAATTAAACAAAATAATATTCAGGAAGTAACCATTATTAGAATGGAGGTTCCATGTTGTGGTGGCTTGGAAATGGCTGCAAAAAATGCTCTTCAAAACAGTGGGAAATTCATTCCATGGAGAGTTGTAACAGTATCAATTAATGGAGAAATACTTGATTAAAATTTCTTAATGAAAACTTAAATCAGCTGCGTATAAAATTGTATGCACATAATAAAAATAAGAAAATTAAAAATCATATGTTAGTAATAAAAACAGGAAAATCTTAAATTGCGTATAAGAAATAAAAACAGATAAATTTCAAATTGTGTAATAAGTTGAATACACAATTTGTTTAACTAAAGAAATAATAACAAAAAAAGAAAATAATAAAAATATAATTAAAAACAGGAGAATGAGAAAAATGAGTAATACAAAAACAAATTTAGAAAACTTAAATAGCATGTTTTGCTTTCAGTGTGAGCAGACAGCAGGTTGTAGTGGTTGTACAAAGAGTATTGGTGTTTGCGGTAAAACAGCCAACACAGCCAACTTGCAGGACCAATTGACAGGTGCTTTGATTGGCTTGGCAAAGGCATGCGGCAATAATCAGAAAACAGAAAATACAGACAGAATTATTATCGAAGGTTTATTTACAACAGTTACAAACGTAAACTTTAATGACAATACTTTAGAGGAAATGATTGAAAAAGTTCATCAGGAAAAAGACAGAATTGTACCAGGCTGTGTTGCCTGTGTAGCCAGATGTGGAAATACAGATGATTACAATATGGAAGAATTATGGAATGCAGATGAAGACATTCGCTCATTAAAATCCCTTATATTGTTTGGAATTAGAGGTATGGCAGCATACGCATATCATGCATTAATGTTTGGGATGGAAGATAAGGAAGTAAACGACTTTTTCTACAGAGCTTTATCAGTAATAAGCTATGACTTAGAAGGGGACAAGTTGTTAGAAACAGTATTGAAAGTTGGAGAAGTTAATTTAAAATGTATGGAACTTTTGGACAAGGCAAATACAAGTGCATATGGTTCTCCGGTTCCTACAAAGGTACCACTAACAATTGAAGCCGGTCCATTTATAATAATATCAGGTCACGATTTAAAAGACTTAGAATTATTGCTTAAGCAGACCGAAGGCAAGGGAATCAATATTTATACTCATGGCGAAATGTTACCGGCACATGGTTATCCTGAACTTAAAAAGTACAGCCACTTAAAAGGAAACTTTGGTACAGCATGGCAGAACCAGCAGAAAGAGTTTGATAATGTACCGGGACCAATTTTATTTACAACCAACTGCCTTATGCCTGTTAAGGAAAGCTACAGGGACAGAGTGTTTACAACAGAGGTTGTGTCATATCCAGAAATGGTACACGTTGGTGAAGATAAAGATTTTACACCTGTAATTGAGAAGGCTCTGGAACTAGGTGGCTATAGTGAAGACCACAAAATGACAGGTATAAATGGCGGTGAATTCGTAACAACAGGATTTGCTCACAACACTGTTTTATCAGTTGCTGACAAGGTAATTGACGGTGTTAAGCAGGGTAAAATCAGTCACTTTTTCTTGGTAGGTGGTTGTGATGGTGCAAAAGTTGGTAGAAATTATTATACAGATTTTGTAAAACAAACACCTAAGGATTCAATTATTTTGACATTAGCTTGTGGAAAATACAGATTTAACGATTTAGATTTAGGTGACATAGATGGGCTACCAAGAATAATGGATATGGGTCAGTGTAATGATGCCTATTCTGCAATTAAGGTAGCAATAGCATTAGCAGAAGCTTTTGAATGTGATGTTAATGAATTGCCATTGTCAATGGTATTGTCATGGTATGAGCAAAAGGCAGTTTGTATCTTACTAACATTGCTTCATTTGGGTATAAAAGATATTTTTCTGGGACCAACATTGCCGGCATTTATTTCTCCTAACGTGTTGAAAATACTTGTAGACAATTACAATATATCACCAATTAGCACACCGGAAGAAGACTTAAAGAAAATTTTGGGATAAAAGTAAGTCAAATCGCAAATGTTGAAAATCAAAATCAGACAGAGCCGGAAAATGGTTAAAAAATAAATTTGTAATAATTGAAAGATAATTAAAAATAAAAGTACAACTATTTATGAAACATGATTTGCCAAGGAATGGCTGAACTCATAAATAGTTGTACTTTTTGTTTATTAAGCCTGTACTTTATCGCAAATATCTCTTGCAACAAATACACCGCTTGCTGAGGCATGTGAAAGTGAATGTGTAACACCACTGCCATCCCCAATAATGTATAAGCCGTCATATTTACTTTCAAGATGGTCGTTGATGTCTACTTCCATATTGTAGAATTTTACTTCAACACCATATAACAAAGTATCGTCATTTGCTGTACCGGGAGCAATTTTATCAAGGGCATAAATCATTTCAATAATACCATCTAAAATACGCTTTGGTAAAACCAAGCTAAGATCACCTGGAGTTGCAGCAAGAGTAGGAGTTACAAGACCTTCCTCAATTCTGTTTTCGGTACTTCTACGTCCTCTAACTAAATCACCGAAACGCTGAACAATTACTCCACCACCAAGCATGTTTGAAAGGCGGGCAATGCTTTCGCCATATCCGTTACTGTCCTTAAATGGCTCAGAGAAATGCTTTGCTACAAGTAAGGCAAAGTTAGTGTTTTCTGTTTGCATTTCTTCACCCTCGTAGCTGTGACCGTTTACAGTTACAATACCATTAGTGTTTTCATTAACAACAATACCATGTGGATTCATACAGAATGTACGAACATTATCTTCAAACTGCTGTGTACGGTAAACAATTTTACTTTCGTATAATTCATCTGTTAAATGAGAGAAAATAACAGCAGGAAGTTCCACACGAACACCGATATCTACACGATTTGACTTAGTTGGAATATCCATTTCATTACAAACATGTTCCATCCATTTACTTCCGCTACGGCCTACAGAAACAACACATTTTTCACTGTGGAAAGTTTCGTCTTTTGTATGAACTAAATATCCATCATCTAAATGCTCTATAGAGGTAACAGGAGTATCAAAATAGAAATCTGCTTTATCTTCAAGTTCTTTATAAATATTTTCCAAAACAATATAATTAATATCAGTTCCAAGATGACGTACTGATGCATCAAGAAGTTTTAATTTATTCTGCATGCAGATTTTCTTGAAACCTGTGCCGGCAGTTGAGTATAACTTAGTACCTTCACCGCCATATTTCATATTAATTTCATCTACATATTCCATTAATTCAATGGCGTGTTTTTTACCAATGTGCTCGTAAAGTGTACCACCAAAATCGTTGGTAATATTATACTTACCATCAGAGAAAGCACCGGCACCACCGAAACCACTCATAATTGAACAGCTTTTACACTGAATACAGTTAGGTATTTTGTCTCCGTCGATAGGGCATTTTCTTCCGGAGAGCTTGTGACCTGCTTCAAAAACTGCTATGGATAGGTTGGGCATTTTCTTTGACAACTCGTAAGTTGCAAAAATACCGCCGGGACCAGCACCAATAATAATTACATCATATTTCTTCATTAAAAATCCTCCTTATAATGTAACCAATTCTCGAAGAGAATTGATTACCTACTTGCGCACAAGCACTAAGGTATCCTCCCATTCTAAAAGAACGGGTCCCTCCTTAGTACAAGCACTAAGGTATCCTCCCATTCTAAAAGAACGGGTCCCTCCTTAGTACAGGGCACAAAAAAACTGCTACAAATAGTTACACTAATAAAGAGATTATAGCAAACTATTTGAGGCAGTTAGTAGAAACGTTCAACCGTATTATGAACTTATATAATCCTATGACATAATAGCAAAATACTACTATTAAATCAACAGTTTTACGAAATAAGATTTATCGTTATTTATTTTTTATATGAATTTCAGGAATTGCAACTGAATCAAAACTAATTGATGGTTTTTTCTTTTTTGAATCTGTTGACTCATTACCTTCAACTGATTGTGAATCCACTGATTTTTTTACAGTGTTTTCGTTATTTGTATCTGCATTTGCATTGCCCTTGTGAGTTCTGTGTAAGTGAACTTCAGGAATTGCTAAATTATCAAATGACAGGTTAATCTTTCCTTTGTTGTCGTTATCTTTTTTCATGACTTTTTCCTCCGATAAAATTAAACAAAATTAATAAAGAATGTAATAACTAAACTGTTAATAAAGTCTGCAAATAAACTTCCTATTAAAGGAATTAAAAGGTATGCCTTAATTGATGGAGCATATCTGTCGCAAATAGCCTGCATGTTTGCCATGGCATTAGGTGTGGCACCCATACCGAACCCACATGTACCGGCAGATAAAACTGCTGCATCGTAATCTCTTCCCATAACATTGAAAACAACAAAGTATGTGAAAAAGAAAATAAGTACAAGCTGTGCACCTAAAAGAATAATTAAAGGTAGCGCAAGGTCAGCTAATTGCCATAACTTCAAAGTAATCATTGCTATACCTAAAAATAATGAAAGACAAATACCACCAAGGTCATTAATTTCACCCATGTGAATTGTGAATTTTCCTGAGTATTCGCTTAAGTTTCTAATAAGAGCGGCAGCAAGCATTGCACCAATATAAATTGGGAATGTCATACCTGTTTTTGTGAGTAACCAAGAGAAAATAGTTCCAAGACCAACAGCTAAAATAGTTTGGAAAACTGCTGCGGCATACATGTTTGTATGTCTCTCATGCTTGATTTCGTCTTCAACTAACAGGCTGTCATCTTCTGTTGTAACTGTATTCATAAGGTTTTTCTTTTCAATAAGTTTTCTACCAATTGGACCACCAACCAAACTTCCGGCAATAAGACCGAATGTGGCAGCAGCTGTACAAATTGTTGTGGCACCTGAAATGTTGAAATCTTCAAGAACCGGTCCAAAGGCACCGGCAGTACCATGCCCACCAACCATTGGTATAGAACCTGTACACAAACCAATTAATGGATCAAGTCCTAATAATTTTGATACCCCAACGGCCAAACCGTTCTGAAAAATAATAAGTAAAACAACAAGTGCCAGGAAAATTATTAAAGACTTTCCGCCACTTTTTAAAACTTTTAAGTTTGCCTGAAAACCTACAGATGTAAAGAAAAATACCATGCAAACTTCTCTTAAAGTATCGTCAAATGAAAATTCTGCTAAACCTGTTGCATAACAGATGCAGGTGAATATTGCAAAAAGTAAACCACCTACAACCGGTGCAGGAATACAAAATTTTTCAAGAAAATCAATTTTGCTTTTTAAAAATTGTCCAAGTATCAACACTACAACTGCTATGGCAAGTGTCTGATACATATCTAACTGTATATTCATTTTATTCCAATATACTGTAATAACATTCATTATGAAAGTTATTTATCAATATACTTTTCCTTTCTTTTTAATTCTTGTCTTCTGAAGAAACTGTAATTCCTTTTTCCTTATAGTAAGCACAGGCTCCCGGATGGAAAGGAATTGTTATACCCTTTGTAGCATCGCTTTCGTTGAAATCCAAATCAGCCTGTAGTGAATACTGGAAATCTTTTGCGTGCTTAAAAAGAAGGGCTGTTAATTCTTTTACAGTGTCTTCTGACATGTCATCTCTGGCTAACAATACTGACTTAACACAAAGTGTTGAAACATCTTTGGTTTGGCCTGTATATGTATTGGCTGGAATAGTAAATGAATCATAAAATTTGTAAGATGCTTTTAGCTTCTTGGTACACTTGCTGTCAATATCAATAAAGCGGATACTGGCATGTTTTGCAAGCTCCTCAACAACAGTTGTCTGCACACCTGAAGTACAGAAGAAAGCATCTATCTCACCATCTTCTAATTGTTTTGCCGCATCTGTGTAATCAAGATTTTTTGTTTTTACTAAATTATTATCCCACAAACCGCTGGCTTTAAGAATTTGTGTGGCATTTAATTCCGTACCTGACTCAGAAGCACCGATACTTACTGTTTTGTCTTGTAAATCATCAAGGGTTTTAATTGAAGACTTATCAAGGACTACAATCTGGCAGGCTTCTTTGTACAGACCGGCAATTGCTGAATAGCCGTTGTATTTCTTGCCGTTAAATTCTGGTGTTCCATAGTAGGCATCATCAATTAAATCCATCTGTGAAATACCTACATCAATATAGTTTTTTGACAAAAGACGTAAGTTAGCTGCTGAACCGGCAGTAGTCTTAACGTCAAATTTTAGCTTGTCGTTTTCTTTTGTTGCAAGCTCCGTAAAAGCCGTACTGAAAGAATAGTACATGCCACCAAGTCCTGCAGCACCAAAACGAATAGTGCTATCCCCGAAACCACAACCTGTAAGAGTTATGGTTACAAGGGTTAAAATAATGCATAATAATTTTTTCAAAATCGTTACTCCTTGTTCTTTAGTAGTGACTTAAAAATCATCAGAAATATTTAACATAAAGCAAGAAAACATATTCGTGTTTGTTTAAAATACTTACTGAATATAATCGTTTATTATATAGAAGTTTCTGAATTATATAAGTACATTAATATTTTACACTATAATAGGAAAAAATTCAAAAAAGTCAGTTGACAACAAAAAATTATTATGCTAACTTTTTGCGGTAAAAAATAATTAAAAAGTAGTGAAATCAAGGCAGGTAATTACAAATAATTAAACTGTGGAAAATCCCCCCCCGAAGCCTGAAACGGCTCCTGAAATAAGCTACAGAGTTTAAGGAGAAAAAAATGCCACATAATAAGAGAGAAAGTTTGATTTTTACAGTCATGATGTGTTTTACAATGGTGTTTGTTATGAGTATTTATAACGTATCACTTAATATGGGAGGCTTGTCAGCAGCGTCGATAAAGGAAGCCTGGTTGGGATTTCCAATTGCTTATATTTTTGCAATGTGTTGTGACTGGTTTGTTGTTTCAGGATTAGCAAAGGGTTTTGCCTTTAAGTTTCTTGTAAAGCCAGGTGATGGCCCATTAAAAACAACAATTTGTGTGTCAGTTTCAATGGTCGTACCTATGGTAATTATCATGTCATTATACGGAGCTGTAGAGGTTTCAGTTACTACAGGTCAGTGGTCAAATGTATTATTTATATGGTTACATAACATACCATTTAACTTTATAATGGCATTGCCGTTACAGTTAATCGTAGCAGGAACATTAGTAAGAAAAGTTTTCAGAACAGTTTTCCCTGAAGGAAAAGTTCTGGCATAAACGTAAAAAAGTATCCAATTAAAAAATAATATTCAAATTCAAATTTTAAAATTTAGTATTTATATGAAGAAGTTGTAGTTAAACATCCCATATACATTCGGTTTATGGTATAATATAAAATTGGTGCGATTAATTAGATTGTAAAGAGGTACAATATGTTTAATTACGAAATTCTTAAGTCGTTTAATGATATGGAGATGCTGGTTTATGACTACATTATGAAGAACAAAAATGTAGTAAAATACATGACTGTAAGAGAGTTAGCTGATGAGGTTCATGTATCAACAGCCACTGTTATGCGTTTTTGCAGAAAAGCAGGTTTTGATGGATATTCTGAATTTAAAGTGAAATTCAAAATGTATCTTGAAGAAGAGACAAAGAAAAACAAAAAGAACAACGAAGATGTAAAGGAGATACAGGAGTATTTTTATAAAATAGGTTCCGGCATACATCAAAAGGAATTGGATGAAATTGCCCAGGTTGTAAGACAGGCTGACCAGGTTATTTTTATTGGACTTGGTACGTCCGGTATCCTTGGAAAATACGGTGCAAGATTCTTCTCAAATTTGAGAAAATTCAGTCAGTACATAGAGGATCCATATTTTCCTATTATGGAAGGCATAAAGAATGCGGTTGTAATTGCACTTTCCGTTTCAGGAGAAACAGAACAGATAGTTCAAATGGCAAATGATTTTAAAAAGAACAAATGTAAAATAATCAGTATTACAAATAAGGGAACATCAACCTTATCAAATCTTTCTGATTATAATTTGACCTATTATGTTACGGACCATGAACATGGTAATCATGTTAATACAACAACCCAGATACCTGTCATTTATTTGATAGAGGCAATTGGAAGAAGGCTGTAGATTTTATCAAATAAAGACAAAAGATAGAAGGCTGTAGATTTTATCAAAAGAAAACAAAAGATAGAAAGCAGACAAATCATATTATTTAAACGAAAATCATGAGAAAAATAGGAGCACAATCGTAGAAATTAAATAAATGAAAATTAATCAAGGATATGTTACAAGGTGTTACGGCTTTGTAACATATTTTTTTCGTCCTCATACGTTACATAAAACGCAGATTTGTAGAAATAAAAATCTTGTATGATAAAATATTCTTAGTTGATAAAGAATTGACGGAAATATAGAAGAGAAGGAGAGAAAAACATGGCAATCGATTATCACAAGACAGCTATGGAGCTGTTAAAAGAACTTGGCGGTAATGACAACATTACCAATGTAACTCATTGTGCTACAAGACTTAGATTTATACTTAAAGACGAATCAATAGTAAACAAAGACAAAGTAGCAAAAATTCCAGGAGTAATTACTACAGTACAGGCTGGGGGACAGTTTCAGGTAGTAATTGGAAATCATGTAAAGGACGCTTACGAGCACATGATTAAGATGGTTACAATTGATGAGGAAGCAGCAAAAGGAACCGGAAACAAAAAAGTAGGTATAGTAAGTAGAATTATTGATGTAATTTCTGCAATATTTGCTCCATTTTTATACACATTAGCAGCATGTGGTATTCTTCAGGGTATCTTAGGTGTTTTAGTTGCATTAAATGCAATTGATACAGCAGGTGGTACATATCAGATTCTAAACTTTATCTCATGGACAGCATTTACATTTTTACCTGTACTTATAGCAGTTACAGCGTCAAAGAAATTTGGTGTTAATACATTTATTGCATTAGTTATTGCCTGTGCACTTGTTTGCCCGGATTACATTGCAATGGTTAATGCAGCAAAACCTGTTTACTTTTTAGGCATGAAAGTACAGCTTTTAAGCTATACATCATCAGTAATCCCAATTATTTTATCAATTTGGATTGCATCATACGTACAGAAATTTTTCGATAAATATTTACCAATCGTTATTAGAAACTTATTTACACCAATGTTTACAATAGCAATTATGGTTCCACTTACTTTATTAGCATTTGGACCAATTGGAAATACAATCGGTGGAGCAATTGGTGGTATTTACAATACATTATACAATTTAAGCCCTATAGTTGCCGGACTTGTAGTAGGTGGCTTATGGGAAGTTCTTGTAATTTTCGGTGTTCACTGGGGAATTACACCTGTAACAGTAGGAAACTACGCAAACTTAGGTTATGACACATTTACAGGACTTCAGGCATCAGCCGTATTTTCACAGGCAGGTGCAACATTTGGAGTTTTCCTTAAGACAAAAAATAAAGACATGAAGGGTGTTTCAGCATCAGCAGCAATTACAGGACTTTTCGGTATTACAGAACCTGCAATTTATGGTGTCAATTTAAGATTAAAGAAACCAATGATTTGTGGCTGTATTGCCGGTGCAGTTGGTGGTGCTATTGGTGGAGCTTTCCATGCAGTGTCATGGAGCTACAATATGCCTGGTATTGCTACATTACCTGCTTACTTTAAGGCTGGCCATTTAACACCATTTATCGGCTTGGTAATTTCAATTGTTGTAGCATTCGTACTTGGTGCAGTGCTTACATACATTGTTGGTTTTGAAGATGAAGCAGATGATGAAACAAAGGAAATTGAAACATCAAATGAAACAACAGAAACAAATGGTGAGGCTACAAGTGAATTTGTAGCACCTGTAACAGGAAATGTTATTCCTGTAAATCAGGTAAAAGACGAAGCTTTTGCTTCAGAAGCAATGGGAAAAGGTGTAGGAATTGAACCTGAAAATGGAAAAGTATATGCACCTTTTGATGGTAATGTTGACGCAGTATTTCCAACAGGCCATTTAGTAGGCTTATCAGATGGAAATGGTGCAGAAGTATTAATTCACATTGGTGTTGATACAGTAAAGCTTGAAGGAAAAGGTTTTACAACTTATGTTTCACAGGGAGATAAAGTCAAGAAAGGTGACTTACTTGTGGAATTTGACGTGGAACTTCTTAAGAAAGAAGGCTACGATACAACAGTTATGTTTATAACAACTGATACATCAAAGGATGTTCAGGTTTTATCAGGAAGAAAGGAAGCTGTTAAGGATATTGCATTTTTAACAGTATAATTGAGAGGAGTTGGATATGGGCGTGTTACCAAAAGATTTTTTATGGGGTGGAGCTGTTGCCGCGCACCAGGTAGAAGGTGGATGGAATAAAGGAGGCAAAGGCGTAAGTATAGCCGATGTTTTAACAGCCGGAGCTCATGGTGTAGATAGGAAAATCACAGATGGAGTACAAGATGGATATTATTATCCAAATCATGAAGCAGTAGATTTTTACGGGCACTATAAGGAAGACATAAAGTTATTTGCTGAAATGGGATTCAAGTGTTTTCGTACTTCAATTGCCTGGACAAGAATTTTCCCAAATGGGGATGATGAACAGGCAAATGAAGAAGGATTAAAATTCTATGACAATCTTTTTGATGAACTACTAAAATACGGAATTGAGCCGGTGGTAACACTATCTCATTTCGAAATGCCATATCATCTTGTGAAAGAGTACGGGGGCTGGAAAAATCGAAAAGTTATCGATTTTTTTGTAAAGTACTCACTAACCGTTATGGAAAGATATAAAAACAAAGTAAAATATTGGATGACTTTTAACGAAATTAATAACCAGAAGAACTATGAGTATCCACTTTTCGGATATACTTGCTCAGGTGTGATTTTCAATAATGAAAAGCATCCTGAAGAATGTATGTATCAGGTGGTACATCACGAATTAGTGGCAAGTGCCATGGTAGTAAAAGAAGGACATAAAATTAATCCTGATTTTAAGATTGGCTGTATGATGGCGTGCGTTCCATTATATCCATATTCATGTAAACCGGAAGATATGATGTATTCAGTTGAAGCAATGCATGACCGCTATCTATTTGGTGATGTTCATGTAAGAGGCGAATACCCATCTTATGTATGGCCTGAGTGGAAAAAGAAAAACATTCACGTTCAAATGGAAGAAGGAGACAGGGAGATATTAAAAGAAGGTACTGTTGACTTTGTAGGATTAAGTTACTATATGACAAATGCTGTAAAAGCCGACCATGTTGCAGATGGAAATGGTGTAGATGGCTTCCCTGGAAGCGTTCCAAATCCTTATGTAAAAACAAGTGATTGGGGCTGGCAGATTGATCCAATTGGACTTAGATATGCACTTAATTTGTTATATGAAAGATATCAGGTGCCACTATTTATTGTGGAAAATGGATTTGGCGCAATTGATACTGTAAATGAAGACGGAACAATCGATGATGATTACAGAATAGCTTACTTAAAAGCTCACATTGAAGAAATGAAAAAAGCTGTAATTGACGATGGGGTAGAACTTATGGGGTACACACCATGGGGCTGTATTGACTGTGTTTCATTTACAACAGGAGAAATGAAAAAACGTTACGGATTTATCTA
This sequence comes from Eubacterium sp. AF36-5BH, assembly GCF_003460505.1. Lineage (GTDB taxonomy): Bacteria > Bacillota > Clostridia > Lachnospirales > Lachnospiraceae > Eubacterium_G. Next base: position 38,081 of record NZ_QTVG01000006.1, read on the forward strand.
TGTTGACAAAGATAATGAAGGTAATGGCACACTAAAACGAAGCAAAAAGAAGTCATTTGACTGGTACAAAAAGGTAATAGCTTCCAATGGTGAAGAATTATAATAAAACATAGTAGTAATCGAAGGGACTGTACTTTAACAGCTTGAAAATGTTAAGGCACAGTCTTTTTTTTTACCTTTTTATTTGCTAAACTTTTAATTTGCTAATGCAATAAATAGTAAAAATCCTACGTTTAAAAGTATATAGATAAAATAATGTGAAAACTCTTGCACCGTTATTTGAATTAATTAAAAAAAATGTATAATGTAAATAGAGTATGAAGTAATTAAAACAATGTAGAACAATTTAAGCGAAGAAAAGATTACTTACATATTTAGCAAGTAATCTTTTCTTTTTTCTCAAAGGAGGTTTTTTTATGAAACAAAAACTATGTAAAGTAACAATGATATTTAGTATATTGGTAACAACAATATTATTTGGGATTAGTGTTAGTGCAAATGATAATATTACTAATATTGAAGATGTAAAAGGACATGGAACATCATACGATAAGATTTATATTGATGAAAATTATCGTGGTGATGCAGTGTACAACACAAAATACCAATATGTAGATTGTAAAAAAGAGTTTGTAGTGGCAGAAGGAAATTCAAAATATAAGGCTATAGACGGGGTGCTTTATTCAAAAGATGGAAAGATTTTATATTATTTTCCAAGAAGTAAATCACAGTCATACAAGTTAATTACAAGTGCCGAAGTTATAGAAAATAAGGCTTTTTATAATTGTACATCATTGAAAAAGATTGATTTAAATAAAGCAAAAAAAATAAATTCTAATGGAATTTCACAATGCAAAAATCTAAAAGAGATTGTGTCAAATAATATTAGCAGAATTGAAGAACAGGGTATAAATAATACCGCAATAAAGCAAATAAAGTTAAATCAGAAGGCAAAGCTGGATATACGTGCTGTAGACAGCAATATTTTAATAAAAACTAATAAAAAATTTAAAGAAATAAAGCCATATGTATATAGCTGTAATAGATGGTATAAGATTTCAAAAGCAAAAGGCTATGATGTTAAGAGCGTAATATATAGTGGATTTAAACCAAAAGACAAGAAAATTGTAAGGGCAAAAACATCAAAAAATGTCTATGACAAGAAAATAAGAAAAAAAGTTTTAAATAAATTTAGAGAATTAAATTACGACTTTAGATATGACAAAAATTTAAAAATAGATTTTTTTTCGGAGTATAAGCACTATTTTATAAAAACAAAGGTAAGGGCCTATAAATACATAAAGAATAAAAAAGTGTATACAAAGTGGAGTGATTATATGGTTTATGATTCATGGCATGATGCAGATTAAAGGAGGAGAAAGTTATGAAAAAATTCTTACTAATATTATTAGCGTTTACTATGTGTTTTCAGGTAAATATTGTAGGTGCCAGCGAGAATACAGGCGGTGAAGTGAGCATAGATAAAATTCAGCATGGCTCAGATTACAGAGTAATAACAATAGACAAAAATTATACCGGAAGTATAGATGAAATTTGGCATTGGACAATGAATAGCATTGAAAGTGTAAATGTTGATAAAGACAATCCTAAGTATATGTCAGAAGATGGAATTTTATTTTCAAAAGACAAAAAGACTATACTTTATTATCCAAGACAAAAGAATATTGGTGGTAGCTATACCATCCCTGAAACAGTTGAGAAAATAGCGGAACATGCATTTAATAATGCACAGTTGAAAACTATCAAAATGGAAGACAACATTACTTCAATAGGTACTTATGCATTTGCCGGTTGCGGAGTTGTAGATATAACGGTTCCTAAGAAAGTTAAAGTGATAGCAGAACATGCATTTGCAGGAAGTTACATAAAGAATATCGACTTAAATAATGTAAACAAAATAAAAGACTATGCATTTTCAGAATGTAATTATCTAACAAAAATCAATTTAAAAAATGTTAAAGATGTTGGAAAAGAGGCTTTTGCAAACTGTGGCAAACTTAAGACAGTTAAAGGTCCTAAAGTAAAAAACATTGGAAAAAATGCTTTCTACACAGCCAAAGTAAAGAAAATTTATTTGCCCAATTCAGTGAAAATGGCTGAAAGAGCATTGAATACTGTTACAAAAATAAGCTACACTAAATCTTTTAAAAAGATAAAGCCTTATATGTTATATCCATTTACTTGGAATGATGTTGACACAGCTAAAGGTTATCAGGTAAAAATAACTATTAGTAGTAAAAAGAATAAAAAAATCAAAAAGACTTTTGTGGAGAAAACTAAAAAAAGTTACATTCCAAGTTATGGTAAACTTGACAGAAAAATGGGCAAGTTTGTAAGCAAAAATAAAATTGCACCTAAAGACGTAAAAAGCATATTCCAATATAGAGCGTATAGAAAAAAAGGTGGCAAGACATTGTACACAAAATGGAGCAATGTTGTGAAATTATAAAGATAGCTTATAAAGAGAGTGTATTAATAACTAATAATATAAATTTTAAATTTATATTGATAATTAGAAGCTCTGGAAATGTATTTCCAGAGCTTTGTTATATAATAAGAAATTCCTTCAAAATTTCTTATTATATAAAAAACGTTCCACTATGGATGCCCACTCGCGCGAAAGGAAAAATGTTGCTAAAGCAACACGCACTCGGTGCGTAGAATGTCGTAAGCGACATCCTTTCTTGTAGAAATTTGAAATTTGGTGTTATTAGCTGGTGTTTCGAAGAATTTATTGAACATAGACTATTGTGTGTTATAATTAAAGATAATTGTCAAAATTTAGGAGGGAAGAGCGAAAAATGGAAATAAAAAAAATGAGAAAATCAAATATCGAGTTGTTGAGAATTGTTTTGATTATAATGGTAATAGCACATCATTAGGTGGTAAATTCCGGTATAAAAGCGTTCTTTACACCAGCTAAAATGTCAGCAAAAATGATAGGGATAGAAATATTCGGATGTGGTGGAAAGATTGCTATTGATGGCTTTATAATCATAACAGGTTTTTTTATGTGTAAACAATCAGTCACATTATTAAAGTGGTGTAATTTGGTTGTGAAATATGCTTTTTACTTTCTGGTAATTAATGGGGCTTTTCTGATTGCAGGATATTATCCTTTAGGAAAATATAATCTGTTGTATGGATTTGTTCCTTTTATAAAAAACTATGGAACAGGATATGATAGTTTTGTAGCTTTATATTTGGCATTATTTTTGTTGATTCCTTTTATTAATAAGCTTATAAATGCTATGAATAAAAAGGAAATGATTATATTACTATCTATTTTAATAGCATTATATTCTATTTTTAGCACGTTCTTTTTTCAGATAGACAGTGAGGGATATTTATTTGTTAGAGACAATTTTGAAGGATTGGGATGGTACATTACAGTATATTTAATTGGAGCTTTTATAAGAAAATATGGTAACAAAAAATGGGATAATTTTAGAGTGGGATTAGTAGGCACAATTATTTCTGCTGTAGTAATATGTATTAGCATCTATGTGTTTAATTACACAATGAAAATTGATATATATCATTTTGTCATTGGAGCTAATAAATTTATGGCTATTACAATGGCAATTATGTTATTTATCTTATTTAAGAACATAAATATTAAAAATAGCAAAATAATTAATACATTGTCAAAAACAACATTCGGTATTTTATTGATACATGCTAACAGTGACACGATGAGATACTTTTTATGGAATGATATTATCAAGTGTCCGGAAAAGTATTTGGAAGGTGGAGCAATGTTAATAGTGAGTGCAATCACAAGTGTTATTTTGATTTTTATTGTATGTGCGTGCATAGACATTATATGTGAAAAATTTTTGAATAAGGTAGTAATGAGCAAATTAAAGAATATAAAAATATTAAACAAGGAATTGTATTAAAAAATAAAGTTGACATTTAGATATATGTAGAGTATAGTCTTAAATGAAAATTGAATAAATCTTCAGGGCAGGGTGCGATTCCCTACCGGTGGTAAAGCCCACGAGCCGGAAGGCATGATTCGGTGAAACTCCGAAGCCGACAGTAAAGTCTGGATGAAAGAAGATATGGAATAAATTTAAAATTTATATTGATAGTTATATGCTCTGGAAAGATATTTCCAGAGCTTTTTTTGAATAATAATATGTTTGGCAGATATGTTCAAAATTAGTAATTATCATATAGCAAATTTAAAATGAAATAATGTTAATAATTACTTCAATAATTTACTTAAATGTTAATCAGTATTAACAGGAATTGATTAGATAACATAGATTGAAAAAAGCCCTGAGCATATGCTCAGGGCTTTTTATGTAATAAGAAAATAGTTGCAGACGGGCACGCACTCAGCGCAAAGAATGTCACAAGCGACAATCTTCATTATTTACACAAAATCAGGAGGTGAAAAATGAATTCTGAATATTATATGAGAATGGCACTGGATTTAGCAAAAAAAGGAATGGGTTATACATCACCGAATCCAATGGTAGGTGCCGTTATTGTGAAAAATGGAAAAGTTATTGGCAAAGGCTACCACCACAAGTATGGTGATTTGCATGGGGAAAGAGATGCTCTTGCAAACGCCACTGATGATGTGACGGGAGCTACCATGTATGTTACATTGGAGCCTTGTTGCCACAAAGGAAAACAGCCACCATGTGTGGAGGCAATTATTCAGGCTGGTATAAAGAAAGTTTGTGTAGGTTCAGATGATCCTAATCCATTAGTAGCAGGCAAAGGAATTAAGATTTTACAGGATAATGGAATAGAAGTTGAACCCCATATTTTAAAAGAAGAATGTGACAGTTTAAATAAAGTTTTTTTCCACTATATTCAAACAAAAACACCGTATGTAATTTTAAAATATGCAATGACTATTGATGGGAAAATTGCTACTTACACAGGAGAGTCTAAGTGGATTACAGGGGAAAAAGCCAGAGAGCATGTACATAATAATAGACATAGATACAGTGGAATTATGGTAGGGGTTAAAACAGTGTTGGAAGATAATCCAATGCTTACCTGCAGAATCCCTGAAGGTGTAAATCCAACAAGAATTATATGTGATACTAATTTAAGAACACCTATTGAATCGAATATTGTACAGTCAGCAAAAGATATTCAAACAATAATTGCAACGGGAAATGTTGAAGAAGAAAAGGTGAAAATTTATGAAGAGCTAGGATGCAAAATTCTTCAGCTACCTGATGAAAATGGCAAAGTAAGTTTGGAAAGCCTGATGAAAAAATTAGGGGAGATGAATATTGACAGTGTCATTGTTGAAGGTGGTGGAACTCTTAACTGGTCAATGGTATCCAAGGGACTTGTTAATAAAACAGAAATTTACATTGCACCTAAAATTTTTGGCGGGAAAGATGCCAAGACACCGGTTGAAGGACAGGGATTTAAGTTGCCAGCCGAAAGCTTAAAACTTGAAAAAAGTAAGGTCAGCATTCTTGGTGAAGATATTTTAATTGAAAGTTACATAAAGGAGTGAGGCTAATGTTTACAGGAATTATAGAGGAAATGGGGACTGTTAAAACCATAAGAAAATCTGCCAACTCAGCAATATTAACTATTGGCGCTACAAAAGTTTTAGAAGAAACAAAAATTGGTGACAGCATTGCAGTAAATGGAATCTGCTTAACGGTAACTGAAATAGGAAGTCAGTTTTTCAAAGCTGATGTAATGCATGAAACTTTGAGACGTTCATCTTTAAATAATCTGAAAACCGGCAGTAGGGTAAATTTAGAAAGAGCAATGGCTGCTAATGGACGATTTGGTGGTCACATAGTTTCAGGTCATGTGGATGGTGTAGGCACAATTGCAAAAATAGAAAAAGACGATAATGCAATTTGGTATACCATTAAGACAGCCCCTACAATACTTAAATATATCGTAGAAAAAGGTTCCATAACAATAGACGGAATCAGCCTTACTGTTGCAAAAGTGAGTAATGAGAATTTCGCAATCTCAGCAATTCCACATACAGTTCAGGTAACGATTTTAAAAGATAAAAAAGTTGGTGATGTTGTTAATTTGGAAAATGACATTATTGGAAAATATGTGGAACGGTTGATTAGCTTTGGCGGAGGTGTGGTTGAGTGTCATAATCAATCATTAAAAAATAATGAGTCATCAGACAATAAGCAAACAAAAAGCCATTCAGGAATAACTATGGAGTTTTTAAGTAAGCATGGTTTTTGATAGAAAGAGAGGTAGAAAATGTATCAGTTTAATACAGTAGAAGAAGCTTTAGAAGAATTAAAAAATGGAAAAATTATTTTAGTAACAGATGATCCTGACAGAGAAAATGAAGGAGATTTTATATGTGCAGCAGAGTTTGCCACAACTAAAAATATTAATTTTATGGCAACTTATGGAAAGGGACTTATTTGTATGCCAATGTCAAAGGAGTATGTGGAAAAACTTAGAATTCCTCAAATGGTTACAAATAATACAGATAATCATGAAACAGCTTTTACAGTTTCAATTGATGCGGTAGATACAACAACAGGAATTTCAGCAGCAGAACGTTCAATTACAGCTATGAAGTGTGTTGACGAAAATGCAAAACCGGAAGATTTCAGAAGACCGGGACATATGTTTCCACTTTTGGCAAAAGATAATGGCGTGTTAGAAAGAAACGGCCACACAGAAGCCACAGTGGATTTGTGCAGATTGGCAGGTCTAAAGGAATGTGGACTTTGCTGTGAAATTATGCGTGAAGACGGCACAATGATGAGAACTAAAGAATTAGTTCAGTTGGCTAAGGATATGAATATCAAAATGATTAGCATTAAAGATTTACAGCACTACAGAAAAGTACACGAAAAATTAGTGGATAGAGTGACAGTTACAAAAATGCCAACAAAATATGGTGAGTTTACAGCATATGGATATGTAAATAAATTAAACGGTGAACACCATATTGCGTTAGTAAAAGGTGATATTGGAGATGGTAAAGACGTTCTTTGCAGAGTTCATTCAGAATGTCTTACAGGTGATACTTTTGGTTCCCTTAGATGTGACTGTGGACAGCAGTTTGCTGCCGCAATGACTCAAATTGAAAAAGAAGGCAGAGGAATTTTACTTTATATGCGACAGGAAGGTAGAGGCATTGGCTTGATAAATAAATTAAAAGCATACGAGCTTCAGGAAAAAGGCATGGATACTTTGGAAGCAAATTTAGCATTAGGATTCAAAGGAGACGAGCGAGAATACTATATCGGCGCTCAGATACTAAGAGATTTAGGCGTAAAAGATTTGAAACTTTTAACAAATAATCCTGACAAAGTATACCAGTTAGAAGAATTTGGAATGGAAATATCTAAACGAGTTCCAATTCAAATGGACGCAACAGAATATGACTTATATTACTTAAAAACAAAACAATACAAAATGGGACATATTCTCCAGTACAAATAATAAAAGAGAAGATTAATAAATAATCAAAGACAAAAATAAATAAGTAAAAACAACAACTAAAAATATTCTCTGCACAGCTAAAGACTTTATAAGAAAGTGCTGTGGAGCCGTCGGTCCATAAAGGCAGCGTAGTCGGCTTTATAGGACCGCTACGAGCGGAACGCAGCGGGAGCGTGCTTTCGATAAAGTATTTAGCTGGGCAGAGAATAGGGGATAGTGTTGACATATTAAGATATGAAAGGTAGGAAAGAAAATGAATATTTTAGAAGGAAAAGTAGTAGCAGAAGGCATGAAAGTTGGAATTGTAGTGGCAAGGTTTAATGAGTTCATTACATCAAAATTGCTTAGTGGAGCAATTGACGGTTTGGTAAGACATGATGTAAACGAAGATGATGTAGACGTTGCATGGGTGCCAGGTGCTTTTGAAATTCCACTTGTTGCATCAAAAATGGCAAAAAGCAGAAAATATGATGCTGTAATTTGTTTAGGAGCTGTTATTAGAGGAAGCACAAGTCACTATGATTATGTTTGCAATGAAGTATCAAAAGGTATTGCAGCAGTTTCAATGGAAAATGATATACCTGTAATGTTTGGTGTAATTACTACAGAAAATATTGAACAGGCAATTGAACGTTCAGGAAGCAAGGCTGGAAACAAAGGATACGAGTGTGCACTTGGCGCTATTGAAATGGTAAATCTAATTAGAAAAATAAAATAATATTAATTTACAAATTTAAAAAATTGCATAAAATAATTACAACCTAAATGCAAAATAGTGAGATTTTCTGCTGAAAAAAACATCTGTTGGTGGTATACTAATCATAATAAAAAAGTATGATTTAAATTTTAACCAGGATTTAATTTTAAACAATAATGTTGCAAAAATATTGGATTTTATCGGATTCAAATTTAAATAGCAAAGGTAAATTTCGGAAGAAATGAAAGTACAAAGGGGTGAAATTTTATGCACAGGGACAATGAAAAAATCGATGCAGGGTTAAAAGAAAACTACAGAATCGAGGAAGCTATTGAGGCACTACAAAAAGAAAGCAGCTATGAAATGTTGGCACATACTCTTACGGTTATTCGTAGAACAATGACAAAGAAAGCACAGATGATTATAGCTGTGGAGCCACCAAGGGGAGATAATCAGATAAGATTACAGGTTGTGGAAACTCCTGATGGCAAGAAATGGTGGGCAGCGTTTACAAGTTTTGATGAGGAAATGAAAGGTGGAAATCAGGTAATGTCCACATTCCTTGCAGACATGGATCAATTGTTGAAATCATCTTTAAGTGCAAATGATATTGAAGGTGTAATTTTTAATCCATGGAACAAAACAATAATGCTAAATAAGAAATTAATTAATATTGTATTAGGAAACATTGTGTAAAACAGGACAGGTTGTTGATTTATTATAAATGAAAAGATAACAGAATAGGTTGTTAATCTGTTATAAATGAAAATAAGAAAATAGGTCAGGTTGTTAATTCATAAATGGGAAGAATACAATAGATAAAAAACAAGCAGTCATAAATTACTAAAATGGTACGAATACTTAACCATTATTGTTAGTAGTTTATGAATGCTTGTTGTTTAAAAATATAATTACACTAGCAAACACGCATTTGACCTGTAAGTTAGTAAATTATATTCTTTATAATTTTTTATTCTATATTCATTTTCTTTTGGAAAAGAGTTTTAATAATTTGTGCTGTTTCATCAACGCCAAAGTCATCGGACTTAATACACAAATCATAGTTTTTAACATTACCCCAGTCTGTTTTAGTAAAATATTTACAGTGAACAGCACGTTCATGGTTTACTTTTTTAACTTTAGCCTTAGCAGCCTTTTCTGAAATGTTATCACGAGCTGAAACTCTGGCTATTTCAGCGGCAGTATCAGCACTGATGAATACATGGTATGCAGTAGGCAGTTCTTTTAACATGTAATTGGCAAGTCGACCAACAATAATGCATGGACCTTTCTGTGAAATCTCACGTATAAGTTCAGATTCTTTAATAAAAAGCTGATTTACTTTAGGTAGTTCTGTTTCTTCCAGTGGCTCGCCATACCAGGCAAAGAAATCATGGAGAACAGGATTTTTAAGAACCTGTTCATTTTTCTCTACAAATTCAGGTGAGTAACCACTTTTTTCAGCAACAAGTCGTATGAGTTCTGAGTCATAGTAATCAAAACCAAGCTGTTTTGCCAAAATCTTACCAATTTCTCTACCACCACTTCCAAATTCTCGTGAAATGGTAATTACATAATTTGAAGTAAATTCATCATCGGATACAGCGGCTTCGTCGGTTTTACCAAGTAATTTATCACGCTGTTTACCGAAAGCACGATTAACAACACCTACTAATGTACCAACTAAGATGGCAGCAATAATTGTACCTATACCAACACTGCCAAGGCTATGTAATGCACCAAGACATGTAACGGCTGATACTACAACCATTGTACAGTCGAAACCAATTTTTACTTTTGAAAATTCAATACGGGTAACAGAAGAAACAGCCTGCATACAGCCCTCTCCTGCAAGTGGAATCAAATCTGCCGGTAAATATAGAAAAATACCAAATGCCACAAATACAGTGCTTAAAAGTACCATAAAAATACGAATTGCTAAATTCTCAGGTGTTGGAAGAAAAGATACCATATAGTTACAAAAAGTTGTAAAGTATCCAAATACTACGCCAACAGGAACCTGTAATAACTGCACCGGTTTAAAATTTTTTCTAAGTAGTAAAATCTGAAGAATTACCAGTATGATGTGGAAAAGAATAGTTGCCTTTCCCATTTCGATACCCCATACACAGGTAATAGTGTAAGGAATAGAACTAACAGGTGATACACCAAGATTAGATTTTACGGAAAGTGCAATACCAATAGTCATTATAAAAAGTCCAATAAAATACATTGGTATTCTGATTTTTAAATGTTTCATTAATTCAAGCCTTCTTTCTTTTTAGTATTTGCCATATTTTCATATACGCGATAGAGCATATTATGTAACTGATTTGTTTCTGCTTCAGTAAAACCTTTTAATGCATCTGTTTCGATTTTTGCAAATTCAAGGTTTAGACGGTCAGCGTATTTTTTCCCGGTTTTTGTAAGGTATACATGAAGTGAGCGGCGATTATTGCCTGCTGTTTTTCTTTCAATATATCCCTTTTTTTCCATACCGTTTAAAATAGATGTTAAAGATGCCGGTTCAATGTGACAGAACATGGCAATATCTTTTTGAATAGCCCCATCATGGTGAAGCAAGTAGTCAAGTATTTTCGGTTGCCCGGGAGTTAGCCCGGTGTCTTTTACACTTGCAACCAAAGCTTTTTGTACCATTAGATGATCAGACATCAATAGGTAGTGAAGTGTTTCCTGCATAGTAACCTCCTTAATTAGAAATCTAATTGTTAGAAACCTAACTAAATATAAACGACGAGTTAAAATTTGTCAAATGAGAGAACTGGGAACAAGTGTGCATCCTATGAGATAGAGAAAAATGAGTACACATTCATAGTAGAACAGTTTTGTGCAACAGAATTATGGAAGAATGTTTATTCCATAAAAAATGTTTACAAATAAGATACACAAAAGGCATATCCATATATGTATAATAGGTATTAGACATGGTAAAGAAGTCAGTGTTATATTGAATATGGTGTGGGATTAGGTTTTGATAGAATCAATCAAAGAAGGAGTGATACATATGAGTAAAGTATTAGTAACATATTTTAGTGCAAGCGGAGTAACAGCAAAAACAGCTAATAAGTTAGCAAAAGAGGTAGATGGTGATGTATTTGAAATTGAGCCAAAGGAAAAATACACATCAGCAGATTTAAATTGGATGGATAAGAAAAGTCGTAGTTCTGTAGAAATGAATGATCCTGCAAGCAGACCTGAAATTGCAAAGCAGGTTGAAAATATGGACATGTATGATACAGTATTAGTTGGATTCCCAATTTGGTGGTATGTTGAACCAAAGATTATTGATACATTTTTAGACAGCTATGATTTTTCAGGTAAGACAGTAATACCATTTGCTACATCAGGTGGAAGTGGAATCGAAAATGTAGAAAAGAACTTACAAAAAGAATACCCTAATATTAATTGGGGAAAAGGAAAGTTATTAAACGGAAGCGTTAAGGCTTGGTTTTAATTGCCAAGGTTAAAAATATTTATGCAATATGGTTAAACTATAAAAGGATGAAGAATTTATGATTTTTATTTGGATTGTGCTTCCAATTATTGCAATTGGAGTGGTAATATTTTACCTTTTTAGAAAAATTTACAGAGCAGTTGATTTCTGCAAAGGCGAAATGAAAAAGTCTAAAAAGAACATAGCAGCAATAGTTGGTACGGTATTAATTTTAACACCGGCAGTTGCATTGAAAGGAACTTGGTTTTTTGTTCTTTTACATTTGGCAGCATTCCTGCTTATCATAGATCTAATAATGTGGATTGGAAAAAAAGTGAGAAAGAATGATGACATGCCGAAGGCTGTGAGCTTTTTACATAGAACAGGCATAGTCGCAATAGCTCTTACAGTGGCAATTTTAACATACGGATATTTTAATATTTTTAATGTTATATCCACAAATTATACTGTTACTACAGAGAAGAATATTAGAAGTGAAGGCTATAAGCTGGCATTGATTTCAGACCTTCATTATGGAATAACTTTAAATAAGGAGCAGTTGGAAAAAGTTGTTGAGAGAATAAATAAAGAAAGTCCTGACATTGTTATTTTGGATGGTGACCTTGTTGATGAAAGTACCACGTTACCACAAATGAAAGAGGCATTTAAGACTTTAAGTGGTATACATAATAAATACGGAATTTATTATGTTTACGGAAATCATGACAAAAATAATTATACATCAAAACCATATTACACACCAAAAGCATTAGCAGAAGAGATAACAAAAGATGGAATCACAATTTTGGAAGACAATGTTGAAAAAATAAACAATGATTTAGTGCTTGTTGGAAGAGCTGACAGAGGCGATGGAAATTTCATTAGAAAGAACATAACTGCCTTGACTAAAGGGCTGGATAAAAATAAGCAATGGATTGTTTTAGACCATCAGCCATGTGAATATAGTGAAGTGAAGAAAGCCGGTGGCGATATTATTTTATCAGGTCATACACATGCAGGTCAGATTTTACCAATAGGCTTAATTTCGCCAATGTTACATATGAATGATTTGAATTATGGTTATGTGAAGGAAGGTAATTTAAACGAAATAGTCACATCAGGAATTGCAGGTTGGGGCTATCCAATAAGAACTGAAAAGCATTCGGAGTATGTGATTATAAATATAAAAAATAAATAAGGAACACATAATGGCAAAGAACATAGATTTAACAAAAGGTAATATTTCAAAAGGCTTGTGGGCGTTTGCAATCCCATTGATGCTTGGAAATGTAATGCAACAGTTTTACAACTTAGCCGATACATGGGTAGTGGGAAGATTCATTGGCAACACTGCTTTAGCAGCGGTTGGTTCGTCATATACGTTAATGACGTTTCTAACATCCATTATTATGGGGTTATCATTGGGAAGTAGCACATTTATTTCAATGGCATTTGGAAACAAAGATAATAGAACAATTAGAAACGGAATTGTTATATCTTCAGAAATTACCTGTGGTCTGACAATAATACTGATAATAATTTCATACATTTTTTTAGATAAAATTATAAAGGCTTTAAATGTGCCAGATAACACATTTGCTGATATGCGGACATATTTGTTTTATGTATTTATAGGATTTTTTGCAACGTATATTTACAACGATTGTTCCAACCTGTTAAGGGCAGTTGGCAATTCTGTAACACCTTTAATTTTTCTTGGCGTTTCAGTGGTGTTAAATATAATACTCGATTTATATTTTGTAATTGGACTTGGCATGGGAATAATGGGAGCAGCAGTTGCTACGGTAATTTCCCAGTATGTTGCAGGGCTTGGGATATTGACATATTACATAATCAAATATCCGGAGTACAGGGTCAGAAAAGAAGATTTCAGGTGGAGCAAAAGTAATTTCAAAAACATTTTGTCACTTTCAGGTTACACCTGTATTCAGCAGTCAGTAATGAATCTGGGCATACTTATGGTTCAGGGAATAGTTAATGGATTTGGACAAAATGTAATGGCGGCATTTGCGGTGGCGGTGAAAATTGATACCATTGCCTATATGCCGGCACAGGATTTTGGAAATGCCTTTTCTGTTTTTGTAGCCCAAAATTATGGTGCCAATCAAAAGCAGCGAATTAAAGAAGGCGTAAAAAAAGCAGGTATTAGTGTAGTCCTATTTTGCCTGGGAATAAGTGCTTTGGTATTTATATTTGCAAGACCACTTATGTCAATATTTGTAAGCAGTAAGAGTGCAGCAGTTATAAGTACGGGAGTGACTTATTTAAGAATAGAAGGTGCCTTTTATGTAGGAATTGGAATTTTATTTATGCTTTACGGTTTTTATAGGGCTATAAATAAGCCATTAATGTCAGTAATTCTTACAATAATTTCTCTTGGAACACGAGTTGTTTTAGCATATTATTTATCAAAAATACCGGTTATAGGAGTAATTGGTATTTGGGTAGCCATACCAATTGGTTGGTTTTTATCGGATTTGACGGGCATATTAGGATACAAATTTATTAATAAAAGCACTGGGAAACCCTTATAAAATGGGCGTTCCGGTGCTTTTGCTTATGCCTATAACGCAAAGGATTATGGGGCAGATGGAAGTGGAAATAATGATTCAAGATGGTCATCAAATTTTGCAGATGATGCATGGCTTATAATTGACCTTGAGAAAACATACATGATTAACAAGGTTATAATTAATTGGGAAGCAGCATATGGAAAGGCGTATGACATTTTAGTGTCAGTTTACGGAAAATAGACTCACAGGCTGAAAGCACAAATTGGAAAGTTCACAAAAAATTCACAAAAAAATTAGCACTCACCTCTTGACAGTGCTAACAAAAAGGACTATAACATAATTGTACAAAGAAAAAGGTACAAAGATAAATACAAAAAGGCTAAAAGGTCTCAACGTGATGGCGCACAACAAATTAGTCGCTACGCTGTAGCGCATGACAAATTAAGTTTTAGTTATGTAATATGGAAGGAGAGATGACTTATGATGATGCCTAGTATTTTTGGAGAAAACTTATTTGATGACTTTATGGATGATTTTTCAAGAGGCTTTGAATTCCCAGAGTTCCCAGATGTTGACAAGAAATTGTATGGTAAACATGCTAAAAATTTAATGAAGACTGATGTTAAGGACACAGAGAATGGCTATGAAGTTTCTATGGATCTTCCAGGATTCAAAAAAGACGAAATAAAGATGAAACTTGAAAATGGTGTATTAACAATTAATGCAGCTAAAGGATTAGACAAGGACGAGAAAGATAAGAAGGGTAAATATGTAAGACGTGAACGTTATGCAGGTAGCCTAACAAGAAGTTTCTATGTTGGTGATCATGTAACTGTTCAGGATGTTCATCCTAAATATGAAAACGGAATTTTGTCTTTCACAGTTCCAAAAGAAAACAAACAGGTTGAAGAAAAAGAAAAATTTATAGAAATTGAAGGATAAATAAATTCTTCATATGGTTGTTTAGAGAATAAGCAATAAATGAAAAAACCTAGGACTACAATAATGTGTCCTAGGTTTTTTTGTGCTCCGTATGTTTGTGGACAACATACAGGGCACAGTAGAGTGTATGAATTAAAAGCTATTTATTTTTATTCCATAATTTTTCTGCAACAGGTTTCCAATGTTCAGAGTACTTATCACATTTAGAACATAAATGTTCCGCAGTTTCAGGTGACTGTAAATCAGTTGAATGGGCACCTGAAGAATTTATCAAAAATCATACAACTGTCTAAATATTTCCCAGCATAAAATTAAGCTAAAACGGTTCTGTTTATTGTTACGGTTTTCTACATATGTGTTATACTAATAGCAAAAAAGTTTAGTGAATTATAGACAACAAAAATTTTATGAAAAGAGGCATTAAGTGAATATTTTATCATTAGAAAACATTACACATTCATATACAGAAAGGAAATTATTTGATGACGCAAGCTTTTACCTTCATGAAGGCGAAAAAGTCGGAATCATTGGCATAAATGGGACAGGAAAATCAACACTGCTAAAAATTATGGCAGGCTTAGAAGTACCTGACAGTGGAAATGTCATAAAGGCATCTAATTTGATGATACATTATCTGCCACAGAACCCGAAGTTTAATGAAGACGACACAGTAATTGAAAGTGTGCAGAATATGGTACATCATCATGCAAACGAAGACGAGTTAGTTAAGGCAAAAGCCATGATGACAAGACTTGGTATAAATAATTTTGAACAAAAAACAGGTGAATTGTCCGGTGGTCAAAGAAAAAGACTTGCTTTAGTTTCTGTGCTTATTACACCTTGCGATATTTTAATTCTAGACGAGCCTACAAACCATTTAGACAGTGAAATGGCAGAGTGGTTGGAAAATCAGTTGCGCGCATTTAAAGGGGCCTTAGTTATGGTAACTCATGACAGATATTTTTTAGATAGCGTTACTAATAGAATTATCGAGTTAGACAAAGGAAAAATTTACAGCTATAACGAAAAGTATTCTGGATTTTTACAGCGTAAGGCAGAAAGAGAAGACAGTCAGAAGGCAAGTGAACGCAAAAGACAAAGTATTCTCCGCAAGGAGATTCAGTGGATGCAGCGTGGCGCAAGAGCAAGGTCCACAAAGCAAAAAGCTCATATACAGCGCTATGAAAATCTTAAGAATCAAAAAGGAATAGTTGAAGATGATAAAATTGAATTAAGCAGTATTAAATCAAGGATGGGAAAAACTACCATTGAACTTGATAAAGTTTCAAAAAATTATGGGCAGGATAATATTTTAATTAAAGAGTTTTCTTATAATTTTTTAAAAGGTGACAGAGTAGGATTTGTAGGAAAAAATGGTTGTGGTAAAACAACTTTAATGAAAATTATAGATGGTAGAATTAAACCTGACAGTGGAACTGTAACAATTGGACAGACTATCAAAATCGGCTACTATACACAGGAAATTGAGACAGACCAACAAGGTGGAATTGCTTACATGGATCCACAGGAAAAAGTTATTGATTACATAAAAAACACAGCGGAATTTGTTCGTACAGAGGATGGACTTGTATCGGCATCGGCAATGCTTGAAAGATTTCTATTTCCATCATCTCAACAGTATAGCAAAATAGAAAAATTGTCCGGTGGAGAAAGACGAAGACTTAACCTTTTAAGGGTACTTATGGAGGCACCTAACGTACTTATTTTAGATGAACCTACAAATGATTTAGATATTGAAACAATGACAATATTAGAAGATTATTTGGATAGTTTTGATGGCATTGTAATTACAGTATCCCATGATAGATATTTTCTTGATAGAGTGGTGAGAAGAATTTTCGCATTTGAGGGAAATGGAGTAATTAGTCAGTATGAAGGTGGTTATACAGACTATATTAATAAGAAGAAAGCTGAAAAAGAGTTAGCTAATAGTAACCAAAGTCTGCCTGAACAAAAAAAATGGGGAAGTGGTAAAGAAAACAAGTTATCCGGTAATGAAAAAAAGGAATCTTATAAACATAAAAATAAAAAATTAAAATTTTCTTACAATGAGCAAAGAGAGTATGAAACAATAGAAGAGGATATTGCAAAACTGGAAGAAAAGTTGGAAAACCTTGATATGGAAATGAACAAAAATGCAACCAATTCTGTAAAATTAAGAGAATTACTGGAAGAAAAGGAAGCTGCGGAAATGCTGTTGATGGAAAAAATGGATCGTTGGGAATATTTGGAAGAGTTAGCAAAAAAAATTGAAAATCAGTAGTAAAGGAATATATGTTAAACGATGAATCGTGGAAAATTGCAAATTTGCAACAGCTTTTTATACGTGCTATAGTTAATTTATAAAGGAGAGAAAACTATGGAATCACATAAAACTTCAGCACAAATAATTATGTCCTTATGTAATGAAAAAGGAATTACAAGGCGCGAATTGGCAAGGCGATTAAATGTAACTCCATCTCAGATTAGTCGAATAGTTAATGAAGAGACTAAAACCATAAGCAGCGAAATTCTTATTGGATTAACAAAAGAATTTGGAGTGTCAGCAGATTATATTTTAGGCCTTACAGAAAAAAAAGAAAACGAAAACAAAGGAAATGTGCATATAGATTATAACCCACAAAATAAAGAGGTTGTACGCATACCGATGTTACTTATGAGCTCTTCATTTCAACTTGGAAAATGCTTAGAGTTTATAGAAAGTATTGAAGATGTTCCACAAAAAGAAATGGCATATGCAGAATATTACTACTTTAGTGGACAGCATGAAAAAGCCGTAAAATATTCAGAAATGTATTTAAATCATGAAGACATAATGTTAAAACTTTCTGCAAGTCTTATATACACTTTTGCAAATTTATCTTTAGATAGGATAAATTCTGCTAGAATAGGATTAAATCGGTTAAGAGAATATTTAGAGAAAGCAATGTCAATGGAAATTGATAAAAAGACCCGTGCATGCTGTGTGTTTGTAGCTTCAGCTGCTCATACATTGCTTCATTTACCTGTAGGAAATATTCCACCATTGTCAGAGTATCTTAATGAATTTACTAAAGGAATGCAGTTGTGGGGAGCTTATGTTTTAGCGCATAAGACATATCTTAACAAAGAATATGAAAGGTCACTTGGGATAGTACAGGCATGTATTATGACTTCAGATAAAATATATCCAATAGCTTTTATATATTTAAATTTAGTTGCGGCAATGGACTGCATGAATATGATGGAAAAAGAAAAAGCAAAAGAGTATTTTATGAAAGCATGGGAAATTTCAAAACCAGATGATTTAATAGAAGGCATAGGAGAGCATCATGGACTTTTGCAGGGACTTATAGAGACTTGTATGAAGAAAGAACATCCCGATGACTATGCAAGAATAATTGATATTACATATAAATTTAGTGCCGGCTGGAGAAGAATTCATAATCCTGATACAAATGAAGATGTTGCAGATAACTTAACAACCACAGAGTTTACTATAGCAATGCTTGCTAATAGAGGATGGACAAATAAGGAAATTGCTGAACATTTGGATATTACTACAAGAACTGTAAAACAACATTTAACATGTGTATTTAGTAAATTAAATATAACAAATAGAAAACAGCTTAAAGATTTCATGCTAAGATAGAAAACAGAATATTGTATAAATGTAGTAGAAAAAGTACTACTAATAGAATGGACATTTTTTAATGTTTTTCCATTTTTTATTTCAAATTAATTTTGAAATTATGGAATTAAACAGAGAAAAATGTCCATTTTTTTGAAAAAATGTACGATGCGGAAAATAGTTACTTAATTTATAATTTAATTAGAAAATTATACCTTAGTAAGAAACGTAAATTATAAATATATTGTAAAAGGGAAGGAGAAAGGATTATGTTAAAACACAAATTAGTGACAATGAGAAAAGGTAAAAAAATTCTAAGTACAGTTTTAGCGACGGCAATGATTATAACAAGTATTCCGGCAATGAATTTTTTTAAGGGTGCATTAAATGTAAATGCAGCAGTTACATATGCTCCCAAAAAAATTGGAGTATCTCTATTATGCAGTGATATGTTGTCTGGAAATTATGGTGATAATGTATATAAAGCTTTATTAAGAACCAATTCATTAGCAGAAGACTCCAAAAACGGTAGCGCTTTTAATAATGTAAATATGTTGGGACTTACATATCAAAATCGTCATGGTGATAAAGGAAAATCTTACAGAGCAAGTTTAAAAGACGAAAAATATTCAGGACTGTATGATTTAGCTAAGAAAGGACAAATTCAACAAAGCATTTCTGCAAATGTTAAAAACCATAATCATAGAAGTACCAAAAGACATTGGAACAAAATAAAACAATATTGCAAGGTTATTTTTGGATACCCTTTGGGAAGTAATAATGATTGGTTTAGCGGTAAACTATTTGAATCAAACAATAATTCAGACTATTCAACTATAGGTGGAAACGATTATTGGAATACAATGAATCCGGACAAAGGATATAAAAACCAGTTAGCGGTATATATGACTGCCAGAAAAGGCTGTGAGAATTGTAGTGGTGCATATGTAGAAAATGTATCTATAGCATTAAAGGATACAAAGGCACCAACTATTTCAAAAATAACAATTACATCAGCGCAGAACACAGATACAGCAACAAAATATTTTAAAGCAGGTCAGACAATCTATGCAAAGGTAAAATTTAGTGAATATGTAAGACTTGCAGATAATAATGACACTAGTAAACAATCAACGGGAATTAAATTAGGTTTGGCATTAGGCAAAAAAAATACAAAAGAAGTTACACAGATATATGCTGACTTAATAAGTTTGAAAAATGATGAAGCCATTTTTTCTTATAGGGTTCCTGCAACAATGAAAATTGATAATGAAAACTACAAAACAGACTTTTTTATATCAGGACTTGCAGATATTAATAATCAGAAAAGTTTTGTAGTTACATCTTCTGCTAATAAGAACAATAAGTTTGATAGAGTATTTTTGGATAATAAGGGGAATACACTTTCATATTCAAGTGGAACAATGAAAAAGCTTGAAAGTGGAGTAAATGATAAAACAAAAGTTGAAAGTAATATAAAGAAAACAACATGTGCAATTACAGATATTGCAGGAAATCCAGTAGATGTTAGCAGCTTTAGGGTAGACTCAGCATATAAGAAAGGTGTAGGTATTTACAGAACATATCTTGATGCGGTTAATCCTGGAATTAAAAATGTAATATTTTCAACAAATCAGAAAAAAGACAGCAACAACGACAATGCCAATAACTATTTAAAAAATGGAACAAAATTACATACGAAAGTTGTACTTGATGAAAACATAAAAACAATTGCCAGTGGGGATTATTCTAAAATTAAGGCAAAGTTAAATGTATATAATTCAAATGGAAGTCAGATAACAACTACAGTTAAGAGTATTTCTTATGGAGAAACAACAACAATTGAATTTAATCAGGTTACAATAGACAAAAATATGTCAATAAGACCCATATCAAAAGGCAGTGAAAAATCAGAATACAAAATAACGGTAACAGACATTGAAAATAAAAATATGTTAAAGGACTATTCAGATAATAGTTTAACAGAAATTGGAGATTTAAGATCAAATACGGGAACAGAGTATTTTTTAGATAATGAGTCACCAGTTATTAGAATCGGAGATGAGGAGATTGATTCTTCAAAAAAATATTCAATGGCAAGATGTGAGACAGAAGGAGAAGTGTATAGAGTTGTATTTAACACAACAGATGTAGATACACAAAGTGGAAGTAATTTATTTCCTTTTGCCTCAGGAGTAATTGGCGGAAAAGGTTCTATAAGTGTTGACTTGAAATCAAGCACAGTTTCAGATTTTCAATACATATTATCGCTTAAAGAAATATCAAACAGGGATTTATCGAAGAAAACTTTTAGAAACGGTAAATCAAACAGAGAGTTGGCATTAGATGGAACTGATGAAAGAAATACAACATTCTCTCTTACAGGTAAAACAAGTTATGTATATTTATATATAAAATTTATTGACAATGTAGATTACAGTGACATGAGTTCAGGATTGAATATAGAGATGACATCTGCAGATGTAAATGAAAACAGCATAACTAAAATAACGAATTTTGAATATGAACCAAAAGATAAAATTAATCCAACTTTAGCTTATGAGGGAATTACGTTAAAGGAGAATTCTGACAATACAGCTTACCAGGAAGCAAAGGTAAGAATAAAAGATGAAGGAGGAATTGACACTAATAACATCAAATATATTTGGGTTAAAGAGGGAAATGAAGTTCCATCTGTAGAATCATACAAACTTCTTCAGGCAGAAAATGTAAAGAACATAAAAGAAAGTAATGGTAAAGTAATTGAGTGTGTTGCTACAATTAACACAGAAAACATTTCACAAAATCAGATTTATAATGCAGGATTATATGTATGCGCCAGTGATATAACAGGAAATCAGACCGTAAGTGAAAAATTAGTAGTAGCAAATATAGATATGACAATGCCAACACTTCAGGTTTCAGTTCCCGGTAATATTTCTAACAAAAAATCATCATTAGTTGTAAATGGCCCATTTACATCAAGTAATAATGATGTGAGTATGTTTGTGGTAATTGAAGATCCACTGAATCCGGAAAATTATTTCATAAGGGATAATTCAGGACAGGCTTCTCAAATTGCATCAAAGGAGGAGGAGTATCTAGATAATAAAAAACTTCCATTTAATTCTGAATTTTCAGATACAGAAGTAAACAAATGGAGTTATGGAAAAATAGAAAAAAGTGGAAGTACATATACGATAACAAAGGAATTTAATATTAACCAACAGTCAGACAAAAAATACAGAGATAGATTCCTTGCAATATCAGGAAATATGTATTATGGAAAAGTTAGAGTATTAGCAGGCACAGGATTTAAGGCATCAGCTTTTTCTGAAAATGGAAATATTATAAATTTTGATTCATCAAAAGGAAGTTTAATAAGTGATGAATTTACTATGATGCCCGATGAATACGGTCTGTCAAAGTTAAAGGATGTATCTGCAAATGATTTTATAACTTATGATGGTGATACAAATAAAATAGATATTAATCCAAAAGATAATTATGGTAAACAGGTAAACAAAGAGGATTACATTAATTATAATCCTGAGGATAATAAAGCGGAGTATTTATCTTCTCTAGAAGGTGCCGGGTTTGATATTAAAATATCTAATATAAGGACTAAAGATTTTTCCACAGAAAATATAAATTACAGTTCAAAAAATTCATATATACGACTGGAAAATGTAGATGGATATATTGTTTATCAGTGGGAGGTTACTGAGGGGGTAACAACAGAAAACATCGAAATTCCGGAAGATTTGAAATTAGCAAATGGAAAATATGTGTTAAAAGTATCACTGGCAAATTATGCTGAAGAAGGCAAAACAGAGATGGTTTCAACGGCTGAATACGACAATATATTTGTTTATGATTATTCAGATAAAATGACAGAAGCTTTTGGTATTAATAGTGTATCTACAAAAATTAATTTTACAGCAAAAGACGAGTACGAAAATACTGAACGTCCTCCATATGAAGGTTTTGAAAAAACAGGTGATTATAATTTCTCGAGAACATTAGAAGATAAGAGAAAAAATGATTATACATTAAACACAAAGGATGCTTACGATACAGACACATTATATCTTGGAAATTGTTATACAGATACAGATGATAATAAAGTTATTTCATATGACAGAACAATAGAATTAGCAGTAAATGAAATGACAAATGAAGACTTAAATGATTATTGGATTAAGGTGTGGACTGGCGATTCTTCAAATGAGAATAAAGCTAAATGGTTTAAATTTGAAGAATTTAACAACAATAACAACACTATGACAATAACAGTAAAACCTATTGATGCTGCAAAAGTTAAAAATATAGAAACAGCGCAAGAGTTTTATGCATTAGATAATTCTGATGAAAAATGTGAAATTCCGGTATTTGAAGGCTCTAATACTATTTCTTATAGGATTATGAATATAGGTGGTAATAAATCAAGTGTACATGAAGTAGAAATTATGTATCATACAAAAGCTCCAACCCTTGACATTGATGTTGATAAAAACACTAGTGTTGTTGAAAAGATGGAAGCAAGAGTTGTGAATATGGGAAGTGAGCTTGTAACAAAGGATGTTTCGTTGTATGAAACAGATTTCAAAGGTGATGAGTCAAAAGTGAACCCGATTAGTCAACGGACTTTTGAATACATACAAAATGGCAGACATCTATATTATGCGATAGATGGGTACGGCAACTTAGCTTATACACAGTTCTATATTGAAAATATAGACTGTCGAACACCGGTGGCATCATTTAAATCTATATCTCCGGCAAAATTCCAATCATATGAAGGCGCCGATGAAGATGAAGGATATTTAGAAAATGCAGTTTTAGAGGTTGATGTAAAAGATGACAAGCCGCTTAACAATGCTCAAATTGAAATTGCAGTAGATGATAAGGATGCTTTTACTGTTAATGCTACAGATAAGTGGGATTATGGTGATGGGTATGCAGGCGCATATATAGGTAGAACTGAACTGGAAGGGACAGGAATAAATAATATACAGGTGTCTTATGGCCCGGAAACTGATGGTGGGTACTATATATATATGTATATTCAAATGAATGATGACATTGATAGTAGTAAATCTTTGAGAGAAAAGATTAATCATAGAGTAATAATTAATGTTATTGATGAAGTCGGACACGAAATGGAAAAAGAATTAACTACTGATGGCGAAGAGTTTTATGGACTTAACAATGTTCCTAAAATTAAAAGTGTAGAAAGTGAGCCGGAAGGAGAAGCAATTTATGTTCAATTTACCGGAAAGGTAAGAGTAACAAAAATAAATGGGAATGATGTTCCTCAAGAGTTATATGGAACAATGGATATGATGGATCGTTTTCCAATAACAAGAGGAGAGGGAATGGAGCATTATTTTGAGGGAGCAGATTTAAAAGGAATTGTATTAAAGGATTATTTCGGTATATGTAAGGATGGAACATATGATATTGAATATGTGGACGTTTACAATAATAAATATACAGAAAAAATTGAAGTTAAGGATTTCTTTGGCGATTATGCTGCCAATATAGAATATAGCACATTGTCAAAAACAAATCAGAATGTAGTAGCAACAATTACGGGAGTGGATAAGAATTCGGAATTGACGCTTAAAGAGAGTCAGGAGAAAAGTGATAACTATACGGTAACATGGAATAAGAATAAGTCAAAAGCAATTGTTGAATTCAGTGCTAATGATACCGTAACATTTAATCTTACTGTTAAGGGTGCTGCTGAAGAAAAAACAGTTGAGTATAATGTTTCAGTTGGAAATATTGATAAGAAAGCACCAGACGATGTGGAAGTAACATGGGTATTTAAAGAAACAGGAGATATTATAGAAGGGAAAGAATTAAATACTGAAGAATTGTTATCACTTTCTACAAACAATGATGTTGAAGTATATATTTCATCACCAACTGAGGAAATATACGGAATAAATGGAAAAGAGCTTAAGCACACATTTAAACATTCAAATAGAACAGAAAGAAATTATACATTTGAGTATGCAGATGAATGTGGAAATTCAGGAGAACCAATTACAGTAAAGTTACCGGATGAATTGATTTTAACAGATTACGAAACACCAATACCTGAAGATGGGGAACAAATAACTGATATCGAAGCACCAAAGGTATCGGCGGAAATATATGCTGTATATGATGGAATGTCAGAGTATAAAACCTCGTGGAATCCGTTAAGTGATACATTTGAAGAAATTTCTAAAGATATTGGTTATACAGGAGGATATCAAATAAAGTATACTTTGTTTGATGTAAGTAAATCAAAAATTGTTGTTCTTAATGGATTAAATCAATCAATAGATGAAATTTCATATAATAGTATGTCGCAAAATATAAGTGGAGTTAAAGTATCGGAGATTGATAATAGCATAGTGATTACGGAGGAATGTGGAATTACTGTAGTGGCTGTAGATGAGGCTGGTAACAAAGTTGCCCATAGCTTTAGTGCAACTAAGTTTGATAAAGAAAAGCCTAAGGTTACAGTAAAAAAAGTTGGAAAGAGCTTTACACAAATGCGACTTCAATTCTATACAGATGATAATACGGATACAAAAAATCAAAATGGAACAATTCTGCCCATAACGAATGGATTAAAAATGGGATTAGATGACGAAGGTTATTATTACTATATGGATGTAAATAATAACGGAAGTTACAACACAACATTCAAGGATAAAAGTGGAAACAAAACTACTGTAACAACTAATGTTACGGAAATTGATAGTGATGCACCGAAAATTAAGGTGTCTTCATGGAGTCCATGTTATACAAAGGATGGAAAATTATATGAAAAAATAGCACCAACAGAACCTGTTAGAGTTTCAGTAACTTTAGCATTAGATTTTAATAAGACTGTGTCAGAGATTAAGGTATATTATAAAAAAGATAGTTCCTGGATCTTAGATGATGGTAGTTTTTCTTCAACTCTTATAGAACTTGGAGGAAGAAAAGCTAAAGTAGAATTTAAGGAAAAAGTTCCAGGAATAGTCAAGGTGGTAGCAACGTCACCTAATGGTATGAGCAATGAATTGACAGATATTGATCTTCAGGGAATAGTTGATAAGGAAGCTCCACAGGTAACTGTTACAAAAACAAGTGAAAACAATAAAGTCAAATTCGTTTGCAAATCAAACGAAAAAGTTCTTGTAACAGGATGCGACCATGATACAACATACGGAGCAAATACAGATATACCTTTAACAGTAAAGAGTAATGGAACATATGAAATTTCATTTACTGATATGGCAGGTAATATTACAACTAAGAATGTTACTGTGGATTCAATAGATGAAACACCACCAAGCGTATATGCAGTGGGAATACCTGAAGATTATGTTTCACCACAAAACTGTAAAGTTAAAGTAACAATGTCTGAAAAAGGAACAATTACCTTCCAAGGCAAAGATTACAGTGTGAAAGCACCGGTAGATTCTAATAATGATGGAAAATTAGTTGGTGATGAGTTAGATTGGATTACTTTACCGATTAGTAAAAATGGAAGCTATCAGGTAAAGGCAACAGATCAGGCAGGACTTGTTTCATACAAATTACTACAAGTTAAATATGTAGATGATCAGGCACCTAATATTCAATTTAACAAAACGGTGTTAAATGTATCTCAGGGAACAACTTCAAAGGAACTTGAGGAAGAATTATTAGATGATAGTACATTTGTTTTATGGGATAACATAGATAAGGCACCAACAGTAACTGTTAAAAATATGTTAAGTGAAAAACAGTTAAATAACCAAGGCATTTATGAAGTGGAATATGTCCTGACAGATAGTGTTGGAAATAAACGAACAGTAAACAGATATGTAAAGGTTATAAGTTCTGCGAACTTGAAAGTTAGGGTAAATGGAGAGTTAACACAATCATGTGATACTACAATTTTATTTGACAACAATGTGGATATTACTCTTGAAAAGTCTAAGCGAAGTGGTGAATCTTTTAAGGTTTACTACAAAAAAGGAATTAGAAAAGCAGGCTCAATGAAAAACGCCAAAGTATCTAAAAATGGAAAATTAAAAGACTTAGATATAGGTTTCTATACACTGTATGTTGTTACGCAAAATAAAGAGTCATATCTAACATATCTCTTCATAGGAAAATAGGAGGACAAAGATGGGAAATATTATTACTAAAAAAATAGCTAAAAGCATTATCTGTTTAGTACTTTCATTGGCGTTAGTAATAACTGCAATTCCAGCAGATTATATGGCAGCAGCTAAAAGCCCATTAAGCGAAACTACGTCAAAGGAGAGTAATGGATTTCAGATAAGCAGTCAGATTTTATCTTTGGAAAATGAATATACATCTGTTCAAATGTCAGGTGAGAATGGTGGATTTTACATATCAAATGTAGAAGGTGATAAGACAATAAAATCTGACAATAATAAGGAATTATTGTATCACAGTGACGATTATGATACATCATTTACATCTTTTAAGATAACAAGAAATGGTAAAACTGCTGTATACATTTTTGGAGAGGATTACTCATATGAAGGAATCGAAACAAGTAAGGTTACAGTGTTAAAGGATAAAACTGGATTATCAGCAAAGTGGACACTGGGTGATTTAGAATTCACCCAGCGTCTGGAACTGGCAAATTCCGGATCAAATGAGCATGGAATGGTATGCATTACATACAATGTAAAAAATAACGGAACAGATAATGTAAGCATAGAAGCAAGAATGCTGTTAGATTCAGCAATTGGAAATCAGGATTTTGCATATTATGAACTACCGGACACATCTTATAGTAGTAATACAATTGAAAAGGAATGTGTAATTAAAGGGGAAGAGATTCCTGCAACATTTTATGCATATGATGATTTAAAAAATCCACAGGCAACAGCAAGTACTGTTATTTCATCAAAGGGAATGCTAAAGCAAATTGCCTTTGCACATTGGAATTCCATTGCAGCAACAGATTTTGATTTTGCACCAAATGAATCATTGGATTTTACAAATGAAGGAAATGATCAATATGGAACTGCGGATAGTGCTATGGCAATGTACTATGATTTAGGTACAGTTAATGCAGGTAAACAAGGAATTGTAAATACATATTATGGTGTTTTTTCCAATGAGAAGGTTAAACCGGAAATCAATACAGTTGCGTTTAACATAACAGCGCCGGCAACATTAAGCTTATCAATCAATGGAAAAAATTATGTGTCTAATTGTAACAAAGATACAAATGGTAAATATAAAGAAGATGGAATATTTAATATACAGACATCTTTAAAAAATATATCTGACAAGGAAAATTATGACGAGGTGGTTGTTGCAGCGTATGCGTCTGAAGGTTTAACACCATTAGATGAACATCAGCAAAAATTGTCTTACGAGACAAGCTATGCCAAGCCTTACAGATGTTCTTATGTAGATTTCAAAAAAGGTACAAATATTAATATTCCGTTTTATTTCAAAGCGGATGTAGATACTTCAGCAACCTATAGAAAAATAACATTTAGAGTATACAAAATTACAAGTAAAACAGATTCGAATCTTTTGTATGAAAATATGTTATATGAGGGGTCCACATATGTACTATGTCCGGGAGGTAACGGTAAGTTACCGGAAATAACATTTAATAGTGCATCTCCAAAGATTTTGTATAATGATTTATCAAGACATTTATATATTACGGGAAAGAATTTTTCAATGCTTGAGGATAAAAGCAGATACACTCTTTATGCTAAGGGAGAAGATACGGAATATAAAATTCCTTCTTCAAACATAACCGTATATGGAGAAGAAAATAAAATAGATGTTCTATTTAATGAAAAAATGAAACCTGGAACATACAAGTTGGTTTTTGATTGGATTGAACCACCTGCAGGTGTAGATAAAAAAACTACAGGGGATGCTCTTTCAATAGTAATGTCAGATGACATTAAATATAGAAATGACTACTATGGGTTATTAGCTGTGGTTCAGGAAAAAAATACAAAAGGTGACAGTGCAAAGTACAACATAGAATCATTTTCTGATGAGACAGAGTATGAGAAAAATAAAAGTAAATATGAGGAAGTATTACTTTTATTTAAAGGGGACTTTATAAAAGATGATACTTACGATAAAGGTGAAGATGGTGAAAATGTAAAGTATGTAGCAAAGTCTTTGGATGGAGATAAAGACAAGATTGTTATAAATGGATGTATTGATGCTCTTGACGGTATAATTACATTAACAAAAAAAGATGGAGAAATTAATACAGATTTTGATGATGTTACGTTAAATGCATCGGTGGAAAATACAAGAATATATAAAGGAAATGCAGGTTTTACTTCTATCGTGAATGGAGAAGAATATAGTCTTGTACCATATAATACAAATGGAGAAGAATTAGAAGATTTTGAGGATCAGGTTATTACACTGGTATATCCAACTGCGTTAAATGGATTAATGACAATTGCAGGAATGGCATTTAATTTATCATTTGCAAGACTTGGAATGATGTATGATACTGATGAGGAAAATGCAGCAGATGTAAAGGAAGACGAAGCTAAAGGTTTTGTAATGTCTTTTTCGGCAAGTCTCGATTTAAGCTTCCTTATACCTGTATCAAAAAGAAATGCAGTGACAAATGACGATAAAGCAGCAGGGTCGGACGTATTTTCTGACACAGGAGCCAAAGCATCAGATCTTAGAAGTGAATGGAATAAAACATATAGTAAGAAAACCGGAACATCAGGAGCTATTGCAAAAAATAAAAAAGATAAAGAGAAAACAAAGGGAACAGTTCAGGTAAAGAATGTCCTTTATGGAATGAATCAGGGATTTATTGGGGTTAATTTTGATGCTGAAATAGAAGTTCCCGGGTATACAGATTCCATGCCTAATATTGTGGGAAAATTAGAAGTAAATACAATTAATAACTGGTCATTTAGCGTTGAAGGAAATGCTTCTTTCCTTAAATCAATTACACTTGAAGTTAAACTTGGTTTTAAAAGTCATAATAATGTACCTATAGTTGACAATTTATATTTTTATATTCAGGGAATAAAGCCTGGAATAAATTTAGATTCAGTAGGAGTCAGCTGTTTTATCCCCAATTAGGTGTAAAACTCTGCTCGATGGCGGGCGGCGGCGTACAAAAATCTATATGGTGTTTTTAAGAGAACCGTCCCGGCAGGACAGGTCAGGCAGTGACCTGTTCCACCTCCGGGATGGGTTTGAGATTAAAATGAATTTCGATAGAAATGTGTCTTATTTTATCTTCGTCAATGCGCTCATGCACGACGATTTCTTTGATTAAGCGGTTAAGGGTGGCTGCGTCCAGCTCTGTGATGTTGGCGTATTCCTGAATGGCTTCCACCCATTGTTTTGCGTCATTGGCAAGCTGGACTTCATCGGACAGCCGCTTCCTGCCCTCTGACACTTTTGTTTTAAGCTCCGTCTGCTCGGTCTGTGTCTTTTCCAGCATGGTGTTGAAATTCTGCTCACTGATACGCCCTGCAATCATATCCTCATAAAGCCGCATTACCATTTTGTCCAGAACCTCAATCCGTTCCTCGTCCCTTGTAAGGGAGCGTTCCATTGCTTCCCGCTGTTCCCGCTGCTCTGCTTCACAGGTATTGGTCAGGCGGTCGGCAACCGCTTCCCCGTCCATCAGGGCAGTTCTGGCACATTCCCGGATTTTCCGCAGCACATGGCTGTAAAGGGTGTCATAATCAATCCGGTGCTGGGTGCAGTGGTTCTTTCCAAAGGCGTTGTAGGTCTTGCAGGAATAAATCCGCTGGGGATGTTTTGCGTTTGTGTAGCGTATCGTCAGCGACTTCCCACACTCGCCGCATTTTACCAGTCCGGCAAACAGGCTGATTTCATTGGTCTGCCCCGGACGCTGGCGGGATTTCAACTTATTCTGCACAATGTCAAAGCTCATGCTGTCAATCAGCGGTTCATGCTGTCCCTCCACCACAATCCAGTCCTCCGGCTTCTTTTCCCCAATCGTGCCGATTTTGAAACGGTAGTCTTTTTTCTGAGAAGCAATCGCCCCGGTGTAGACGGGATTCATCAAAAGGTCTTTGATAACGGAGAAGTCCCACATATACCGCCCGTTTTCCGGGTCTTTCTTTTCCCATTTGGTGCGGGTATTGCGAAGCCCCCGTTCCCGGTTCCACCATGTGGGACAGGGGATTTTTTCTTCTTCCAGCCGTCTGCGGATATAGTTCGGACCATGACCGTTCAGGGCATATCCGAAAATCAGCCGCACAATCGGGGCGGTTTCCTCGTCAATGAGCAGATGGTTTTTGTCCTCCGGGTCTTTCCGATACCCAAACGGGGCAAGACACCCGGTAAACTGTCCTTTCTGCGCTTTCAGAAGATAAGAGGAATGGACTTTCTTGGAAATATCCTTGCTGTACATCTCATTCAGGATATTCTTGAACGGGGCAATGTCGTTGTTATCTCGCAGGGTGTCGATACCGTCATTCATGGCGATATAGCGGACACCGTTTCTTGGGAAAAAGTCTTCAATCAAATGCCCGGTTTGCAGATAGTTACGCCCCAGTCGGCTGAGGTCTTTCGTGATGACAAGGTTGATCTGCCTGCGCTCAATGGCTCTCAACATTCTCTGTAAATCAGGACGCTCCATATTAAGACCTGTGAAGCCATCGTCCTGATAGACTGCCACAACCTCCCATCCCTGCTTTTCGCAGTATTTTTCCAGCATATCACGCTGATTTGCGATACTGGCACTTTCGCCTTGCAGGTCATCGTCCTTTGACAGCCTGCAATAGACCGCCGCACGATAGCCCCCGGCAAGTGCCTTTCCGATTGTTCTGTATTCCATTTCGTTCATCATAGCCATTTACCCACACAATCCAGACGGTATCTGGCTCTTTTGAACCTCATCTTCATTATACTTCATATCTTTCTTTTTAGCAAGATATTCTTTTGTATTTGTTTTTCCGTATTTCTGGGAAATCAGGCTGACGAATACATCGGTTGCGTCAAGCTCCCCGTCAAACACAGTAGTCACATGAATCTCTGTTTTGTTTTTTGCCATAGGCAGTTATCCTCCATACATGAAAATAGCCAGACAGAGGGTGTCGGCAACGAAGTCCGGCAACGGGCTTCAAAAGACCTTGCAAACAATCTCAATCTGGCGATGGTTACTATTTATACTTTTCTTTTATTTTTCTGTTGTTTTGGTTGTTATAAGGGAGAAAAGCCCGGAAATAAGGGTTTTTCCCCGGCAACCGGCTCGGCAACGGAATAGCAACAGGGGGTGCAACGGGCTGTCATTTTCAGAATGGAAGCTCCATCTGTTCTGTGACCTCCACAAAACCGTCCATTGTTTTTTCAGACGGATTGCCGGAGTCCGTTGCCGGGTTTTCACGCTCCCAGCCCTTTTGCCTGCCATATTCGGAAAACATTCTTGGGTTTTGGAAGTACCGCCAGCCGGAAATGCACTGGTTCATAATCTCGTTGATTTCCCGGATTTCCCATTGCTTCGGCTCGTCAAAAGCATGGTTCAAGGCTTCCTTATAGAGCTGCTTGGAACAGACCATGCTCCCGGTGTACTTATCAAGATACGCCTGTATCATTCCGGCTTTGGTGTCCTCCGGCATAAAATCCCGCTGGTATTCTTTGAGATACCGCTGCATGGCGGGGCTGAAAGCCAGCTTGAACCTGCCGCTTCGGTAAATCTCCATCGCTTCCGCCCACATCTGCTCGATATAGGCTCTGGAAGCAGCTTCGTCCTCCAAAACGTGAACCTCGGCTTGCTCCGGGTACACCATGACGGGGATAAAGCGGCGGTTGCCGGAACGGTCAAGAGGCAGGAAGTCAAGGGCATTGGAAGTGCCGCCAAACACGCACTGACGGGGGCGGTCTGCCGGGTGGGTTTCATAGGGTATCTTGTAAACCTCTTTCTGTCGGCTTAAAAACGACTTGATTTCCTCAATGCTCTTGGCGTTGGCGGTTGCCATCATTTCCGACATTTCGATAATCCAGTGACCTTGCAGCTTGCGGTACACATTGTCATCGTCCAACTTCCGCAAATCATCGGAGAACCACTCGTCCCGGACTGCCAGCAGACGGAAGAAGGTGGACTTGCCAGCCCCCTGACCGCCTACCAGACAGAGCATGATTTCAAATTTGCACCCCGGCTGAAAGGCTCGTGAGATTGCGCCCAGCAGGAACAGCTTCAACGCTTCATAGGTGTAATCGTCTGCGTCAGCCCCCAGAAAGTGCCGCAGGCAGAAACGGATTCGCTCTGTCCCGTCCCACACAAGGGTATTGAGATAGTCCCGGATGGGATGGTACTTGTTTTCATTCGCCACAATCCCGATGGCGTTATCAATCTTCTTCTCATTGGTAAGCCCGTAGGTTTCTTCCAGATAGAGAAGCAGATACTTCATGTCCGTATCGTTCAGGGCGGTGCTTTCCCTGTGGAAGCCGATGGGCTTTATGATGTCCTTGCGGTCGGTCAGGATGTTGTATGCGATAGCCCCGGAAAGCAGCGGGTCACGCTGGAATACGGTCAGGCAGTTCCGTATGCTCTGACGGACACCGCCTTTCTCGGTAGTTTCCAGCCCCGCCTTGATTTCCTCAATGCTCTGGGGCGGCTGCATGGCGTTCATGGTGTTTTTTAGTTCTTGCTGCGTTTGCGGCGGCAAGCTCTGCCATTCGCTTTTCAAGCTGTATCACATCCTTCCCGTAGTCCGTAATCAAAGCTGCTTTTTCCTCTGTCTCCCCAAAGAGCAGCACATCCAGCAGATATTCCACTTGGTCTTGCTTCTGTAAGGCTTCCACAAACCGTGGATGAAAGGCTTCCTCCGGGGAGTGCGGGGCATAATCCTTTCTCCATGCTCGAAGCAAGTGAAGATAATCGGCAAGAATACGGAAGCAGCGGTTCTTTGCTTCCTGAAACTGTTCCTCCGGGGATTTCTGCCGGGGCTTTGGCTTTTTTTCCTTTCCCGGCGGTTTCCAGTCCTCATAGGAAAGCCCGAAGTCCTGTGCCAGCTGTACGGCGGCTTCTTTCTTTCTCAGCCCATACAGGGCGGCGGCAAAATCAATCACATCCCCATCCGCACCGCAGCCGAAGCAGTGGTAACGCCGATCCAGCTTCATGCTTGGGGTTTTATCGTTATGGAACGGGCAGCAAGCCATCCCGTTCCGACCTACATGGATTCCATAATGCTCCGCAGCCTGTCTTGTTGTGACGGACTGCTTCACAGCTTCAAATACATTCAAATCTATCCCTCCTTGAAAAAAGAAAAGCACCTGACATTCTCTGATTGAAAATGGCAAGTGCCTGTTAAAGTTCCATATCCTGTTGTCTGTGTTTCGTCTGTTCCTGGGCAGTTCTTTGTGCTTTTTTCTCGTCTGCCTTATCCTGCAAGACTTCCTTGATGGGCTGCTTCTTGGGCGGCTCTTTGCTTTCCTCTGTGCCGGGGGTGGCTTTCTGTACCCAGTAGCGGATATCCCGCAGCTTCTTCAAATCCTCCTGCACCTCTGTCAGCGGTACTTTCAGCTCTGCGATTTCGCTGAGAAGTTTTTCCTGCTCCTGTTGCAGTTCCTTTTGGGTGCTGTCCTTATCGTCCGGGTGCTTGGCAAGGTAGGCGGCGGCTTTCGCATATCGGGCAACCTCCGGGTGTTCCTGTTTGAATTTTTCCTTTGTTTTCTTAAAAAATATTTTCTGGTACTTCTCATAGACAGCCTTACATTCTTTGCAGTCTGTCCGGCTGGCAAGAATCCCGTCAATCACTTTGCTTCGGGCTTCCTTTGGCTTCATCTGATTGCGGTAATCGGCAGCTGATTTCCCGGAAGATTCCAGAAACGCTTCTAAGTCCTCCACAGAGGAAAGCCCCTTTTGCCGGAGATAGGACAGGGCTTCGCTGACTGCCTTTAAGTCCTGTGAAGTCCCCCGGTTCTGTCCAGCCCTTGTCCAGTCCTTCCGTTCTTCCTTTCGTATCTCCATATACTTCATCAGCAGATTGGGAAGAAGTGTCGCTTCCTCCGCCGCTTTTTGTGCAAGCAGCTCTTTCCGTTTTTCGCCCAGCTCGGTAATCCAGCCTTTGAGGTTTTGGATGAGCTGACGGATAGACTTCATCAGGCGGTTGGCGGCTCTGATTTCCCGGTTCAGGTTGCCGATGTTCGTCTGGATACCCCGCTTTTCCATCTGCCGGACAGCAGCTCCCTCATGGACAGTAGGGATAATATCAAGCCCCTGTCTGGCATAAGAACGCAAGTCCACTCGCTCCGGGCGGTCATTGGCTTCCAGATAGCGGTTCTGGATGACTTCCCACTCATGCCGCCAGATTTCACAATACTTCTGGTCGTTCCAGTCCACCGTATCCTCCTTGTGGCTTTTCCACCTGCCGGACGGGAGCCGGATTCGTTCCCCGTTACCGTCAAGGTCGTAGACTTTCCGGCTCTTGGGAAGCCACCTGCCGGATTCGTCCAACGCCCGCATGGTAAGCAGGATATGGGCGTGTGGGTTGCCCGTCCCCTTGTCGTGAATGGCAAAATCAGCAATCATGCCTTTGGAGACGAACTGCTCCCGGCAATAGTCCCGTATTAGCCCGGCATACTGTTCCGGTGGAAGCTCCCTCGGAATGGCTATGATGAGCCGCCTTGCAAGCTGGGAGTTCCATTGTTTTTCCACGGCCTCGGCAGCATTCCATAGGGTATTGCGGTCTGCATACTCCGGCGGGGCATTTGCCGGGAGCAGGATTTCATTGTGGACGATCCCACGCTTTTCCGGGTAGTGCTTCACTTGCTGGTCGTATTCACAGAACAGCTTTTCGCCGCTTTGGTAAGCAGCGGCGGCAACCGCAGACTGCCGCTGGCTGCGCTGCACAATCGTGATTTCATTGTGTGGACAGGGCATTTCGTGTCCCTCCTTTCTATGCTTGGTGGATGGGGTGGCGTTTTACCACCTCATTTTGGGCAGAAAAAAAGCAGGAGACCTTTTTCAGATTTCCTGCTCGGTGTGCCGCTGTGTGGGCGGCGGGTATTTAGTTATAAAAGTTCGGGGCAAGTTGACCCGATGTGAAGTTGACAAACTGAAATTTATGGTGTTACATCGGTGTTCCTACTTCAATCAAATTACCGTCCAAATCATAAAAACGAATTACTTTTTGTCCCCAACTATGTGTCATAAGTTTATTAACATATTGAATTGAGGGATAAGACCGTTCCAGCTTTTCAACGAATGCTTCTATATCTTGTTCTTCAAAATATAATTCACAAGAATTACTTTTAGGGATAATATCCTTTCCTAAAAACTTTTTCCAAATTTTTTCGTCTTGAAGCACAAGTCCTTCCGTTAAAATCATGTTACCGTCATTGTCAAGTACCAAATCAAGACCGAACAGGTCATTGTAAAATTGTTTTGATTTCTCAATATCTTTAACAACAATTAAAATGTTCTTTAATTTCATTGTCTAACACCTCTAAATAAATTCATATTTGTTGTCATCTTCATTATACTTCACTGCCTATCAAAAAGATAGCATATTTTATGAAACTTGTCGGCTGGGAACAACTTGCAACGCAAGGTGTCCCCAGATGGCAAGTCCACAAAAGGGTAGCTGGCGGCAGCCAGCGCAGGGGAAGCGTAGCGTCCCCTGTTTGATTTGGAGCAGACCATGACTGCGGAAAATCACAGCCCTCCGGCGAGGAGCCTTCGGAGAACGCAATGCACCAACCTCTGGGTGGTGTATAATTGCGCCCTTAGTAAACTAAGGGGTTTCCGGCTTCTCCCGTTCCAGCAGTTTTTTCAATAGTTCCTGCGTGTCCTGCCTGTGAAAAATGAGTTTCAACAACAGCATGACATCATCATTTGTCAGGCGTTCCGGCTCTTGCAGAAAACTTTCCAGCATACCGCCACGAGTACAGAGCCGGTGCGTCCGTTCCTTTCGGGTAAGCTGCTTCAACTGATGCTGCAATGCCTTTTCATCATTGATAGCTTTCCGCAGTTTCTTTTCGCTTTTCTCCAGCTCCCGGTTGAGCTTTTCAAGTTTTGAGCTATCAGGCAAGGGCAGCGTCCTCCTTTCCCGGTATCAGCACATAAATCCTGTTCGGCTCTCCAACGCCCTGACGCACCCGCATGATAAGTCCTGCGTTTTCCAGTTCATTCAAAGAACGCTTGACCGTCATAGGACTGCGGGACAGGACTGCGGCAATGGCTGTGACAGGGAAGCAGACAAACAGGATTCCGTTCTCGTCCTCCTGCCCTTTGGATAGCATAGCGTCCAGCATCCGGCAGTACATGACCTTTGCGGTGCTGCTGACTGGAAATCCTGTCAACGCTCTGGGAAATGGCATACAGGGCGGCAGTGGTGTGTCTATCGTCATAAATTCAAAATTCATTCGGTGTGTTCCTCCTTTTTCTTTGCTCGTTTGGATAAATAACGGGGGCAGTCAATCACAACCGCCCGGAAGCTCTGCTTGCACCCATGCTGGCATTTCCGGCATAATTCGTTGTAAGTGACACGCCCCCGGTCATTGAGGTAAAAGGAAAGCTCCTGTTTCCTCTTTTTGCTCATTCTCGGCATATTGCGCTTCCTCCCGTTTTTGTGTATGGTTTCGGGGCGATTTTCGGAAAAATTACAGCCATAGAGCCGCCTAAAATCTCCCGAAGTATCAGCGATAGGGTAGACTATCCCCCTATCAGATTGTCGTGTTTCGGTATCATTTCGGTGTCAGTTCGCCAGTTCTCCCCGGTGTCGTTCCTCCCCTGAATCTCACAGCGGCGTATCGCTCCCTTTGGTACGCTCGTTTCGGTCAGGGTTCCTCCATATCCCTGCCAAAAGTCATGGCGCTACATCGCCGGGGAAGCATATCCCACACAGGCTGGTCATTCGATTGGAATAATCCATCGATGAACTACCTGTATCATAGAACATTTTTGTGCCCTGTGCCGTATGTCCACAAAGTAGGAATTAAGGGTAAAAATCAGAAATTTCCACGATTGCGGAAAGTGTGATATAATCCAGTTAAGCGGCAGCAATGAAACCGCCGGAAAGGAGCGTGCGCCCATGAAAGGAGCAACAAGCATACAGGAACGCCTTTGGGAACTCCGCAAGGACAAAGGCTTAAATCTGGAAGAATTATCAGAACTGACGGGTATTTCCAAATCAGCTCTTGGAAATTATGAAAAAGAAGATTATAAGGAAATCAATCATGGCAACCTTATCACGCTGGCAGACTTCTATGGGGTTTCCGTTGATTATCTACTGTGCCGGACAGAGAACCGGGAGCAGATCAACATACCATTAACGGAGCTGCATTTGAATGATGAGATGGTGGCACTTTTGAAAAGTGGTCGGATTAACAACCGTCTGCTCTGTGAGCTTGCCACACATAAAGATTTTATCAAGTTTCTTGCAGACATTGAGATTTATGTGGACGGGATTGCCACCATGCAGATTCAAAATCTCAATGCACTTGTCGATACCGTCCGGCATGAAATCATTGAACGGTATCGCCCCGGCGAAGATGACCCGCATTTGAAAGTGCTGCAAGCCGCCCATATCAGCGATGATGAGTATTTTAGTCACATGGTTCTGGATGACCTCAACCTCATTATCCGGGATATTCGGGAAGCCCACAAAAAGGACAGTGAGAGTGCACCCCAGACCACCGTTGCCGATGAACTGAAAGAAAATCTGGAAGCGGTCGAAAATTTCAAGGGCAGCCGGGATGAAAAGCTGGTTGTCCTTTACTGCAAGCAACTTGGTATCAACTATAAAAATCTGTCAGATGAAGAATTTCGCTGGCTCATTCGGATTCTCAAAAAATCAAAGAAAATGGGAACGCCTATCAGCCAAAGGAAAAAACGGTAAAGAAAAACCGCTGTTGCATGGTTTGTTAGCTTCCATGTAGCAGCGGTTTTTACTGTGGTTATTCAGTTGAAAATCAGAACGATAAACTGGGATTTACGAAAATCTTTTTTGAATCTTATACAGCCATATACTACAAATAACAGCTATAAATAATATAAATATAACTGCAATAGAAATAGCATAATCTTTCGGTAATATAACTGCAATCACTCCAGAGAACAAAAGACAAATTCCTATCAATAAAACAGGCTTTCCTAATGCTTTTGCATATCCTTTTCTGTCGTTTGTGGTTTCAAATACTTTGCCATGAACAGAAGAATAATTTCCTTTTAATAGAGAAAAACTAACAAATATGAGAAGAGCAGAACAGAACCACATCATTATACTAAAGCCTATCATAATATATCCCTCCATCAATTCTAATTTTCTTAGTTCTATAAACTGAAATTTTGTTATTTCATTTTTTCTTGACACTCGCTACATTCTTTATCGTGAATAGAAATAATGCCACCGCATTTAGGACAAGTATATTTTATTTTCTGCTGTTCCATGAAATGTTCCAAGCCATGTCCTTGAACAAAACGGCTATTTTCTATAAGACTTGCTTGATACCGTTTATTATAGCTTTTTTCAAGATTTTTAATCAACTTACATGGATATTCAGCACATTCAAAACAATAGGATAACGATTTTCCTTTGATGCAATCCTTTATTTTGCATTTACGACAATGTTCTGGTTTCCCTTTATCACTATTCAAGCACCCAGAACAAGTTTTTTTATTGTAACAGTGCTTATAACAAACCTTACAATTCATTCCGCATGGGGCAAACATGCTTATATCAATTTTTTCTTTTGACATTTTCATAGTTGTTTACTCCTTTCAACAAATTCTTATTTGTCATAATCATTCTACCATACCGTTATGAATAAATCATCTCTTGCAAAATAATTTCTTCTGCCCGGTTGTGAATGTTATTGCAACGCCGCACCCATTCCATTTGTTGGGTTCGTTTCAATTCCTCGGTCACGCCCTCGGCATCTTTCATCTGCTCCATGATGGTGTCTAACCGTTCCTGTGCCTGTTCGTTCAGGTCTGCAAGGTATGTCCATAACTCCCCTGTCAAGGTCAAGGTGTTCAATTTGGCTGGGTGGACTTCTCTTAAATACTCCCGGTGCATCCGTCCGTACTTTCCGATAGGGCGGTGTTCCTCCGGCAGCTTCAAATCTGGGATATAGTAATCTCCGACAAGGATATAATCAATTCCGTTTTCCGTTATTCTTGGTTTCAATTCGCTCATGCTCCTTACCTCCTGTGGAAGCAGGCTCGTCTGATACTAACTCAATCACATCGGTAATCTCACAATTCAGCGTTTCGCAGATACGGGCTAATGTATCCATGCTGATGTGCTTTCCCTCTTTGCTCATGTTGGCAATCATATTCGTTGTCATACCAGCAGCAAGCCTTAAATCTTCTTTTCTCATATCACGCTCTAACAGTGTATGCCAGAGTGGTTTATAGCTGATGTGCATATTGCTTTCCCGCCTTCCTATCCATACCACCGGGGCGGCTGCCCCGGCAGGAACTTTTCTCTTATTATAGCACCAATCTTGTGAAATCACAATTTATTCTTGTGGACTGCCGCTGATACCGTCTGGATTGTGCTTTTCCTTTCTTTTTGTTCCCTTTAATTAGCCATGAACTGGCTAATGGGTGGCGGTGGTGGCTTTGAAAATATGTATGATACATTGTTTTGTGCCAGTGAAGTTCCACCGATTAGGTTACTTTTAAGTGTAAACTTTGGACTATTTCAGGCATTAGACGCGAGAGCAGATTTATCTTTGGGACTTACAGGATTTGGAGTGAAAATTTCAGATTTAAAGGTTTCAAATACAAACATAGTATTAATGGATTATGCAAATATTCAAGTTGACTGGATACCTTATTACAAAATGCTAGTGCAGTGTAGCATAGAGTATTTGGGAATAATAGAAGGAAAAGGCTATATAGTGGTAGATACAAGTACAGGTGCAGAAGAAGCTTTTGAAGCTTATGCTAAGGCTGGCATTAAAATTCCTGATGCTATTCCACTAATAGGAGGAATTGAGGTAGGAAATGCAGCACTTGGTCTTAATACAACACGTATATGGGGAGCACTTAAAGTGTTAGGATTTTCAACAGGAATATGTTATGTATATGGTGGAGATTTATCCTTTGGTTCTCAGGCTAATGTTGAACCAACATATCCTCAATATTTAGAGGAAGCGGGAACAAAAGATATAAATGGAAGAACATGGTATCCTGTAGGTTATGATGAGAATAAGAAAGATACTCTTTATATGAGTCTTGGCTCAAACATAAGAGAATTATCTTCATCAGACAGTGGAAATCTCTTAGCAGATGACAGCGGAAATGCCAATTCAAACCTTCATTCTGACATTACAAAAAAATATCATGATTTCACATTAGGAAGTTATGAAGACGGTGGTGCACAGGTGTTGAGTGTATCATTTAGCAGCGAGAGTTTAGAACAGGCAGAAGAAGCTAAAGAGGTATTTTCAATTAAGGATTCCAATGATAAAGAGATTGCTTTGAAATATTATGATAATTCAAAAAGCGATGTTGAAAACGAAGATGCAAATGCAAATTTCTCTTATGACAAGGATAAAAAGCAGGGAACAATTGTAGTTTCATTTACCGACAGAAATCTTTATAACAAAATGTATAAGGTAAATACTAAAGAAGCATCAGAGCTTATATTATATGCAGTTGATCCACTTCCTGAAGTGAACGATATAAGCATGGAGAAAACAGAGTATTCCAACACTGATAATAAAGTGACAATTAACTGGGACGGAAATGCTAATATGTCTGAATTAGAAAAAATGGATATCTACGTTACAAATAATACAGATATTGAAAAGGATGGAGGAACATTAGTTGCTTCACTTACCAAAGGAGAAATTGCAAAGAAAACAGCAACAATTAATTTATCTGAAACACTTACTGCAGGTAAGTATTACATAAGAGCGGTATATAGTAAGGAGGATGTTACTACAGGAATTGTAAATACAAAGGGTACATTTGAATATAAAAATCAGACACAACCGGAAAAAATTACTAATATTACTGCAATGAATGCTGGTGATCTACAATTAAAAGCATCTGTTGATTCAAAAGACGATAAATGTGCAGGAGCATTGTTTAAAGTATATGAAGTAAACGAAAAGGGTGAAAAAACTGAATTGTCAGATTACAGTGTTTCAGCAACTAAAAATCAGAATAACGAAATTTATGCAATTTTAGGTGGAAGTAGTGACAGTAGTACTGAAGATACAAAAGGAAAAAATGTTGTTAAGAAAAATGGTTTAAAAGCAAATGGTAAATATATAATTTCTGCTACACCATTCAATAAAGTAGTTGACGAAAATAATAATGTAACAGGATTAATTTATGGTGAAGAAACATTTTCTAATGACATTACTTTAAATGAACCTAACAAAGCAACTTTAACTCTTAGTGCTAACCAAAAGAAATACCAGGTTGGAAGAGTAGAAAATGTTAAAGATGAAAATGGAAATGTAACAGAAAAAACAGTAATGTATGATACATATGATTCGTCAAACATTAATTTTGTTGCTTTATCAGATATGGACGTAACTGGAACATGGACACTTGATGGGGATGAAACAAAAACAGGAACATTTACAAAAACAAAATCAATACCAGTTGAATTAACCAATATATCAGATGGTGACCATACAATTAATATATATGGTAAGA
This sequence comes from Eubacterium sp. AF36-5BH, assembly GCF_003460505.1. Classification (GTDB taxonomy): domain Bacteria; phylum Bacillota; class Clostridia; order Lachnospirales; family Lachnospiraceae; genus Eubacterium_G. Next base: position 80,420 of record NZ_QTVG01000006.1, read on the forward strand.
ACGAGAATGGAGATGGATTTAATGAATCTTTTGTATTTAATGTGGATACAACTGCTCCAACTTTACTTCTTAAATCACCAACTAATGGCTCAGGTTTTGATGAAAATGGAACATTAAATGTTAGCGGAATCACAGAGGAAGATGCATATATTACCGTAAATATTAACAATGAGCCGGTAATAAGACAGAAAACATTAAAAGACTTAAATGCAAAAATAAATGAAGAAGGTGATTTCTCATTTGATGTAAATATTGGCAGTGGTTATTACAAGAAGAATGTTGAAATAATTGTAAGTGACGAAATCGGAAATTCTACAAAGGCACAATGTGAAGTTTACAATAATGGAATGGGAAATGTAAAAGACATTGATGTGGCATTAAGTGCAGATACAACTGATAACACAGATAAAGAGTGGGTTTCCTATTCAAATAAAAATCTTTTCCTTAATGAAAAGGGAGATACGTCTGTGGAAGTTCAGTTGAAGGCTATAACAAATAATGACAACTATATTATTTTAAATGATATGGACAATGTTCAGTGGAATGTGGAAAGCGTTTTAGGAAGTTCAGAAATCACAGGGAATAAGTTGACTATAAAAAACGGCAGTCATGGTTTTGTTGAAGGAAGACTTGTTCTGTTAAATGGAGCAGCATTGTCAGCATCATTTACATATGGTGCGGAAATACAGGGACAAACCGAGAAAAATGGATATAAAATTGTTTATAATGCTAATGGTGGAAAGGGAGCTATGACAGATCCTAACAGTCCTTATGAAAAATATGATTCTGTATTAGTTCCAAAGTGTGGATTTACATATTCGGGAAAAACTTTTGTATCCTGGAATACCAAAAAGGACGGAACAGGAACAACCTATATGCCGGGAGATAAATTTTATATTAGTTCTAATATTACATTATATGCAATATGGAAAAATTCATCTTCAGGAGGAAATGTAACTCCTACAGATAAACAACAGGTAAAAATAGGAAGTACTCATACAATAGGAAAGAATAAGTATAGAGTAACTTCAACTAACACAGTTACATACATTGGAAGCACAAATAAAAATACAACAAAGCTTGTTATTCCTGATAGCATAAAATTGAAAGGAAAAACATATAAGGTTACAGCAATTGGAGCAAATGTATGTAAGAATTGTAAGAAGTTAACAAGTGTTTTAATAGGAAAAAATGTTTCAGTTATAGCAGCGAAAGCTTTTTACAAGAAAAAGAAATTAAAAAATATTAAGTTTAAATCTACTAAAGTACCGAAGATAGGCAAAAATGCATTTAAGAGAATTAGTAAAAAAGCAGTATTTAAAGTACCAAAGAAAGTCAGAAAAAAATACAAAAAGAAACTTAATAAAAAGATTGGCTTTGTTAAAAAGACAATGAAGGTTAAGTAACTGAAGAAATAAATACCATATTGTTAAAAATGTTAAGTGTCTCTAAAAGTTGTGAACTCTTAGAGACACTTAATGCTATAATAGATTTGTGATAAATTAATACCAGTTTAATTATGAGGAATAATAAAATTATAAAAAAGAATAATAGGTAAAAAAATAAGCGAAAAATAATAAGTAAAATTCAATAAACAAAATATAAAAAAATATATTGGAGATTTAATATGAGCAAGATAAATAAATTTTTGAAAAAATATCGAAATAATAAAAAAATTAAGTATTTTACAATAGGTATTTTATTTATAATAATTGTTGTACTTTTTACTGTAGTTGAAAATGGAACAGGAGACAGAAAAAGAGCAAAAAAATTGGAAAAGGCAGCAGAAAATGAAATTGTAAGTATAAAAAAGAAAATCCCTAAAATGGACCGAAATACTTTTATAACTGTAGATAATAAGGTCGTAGTTGGCTTTATTAGTTTACCAAATAAGCAAATTAAATATCCTGTAATAAATACTTTTAATGACAATACAAATACTTATTCTTTGTGCAGAAGTGGAGATAAAATGCCATGGGACCTTGAGGGCATGACAATCTATGGAATAGATTCATTTACGAGAGTTTTGGAGGATATTGAGTCTGGGGAAAAATTAGAGTTCGAAGATGTAACAGGGAAAAAATATCAGTACAAATATGAAAAGAACATTAAGAAAAAGGTAGTAGATTATGGAATAAAAATCTGCAGTGTTGATAAAGAAGGAGAAGTAAACAAAGAATATTGGTTTGTAAAAAAATAATTCTTTAGGTTAATTAGTGCAACGTAGCAAGTAGAGGGGATAATAGATTTCAAATATAGCATTTGCTATGATATAAATTATAGCAAATGTTATATAAGGAGATAATATTATGCATAAATTAATAGAATGGCTCCGGAAGTAGCAATAGAGTATTTGAAGGAAATTTATAAACAAAAGCATTATAAAAATGCTTAAATAACGTTGAATATAGGATGAGGATAAAATGATAGATCTTAATGAAATTAAGAAATGTACTAACGATAGATTTTTCAAAGAGGAAGAGATTTATATAATATTGGAAAAGTTTTAAGTATTGACATTGAAAAGGATGAAGAAAGTGGTTTGATAAACGTAAAAGGGGATGTAAGAGGAAGTGGTAGGAATATTTACCAGGCAACTGTAGGAATAGATGACGAATTTATCGTGTTTTCAGAATGTGAGTGTCCGGCATCTCTTGTTTATAACTGGAAAAATGAATTTGAAAAATTTGCACCTAATCTGATAGTGAAAATTGCGTCAGGAAATGTAGAAGAGAGACATAAGATTATTAAGGAATCTGGTAAAAAGAATGAAAATGATGCTAGAGAAAACTGACGATGCGGAATTTAACACAAGTAAAATCCAGATACTTTCAGAATTAACAAAGCTTCGCCAGTTGTGCTGTGACCCGTCAATTTTATTTGACAAATATAAAGGGGAATCGGCCAAAGTCTGATATGTGTATTGATTTGATAAAAAACGCAGTGGAAAACGGACATAAAATTTTGCTTTTTTCACAGTTCACATCAATGCTTGAAAATCTCCAAAAAAGATTGGCGAAAGAAAAAATAAGCTTTTACACATTAACAGGAGCTACTAAAAAGGAGAAGAGAGCGCAAATGGTTGAGCAGTTTAATCAGGATGATGTGTCTGTATTTTGCATTTCTCTTAAGGCAGGAGGAACAGGTCTAAACCTAACTTCTGCAGATATTGTAATTCATTATGATCCATGGTGGAATGTTGCTGTACAAAATCAGGCAACGGACAGAGCACACCGTATTGGACAAAAGAATGTTGTGAATGTTTATAAATTAATAACAAAAGGAACAATAGAAGAAAAAATTGTAAATTTACAGGAAAGAAAGCAGCAATTGGCAGATAAAGTTCTTGGTGGAGAAGGCATAGGAAATGCAAGTTTTAATAAGGAAGAACTGTTGGAACTTTTGGGATAAAGTAAAAATAGAAATTTTCATTGCCATTTGTGCCTAAACAACAAGAAAGGAATGGAATATGAAATTACCGGATAGTGAATATTTAGATATAGGGCATTTAAGCCGTATACTTGACCGAAAGAGAGTAACAAATTGTTATAAATATTTTTGGACGCTTGCGATTTTAGATGCAGTTTCTTTTGAGAAGACAGCATTTACATATAATGACCTGTTAAATGGAATGATAAAGCGTGCGTGGTATATGGTTACAGAATTTAATTTAACCCTTGGACCATGTAATGTGACAGACAATTTGGAAGAAGTAGTAAAATATATTTCTTCAACATACAATATTCCACCTACCGCAAAGGAAAAAGATATTTTAAAATTTTTGGAAAATAATGACGATAAGACAATAATAAAACATAAACGAGATTTGATTCGTAACGTTCCCTATCGTTTACAAAGTCCTTTTTATTCTAATATTAAAGATTTAGGCGAAAAGAAAATTAATGAGATAAATCAACAGAAGCATTTATTGTATTATTTTAAGGAATTTAATAAATTAAAAACGGTTATTGAAATAAGTGATGAATGGGTAGAGTATTTGGTTAGAAATAAGGAAATTCTCACAGACTGGGTTTATTTTAATCTTATAAATTATCTTCAGGCTAGGAATCCAAATGTTCCGGGAATATCGGATAAACTTAAAAGACCGGAAAAACGTGATTTAGCGAAAGTTACTGAATATTGGAAGACAATTATAACGCTAAACCCAACTATTAAAGATATATATGGAAACATAAATATGCAAAACGAAAAAATGTCCATTGATCATTTTGTACCATGGCAGTATGTGGCACATGATGAATTGTGGAATTTAAGTCCAACTACACCAAGTATAAACAGTAAAAAAGGAAACAAACTGCCAAATTGGGATGACTATTATAAGGAACTGGCAGAGCTTGAATATAAGGCTTATACAATTTGTCATACATACGATACTGCCAGAAAGCAATTTGAAAAATGTGCAGAACGTCACATTAATAGTCAGGAAGTAAGAAGCAGTTTATATGCAGATGGATTAGATTTGGAACAATTTAGTGAAAGATTATGTAATATATTAAAGCCAGTGTATGATTCAGCAAAGCTTTGTGGATTTGATGAGTGGAGTTAGAGATTACATTTGGCATTTTAGACAAAATAATGAAATCATGGTACAATGTCAGCGGTACAGCGTGCCTTAAACTTTTTTATAAACAGATAGGAGAAATGAGAAATGAACATTGTATGTTTAGATTTAGAGGGAGTATTAGTACCTGAAATTTGGATTGCATTTGCAGAGGAAACAGGAATAAGTGAACTTAAGAGAACAACAAGAGATGAGCCTGATTACGATAAGCTTATGAATTATAGAATAAATATTTTAAAAGAACATGGATTAGGTCTTAAGGAAATTCAGGAAACAATCGCAAAGATTGATCCAATGCCAGGAGCAAAGAAGTTCTTAGATGAATTAAGAGAAATGACTCAGGTAATTATTATCAGTGATACATTTACACAGTTTGCAGGACCTTTAATGAAGAAGTTAGGTTATCCTACAATTTTCTGTAACTCATTAGAAGTTGCTGATGATGGCGAAATTACAGGATTTAAGATGAGAATAGAAAATTCAAAACTTACAACAGTTAAGGCATTACAGTCAATCGGCTATGATACAATTGCCAGCGGTGACAGCCACAATGACCTTGGCATGATTAAGGCAAGCAAGGCAGGATTTTTATTCAGAAGTACAGAAGAAATTAAGAAAGAATATCCTGAACTTCCGGCATTTGAAACATACGATGAATTGATGGATGCAATAAAGAAAGCGTTATAATGAAATAGCAGAATATTTTTTAAGTGAATAGATACATAAAAGCTGTGGGTTAAGTGGTACATATAAAGTATTGACAACGATGTTTGGAAATGCCTATATGTTCTAAAACTCACAGCTTTTGTTAAATAAAAATTTATTATATAGAAAATACACGTGCTATACTATGAAATGAATCATAGTGTGGTGCTATGTTAAAATCTAGTATATAATAAAATAAGATTTTACCAGTTAAGTAGTCGATGGAGATATGATACCTTATACAACAAAACGGAGGAAAAATGACAAAAGAAGAATTATTTGATCTTAGTATTAATCAAATTGAATTGGAATTATCAGAGCAGAGAAATTTGTACAGCGAAGACTAAATTGAAGAATTAGAGGAACGCTTAAAAGTACTTAAGAGTAATAGTGAGAAAATGGTGAATGAATATGTGATAAGTCAGAGACCAGAAAAGTTTCGTTGCCCTAAATGGGATGGAGAAAACATATCAACAAATATAAAATATGGATATTGTGGTTATGTATTTAGGGAGAAAGATTATTATAATGATGAAGTAAGTACAGAAAAAGACGAATGCGGAGAAAATTCAAATATGGTTTTATACGTTATTTCATTTCTTCTCCCATTGGTAGGTATTATTTTAGGGGTAATATACATAGGAAAAGACGAGAATGACTTAGGAAAATTATTAATATTGTTTTCAATTATTATAGCAATTATTGGATATGTTTTAGCATTAGCATTAATATAAATTTGAAAGAGGAAATAAGATTATCAGTGGATACTGCAACAGAAAGGGGGAGTTATGAGATATAGAATATATATATACGATACAATTGCTGTGAGTAACGAAACTATGGTTGTAGAATACATAAACATGGCTATAAGTCGTGATTCTGAAAAAGAGTGGAATGACAATGGTGCAGATAGATATTTGAAGGAATTTGATGTACGAAACATTAAAGCACAGATTCAAAATATGTTGGGAGATAAATGTCAAATTATAATTAAATATCCACCGAAGAAATATAAGCAAATGCCATATCTTTATATTTCAACTGCATTTTCAGTGGTTCAGGAAGTACTTCCTGCGTTGGAATACATAGCTGCCAAAAATAAATTGGCTTTGTATGACGTGGAAAGAGATAAAACATATTATAAAAATTTGGTTGACGATGCTTTTATTACTCAAAAGCTGCGAGAAAAGACTTTAAAAGAGACAATATTAAAAAATACAAGAGCACTATGGCGTTATAACAAAATTTTTTCGGCAAATGAGGAAAATCAAAGTGCATTTGTTATTACAGTATACAGAATAAAAGGTGTGATCTTTGCAGAACGTACAAAGTGGTTTTATGAATGCCTATTGTCAGCGTTGACTGAAGATGAAACGCTGGAATGTGAAGACAGAACATTTAAAGTTTGCGGAACGGATTATACAATATCATTTCTTTTTGAGGGATACAAAGAACATGCAAATATGATAGGGTTTGTAGAAAATGGAAAGGAAAGTGTTGCACTTCTTTGTAGAATGAGCACATACAATGCTATTAAATGGATAGAACAGTGTAGAAAAATTGAAAAAGAAGACATAATAAATAGAATGTGTTTTACAGAAATGGTGTATAAGTATAAAAATCCAGGGGACCGTCTGGCTAAAAGTGTGAACATAACAAAGTGGCAGAGAAGAGAAATATTTGACATTAGATATAGTGGATTTGGGTACTATGAATCAGAAATAGTATTTAATGTAGTTCCTGAATGTGTAATGGCATCGCATATATCATCCTTGAAAATTGAGGAAGAAACAGCTAGTTTTATTCTTCCATTCGTTAAGGATGTTTATCCCTACATTTATGATAGGTATAATCTTACTGAAAATCATTTACCCTTTGCAATGTGGATAAAATTTATCAGACGATTAGAAAAAGCTAAAGAAATGATTGTAAATGACACATTTAATCCGGATTTGCTACCATATATTGAAAAGTTCAATTTATATGTACTAGAAGACGAAAACACAGATTTTGATACAATAAAAAATAATCCGGTTCAATTTTTATATGAACACAGATATCAGGTTTCGCATCTTTATGATGTTTTAATTGAGTGGTCAGATACTCAACTAAATTATTATTGGGGATGTGACGGAGATGGCATGATTAATATTCAGGGACCATAAGAAAAAGGAGAAGATAAATGAATCAGGAAAGAATACAAGACATAACGCAGGGCTTAAAAACAGCGTATATTAATGGCTCTCTTGCTTCAAATATTGAATATAAACCAGGTTTTGTATCAAACAATCCGGAGGAAGGAAAGAAAGTTATTTCTTCTATTGAAGAAGAGTTGCTAAGGTGTGAGAAATTTCAAATCAGTGTTGCGTTTATAACCATGGGTGGAATTACACCACTTTTGCAAACATTAAAGGAACTTGAAAAAAAGGGAATTCCGGGAGAAATTTTAACAACTAATTATTTGGACTTTAGTGAACCGAGAGCACTTGCAAAATTAAATGAACTTGAGAATATTACATTAAAAATGTATGACGTTGAAAGTGCAAACAATGGTTTTCACACTAAAGGATATATTTTTAAAAAGGAAGAAGTATATAGAATCATTCTGGGTAGTTCGAATATGACAAGGACTGCACTTACAAGTAATATAGAATGGAATACAAAAATAATATCCACTGAACATGGAGAAGTGGCAGAGGATATTGTAGAAGAATTTCAGAAACTTTGGAATTCTGAGTATGCATTGGACTTTGATTATTTTTATGAGATTTATAAGGCACGTTATGAAATTATTAAACACCAGCGTGAAGTTGCAAAAAAAGATAGAATCCCATCTTTTGAAAAATATACTTTAAAACCAAATTCTATGCAGGAAGAGTTTATTGTAAATCTTAGGAAAATTATGGAAAAAGGTGAAGAAAGGGCATTATTAATTTCTGCTACAGGTACCGGTAAAACATATGCTTCTGCATTTGCCATGCGTGAATTGGGATTTAAGAAAGTTCTGTTTTTAGTACATCGTGAACAAATACTAAAGCAGGCAAAAAGTCATATGAGAATGTTTTTAGCAGTAACATTTCTACAGGTATTCTTTCGGGAAATCATAAGGATATGAATGCTGACTATATTTTTTCAACAGTTCAAACATTAAGTAGAGACAATATTCTTTCCGAATTTTCAAACAACAGATTTGATTGTATAATCATCGACGAAACCCACAAAGCAGGAGCGGAAAGCTATCATAAAATCATAAATCACTTTAAGCCTAAGCTTCTTTTAGGAATGACAGCATCTCCTGAGCGAACAGACGGATTCGACATTTATAAATTGTTTGATCACAATATTGCAAGTGAAATAAGGCTTCAGGATGCTTTAAAGGATGATTTACTTTGTCCCTTTCATTACTTTGGAATATCAGATTTGACTATTGAGGGCAGAGAAATCGATGAAAAAACAGAATTCAGATATCTTGCCACAGAAGAAAGAGTTAATCATGTAATTGAAAAGGTTGAATACTTTGGACATGATGGAGATAGAGTGAAGGGATTGGTATTCTGTAGCAGAAATGATGAAGCAAAGGCTTTATCAGATGCTTTCAATAAGCGTGGATATAATACAATTGCATTATCAGGTTCAAATAGTCAAAGTGAAAGAGAAGCAGCTGTGGAAAGACTGGAGATGGAATGTAATGTTGATGAAAAAGGACGACCGGTTTCAGAGCAGGCACTTGATTACATTTTTACAGTAGACATTTTTAATGAAGGTGTAGATATTCCACAGGTAAATCAGGTTATTATGCTTCGTCCTACGCAGTCTGCAATTGTTTTTGTACAACAGCTTGGTCGTGGACTTAGAAAGGCAGATGGCAAGGAATATGTGGTAGTACTTGATTTTATTGGAAACTATAACAACAACTTTTTGATTCCAATAGCCTTGTCAGGTGACAGAACATACAACAAGGATAATGTGCGAAAATACGTAAGAGAAGGGGCAAGGGTAATTCCCGGCAGTTCCACCATTCATTTTGATGAGATTACAAAAAAGAAAATCTTTGAATCCATTGATAAAATGACAACAACAAAGCGTATGCTTACAGAAAAATACAATCAGGTGAAATATAAGCTTGGACGTATTCCGACTATTTTGGACTTTTATAAGCTTGGTGAGATTGATCCTATGCTGTTTATAAAATATGCAAAAACATATGACAGTTTTTTAAGAATTGTAGACAAAGACTACAATATTACATTTACAGATAAGGAAGAGCAAATATTAGCTTTTGTTTCAGCATTAATAATTGATGGAAAAAGACCCCATGAACTTTTAATGCTAAAGATGATGTTGGAAGGAACGAATATAGAAGAAAATACATTCGCAGAGCAGTTAAGTAATATTGGTGAAAAATTTAAAAAGACAGATTATGATTCAGCAATAAGAATAATAAATCTTGATTTTGTAACAGGTAGTGATGCAACAAAGTTTTCAGATATAGAATTAGTATCATCGCTAGAGTTAAAATCAGGAATGTTAAAACGTTCATTAGCATTTGTGGAAAAACTTAGAAATGTAAGATTTAGGGAAGAGCTGGAAAATCTTGTTAAGTATGGAATGATGCGTTACAAAGATATGTATTCAAACCATGATGAAAATAATCTTGTTCTTTATGGAAAGTATTCAAGGAAAGATGTATGTCGTCTTATGAACTGGGACAGGGATGAAAGTTCTACAATGTATGGCTACAGAATAAAACATGGTACATGTCCTATTTTTGTTACATATGAAAAGAAAGACGATATATCAGAAAGCACAAAGTATGAGGACCAGTTTATAAATCAGCAAACATTTAGCTGGATGACAAGAAACGGTGTTGCAATTGACAGCCGTGAAAGTCAGGAAATTATTAATAGTGAAGAGTCAGGTCTTAAAATTGTTTTGTTTATAAAGAAAAGCGACGGCGAAGGAACTGATTTTTATTATATGGGTGAAGTGAATCCGGTTGATTGGAGACAGACAACAATAAAGAATAATAGGGGCAGGAAACTTCCAATAATGAACTTTTTGTTTAAGTTAAAGAACAGCGTAAGGGAAGATATATATGAGTACTTTACAAAGTAGTGAAGATAAGGAGATACAGTAGATGAAGACAGTCAGAGTTGTTGCAGCGGTAATAAAATCTACAAACGAAAACAAAGAACCAATTATATTTGCAACACAGCGTGGATATGGTGATTTTAAAGGTGGCTGGGAATTTCCCGGTGGAAAAATAGAAGAAGGAGAAACATCGGAGCAGGCATTAAAACGTGAAATAATGGAAGAACTTGATACAGAAATATCCGTAGGAGAACTGATTGATACTATTGAATATGATTATCCACAGTTTCACCTGTCAATGGATTGCTTTTGGTGTGAAATTGTAAGTGGCAATCTTGTATTAAAGGAACATGAGGCTGCAAGATGGCTGACAAAGAAACAGTTGAATGACGTTAAGTGGCTGCCGGCCGATGTTACGTTAATTGAAAAGATTGGAAAAGAAATAAATTTAATTTAGTCATTTGGATATGAAATGACTAAATTAAATTAAAAATGACGTAATTAAATGAGAGACATATAGTTATGTAGAAATTGTTAATTCATGAAATTGCTAACAAATTTAGTTAAAGATGGAGAAATGCTATGAAGCAATGTAAATAGGCTATGCAGTTTGATATTAATAAGGAGTGGATAAATGACAAGTGAGACAATTAATCAAATTTTAAAATTTAGAGATGATAGAGATTGGAAGCAATTTCATAATCCAAAAGATTTGGCAATATCAATTTCGCTGGAGGCAGCAGAATTACTTGAAGTTTTTCAGTGGAGTGGTTCGGATACATCAAATGAAAATAAGCAGGAAAAAATAAAAGAAGAACTGGCGGATGTGCTTAATTATTGTGTGCTTATGGCAGATGCATGTGGATTGGATATTGACGAAATAGTCCAGAAAAAAATAAAAATTAATGAAAAGAAATACCCGGTAAGTAAGTCAAAAGGAAAAAGTGATAAATACGATAAGTTATAAGTGGGAGAGAAAAATATGCCTATTATAAATGAGATTAAACATTTTGATTTTAATGAGAGCGGACTTTCACAATTGAAAGTGCACGATAAAGGAGTTAATTGGCCGGTGGTTTACCTTATACATGATGAGGACAATCTTTACATTGGTGAAACTACAAGTGCCGCAGTAAGAATGAGTCAACATCTAAAAAATGACGAAAAGAAAAATTTAAAAGGTATAGAAATTATCTTTGATGGCAGATATAACAAATCTGTTATTTTAGATTATGAACAAAGGCTTATAAAATACTGTTCTGTAGATGGTAGATTTAAAAAAATTATTAATAAGAATAAAGGTCAGCAAGCTATTCACGATTATTATCAAAGAGAACAATATCGTAGTCAATTCAGAATTCTATGGAAGGAATTGCTTAACAAGAATCTTGCCAAAAACTCTTTAGATATTATTGAAAACGAAAATATTTTTAAGTTTTCTCCATACAATGCGTTAACAGGGGAACAAAATGAAGTAAGCATATCTATAATAAATGATATTGTGGATACATTTGAGAATGATAATAAATGTGTTAGCTTAATCAATGGATGCGCAGGAACAGGAAAGACAGTTCTGGCTATTAGTATTATTAATTCAATAGTAAATGCAATAAACATAGACGACAGTTTATTGGACAGTAAAGTGGAGAATTTCGAAGATGACATAGATGAAAATAAAAGAAGTGCGTTGCTAAGATTAAAAAAACATATTTCAGTAAATAGAGGTGGGAAACCGTTTAAAGTAGGTTTTGTTTTTCCAATGCCGGGAATACGTGCCACTGTTAAAAAGGTATTTAGAGATTGTGGAAATGGATTGGTTGGACAAATGGTTATTGGACCTACTGATGTTGTAAAAGACCAATATGATATTTTGTTTGTTGATGAATCCCATCGTTTGTCTAAAAGAAAAAATCTAACCGGATATAAGTCTTTTGATGACACATGTAGAAAACTGGGATTGGAGCCTAATAGTGCAAATCAATTGGATTGGATAATAAATTCAGCAAAGCATGTTGTTTTATTTTATGATCAAACTCAAACTGTTAAATCATCAGACTTATCCCATGGTGAGTATAAGGAAACTTTGGAAAAATATAAGTACAAAATTCATCAACACAAACTAAAAACACAAATGCGCTGTGAAGGAGGAGATACATATCTTCAATACATAAAAGATGTGATGTCCTGTTTGCGTAAAAAACGTGAAAAAATAGAAAATTATGATTTCTTTATTTTTGATAATGTAAATACCCTTGTTGAGTCTATTCGTAAGAAGGATGATGAGATGGGATTGTGTAAAACTGTTGCAGGTTTTTCCTGGGAATGGAAAACTAAACCTAACAATAAGCCTAAAGATGATATGGAATATTACAATACATTAGTTCAAAATGGAGAATATGACATATTAATTGATGGAAATCATTATATTTGGAATTTGACAAATGATTCATGGGTAACCAGACAGGACTCTCACAATACTATTGGATGCATTCATACCACTCAGGGATATGATATGAACTATGTTGGTGTTATATTTGGAAAAGAGATTGATTATGATTTTGATACGAAATCAATTGTAGTGAATTTGGATGAGTATAAAGATTCAAAAGTAAAAGCAGGTACAGATGAGAATACTCTGAAAAAATTGATTATGAATACATATACAACTATATTAGCAAGAGGAATAAAAGGGTGTTATGTGTATGCATGCAATCCTAATATGCAAAAATATTTAAAGGAATATATTTTTCCGGCTAATGACATTACAATGAATAATAAATAATTTTGAAAGAGGAAGACATGAAATATAGTATAAAAACAAAAATGACAAAGGAAGAGTGCATAGAATATACAAAAGACATTTTGCCTAAATCAGGATGGCTGAAAAAATCCAAGTATCTTGGTTATGTTAATAATAAAGGATTCAAAATAACAGTGAACCCAAGTACAAACCGCTATTACAAACAAAATTCTTTTAAATCGGTAAATGTTGGAAAATTTGAAGAACATGATAGTGGTGTGATTATTCGAGTAAAACAAAGACAGTCCATAGCAGTGAGCATATTTTCAACAATTATATGCATATTTGCGCTATTTATCATTGGAATTATGAGTTTGGAAATTGTATATGGAGAAGATTATTCGCTTATTCCATGTCTACTTATTCCTATAGTAATATTGATAGTTGTAATTATAAGTTGTGTTTATGGGTTTAAGAATTGTGCTACAAAAGATATGGAAGAAATAAAGAAAATGTATTCTAAATTATAAATGTGACATAAAATTAGTCACATTTACAAAAATAAAGGCAAAAAAACATAAAATAAAAATTTCAAACAATACAATTATTGCCGATATTATTTAATAGTAATTATTTGGATTCATAATGAAAATGAACAGAATAAAACAAGTGCATTTTGTCTAAAATATATTTAAAATATAAATTGGCCGAGAAGTGCTTGTTATTTTATGATAATTCGGCTAAAATATATTCAGATTAGAAATTAGCCGAAAAGAGGTTTTGTATATGAGTTATATAAAAAGAAATCTGGAGAATGTGGTAAATCAGGTTACAAAGGAATACCCGGTGGTTCTTGTTACAGGACCTAGACAGGTGGGTAAGACTACAATGTTGCAGAAGTTAATGGAAGGAACAGAAAGGGGATATGTTACCCTGGATGATTTGAATGAAAGGGCTCTTGCTAAGTCTGACCCGGAATTATTCCTGCAATTGCACAAGCCTCCTGTATTAATTGATGAAGTTCAGTATGCGCCGGAATTATTTGCTTATATTAAAATGAATGTGGATAAAAATCATGAACCAGGGGCTTTTTGGTTGACTGGCTCACAGATATTTAAACTGATGGGAGGAGTACAGGAGTCACTGGCAGGCAGAGTGGCAGTGCTTTCTCTTACTTCTCTATCACAGGCAGAAATAGCAGGCGCTGATATGGAGCCATTTACCATAGAGATGGAAGCATTGGTTACAAGAAAGGCAGGCAGAACAGAAATTGATGCAAGAGGAATTTTCGAACGTATTTATAAAGGTTCCATGCCTGCTATTGTAAGTGGTGTGAACAGCAACAGCCAGATTTTTTACAGCAGTTATTTGTCTACTTATATTGAGCGTGACGTTAAAGAATTGTCGGATGCTATTGATTCACTTAAATTTCTTCGATTTATTACTGCGGTGGCTGCAAGATGTGGTCAAATGGTTAATATAGCAGAAATTGCAAGAGATGCGGATATTAATCAAACACAGGCAAAGAATTGGCTGGGGATTTTGGAAACTCTGGGAATTATTTTTTACTTACATCCGTATTCCAACAATCTGCTAAAGCGTCTTGTAAAAACTTCAAAGTTGTATTTTTACGATACGGGATTGGTTTGTTACTTGACAAAGTGGAGCAGTGCTGAAACATTAGAAAGCGGAGCTATGAATGGTGCAATTTTAGAAAATTACGTGGTTGCAGAAATTAGGAAAACGTACCTGAACTGTGGAAAGGAACCATATATGTATTATTACCGCGACAAGGATGCCAAAGAAATTGATATTGTATTGGAACATGATGGAATATTAAATCCAATTGAAATTAAGAAAACCTCAAATCCGGGAACAGAATTGACAAAGATATTTAGGTTGCTTGATAAGGCATCAACACCATGCTCTAAAGGAGCGGTTATTTGTATGAAGCCTGCACTTGGTGCAATTGATAGGGATAACTATATCATACCGGTCTGGATGATATAAGGAAATTCTGATAAACCAACGCAAAACTCGGTAAGACAGGGCATCTCAGAACAGGAGAAATTTAACAATGATAAAAATACTTTTTATCTGCCACGGCAGTGTTTAATGGATGCTGTGAAAGCCTAGGCTTTAAAGGATTTTTTGATGATTGACGAATAATTTACACCTTATTTATACCTTTGGAAGACCGGATCGGAATAATAGAGAAATAAAGAAATAGATAAATATAACAGGAAGCAATTTTGTCATATTGGAAATAATTAAAATTTGCTGAACCGTGTTGATTTTATTGATTGAGTATAATAAAAGTAAGAACAGAAACTTCCATGTTTGAAGCGGTTACCAGAATTGACAAAGAAATGCAAGTTAGCCAATCCGGTAGTCCAGCATATTTTTTCATTGTCACCCGACGTTTTTACAAAACATATACTTATTCCGCTTGATGCGTCATTCTTGTTCTGAAAACAGGAACAGAATCCTTACAGCGACTGTAAGTGTTATTTATTGTGCTTCTGTGCTATCATTTACCCAGAAATGGATAGGAGGCATTCACATGAAACCAATTTTGAATATTGAAAATCTTACCAAAGTCTATGGGACGTTGCCAAACCAGACGAGAGCACTGAACGGAATCACTTTTCAGGTCATGCCGGGAGAGTTTCTCGGTATTATGGGAAGCAGTGGTTCCGGCAAATCCACGCTTCTCAACTGTATTGCAACTGTGATTCAGCCTACAGGTGGAAGCATTCAGGTGGAGGGAGATACTCTGCAATCCCTCAAGGAAAAGGCTCTTGCCGAGTACCGTGGCAAAAAAGTTGGTTATCTATTCCAGAACTTTGAATTGCTGGACAACCTGACTGGCAGGGAAAATATCCTGCTCCCGACTTCCTTGCATGGGGTAGCCGAAACAGAAAGCAGCCAGCGGCTGAAGCAGTTGGCTGACTATCTGGAAATTTCTGATGTTCTGGATAAGTTTCCGTCCAAGATGTCCGGTGGCCAGCGTCAGCGTGTTGCGGCAGCAAGGGCTCTGATCTTACATCCCCAAATGATCCTTGCCGATGAACCGACGGGTGCGCTGGATTCTAAGAACGCAAGAAGTCTTATGGAGAAGCTGTCCGGCCTGAATCGTGACGAACAAGCTACGATCCTGATGGTAACCCATGATTCCAATGCCGCCAGCTTCTGTAAGCGCATCCTGTTCATCCAGGATGGCGTGATCTTTCATGAGCTTCGGCGTGGAGACGAAAGCCAGCAGGAGTTCTACGGGCACATCCTGAAGGTGATGGCGCAACTGGGAGGGGGCAGCGCAAATGTTCTCTAATCTCATTCTTCGGAACAGTCGCCGCAGCCGAAAGGAAAACGGTCTGTTTTTCAGCTCCCTGGTGATTTCTATTGTTGCATTTTACATGATTCTTTCCATCTCCACTCAAGATGTGATGCTCTTTTTGCAGAAAATGGAGAGTGACGCAGTTGACAAACTCCTGCTTCTGATTCCTGCGTTTTATGGGATGACCCTCGGTATTCTGTTCTTTTTGATCTATTTTGCCTGCAAGTATCAGTTCGAGCGCAGACGGCATGAGTTTGGTGTTTATCTAATGTTGGGGATGCGTAGAAGTAAACTGTTTGGTATGCTTCTGGCGGAAGATTTCCTGACCAGTATTCTTGCCATGCTCATAGGATTACCTGTGGCTGTGGTGCTTTCAGAAATTGTCAGTCTTGTCACCGCCAAGCTGGCAGGCATGGGGATCATCGGTCATCAGTTTTCTTTATCCTGGTTTGCGATTGAATGGACGCTGGCAGGATTTCTGGCAATTAAGCTGACGGCACTTCTGATTTTGAGTGGACGAATCAGCCGCCAGGAGATCGGTACTTTGCTATCCCAGCCAACGAACCGCCCCAAAAAGCAAATGCCATCTGTTATCTATGGACTGGCTGCTATATGCGGAAGTGTGATGTTGGCAGTGGCTTACTACATGGCGATTCAGGGAATTGCATGGACAAAGGTAAGTATGATGGGACTGACTTTGCTGTTGGGCATAGTTGGTACGATGCTGCTTTTCTATGGGATGCGTGCACTGATTGCTTTGATTGTTAAGAAAGGAAAAGGAAATAAGCAGCTTCATGTATTTACCTTCCGGCAGATTCAGGAGAATGTCATTCATCAGTCAAACTCCATGGCCATCAGCTCCCTGCTGATTCTGGCGGCGCTGTGTTGTTTTGGTGCGGGCGTAGGAATTGCAGGAACGAATAACCTGTCTTCTGGCCATGTAATCGACTATACTTTTGAAGATCATACTGCAGAAGATTCATCGCAGGTTCTTCCGAATATAAAGGCAGTCCTGAAAGAAAACAGTTTGGAAAATCAATTTTCAGAGCTTTTTGAAATGAGGGTTGGGCGTATTCGCACCACAGAAGATTATGATAATGCCTACAGCATGGACGCTGTTATGGACTCTCTTCGGAGCCTGCCCCAGTCGGAAGACCGGGATGTCCTTCTGAACAATCTTGGTTATGCCACATACCCATATTTGATTTGTTTATCGGACTATAATCGTTTGTTGGAATTGTCCGGCAATCCGGCTCTCCAATTAGGCGAAAAGGAGGCCGCTGTCTATATTGATACAGAGTTTACTACGGTAAGCCGTACCGCAATGCTGAACCAAGTATTGGCCGGGCATCCCAAGGTGGAACTGGATGGTAGTCCGATTCATCTTACAGGAGAGGTTCAGTCTGTGAATTTGGTCACGGACCGTTCTATAACCTTGTCCTTTGCATTGATTCTTCCGGATGAAGCATTTCTATATTATAGTCAGGGAATGTATGATACCTATGTCAATGCGGTGCTCAGTGAGCAAGCTCTGAATGGAAATAGCCTTATGACTGCATATTTGGATTTGAACGAGAAGCTGGACGAAACTGACATTGAATATGAAAGCTATCTTCAGAATATGGGTCGTCAGCTTTTCTACACCATAGCATCCAGTTATATTACCCTCTATCTTGCGATTGTTTTCCTGGTAGTTGCCAACACCATCGTGGGTGTTCAGTTCCTGATGAGTCAGCAGAAAACCGGGCGCAGATACCAGACTCTGATCCGCCTGGGAGCTACTTACGAAACCCTTTGCCAGTCTGCTGGAAAGCAAATTACCTGGTTTATGGGACTTCCTGTATTGGTTGCGGCTGTCAGCAGTTTGTTTGGAGTCAGGGCGTTATTTACAGGGATACTCTCGTCCCGAACCCGTGGGACAGTGGCTGAAATGATGTTTGTATCTGCTGCTATGATTTTGCTGCTTTGCGTGATAGAATATATTTATATGAGAGTGGTCAAGCGCTCCAGTGATCGGTATTTGCTGACACTGATGCAGCCACAGAGAGAAGAATAATTTGGAAGGAGGTGCTGCCGTGAAAAGAATTGCTGTTGTGGAAGATGAAGTCTATATGCGGGAAGAACTCTGCAATATGCTTCAAAAGGACGGGTATCTTGCGGAGGCAATCACCGAGTTGGAAGATGCCGCTCGGCTCCTGGCAGCCCTCCGTCCTGACCTTGTGATCTTAGACCTGAATTTGCCGGAGATCAGTGGCTTTCAAATCTGCCAGGAACTAAAGAATAAAACCGCTATCCCCGTCCTGATACTGACTTCCAGAGATCAGGTAAAGGATGAACTGCAAGCGTTCCACTTGGGTGCTGATGAATATTTGACGAAGCCGTGCAGAAAAGATCGACTTCTTGCCAGGGTATCCAATATCCTCAAAAGGTATGAAGGCCGTACCAATCTCATAGAGGGACCAGATTTCCTGTTAGACCAGCAGACCTACACGCTTTATATTCATAATACCTCTGTCGTGCTTCCAAAAAATCAGGGAAAACTGTTGGTTGCTCTTTTGTCCGGCGGCGATGCTCTGGTCACGACGGAGCAACTTTGCATAGCACTATGGGGAACCACGGAATACATAGACGAAAATGCCTTGCAGGTTAATCTGACCAGGCTGAAAAAGACGATGTCCGGTCTTGAGATGAAGCAGCGAATCGTTGCGGTTCGTGGGATGGGCTATCGTCTGGAAACGGGGGTGGCTCCATGAAGCGGCTTTGGCGCATGATAGAACGGTACTACCCCTGGCTGCTGTTGCTGTTGGGCGTGGATTGCTTTTGTGCTATCATTCTTTGGATTTCTGACATTCAGGCATTTCAAACCTTGAGTGGGTTAGTAGTTCTGACAAGCCTCCTTTTGTTTTCAGCAATTCTGTTTGTACTAAACAAGCGGGAGACCACCCGCCGAGAGCTGTTCCGGGATTTCCTCAGTGATCCTGCCATCTGCAACGAGGAACGGCTGCTCGGTGCCATCAGCCGGGAAGAAGGAGAATCTATCCGGCTTCTGGCATCAGTTTTACAGGAACACAAAACTGAGAGTAACAGTATGGCAGATGCCCTACAGGACTATGAAGAATATGTGGAGGGCTGGGCACATGAAGCGAAAACGCCCCTATCGTTGTTGACCATGCTCCTGGATAATCGGAGCAACGAAATGTCTCCTCCCCTGCAAGCAAAACTGGATTATGTCCGCAGTCAGCTTCAGGAGGATGTCACTCAGATGTTATACTATGCCCGGTTAAAGAGCAGTACAAAGGATTATCAGTTTAAGGATATCAATTTGAATGACTGCTTGGGGGAAGTTCTGGAGGACTATGCCCCACTTCTGGAAGAAAAGCAGTTTGTAATTATCAATAAACTGCAATCTGAAACAGTCTATACAGACCGTAGAGGGCTTCAGTTTATGTTGGGACAGATCGTGAGCAATGCCATAAAATATAGCAGCGATAGTCCCATGCTAACAATCTCTATGATACATTCGGAGATCGCAGATGTCCTTTCAGTTGAGGATAATGGCATCGGTGTAAAAAAATATGATCTGCCGTATATTTTTCAAAAGGGCTTTACCGGGGATTCTACTGACAGCAGAAAGAAAGCTACCGGTATAGGGCTTTACCTGGTTAAGAAGATGGCTGACGATCTAAACCTTCGTCTGGAAGCTGCTTCCCCGTGGGAAAAGGGCTTTAAGATAGTCATCTTCTTTCCAAAATTGAAATCCAACGGAGGAAAATAATATAAGCAAAAAACGGGGCTGTAAAATAAGTCTCTGCTAAAGAAACGCTAGTTCCGACAAATGCTGGTTCTGGCGTTTCTTTACATTAATATATGTTTTTTGAAAATCGTCACTGTTTTATGTAAAAAGGGTACACTTAATAAGCTTGGATAGATTTCTTCTGTACGTCCATATTTTTTATATCTTACATGTTGTTTTCGTTTGAAAAGAAATTTACGTCCATTAGGGCATATAGGATTTCCGTTCTCATCTCTTATATAGTTTACAGCACGATAAGGATTCGTGTGATGTTTTTTATCTGCCGTTTCTTTTTTGTACATGGTAAATATCATTAAATTTTTCCATTAAAGGTACAAAGCATTCCATGCCTTGTCTTCCATAAAATCAATTCTACGTTAAAAACATACCGTCTAGACAGCTATTTTTTAAGCTATCATTTGAAAGACATATATAATATATAGGCTCAAATGGTGAAAGTGCCCATTTGGGCCTATTATTGTATGAATTCATACGTTACAACCAGAGCAAGATCCACCCGTGTATTACAGTATTGTCATTTTGACAATATTGTATTACTTACGAGTGGCAGACTTGATGGGGATTACGTCCCCATACCCACGTGAAAATATAATTGCAGGCAATTACATTTTAGCAGATACGCAAGCGTTTCTGAGTAAGCATCATAGACAACAAAATAAGAAAATTTTGATAAGGCATTCACCTGGATAGGTGAGTGTTTTTTTATTTTCAAATATTTAATTAACAGAAAAAATAAAAAAGTTTTCTTCAGGGGGCTGTAAAAATGCCTCTCAGCGTTTCGTATTAATGAAAGGGTATTTTTTGCAGGAAAAATAAAAAATTTTCATCAAGAGCCTGTATTTATGCCCTTCATCTTTTGAATATGTGTAAGGACATTTTTTGAGCCGGCATAAAAATGATTTTTACAACAATTAGAAACAGAAACGAGGTGAGAAAAGAATGAAATATGAATACATGAAGGAGTCAGAGCAGATGCTTCAATACTTCCAGTTTCCGAAGTTTTTGCTAAAACTGCGAATTTCTCAAACTGCAAAATATCTTTATATGATTTTGTACGACCGGGCGCGGATATCAAGAAAGAATAGCTGGATAGACAAGTATGGAAATGTTTATCTGATATTTCCAATAGATGAATTGTCTGTTCAAATCGGCAAATGCAAATCTTCTATAAAAACAGCATTGAAGGAATTAGATGATGAGGGATTATTGGTTCGCAGATCCGGTGGATTTTCAAAACCCAATCATTTATATGTAAAAATACCATCTGATGAGATTGGGCTACAGCCGGTTGAGAATAAGGCGGTTGAAAAGATGGCTTTGATGGAGTCGGAAAAGCAACCATCATCTGGTCGTAAAAATGGCTGTACAGGAGTCGGAAATGTGGCACCTAGTAAAGTAACTGAGAAATATAAAAGTAATAAATATTATGAAGTAAATTATTGCTATGGGAAAGGAGAGAGTTTGTGATGAGAGAAGAAGATACCGTATGTGTAGGTAGTGATGGTTTGCGATACTGCAAAGTCTGTGGGGAAGCGAAAGAAGCATTTTTCCCAGAGGGTGGCTTTATGGGGATGAAGAAACATTCCAGGCAATGTGCCTGTGACAGAAAAGCGTATGAAGAAGAACAAAAATATTTTAAAGAGAAAGAACACCGGGAATTAGTCAGTAGAAATACGAGCATCTGTTTTGACGAGAGCAGGATGGAAGAGTGGACATTTGAGAATGCAGATATGTCAGATGCAGTAATGCATAAGGCAAAAAGCTATGTTGATAACTGGGAGGAAATGAAAAGAAATCATATAGGCTGTTTGTTCTGGGGACCGGTTGGTACCGGGAAAAGTTATATTGCCGGGTGTATTGCCAATGAACTTCTTAAGCGGGAAGTAACGGTAAAGATGACAAATTTCAATACCATTATTGATAATATATTTCCACTGGCAGACAAAACGGAATATATCAATGCATTGGCTTCTTACCAGCTTTTGATTATTGATGATCTTGGAGTGGAACGAAATTCAGAATATGCGTTAGGAATTATTTTTAGTGTCATAGACCGCAGGATCCGTTCGGGACGACCTTTGATCATCACAACGAATCTTCCGCTGAAAGAAATAAAAAGCGAGACCATGTTGGATAAAAGGCGTATCTATGACCGTATTTTAGAAATGTGTACACCCGTGTATGTTGGAGGCACAAGCAAACGAGAAGCGATTGCAAGTATGAAAATGGAGAAAGCGAAAACGCTGTTGAACACAAACAGAGGGAAGGAGGAATGCGAATGAATCATACAGAAAAAACAATACCTGTTTGGAAGAAATATTCTTTAAATGTTTCCGAAGCAGCAGAATATTACGGAATTGGAGAAAAGAGATTGAGACAAATCGCAGGTGAAAATGAAGGAGCAGATTTTATTTTGGAAGTTGGTTCGCATATCCGGTTCAAAAGAAAATTATTTGAAGATTATCTGGACACAGCCAGTACAGTTTAAGTGACAGAATAGAAGAAATAGTAATGAAAATAATGTTCATTTTATCTTAGCGAAGAGAAGGTCTTGTGGTATAATGAATAAACCGAGACGGTCTTCCAAGTTAAATGAGCATTTAATGAAGGAGACGAAATATTATGAGTGAAAAAAGGAGAGATCATAGAGGACGTATATTACACAATGGAGAAATACAGTTATCTGATGGCAGATATAGATTTAAGTATGTCGATGAGATGGGAAAGGAGCGCTGCGTATATAGCTGGCGCTTAGACCATAACGATGCAACTCCGAAAGGAAAGCACCGGGCTTTATCGCTTCGGGAGATGGAGAAGAAAATCCAGGCAGATCATTTTGAACAGATTGCAACAAATGGCGGAAATATGACGGTACTGGAACTGGTTGAAAAATATACATCAACAAAAACCGGTGTCAGACCTACTACAGTTGCAGGATACGGAACAGTTATCAATTTATTGAAGAAAGATCCATTTGGAAAAAGAAGGATTGATACGGTTCGGATTTCGGATGCAAAATGTTGGCTGATACATCTTCAGCAGGTAGAAAAGAAAAGCTATAGTTCCATCCATTCAATCCGAGGAGTTCTTCGTCCGGCATTTCAGTTGGCAGTGGATGATGACCTGATCAGGAAAAATCCATTTCAGTTTCAGCTAATGGAAGTGGTTGTGAATGACAGTGTGACAAGAGAGGCAATCAGCAGGGCTGAGGAACGAAAGTTCCTACGGTTTGTGAAGGAAGACCCTCATTTTTGCAGGTATTATGAAGGAATTTACATATTATTTAAAACAGGCCTTCGCATCTCGGAATTTTGTGGTTTGACGATTTCTGATATTGATTTCAAGGAGCATACGATCAACATCGATCATCAATTGCAGAAAAAATCAAAAATCGGATATTATATTCAAGAGACTAAAACAACCAGCGGAACAAGAAAGATACCTATGACTGCAGATGTAGAGGAATGTTTTCGGAAAATTATAGAAAAACGAAACCCGCCCAAAGCAGAACCTATGGTAGATGGAAAAAGTGGATTCTTATACTTTGATAAAAATGAAAGTATCTGTTATTCCCTGCACTGGGAGCATTATTTTCAACACATCATTCAGAAGTATAATAATACTTACAAAGTACAGATGCCTGTCATCACCCCTCATGTATGTCGGCATACCTATTGCTCAAATATGGCAAAATCCGGAATGAATCCAAAAGCATTGCAATATTTGATGGGCCACTCAGACATCAGCGTAACGCTGAATACATATACGCACGTAAATCTTGAGGATGCCAGGGAAGAAGTTGCCCGGATTCAGGTTGTGTAATTACGATTTTTAATTGAAAATAGCAAGGTGTAAAATGGAAAAACATACACCTTATTTTACACCTTTTGCGGACGATATTATGAGAAAATAAACCAGGTTATGCCAGAAAAGAAAAATTCACAAAGGCTTACAAAGCCCGAAAAACCAAGAAAAACTAAGAAATGCGAGGTTATGCAACAATGATAAAAATACTATTCATTTGCCACGGCAATATCTGTCGCTCAACTATGGCGCAATACGTGCTTCAGCACATGGTAGAGCAGGCGTGCATGGCACAACAATTTTATATAGATTCGGCAGCAACCAGTTACGAGGAAATTGGCAATGGTGTACATTCAGGTACACGAAGAAAGCTTGCACAGGTAGGTATTTACTGCGGTAATCATAAGGCAAGACATTTAGAAAAGTCAGACTATGACCAATTCGATTATATTATCGGCATGGACAGTGCCAATATGAAAAATATTGCACGTATAGTCGGAAGTGATTACAAAGGAAAAGTCTACAAACTTTTACAATTTGCCGGAGAGTCAGGAGATATTGCAGATCCATGGTATACAGGCAATTTTGACGTAACATATGAAGATGTGGAAAAAGGTTGCAGAGGTTTTCTGAGATTTTTAAACGAAAGAAGGTAAACTAGTATATGAAACAAGTTACATTAGGAAAAACAAATATCACTACACCCCAAAATGGATTTGGAGCATTGCCAATACAGCGAGTGGATATGAATACAGCAGTTGATATTTTGCATAGAGCCTACGAAGGAGGCATGACTTTTTTTGATACGGCAAGGGCATACAGTGATAGCGAGGAAAAACTTGGAGTCGCATTTAATGGAATGAGAGAAAAAATCTTTATTGCATCAAAGACCATGGCAAAAAATCCTGAAGATTTCTGGATTCAATTAGATACTACATTAACTAATTTAAAAACAGATTACTTGGATATATATCAGCTTCATTGTGTTCCACAGTGCTATGAACCGGGAGATGGTACTGGAATGTATGAGTGCCTAAAAAGTGCAAAACAGCAGGGAATAGTTAAACATATTGGTGTGACAGCACATAACATTGAAACAGCTTTTAAATGTGTTAATTCAGGATTATATGAAACAATGCAATTTCCATTTAGTTATCTTTGTTCAGCCAGAGAGATTGAACTTGTGAATTTGTGCAAAGAAAAAAATGTTGGTTTCATAGCAATGAAAGGACTTGCAGGTGGTTTGATTCACAATTCAAATGCGGCAATGGCATATATTTCTCAGTACGATAATGTTCTTCCAATTTGGGGAATACAGAAAATGGAAGAGCTTGAGCAATGGCTTCAATTTATGGACAGGGATCCGGTGTTAGACCAGGAGACAAGAAATTTTATTGCAAAAGAAAGAACTGAATTAGTGGGAGAATTTTGCAGGGGGTGTGGTTATTGCATGCCTTGCCCACAGGGAATTTTAATAAACAATTGTGCAAGAATGTCTTTAATGTTACGACGAGCACCATCTAAGGCATGGCTTACAAAAGAGATGCAGGCTGAAATGGCAAAAATAGAAAACTGTATTAATTGTGGCAAATGTAAAAGAAAATGTCCTTATGAATTAGACACACCGGAACTTCTTAGAAAGAATCTGGAAGATTACAAGAATGTTTTAGCCGGCAAAGTACAAGTATAAGTAATGCATATAATTCAAGTTGATATATCGTTTATAACAGAAATGTTAAATAGAAAATTAATACATAAAAATAGTATGTATCAATGATTGTAAAATTAAGTTAAAGGAAAATCACATGTAATAATTAAACAAAGTATACATAAATTCCTTTTTAACAATTTTCTTATTAATAAAAAAGTGATAATATAAAAAGGCAAAGGTAAAAAATAGAAAACGGAGGAGAAAGTTAAAGCTAATTTAACTAAAAAACATTATGGAAAGAAGAAAAGGTTTAACAGCTAGAAGGCTTATGGCACTTTTTTGTGTTTCAGCACTTTTAGTGGTTGTTTGTGCCACAGTTGTTTTAGGCGCAGACAAGGCAAAGTATTCCCCTGTAGTTTTTTCTACAGGTTGGGCGTTATTACCACCGGTTGTAGCTATTGCACTGGCGTTAATAACTAAAGAAGTTTACAGTTCATTGTTTATAGGTATTGTTGTTGGTGCCGTTCTTTATGGCAGTGGCAATGTTGAAAGAACAATACTCCATGCTTTCGGAGATGACAATGGCGGCTTTGTAAGTGTTTTAACAGATTCATACAACGTAGGTATTTTAATATTCCTTGTTATTTTGGGAACTATTGTCGCTATGATGAATAAGGCCGGCGGTTCGGCAGCATTTGGAAAATGGGCAAGCGAGCATATTAAAACAAAAGTAGGTGCACAGCTTGCAACTATTTTATTGGGTGTTTTGATTTTTATTGATGATTATTTTAACTGTCTTACAGTTGGTAGTGTAATGCGTCCGGTAACTGACAAGCATAACGTATCACGTGCAAAACTTGCATATTTAATAGATGCAACAGCAGCACCGGTTTGTATTATTGCACCGGTATCTTCATGGGCGGCAGCAGTAAGTGGTTTTGTAAAAGGGGAGGACGGCTTAACTTTATTTGTAAGAGCCATTCCTTATAACTTTTATGCAATTTTAACTATAGTAATGATGGTGACGATGGTTCTTTTAAAAGTTGAATTTGGCCCAATGGCAAAACATGAGAAGAACGCTGACAACGGTGACTTATTTTCAATGGGCGATAGAACACAGAACATTCAGGAAGATGAGCAGGGTAGCTCGAAAGGTAAAGTAATCGACCTTGTTATTCCGATTTTATGTCTTGTGGTTTGTTGTGTAATTGGAATGATTTACACAGGTGGATTTTTCAAAGGAAAAGACTTTATTACAGCATTTTCAAACAGTGATGCATCAGTAGGACTTGCAATAGGAAGCTTCTTCGGACTTGTAATTACAATTGTTTTGTATGTTATTAGAAGAGTTCTTCCGTTTAAAAACTGCATGGATTGTTTAGTTGATGGATTTAGGGCAATGGTTCCTGCTATTTTAATTTTAACAATGGCATGGACTTTAAAATCAATGACAGATTCTCTTGGAGCAAAAGAGTTTGTTGCAATGTCAATGAAATCTGTTGCAGGAGATTTTATTTCATTATTGCCTGCTGTTATTTTCTTAGTTGCATGTTTCCTTGCGTTTGCAACAGGAACTTCATGGGGAACATTCGGAATCCTTATTCCTATTGTAGTTGCAGTATTTGAGGGCAGCAATTATGAGTTAATGATTATTTCAATTTCAGCCTGCATGGCAGGTGCTGTTTGCGGTGACCATTGTTCACCAATTTCAGATACAACCATTATGGCTTCGGCGGGTGCAGAGTGTGACCATGTAAATCACGTATCCACTCAGTTACCTTATGCTATTGTGGCGGCAGCAGTTTCATTTTTCTCATTTATAATTGCAGGCTTTGTCCGCAATGCATGGATTGTGCTACCGATTGCAATTCTTATGATGATTGTGGTAATTGCTTTAATTAACATTGTTCAAGAAGATAAAGAATAGTATAAAATTGGAGTAAAAGCCAAGTATAAGCTTTCAAAATAAAAACATAAATTTTAAAAAATCTGTATTAGGTTAACCTGGTAGATTACCAGTGAACTTAATACAGATTTTTTTATCTCCAAAAATATTTTTTATTACTTAAAAAATAAGAAATTCCGTAAGAACAATATAAATTGGGGAATAGTTTATGGGGAAAGCATTAAAACTTAAAAAATAAAAATGTTTTTATAAAAAAAGTGAACTAAATAAAAAATAAAGAATTTTGTGAATAAAATGTGAGCGATATAATAAAAGAACATTTAACATGGGGAAGCTCGAATAAAAATTTTAAAGTATTTGGGCAGAAGAATATTGAGAAAGGAAGGAACGTGTTATTATGAACAGAGGGTTTAGTAAGAAAAATTGGTTTAGCAGACTTGTTTCAATGGTATTAACTGTTGCACTTATGATTACAACAATCGGTGTTGTTTCAGTAAGTAACAGCTCAAAGGTTTCAGCCACAACAGCAGTCACATCAATGGACTATTATAACAGTGAACAGGGACCAACAATTAAGAAATCAGGAACAGGTGCAGTAAGCTTTGGATTTGTTTTACCTAAGTTTAATGGAAAAGAACCAAAAGAATTGAATTATGATAATGTAAGAGATGACATTCAGTTGTACGTTAAACAGGAGAACGGCACAAGCGGCGAATGGAAGAAGATTGAAGAAGTTAAGTCTTTTGTATGGAATGAAACTTGGGGTATTGAACATCAGCTTGACTGGGATGGCTGGGTTTGCTGGTTGAAAGTTTCAGAAACTACAGAATTCAGATTTCATAGCAAATCAAGTGGTGTAAACTTGGATTACACTTTAGAACTAGAAAAACTTGCAACTTATAAGCTTACAAGTATTTCTACTACAGAAGAAACAATTAAGGCAGACACAACAGGTGGTTCAGCTACACATTGGGGAGCATGGACTTTTAACGGTGACAAAAATATTAAGTATGAACAGATTCAGAATGATGTTGAAATTTTAGTTGACAATAACGATGGCAAAGGATTTGTAAAGTTCCTTGGCAATGCAAATTCAGGTTTCAAATGGGATCAGAACTTTGGTTATTATTCAGAGGGTGATGGCGGTTATTGGTTTACAAACATCAGTTGGTCATTTACACTTCGTTTCAAATCAAAGTCAAATCCTAATGTAATGCAGGATGTAAAAGTTGTTTATGAGAAGCCTGTTAGAACAAGTTATGCTTTAACAGCTTATGAGGGAACTTCATACGATGCAAGCAAAGTTGAAACAGCATCAGTTGGTATTCCACTTCCAAAGATTGGTGGAACAGAAGCAATTAAGGATGATTTAGACTTATTCAAATATGAAGTAAAAGTCGACGGAAAATGGATTGCCCTTACAGACGTAGCAGTTAGTGGCTGGGTTTACGAAGGAAATGGCTATAACAAATATTCATTAAGCAGTCAGTGGGGATATTTCAGTGATCATGTTTATGGCTTATGGTTTCAGCCTGTAAGAGAAGATACAGAAATCAGAATCAGCTACCCTATTGATGGCAAAAAAGGTGGCGATGCAAGTAGCAATGCAATAATCTACACAATTAAGGGTAACACAGAATATAAAGCACAGTTACCTGCTGACATGACAGATATTAAAGTAGAAAACAGTTCAGAGGATTATACTCCTGCAGGTTGGAAAATGATTTTCAATGACGAATTTGACGGAGGCAAGCTTGATACAAACAAGTGGTCATACGATGAAGGATTCCTCCTCGAAGAAGATGATATTAATACAGCCGGATGGGGAAATCAGGAATTAGAATATTATACAAGAGATAATGTTTCTGTAAAAGACGGAAAACTTAATATTGACATGAAGAAGCAGTCAAAGATTTTTACCCAGAAGGGTGATAGCACAAAGAAAGCAGAAGCAAAATATTCTTCAGGTAAGATAACAACAAAGGACAAGTTCTCAGTTAAATACGGAAGAGTAGATTTTAGAGCAAAAATGCCAACAGGTACAGGTGTATGGCCTGCAATGTGGATGCTTCCAAATGATTCAGTATATGGTTCATGGCCTTTATCAGGAGAAATTGATGTATTTGAAGGACGTGGACGTACACCAAACATGGTATTTGGTACATTACATTATGGTTCACAGTGGCCAAACAACATTAACTCATCTGATGCGTTTGACATGACTAAAAATGGAAATGTTAAAACAGGTATTGATGATTGGCATGTATACAGCGTAGTTTGGGATGCAGAAAATATTAAGATTTACTGTGATGGTAAATGCTACTTCAAATGTACAGCTGGAGAATGGTACTCAGGTTCAGACAGAGGTAATACATATGCACCATTTGATCAGAGATTTTACCTTATCTTAAACTTAGCAGCAGGCGGAACTTTTGATAGTGGTTATGTACCTGATGACAATTTCACATCGGCCATGATGGAAGTAGATTATGTTAGAGTATATCAGAGAAAAGTTGCATCAAATGAAGATGAACAGAATGATAAGAATGCAAATGTAAAAACTGATGGTGCAAACGATGGCTTATACGGTGATTACAAGTTAGGTACAAAGATAATTACAAATCCTACAACTGAACCAACAACACCGGCACCAACAGAAACAACACCAGAGTCAACAAAGGCTCCGGAAAAAACTACAAAGCCACAGGTAACAACACCTATTGTTAAGAAGACTGTTGGCAAAACAAAGGTTAAGAAAGCAACTAAGAAGATTAAAGCGAAGAAAATTAGTATCTTATTAAAGAAAGCTAAGAATGCAAAGAAATATCAGGTACAGGTTTCTAAGAACAAGAAGTTCAAGAAGATTCTTGTTAAGAAAACTGTAAAGAAGACTAAGTTTACAATTAAGAGCAAGAAGCTTAAAAACAAGAAGAAATTATATGTAAGAGCTAGAGCTGTTGGTTGCAAAACATGGTCAAAACCTAAAAAAGTAAAAATTAAAAAGTAATTTATTTAGAAAGTAAGAAGTCTAGTAAGGGCTTCTTACTTTTTTGCAACTTTGCTTGCCAAATAATTCATTAATTATTAAAATATAGAAGTAAATGTCTAGGAAAAATATTAGTAGAAATATTTATGGCTAAAGAATGATTTCTACAATTTTAATAAGGAGGAAATATGGCTAAAAAGAAGTTAGGATTTGGTTTGATGAGATTACCACTTGTAGACCAAAATGAGGCAGCAGATGTTGATATAGAAGAAATGTCCAAAATGGTGGACACATTTTTGGAACGTGGATTTACATATTTTGATACGGCTTGGATGTATTGTGGATTCAAAAGTGAGAATGCTACAAAAGAGGCTTTGGTAAAACGTCATTCAAGAGACAGCTTTACTTTGGCTGACAAATTGCATGGTGGATTTTTTAACACAATAGAAGAAGCAGATGAGATTTTTAATCAGCAGCTTGAAAAGACAGGTGTAGAGTTTTTTGATTACTACTTACTTCACGATATTGGTTTAGATCATTACAAGAAGTACACAGACCTTGGATGTTTTCAGTGGTTGGTTGATAAAAAGAAAGCAGGACTTGTTAAGCATATTGGTTTCTCATTTCACGATAATGCAGAGTTGTTGGACAAGGTTCTAACAGAACATCCGGAAATGGAATTTGTTCAGCTTCAGATTAATTATCTTGACTGGGAAAGTGAAGGGGTTCAGTCACGTAAATGCTATGAAGTAGCTACAAAACATGGGAAGCCGGTTATTGTTATGGAGCCGGTAAAAGGTGGAACTTTAGCTAATGTGCCTGAGGCAGTTGAAGAACATTTCAAGGCATACAATAGGGAAATGTCAGTGCCATCATGGGCAATTAGATTTGTGGCAAGTCTTGATAATGTAATGATGGTTTTAAGTGGTATGAGTAATATGGAACAGCTTCTTGATAACACTGATTATATGATGGATTTTAAACCATTAACAAAAGAAGAAGTTGACCTTGTTATGAAAGCTGCAGATATTTTAAATGAAAATATAGAAATTCCATGTACAGGTTGTTCATACTGTACTGAGGGTTGTCCAAAGAAAATTGCTATACCAAAGTATTTTTCTTTATACAATGCAGATAAACAGGAAGTAAAAGAAAAAGGCTGGACACCACAGGGTGAATATTATGACAGATTAACAGGAATTTTTGGTAAGGCAAGTGATTGTATTGCCTGTGGTAAGTGTCAGAAAATTTGTCCACAGAACTTACCAATTATTGAAGACTTAAAGAAAGTGGCAGAATATTTTGGAAAATAATAATGGTTTGAATATATAATTTCTTAATAATAAATTTGGGATTAATATAATTTTATAGTTAAGAAATGATTTAAGAACCGACTTTATAATAAAAAACTAAAAACGAAAGGAATTTAAATGGCAAAGGAAGCAAGATTTACAGGAACAGATACTTATGTAGCATCAGATGATTTAATGGCATCAGTGCAGGTGGCAAGAGAATTGCAGAAACCTCTTCTTATTAAAGGAGAACCAGGAACTGGAAAAACAATGTTGGCGGAGGCAGTTGCTAAGGCTCTTGACATGGAGTTACTTATTTGGAACATTAAGTCAACAACAAAGGCGCAGGATGGTTTATATATTTATGATACAATTCAGAGATTGTACGACAGCCAGTTTGGTGAAGCAGGAGTAGATGACATTGGACACTATATTAAGCTTGGAAAACTTGGTGAAGCTTTTAAGAAGGATAAGCAGGTTGTTCTTTTAATAGACGAAATCGACAAGGCAGACTTGGAATTCCCTAATGACCTTCTTTGGGAATTGGACAAAATGGAATTTTATATTAACGAAACAAAGGAAACAGTAAAGGCAAAGGTTCGCCCAATTGTTATTATTACATCTAATGCGGAAAAAGAATTGCCTGATGCATTTTTACGTCGTTGTGTATTCCATTACATTACATTTCCTGAACCGGCATTAATGAAGCAGATTGTAGATGCTCACTTTGAAAATTTAGAAGAGAATCTATTAGATCAGGCAATGAATACTTTCTATAAAATCAGACAGATTAGGGATTTAAGAAAGAAACCAAGTACATCGGAATTTATTGACTGGATTAGAGCATTAATGATTGGTGGCGTTGATCCTGAAACAATAAGCGTTAAGTTGCCATATTTAGGTGTGCTTATTAAAAAAGATGAAGATTTAGAAACAGTAAGACTTGTTAGCAGATAATATGGAGGAAATATGTTTACACCATTTTTCTACACATTGAAAAGTAATGGATTGGATATATCTACAACAGAATGGCTTACTCTTATGGAAGCTTTAGATAAGGGGCTGGCACATTCTAATTTTACTGACTTTTATTACTTGTGTAAAACAGTGCTTGTAAAAAGCGAAGCTGATTACGATAAATTAGATTCTGCTTTTTTAGAGTATTTTAAAAATATCAAAACTGATAAATTAAATATGGAAAAATTAAACAAATGGCTCCATAACGACAGTGACAGAGTTCGTTTAACTAATCCTGAAGATTTTGTAGATAAACGTACAGAGCGTGAGGCAAAAGAAGTTCACAGAATGTTTCGTGAAAGATTAGGCGAGCAACACACTGAGCATAACGGTGGAAATCACTGGATTGGTACAGGCGGTGGTTCGGCTTTTGGAAAAAACGGTCATGTAGCAGGTGGCATCCAACTTGGAAATGAAGCCGGAATGAAAACAGCATTTGCCGTAATGGGTGAGAGACGTTACAGAGATTTCAGAAGAGACACTAAACTTACAATGAGACAGTTTCAGGTGGCTTTCAGGGAACTACGTCAGTATTCACGAAAAATGGATTTGCCAAAGACAGAGTTAGATATTGACGGGACCATTTCTTCTACCTGTAATCAGGGT
This sequence comes from Eubacterium sp. AF36-5BH, assembly GCF_003460505.1. Classification (GTDB taxonomy): domain Bacteria; phylum Bacillota; class Clostridia; order Lachnospirales; family Lachnospiraceae; genus Eubacterium_G. Next base: position 113,951 of record NZ_QTVG01000006.1, read on the forward strand.
GGTTATCTGAAACTTGAGTTTCAGCAGCCTAGAAAGAATTCTGTTAAACTTATGCTAATTTTTGATAGTGGTGGGTCAATGTATCCTTACAGTGAATTGTGCAACCAGCTATTTCAGGCAGTAAATAAAGCAAATCATTTTAAGGACGTAAAAACTTTCTACATTCACAATTGTATTTACGCAAAGTTATACAAAACACCTGAGTGTGCTCCGGGAGAATGGATTGACACAACTTATGCTTTTAATAACTATGACAAGGATTACAAGGTTATAGTTGTAGGTGATGCTGGAATGGCGCCGGAAGAATACTACGACAAAAACGGAAATTACAGCGGGCCTAATAATGGACTTTCAGGACATGAATGGATTCAGTTGTTTAAGAAGAAATATCCACATACCATTTGGCTTAATCCATCATTCCATGGTGATTTAACAAAGAATTACTGGATGGAATCAGAAAGAGCCATTAAGGAAATCATAGACATGTATCCATTGACAGTTAATGGCTTAAAGGCAGGAATTAAAAAGTTGATGTCAGATAAATAACACACTCCCTGTTATATTTGTTTCTTAAATGTATATAGGGTACAAAAAGGTGGCTACACAAAAGTGTAGCTGCTTTTTTTTGAAAAATTGCATAAAAATACTTGATAAAAACATTTTTCTTTGTTTATATAGAAATATAATTTTTGTTTAATGAGGAATTTATTGGAAAGTTTTGTTGAATGAATTTTACAGATAATTCAGAAAAGACGGAAAGTAATTTTTTATTAACAATTATGATTGGGAAAGGAAGTTATTTGTTACATTATATCAGGTAGCAAAAGTACAAGGACAAAAACATGAAAAGAATAGCGAAAAAAGTGGGGGCTGTTGTAATGTCACTGGCAGTAGCTGTATCAGGAATTACAATTGGCGAAACAAAAACAAAGAGTGTAAAAGCTGCAAACAATTGGAACTTGGTATGGTCAGATGAGTTTAACGGTACATCTCTTGATAGATCTGTATGGTCATACGAAATTGGAAACGGAAACTGGGGCTGGGGTAACGGAGAAATTGAATATTATACAAACAGAACTGACAATGTTAGAGTAGCAGGCGGTTCATTACAGATTATTGCAAAAAAAGAAAATTATGGTGGACAGAAATATACATCAGGTAGAATTATTTCAAAGGGCAAGAAATATTTTAAATATGGAAAAATGGAAGCCAGAATAAAAGTAGAAAATGGAAATCAGGATGGTGTTTGGCCTGCATATTGGATGATGGGCGAAAACATGAACGAAGGAGTTGGTTGGCCATATTGTGGGGAAATTGACATTATGGAACATGCTAATTCCAACAATTATGTAGGCGGTTGTCTTCATTGGAACACAAATGGTTTAAAGGGTGAGTATTCACATGGCTCATACGGAAGTGGTTTTGATGGTGCAGAAAAAGCTTTTGGATATTACACTGACAATGAAAATAATGGAATTAACGGTTGGCATACATATACACTAATATGGGATGCTAATCATATGGAATGGCAGTTAGACGGAAAGACATACTTAAGTCAGTCAATTACAAGTAATAATGCATATTGCTTCCAGAAAGAACAATTTTTCTTATTTAACCTTGCTATTGCCGGACCGGATACAGGATTTACTAACAATGTTACAGCTAACGATGCAACATTTAAGACAGCAACAATGTATGTTGATTATTTAAGAGTATATCAGCAGGGAAATGGAACAAATACAACTACTCCTAGTACAACAACAAAGGCCAATACAACAACAAAGCCGGCTACAACTACTAAGGCGCCTGCAACAAGTCCTGTTGAAACAATTACAAAAGTTTTATACGAAGATACAGACTTAGTCGCTAATACAGATAAAAAATTCGGAACTTATTTTGATACAGAAAATAATAGCTGGGGTGGCGGAGTTACAGGTACAATTACTGACGCAACAAACAAAGGAATAACAGTTGCTTTGGATAAATTAGGAACTAACAGATGGGCAGCACAGGCATCACTGGGAACTCTTAAATATTATCCGGGCTATACATACAAATACAATGCAACTATTACATCAGACATAGACAGAACGCTTGTAGTTAAAGTAGTAGGAAATGATGATGGACAGCATGACTCACCTGTATTAGAAAACAGAACAATTAATGTAAAAGCAGGTGTCCCTTACCATTTAAGTCTTTACGTGACAATACCTGCGGATTATACTTCAGAGTTGTATTTATACTACGGTCTTGGAAAAGGAAACGAAGAAACTGTAGATTCTAATGCAAAGAATACAATTCGCATTTCAAATGTAAGCTTTTCAACAACAAGAAAAGTAATTGAATCAGAAACAGTTAATCGTCCAACAACTACAGGTAACGGAAATAAGGTTACATCAAATGAAGGTACAACAAATAAGGTTACATCAAATGAAGGTACAACAAATAACGTTACATCTGCTAAGGGCATACAGGCTACAAAGAAACAGTTAGGAAAAACTACTGTAAAGAAGGCGACAAAGAAGAAAAATTCTAAAAAAGTAAGCTTAAAGTTTAAGAAAGTAAAAGGCGCTAAAAAGTATCAGGTACAGTTTTCTAAGAGCAAAAAGTTTAAAAAGATAATATTAAAGAAGACAGTTAAAAAGACAAAGCTTACAATTAAGAAGAAAGTTTTGAAAAATAAATCAAAACTTTATGTTAGAGTAAAAGCTGTAGGCAGCAATAAATGGTCAAAACCAAAGAAAGTGAAGATTAAAAAATAATGGCGCATATATATTTTACAAGACATGGTCAGACAGTTTGGAATGTTGAAAACAAGATTTGTGGAGCAACAGACAGTCCACTAACAGAATTAGGACACAAACAGGCAATTGAACTTGGAGAAAAAATTAAATCAGAAAATTTACAGATAGATGAAATTCTATGTTCTCCTTTGTCAAGAGCGGCTGACACTGCAAAACACATAGCTGAAATCACAGGTGTGCCACTACGTGTAGAACAGCGTTTGAAAGAACAAAATTTTGGCAAGTATGAATCAACTCCAAGACATGGAGAAGAGTTTGAAGAGGCAAAACAAAATTTTATTTACGATTTTGATGGTGGAGAGACAATGCTACAAATGGCAGCAAGAATATATAGTCTTTTGGATGAACTAAAGGAACAGACAGACAAAACATATTTGTTGGTTGCTCATAATGGAATTTCAAGAATTGTGCAGTCATATTTTTATAATATGAGTAATGAAGAATTCGCAGCTTTTGGAATTAAAAACTGCCAGATTGTAGAATATGAATGGTAGTGGACGTTATGGTAACAGAATACAGGAGCCACAATGCCAGCAGATGACATCCCAACAAAATGCAGTGACCATAATGCTAGCAGATGATATCACAACAGCATAAAAGAGCCATAAAGGCATAAAAGATTTTAAAAATAAAAAAGAGGCCTTCTCATAGCAATTCTGAAAAATTACAGTAATGATTTTTCGGGAATATATGAGAAGGTTTCTTTTTATTATATATTTTGTAATTACCATGTAGTTTATAGCTACTGTATAGTTTGTTAATTATGCTACAGCTGATATGCCATGTAGCTTTGGAATTATTAGACTGTTTATATGCAATATAGTTTTGCAATTACAATGCTATCATCTACTACACAGCTTTATATCCACACTGGAATTTGGTTTTTGCTTCCTGAATTTTCTTTGACTCAGCAGCAGGTGTAGGATAAAAGCCCATTGTATGCATTTGGTTAAATACATCTGTCTGGATTTCATGTTCCTTCTGTAACAAATCCATCATTGTGGATCTTAAATTTTCGTGTACACATTCATTTGCACTAAGATTATATAATGCAGTTGCGTTCTTTTCAGTGTTAAGGGCATCCCCTAAAATTTCTTTTTCTGTATAAATTTCTTCCATAAAAACCTCCTGACTATTTAGCTAGTGAAATAAGTTTTGATTAGCCATCAAAATAAATTCTGCTTGAGTATCAAACAAATCCTGATTAGTTATTCAAATAAGAATAAATTCCATTAAAATGTCCCTGATGCTTCTGGGCAATATCAAGCATTTGCTGTTTTACTGTTTCGTCCTGACTATGATTAGCAAGCATTGTAAACTTTTTCACTAATAGCTCTTCTTCATTTAATAAATCCTGAATTACTGATAATTCTTTTTCTGATAATTCCATAATGACCTCCTAAAAATAAATTTCTATATTAGTATTGCAAAAAAATAATTAATCATACAAAAAACTCAAAACAAAAATTTCCATAATGTGGTATGCTAATAAATGTAAAATCATATAAGTTTTATACAAAAGAATGAAATAAAATGCATATACTATAAAAACTTATATGATAAAAGGATTAAAAAATAAATTAATGTAATTTATGTAAGTAGAAATTAATACAGGTTAGTATAAGTGTATTTTAGTGTATTAAATCAATAACTTATATGAGGAGAAAAATATGGATTTAAAAATCATTCAGGGTATATTAATACCCTTTTTAGGAACGTCTTTAGGAGCAGCTTGTGTATTGTTTATGAAAAAAGATTTGAATATAAAAATTCAAAAAATATTAACAGGTTTTGCAGCAGGCGTAATGGTGGCAGCGTCAATATGGAGTCTTATTATTCCATCAATTGAACAGTCGGAAAATATGGGAAAATTTGCTTTTTTACCGGCTTTTATAGGTTTTTGGTTAGGAATCCTGTTTCTATTGTTATTAGATGAAATAATTCCCCATTTACACGTAAGCAGTAATGAAACAGAAGGCCCCAAAGTGAAGATTAAGCGAACAACCATGTTAGTGTTAGCGGTAACTCTTCACAACATACCTGAGGGAATGGCAGTCGGTGTTGTTTTTGCAGGTGTGCTTTCAGGGAAAAGTGGCATTACTGAAATGGGTGCTTTAGCACTTTCCATTGGAATTGCAATTCAAAACTTTCCGGAAGGTGCCATTGTGTCAATGCCCTTGAAAGCAGAAGGTAATGGAAAAAGAAAGGCTTTTCTGTATGGAGTTTTATCCGGGGCAGTGGAGCCAATAGCGGCAGTAATTACAATATTGGCGGCAAGCTTTATAATTCCGGCACTTCCTTATTTGTTAAGTTTTGCAGCAGGAGCAATGATGTATGTTGTTGTGGAAGAGCTTGTTCCGGAAATGGCGGAAGGAAAACATTCTAACTGGGGAACAATATTTTTCGCATTAGGATTTACGGTAATGATGACATTAGATGTAGCATTAGGTTAGCGTTTGTGTCGAAAATATGAAAAAAATGTAAAAAATGTTATTGCATTAATTCCTCTATAGTCTTACAATAGAAAGTGCGTTGTCAAAAAGGAATATAGACAACAACTGGAGAGGTCTGATGACAAAGATTTTTGTTGACTCAGACGCCGAAGGTGTACGGCAGAATTTAAATCTTTTATGAATTCTGTTAATCTCTCAGGCAAAAGGACAGGAGGACGTTATGAACGCAATAGGAGACTTTTTAACTAAGGTAGATGATTTGGTTTGGGGAGTTCCACTTATAGTGTTAATTCTCGCAGCAGGCATCTACCTTACTTTTCGTTTAAGACTTTTACAGATAGTGCATTTGCCAAAGGCACTTAGGTTTATGTTTTTAAATGAAGAGGAAGGTGAAGGGGAAGTAAGTAGTTTTGGAGCACTTTGTACAGCTTTATCAGCGACTATAGGAACAGGTAACATTGTTGGTGTAGCTACAGCCATTGGTTGTACAGCACTTGGAACAGCAGTTGGTGGTCCCGGTGCATTATTCTGGATGTGGGTTGCGGCATTTTTTGGAATGGCAACAAAGTACGCAGAAGGATTTTTGGCAGTAAGATACAGAACAATTGATAAGGAAGGACATGTTCTTGGTGGACCTTTCTACTACATTGAAAGTGGTATGGGACACAAATGGAAATGGCTTGCAAAAATCTTTGCATTTTTTGGAGCTTGCGTAGGTTTATTTGGTATCGGAACATTTACACAGGTAAACGGAATTGCATCAGCAACATTATCATTCTTTGATCCAAACAAAGAACATGCAGTTAATATACTTGGAAAGGATTATTCAATCGTAACAGTTATTACAGCTTTAGTTTTAGCTTTTGTAGTAGGTTTGGTAGTAATTGGTGGTATTCAGAGAATTTCTAAAGTATCACAGGTAGTAGTTCCATTTATGGCTGTTTTATATATTGTGACTGTACTTGTGTTAATTATTGCAAATATAGAAAAATTACCTGGTGCATTAGCAACAATCGTTGAATATGCATTTGGTGCAAAAGCAGCAGCAGGTGGTGTGCTTGCAGCAATTGGTATTGCAATGCAGAAAGGTATTGCAAGAGGTATTTTCTCAAATGAAGCAGGACTTGGTTCAGCACCAATCGCAGCAGCTGCAGCAAAAACAAACGAACCTGTACGTCAGGGATTAGTAACAATGACAGGTACATTCATTGATACAATTATTGTATGTACTTTAACAGGTTTATCAATTGTAATGATGGGCTCATATCAGGTAAAAGGAATCGAAGGTGTACAGGTTACAACTGATGCATTCCAGAAGGGCTTAAGCTTCTTACCTGCAGAAGTTTCAGCATTTGTATTGATGGTATGTTTAGTATTCTTTGCTTTTACAACAATCCTTGGTTGGAATTACTATGGTGAAAGATGCTTAGAATATTTAACAAATAGAAATCAAAAAGCAGTAAAAGTATACAGATGGTTATACATACTTGCAGTATTCATTGGACCATACATGACTGTCAAAGCAGTTTGGACAATTGCCGATATCTTTAATGGTTTAATGGCAATTCCTAACATAATCGCATTGTTTGTATTAAGTGGTGTTGTGGCAAAAGAAACAAAAGAGTATTTCAAAAAGCATAAAGAATTATAATAATCATTTATAATTTATAAAAATATTAACGTGATCTGAGAGTTTTTTAAAAAAGAAAGACACTAAAAAGATACAAGAGAAAAATAATAAATACAAACAAATAGAAAAAAATAAGATAAATAAAAAATAAATTAATTAAAATAAATTGTTAAGTTGTTAAAAAAAGAGCTAAAAATGTTTGATAATTTGATATTGCCCCTGCATAGATTTGCATAGGTTGCGTATCATATTCAAACAAATTTTAGCTCTTTGTTTATTCGTACTCATAAACTGAATTATATAAGCTGTTCAACTTTTTACTTATTAATATCCATAAATTAAATTATGTAATAGCTGTTTAGCTATTATCATATTGAAGCATCAGGTTAAATCAGCATTTTCAAATTATTATCTTTTCGAATTATTAGCTGACGATTTTGTTTTCAATCATTTCCTTGTTGGCAAGGTAAAGAATAACGTCTTTACGGGTAATAATGCCTATAAATACATTGTGGTCGTCTACTACCGGTACAAAGTTCTGGTTAGTAATCTTGTTTACAAGCTCATCCATGGAAACTGAAATATTAACAGCTTCATTATCTCTTTTACGTTTCACATCCAAAATCGAAATATCTTCCATATCTTTTAAACTTGGAAAATCATTATCTTTAATATACCAAAGCATATCACCTTCTGTGATAGTACCAACATATTTACCATCTAAATCTAAAAGTGGAATGGCTGAGTAGCCATGATGTTCCATTTTTTCTAAAGCCTGACGTAATGTATCATCAGTATCTGTATGTGCAACTTTTTCTTTTGGTGTTAAAAAAAATAAAATATTCATATAAAATCCCTCCGTAGTTCTTTTTCATACCGAACAACATCATACCAAAAAAACAATGGTAAATCCATACAATACACAAAAAGTTAACAAAGAATTAAGAAATAAATGGAAAATATTAACGAATTTAGACAAAAGAAAAGTTTGAAAAATAAGTAAGCAAAAATTTCCACCCCTTGAGGCTGATAAAACTAAAAGGGGTGGAAAAATTCAAACAAAGTAAAAACAGAAAAACGCAAAAACAAAATTTTCCACCCCTTGAGCATGATAAAACTAAAAGGGGTGGAAAAAATCAAACAAAGTAAAAACAGAAAAACGCAAAAACAAAATTTTCCACCCCTTGTGCATGATAAAATTTAAAAGGGGTGGAAAAAATCAAACCAAATAAAAACAGAAAAACGCAAAAACAAAAATTTCCACCCCTTGAGCATGATAAAATCTTAAAGGGGTGGAAAAATTCAGACCAAATAAAAACAGAAAATGGCAAAACAAAATTTTCCACCCTTTAAGCATGATAAAAACTAAAAGGGGTGGAAAAATTCAAACAAAGTAAAAACAGAAAAAAGCAAAAACAAAAATTTCCACCCCTTGAGCATGATAAAAACTAAAAGGGGTGGAAAAATTCAGACCAAATAAAAACAGAAAAACGCAAAAACAAAATTTTCCACCCCTTGAGACTGATAAAATCTTAAAGGGGTGGAATTTTATAAATAGCTATAAATTAATCAAATCTTAGTGATTTAGTGGTGGAATAATCTAAGTCCTGTGAAGCTCATTACCATATCATGTTTGTTACATGCATCAATAACATCCTGGTCTCTAATAGAACCGCCTGGCTGAGCAACATATTTAACACCACTCTTTGCAGCTCTTTCAATGTTATCGCTAAATGGGAAGAATGCATCAGAACCTAATGTGATTCCTTCAGCCTGTGCAAGCCAAGCCTGCTTTTCTTCCTTAGTAAATACTTCAGGCTTTTCTGTAAATACTCTTTCCCATTCGCCATCAGCTAAAATATCCATATATTCATCACCAATGTAAAGGTCAATAGCATTGTCTCTATCAGCTCTCTTCATATCTTCTTTAAATGGAAGATTAAGAACCTTTGGACACTGACGAAGCAACCAGTTGTCAGCCTTCTGTCCAGCAAGTCTTACACAATGGATACGTGACTGCTGTCCGGCACCAACACCGATAGCCTGTCCGTTTTTAACAAAACATACTGAGTTTGACTGAGTATATTTTAATGTAATCATTGAAATAGCCATGTCAATCTTTGCCTGTTCTGTAAGTTCTTTATTTTCTGTAACAACATTGCTAAAGAAATCATCATCAATGTTTAATTCGTTACGTCCCTGTTCAAAAGTAATACCGAAAACTTCTTTTCTTTCAAGCTTCTTAGGTACATAGTCAGGATCAATTTCGATAATAGCATAAGCACCACGTTTTTTACCCTTTAATAATTCAAGAGCTTCAGGTTCATAGCCTGGTGCAATAATTCCGTCTGAGAATTCTCTCTTAATAACCTGTGCTGTAGAAACATCGCAAACATCTGATAAAGCAATGAAATCACCATAAGATGACATTCTGTCAGCACCTCTGGCTCTTGCATAAGCTGATGCAAGTGGTGATAATTCTCCAAGGTCATCAACCCAGTAAATTTTAGCTTCAACTTCGCTTAAAGGAAGTCCAACAGCAGCACCGGCTGGTGAAACATGTTTAAAAGAAGTAGCAGCAGGAAGACCTGTAGCTTTCTTTAATTCCTTAACTAACTGCCAGCCGTTAAAAGCATCAAGGAAGTTAATGTATCCAGGTTTTCCATTTAAAACCTTGATTGGTAATTCACCTTCTTCCATATAAATACGTGAAGGTTTCTGGTTTGGGTTACATCCATATTTTAATTCTAATTCTTTCATAAGCACTCCTAATTAAATTCTTTAGTTATAATTATTAAATTCTTTAGTTACAATTTTAATGGCTACTAATAATTATAATCATTAACAGCATTTGTTCAAAAAGAGCCTGAACAAAATATTAATAAATTATAATTTTATGATAATAAGCATAATTGATTATTTATTTTTGTTAATAATTTTTGTTTCATAAGTTCCGTCTTCTATATTAATGTATCTTACAAAAAGAGAAACTTTGTTGTCTTCATTTAAGCTGTTCCAAAGCATGTTAGTGAATTCGTCCATATTGTCCATCATAGGAACTAACTTTGGTTCACCTTCAAATGAAGGAAGAGGATTACCATCACATTTGTAAGTGTGAATGAAATGTCCTTCTCCATTAACAGGATTTTCATAAGCAAAAGTGTATCTGTTGCAAGCATTAGGATTACCGTTGTTGCTCTTTAAAATAGACATTGCATAGTTATACTTTCCGTCTTCAACATGCATAATTCCTGAAATACGAGGTGTGTAGTTAGGACCATCAGGCTCAAATTCACGAGTTCTAAGTGACTGTTCAAAAGTCTGCTGCTTGTCCATTAATTCATAAATAGTATCTGTCTGATCTCCATTTGTTACAATTGTCTTATTTCCAAGAACACGAACAGGTGCGTAAATAATAAGACTTGGATCAACTAACTTTGAAGGATCAAAAGCCTGTGTTCTAATTCCTTCACCTTCAGTTGCGAAAACACGATTACGGCTGTTTTCGCTACGACCCATAATAAAATAAGCTGTTACTGCAAACTTTCCATTTGGAGACTTTCCAATAACAATTCCACGTCCCGGATATGAATTTTCTTTTAATTCATTTTCAAGAGATAACATTTCCATTTAATAAATCCTCCTTAAAATAACAAAACCACCTGGGTAACCAGAGAGGTTGCCCAGGCGGTCGACTTACATTCTTAAAACCATGCTCCCTGTGGTGAACTCCACTTATCCGCCAGTCGCATGGACGATTTTCAATTTACAAGTAAAGAATACAATATTTTTAGGGGAATTTCAACTAGAAATTTGCCACTTTGAAAAGTTAATAAATTGTAAACAAATTCTTAAGTTTCTTGCGGTTATAGATAAAGTGTGTTACTTTACCATAAGGGCAAAAACTTAGAAGTATAAACTAAAAGGAAAGAGGTTTGGATTTTGCAAAGAATATATAAGATTTTGCCAAAATATGCGTTTTTACCTTTAATAATATGTTTAGGATTAAATGCGTTTACATATTTTGGTACCAGATTGTTTACAACGGGCTTGTATCATTATGATTTAAGTTTACCAATAGATTATATGATTCCGTTTACACCGTTTATGATGTCAGTTTATGTGTTGGCATACGTGGTTTGGATTGTGGGATTTATTGTAATAGGAAGAGAGAGCAGAGAGGTCTGTTATGAAGTTTTGACGGCAGAGCAGATTGCAAAGTTATGTTGTTTAGTTGCTTTCATTGCAATACCTACAACAATTATAAGACCGGAGGTAACAGGAACAGGATTTTTTCAGTGGTTATCACGATTAATATATAGTATGGACAGTCCTGATAATTTATTGCCATCAGTACATTGTCTTGAAAACTGGATTTGTTTTCGAGGAGCAATGAAGTGCAAAAAGGTTGGAAAGGGCTACAAAATATTTACGTTTGTAGCAGCAATTCTTGTGTTTGCTTCAACACTTATGGTTAAACAGCATGTAGTTTTAGATGTTGTGGCAGCCATTGTGGTAGTGGAACTTGGATTGTTTTTATCAAGAAGGTTTAATTTATCAAAGATTTATTTTATAATAGAAGATAGGCTTTTCAAAAAAACTAATTAGGTAACTGTAAACAAGCCTTTGCAGGCTTACTATTAATAGAAAAGGTGTTTATGAAAGATATGAAAAGTAAAGTGCTATGGTCATTAGTATTGTTAGCACTGATTGGATTAACAATATACGCAATTGTTGGAACAAATGAATCTTTTACAATAGATGGATTTATTTCCTATATCAAATCAGCTTCCCCAGGCTGGATTTTTGGGGCTTTTGTGTGTATGTGCGGATTTTTTGTATTCGAAGGTATGGCACTTAAGGTTTTGTGTGGAACATTTGGTTACAAAAGACCTTTTAGAAAATGTCTTGTATATTCATCATCTGACATTTATTTCTCAGCAATTACTCCATCAGCAACAGGTGGACAGCCGGCATCAGCATATTTTATGATGAAGGACAAGGTTCCAGGGGCTGTAACTACTATCATATTGCTGGTAAACTTGACATTATATACGGTTTCAATTATTGTTATAGGAGTACTTTGCTTCATTTTAAGACCAACTATGGTTGTGCATTTTAGTATCGTTTCAAAAATTATGATATTTATTGGAGCGTTAGTACAATTTGTTTTATTAACAACTTTTTTGTTGTTAGTTTATAAGGAAAAAATCATTACAAAGTGCGCTGACTTTTTCTTAAGATTGTTTAAAAAACTACATTTAGTTAAAAACATTAAGGAAAGACAGGAAAAATTAAAGCATGTTGAAAAGCAATATAAAGAGTGTGCTCAGGCAATAAGCAGTCATAAGAAACACATTTTCGTGGCATTTATTTACAACTTATTACAAAGATTGTCACTGATTGGTGTTTCTATTTGTGTGTTTATTGGAATTGGTGGAACAAAGGTGGTAGATGCTTTTGCAGCTCAGGGATTTGTTGTAATCGGTTCTAACAGCGTGCCAATACCGGGAGCAGTTGGAGCAGCAGATTATTTGTTCATTGACGGATTTGGACATTTGGTTAAAGACAGTATTAGCATTGAACTTTTAAGTAGAGGAATTTCTTTCTACTGTTGTATACTAATTTGTGGATTGATTACTTTAGTTGCATATTTGTTAAGAGGAATGAAAGGAATGAAACACAAGATAAAATGATAGGAATTTGGGATTATACTGTGATACTTACATACGGTTCACTACTTTCTGCAGTAATGGGAATCTTAGTATCACTTTCAGGACATGGTCACCCATATTTTGGAGTATTGTTTCTGCTTTTATGTGGATTGTTTGATACTTTTGATGGTAGAGTGGCAAGATCAAAGAAAAATAGAACAAAAAAAGAAAAAGATTTTGGTGTTCAGATTGACTCATTGTCAGATTTGGTAGCATTTGGTGTTTTACCGGTTTGTATAGGTATGGGACTTTGGAAAAGAGATATGTTTGACGCAGGCAGAGTGGCTGGTGCAACAATGGTTAAGCAACCTAGTGTTTTATGCACAATACCTGAAGCAGTTATCGTTATTGTAAGTGCATTTTTTGTATTAGCAGCGTTAATCAGACTTGCGTATTTTAACATTACTGTTGAAGAAACACAGGGAGATTGCGTAGGAGATAACAAGTATTATTATGGTTTACCTGTTACATCTACAGCACTTATTTTCCCAGCATTTCTTTTACTAAGACATATTTTATATATTAACAGTGTTAATATTTCTTTTGCATACTACATAGTTCTTATAATTGTAGCGGTTTTATTTGTTTTGAAATTCAAGCTTAAGAAACCGGGTACTGCAATGTTGTATTTTATGGTATTTTTAGGTGCATTAGAATTTATAGCTATGATAGTTGTAAAACATTTTGCAAGATAATTTATAAATGAGTTAATGTGGTAAGCATAGAACAAATAGATTAGTTTATTAATAATAGAGAGTAACATGGAAAATAATAACGAATCAGGAATTTTAAAATTTTTATATAATACAGTGCCAGGTCGTGTGGTGCTGAAAATACTTACAAGCCCCATCATTTCAAAAATTGGTGGGGCTTATATGGATTCTCCAATATCTAAAATTCATATTAAAAATTTCATCAAAAACAACGGTATAAACATGGCGGATTATGAAAAGGCAAAATACCATTCTTTTAATGAATGTTTTACAAGAAAGATTTTGCCGGAGAAGCGACCGGTGGAATACAGTAGCGATGCTTTTATTTCGCCTTGCGACAGCAGATTGTCAGTTTATAGGATTGATGAAAAGTCAACTTTTAATATTAAGAGAAGTCATTACAAAGTGGCAGATTTAATACCGGACAGTAAGAAGGCGCCTGACTATAATGGTGGAATTTGTATGGTGTTCAGACTTTGTGTGGATGACTATCACAGATACGGCTATGTTGACAATGGCGAGATTGTGGAAAATAAGCCGGTTAAGGGAATACTTCATACAGTGCGACCTATTGCCGTAAATAAATATCCGGTGTTTGCACAAAATAGCAGAGAATATTCAATTATTGAAACTGAGAATTTTGGAACAGTTGCTCAAATAGAAGTGGGTGCAATGATGATTGGAAAAATCAAAAACCACCAAAAATCAGGTTTGATAAAACGTGGGGAAGAAAAGGGTATGTTTTTATATGGCGGTTCAACTATTGTTGTTTTAGTTGAAAAGGACAAAGTAAAACTTCCTGAAACATATTTCTATAACACTTCAAAAGATATTGAGACAAGAGTTCTATATGGCAGAAAAATAGGCACAAAATATAAAGAGTAATTTAGAAAATGGTGGCATATTACCACCATTTTTTCTTTTTGAAAATTACACACATAATAATAACAAGAAGAAGACTAAAACCAAAAACTATAGGATAGCTGTATTTGAATTCAAGCTCAGGCATATGTTCAAAGTTCATACCATACCAGCCAACAATTAAAGTTAAAGGCATAAATAGCGTGGTTACAACAGTGAGAAATTTCATAACCGCATTTTGATGCACGTCCAACTGTTGCTGATAAATATCTCTTATTTGTGACGTGTATTCCCATATCTGTTCCGATTCGTGACCAAACATTGTAGTTTTTCTTATAAGAATATTGAAATATTCTTTTGCTTCATTACTAATTAAATCAGAAATATCATCTTCCAAATCCTGAAGAATTCCCTCAAGTTGTACATAGTAATGGTGAAGCTTCATGGTGCGGCTCCGATAATTTGTAATTTCTTTTATAATATCTAAATTTTTTTCATTTAAAACTTCCAACTCCAACTGTACAAGATTTTGTTGAAGGCTGTTAATCTTCTCTAAATCCTTAGCCATAATATAATCAAGAAGAAAATACAAAACACACCCGCTATCCCGAAAAGCATCTTGGTTCTTGCTGGATTCAGATATTTTTTGAAAAGCCTGGGCAACATACTCGTCTCTGTCAATAAACACAACATAGTCCCGAGTCAAAATAAAAGAAATAATAGAACGGGTCGTAACAAGAATATCCGGTATATTAATGTACCCATAGATAAAATCTTTAGAGTTCTCTAATTTAGAAAAATGGAAATCCATAAATAAATTAGGTATTTTTGGTACATACTTATTAATAATGTGGTAATTATTAGCAGAAGATAGTGGTATAATCCCTACGAAGTTATGTTCAGGCTGTATATCTAACTTATTTTTAAAATCATTAAATTTATAAAACATAGTATTAGTATATTGTCCGAAAAATAATGTTTTAAACATAGAAAAATAAGGTATAATCATTGTGGGAGTGCGAATTGCGAAACAATTCCCAGAATCAAAACTCAAAATCAAAAAAGTTCGTAATCACTTGTGTTTGAACAAAAGTGGATTAAAGACTTTGGGAGAAAGGAAGTTTTTATAATGAACAAACAGGAAATACTTGTAAAAAAATTAATTGAGAAGAAATATACAATATCTTTTGCAGAAAGCTGCACCGGAGGAAAGATGGCAGCGACTATCGTTGATGTGGCAGATGCGTCAAAGGTTTTAAACGCAAGTTTTGTCACTTATGCAAATGCGGCAAAAATGAAATATGTAAATGTTTCGAAGGAGACACTTGATACATTAGGTGCAGTAAGCGAACAGACAGCAAAGGAAATGGCTGAGGGCGTAGCAAAAGCTAATCAGGCAAATGTAGGAGTGGGTATTACAGGAATTGCCGGTCCTACAGGTGGCACTGTGGAAAAGCCTGTTGGTACTGTATGTTTTGGCTATACAATTAATGGTGAAACAAAAACGGAGACAGTACACTTTGGCAATCTTGGAAGAAACGTGGTCAGGGAGAAAAGCGTGGAGCATGTTTTAGATATGCTAATAAGCATATTGTAAAAATATGTATAAATATGTATAATACAAAAATTTGAACAAATCTCACTATTATGTTAAAATGAAATTTACGATTGATTAAGAGAAAATTATGAAATATAATTGCACAATACATAATGTAGAATTACGAAATTTGCACGTATTATTTCATATTATTAAACTAAATGTAGGAAAGAGGATATAAACATGCCAATAAAAGTAAAATCAAATTTACCTGCTAGGGATATTTTAGAAAATGAAAATATATTTGTTATGACGGAGAACAGAGCAATGACTCAGAACATTCGTCCGCTAAAGGTGTTGGTATTGAATTTAATGCCTACAAAGATAGTAACAGAAACACAGATTTTAAGAAAATTATCAAATACACCACTCCAAATAGAAGTGGAATTTTTGCAGACAGCAACATACCGTTCAACTCATACTGATCCAAGTCATATGGATGAATTTTACAAAACATTTGATGAAGTAAAAGACCATCATTTTGACGGCTTAATTATTACAGGCGCCCCACTTGACTTTGTAGCTTACGAAGATGTGGAGTATTGGGATGAACTTTGTACAATAATGGAGTGGTCAAAGAAACACGTTCACTGTACGTTCCATTTATGCTGGGGAGCTTTTGCAGGCTTATATTATCATTATGGAATACAGAAAAGAGACAGAGTGCCTAAATTATCAGGTATTTACAAACATCATATTTTAAATAAAAAGTCACCATTGTTTAGAGGTTTTGATGATGTGTATTATGCACCACACTCAAGAGCAACAGAAATTACAAGAGAACAGATTCTTGAATGTCCGGACCTTGAATTAATGGCAGAGTCAGATGAAGCAGGAGTTGGTGTTGTAAAATCAGTAGACAGCAGACAGTTCTTTGTTTTATATCATTCAGAATATGATGCAGATACATTGAAGTTGGAATACGAAAGAGATTTAGCAAAAGGTATGGACCCGATTATTCCGGTAAATTATTTCCCAGACGATGATCCAACAAAAGAGCCAATTGTTAACTGGCGTGCGGCAGGTCAGCTTTTGTGGACAAACTGGATTAACTATTATGTATACCAGACAACACCTTACAATATTAATGAGGTAGAGAACGAATAACAACGGAGGAACTATGGTAAAAATTATTACAGACAGTACAAGTGATTTAACAAAGGAAATATTAGAAAGATACAATATTGATGTTTTACCGCTGTATGTTCACATGGGTGACAATGAATATAAGGATGGTGTGGATATTACACCGGATGATATTTATAAATGGAGCGATGAAAATAAAACAACACCAAAAACAGCGGCACCATCAATTGAAGATGCGGTTAATGCGATAAAACCATACAAAGAAGCAGGCGACGATGTAATTATGTTTGCTATTTCAGAAGACATGTCAACAACAGCAAATGTAATGCGACTTGCAGCAAAAGAGCTTTATTACGAAGAACACGTTTTTGTTATTAACTCAGAAAGCCTTTCAACAGGTATTGGACATTTAGTAGTTGAGGCAGCTATTTTGGCAAGAAAGAAATATCAGCCGGAAGAGATAGTTGAAACAATTGAAACTCTTAAGCCTTATGTAAGAGCAAGCTTTGTTGTGGACACATTAACTTATCTTCATAGAGGTGGAAGATGTTCAGCAACATCAAAATTATTCGGCAGTATTCTTAAGGTAAAACCTTGTATTGTTGTTAAAAATGGTAAGATGGATGCTGATAAGAAATATCGTGGTCCAATAAAGAAGGTAATTCTCGACTATGTAAAAGACCAGGAGCAGGAACTAAGACATGCTAAAAAAGACAGGGTTTTTATTACGCATTCAGGTTGTGACGCAGAAATCGTGGGGGCTGTAAGAGAATATCTTCAAAGTCTTAACAGATTTAAGAAGATTGTTGAAACAAGAGCGGGAAGCGTAATATCAAGTCATTGTGGACCGGGAACACTTGGAGTGTTGTACATTGCAGGTGGGGATTCTTACGGACCATACGATAAAGACTTTGACTACAACCATAATGGAATTATAGATGAGGACGAAAAGGCTGCTGAATCAGCGTATATAAGACATATGGTTGAAGCAGAAAAGTTGGATAGCAATGAGTCAGAAGAAGATGATGATGACCAGGAAATGTTCTCTGGAGAATAAAATATATCAATCAAAGTTGACGGATTTAGACAATTACACACCTAAAAATCTTGTTTATTCTGCCTATAACAATTTATTTTCAAAAGTAGTAGAATTATATTGTGGGAAAATCGGTTTAGGTACAGCTTAAATTTGTACCTATATATTTATACATAAATAGTATTACAAAACAACATATATTGAGATAATATCTTAGTATAGTAGGAAATTATTTTATGCATTGTTGTAGAATTTTGAGTCACTTAAAACGATGTTAAATTCAATGACTGAATATTTTCGTAAAAACGTGAAGTTTTGTATTGCACTAATAGTAAAAAAAGAATAGAGGTGTTGGAATTGTTTAAAGTTGGAGACTATATTGTGCATGGAAGAAATGGTGTATGTAAAGTGGTTGACATAACACATCTGGATATGTCAGGAGTTGATAAAGACCAGTTATATTATGCTTTAGTTCCAATGAAATCCGAGGATAGCAAAATTTTCTATCCTGTGGACAGTGACAAAGTAGTTATGCGTTCAGTTGTAACAAAAGACCAGGCTAAAGACTTAGTTTCAGAAATAAAAGACATTGAGCCAATGAGGATTGAAAACGACAGACAGCGTGAGGCAAAGTATAAAGAAGCGTTAGTTTCATGTGACTGCAAACAGCTTATCTGCATTATCAAAACTATGTATGCAAGAAACAAAGAGCGTATTGCCAAAGGAAAAAGAATCACATACGTGGATGACAGATATTTAAAAGAGGCAAAGCAGAATTTAAATGACGAATTTTCAATTGCCCTTGGTATTGAACCAAGAGAAGTTGAAAAATACATTAAAGCTCAGATTGTAGAACAGGAAGCTTAAATAAAATATTAGATTTTTGGAAAAAACCTTACTGATTTTTTGAAGTCGGCAAGGCTTTTTCATATTTATGTGCAAAGCAAAAATAATTATTTATGCTGTATAAAAAATGAATATTAGAATGAAGGAATAGAAAAATATGAAGTTTGCGCTTAAATCATATAATTCGCATCAGGACGAATTTGTGTGTATATACGACATGGACGAATTGAGTTTATACACATCAGATTGTAGCACTGATGGTAGCCTAGTTGTTAATGGAACATATATTTGTTTAGATTTCGATATTAAGACACAAGAAGTCAAGGGAATATCCGGATTTGTAGGCAATTTAGCTGATTTAAAATCTGTAAAAGTTTCTAATGTTAATACAAAATACGATGCAAAATTAGTAGTGGATGCAGATGAAGCGTTTATGGCAGGGATAGGATATGGTATAAATTTAGAGTATGAGATTATGTATGATAAATTTAATAGATATATATGCATTTTACCACTGGCAAGGAAAAGTTTACCAGATGAGTATTATAGAATTGCAGGAAATATTTTCGTGGCACTAAATGATAGCGTGATAGAAGGAATTTTGATAAAACTATAATGTGTATAAAAGTTTAAAACACCAATAGAATTACATTTTACTTGCATTGATTATAAAAATTGAATTATAATGTGAAATAAATGATAAAAAATATACGTTATATATTAAACAGGGAAAATAAGACCTGTGAATTTATATAACACATAAAACGAAAAGAAAAAACAAGGAGGACATTAATATGTTTTGCAAAAAGTGTGGTAAATATGTACAGCCAACTGAAAAACAATGCCCATATTGTGGAGAAATAATGGAAGATACTGTGAATAATCAGGCTGACAATGGTACAGGAAATGCGTCAGAAGATTTTGGAGAAACTAAGATTTTTGATGACCCAAAAGAAGATTTTGGAGAAACTAAAATCTTTGGAAATCTGGATATTGATGATGACAATGCTGAAGAAATACCAACAGTATCAGATGACTTCGACGGAATAGATACAGTGGATGATGAGTTTGAAGACTTGCCTGACGAAATCCAATATGAAGAAGAGGATTCTTTTGACTTCCCAGAAGAAATGGAAGATGAAAATTTCGTTTTTGAAGATGAGAATCAAATTGACGAAGATGAAGAATTTTATGATGATGATTCGGATGAATATGATACGGAAATACCGGACAGTCAGATAATTAATCAAAATAAAAAAATGAACATTATTGCAATAGCGGTTTCAGCAGGAATTATTATTGTGGTTGTAGTGGCAGCAATATTTTTATCAAGTACATTTGGTAAAACAAAGACGGAAGAAACAACAGCAGAGGAAACAACAACTGTTGATAAAACTACAAAAGAAAAAGCAAATAATGACGACGATAATAATCACACAGAAGAATACACAAGAGCATCTGAAACTTATGCACCACAGACAGCAGCACCTGAAACAGATGCACCTGAAACAGACGCACCGGAAACTAATCCACCAAAAACAAAGCCACCAAAGACACAGGCTCCAACAACAAAGAAAGTAGTGGAAACAAAAGCACCGGAACCTGAGACAGCAGCACCTGAAACAGATGCACCACAGGACAACAATGAAGATGGTGGAGAAACAGCAGGAGAATAAAAGTTTATAAAAGAAACATAAACATCCCTTTTGAGATTAAATAATAATCTTGAAAGGGATGCACACTCGTGGGAAAAGAAAGTAGTTGCATACGGGCTCGCACTCGGTGTGTAGAATGTCGCAGGCGACATTCTTATTTCCATAAATTGTTAAAAAAATTAATTTATTACTTTAATTTATTAAATTTCCATTTATTTTTTTTCAGTTTTCAGGTATACTAATCAAGTTAAGTAAAATAGTATGAAATACATTACGGGAAAAATACGCGCCATCTGTATTTTTTTGGTAACAAAGTGTGTTAACACAAAATAAAAAAGAACAGGAGAGAAAAAATGGATAACAAGAAAGAGTTTAAGCCATTTATTCCTGCTGATAAGGTTATGCCTGAATTTACAGTTGCATCTGTAATTATCGGTCTTATTTTAGCAGTTATATTTGGTGCAGCCAATGCTTACCTTGGTGTAAGAGTTGGTATGACAGTTTCTGCTTCTATACCGGCAGCTGTTATTTCAATGGGTGTTATTCGTGTTATTATGAAGAAGGATTCTATTCTTGAAAATAACATGGTACAGACTATTGGTTCAGCTGGTGAGTCATTAGCAGCAGGAGCAGTATTTACATTACCTGCAATTTTTATGTGGGCAAAAGAAGGAAAGGCAACATCACCATCATTTATTACAATTGCATTAATCGCATTATGTGGTGGTATACTTGGTGTACTTTTCATGGTACCACTTCGTACAGCATTAATTGTTGAAGAACATGGTACATTACCATATCCTGAAGGAACAGCTTGTGCTGAGGTACTTCTTGCGGGAGAAGAAGGAGGAAGTAAGTCAAAACTTGTTTTCTCAGGATTAGGAATTTCAGCTGTATATAAATTTATCGCAGACGGTCTTTGTTTATTCCCAAGTGAAGTTGACTTCTCATTTAAGGGAAGCTACACATGTGCTGTTGGTATGGATGTGCTACCGGCATTATCAGGTGTAGGTTATATTTGCGGACCTAAGGTTTCAAGTTACCTTTTTGCAGGTGGTATTTTATCTTACTTAGTGCTTATGCCTGCAATTGCGTTCTTTGGAGGAGACAGCTTATCATCTGTTGCAGATGATGCAGGAAATTTACTTCCATTTAACCAGTTAGATCCGGGAACAATTTGGAGCAAATATATTAGATATATTGGTGCCGGTGCAGTAGCAGCAGGTGGTATCATTAGTTTAATTAAAACTTTACCAACTATGTTTAGAACATTTAAGTCAGCTATTAAAGGTTTTGGAAAAAATGTATCAGGTGGAGATAGAACACAGCAGGATTTACCAATATCTGTAGTTTTAATTGGTTCATTAGTAATCGCTGCTGGAATGTGGTTAATCCCTGAAATTCCTGTTAGCTTACTTGGCGCATTATTAATAGTTGTATTTGGTTTCTTCTTTGCTACAGTTTCATCAAGAATGGTTGGTATTGTAGGAAGTAGTAACAACCCTGTATCAGGTATGGCAATTGCAACTTTAATACTTACATCTTTCGTATTAAAGGCTACAGGTTCAACTGGTTCAGCAGGAATGATAGCAGCTATTTCAATTGGTACAGTTATTTGTATTATCGCAGCTATGGCTGGTGATACATCACAGGATTTAAAAACAGGCTACATTGTTGGTGCAACACCTGTAAAACAGCAGATCGGTGAATTACTTGGTGCAGTTGTTGCAGCTTTAACAATCGGTGGCGTATTATACATTTTAAGCAAGGCATGGGGTGGATTCGGTTCAGCACAGCTTCCAGCTCCTCAGGCATCTTTGATGAAAATGGTAGTAGAAGGTGTTATGGGTGGAACTCTTCCTTGGGTTCTTATTATCGTTGGTGCATTTATTGCAATCGTCGTGGAAATCCTTGGAATCCCTGTATTAGCATTTGCAATTGGTTTATATTTACCAATTCACTTAAGCACACCAATTATGCTTGGTGGTGCCGTAAGATGGATTATTGAAAAGAGAAAATATTCATCAGAAAAAGAACAGAAAGAATCTGTTGACAAGGGTGTACTTTACTCTGCAGGTATGATTGCAGGTGAAGGAATCGTAGGAATTTTACTTGCAATATTTGCAGTAGCAAAATTAGATGGCAAAATTAATTTATCAGGAATTTACGGAGACAACTTCAACACAGTTGGTAACTGGGTTGCTCTTGTAGCATTCGCCTTATTAGTAGGTTCACTTTTCTTATTCTGCAGAAGAAAGAAAACATCAGACAAATAAATTTTTGATATGAATAATAATTTAAACATTTTATAATTTTAGAATGTTTTTTAGAGGGGTGGAAGTGCTGATTTTTGGTGCTTCCACTTTCTTCTATAGAAAGATTTATACTGTGCTTGTATAAACAAATGTGGTATACTAATGGTTAGATTTAAAGAAGGCGGTATTAAATGAAAAAAGAAAATAAAAATCAAAAATCACAGGAAAATTATTTGGATAAAGTGCCGGTGATACAGAAAAAATGGGAAGTAAATGAAAAAGGTTTAGTTGAAGTTACAGTTGAAAATACTGGGTTCTTCAATGTAATTGCACAGAAAGTATTTAAGAAACCAAGATATAGTTTTATTGAATTAGATGAGTATGGCAGTTGTGTGTGGCAACAGATAGACGGCAGGAAAACATTGTATGAAATTGGAGCCGTTTTAAAGAAACAGCACAAAAAAGCTTCAACACAGTTATATGAAAGATTGGCAAAATTTTTTGGCATATTAGAACATAATAAATATATAAGATTTATAGATAAGGAAAAATAATGGAAATTAGTACAGTCGTTATTGGGATAATTTTATTTGCCATAGCTACAATGATTATTTATGGCTGGGGACTGGTTAAACAGAAGAACCAGTCATCTGATTTGATGAACATGCTTTTTAGTAAGGGCAATAGTAAAGTAAAAAAATATTTAAAGAAAAATGAGTATATTACATTGCCACAGGTTGCAGAACTTTGTGATGGCATAGAGGCGAAGCTTCCTTTTTCGAAAAACAAGGCAATTGTAAAAGACAAAAATGATTTTGCAAAACAGCTTATGCAGTATATGGTTAAAACCGGCCAGGTGGAAGAAGAAAACGGAAGCTATAAAAAATCAAAGTAATTGAATTAAGTATTGAGCAAACCAAAGTTAATAAAAAGATTAAAGAAGGCTAAGTTAATAGAAATTAAACACATAACAAATGTTAGAAGGGTAAATGTAAAAATAATAAATATAGTTACAAAGTAAAGCAGAAATGTTTTGACTAAAAGTATAAGAATAACAGAGTTTTAAATATCATTATTATAAATTAATGATTGAAAATAAATAATAATTAAAATATATAATGCGAGGTGTAAGGATATGTCAGTTTTAGAAGGAAAGAAACCTGAAAATGTATTAAAATTTTTTGAAGAGATAGCATCTATTCCTCATGGTTCAGGAAATGTGGAACAGATAAGTGATTATTTAGTAAAGTTTGCAAATGATAGGGAATTAAAGTGCCGTCAGGATGAAAAGAAAAATGTAATCATTTGGAAAGGTGGCACAAAGGGCTACGAGAATTCAAAGCCTGTTATTTTACAGGGACACATGGATATGGTTGCTGTAAAAACAAATGACTGTGACAAGGACATGACAAAAGATGGACTTGACTTGGAAGTTAATGGAGACTATTTAAGTGCAAAAGGTACATCACTTGGTGGTGATGACGGTATTGCTGTAGCCTATGCTTTGGCAGTTTTAGATAGCAACGACATTGCACATCCACCAATTGAAGCTGTATTTACAGTTGATGAAGAAATTGGTCTTTTAGGTGCAGACTTCATTGATACATCAGATTTAAAAGGCAAAGAGTTAATCAATCTTGATTCTGAGGACGAAGGAATTTTTACAATTAGTTGTGCAGGTGGTGCTACAGTAGAATGTTTACTACCTTATAACACAGAACCTATTAATGCAAAAATTATTGAACTTAGGTTATCAGATTTTGCCGGTGGTCATTCCGGTATGGAAATTATTAAATGGGGAGCTAATGCAAACTGTATTTTAGGTCGTATTTTATTAAATGTATTTCAAAATGTTGGTATGCGTATAATGGCAGTTAACGGTGGCGAAAAAGATAACATTATTGCAAAGGAAAGCGAAGCTGCAATTGCAGTATTACCTGAAGTTGTAGATAAAACAAAAGAAATTATCGAAAAAACTTTTGAAGATGTTAAGGAAGAATACAAGTTTACAGATCCTGACATGAAGCTTCAAATCAATGTTATGGATGAAGGAATTTCAGAAGCATTATCGGGTGCAGCCACATTGGCAACAATTATTTCTTTAGTTAATATGCCAAATGGAATTCAGAGAATGAATCCTGAAATGCCACACATGGTACAGACTTCTCTTAACTTGGGAATTTTAAGAACCAAAAAAGACAACGTTTCATTATCATATTCAGTAAGAAGTTCAATTGAAAGCGAGAAGAATTCCCTAATTGAAAAGATGCGTTCACTTACAGAAATCTTTGGTGGTCAGATTGTTGTTTCAGGAGAATATCCTGGTTGGGCATACAGAGAAGACTCAAAATTAAGAGATACTGCAGTGGAAGCCTACAGGAAATTATACAATGAAGAACCTGTTATCGAAGCTATTCACGCAGGTCTTGAATGTGGTATGTTTGCAGACAAGATTGAAGATTTAGATGCAATCTCATTTGGCCCAACAATGAAAAATGTTCATACAACAGATGAAATGTTAAGCATCTCATCAACTGAAAGAACATGGGAACTTATTGTAAAGATTCTTGAAAAATTAAAATAGAAAATGAAATTTGATATAAAAAAATTAAAAAAAGACATAAAAGAAATAGCGATTCCTATAGTCGCTATTTCTTTGTTTATAATAATAATTAATAGTAAGTTTGGAAAAATTTGTCCCTTAAGAATGCTCATTGGAATTCCATGTCCAACCTGTGGAACCACAAGAGCAGTAGGTCTTTTATTAAAAGGAAAAATAACAGAGGCGGCAATGGTTAATCCTATATGGATTTTTCTTTTGGTAATTATAGTAATGGTGTTTTTTTATCGTTATGTAGAAATGGCATTCAAAAAAAGAAAAAGGCTTTTGAAGCTTATAGATATAATGATTTTTACAACAATAGCTGTAGTCATTGCTGTTTACATATACAGAATGATTTTCTGCTATCCAAACAAAGAACCTATGGTGTATGACAAAAATAATCTGTTAAACTTGGTGAAAATATTGTATTTACAACTGTCTTGTCAGATGTAAAAACATGTGCTATAATCTCAAGCAATGTTTGTAAAAAAAAGCAAATATACACAAAAATAAGAAAAGGCAGTGTTTTTACACTGGAAGTGAAATTAAAATGAGAACAGATATTATAATTGTAGGAAGCGGATGCGCAGGTATGTATTGTGCATTAAACCTGCCAAAAAACAAAGATATTTTAATTATTACAAAAGACATTGTAGAACATAGCGATTCATTTTTAGCACAGGGTGGTATGTGCATGTTGAAGGACAAAGAAGATTTTGATAGCTATTTCTACGATACAATGAAAGCCGGTCATTTTGAAAATGATACAGCAGCAGTTGAAACTATGATTAACTCATCACCGGATCTTGTAAAAGATTTATTAAGTTACGGTGTTGATTTTGCAAGAGATGAGGATGGAAATCTGGCTTACACAAGAGAAGGTGCTCATGCAAGAAATCGTATTCTTTATCACGAAGATATTACAGGCAAGGAAATAACAAGCCATATTTACGAACAATGTAAGAAGAGAGATAATATTACAATCAAGGAACATTGGACCATGGTTGATATTATTCCAAAAACTGAAAATGGCAAAGAACAAAATGAATGCCTTGGTATAGTAGTAAAGAAAGATGACGTAACTTTAGATACTATTTACGCAGATTATACTGTACTTGCCAGTGGTGGTATTGGTGGAATTTATAGATATTCAACTAACTACAGACATTTAACAGGTGATGCAGTGGCAGTGTCAATAAGACATAATATAGAGTTAAAAGATATTGATTATGTTCAGATTCACCCAACAACATTTTATTCAGAAAAAGAAGAAGACAGAAGTTTCTTAATTTCAGAATCTGTAAGAGGTGAGGGCGCCCAGTTGTTTGACAAGGATAAGGAACGCTTTACAAATGAACTTCTACCTAGAGATATTTTAACAGGAAAAATTAAAGAGCAGATGAAGAAGGATGGCACTAATCATGTTTGGCTTTCAATGAAACCAATTGATGAGGAGCAGTTAACAAATCATTTTCCTAACATTGTAAAACACTGTAAGGAACATGGTTACAATGTGCCAAAAGAAATGATACCTGTTGTGCCTGCACAGCACTATTTTATGGGTGGCATAAAAGTAAACCTTCAAAGTAAAACTTCAATGGACAGACTTTATGCAGTTGGTGAAACAGCATGTAATGGCGTTCACGGAAGAAATAGATTAGCAAGTAACTCATTACTTGAAAGTATGGTTTTTGCAAAACGTGCAGCGGTGGAAATGTCTGAACAGTTTAATGATAGAGAATTCGACAGAAACGAAGAGACTGTAGATTTTGATAAATACAAAGATCTTCATGCATGGAATAAAGAAAATAAACAGATGATACTTGACTTAATTGAAGAGAGCAAAAAGCAAAGAGAGAAAGCAGACGCTTAATTAAAAATAGAGTAAAAGTAGATGCAAAGCTATGAAAAATAGCAGATAAAAAATATATGCAAATACAAACAGATGCTTAATTAGAAAAGGAATAAACAAGAAAAGAACCAGAAAAGAGGAGGAAAATATGTTTGATCCAATAACATTAAAATTAACAGTAGACCCACTTATTGAAAGTGCTTTAAAGGAAGATGTTACAAGCGAGGATGTAACAACAAATGCAGTAATGCCTGAGTCATGTATGGGACAGGTAGATTTAATTTGTAAGGAAGATGGTGTAATCTGTGGATTACAGGTTTTCTCAAGAGCATTCCAGCTTTTAGATGAAAATACAAAGATAGAACTTTTTGTAAAAGATGGTGACCAGGTTAAGGCAGGTCAGCTAATGGGAACTGTTACAGGTGACATTAGAGTTCTTTTAGTTGGAGAACGTACAGGTCTTAACTTTTTACAGAGAATGAGTGGTATTGCAAGTTATACTAACTCAATTGCAAAATTACTTGAAGGAAGTAAGGTTAAACTTTTAGACACAAGAAAGACAACTCCAAACAACAGAATCTTTGAAAAATATTCAGTTAGAGTTGGTGGTGGAAACAACCATAGATACAATTTAACAGACGGAGTTTTATTAAAGGACAACCATATTGGAGCAGCAGGTGGTGTTAAGGAAGCAATAAAAATGGCTAAAGATTATGCTCCATTTGTTAGAAAGATTGAAGTGGAAGTAGAAAATCTTGATATGGTAAAGGAAGCTGTTGAAGCAGGGGCTGATATTATTATGTTAGATAATATGGAACATGATGTAATGAAAGAAGCTGTTGACATTATTGATGGAAGAGCTGAAATTGAAATCTCAGGAAATGTTACAAGAGAAAACATTGCTAAATTAATTGATTTAGGTGTTGATTATATTTCAAGTGGAGCATTAACACATTCATCTCCAATTCTTGATATATCTCTTAAGAATTTACACAGAATCTAATTTGTAATAGAAAATATAGTAAAGTGGCATTAATTAAGTAATATAGTATTGAACTCATTAGGAGGAACAAATGAGCGGAGAAAAAAGAAGGGAAAATTTGCTTAAGATTTTGCAGGAAAGCCATAAGCCGGTTTCAGGAACAAAGTTAGCTGAAAAATTTCAGGTTAGCAGACAGGTTGTTGTACAGGATATTGCTTTACTTCGTGCATCAAATCATGATATTGTTTCTACGCACAAAGGCTATGTTTTAAAAGATAAAGATCATATTTCACGAGTGTTTAAGGTAAAGCACAGTGAAGAGAAAATGCTTGATGAATTAAATCTTATTGTGGATTGTGGTGGAAAAGTTGAAGATGTGTTTGTTTATCATAAACTATATAATGTTGTGCGTGTGCCAATGAACATCAAGTCAAGAATGGATGCAAAAAAATACGTTGAGTCCATTAAAGGGGGCGTTTCGGTTCCCCTAGAGCAGATAACATCTGAATATCATTATCACACAGTAGTGGCAGATTCAGAGGAAACTTTAGACATAATTCAACAGCAATTGCAGGAACATGGATATTTGGTTGCATTAAGGGATTATGAACCTGTAGACTTTTGGGGAGAAGAAGAATAACTATAAATAGCAGTTAGTTTTGAAATTAAGATAGAAGAACTTAAAGTTATAAAAATAATAAATAGTAATGCATATAATAAAGTTACATGAAGTGCGAAAAAACAGAAAAATTGTAAAAGTTTCACACTTTATGTAACTTTTATGCTATACTTAAACTTAGACAAAGAGGCAAATATGAAAAACAAAAACTATTTTATCTTAATAAAATACCGATTTAATAATCTATATTTCATATTACCTACTTGTAAATATCAAAAAGGAGAAGGATATGAATATGAAGAAAATCTTATCAATTGCCTTATCACTTGTTATGATAATGGCACTATTCACAGGTTGCGGAAGCAACAAAAACGCAAAGACTAAAGATAATGGCTCTTACTTTAAAGAAGTAAAGAAGATGCAGGAAATTAGGACAGGAACAGGGGAAGTAGAACTTTCATTTGATGTAAGTGCAGATTCAATCAAGAAAGATAAAACTATACCTGCCAAGTTCAAGAAGGATGGCAAGATACAGGGCAAGTTAAAAGTTGAGACAACAACAGAATCAACATCAAAGCTTGCTGCTAAAATCTCACTTCAATATTTAACAGATACTTATGAAGAATTGACAACAGTTGTAATTGATGGTTCAAAATTATATATGAATATGGGTTCAATATCTAAATTCATAAGTAAAATTGACAGTGAGTCAGGAAAACAGTTTGAAAGCGCCTTAAAGCAGATTGGTGCCACAGGATATGTTTCACTTAATTTAAATCAGGTTGCGGATTTATTAGAAATAGACAAGGAAGCTTTCGCTAAGGCAGTGACATCATCTACAAAGATTAATACAAAGGTATATGATTCATTAGAAAAAGATTTCTCATCATTACAGGGAAAAGACGGAAATGACTATACGCTTACAGTAAATGGTGAAAACGCTGATGCAGCAGTTACAGCTTTAGTAAGCTTCTGTGACAATTCATTAAAGGATATTTATAATGAATTAATGGACGTTTACATTGAAGCATTTGGTGCAGATTCAACTATTGGAAAACAGTATGCTAACATGAAAAAAGACACAAAGGATGTTGACAATACAATTAAGAAAGTTAAAGACAACAAAGATAAAATTGTAAGTGCAATTAAAGATTCAAATGCTAATATTGTATCAAAGGCAAAAGTAACAGGTGACAAGGGTAGCAGAAAAGGAACTATCTCTATTGAAACAGGAGAAATCAAGAATGATGATGCATCAATGAATATTTCATTAACATCAAACATAACAGAAGGAAAGCCTTCAGTTAAGGATTTAGTTCCAACAGAAAATGTAACTGACTTAACTTCTATTATAACAATGCTTTCATCACAGATGTCAGGTAAGGGATTATAGAAAGTTGAGCATAAAAATTCCCTAACAATAGCCGGCGGACAACCGGGATAATTAACAGTAGATGTTGTAATTAATCATAATTATTAACACAGATGAATAATTATGGAAATAATGTTAATAATACACAAAAAAAGTAGCGATAATGATAATTTGGAAATGTTCCCATTACATTATCGCTACTTTTGTATTTTTTGGTTATTTGTTATTTAATGCAGCTTCAACAAATCCCAAGAACAATGGATGAGGTCTGTTAGGACGGCTCTTAAGTTCAGGATGTGCCTGAGTTGCAATAAAGAATGGATGAGATGGTATTTCAACCATTTCAATAATTCTGCCGTCAGGAGAAATACCTGAAAGCATCATACCATTATCTGTTAAAACTTTTCTAAAGTCATTGTTTACTTCATATCTGTGACGGTGACGTTCATGAATTAATTCTTCTCCATATAATTCATAAGCTTTGCTGTTCTTGTCAAGTTTACATGGATAAGAACCAAGTCTTAATGTACCACCAATATCTGTTACACCTTCCTGATCAGACATAAGGCTGATAACAGGATGAGTAGTTGAAGGATCAAGTTCAATACTGTGTGCATCTCTGTATCCAACAACATCTCTTGTAAATTCAACAATTGATAACTGCATTCCAAGGCAAAGTCCTAAGAATGGTATATTGTTTTCTCTTGCGTATTTAATAGCTGCAATCTTACCGTCGATTCCACGACTTCCAAAACCACCGGGAACTAAAATTCCTGAAACATCTGAAAATACTTCAGCAGCGTTTTCGTTTGTTACTGTTTCAGAATCAACCCATTTAATATTTACTGTAGCACTGTTTGGATAGCCTGCATGCTTTAATGATTCAACAACACTGATATAAGCATCGTGTAAAGCAATATATTTTCCAACTAAGGCAACTGTAACTTCCCTTGTAGGATTCTTAGCAGCCTTAACCATTGCTTTCCAGTCATCTAAATCAGGTTCAGGACAATCAAGCTTTAAGCTGTTGCAAACGATTTCTGCAAGATGTTCTTTTTCCATTGCAAGAGGTGCTTCATAAAGCATGTCGACTGTAAGGTTCTGTACAACGTTACTTGCAGGCACATTACAGAATAAGCTGATTTTGTCTTTTAAGTTGTCATCAATTTCATGTTCTGTACGGCAAACAACCACATCTGGCTGTATACCAAGTCTTTGAAGCTCCTTAACACTCATCTGAATTGGTTTTGTTTTCATTTCTTCAGATGCAGGTAAGTAAACCATAAGAGCAACATGAATTAAAATACAGTTCTCGCGACCAACATCATGCTGGAACTGTCGAATGGCTTCAATGTAAGGCTGAGATTCAATATCTCCAACTGTACCACCAACTTCAATAATTGCAATTTCTGTTTCTTCGCTTAAACTTCTGTAGAAGCGACTTTTAATTTCGTTTGTAATGTGAGGAATAACCTGAACTGTTCCACCACCAAAATCACCACGTCTTTCTTTTTCAAGAACAGACCAATAAACCTTACCGGTAGTTACATTTGAGTTTTTTGTTAAGCTTTCATCAATGAATCTTTCATAGTGTCCTAAGTCAAGGTCTGTTTCAGCACCGTCATCTGTTACGAAAACTTCACCATGCTGGACAGGATTCATTGTACCCGGGTCAATGTTAATATATGGATCAAACTTCTGCATAGTTACTTTGTAACCACGAGCTTTAAGAAGTCTTCCAAGAGAAGCGGCTGTAATTCCTTTACCAAGACCTGAAACTACACCACCAGTTACAAAAACGTACTTCACTGCCATGTGATTTTTCCTCCATTGTATTATTTATAAATTTTTTTAAAAATTGTTTTTTTAATAAATTCCTAAATATGTAGTATAACCAAAATATTGATTTTAATTAATATTTCGTATTATAAAACACACCATAATAGTGTACTACAATCAAGATTCAGATTCCATAACAAAATAAATTTTGTTAAAAATTAATGAAATATTAAACAAAATTTAACATAAATTAAGCACGATATGGTATATTGTTAAGTATAAAATAAAACACCTGTAGCATATTGTAATTTATACGGAAATCTATGACAAAAAATATCAAAGGTGGAAAGGATACCAGACTAAATGGATAACAACAGAAACATACCCCCTCGTAATAATCAGGGTGGACCTAACAATCAAAAGAAAAATAAAATAATATCAGTAGTTGTAACTTTTATAGTGGCATTGATTTTTACAAGTTTAATGTCTTATATGTTTGACTCAGCAACAAAGAAAGAAATAACTTATAATCAGTTTATTGATTTGCTGGATCAGGGCCAGGTAGAGAAAGTTACATTTGATGCAAACAAGATTTATATAGTTCCAAAAACAGATGGAACACCCCTTATTAGGACAACATTTTGGACAACAAAATTAGATGATCCTGATTTAATTACAGATTTAAAGGATAAATATGCCGGCGTGTCATTTAAGGCAGAAGCGTCAAGTGCAAGTACTAGTATTTTATATATGCTACTTGAAGGGGTATTGCCACTTGTATTTTTCTGGGCAATGCTAATGTTCATAATGAGAAAGACCACAGGCGGAAAAGGCGGTGGCGGTGTATTTGGCGTAGGAAAGTCAAATGCAAAGATTTATATACAGAAAGAAACAGGTGTTACATTTAAAGATGTTGCAGGACAGGAAGAAGCAAAGGAATCAGTAGTGGAAATGGTAGATTTCTTACACAATCCGGGCAAGTACACAGCAATTGGTGCAAAACTTCCAAAGGGAGCTTTGTTAGTAGGACCTCCGGGAACAGGTAAAACTCTTCTTGCAAAGGCTGTGGCCGGTGAAGCAAAGGTACCGTTTTTCTCGCTTTCAGGTTCTGACTTTGTAGAAATGTTTGTAGGTGTTGGTGCTTCAAGAGTTAGAGATTTATTTAAGCAGGCGGAAGAAAACGCACCATGTATTGTATTCATTGATGAAATTGACTCGATTGGTAAAAGTCGTGACTCACGATACGGTGGTGGAAATGATGAGCGTGAACAGACACTTAATGCATTACTTGCAGAGATGGATGGTTTTGACTCATCAAAAGGTATTTTGATTTTAGCAGCAACAAACAGACCGGAAGTTTTAGATCCGGCACTTTTAAGACCAGGACGTTTCGACAGACGAGTTATAGTTGACACACCTGATTTTAAGGGCAGACTTGAAACATTAAAGGTACATTCAAAAGATGTTAAGTTAGATGAGACAGTTGATTTAGATGCTATTGCAAACATTACAAGCGGTGCAGTAGGATCTGATCTTGCAAATATGGTAAATGAAGCAGCAATCAATGCTGTTAAATGTGGCAGAAAAGCAATTTCACAGGATGACTTAATGGAAGCTGTTGAAGTTGTAATTGCCGGTCGAGAAAAGAAAGACAGAATCTTAAGTAAAGAAGAAAAGAAGATTGTGTCATATCATGAAGTTGGACATGCACTGGTTGCAGCAATACAAAAACATGCAGAACCTGTACAGAAGATTACAATTGTTCCAAGAACAATGGGTTCATTAGGCTATGTTATACAGGCACCTGAAAAGGAAAAATACTTAATGTCAAAAGATGAATTAAGTGCAGAACTTGTAACATTGCTTGCAGGTAGAGCTTCAGAAGAAATCGTGTTTGATTCAGTAACAACAGGAGCATCAAATGATATGGAGAAGGCAACTAAGATTGCCCGCTCAATGATTGCTCAGTATGGTATGTCAGAAAAATTTGGCTTAATGAGTCTTGAACAGATTAGTGACCCATATTTAGGTGGTCATTCTCAGTTAAACTGTAGCGATAAGACTGCAACAGAAATTGAAGAAGAAGTTAAGACTCTTCTAAAACAGAAATACGAAGAAGCAAAGAAACTTCTTCTGGAAAACAGAGATAAGCTTGATAAAATAGCCAAGTTCCTTTATGAAAAGGAAACAATTACCGGAAAACAGTTTATGGATATTTACCATAAATGTGATGAACCTGAAGCAAGGGAAGAGACTACACAAACTGTTGAAACTGTTGAAAATGCAAGGGAAGAAGCAGTACAGCCTACAGAAGAAACTGTAGCAAAGGAAGAGACGGTACAGCCAGCAGAAGAAACTACTACAAGGGAAGAGACTACACAAACTGTTGAAAATGCAAAAGAAGATATTACAGAAAAGTAATAACAAATAATTATAAAAAGATAATAGCCCACAACAGGAACATTAAGAAAAATTAGCAAAATTATGTTAATTTAATAATCAGATGTTCCAGGGCAAATTAAATAAGGTGGTTGCAAACAATAGTATATGTTTGGGACCACCTTATTAATCTTTGTTAGGACAGCTATATATGATACAATTATAAAAGTAAAACATTTGATGGAAGGGTAAGAAATGAGTGGTTTTAACATACAGGAAGAATTGAAGAAAATGCCGGATACACCGGGAGTATATTTAATGCATAATAAGCATGATGATGTAATATACGTTGGGAAGGCGATTAATTTAAAAAGACGTGTAAGCTCTTATTTTAGGCAAAGCACAAAGAAAAGTCTGAAAATTCAGTCAATGGTAACACAGATTGTCCGCTTTGAATATATCCTAACTGACTCAGAATTAGAGGCTTTGATTTTAGAGTGTAACCTTATAAAAGAATACCGCCCTAAATATAATACAATGCTTATGGATGATAAAACTTATCCATACGTAATGGTAACCACAAGCGAAAACTATCCAAGGATTGTCATGGCAAGAAGAATGAAAAAAGATGGTAACAAATATTTTGGACCTTTTACAAGTGGCGGGGCAGTAAGGGATACTATTGATTTGCTACAAAAAATGTATCACATTAGAAGCTGTAGAAAATCAATTATAGTAAAACATGATGAAAACTATAAAGCAAATTCAAATAATACAGCAACAAAAGAAATACCAACTGTAAACGGCAGACCATGTCTCTACTACCACATGGGACAATGTGGTGGGGCATGTCAGGGTTACATTTCAGTGGAAGAATATAAGGAAAATGTTAATAAGGCAATTAAATTTCTTGAAGGCAATTACAGAGAGACAATCAAGGAACTTGAAGAAAAAATGCAGGCTGCATCAGCAGAATTAGATTTCGAACAGGCAATGGAATACAGAGATTTAATTAACAGCATCAATCACGTAGCCGGCAACCAAAAAATTACAACCCACAAATTTGAAAACAGAGATATTATTGCATACGCAGAAGAAGGAAATGATGCAGTAGTACAGGTTTTCTTTGTAAGAAACGGAAAGCTCATAGGCAGGGAACATTTTTATTTAACAACAGTCCCGGGAGATACGGGAAAAGATATTATTACAAGTTTTATCAAGCAGTATTATATTGGCACGCCGTTTATTCCTAATCAGTTGCTTGTTCAAGAAGAAGTGGATGAACCGGAGCTATTGTCTGAAATGTTAAGCAGAAATCAGAATTATAAAGTTAAAATTGTTAATCCTAAAAAAGGAAGCAAGGAAAAACTTGTGGAATTGGCTGCAAAGAATGCACAAAATCTTTTGGAACAAAACAAAGAAAAATATAGAAGAGAACAGAAGAAAACTGTTGGCGCTGTAAAAGAAATAGAACAGTTAATAGATGTTCACAACATTCACAGAATGGAATCTTACGATATATCTAACACCAACGGATACGAGTCAGTTGCATCCATGATTGTTTATGAAGATGGAAAACCAAAAAGAAATAATTACAGAAAATTTAAAATTAAAACAGTACAGGGACCTGATGACTATGCAAGTATGGAAGAAGTTTTAACAAGAAGGTTTAAACATGGTCTGGATGAAAGAGAAAAAATGGATATGGAAGGCAACAGTGATTATGAGCTGGGAAGCTTTTCAAAATTTCCGGACCTTCTTTTAATGGATGGTGGAAAAGGTCAGGTAAATGTGGCACTTCGTGTGTTAGATGAACTTAAAATAAACATACCTGTATGTGGTATGGTAAAGGATGATAATCATAGAACTAGAGGCTTATATTACAATAATTTGGAAATACCAATAGATACAAGATCTGAGGCTTTTAAACTGATAACAAGAATTCAGGATGAAACCCATAGGTTCGCAATTGAGTATCATAGAAGCCTTAGAAACAAAAAAGAGGTAAAATCAATATTAGATGACATACCGGGAGTTGGTCCATCAAGAAGAAAAGCTTTAATGCTTTATTTTAAATCAATAGAGGCAATAAGAGAGGCTGATGTAGACCAATTATTAAAAGTGACTTCCATTAATGAAAAAGTGGCGAAAGATATATACAAATTTTTTCACAAATGATAGAATAGCAGTGGATAATTGCGCATTTTTGCGTAGAGAGAACGAAAATAAAAAGACCTATAAGGAGGTAGATTATGGTAACAAATCAGGATATATATATACCATTAACCAAAATTGTTGATAATTATGGATTAATTAACCATACACCGGAAATTAACACAGATGAAATCAGAATTAATATTCCGGAAGTAAACAGACCGGCGTTACAGCTTGCCGGCTTCTTTGAACATTTTGACAAGGAAAGAGTTCAGATTATAGGAAATGTTGAATATGCTTTTTTGGATAACATGCAGCGTCAGAACAGACAGTGGGTTTACGAAAAATTAATGAGTAGCGGTATACCTTGTCTTATTTTATGTAGAGGAAACAAGCCTGATGAAGATATGGTGGCAGCAGGACTTAGACATGGCGTACCTATTATGTCAACACATTTTGACACATCAAGATTCAACGCAGAACTTTCAAGATGGTTAAATGTTGAACTTGCACCTTGTATTACAAGACATGGTGTTTTAGTTGATGTTTACGGTGAAGGCGTTTTAATAATGGGTGAAAGCGGAATCGGAAAAAGTGAAGCAGCACTTGAACTTATTAAGCGTGGACACCGTCTGGTAACAGATGATGTTGTAGAAATAAGAAGAGTAAGTGCAGAGACGCTTATAGGAACATCACCTGCCATTACAAAGCATTTTATTGAGTTAAGAGGTATTGGAATTATTGATGTAAAAGCTTTGTTTGGTGTAGAAAGTATTTTGGATTCTGCAAGTATTGACATGGTTATTCAGTTAGAAGAATGGAGAAGAGACAAGGACTACGACAGAATGGGCTTGGATGACCAATATACAGAGTTCTTAGGGAACAAGGTTATTTGCCATAAAATACCTATCAGACCAGGTAGAAATCTGGCTGTTATAGTTGAAGCGGCTGCTGTAAACCACAGACAGAAGCGTATGGGATACAATGCAGCAAGAGAATTGTACAAGAGAGTACAGGAAAACATGGAAAAAGGTGATTAATAATTTTAAATGGAGGATATATAATGAAAAAATATTGTTTTGGAGTAGACGTTGGAGGAACAACAGTAAAAATCGGATTTTTTAACGTAGATGGCACTATGTTAGACAAATGGGAAATCGTAACAAATACAGACAACGGTGGAGAAGCTATTTTAGGAGACATTTGTAAGTCTCTTGATGATAAATTAGCAAAAGAAAACATTCAGATAGATGAAGTAAAAGGAATTGGAATTGGTCTTCCGGGACCTGTTATTTCAGATGGAACTGTTTTACAGTGTGTAAATCTTGGCTGGGGCAAGTTAAATGTGGAAGAGAAACTTTCATCTATGTTCCATGGAGTTACTGTTAAAGCCGGCAATGATGCAAACGTTGCAGCTTTAGGAGAAGCATGGAAAGGTGGCGGAAAAGATTACGATGATGTTGTTATGATTACACTTGGAACAGGTGTAGGCGGTGGCGTTATTATTGGAAACAATATTTTAACAGGATACAATGGTGGTGCAGGAGAAATCGGTCACTTCCATATGAACGATGAAGAAACAGATGTATGTGGTTGTGGTAAGAAAGGCTGTCTTGAACAGTACGCATCAGCTACAGGTGTTGTAAGACTTGCCAAGAGATACATGGCAGACAATGATGACACAAAGATGAAAGAATTTGGCGACAATATTACAGCTAAAGATGTATTTGACCTTGCAAAAGAAGGAGACCAGGGAGCAAATGTTGTTGTAAAACAGATGGGAACATATTTAGGAAAAGCAATGGGCTTTATTGCGGCAACTGTTAATCCACAGGCATTTATCATCGGTGGTGGTGTAAGTAAAGCCGGTCAGTTCCTTATTGATGCAATTACTGATACATATAGAAATGTAAGTTTTAAAGCCTGTTCAGAAGCAGCAGTATGTTTAGCTGAACTTGGAAATGA
Source organism: Eubacterium sp. AF36-5BH (assembly GCF_003460505.1). Classification (GTDB taxonomy): domain Bacteria; phylum Bacillota; class Clostridia; order Lachnospirales; family Lachnospiraceae; genus Eubacterium_G. The sequence continues at coordinate 152,305 of NZ_QTVG01000006.1, forward strand.
TGCAGGAATGTATGGAGCAGCAGCTCTTGTAAAATAAATTGAAAGAGAGTGTGTTAGATTGTTTGAAATTTTAAAAAATATTGTTGGTGAAGATTATATAAGAGAAAATGAACCAATGGGAAAGCATTGCACTTTCAGATGTGGTGGTAATGCAGATTTATATGTAATGCCCGGTTCAATTGAGGAGTTATCTTCAGCAGTTAAGGCATGTAGAGAAAATGATTATCCATTTATGGTTATAGGAAATGGAAGTAATATTCTTGTAAAGGACCAGGGCTATAAGGGAGCAATTATTGAAGTAAATAACAGAATTAATTCAGTTGATGTAATTGGTGATGAAATAGTTGCTGATGCCGGGGCTAAATTGTCAAGTGTGGCAATGGCAGCCTATGAAAATGACCTGGCAGGTTTTGAATTTGCTCATGGCATACCGGGAAATGTAGGTGGTGCAGTTGTAATGAATGCCGGTGCTTACGGTGGAGAAATAAAGGATGTTATAAAATGGGCAAAAGTCCTTACTGAAGATGGAGAAGTTGTTACACTTAATGCAGAAGAATTAGAATTAGGTTATAGAACAAGCATTGTTCAAAAGAAGAACATGATAGTTCTTCAAATGTGTATTAAGTTAGATTTAGGAAGTCAGGAAGAAATTGCACTTATAATGCAAATGTTCATGCAGAAAAGAAGAGCAAAGCAACCTCTTGAATATCCTAGTGCCGGTAGTACTTTTAAAAGACCTGAAGGTTATTTTGCAGGCAAATTAATTGAAGATGCAGGTCTTAGAGGCTATCAGGTTGGTGGCGCAATGGTTTCAGAAAAACATTGTGGTTTCGTAATTAACTATGACAATGCAACAGCAACAGATATTTTACAGTTAATGGACGATGTAAAAGCAACAGTAAAAGAACAATTTGATGTAGAATTAGAACCTGAAGTTAAAATTATATAGCTAGTTGGAGGAAACAGTATGCGTTTTGTTATTGTAACAGGAATGTCAGGGGCAGGAAAAATAACAGCACTTAAAATATTCGAAGATAACGGCTACTATTGTGTAGATAATCTTCCAATAGATTTAATTGAAAATTTTGCAGACCTATTGTTTGCACAAACAAGTGAAAAAAACAAGGTGGCAATAGGTGTGGATATTAGAAGTGGTGAGAATTTAGATCGTATAAATGAAGTGCTTACTCACATGAAGAAAAAGGAACAAAATTATGAAATACTATTTTTGGACTGCAATAACAGCACTTTGATTAAAAGATTTAAGGAAACCAGACGTAGTCATCCAATGGGTGATGCAGACAGCGTGGAAAATGAAATCGAAGCAGAGCGAGTGAAACTTGCATATCTTAGAAAAAATGCAGATTATATAATTGATACAAGTAATCTTTTAGTGCGCGATTTAAGAGCAGAAGTGGAAAAAATATTTGTTATGAATCAAGATTACAGAAACTTGTTTGTAACAATAATGTCTTTTGGTTTTAAATATGGAGTACCGGCAGATTGCGACTTGGTTTTTGACGTAAGATTTTTGCCAAATCCGTACTATGTACCTGAACTTAAGCATAAGACAGGCGAGCAGCAGGAAGTAAGAGATTATGTTTTGGCATCTCCTGTATCAACAGAGTTTTTAGAGAAATTAATCGACATGATTAAGTTCCTGATACCAAATTATATTGACGAGGGAAAGAATCAGTTAGTAATTGGTATTGGTTGTACAGGTGGTCATCACAGATCTGTTACTGTAGCAAATGAACTGTATAGACAGTTAAACAATATGGATGCAAATTACGGCATACGAATATCTCATAGGGATATTTTAAGAAACTAAAGGGACTAGAATAGAAAGTTAAATATATGAGTTTTTCGATAAAAGTAAAAAATGAATTAGCCAATCATATAAGCAATGCCACACATTGTAGAATAGCAGAATTAGCTGCACTAATCTCCATGTGTGGTAGTGTTATAATTGACGAAAATAATAATTACAAAATAAGAATAAAAACAGAAACACAACCTACAGCAGAAAAAATTAAAAAGCTGTTGTGGAAAACATTTAAAGTAGATGTTGATATTTCTACCAGAGAAAATGCATATTCAAAAGTGGGAAGAACATATACTTTATTAGTAGGCGACCACCAGCAGGCACTTAAAATACTACAGGCTACTAAGCTAATTAACGAAAATAATGAAATTGGAGAGAATTTTTCAATTACAAATAATATTGTAATTATGAAAGATTGCTGCAAAAGAGCCTTTATTAGAGGGGCTTTTATGGCGGCAGGTTCCATTAGTGATCCTAATAAATCTTATCATTTTGAAATCAAATGTAACAGTGAAAAAAAGGCAAAGCAGCTTATAGAATTACTAGAAAATTATAATATTGATGGAAAAATGGTTGCAAGAAAAGGTGGTTATGTGGTATATATCAAAGAAGGCGAAGGCATCGTTGACGTGTTAAATGTTATGGAAGCCCATGTTTCCTTAATGGAAATGGAGAATGTAAGAATACTTAAAGGTATGAGCAATTATTATAATAGACAGGTTAATTGTGAAACCGCCAACATAAAGAAGACCGTGGCAACTTCGGTGAGACAAATCGACGATATCGACTTTATTATACAAAATAAGGGCATAGATTATTTGCCGGAGAAACTACAAGATATCGCATGGGTTAGAAAAGAGAATCCTGATGCATCTTTGCAGGAGCTGGGAGAAATGCTAGATCCTCCCCTTGGAAAGTCAGGAGTAAACCATCGATTGAGAAAAATTTGTCAGATTGCACAGGAATTAAGGGGATAGCCCTAAGGAGGAGAGATTTAAAATGACAACTAGAGATGTTACAATTGAAATCAAACAGGGATCAGATGTAAGTCCGGTAGCAAAATGTGTACAGGTTGCAAGCCAGTTTACAAGCAAGATTTATGTGGAGTACGAAACAAAGAAGGTTAATGCTAAAAGCATTATGGGAATGATGGCATTAGGAATTGCAGCAGGACAGACAGTTACAATTTCAGCAGACGGAGAAGATGAGGCACAGGCTATTGACAGTATTGAAAAATATTTAGGAAACAAATAGTTAGTACAATTATTAGAAAGAGAATAAATAATTTAGAAATTTCCAATTGAGAAAAATATAACAATTTTAATTATAGAAAAATCTAATATATTTTTATAAAAAGTCATAACAATGATAAGTTTTTTGCAATCTGAACTTATTTGTTATGACTTTTTTATGTAATAAGAAATGTATAAAGCTATTTTTATTTTTTGAATAAAAATACCATAAAAAATAATTTTATGAAAAAGTGTACCTTCTATAAAAAAACACTCCTTTTTTGAACTGTTTTTATATTGTAAAAATATAATAGTAGGAAGAACGGTTTAGATTAATGTAAAAAAGAACGGAGGATTTTTTTTATGAAATTTAAAATTTCAAAAAAACTTTTAGCAACAGTGTTAGCTATTGCCATGGTAGTAACGGGATTTGGCATAAATAACACAAGTAAGACAACAAAAGCAGCTTCTCTTGGAAGCAGTGGGGATTATGAGGTAACAGCTGAAGAGGTTTCTTCTAGCGTATGTAAAATAAATTTTAACAGTAAAAACTATGCTGCATATGCAATTCTTCATTATAAAGTTAATGATGGAGCACAGCAGAATGTAACAATGAGTGGAAGTGATAAGCAGTTCCAGTACAGCATTAACGGTTTAAAGAAAGGCGATAAGCTTACATGTGTATTTACATATAACAAGGGCAATGCTCAGTATGACACAAGTGAAATGACATATGTTACAGGTAGTACAAGTTCTACAGATGCTAACATACAGGCCCCTTTTGGGTTAGTAGTAAACAGTCCAAAAGATAATACAGTTAGTGTTGTATGGGGACGTGGAAATATTGATTCATACAATGTATACATTGACAACGACAAGGTTGCAAACAAAGTAACTTGCGGTTACTACGAATATGGCAATATTTCAGCAGGTACACATACAGTTTCAGTTACAACAGTTTCAGGTTCAAGGGAATCAGCAAAGACTTCATTATCAGTAACTGTAAAAGGACAGACACAGCAGGTGACAACAGCAGCACCAACTACAACAACAGAAAAAGGTGTTGTATATATTTATCAGGATATTAATTATGGCGGTAGAGTTGCAGCTTTAAATGAAGGAAGATACAACCTTGCAGCATTACAGGCAAAAGGATTTAAAAATGATGATTTATCTTCATTAAAGGTTGCAAGTGGATATGAAGCAATTCTTTATTATGATGACAACTTCCAGGGAGAGTCAAGAAGAATTACGTCGGATACTGCTTGGATTGGTTCAGATTTTAACGACAGAACATCATCAATTATTGTACAGAAAAAGACAGTTGAAACAACTACAACAGTTAAGGCAACAGAAAAAGAAAATACAGATACAAGTATTGCTAAACCATTTGGCTTGGTAGTAAGCAATCCATCAGCAGGAACAATTGGAGTTGTATGGGGACGTGGAGATATTAATTCATACAATGTATATATTGATGGAAAGAAAGTAGCAAGTAAAGTTGGTTGTGCGTACTATACATATACAGGCTATTCACAGGGAACACATACAGTAGCAATTACTACAGTATCAGGTGACAAAGAATCAGAAAAAACAACAATGTCAGTTAATGTTTCACAGGGCTCAAGTCAGACTCCAAATAAGAAACCTGCTACAACAAAGCCATCAACAACAACACCAAGTACTAACATAGGAACAGATGTGCCACAGCTTGATTCAAGTATTCCTGTAAGAAGTGATAAGATGTTCTTACAGCTTAATAACAAAACAAATGGAAAGTACAAAGATAGTGAAATCTATTGGATTGTACTTGGAAGAAATAAAAATCATGAAATTTGTTATTTAGACGCACAGGGAAACCTTGTTAAAGCAAGCGAATCACTTAATACAGTTACAAAGAATGGTAGAAAATGTGCAAATGTTGCCCATTCTATGGCAGAAGCAAAATATGTATATTTGCCGGATATTGAATCAGGAAGAATGTATTTAAGTTACGGTGAACCTGTTTACGTAACATTCATTAATGGTGCTGATGGAAAAGTAGGTTATGCAGGACCTGACTTAAACAATGCATCAGATCCTAATAGTGATGTGTTATTCGAGTTTGCAGAATTTACAGTAACAAATAAAGAATATTGGGGCAATACAACAAGAGTTGACTTCTTTAGTTTTCCAGTTGTAACAAGATTAGTAGGACAGGGTGGATTTGATAACCGTCCGGGAGATTACCCAACATATGATAAGACAGTTGGTGATATAGGAACAAGAGATCAGATTTTCAATGCATGGAAGAACAGTGCACCTGCAGCATGGAAGAGTCTTTACGACGGAAAGAGAATTATGGCTCCATGTAAGACAACTTTCAATGAAGGAAAAGAAAACGGACATTACTTTGACAACTATATTAATGAATTTTGGAATAAATACTCAAATGAAACATTAGTATTCAGGTGTGATGCCGGAACATTTAGAGGTAGAGTTAGTGGAGATCACATGACATTTACAAAAGATGGTGACGGTGGAACATACACAATTTACAAACCAACAACACAGGATGTGTTAGAAGGAAAAGGAAACTTTAACAGAGGAAATTCAACAGAATTAGTAATTGAAGCACAGCTTTGTGCAGCATTTAACAGAGGTGTTGCAACAGATCCTGCAAATTATCAGAATCCAAGTGCTTATTACAAAAATGGAACATACAATTATTACAGCAGGTTCTTACATGAACATTCTGTAAATAATTTCTCATATGGTTTCTGTTATGATGATGTAAATGATCAGAGTACACTTCTTCATTACACAAACCCAACAGCATTGATACTTGACCTTAAATGGTAATAATATAGACAGACACAAACCTTTCGATGTTTTTCTCAATATATTATAGGGCGAAGCTACTTCATCAATTTGGTGGAGTAGCTTCATTTCTGTTGCCAGGCTTCTTTCCTATTGCCGAGCTGACGGTTAAATTAGAACGATAGGCAGTATTTTGTTATCTGAGCTAGCCTAGCTACAATCGCGAGAGATTGTTTGAAACCGTGTAGCGATTGAGTTATCGATAGCGATTGTTAATAGGCGGCGCAGGGAAGATAGAAATACAACATGTTCTAATTTAACCGTCAGCCCGGCAACAGTAGAGAATGACGCCGAAGGTGTTGACAAATGTGTTGAATTTAAAATATACTTTTTAGTACGTTTTAGAAATGATGGAAATTAATTTAGATTATTAAAAGAGCTGAACTATAATTTGTACTTAAGAGAAGTTGCTAGAAACTATAATGTATAAATAGAAGTTAAAAATAGAAATACTGAAGAGGGATTAAGTAATGTCAATATACCAATTATTATGGTTGTTTCTGATTTATTCTTTTGTGGGATGGATTTTGGAAACAATTTTTGCAATTACCAAGCAGAGAAAAATTATTAATAGAGGTTTGATTAATGGGCCGTTTTGTACCGTTTATGGTTTTACGGGAGTGCTGATTACTGTTGCACTTAAAGATTTGTCAGGTGTATGGTTGTTTCTTTTTTCAGCTATATATGCTTCTGTAATTGAATGGGTAGCAGGAAAGATTATTGAAAAAATCTGCCATGAAAGATGGTGGAACTATGAAAATAATAAGTTTAACTTAGGTGGCTATATTTCTCTTCAAACTTCGGTGCTTTGGGGAGTGTTAGGATTTATAGCGGTTACTTTTACGAATAGCCTGTTAATTGATGCTTATAAACTTATACCTTTTATGGTTGTAAGAATTATATTGATTGTTGTAGTTGTGGCATTAGCAGCGGATATGATTTTCTCACTTCTGATTCTTTACTATAATGGTAGAGGAATTGAGAAGGTTAAGAGTGCAAACAATAATTTTACTAAGTTAAGCAGAAAACTTGAAAAATGGTTAATAAGTAGAGTTAATAATAGAAAGAATAAGGCTTATCCTAAAACTGTAAAAGTTGAAAAGGAAGCAAAGGACAAAACAGTATTTGCCTATGGGTGTGGTTTTTACAAGTTGGTTGTTTTGTTTTTTGTAGGTGCCTTTGTAGGAGACATTATAGAAACTATTTTTTGCCGAATTACCATGGGAGAATGGATGAGCAGAAGTAGTGTTGTGTGGGGCCCTTTTAGTATTGTGTGGGGACTGGCAATTGCAGCAGCTACTCTTATGCTTTACAAGTATAAGGACAGAAGTGACGGTTTTCTTTTTCTTATAGGAACCGGATTAGGTGGGGCTTATGAGTATTTGTGCAGCGTGTTTACAGAAATAGTTTTTGGAAAAGTTTTTTGGGATTACAGCGATATACCTTTTAATTTAGGTGGTAGAATTAATTTACTTTATTGTTTCTTTTGGGGAATCGCAGCGGTAGTGTGGTTTAAGTTGATTTACACAAGACTTTCAAAAGTAATAGAAAAAATTCCTGTTAAGTTTGGTAAAATAACAACTTGGATTTTGGTTGTTTTTATGATTGCAAATGTACTTATGTCATGTTTTGCTTTAACAAGATATGACCAGAGAGAAAAGGGTATAGATGCTAAACAGTCATGGCAGGTTTGGCTGGATAAACATTACGACGACGAAAAAATGATGAGAATTTATCCAAATGCCATAGTAACAAACAAAAAATAGAAGTATAATTACTGTTATGCAATGGAATGATTTAGAATTTCCCTATAGAGTAATGAATGTTTCAATATGTATACATTCTGGTGTGAAAAGAAAACAGTTGAGAGATAACGCTCATCAGATGAGAACGTTGTAAGGAACAGTATTGGTTCCATATAGATTATAGAGAAGGATAAAAGATGGCATTTACACATTTACATGTCCATACAGAATACAGTCTGTTGGATGGTTCAAGTAAAATAAAAGAAATAACAAAAAGAGCAAAAGAGCTTGGTATGGATAGCCTTGCCATAACAGACCATGGAGTTATGTATGGGGCGATTGATTTTTACAGAGCTGCATTGGCTAATGATATTAAACCAATTATTGGCTGTGAAGTTTATGTGGCTCCGGGCTCCCGTTTCGATAAAGAGGCAAATGCAGGTGAGGACAGATACTATCACCTTATTTTGCTTGCGAAAAATAATACAGGTTACGAGAATCTTTGTAGAATTGTATCGAAAGGGTTTGTAGACGGATTTTATTATAAGCCTAGAGTAGATTATGAAGTTCTTGAAAAATTTTCTGAAGGTATTATTTGTCTTAGTGCCTGTCTTGCAGGTGAGGTTCAAAGATATCTTGCAAGAGACGAGTACGAGAAGGCAAAAGAGGCAGCAGTTCGTCATTTGAATATTTTCGGAAAAGATAATTATTTTTTGGAATTACAGGACCATGGAATTCCTGAACAGAAAACAGTAAATCAGGCTTTGTTAAGATTAAGCAAGGAATTAGATATAGACTTAGTTTGTACAAATGATGTTCATTACACATACGCTGATGATGTGGAAGCACATGATATTTTGCTGTGTATCCAGACAGGTAAGAAAAAATCTGATGAAGATAGAATGCGTTATGAAGGGGGCCAGTTTTATTTAAAATCAGAAGAAGAGATGGCTTCTCTTTTTAAATATGCACCACAGGCATTGGAAAATACTCACAAGATTGCTGAGAGATGTAATGTAACATTTGAATTTGGTGTTACAAAACTTCCTAACTTTGAAGTGCCTGAAGGCTATACGCCTTGGACTTATTTAAAAGAATTATGCGAGGATGGTCTTCACAGAAGATATCCTGTTTTTAGCGGAGAAGTAGATGAACACTGTAAATTAACAAAAGAGCAGTTACAGGAAAGATTAGATTATGAATTAAATACAATTAAAAGTATGGGGTATGTAGAATACTTTTTGATTGTGTGGGATTTTATACATTATGCAAAATCAAATGGTATAGCAGTAGGCCCGGGTAGAGGTTCAGCAGCCGGCAGTATTGTTTCTTATTGCTTGGAAATAACAGATATTGAGCCAATGAGATACAATTTGCTGTTTGAACGTTTCCTTAATCCGGAGCGTGTATCTATGCCCGATATTGACGTGGACTTTTGTATTGAAAGACGTCAGGAAGTAATTGATTATGTAGGAAGAAAATATGGAAAAGACCATGTGGCGCAGATTGTTACTTTTGGTACATTAAAGGCAAAAGGTGTAATCAGAGATGTGGCGCGTGTTCTTGATATGCCATACGCACAGGCAGATGCGATTGCAAAAATGATTCCAAATGATTTACACATGACTTTGGAACTTGCCTTAAAACAAAATAAAGAATTAAAGAATCTCTATGACACAGACCCTGAAGTTAAATATTTAATAGACATGTCAATGAGACTTGAAGGTCTGCCAAGACATGCGTCCATGCATGCGGCAGGTGTTGTTATTTGTGCAAAACCTGTAGATGAATATGTACCGCTTTCAAGAGCAGCAGACGGTTCAATAACAACTCAGTACATTATGACAACCTTGGAAGAACTGGGGCTTTTGAAAATGGATTTCCTTGGCCTTAGAAACTTAACTGTTATTCAGAATACTCAAAGATATATTAAGAAAAACAGAGGCATAGATTTAGATTTAAACAAAATAGATTATTCAGATAAAAAAGTTTTGGATTATATTGGAACAGGAAATACTGAAGGCATATTCCAGCTTGAAAGTGCCGGTATGAAAAACTTCATGAAGGAGTTAAAACCACAAAGTCTTGAAGATATAATTGCGGGTATTTCATTGTACCGACCAGGTCCAATGGATTTTATACCAAAGTATATAGAAGGAAAAAATAATAAGGACAGTGTAACATACGATTGCCCACAGTTAGAGCCAATTCTTGAGCCAACCTATGGCTGTATTGTTTATCAGGAACAGGTAATGCAGATTGTTAGGGACTTGGCAGGTTATACATTAGGTCGAAGCGATTTGCTACGAAGAGCCATGTCAAAGAAAAAGGCTGATGTAATGGCAAAGGAACGCCAGAAGTTTGTATATGGCGACGAGGCAGAAGGAGTAAAAGGTTGTATAAATAATGGAATCAGTGAAGAAATCGCAAACAAAATTTACGATGAAATGACTGATTTTGCAAAATACGCTTTTAACAAATCTCATGCGGCGGCTTATGCAGTAGTTGCTTATCAGACAGCTTATTTGAAGTATTACTATGCCGAAGAATTTATGGCAGCAATGCTTACGTCGGTAATGGACAACTCAGACAAGGTAGCTGAATATGTTTATTCCTGTCGTTCAATGGGCATTAAGATTTTACCGCCTGATATTAATGAAGGAGAGAGTGGCTTTTCAGCAGCGGATAAATGTATCCGTTATGGTTTAACAGCTATCAAAAATGTGGGTAAGGCAGTTATTGATGGCATAGTTGAAGAACGTGAAAAAAATGGCAAGTTTAAAGACTTAGAAGATTTCATCACAAGAACATCTTCAATAGGTGTTAATAAACGAGCTATTGAAAACTTTATAAAAGCTGGGGCTTTTGATTCTCTTGGAGCCACAAGAAAACAGATGATGATGGTTTATATTCAGATTATGGATGGTGTAAATCAGGAGAAAAAAGATGCCATGGCAGGTCAGACTTCATTTTTTGATTTTATTGATGATGAGGCTAAAGAGACTTACAAGGTTCAAATGCCAAATGTTGGGGAATATGATACAGCACAGAAGTTAGAATTCGAAAAAGAGGTTATAGGAATTTATGCCAGTGGACATCCGCTTCAGGACCAGGAAGAAAAGTGGAGAAGAGTTATAACGAATATGACTTTGGACTTTGCAGAACCGGAAGAGGGCGAAGAGTCAAAAGTTCAGGATAAAAGTAAAGTAGTAGTTGGTGGAATTATTAGTAATGTAACCAGAAAGTTTACAAAGACAGGTGCTCAAATGGCATTTATTACTTTGGAAGATTTGGTTGGTACAATTGAAGTTATTGTATTTCCAAGACAGTTTGACAACAGTAGAAGGCTTCTTGAAGAAGGACGAAAAGTATTTGTGGAAGGTCAGGTGAGCATTGAGGAAAATGCTGCAGGAAAAGTAATGGCAAATAAGATTCGTGATTTTAGTGAAGTGCCTTCAGAGCTTTGGATAGCTTTTAAGGATAAGGAAACTTACATGGAAAAAGCACAGGAATTAACAGAAATAATTCTTGCTAACCATGGCAACGATAAGGTTATTGTTGCTTTGGCAAAAGAGCGTCAAAGAAAAATGATGCCACCACAATATTCTGTAAACATTACAGAAGGATTAATAAAGTTATTAAAAGAAAAGTACGGTGATGACTTTGTAAAGGTTAGACAGTAATCGTATATGGGACAGATTTGTAAGGGTAGGTGAAATAAGTGATAACATCCGCGTCAAATGAGCAGATTAAACAAATAATACAGTTGAAAGAAAAATCGAAAGTTAGAAAACAGAAGAATCAGTTTGTTGTTGAAGGAATCAAGATGTTTTCAGAAATTCCTGATGACCAGCTTGTAGCAACTTATGTGTCGGAGTCTTTTGCAGAAGAAAATAAATATGCCTTTAAGGGAGAAAACTTTGAAGTCGTAAGTGATAGTGTTTTTAAGAAAATATCAGATACAGTAACTCCACAGGGCATTATGGCAATTGTAGAGAAGAATGCTTACACATTAGATGATATTATTGAAAATGTAAACAATAATATTACTCAAAAAGGTCGTAGCTGTGTTGTAGTATTAGACAGATTACAGGATCCGGGAAATTTGGGTACAATTGTAAGAACAGGTGAAGGCGCAGGAATCTCTGGTATAATTATGAGCTCAGGGTGTGCTGATATTTATAATCCTAAAGTAATCCGTTCAACAATGGGGTCAATTTTCAGAGTGCCTTTTACTGTTGTTTCAGATTTGCCTGAGGCAATTGAAACTTTAAAAGAAAACAGTATTACAACTTATGCAGCTCACTTAAAAGGTGAAGAGTACAATAAAGGAGTTTTTGAAAAAAACGTTGCCCTTTTAATTGGCAATGAAGCTAAAGGCTTAAGCGATGAAGTGTCAGGGAAGGCTGATAGATTAATAAAGATTCCAATGGAAGGAAAAGTTGAGTCTTTAAACGCAGCCATTGCTACAGCAATTTTAATGTATCAATGTATAGATGTATAATTATTTTGTATAGATGGTAATTAGAGTTGGAAGTATATTGCTGAAAGCCAATATACTGCTACAAAAAGGTATGCTGTTAGGAATGCGTATATTAAACATAATTAAAAAAACAGAATAGATAGTTGATAAGATAAGAAAATGGAAGGTTCATAAACAAACCTTCCATTTTCTTATGTGTTATATTTTTCCTAATTTTTCTATTGCTTTGTTTGCAACTATTTCTTCAAAATGTTCCATGTAGAATAATTCTTTTGCGTATGTTGGAGTCTCTCTGTGTCCATTTTCTGTTAAGATGCTACATATCTTGTTAAGAATATGTTCATCCGTTGCCGGCATGCATAAAGACAAATAATATTTATTGTTAAAAGGTGATTTGTATAATGAACTGTCACCCTTATATGCAGAAGCTATCATGTTAGCCACAGAAATTACATCTCTTAAGTTGTCAAAAGAATAAATACTATATAGTAATGAATCATCATCGCCGTTTTCTTCTGAATATGGTTTTTGTGTCTCGCCATCACTTGGGTCGTTAATCTGTTCAATTTCGTTTAAATCGATTTCTAAGTCATCAAGGTGAGAAAGAAAACTATCTTTAAATTCTTTTGAGAAAAATTTTGAAAGATGTTCTTCTGTCTCTTCAGGATTTTCAACTTTGGTAATTACCAAAATAATGCTTTCCGGTGAAACAGGAATTGCTTCAACCATCAGTGGAATATCACCTACGTCGAAACCAAAATCGTCATTGGCTTGTTTCATCATATCCTGAAAAAGCTCTCTGGTCTTGCCCGAACCATATGCTAATTCGCTAATTTTTATATCGCGGTCAGCAAGATCTTCTTTTGTTAAAGTACAGCGAATCTGATTTTCATTTATTTTTTCAATCTTCATAAAAATCACCTCACATTTGATTACTTATATTCCTTCTAATAGTATATCCAATAAAATTAGAAGTGTAAAGTTTTTCAATTAGTAATATATAACAGTTACTTTGTATATAAAAAATTATAACAAATAACAGTATACAATATATATTCTAAAAGTGTATAAAATATGACAAATTTATAAAAATAATTATTAAAAAGCATAAAAAGCAAAATAACAAAAAAATATGTTGAAATATTAAAACAATATGTTATAATGAAAAAACATCATATACATTAGGGGATTTTTCACGAAAAGCATAACTTGACTAAATAATTAATAAGGTTGAGTTTCCCTATGAAAGCTATAGCTGTGAGCAGATTGTCATGAATAGATTTAAGAGAATGTTAAGAAAGTTTTCAAGAATCTTTACAATTTGTCCACAGCTATTTTCTTCACATACATTAGCTGATGTGTTATGATAACAAACGTAGGATGACGAAGGAGGAAGAAATGAAAAGAAACATAAAAGTGATTTTGCTTACATCCCTTGTAACTTTGTCTATGTTTGTAGTAAGCGGATGTGATTTATTTATAAAAACTAATAAAGGAAGCGTTGACTTGAAATGGTACATGGGACTTACATATGAAGATGACAGCAAGAACGACGTTGCCTATAAGACATCTGTTGGTGACCAGGTAGTAGCAGTAGCTTTGGAAGATAAATACAGCGATGAATACGGAATCATCAAGGATACATCGGCTTATGTTAATATTGACACTGTTAAGTCAAATATTGATAAAAGATTTTATTGGGACAAGAAAGATAAGAAACTGTTTTTTACAAATGCAACAGAAGTATATTATGTAGATGAAAACCAGCCCACAGTTATTCATGGCAATACAGATGAAACAGTGAATTACAAAGTATTTTTAAAAGAAAAGAAGAAATGTTATGTTAATTTACAGTTTATCCAGAAGTTCGTTGATTTAGACTCAAAGATAACAAAGAAGTCAGGCAAGGCACCGGCAATTATCAGTTTGAAATATACAAGCGGTGAGAAGACTACTTTTAAGACAGATAGCGAAATTGAAATGAGAACAAAAGGTGATTATCAGAATCTTATTGTTAAGACACTTTCAAAAGGCACAACTGTTACACTTCTTGGTTCAGGAAAAAACTGGGATAAAGTAAGAACAGATGACGGCTATATTGGTTATGTACCGGTTAAGGAATTAACTGATAAAAGTAAGAAAAAGGTATCTTACAAAAATGATGACAGTGAATATAAACATATCGCTATGGATGGAAAAGTAAGTTTAGCCTGGAATCAGATATATAACCAGACAGCTAATAAGAATTTAGAATCACTTCTTTCTAAAACAAAAGATATAAATGTAGTTTCACCTACATGGTTTTCTCTTGTAGATAGAAACGGTAATTTATCAACATTGGCAGATTTGGATTATGTGGAAAAAGCTCATAAGAAAAATATACAGGTGTGGGCATTGTTTAATGATTTTACAGATAGAAATTTAACAAAAAAGGTGCTTACATCTACAAAACTTAGACAAAGACTTGTAACTAACATTATGTATTATGTAGACAGTTACGAACTTGATGGAGTCAACATTGATTTTGAATATATATCAAAAGATATAATCGATGATTATTTGCAGTTTTTAAGAGAACTTTCAGTAGAATGTAGAAAAAATAAGATTGTATTGTCAATTGATAATTATGCACCATCAGAGTGGAGTGGTTATTTTGACAGGGAACAGCAACTGAAATTAGCTGACTATCTTATTATAATGAATTATGATGAACATACTTCAGGCAGTAAAGAAGCAGGTTCAGTGTCATCTATGTCATACGCTGAGAATTCAATTAAAGAGACTATTAATCAGGCAAAGGATTCTTCAAGAATTGTCGGGGCAATACCATTTTACACAAGAGCTTGGAAGGAAACTCCTGAAGAGTACAGCGACGGAACAGGCATTTTTGTAGAAGATGCGGCAAATGGTAATTACTATTTGGCAAGTGAGGCTCTTGGAATGGAAGCGGCAGAAAAAGCATATAATAGAGCAGGCGTTAAGCCGTCTTTTGATAAAACAACAGGTCAGAATTTTGTAACATATCAAAAGGGACATACGACAGTTTCAATTTGGCTTGAAGATGAAACATCAGTTAAATCAAGACTTGAATTGATGAAAAAATATAATTTAGCAGGAGCAGCTTATTGGTCATTGGGTCAGGAGAAAGCTGATATATGGAACATAATAGACCAGTATTTTGAATAACCTAAACGTAAGTAATTAAACTACACATGAGAATGTTGGGATAAGCTTTAAGGAGTATTACAACTGTAGGGAATGCTACAACTGCAAGGAATATTACAACTGTAAGGAATGTTACAAATGGAAGAAAAATATATGAAACAGGCAATTAATCAGGCAAAAAAAGCCCTGGCAATTGGAGAAGTGCCTATAGGCTGTGTTATTGTTTATGATGGTAAGGTTATAGGACGTGGCTACAACAGAAGAATGACAGATAAGAATACATTAAGTCATGCCGAACTAAATGCCATAAAGAAGGCAAGTAAGAAACTGGATGATTGGCGACTGGATGATTGCGAAATGTATGTAACAACTGAACCATGCCAAATGTGTGCAGGTGCAATAGTTCAGGCTAGAATTAAAAAAGTCTATATTGGTTGCATGAATCCAAAGGCAGGTTGTGCAGGTTCCATTATGAATCTTCTTCAGGTAGATAAGTTTAACCACCAGGTTGAAATTGAGTCAGGAATAATGAAAGAAGAATGTAGTACATTGTTGAAAGATTTTTTTAAAAAATTAAGGAATCGCGGTTGACAAAAAAATGCCTGTAGGGTATGCTTAAACTCGATTGTAAAAAAATACGATATAACACTTCCGCGCAGCCGGGGAGATAGCGGCGCCCTGTACCTGCAATCCGCTACAGCAGGGGTGATGATTTGCCTAGGGGATATTTTGTAGGGCTGCCCTTTATAAGTGGTGTTGACGTTTGGGTCTTATGCAACAGAATCCTGTGAACCGTGTCAGGTCAGGAATGAAGCAGCACTAAGCAGATCGTTTTGTGTGACATGAGGAAGCCTAGACCGAGCTAACTGTAAAGGTAACGCTTATGGGATATTCACAAAGCAAATCGCGCGGATTAATAATAAAAGAAGCTGAAACTTTTAATTTAGAAGTTTCAGCTTCTTTTTTATTCCAAATTGAATTTAGAAGTTTTAACTTTAATAAAGTGATAATTTGAGACAATGTGATTTATATAAAATATACATTTATATAAAATAGTTTAAAAATATTACAGAATATAATACAATATAAATAGTACACAAAAGAAAAAAGGAGGGCAAAATGAAGAAAAAATTTTTAAGTATGGTAATGATTTTGACTATGGTTATGTCAATGTTTTCGGGAGTTGATTTATGGAATGTTTCCGTAAAGGCAGCATCAGGATATGCTGTTGGAACATCTGTATATTTTGGTGCTTATTATCAGAATTTCATTACAAATGAAGATATCATTTATACATTAGATGATACGGATTTTAACAAAGACGGCACAGTTACCTACAAAGGTGTAAAATATGCCAGAGCAAAAGCTTATGGTAGATTTCACTATGCCAAGGCAAATGATTCAATAGAATGGCTTGTTTTAGGTGAAAGTGGTGGATATTACACACTTATTTCAAAGAAAGTTTTGTTTATGAGTGATTACCAGGGATTTTGGTCAGAATCACAATTAAGAGACAAATTAAACGATGACTTTTATAATACAGCATTTACAAAAAACGAACAAAAAGATATGAAAGCAATTGTAAATGTTACAAAATACCATCCATATAACGATGCTTATATAGATAAAAAACCGGCGCAGTATATTGAAACACAGGACAAAGTATCTTTACTTGATAGTGATGAAGTTCAAAGTTTAGATTATGGTTTTGATGATACAGACAGTGACACAGATACAAGAATAGCATATACAACAAAATATGCAGGATATGATGAACCGGCAGTAAGATGGTGGCTTCGAGGTCCTGGTGGCTGGCATTATGGAAACATGGTTCAAAGTTTTGTTTCAGTTACTGGAAAAATAAATACCCAGTATTTTACATATTCATATGGTGTAAGACCGGTTATTAAAGTAAAAGCAAATTCAGTACTTTTATCTGACCAGCCATTTGACAGAGATAAGGTAAAGAATGTTACAAATAAAAGTAACAGTATTACATTAAATGTAACTGGAACATACAAAGATGGTCAGACAAAGAAAGTGTTAAGGGATACGGAAAAGTATTCAGATGGATATTTTACAAAATCAAGCTCAAAAATTCAGGGAGGCCTTGCAAAATTGTCAATGCTTGCGGCATCCTCAGTTTATAACAAAAATTATTCCAATAAGCTGATAAAAGCCTGCAAGTTTAATAAATACAAATATGTAAAAAAGACTCCAAAGAAAAATAACAATGATACCATATCATATGAAGTTGGTATTAGAAATGTAGATGGCACAAATATTGTGGCTGTTTGGGTAAAAGGTACCGGTGGTGATTATGAGTGGGTTAGCAATTGGAATCTTGGAAAAGGAAATACTCATACAGGTTTTTCCATTGCCGAAGAAAAGATGTATAAAGAAATAAAAAGTTATTTATCAAGCAACAAAGTAGGGCTGAATAAAAATTCTAAAACGAAGGTTTGGATTACAGGTCATAGCAGAGGAGCAGCGGTAGCTAATTTATTTGCAAAACATATGAATAGCGTAGTAGGAAAAAATAACGTGTATGCATATACATTTGCAACACCAAGAGTATCTGTCTTGGCAAAGAAAAAAGGATATGAGAATATTTTTAATTATTTAAATCCGGGAGATTTTGTAACAGAAGTTGCACCAAAGAAATGGGGATACAAAAGATATGGTGTAGATATAACTTTGACAGAATCAAAAAAGAAATCAATGGAGAAGAAGTTTAAGAAACTGAGCAAAGCGAAATATAATGGATTCGGAGTACAGGGGAAAAACTCATTAGTAAAAGCTTTCTTAAAATATGCAGGCAATAAAAAATCTGGATACTATAAGAAAAAGCCAAATAAAACACCAGAATTTTTCTGTAAGTATGGATTAGGTTATGTCTTAGGTGGACAGTTAAAGTCCGGACTTAAAAATTGTATTGCTGCATGTAAGTCAAACAATGACGCAAAAAAAGTTATGTTAAAAATGGTAGTGGACGGCAAGGTGAATAACAAATTTGGATTTGCCCATACACAGCTGGGATATATTGCATGGCTTGATGTAATGTATTAATTTATAATTAAAATATTTTATAAAAAGAAAAGTTTTCCAACATCTTGTATGGAAAACTTTTTTAGTTTATAATAGTATCCAAAGGTGCAAATGGGTGTACTATGCCCAAAAATATTACAGCAAAGGAGAAAACATGTCTTACACAGCATTGTATAGAAAATTCAGACCAACATCTTTTGATGAAGTAAAGGGTCAGGATCATATTGTGCAAACTTTAAAAAATCAGATAAATGCAAACAGAATAGGACATGCTTACTTATTTTGTGGAACAAGAGGAACAGGTAAAACCAGTGTGGCAAAGATTTTTGCAAAAGCCGTAAACTGCGAACATCCTGTTGATGGTAGTCCCTGCAATGAATGTGATGTATGTAAGGGGATTAATTCAGGCAGTTCCATGAATGTAATAGAAATTGATGCTGCCTCAAATAATGGTGTAGATAACATAAGACAAATCAGAGATGAAATACAGTATACTCCGTCAAGTGGAAAATATACTGTATATATTATTGACGAAGTTCACATGCTGTCAATTGGAGCTTTTAATGCTTTGCTTAAAACATTGGAAGAACCACCATCATATGTATTGTTTATATTGGCAACAACGGAACCACATAAGATCCCAATTACAATTTTATCAAGATGTCAAAGATATAATTTTAAAAGAATTTCCATCGATACTATTGTAAACAGACTTGCGGAACTTATGGAAAAAGAAAATATTGAAGTTGAAGAAAAGGCACTTCGATATGTGGCAAAAGCTGCAGATGGTTCCATGCGTGATGCACTTAGTCTTTTGGACCAGTGCATAGCCTTTTATTTAGGACAGAAGTTAACATACGAGAATGTTCTAGAGGTTTTAGGGGCTGTTGATAACGAGATTTTCAGCAGACTTACAAGACAAATCATTAACGGTGATGTTGTTTCATGTATTAATTTATTAGATGAAATAATTATGCAGGGACGAGAACTAGGACAGTTTGTTAATGATTTTATTTGGTATTTACGAAATTTGATGCTTATTAAAACATCTGATGAAGCAAGTGAAATTATAGATGCTTCCCAGGAGAGAATACAGTCTCTTAAAGAAGAAGCGGATATGGTGGATACAGATGTAATTATGAGATATATTAGAATTTTTTCTGAATTGGCAGGACAAATCAAATATTCATCACAGAAACGTGTGTTAATAGAAATTGCATTTATTAAATTAACTAAACCTGCCATGGAAAGAGACATAAGTTCATTAAATAACAGAATTGCTTTAATGGAGAAGAAAATAGAAAATGGTGATTTTGTTTCAAAGCAGGTGGCCTCTGAACCTACTGTTCAGGCACAGGAGAAACCAAAGGAAAAGAAGGTATTTGATAAACCGGTTCCGGCTGACATACAGGCAGTTGTGGATAACTGGGGAAGAATCAAGAGACACATTTCTAATCCATATAAGATTTATTTAAATGATGCAAGATTTAGCGTCAAAGGTGAAGACACCTTGCTAATTGTATTTAACGCAGGTTCAATTGGTTATGAAGGTTGTAATAAACCTGAGGTAATAGAGATGCTTACTAATGTGATTAGTGAAGAAATACAAAAACAGGTAAGAATTGAAATGACTATATTAGAAAATAATCAGAGTTTTAGTGATTATTTTATGGAAGTAGTCTCAAAAATAAAAATGGAAGTTGAAGAGGAGGATTTCTAAATGGCAAGAAGAGGAGGATTTCCGGGAGGCATGCCTGGAAACATGAATAATATAATGAAGCAGGCACAGAAGATGCAAAAGCAGATGGAAGAAGCACAGGCTCAGCTTGAAGAGTCAAGCTACACTGCAACATCAGGTGGCGGTGCCGTTGAAGTTACAATATCAGGTAAGAAAGAAATTACAAGTATTAAATTTGATCCGGAAGTAGTTGATCCAGATGATATTGAAATGCTTGAAGATTTAACAATGGCAGCAGTTAATGAAGCTATTAGAAAAATCGAAGAAGTATCAGCACAGAAAATGTCTAAAATTACCGGTGGAATGGGTGGTCTATTCTAATGGATTACTACAGTGGTTACATTACAAAGTTAATAGAAGAGCTTTCAGCTTTGCCGGGAGTTGGTCCCAAAACAGCAGGAAGGCTTGCATTCCACATATTAGACATGCCTAGCGAACAGGTACATGATTTAGCGTCTGCAATTGTAGAGGCAAAGAATAATGTAAAATATTGTAAAATCTGTTGTACCCTTACAGATCAGGAAGTATGTCCAATCTGTAGCAGTAATCAAAGAGACCACAAGACAATTATGGTGGTTGAAACAACAAAGGATATGGCAGCCTATGAAAAAATAGGAGAATACAAAGGTGTATACCATGTTTTACATGGAGCGATTAATCCAATGGCTGGCATTGGGCAAAATGATATTAAATTAAAAGAATTATTTCAACGACTAAAAGATGATGTTGATGAAGTAATTATAGCTACAAATTCCAGCGTAGAGGGTGAGGCTACGGCAATGTATATTAGCAAGGTGGTTAAACCTTTGGGAATTAAAGTTACAAGAATAGCCAGTGGCGTTCCCGTTGGAGGAGATTTAGAGTGCATTGACAATGTTACATTGCTAAGGGCATTAGAAGGACGTGTAACAGTTTAACAAGTCAAAACAAAGAGGTATTCAAATGGATAGAAATGAACAGATACAAAAAATGGATGAGCTAAGAGATGCAATGAAACGCAGGGATTTTGACAGAGCAGTTGACATTGCAGATTCTTTAGATTTAAAGAGAATAAAAGACAATAATATTTTAAGTTTAGTTGCAGATGCCTATGAGGTGACTCATAATTTTGAAGAGGCAAAAGAAGCTTTAACAATTGCTTATGAAAATACAAATGCAGGTAGACTTATTGCATACAAGCTATGTTTAATTTCTGTTAAAACAAAAGACTTTGCTGCAGCAAGAAGCTATTATGAAGACTTTATTGAAATGGCACCAAGAGATACTGCAAGATATATTCTAAGATATAGAATGGCAAAGGCTCAGGGAAAACCTATTGAAGAGTTAATTAATATTTTGGAAGAATATGTAAATCTTGACATGGAAGAAAAATGGGCTTACGAGTTGGCAAAACTTTATTACAAAGCCGGCAAAAAGGACAAATGCCTTGATATATGCGATGAGATTAATTTATGGTTCTCCGAAGGAAAATATGTAAAGAAAGCCTCTGACTTAAAAGAAAAAATCAATAATCCAAAGGCTGCAAAGATAAAAAAAGAAAAAGAAAAAAAGGCTGAAACACTGGCGGAAAACAGTGCGGATGAAATTATAGAAATTACTGATATTTCAGAAGATGGAGTGAAGGCTAAAATTGTTGAGGCTCCCAAAATGACTGAAGAACCAACTATTGCTGAAATAGTAAGTAATGAAAATGGTCAGACAAAAGAAGAAGTGAAGCCTGAACCTGAAAAAACTTCAGAGACTGTGGATGAAATCCAGTTCTTAGATGAAGACGGAAATGTTGAAGAAAAGAAAATTATTTCTAAAGCAGAAGAAAAATCACATAAGAAACAGAAAAGAACTTTTAGACCTTTTGAAATTAATCCTGACATGATACAGAAAGACACAGCTTCTGTGATCAAACCGGAAAAAGAAGAGGAGAGTGTTCCAGAAGAAGTTGAACCAAAGCAGGCTGAAAATGAAGAGAAGAATATAGAAGAATTTATTAATTTGAATTCAAGTGAAGATGATGATATGGAAGAAATTATTCTTTCTGATGAACCTGAAACAGTCGATTCAGTAACATCACAGAATGACAAGGTACCTGAAATTGTTGACGAAGCTCAGCAGAAAACAAAAACTAATGATGATCAGGTTAAAGTTACAAACAGTGACAATACTGAAACAGTTAAGGGAACAATTGAAAATGGCGAATTTGAACCGGATTTACATGACGGTGACATTACAGTTGGTCAGTTGCTAAACGATGAAGAACAGCCTAAGTCACAGGCAGATGAGAAAGTTTCAGAACAGGTTGAACCGGAAGAATCAAGAACTGAAAAATTAACAGGCATTAATGATGTAAGTGATATTTTAAGACAGCTTCAGGAAAGAGGAATTCTTAAACCTGAAACTGTAAAAGAAGCAGTTGACATTATTAATGAGGCAGCAGAAGTTAATGACAGCAATTCTAAAGCAAAGCAAGAAGACAGCATACTTCCAATTGATGAAAGTGTTATTGAAGAGTCTGATGATGAATTGGTTTCTAAAGAAGAATTAAATGAAACAGAAGAAAAAGTTGAAGGCACTGAAAATGATGATGCAATTAAGGTAGAAGAACGTGTTCATGATAACATAGAAATTGATGAAAGTGATATTGTTTTAGAAGAAGATTTAGAAGAAAACAAAAACGCTCAGTCAACTGAGAATATCGTTCCTGATGATTTGGGGAGCACACGTATATTTGGAAAAATTCAGATTCCTTCAAGTGAAGAAGAACAACCAAATGTAAGCAGAGTTGTAAAACCACAGGTAGAGGAACAAATTGAAGAAGGACTACATGAGGAAACAGGTGAAGTTCCGGCACTTGATTTAGGCTACAAAACGCCAACAAGAGATGAAAGCAATGACTTAGGACAGAAGAAGATGTACAAAAATATTGCTGCTAACTCTGATATGGGATATAAGACTGATAAACTGCCAACCCGCGATGAATTGCAAAAAGCAATAAAAGAAGCAGAGGAAGTTGTATCAAATAATCAGGAAGACTCAGATGTAAGAGTTAAAGAAAACCCAACATCTAAAGTTGAAATATTAGCAGGTGCAGGTATTGTTCCGGAAGGTGAATTTGAAGTTGAGTCTAAAGAGCAAAAACAGGCTCAAGGCAAACAAAAGTCTGATACACCGGCAGGCGAAGATAGAACTATAGATACTCCTAAAACACAGGTGGTTGAAAAGAAAACATCAGCTGGGGCAGAAGCAAATGCGGAGTCTGTTGAATCGGAAGAAAAAGCAACTACTGCTGAGGCAGAAGAAAAAGCAGATAACAAAAGCATTAATACTGAAACGAGAACAGAAGAAAAAGCTGACAATATAGAAGCAAAGATAGAAGAGGCCGTTGAAGTAGAAAAAGAGGCGGATGAAGCTGCAGAAACAGAAGCAAAGGTAGAAGATGAAGCTACTGAAACGGAAGCAAATGTGGAAGAACCAGTTACAGCTACTGAAGCAAAAACGGAAGAAAAAGTAGCTGCTACAGCAGAGGCAGAACCAGAAGAAGCAACAGAAAATAAAAAGACAGAAAATAAAAAGACAGAAAAGAAAGAAGACCAGACAATGGATAATAATATTGTTCGCGAGAATGTTTTATCAGAAGCTGAACTTACAGAATTTAAAAACTACTTGAATGTTGAAGGCTTTGAGATTAACATAAGAGAAGTTTTACAGGAATTGATTGTTAATTATTCTCCAAATGGTAAGTCAGAACATGGAAATGTAATTATAATGGGGAATGAAAAAACAGGAAAGACAACATTAGCCATTGAATTAATTAAACTTGTAAACAGAAAACGTGGTAGAAGAAACAGAAAACTTGCAAAAGTTGATGCACGAGTGCTTAATAGAAAAGGCTTTAAATATGTATTAGGCAAGTTAGTAGGCAGTGACTTAATTATCGAAAATGCAGACCAACTTGGAAAAATGACTGTTATTAGCCTGTTAGATGGATGTGGAATGTTTACAGATGACATGCTTATTATTCTTGAAGGAAATGAAGATGGCATGGAAGAGTTACTTAAGGAGAATCCAAAACTTGAAACTACATTTAATCACATTGTTAGAATCAAGGAATACAACATTGAGGAATGGGTAGAATATGGAAAGCGTTATGCATTGAACAAAGGATACGAAATGGATGAACTTGCCAACTTGGCATTTTATAAGGCAATAGATGATTATTTTGGAGCAAATAAGGGAATTTCACAGGACAATGTTGAAGAAATAATCGACAATGCCATTGCGCATACCAAGAAGTTGGGAAGAAAGTTCAAAGGTATATTTGGTTCAAAGTCAAAAAATGACGGACTTAATTTATTACAGGAATCAGATTTTGAAATTTAGTATAATTCAGACATATAAAATTTTCATATTTAAGAAAGGAAGTAACAATGGAAAATTTACAGCTTGCAAAAATTGCAAATGAAGTGAGAAAGAATGTTGTGACAGCATTACACAGTGCAAAGTCAGGACATCCGGGTGGATCATTATCAGCAGCAGACATGCTTACATTTCTTTATTTTGAAGAAATGAATGGTCTTGATCCCAAAAATCCAAACAAACCGGATAGAGACAGATTTGTTTTATCAAAAGGACATGCAGCACCGGGATTATATGGTGTATTAGCAGAAAAAGGATTTATTCCAAAGGAAGATTTAACAACTTTAAGAAAGATTGACTCATATTTGCAGGGACATCCTGATATGAAGCACACACCTGGAGTTGATATGTCAGCAGGTTCTCTTGGACAGGGAATTTCAGCAGCAGTAGGTATGGCACTTGCCGGAAAGATGGATAACAGTGACTATCGTGTTTATGCAATGCTAGGTGATGGAGAAATCGAAGAAGGACAGGTTTGGGAAGCAGCAATGTTTGCAGGTCACAGAAAATTAGATAATATGGTATTTATTGTGGATAACAATAATTTGCAGATTGATGGAACAGTTGAGGATGTATGCTCACCTTATCCCATTGATGAAAAATTTAAGGCATTCAATTTCCATGTAGTTACAATTAACGGACATGACTTTGACCAAATCAGAAGTGCTTTAAATGAAGCAAAAGAAACAAAGGGTATGCCAACAGCAATCGTTATGAATACTGTAAAAGGAAAAGGTGTATCTTTTATGGAAAATAAAGTAAATTGGCATGGTGCAGCTCCTAATGATGAGCAGTACAAAGTGGCAATGGAAGATTTAGAGAAAGTAGGTGAAGCATTATGTCAGAAGTAAAGAAAATCGCAACAAGAGAAAGCTATGGTAATGCTTTAGTAGAACTTGCCAAAGAGCATGATGATATTGTAGTTCTTGATGCTGACTTAGCGGAAGCTACAAAAACAGGTATTTTCAAAAAAGCTTATCCTGAAAGACACATTGACTGTGGTATTGCAGAAGCAAATATGATGGGTATTGCAGCAGGTTTATCAACTTGCGGAAAAGTACCATTTGCAAGTACATTTGCAATGTTTGCAGCAGGAAGAGCATATGAGCAGGTAAGAAACTCAATTGGTTATACACACTTAAATGTGAAAATTGGAGCTACACATGCAGGTATTTCTGTAGGAGAAGATGGAGCTACACATCAGTGCAACGA
Organism: Eubacterium sp. AF36-5BH; assembly: GCF_003460505.1. GTDB lineage: Bacteria > Bacillota > Clostridia > Lachnospirales > Lachnospiraceae > Eubacterium_G. The sequence goes on from NZ_QTVG01000006.1 coordinate 178,022, forward strand.
AGATATTGCACTTATGAGAACAATTCCAGGCATGACAGTAATTTGTCCATGTGATGATATTGAAACAAAGGCGGCTGTAAAAGCGGCTTATGAAATGGATGGTCCTGTATATTTAAGACTTGGAAGATTAGCAGCACCTGTTATTAACAAGGAAGACTACAAGTTTGAAATTGGAAAAGGTGTAAAAATGAGAGAAGGTAGCGATGTAACTATTGTTGCCACAGGTCTTATGGTTGGCTATGCATTAGAGGCAGCAGAAAAACTTGCAGCAGATGGAATCAATGCAGAAGTAATCAACATTCATACAATCAAACCTTTAGATGAAGATATTATTGTTGAATCAGCTAAGAAAACAGGAAAAGTAGTTACAGTTGAAGAACATTCTGTAATTGGTGGACTTGGAAGCGCTGTATGTGATGCATTAAGCAGTAAATTACCTACAAAAGTAACAAAATTAGGTGTACAGGATGTTTTCGGACATTCAGGTCCTGCAGTAGAATTACTTAAAGAATTTAAGCTAGACGGAGAAGGAATTTACCAGCAGGTAAAGGAAACTTTAGCATAATTTCAAATAGAGCATAGTTATAAAAAGATTATTATGAAGAAATAGGAAATATAATTTCCAAACTTAAAGTTAGAAAGAACTAAACTAATAAAATAAAACAAATGGTTAAATATTTAAAACAATGTCTTAATAATTTTAGTTAAGACAGGTTTACTGTTGCAAAACAAAAAACAGATGTTATAATAGCCATTGTTAAACGAAATGCAAGGGAGCAGACGTAAAGGTCTAGCTCCCTTTTTCTTTTGTTTTTAGGAGAATAAAAGAATTTCGTAAGAAGGAAAACATACCCCTTTAAAATGTTTCCCCACAAGAGAAATCTTGTGATGAACATTTGAAAAAAGTCAATTCAAATGTTTAAAAGAAAAAATATGACTGAAAGAATGGAGGAAAAAATTATGGACGCAAAAGAAATTATTCAGGCAGCTACAGACAGTAGTTTTGCAATCTGGTTCTTAATTGGTGCTGGTTTAGTATTCTTTATGCAGGCAGGATTTGCAATGGTTGAAACAGGATTTACCAGAGCAAAGAACGCTGGTAACATCATTATGAAGAACCTTATGGACTTTTGTATTGGTACTATAATGTACGTATTTTTAGGATTTGGACTTATGATGTCTGAGGATTATGTAATGGGTATCATTGGTGTACCAAACCTTGATATCTTTACAAATTACAACAACTTCAACTGGTCACAGTTTGTATTCCAGTTAGTGTTCTGTGCAACAGCAGCAACAATTGTTTCAGGAGCTATGGCTGAAAGAACAAAGTTTAGTGCTTACTGTATTTACTCAGCAGCAATCAGCTTGATAGTATATCCTATTGAAGCAGGCTGGGTTTGGAACATCGGTGGACACGGTTGGTTACAGCAGTTACATTTCGTTGATTTCGCCGGTTCAGCAGTAATTCACTCAGTTGGTGGTATGGCAGCTTTAGTTGGTGCAATTATTGTAGGTCCTCGTATTGGTAAATATACAAAGAGATCAAATGGAAAAATCAGATCAAATGCTATTGCCGGTCATTCAATTACACTTGGTGCTTTAGGATGTTTCATTCTTTGGTTTGGCTGGTACGGATTCAACGGTGCAGCAGCAACAAATGTTGACAGTTTAGCTTCAATCTTTATGAATACAACAATTGCTCCTGCAACAGCAACAGTAGTATGTATGATTTTCACATGGATTAAAGATGGTAAGCCTGATGTAGGCATGTGCTTAAATGCTTCACTGGCAGGTTTAGTAGCAATTACAGCAGGTTGTGCTTCAGTAGATACAATTGGCGCATTAATCATCGGTGCTGTAGCAGGTATTTTAGTAGATGTAGTTGTAGAAGTTTTAGACAAGAAATTCCACATTGATGATCCTGTTGGTGCAGTTGGTGTTCACTGGGCAAATGGTGTTTGGGGAACAATCGCAGTTGGTTTATTTGCAACAGGAAAAGGTGATACAGTACAGGCATTTGCAGATGGTTCAGCATACGCAGGTTTATTCTACGGTGGTGGAGCAAAATTATTAGGAATTCAGATTTTAGGTATTGTGGCAATTGATGTATATGCAGCGATTATGATGACAATCGTATTCCAGTTAATTAAACATACAATTGGACTTAGAACAACAGCAGAAGAAGAAATTATTGGTATGGATATTTCAGAACATGGTCTTGCATCAGCATACGCAGACTTCCTTCCAGCAGCACCATCATATGCAGGTGAAAGTGAAGGGGCAGTTGATTTATCAGATGTTAAACCTACACCACTTACATTAGGTGATAAGTCAGAAGGCAGATATACTAAGATTTCTATTATATGTCCTGAAGAACGATTTGGAGTTCTTAGAGATACAATGAATGCCATTGGAGTAATGGGTATGACAGTATCTCAGGTAATGGGTTGTGGAGCTGAAAAAGGTAAGACAGGTAGATATAGAGGTGTGTCAACAACAATGAACCTTTATAAGAAAGTTCAGGTTGATATAGTTGTATCAACGGTTGATCCAGGACTTGTAGTTGCAGCAGCAAGAAAAGCTCTTAATACAGAACACTATGGCGATGGTAAGATTTTCGTTACAAGTGTCGAAGATGTAATGAGAGTTCGTACAGGTGATACAGGATACGATGCATTGAAATATGATGAAAAATAATTAACAGTAATTAACAATTATTTATTAAAAAGATATTTTAGAACTCTGTTCTTAAATATATATTTTACTTAATCTCATTAAAGGGCCGGTACTTAAGTACCGGCTCATTTTTTTTTGAACAATGAGAAATTTGGAAAGAATTTCTCATTGTCCAAAAAACGTTCCACTAGGGATGCACACTAGTGCGAAAAGAAAATAGTTGCGGACGGACACCCATTGGGTGTGAAAGAATGTCATAAGTAACAGGCTTTCAAAAATAGAAAATTCTTTCAGAAGATTCATTGCATAAAAAAATAAAACTATGGTAAATAGATAAAAAACGCATAAAAACGTTACAGTATATGTGCAAAATGCACAAAAAGATAAGCTTTTATTGTATAAAAGGTCGAAATGTGTTCTATTTGTGAAAATATTATTGAAAACGTTTCCGAAAAGTGCTACTATCAGTTCATAGGAAACGTTTCCAAAGAAAGTGAGTACCACACTGGAAATGGAAATATCGGATAACCTAAGTTATTTTTTTAAGAAAAGGAGACAAAGATATGCGTAAGAAATTATTAAGTGTAGCGTTGTGTGCAACAATGGTAGCAGGATTATTAGCAGGATGTGGAAGCAGTTCTAAGAGCGATAAATCAAGCTCAGAAAAAGGATCAGTTTACTGGTTAAACTTTAAACCAGAAGCTGATGAGGCTTTACAGAAAGTAGCAAAGACATACCAGAAGGAAAAAGGAGTTAAGGTAAAGGTTGTTACAGCAGCTTCAGGAAACTATAACTCAACATTAACTTCTGAAATGGGAAAATCAGCAGCACCTACATTATTTGTAGTTGGTAACCAGGCAGCAGTTAAGACTTGGGATGATTATTGCTTAGATCTTAAGGACACAGATATTTACAAGGAATTAAGTACAGATTCATTTAACTTGAAAGATGACAAAGGCAAAGTTGCATCAATCGGTTATTGCTATGAAAGTTATGGATTAATTGTAAATAAGAAATTACTTAAGAAGGCAGGATATGAAGTTTCAGACATTAAGAACTTTGAATCATTAAAGTCAGTTGCTGAAGATATTCATAAGAGAGCTGACAAACTTGGATTTGATGCATTTACATCATCAGGAATGGATGATGCATCATCATGGAGATTTACAGGACACTTAGCAAACATGCCATTATTCTATGAAGGAAGAGATGATGGATGGAAAGAAGCTCCTGCAACAATTAAAGGAAAATATTTAGATAACTTCAAAAAAACATGGGATTTATACATTAACAACAGCAAATACGATAAGAACACTTTAGCAACAGGTGGTTATGATGCAGAAGCAGAATTCAAGAATGGTGAAGCAGTATTCTTCCAGAATGGTACATGGGAATATGATGCTTTAAAAAAATCAATTTCAGATGATGATATGCAGATGATTCCAATTTACTGTGGAGTTGATGGTGAAGAAAAAGCAGGCCTTTGCTCAGGAACAGAGAACTGCTGGGCAGTTAATGCAAAAGCTTCAGAAGCTGATCAGAAGGCAACACTTGATTTTATGAAATGGTTAGTAACTTCCGATGAAGGTACAAAAGTTATGGCTGAACAGTTTGGCGCTATTCCATATAAGAAAGCAGCAGACAGTGGAAATGTATTCTTAAAGAATGCAAACGACTTATTTGATGCAGGAAATTACAATGTTGACTGGGCATTTAACTACACACCAAATGTAGATGAATGGAGAGCAAGCCTTGTAGCAGCAATGAACAAATATGATGCAGGCGGTTCATGGGATGATGTTAAGACAGCATTTGTAGAAGGATGGGCTACACAATATAAGGCAGCTAACAAATAAATTATCCAATAAATAAATTATAATTATTGATTGGACAATAATTATTAACTAAATAATAGTTATTAATTGCTATAGGAAATAAATATAGAAACTTGATATTTAGGGGGCGGGCATAGCCCGCCCCCTCTTATTAGAAATAAGGAGGAGATTGCTGTGAAAGAAAAAAAGAAAAAACATAACAGTGGAACATCTGTAAATTCTAAACTTCTTCGCAGACCTATTCAAAGATGCTTTCTTCTATTCTTAGCACCTACTTTTGGAGCTTTTTGTATTGGATTTATTTATCCATTTTTAAGAGGAATTTATTTATCTTTTTGTGAATTTGTTACAATCGGAGATGCTTCTTTTGTAGGTTTTAGAAATTACATGGATGCATTTAGCGATGCGTCATTTATACATGCATTTTGGTATACAGCATTGTATGCAATAGTATCACTATTTTTGATAAATATACTGGCATTTGCAATAGCATATTTATTAACGTTAGGTATAAAAGGTGCAAACTTATTTAGAACAGCATTTTTCATGCCAAACTTAATTGGTGGTATTGTTCTTGGATATATTTGGAGTATGATTTTCAATGGTATATTAGGAAAAATGAACACTTCAATATTAATGGAAACAAGATATGGTTTTTGGGGCTTAATCATATTAATGTGCTGGCAGCAGGTTGGATATATGATGATTATCTATATTGCAGGGTTACAGGCAGTTCCCGGAGAATTAATTGAAGCAGCAAAAATCGATGGAGCAAGCAAATGGCAGACATTAACAAGAGTAACAATTCCAAATATTATGCCATCTATTACAATTTGTTTGTTCTTAACAATAACTAATGGATTTAAACTTTTCGACCAAAACTTAGCATTAACAAATGGTCAGCCATTTGAACAGTTAAAGGATGGTTCAGTTATAAAGACAACAGAAATGTTGGCACTTAATATTTACAACACATTTTATGGACAGTCACTTACAGGTAAGGGAGTGGCACAGGCGAAAGCCGTTATATTCTTTATTTTAGTTGCAGGAATATCAATTATTCAGCTTAAGGCAACTAGATCAAAGGAGGTGCAGCAATAATGAACAATAAAGAAACAAATAGAAATTTAAAAGATACAAAATTAGTTGCTGCCACAAAGAAGAAAAAATTAAAAGAGAACAATGAAATTCCATTGAAACATGGAAAGCTTTTAACAATAATATTATCAATTGTAACATTAATTTATGTCAGTCCGATATTTGTTGTTTTAATGAACTCTTTTAAAGCAAATACCTTTGTTAAAACAGATACATTTGCATGGCCTATAGGAAAAGCTTTAGTAGGTTGGGCTAATTACATCAAAGGTTTTACATTTGGAAATTATCCGTTTTTTAAATCAGTATTATACAGTTTTGTAATTACAGTTTTATCAACGGCTTTAATATTAGTTTGTACATCAATGGCAGCATGGTATATTGCCAGAGTTGATAGTATAGTTTGTAAGATTGTTTACTATCTGTTTGTATTCTCAATGGTAGTGCCATTCCAGATGGTAATGTTCACATTGTCAAATACAGCAGATTCATTGGGACTTAACACACCTTGGACAATCCCGGTTATATATTTGGGATTTGGAGCCGGTATGGCGGTGTTTATGTTTACGGGATTCATCAAAGGTTTGCCACTTGAAATCGAGGAGGCAGCAGCAATTGATGGTTGCGGACCTATCAGAACATTTTTCATCGTTATTGTACCAATGTTAAAACCAACATTAATTTCAGTAGGTATTCTTGAGATTATGTGGATATGGAACGATTATCTTCTTCCATATTTAGTTCTTGACTTGGATCGATACAGAACTATTCCAATTCATATTCAATACTTACAGGGAAGTTACGGTTCAGTAGATTTAGGTGCGATAATGGCACTTATTATATTAAGTATTATACCTGTTATATTATTCTATCTCACATGTCAGAAGCATATTATAAAAGGTGTAGCTGCAGGAGCAGTAAAGGGTTAAAGATTATTTAAGGAGGAACTATGAGGGCTAGTGGAATTTTATTACCAATTTCAAGTTTGCCTGGAAAGTATGGTATAGGAAGCTTTTCAAAAGAAGCATATGAATTTGTGGATTTTCTAAAAGAAGCCGACCAGAAATACTGGCAGATATTGCCTATAGGACCTACAAGCTACGGAGATTCACCTTATCAGTCTTTTTCAACATACGCAGGAAATCCTTATTTTATTAGTTTAGAAGACTTAATAGAGCAGGGACTTCTAACAGAAAAAGAATGTGATAAAGTGGATTTCGGTAGCAAAACAGATAAAGTAGATTATGAGAAATTGTATAATGGCAGATTTGAACTTTTAAAAACTGCTTATGAAAAAAGTGATATAAGCGAACGTGAAGAGTTTAAAAGATTTAAAGCTGAAAACGCTTATTGGTTAAAAGATTATGCAATGTTCATGGCTATTAAGGAAAGGTTTAATGGGCAGAGTTTTGACCATTGGGCGGAGGACATAAAACTCAGATGGGAATATTCCATGGAATATTACGAAAGTGAATTAGCTGATGAAATTACTTTTTATGAGTTTATTCAATATGAGTTTTACAGACAATGGTACAAACTGAAAAAATATGCAAACGATAATGGAATAAAAATTATTGGTGATATTCCAATATACGTTGCATATGATAGTGCTGATGTGTGGGCACATCCTGAATTATTCCAAATAGATGATGAGAGAAATCCAATTGCAGTTGCAGGATGTCCACCGGATGGATTTTCAGCAACAGGACAGCTTTGGGGAAATCCATTATACAAATGGGATTATCACAAATACACTAATTATGACTGGTGGATAAAGAGAATAGAGAGAAGTGTGAAATTATATGATGTTGTAAGAATTGATCACTTTAGAGGTTTTGATGAATACTATTCAATACCGGCAAAGGACAAAGATGCTATAGGCGGGCATTGGGAAAAAGGCCCGGGTATAGATTTGTTCAATGGAATTAAATATTGTTTGGGAGATATTAATATTATTGCTGAGGATTTAGGTTATATAACTGACACAGTAAGACAGTTAGTTAAAGACTCAGGTTTCCCTAATATGAAGGTATTAGAATTCGCTTTTGATAGTAGGGACTCATCAGGACCAAGAGATTATTTGCCATATAATTATGATAAGAATTGTGTAGTTTATACAGGCACCCACGATAATGAAACATTAAAGGGTTGGCTTGATGACATTGAACCTGAAGAAGTACAAATGATAGAAGAATACATAGGAAGAAAAGTTGAAACAAAAACACAGTTAGTGGATGAGATTATAAGAATGGCTCAGGCTTCAACTGCAAATACTTGCATAATTCCTATGCAGGACTATTTACATTTAGACAATAAGTCGAGGATGAATACACCATCTACATTAGGAGACAATTGGAGATGGCGTTTGAAATCTACACAATTAACAAAAAGGTTAAACAACAAAATTAAAAAGTTGACTGTTCTTTATGGCAGAGCATAACAGAATACAGATAATAATTTCTTAAAAGAGCTGCGAAGGGACAACTTTCGCAGCTTTTTGCATAAAGTACAGCTATGTGGTAAAATGCTAAATTGTGGAAGAAATGAAACTTATTAATTTATGCTAAATGAAAGGGGAAAGACATGGCAAATCTTACTATCAAAGACATAGCAAGAATATGTGGGGTTGGAATTAGCACTGTTTCCCGAGCAATTAATGATGACCCGGGAATTAATCAAAATACAAGAAAAAGAATACTAAAAGTAATTAAAGAATATAATTATGTTCCAAATAACAGTGCGAGAAATCTAAAAATGACAGAGTCAAATACAATAGCATTGTTAATAAAAGGAATTGACAATCAGTTCTTTCAAGGAATGCTTAAGATATTTGAAGAAGAATTGAAGAAGTTAGAATATACATTTTTAATTCATGCGCTTGGAGAAGACCAGGATGATGTAAGTGTAGCTATACAGCTTGCTAAAGAAAAAAGATTAAAAGGCCTTATTTTTCTTGGGGGCCAGATGGATTCTCTAGACAACAGACTGGAAGAAATCGGTGTACCTTATGTTTTGTGTACAGTTGCAGTTAATATGATGGCACCAAAAAGAAATTGTTCATCTGTATCAATTGATGACGAAAAGGAAAGCTATAGAGCAGTTGATTATTTATGTAAAAAAGGTCATAAGAAAATCGCAATGATTTCAGGCAGAAGCAATGATCAGGCGGTTGGTGGTCTTCGTTTAAGAGGCTATAAGAGAGCTTTGAAAGACAACGGCATTGAAATAAAAGATGAGTTAATAAGATATATGAAGGATGATATACCGGAATATTCAGTAGCAAATGGTTATGAAGTAACTAAAGAATTGCTTAAATCTAATGTAGACTTCACAGCGCTATATGCAATTTCAGATTTAACAGCTTTTGGGGCGTACAAGGCAATTATGGAAGAAGGTAAAACAATTCCCGGGGATTATTCGGTTTTAGGATTTGACGGCCTTGATATGTCAAGATATTTTCAACCATCATTGTCAACAATGAAACAGCCTTGTGAACAAATGGTTAAGTCGTCAATAAAACTTTTAATGGATGCTATAAATGGAAACGATGAAAAGAAACAACTGATTTTTGAAGCTGAATTATTAGAGAAAGAATCAGTAAAAGAATTGTAAGGAGAAATATTTGTGTTTGGAATTGACAGCAAACTATATGAGTTTTTATCAAAAATAGCAGATTTAATAATAGTAAACCTGCTATTTATTATATGTTCGTTACCTATTGTTACTATAGGAGCGTCAACAACGGCTCTTTATGGAGTAACAAAAAAAATGGCAAGTAACAGTGAAGGCTACATATTTAGGTCATACTTTAAACTGTTCAAGGAAAATTTCAAACAATCAACAATAATGTGGATTATTTTATTGGTGCTTTCATTAATCCCAACAGCCGATTTATATATAATCAATTATATGCCAAAAGGTCTGCTACCTACAGTATTAAGAGGGTTTATGTTAGCAGCAGCTTTAGCAATACTTTTCGTATTCCTTTATGCCATGGCATTACAAAGCACTTTTGAAAACACAGTGAAAAATACATTGAAAAATGCCTTCTTAATGGGAATAGGTCATTTTCCATGGACTTTGTTAATTGTGACCATTACATTACTCCCTATTATTCTACTAGTAACATTAGGAAGCGCAGCATCCTCTGTTATATATGTAATGTCATTTGTCGGATTTTCGGTACTTGCATATTTGAATTCTTTTATATTTAACAGAATATTTAAGAAATATATGTAAAGAATAAAATGTTGTTAAAGTTGAAGGTATATGTCCTGAATTTCAGATACATATCTTCAAAGTTAACAACATTTTTGATATTTGATAACCAAATACGTTTATGAAAAAATATAACTCTTTTAAAATAATAAATTACAAAATACTATAAATTACTGTACTGAATTATCTTGTATGTTTTCTCCAGGTTAAAGGATCACTACCACTTGCCGGTTTAGTAATATCCATTGAGTCATCTGTAGAAGCATAGCTTTGTCCCATAAATCCATCTGCAGAAACAGAATTATTATTAATTAAGTCTTCAACGGAAACAGTACCTTCTTTTGCAATTTCTTCAGCTGTTTTGGCATCTGTAATCTGGGTATCCTGATTAACTGATAAAGTATCAAGTGATGTTTTAAGCAATAAAGAAGCCTCATCTTCTGTAATTCCCATTGCATCAGCAAGTTCAGAAATTTCAGGCACACGACCAAGCTCTTTGCTAAGCTTGCTTGTTGTGTTGTCAAGCTGATTTAACTTGTCAGCAAGATGCTGTCCGATTCGATCAGAATTAATCTGACTGTTAATTACGTTGCGGATACCCTGTTCAATGCGTTTATCAATATAATTATTAAAATCACCACATTCCTTAGTGTATTCAGAAACGGCAACCATAAGTTCTAAGTTACCTTCCTGAATTAAGTCACCAAAAGTAACTCCCTTTCCACAATATTTTTTTGCAATATCTGCAACCTTCTTTAGTTTAGACTCTACAAGTGGAGTAGATGCAGATGCATCTCCGGCTATTAGTTTATTTACAAGCGCAGCCTGTTCTACATCTGATACAGTTTGAAGAGCGTCCATATCATCCATATACATTTTTATAAAATCAGTCTCTTCCTGTGACTGCCCATTTTCATCTTTTGCTATGTTTTCTGAGATGGCATTCATTCCATGACTGTCGTCAAAAATATTGTCGTCACTAGGAGTAAAGCCTTTAATTTCTATTTTATTAATTGATAGATAGTCGTATATAAGTTTGTACTGACTGTCATCGTCAATAAGACCATTAAAGAAAGATTTAACATCCTCCATAGTAATTAAATTATCGTGAGCTGTAGCATAAGAAACTAATTTTGCTAAAGCTTCATTAAACATTGTTTTTTTATCCATGTTTTTTATAACCTCGTCTTTAAAATATTACATCATACTTATGTAAATGATACATAAAAGCCTTGCAAAAATCAAGGATAATGGGTAACATTTAAGGTGTATGCCTTGAAGGCAAAAAAGGAGTAACTATGAAAGAATTAATTAATAAAATAAGAAAAAGCAGAATCTTTTCCCTTATATGTATTTTACTGTTTATAAGTATATGTTTTGGGACAGGGGCAGCGGCAGCATATATTAACCATGAATCAGATCCAACAGATGTGGCATCTAATTATTTTAGAGCTTTCGTTGCCATGGATTATAACAAAATGTACAGTTACATAGACAAAGAAGGTGCGTATGTGGAAAAAACATTATACACTAAGAAAATGGAAAATTTGAGAAAACAATATACCATTGATTCTTATGATATAAATAAGCCTGAAACAAAAGATGGGCAGAAGTCAGTAACAATTAAATGCAAAAACGAAGAAACAGGAAAAACAAAAGATTTCGTAGTAAAAATAACATCCAAAAGAAAAGGTTTAAATATTGTACCTGACTTTTATGTAAACATAGATGATATTTTAACCAACAATTTTCAGGTTACTTTACCGGCAGGTAATGAATTACAGTTAAATGGCATTACAATTACAAACAGCAATGCAAAAGTTTCAAAAAATTCAAGTGGCCAGGAAGTATATCTTTTTAATAAAACTTTAAAAGGAAACTACAAAGCTGTAGCTACAAATGCAAGTTACGCTATGGTAAAAACTTTGAATGTAAGTAAAGACGATACAAAACTTGATTTGTCAAAGATTCAACCTGTAGCTAATGATAATTACACTAAGATAATTAACAAAAATTGTGATAGTCTTGTAGACCAGTTCTACAAAGCTGTTAGAACAAAAGACAGTAAAAGAAAAGAACTGTTGAAGTTATTTAGCACAAAGAAAACAAAAAATAAAGTTTCATCACTTGTTGACCAATCAATGGAAATCACATATCCATCTGATGACAGAAATGTATCAAAGCTAAAAGTAATTGATATGAAAATTAATAAAAAGGACAGCAAGATTGTTTATAATAAGAAAAACAAAGAGTACACTTTAACTTACAAATATTCTTACAGCTATGTATCATCAACAGATACATCCCTTACAAGCAGTTACATATACAGCATATCAGGTAAATGTGACAGCCAATTAACTGTTGTTTACACAGCTGATAAAAATCAGGTAAAAATAAAGAATATTAAGTTAAAAAATAAGGATAAAAAGAGTCAATAAGATTTAAGAAAAATAATCAATTTTTAGGGAGAAAAATATGGCAAAGGAAACTTGGAAACCGGGCAATATGTTATACCCACTGCCTGCTGTTTTGGTAACAGTGGCTGACAATAGTGGCAACGAAAATATATTTACAGTAGCATGGACAGGAACTATATGTACTGATCCGGCAATGGTTTATATTTCAGTAAGACCATCAAGATATTCTTACGATATGATTAAGAAATCAGGCCAGTTTGTAATTAATCTTACAACAGAAAAACTGGCTAAGGCTACAGATTATTGTGGCGTGAAATCAGGTCGTGATGAAAACAAATTTGAAAAAATGAATTTGCAGACTGAAAAGGCTGAGTATGTTAAGGCACCACTTTTAACAGACAGCCCTGTAAATATTGAATGTGAAGTGACAGAAATTAAGCATTTAGGAACTCATGATATGTTTATTGCAAAAGTTCTTTGCGTTCATGCAGACAAAGAGTACATGGATGAAAAAGGCAAGTTTGATTTGGCAAAAGCAAAGCCTATAGTTTATTCTCATGGTCAATATTACAGCACAGGCAAGAAACTTGGTAAATTTGGATTTGCAGTTAGAAAAACTCAAAAACCAAAAAGAAAGAAAAATAAGTAGACAGCAAATAAGTGGACAGAAAAGAAATAGACAACAAGGAAATATAGACAGTTTAATGAAAAATTATTAATAGGAGAATAGTGTTGAAGCATGATAAGATAATTTTTCATATAGATGTAAATTCAGCGTATTTAAGTTGGACAGCAGTTAAGATGTTAAAGAACGGTTATCCAAAAGACATCCGAAACATTCCCTGTATTATAGGTGGAGATAAGAAGAACCGTCATGGAATTGTTCTTGCAAAATCAATTTCTGCAAAAAAATACGGTATAGTTACAGGAGAACCTGTAGTAAATGCTTTGAAAAAATGCCCCGGTTTGGAAATTGTTCCACCGGAGCATGATTATTATTCTGAACAAAGTCACAAGTTAATGGAACTTTTGAAATCATTTACACCGGATATAGAGCAGGTAAGCGTTGATGAGTGCTATATGGATTATACAGGAATAAGAAACAAATTTTCTAACGAAATAGAAGCTGCATATACAATAAAAAACAAAGTAAAAGAACAATTTGGCTTTACTGTAAATGTAGGAATTTCAGATGTAAAAGTTTTGGCAAAAATGGCATCAGATTTTGAAAAGCCGGATAAGGTACACACTCTTTACAAAGAAGAAATCCAAGAGAAAATGTGGAAGCTTCCTGTGGAAGACTTATTTATGGCAGGAAAATCCAGCGTGAATGTGTTACATAAACTAGGAATTTTTACAATTGGTCAGTTGGCAAAAAGCCCTGTTACCATATTAGATGCTCATTTAAAAAGTCATGGCAGGGTACTGTGGGAATATGCTAACGGAATTGACGAAAGCGTAGTAAATACCAAAAGGGAAGATTTAAAAGGCGTAGGAAATTCCACAACCCTTCCAAAGGATTTAGACAATATTGTTGAAATAAACAGAATTCTTCTAAGACTTTCAGAAAAAGTTTCAGGAAGGTTACGAGAGGGAAAACAAAAGGCAAAAACAGTTGCTGTTGAAATTAAATATAATGACTTTACAAAATGTTCAAAACAAATTACAGTAGATATTGCTACTGATTCCGGAACAGAAATATATAACATTTCAAAAAATCTGTTTAAAGGTTTGTGGAGTGGTAGACCGGTTAGGCTTTTAGGTGTGAGAACAGCTAATTTAATAGAAGAAGACGAGCCGGAACAACTGACTTTTATGGATATTGATTCATGGAACAAAGAAGAAAACAATATATCCAGAGAGAAAATGAAAAAATTGGACAAGGCATTAGATTTAATTAATGCAAAGTATGGAAGCGGTGCTGTTAAAAGGGCAAGCCTGCTTAATGAAAATAGGACAAAAAATAAATAGTATACTTAATGGAAAGGGACACAATTATGAATAAAGAAAACATCGTATTAATAGGAATGCCTGGAGTTGGAAAAAGTACAATAGGAGTAGTGCTTGCAAAGGTTTTAGGTTACAAATTCATGGATTCAGATTTAGTTATTCAAGAACAGACAGACCGTTTGTTAAAGGATATTATTGCAGAAGAGGGAATTGATGAATTCATCAATATAGAAAACAAGGTTAATGCTTCAATTAACACAGAAAAATCAATTATTGCAACAGGCGGCAGTGTGGTTTATGGAAAAGAAGCAATGGAGCATTTGTCAGAAATAGGAACAGTTATTTATTTAAAACTTGATCTTGATTCACTTTCAAAAAGACTAGGAAGCTTGGAAAAAAGAGGGGTAGTTCTAAAGGACGGACAAACATTAGAAGATTTATTTAATGAAAGAACACCGTTATATGAAAAATATGCGGATATAATAATAAATGAGCATGGACATACAATACAGCAGACAGTAAAACTAATTGAAGCAAAATTGGGGGTATAGAAATTAACAGATTTAAACTTTTTAACAGGCAGATGAAAATATTGTTTCTGCCGATTTTATGTGTTTTACTTATGATAGGAATCATTATTTTTGAACAAACTACAATGGAAATATATGCATACGGTTACGTTATTAATAGAAACACAAGAGAAAAAGATTTAAATGAAAAAAAGATTAACCCGAAAATTTATAAAAAGAAAATAAAAAACAAGTCCAACAAAACATCAAAAAAGAATTTAAAAGATAGCACAAATGACAAATTAAAGAAATCATCTGTGCTATTTTTTATAAAACCGATTAAGGGTGGAATTACATCTTCGTATTTCGGAGACGTTGTTGACAGAAATGCCTGCCACAAAGGACACGACTGGGCAGTTCCCGTTGGGACAAAGGTGTATGGCGCAGAGGCTGGCATTGTAGAACTTGCATATTATAGTGAAAGCTATGGTTATAACGTGTTAATAAAGCATAAAGATAATATGGAAACCAGGTATGCACACATGAGTTCTTTGTGTGTCAAAAAAGGTGACATTGTAAACAAAGGAGAGTTAATAGGCTTTTCAGGAAATACAGGTGACAGCACAGGACCACATTTACATTTTGAAGTAATCAAAGAAGGAGTAAAGGTCAATCCTTTGAAATATGTAGAGTAAAACAAAAATGAAACATAGCGCATAGTTTAAACTTAATTTAAGCATGCTGTATAGGTAACATAATTTGCAAAAAAACATATATATAACAATATATATTATTTAATAGTGAAAAATTTATAATAATTGGAAGAATTTGCCTTGAAATTGTGTTACTTATACAGTTTACAAAGTTGCACTTTATGTTATAATAGATGAAAGTGCGTAAAAATATATTTGTATTAGTGCGCGCAAAAATAAAAAACGATAATTAACATTTTTTAGATATAGATTTTACATATAACCAGAGGTGCATAAATGGAAAAGTATGTTATTAAAGGCGGAGTTGCCTTAAAAGGTGAAGTAGAAATTAGTGGTGCAAAGAATGCAGCATTGGCCCTTATTGCTGCAGCAATTATGGCGGATGAGAACGTAACAATAGAAAACTTACCTGATGTAAGTGATATTAATCAATTAATAGATGCAATAGAAACAATAGGAGCTACTATTAACAGAGTAGACAGACATACAGTTATTATTAACGGAGCAACAATTACTTCTCACATTGTTGAAGAGGAACAAATGAGAAAAATTAGAGCTTCATATTATTTGCTTGGAGCTTTACTTGGTAAGTTCCACAAGGCAGAAGTGGCTCTACCGGGTGGCTGTGTAATTGGAGCACGTCCAATTGACCAGCATTTAAAAGGTTTTAGAGCTTTAGGCGCCGAAGTAATTCAGGACCATGGAATGCTTAATGCATTTTCAGAACAGCTTAAAGGAAATCACATTTTCTTTGATGTGTCATCAGTTGGAGCTACTATTAACGTAATGTTAGCAGCAGTAAGAGCAGAAGGTAGAACTGTTATTGAAAATGCTGCAAAAGAACCACATGTAGTAGACGTTGCCAATATGCTTAACAGCATGGGAGCTGATATTAGAGGTGCAGGAACTGATAAGATTAGAATTACAGGTGTTCCAAAATTACATGGAACAGTTTATTCAACTATTCCTGATCAGATTGAAGCAGGTACATTTATGTGTGCAGCAGCAGCTACAGGGGGAGAAGTTCTTGTAAAAAATGTAATTCCAAGACATTTGGAATGTATTACATCAAAGCTTATAGAAATGGGTTGTTCAGTAGAAGAATATGATGATGCCGTTAAGGTAAAAGCAGGTGAATTCATTAGATGTGCAAATATTAAGACATTACCATATCCGGGCTTTCCAACAGATATGCAGCCACAGATGGCGGCAGTCTTATCAATGGCAAACGGTGTAAGTACAGTTACAGAAAGTATTTTCGAAAACAGATTTAAATATATGTCAGAACTTGGAAGAATGGGTGCTGTAAACAAGGTTGAAGGAAATACAGCAATTATAACAGGGGTAGGCAGTTTAGAAGGAGCCAGTGTGGCAGCACCTGATTTAAGAGCAGGAGCAGCATTGGTTATTGCAGGATTAGCTGCAGAAGGATTTACAACAGTAACAGATATTGTATATATCAAGAGAGGCTATGAGAAATTTGATCAGAAATTAGCAGGACTTGGTGCAATTATTACTGAAGTGGACACGGATAAAGAAGAACAGAAATTTAAATTAAAAGTAGGATGATATATTAAAAAAAATCAATAAAACTGATTAAATTTGTCACTACACAAAGAAAATGGCTTATGTTAATATATGTTCATCCTAAGAATTATAAAAGCAGTGAAGAGGAGTAGTAATTGTAGAGTGACCTTTAGAGAAGCATTGGTTGGTGCAAAATGCCAGGCACGAAACAACGAACTCGCCTTAGAGTTTCCCGCTGAAAACGTCAAGTAGGTTGGGACGGTTTTCTCCGTTATAGGAATCGGATGCATTATCATCTTGAGAGCATGTAACACATGAAACAGAGTGGTACCGCGTATGTAAAGCTTACGTCTCTGTGCTGAAAAAGCACAGGGACGTTTTTATGCATTAGGAAATTGTTTAGGAAGTTCTAATACATAAAAAACGTTCCGCTAGGGATGCACATTTCCGCGAAAGGAAAATAGTTGCTGGAGCAACCGCGCTCAGTGCATAGAATGTCGCAAGCGACATTCTATCTTATTCCGTTTATTTAAATAGGTTTTACTTGAAAAAAAGTACCATAAAGTATAGGATATATATTGGTTTTTAGATATAAAGAAAGAAGAGGTTTTACTATGAATTGCAAAAAGTATACAAGACAGTATTTTATGCCACCGGAAGTCACATATGACTGGGTAAAAAAAGAGTACATTGATAAGGCTCCAATTTGGTGTAGCGTAGATTTAAGAGATGGAAACCAGGCTTTAATTGAGCCAATGAGCTTAGATGAAAAATTAGAGTTTTTCCAGTTACTTGTAGACATTGGATTCAAAGAAATAGAAGTAGGTTTTCCTGCAGCATCAGAAACAGAATACAATTTTATGAGAGCTCTTATTGAAAGAGATATGATTCCTGATGATGTAACTGTTCAGGTTTTAACACAGGCAAGAGAACATATTATTAAGAAAACATTTGAAGCTGTAAAGGGAGCAAAACATGCAGTAATTCATCTCTACAATTCAACATCTGTTGCACAGCGTGAGCAGGTATTTAAGAAGAGTAAAGAAGAAATCAAAAAGATTGCTGTTGACGGAGCTGTGCTTTTAAAACAATTAGCAGACGAAGTAGATGGAAACTTTTCATTTGAATATAGTCCTGAAAGTTTCTCAGGCACAGAAATAGATTATGCATTAGATGTATGTAATGCAGTTCTTGATGTATGGGAACCAAAGGAAGACAACAAAGTTATCATCAACCTTCCGGCAACAGTTGAAAATGCAATGCCACATGTTTTTGCAACACAGATTGAATATATACACAAGAATTTAAAATACAGAAATGCAGTTACAATTTCAGTTCATCCACATAACGACAGAGGATGTGGCGTAGCTACAGCAGAGCTTTCAATATTAGCAGGAGCTGACCGTATTGAAGGTACATTATTTGGAAACGGTGAAAGAACAGGTAATGTTGACATTATTACATTAGCAATGAATATGTTATCACATGGTGTAGATCCAAAGCTCGAATTTGGTAACATGCCTGAAATCGTAAAATTATATGAACGAGTAACAAGAATGAATGTTAGTCCACGTCAGCCTTATGCAGGTGATTTAGTATTTACAGCTTTCTCAGGTTCACATCAGGATGCTATTTCAAAAGGAATGGCTTGTAAGGCAAAGGATCCTGAAGGAAAGTGGAATGTACCATATCTTCCAATTGATCCTGTTGATGTGGGAAGAACATATGATTCTGATGTTATTAGAATTAATAGCCAGTCAGGTAAGGGTGGCGTAAGCTATATTTTAAAACAGAACTTCGGATTATCCATACCTGAAAAAATGAGAGAAGAAATCGGATATAGTGTAAAACATGTATCAGATGAAGAACATAAGGAATTATCACCTGAATGGGTATACCAAATATTTGAAGATAAATATATTAATGAAAGCAGTGTATTTACAGTTCCAGAAGCACATTTTAAACAGACAAACGGAATCGTTGCAGAAGTTACTATTGCACAGAATGATACAGTTCGTATCGTAAAAAGCACAGGTAATGGACGTTTAGACGCTGTAAGTAATGCTTTTAAACAATACTTCAATATTAGCTATGAACTTGCTGTATATGAAGAACATTCATTAGCAAGAGGTTCATCATCAAAGGCTGTTTCATATGTAGGAATTAATTATCATGGAACAATGTATTGGGGTGTTGGAATTGATGAAGATATTATTAAGTCATCGATTCATGCATTAACTGTAGCAGTTAACCATTTAGTAAAGGCAACAGGTGATACAGCACTTCAAGATGAAAGATTAACAGAAATCATTAATTATATTAATACAAATTATTTAACAGTAACACTTGATGAATTAGCAGACCAGTTCCATTTATCAAAACCATATTTATCAAAGTACATAAAAGATAAATCAGGAAAAACATTTGGAGAATTGGTTAAGGCGGTAAGAATGAAAAAAGCCAGAACTTTATTGAAAGGCGGTAATATGACAGTTGAAGCAATTGCTGAAAATGTCGGCTACCAAAATGTAGAACATTTTAACCGCTTATTCAAAAAGAAATACGGAATGACACCGGTACAGTTTAGAAATAGTAAAAATTAATATAGGATGTGTATTGCAATAAAAAAGGTGGAACCTTTAGGGTGACACCTTTTTTTATTGCAAAAAATAACCATTTTATATTTATTTTAAACTTGAAAAGTACACAAATAGTATGTATAATATAAAAGCAACCTTACAGTTTATGTGAATTAATATAAACTATAAGGGATAATTAACTGCTAAGGAGGAAAAGAAAGTATGAATTTTAACAGACAACACAAGGATAGAATATTCTGCATGATTTTTGGGTATGAAAAGTATAAGGGCAATTTATTGGATTTGTATAATGCATTAAATGAAACAAATTATACAAACTTAGACGATTTAGAAATTACCACAATGGAAAACGCAGTGTATATGAGTATGAAAAATGATGTGTCCTGTATCATTGCCAACAACATGGCTTTGTTTGAACAGCAGAGCACATGGAATCCTAACATGCCACTACGTGGATTTATGTATTTCAGTGATTTGTTCAACAAATATGTATCAAAATATCACTTTAGACTTTATGATGATAAGTTCATAAAAATTCCAACGCCGCAATATTATGTGTTATATAATGGTTCCAGGAAAGTCCCTGACAAACAAATCTTGAAACTTTCTGACGCATTTGTCGCACCGCCTAAAGATGGGATATTCCAATGGACTGCCACTGTCTTAAACATCAATCCGGGTTATAACGAAAAACTTCTATCTGCTTGTAAACCTTTAAAGGAATATGCTATATTAATAGAAACAATAAAAGAGTACAGGCAGAAATATGATGATAAAAATGTTGCTATCGAAAAAGCTATTGAAGAGTGTATTAATTGTAATGTTTTAAAAGATTTTCTGCTGGAAAGGAAGGCTGAAGCTATGCATACACTTTTAACGGAATATGATGAAGAAGAGGCAATGGAATATTTTAAACAGCGTGCGTATGAGGATGGTATTGTGAAAGGCGAATTGCAGCTTATTGTTTCTAATATTTGTAAAAAAATGATTAAAAATAAATCTATAGAACAGATTGCTGATGAGTTGGAAGAAGATGTTTCTAAGATTCAAAAAATTTATGATATAGCAAAGGAGTTTGCACCTGATTATAATGTTGAAAAAATAATGGCTAAATTGGGATAGTGAGCACATAAATACTATGATGTCAAAATTTACTACTTGACATATGGCAACTATAATAGTAGTATAGCCATTGCAAATAAATATTTTCTCTTATTCAGAGTAGTGGAGGTACAAGGACCTAAGAAGCTACGGCAACCCCGACATTAGTCAGGAAGGTGCCAACCTGAGCAGACAGAAGTTTGATCAATAAGAGGATTTGATACCTTGATTTCAAGTCCACTGATTGTCAGTGGACTTTTCTTTTTAATAAAATATAAAAAGGTATACTATAATAATAAATTCTCAAAAGAAGAAAATAAATATTTGTAGGATACTATAGTTAAAGCAGAAATGCACAGTAGAAAGTAAAGGAGACGTAAATGGAAAAAAGATTATTTACATCAGAGTCAGTAACAGAAGGTCATCCTGATAAAATCTGTGACCAGATTTCAGATGCCATTTTAGATGAATTAATGAAACAGGATCCCATGAGCCGTGTTGCCTGTGAAACAAGCATCACAACAGGACTTGTTTTGGTAATGGGTGAAATTACAACAAAGGGATATGTAGATATCCAGAAAATTGTAAGAGAGACAATTAGAGAAATCGGATATGACAGAGCAAAATATGGATTTGATTGTGACACATGTGGAGTTATAACAGCTTTAGATGAACAGTCAACAGATATTGCAATGGGTGTAGACAAAGCGTTAGAAGCAAAAGAAAATAAAATGTCTGACGAAGAGTTAGATGCAATTGGTGCCGGAGATCAGGGTATGATGTTTGGTTATGCAACAAACGAAACAGAAGAATTTATGCCATACCCTATAGCTTTAGCACATAAGTTGGCACTTAAGTTAACAGAAGTAAGAAAGAATGGTACTTTAGATTATTTAAGACCTGATGGAAAAACACAGGTTACAGTAGAATATGATGAAGATGGAAAACCTGTAAGACTTGATGCAGTTGTATTATCAACTCAGCATGATGCTGAAGTTTCACAGGAACAGATTCATAAGGATATTAAGAAATATGTATTTGATCCTGTATTACCAAAAGATATGGTAGATGAAAATACAAAGTTCTTCATTAACCCAACAGGACGTTTCGTAATTGGTGGACCAAATGGAGACAGTGGTTTAACAGGAAGAAAGATTATTGTTGATACTTACGGTGGATATGCAAGACATGGTGGTGGTGCTTTCTCAGGAAAGGATTGTACAAAGGTTGACCGTTCTGCAGCGTATGCAGCAAGATATGTTGCAAAAAATATTGTAGCAGCAGGACTTGCAGATAAATGTGAAATCCAGTTATCTTATGCAATTGGTGTGGCACATCCAACATCAATTATGGTAGACACATTTGGAACAGGAAAGTTAAGTAACGAGAAGTTTGTAGAAATTATTCGTGAGAACTTTGACTTAAGACCAGCAGGCATTATCAAGATGTTAGACCTTAGAAGACCTATTTACAAGCAGACAGCAGCTTATGGTCATTTTGGAAGAAATGATATTGATGTACCATGGGAGAAAACAGACAAGGTTGATGTTTTAGCAAAATATGCAAAATAATTAGAAAATAATCTGTTGTAAAATATGTAGTAACAAAAGGGAAAATGGAACTTATGTAGGTTTCATTTTTCCCTAAATTTTTACTGGAAAATATTGATTTGCATGGAAAATATAGAACATAATTTTATCTGTTTAGTAATTTCAATAAATTAGGAATCTGTGTTTCGAAATTTACTGCGTAATCAACTGCATTAGGATCCTTATAAGTGTCTTCTATACACAGGTAAGTGAAATCAGCTGCAATTTTTAAAGCGTCAAAAACACTATAGTCATTCATTAAGGCACCGGTAAAAGTGCTTGCAAAAACGTCCCCTGTTCCATGAGATTTAATAGGAACCTCCTTAGTTCCGTACATAAAAAAGTCTTTATTACTGCTGTCGTATCCAATGAAACCAAGTTCGCCGTTTGGAAGTGTGACACCTGTAATTACAGCATATTTGGAACCAAGTTTAATTAACTCCAAAAGCAGTTCCTTAATAGTTACCAAAGAAGCATTTTCTCCAACATATTTTCTGTTGAGCATAAAGCATGCCTCTGAAATATTAGGTAAAATAATATCTGCCTTTGAACAAAGCTGTGACATTGTAATTGCAAAGTCAGTTGTAAAACCAGTGTACATTTTTCCGTTGTCTGCCATTGCCGGATCAACAATAATATAATTATCATTATTCCCAAAAGCAGAAAAAAAGTCAGAAACTATATTTACCTGTTCTTCACTTCCAAGATATCCGGTATATATGGCATCAAAATTAAAACCTTCTTTTAACCAGTGATTTTTTATTCCTTCCATATCATCGGTCAAATCTCTAAAGGTAAAATTGTTAAATTTGGTATGAGTAGATAAAACTGCTGTGGGAACAATGCTTGTCTCAATTCCCATGGCAGAAATAATAGGAAGAGCCACAGTTAGTGAGCATTTTCCTAAACAGGATATATCCTGAATGCTTAAAACTCTTTTCATATAAAACTCCTAATTATTATTTGTAAATTAGTTTCTCAAAGTAAAGTCGTTACTAATTACAATGCTTTCATAAAATAAAAATACCCGGATTTTATATTGGAAAGTATAATCCATATGGTATTACTGCTAATATAATAACACAAAAAACAGTGATTGGTAGGTTTTAATTCTAACCACATAATGTACGACAGTTTTCCTTTTTCAATTTGGTAAAGGATAATGAGACAAACGCTACTTGACAGAGAGAATCCGTTTTTGTTAGTTTTGCATTCAACTTGTATTCAACTAATAAAAAGTTAATGCAATAAAATACTAAAGAATCTCGTTATACATATATAACAACATTTCAAGATGGATAAATAGGAGGAGCAAAATGAAAAAGAAAATTTTAAGAGTATGCTTAATGCTGGTTATTCTTTGTGGAGGGATTCTTTTAACTAATGGAAGTGTTCAGGCAAAAACACAGAATTATTACACAAAAGGAAAAACGTTAGTAGTAACAGGTCAGTTAAGGAATGGTACACATATAAAAAATGCGAAAAAGATTAAAAAGATTATAGTGAAAGACAATATAAAAATTTTACCTACAAAACCTTTTAAGGGTTGTATAAATGTAAAAACTTTGGAAGTTCCGGGAAAATTGATATTTGTAGATGATTTTTTGGGGGAAGTATATGATAATGATAATTATGAGAACTTTCCGATAACTGTAAAAACAGTTAAATTTACAACACAGTTGTCAGATAAACCAATGTATAAGTTTTATTTAACACATAAGTTCATTGTAAGCAAAAAGGACAAAAAATACAGAAGTTACAAAGGAAGCATTTATACAAAAAACGGGAAAAAATTTGTGGCAATGCCAAGCGAATGCAAAATATTGAAAATTCGAAAAGGGTGTAAAATAGTTAATGTTGTTGGATTTTCGTATGAATCTTATAATGAAGAAAGTTGTAGTGATGATCCGGATTATTATATATTGACTTGTTGTAAGAAACTAAAAAAAGTTATTATTCCATCAACTGTAAAAAGTTATTATACAAGTGACAGCAATTTTAAAGATTATATGCGAGAGGCAATTAATGATGTTGCTTATAGGGCAAAATATGTAATAAAAAATAAAAATATATCATGCGAGGGCATGGAAGCTTTGTATGAAGTATTGGAAGATAGAATTTTTAAGATTTTTAAAAAGCAAATAAAAAAACAGGGAGATTTTTATATTTTTAATAACAATATTTTAGTTGGATATGATGGATGTCAGCTGGTTGTAACTATTCCAAAAGGAATAAAGTATGCTATGAAAAATTCTCTTAGTGTAATGAAAGAATCTTCTTATAGCATAATTAGAGCTGTTAAATTACCAAAAGGTTTTAAAGATAAAAAATCAAAAATATGGAGAGGACATTCTTACTATTCAGAATGGTATAATCAGGATAAAATTGTATTAAGTAATTATTATCATTCTGTTCCGTCTTCGCATGGTGTGGGGTATAAATATAATACTTTTTGTACATTTGAATATTGTAAACATTATTATGGTAAGACAATACAAATTATATCTGACATAGATGGAATTATTATATTTTCAACAGATGTTCCTGTAAGGGTAACTGATAAAAATAACAATATTGTGGAAAGAGATTTAGATGGAAGTTATACGGTGTATGTAAATAAAGGAGATGCAATAAATGTACAGCTTCCCGATAAAGTTAAAGATGACGAATTCATTTGCTTAAAAGATTTTAATGGAATAGAGAACTAAAGGAGACGGAATTAATATAGTTTAATATAAATATAATGGAATATAGTGAAACCTCCGGTTGATTTGGGGATTTTTATCTGTTAAAGATAAATACCTCTATATACTGTGAGGTTTCACTTATTTTACATTTGAAAAAATATAAAGTATAATCCATATGGCATTACTGATAATATAATAACACAAAAAAACAATAATACCAGTAGATGATATAAGGTAATATATTAGTAGCTAAAATATGTTATTAAGAATTTATAGATGAAATAAATAATTAAAAAGTAACAGAGGTAAAAACTATATGCTAACATATGATTTTGAAAAAAGAGGAAAAATGTCTCTGTATGAGTATTTATATAATTGCATAAAAAATGACATTTTGTCAGGCAAAATCAAAGCGGGGGAGAAACTGCCATCAAAAAGGACCATGGCGAAAAATCATAATATAAGCGTTATCACTGTAGAAAATGCTTATGCACAGTTGCTTGTAGAGGGATATATTTTTTCGAAAGAAAAGCGTGGATATTTTGCCAGTGAAATAAGTGGACAATATTTAAACAATGGTGGAATTAACGGAAACAAGGAAAAAATAGTAGAAACAAAAGTATCCTTGAAAAGTGGGCAAATCAAAAAGAAAATCCAGGATACAAAAAAGCAGTGGCTAGTAGATTTCAATTCCAATCACATAATGTACGACAGTTTTCCTTTTTCTATATGGTCAAGGATAATGAGACAGACTTTACTAGACAGAGAGAATTCATTTCTTTCAAGCCCGTTACCAAACGGCGTAGTGGAACTTAGGGAAGCCATAGCAAACCATTTAATGGAATTTCGCGGTATGGAAGTAGATGCAGAGAACATAATAATTGGTGCAGGAACAGAATATTTATATAGCATTATTGTTCAGTTACTTGGAAGAGATAGTGTTATTGCTGTAGAGGACCCGGGCTATAGAAAAATTGGAAAAGTTTATGAAAGTAATGGAGTGGAATGTTTACATTTACCAATAGATAATTCAGGAATTCAAACAAAGGCGCTGTTAGGAAAAAAGATTGATGCAGTACATATTTCTCCATCTCATCATTTTCCAACAGGTAGAGTTATGCCTGTATCAAGAAGACAGCATTTAATCCATTGGGCAATAGAAAACAATGGGTTTATTATTGAAGATGATTACGACAGTGAGTTTAGATTTTCAGGCAGACCAATTCCTACAATGGTTGGAATGGACAAGGAGATAGTAATATATATGAATACTTTTTCGAAAACTCTTGCACCATCAATAAGAATTGCCTATATGGTTTTGCCGGACAGCTTAATGGAAAAATTCCATACCAAACTTAATTTTTATTCAGGTACTGTTTCAAGTTTTGAACAGTATACCTTGGCAAAT
The DNA here is from genome assembly GCF_003460505.1 of Eubacterium sp. AF36-5BH. Taxonomy (GTDB): domain Bacteria; phylum Bacillota; class Clostridia; order Lachnospirales; family Lachnospiraceae; genus Eubacterium_G. Next base: position 204,350 of record NZ_QTVG01000006.1, read on the forward strand.
TTTATTGCAGGAGGTTATTACGAAAGACATATTAACCGAATGAGAAATTATTACAGGGATTACAGAAACAAAATAATAAATGCCATTAAACAGTCAGCATTATATCCTAAGGTTACAATAGAAGAGGAAAACGCAGGACTTCATTTTATTTTAGGAATAAAAAAAGAAATCGACGATAACCGGTTCAAAAAGATACTAAGGGAAAACAATATAAATATTTCATGTGTATCTGATTACTGTTATAATGATTTAAAAGAGTTTGACCATAAGTTCATTATTAATTATTCTGCGGTGCCTGAAGACAAGCTGAAAAAAGCACTGACTATTATGAACAACGCGTTGGAATAAAAAAGAAAGAGTGAGATTATTATAGTGAATAAATATAACGGAAACAAAGAATTTAAAATAGACATTCCAAAGTCTGTAAAATTAATAATAGATATTTTGGAAAAAAACGGCTACGAGGCGTTTGCTGTTGGTGGATGTGTAAGAGATACTATTTTAGACAGAAAACCTCAGGATTGGGATATTACAACTTCAGCATTGCCTAATCAGGTAAAGGAGTTGTTTTACAGAACAATTGATACAGGAATTCAACATGGAACGGTTACAGTTTTAATTAAGGGAGTAGGTTACGAGGTAACTACTTACCGAATTGATGGTGAGTACAATGACAGCAGACATCCTGAAAGTGTAGAGTTTACAGCAGATTTAATAGAGGATTTAAAAAGAAGAGATTTTACCATTAATGCCATGGCATACAATCCGGGAATTGGTTTGGTAGATGCTTTTGACGGAATTGGTGATATAGAAAAGAAAGAAATAAGATGCGTAGGGAATCCAAGAGAAAGATTTGGGGAGGACGCCCTTAGAATACTTAGAGCAGTAAGATTTTCGGCGCAGCTGGGATTTCATATTGAAGAGGGTACAATGGAAGCCATAAAAGAGCTGGCAGGCACTCTTGAAAATATTAGTGCAGAGCGTATTCATGTGGAATTAGAGAAACTGATAATGTCAAATCATCCTGACAAACTTATAACAGCTTATGAGGCAGGCATAACTAAGGTGGTGCTTCCTGAATTTGACGCTATGATGGAATGTCCGCAGGTAAGCCCTTATCATATGTATAATGTAGGCGAACATACAATTAAGGTAATGGAGAATGTGCCACCAACAAAAGAAATGAGATGGGCTGCATTGTTACACGATGTGGGAAAACCTGATTCAGTAACTTATGACAAGAAGGAGCCAACAAGAATGCACTTTTACGGTCATGCTCATGTGGGAGCTAAGATGGTTTCGACCATTTTAAGGCGACTGAAAATGGATAACAAAACAATTAAGCTTGTAACAAGACTGGTGGAACATCACGATGACAGACCGGTGGCGGACAAAAAAGAACCTGTTCAGATTCGAAAAAGTGTAAATATAATTGGCAAAGATATTTACGATATGTATTTGCAACTTGCGTATGCTGACATTCAGGGGAAAAGTCAATACGGCAGAGAAAAAGGCATGGGGGCATATATTTACTCAAAAGAGCAGTACGAATACATTGTGGAAAATAATATATGCACCTGCAAAGGTGACATGGCTGTATCAGGAAGAGACTTAATAGCAGCAGGCTGTCCAACAGGTGAGATAATCGGAAACATACTTGATGAACTGCTTAAACGTGTAATACAGAAACCACAATTGAATAACAAAGAATCGTTAATGGAAATAGCAAAAACAATGTTCTAAACAGGCTTCTTTTTTCATATTTTTAGATAATGTATTAAAAATATGGAGGGAAGGTATGAACGAAAAAGCATTAACAGTGTTAGAACAATACGATTTAAACATAAAAGGTACTTACAGAACAAAAGGAAACTATGGTTGTACAACAGATGAAGGAAAATATCTCCTAATGGAATACAACAATAGCAACGAAAAAATGGTTCTAATGAGTACCTTTTATGATTATTTGGAAAAAGCAGGGTTTGTAACGGATAGTGTTATAGCAAACAAAGAAGGAGTATATGTTTCAATAAGTGAGGACGGCTATGCGTATATTCTGAAAAAATGGTTTGATGGAGAAGACTGCAATAACACAAATAGAAAACATCTGCTACTTACAGTGGAAAATCTGGCAAAATTTCATAACGCAACAGAAAATACAACGGATATTTTTAAAGAGCAGAAATTTCATAAGGGAAGAAATTTGCTTGAAGTTATGAATAAACATAGTAGTGAAATATTGCGTATAAAAAATTACATAAAAAAGAGAAAAAACAAAAATGCTTTTGAAATGTACCTTCAAAACATTATAGAGGAATATTACATACAAAGCGTGGAGGCTTTAGGTGCAATTAAGAATTCCCGGTATGAACAGCTGTATAAGGAAAGTATTGCCAGCGAGACAATTTATCATGGAAGTTACAATTATCACAATGTACTAATTAAGGAAAATAAAATAATCATGATTAACATGATGAAAATTTCCTACAGTCCGTCAGTTCAGGATTTGTATGACTTCATCAGAAAAGTGCTTGAAAAAAATAACTGGAACATTGCTTTAGGAAATGAACTTATTAAGGCATATGATTCAGTAAGAAAATTATCAGATATGGAGAGGGCAGTATTGAAAAGTCTTCTTAGTTATCCGGAAAAATTCTGGAAAATAATAAATTATTACTATAATTCTAACAAAGCCTGGTATTCTGAAAAAAATGAAGATAAATTGAAACAGTTCAGAAAAATGGAAAAATTAAGACGAAAATTTATAGAAAATATGGGATAAATAGCAAAAGTGAAACATAAATTTATAGAAAATATGAGATAAATAGCAAAAGTGAAACATAAAAATGATTTTATAGTTTTAATTATTTAGGGTTTGTGATATTATGTGTAATGATTGTAAAAATATATAAAAAGGTCAAAGTTTGAATTAGTTTGAACCTTATGCCTGTAGGATGAAAACAGTTACAGACATTTCTGATTGAAACATAGGAGGTAATTATGGACTACAGAGAGTTGTATAATGAATGGCTTACAAACCCTTATTTTGACGATAACACTAAGAAAGAATTAGAAGCAATAGAAAACGATGATAAGGAAATTGAAGATCGTTTTTACAAGGAACTTGAATTTGGTACAGCAGGTCTTCGTGGAGTTATTGGTGCCGGAACTAACAGAATGAACATTTACACAGTTAGAAAGGCAACACAGGGATTAGCTAACTATATTATTAAAATGCATGGAGAAGACAAAGGTGTTGCAATAGCATACGATTCAAGACACATGTCACCTGAATTTGCTGATGAAGCAGCATTATGTTTAAATGCAAACGGAATTAAGGCTTATGTTTTTGATTCATTAAGACCTACACCTGAATTATCTTTTGCAGTTAGAGAGTTAAAGTGTATTGCAGGTATTAATGTAACAGCAAGTCATAACCCGGCAGAATACAATGGCTACAAAGTATATTGGGAAGATGGTGCACAGATTACACCCCCACACGATGTTGGAATCATGGATGCAGTTGCTGCATTAAAGGATTACAACAAAGTAAAAACTATGGACAAAGATCAGGCAGTTGCTGATGGATTATACATCCAGATTGGCAAGGAAGTTGATGATAAATATATTGAAATCCTTAAGACTCAGGTTAAGAACCCTGATGCAATTAAGGAAGTACAGAAAGATATCAAGATTGTTTACACACCACTTCATGGTACAGGTAACATTCCTGTAAGAAGAGTGTTAAAGGAACTTGGATTTGAAAATGTTTATGTAGTAAAAGAACAGGAATTACCTGACGGTGATTTCCCAACAGTTGGTTATCCAAACCCTGAATCAGCAAAAGCATTTGAATTAGCGGTTAAATTAGGTAATGAAGTAGGAGCAGATTTACTTCTTGCTACAGATCCTGATGCAGACAGACTTGGCGTTTATGTAAAAGGTAGCAAGCCTGGAACATATCACATCCTTACTGGTAACATGTCAGGCTGTTTACTTGCTGAATATGAAATCAGCCAGTTAAAGGAAAAAGGACAGCTTCCAAGTGATGGAGCTTTCATTAAGAGTATTGTTAGTACAAATCTTGCAAATGATATTGCTAAGTATTACAACATTAATTTATTTGAAGTTCTTACAGGTTTCAAATACATTGGTGAAAAGATGCTTGATTTCGAAGTTAATCACACAGGTACATATGTATTTGGTTTTGAAGAAAGTTATGGTTGCCTAATTGGAACACACGCAAGAGACAAGGATGCTATCGTTGCCTCAATGGCTTTATGTGAAGCAGCAGCTTATTACAAGACAAAGGGAATGTCTCTTTGGGATAAGATGAAAGAAATGTATGAGAGATACGGCTACTGGAGTGATGGCGTTCAGTCAATCGAATTAAAGGGTAAAGAAGGAATTGAAAAGATTCAGAATACTCTTGAAAAATTAAGAGAAAATGTACCAACTACAGTTGATAATTACAAGGTTCTTTCAGTAAGAGATTACTTAGCTGATACAGTAACAAACATGGAAACAGGTGATGTTACAACAACAGGTCTTCCAAAGTCAAATGTTTTATATCTTGATTTAAGTGAATGTGCGTGGGTTTGTATCAGACCATCAGGAACAGAACCAAAACTTAAATTCTACTATGGAGTTAAGGGCGAAAACTTTGATGATTCAAAGGCAAAATTAGCTGACCTTGGTTCATATATGATTAACATGGTAAATGAAATGCTCAAGTAATATTATTAAAACAAAAACATAATAAGAATAAAAATAAATCACTATAATATATTTTAATAAAGGTATATTATGGTGATTTTTTTATGAGAAAAAATAAAATAAAAATTCTGCTGGTACTAACGTTAGCTATTGTTGTTACATCTGCCTGCGGCTATGAAAAAATCAAAAAAACAAAAGTAAAAGACATGGACTATACTGTTGTGGCAGAAAATGAAATGCCAAAAGAAGTGAAGGAGATAATTGAAAAAAGAAAAGACAAGGAGTTTCAGGTTACATACAGCAACAATGAATATACATATATTATTATTGGGTACGGTAGACAACAGTACGAGGGTTATTCCATAAAAGTTAAGGAAATGTATGAAAGTGACAATGCCATATATATAAAAACTCAGTTTAACGGCCCAAAAGAATACACCAACGAGGAGAATGTAACTTATCCCGTAATTGTTGTTAAAACAGAGTATAGCGATAAAAGCGTAATTTTTAATGAATAAGAAAATGAAACAATGCATAGATTATAGAAGATTTAAAGGTAAGGGGGAAATATGGAATTAGAGAAAAGTAATATTCATATGAATAAAATAGTAGAAAGTCAAAGGGCAACTTTTTATGTAACAAAGGAGTGTAATTTACCAGAGCAATCAATGGAAAGCATATTAAATCATCAGGAAAAGATTACATTAGACAGTGGTATCATTAGAGGAAACCAGGTTATAATTAATGGCAATATTTCCTACGGAATAATGTTTTACGGAGAAGACAATGCACCGTCAGGAGTTACAGGGGAGATTCCTTTTGAAGAAAATATTAAAATTAACACTACAGAAGAAAATATTAAGGCAAGCGTGGATTTAATTATTTTATCGGGTTCAATTAAAATGATTGACAACCGAAATTACATATATAAGATTCAGGTTATGGCGAATGTTAATATTGAAAAAATAGAAGATATTGAGGCGGTATGTGCTATCTCAAGAGAAAATACAATGACTAAATATAAAACGATTGAAAATCTCATGATATTAGCAGACAGAAATGAAACCTTTAGAATTAATGAAAGGATTTCGTTGCCATCAGGTAGTCCCGCAATAGAGAAAATAATTTGGAGCGATGTAAAAATCAGAAAGCTTACAACCAAAATGTTGGAGGGCATGATTCATTTATCAGGTCAGCTGAAGGTTTTTATTATGTACACTCCGGAAGAACAGTCGATTCCCGTCCAGTGGTTTGATACTGTTATAGATTTTAGCGGCACATTAGAGGCACCTGAGGCAAGAGAAGATTTAATATCTTATATTTGCGGGGATATTCATAATGTAGAACTTGAAGCCACAATGAATCAGGACAACGAGATGAAAGATTTGGATATTAGTGCATTACTTAAATTATCTATAAAGATATACGAAGAAAACAAGATGGATGTTTTGGAAGATATATACGCACCGGATGTGGATTTGTGCCCAATGGAAAAAGAACAGAAATATGAAAAGCTGTTAGTAAAAAATGAGTCCAGAACAAAGAATATTATAAAAATTGATGTAGACCAAAGTAAGGGACATATTTTACAAATTTGCAATAGCGATACAAGACTTCAAATTGATAATATTTCAGTAGGGGAAAACAACCTTAGGGTAACAGGTAAGATTCGGGCAACAATAATTTATATTTCCTCAGATGATATTTATTCAATTTGCTGTCAGACAAAGGAAACTGATTTTGAGCATAGAATTGATACTGAGGGAATTTCCAAAGACGACAAATACTATATTAACTGGAAAGTTGAGCAGGTAAGTTCTAACATGATTAGCACAAACCAGGTGGAAGTAAAATCAGTGATAGCTTTACAGGCTATGGTTTTTAAAGAAGAAAAATGCAATTTCGTTTGGGACATTGAAGAAAAGCCTGTTGATTGGGCAAAGTTTAATGACGCCCCTATCCTTAAAGGATATATTGTAAGAAAAGGCGATACCCTGTGGAAACTTGCAAAGGCCAATTACACCACCGTTGACAATATTATGAAAATTAATCAGTTGGAAAATGAAAAAATAAGAGAAGGGGATAAACTACTTTTGGTTAAAAATTGTCAGTAGAACTTAAAAACATTTACAAAATAAACATATAAAGATAATACTTTAAAGAAAGCCTAATTTTACAAAACAATAGATGACAAGAGTTAAAATGTGAACGAACTTGTAAATAAATTATAAAAAAAGTATACTTAAACAGTAATTAAAAAAGCAAATATGAAAAATAGAGATTAACGAAAATAGGAGAAATGTATGGATAAGTTACAGCTAAAAGCCTATGGAAAAATAAATCTAGGTCTTGATGTTATTAGAAAACGACCTGATGGCTACCATGATTTGGATATGATTATGCAAATGGTAGATGTTTATGATGACGTTATTATTGAAAAAAAAGCAGGAGAAGAAATTGTTGTAAAAGCTGATGCAGCAGTGCTTTCCAACGGTAAGGATAATTTGGCATATATGGCAGCCAAAATGCTTTTTGATGAATTTGGAATTAAGTCAGGAGTTGAAATAACAATTCACAAAAGAATACCAATTGCAGGTGGAATGGCAGGCGGTAGCTCTGACTGCGCAACAACTTTAATTGGCATTAACGAAATGTTTAATTTAGGTTTGTCAAAACAACAGCTTATGGAACGTGGAGTTAAGCTGGGAGCAGATGTTCCTTACTGTGTGCTTGGTGGAACTGCAATAGCAAGAGGGATAGGAGAAGTTTTAACACCGCTACCTACACCACCACAGTGCCATGTAATCATTGCAAAACCGCCTATATCAGTTTCAACAGCCTATGTTTACGGGCATATCAGACCTGACGAAATAACCAAAAGACCTGACATTGAACAGATGACTTTAGCAATAAAAGAACAGGATTTGAACAAACTTTCAGATCTTTTATATAATGTTATGGAAGAAGTAACTGTGTCAGAGTATCCCGTTATTGAAAAACTAAAAAGCATTATGCTTGAAAATGGCGCGTTAAATTCAATTATGAGTGGTAGCGGCCCAACAGTTTTCGGACTTTTCGATGACAGGAAAAAAGCACAGGCTGCAATGAAAGCTCTGGATTCTAAAGAACTAACAGAGCAGCTGTATCTAACAAAGTTTATTTAATCCAAAAAGTTATTTAAAAACTTTAAATACTTAAATTTAATAATTGTTTTGTATTCCCGCTCGCCCAAAGAATCTTTCAAACGCTCTTTTGAAGAATCCGGGACAGTGCCGGAACTTGCATCTACAAAACATAATTGAGGATAAAGGACGCACCACCAGTTGTGTCCTTTTCCTTTGCCAATATATATGGTGTATGAAGTGTACTCACCTTTAGGGTAAACTACGTCCCCGTAAGTTTTCTTTGGAAAGTCATCTTTGCCAAATTTAGAAGTTACGTTATAATCAAACCCGTTCTCGTCAATTGTTTTTTGAGCAATGTTCAAAATCTTTTCGTTGTGAGTAGTAATGAACAAGCTGTATTCTTTAAGAGAATTAAGTTCCTTGGTTTCCCTGTAAATATAGTCAACAACTGCATCTTTTACTTTTAATTTGAGAGTCTGGTCAATAACGGTATCACTGTTTGCCCTAACATGAAATCTGATTGTGTTTTTAGCAAGAGCTGTACTTGCAGCTGAATATTCCATTTTGTAAAAAAGAATAAATGACATAAACCCTAGAAATAAAAGTATGTAAGGAAGCAGTAGTTTATTTTTGTGAAAAAATATATATAAATTCATTTACCTAATCCTTTCAATTATTATATGAAAATTCTAACCTGTTTTTAAAAATATATTCATATAATAGTTTTAATATATGGAGTAATGGATAATGGTGGTTTATAACAATATTTGATTAGACAAGTCTTAAAAAAGATATGTTGGAAAAAAGATAATAAGTTAGTAAAAATGGTCGATTTACAAAAAGTGACAAAAATATAACAGATTTATTGAAATATTATACAAAATGTACTATAATAACATAGAAAAACGTTACAAAGATAGGAGGGATTAAGCATGAAAAAGATTAACAAAAGTTATTCAAATGAAGTGGCAAATGCTAATTGTTTTTTTAAGAAAAAAAAGCATGGAACTGTTTTAGGAAAAGAACAGGTTATGGCTCAGGTTGAAGCTGGCATGCCACAGAATATGACACCACTTGCACCAGTACCTTTTACTAAAAAGTAGGCTTAAGTGGTTAATAAAGGTCCCGTTATTGGGACCTTTTATTTTTGAAATATATAAGTAGGTTAAGTAGGAGAAAGAATTGGTAATAGGGATAATAGATTCAGGAATTAATAAAGAAGCACTTGGTAATTGGAATGTTAAACAGTATAGGGTATATCAGGGAAAAGTATATGAAGAAAAGGCAACAGACTACTATGGACATGGAACGGTAGTGTTTGATGTTATTAGAAAATGTATTCAATCAAAAGAAAAGCATGAGATTATATCATTGTGTCCAGGAATAAATAAGAAGGGAAGAATAGAACAATCTATAGATTCTACAGATATTGCTAAGGCTATAGAATTAGCGATGGAAAATGGATGCAATGTAATAAATATTAGTATGGGAACTTTTAATATATATAATCATAGAAAGTTATATGATGTATGCAAAAATGCAAAAAAAAGAAATGTAAAGATATTTTGTGCAAGGTCAAATGGATATGAACCAGCTATTCCTTGGGCGTCAGGAGATGTATATAAGGTTAGGGAAAAAGACAGTAATACCCAAATTGAAATAATCAATGAAAATGGAATTCAAGAAATAGTCACACCAGCCTATACTAATTACTATCACAAAGGAGAAAATACAGAACTAATTAGTGGAAATAGTTTTGCATGTGCAAGAATAACAGGATTATTCTGCAATGAACTCATAAATGGAGGAAATGAAATACGTAATATCATAACTAAATATAATGGAGCAGAAGTTAAAATAATTGATGAAAAGTTTCAATTTCGAAAAAAAAGAATAAGAATGAACAAGGTAGTGCTGGTTTCTTTTAGTAAAGAAATGCATGGATTAATTTTAGAAAAAAATAATTTACAATACGATATTGTAGGGATTGTTGATTCAGCAAAAAAAGGAACAATAAATAGAGATGTGGGAGATTTGTTGAAAATAGAAAAAACAGGACTAAGGATTACAAACAGATTAGATAAAATAACGTTTGATTATGATACATTAATAATAGGTTATTTAAAAGAAATATCTAGAGTAGATGAGTATTTTTTGATGGAAAATATATTAAGGGAAAATCTGAAAAATAGAAAAGCTAATGTATATAGTTTTTTACCCATACCAAAAGAATGGCAGAAGATTTATGAAAAAGAGGGAATAAAATTTGAAACATCTCCAGTAGTAGATAAAAGAGAGTTGAAACGAATCGAAAGGGCAATTCCTTGTGATTTTAAAAGCACAAAACCTGTAATTGGAGTTTTTGGAACTACATCACAAATTGGTAAATTCACAATGCAATTGAGAATGAAGGAGATTTTTGAAAAGAGAAAAATAAAGGTATTTCACTTGTCAACGGAACATCAAGCATATTTGCTAGGAGCTGATGTGGTTTTACCTGATGGATATGATTCTATTGAGAACGCAAATATTTCATATAATGATAAAATGAAGTTTTTAAGAAAAGCTATAACATATTCAGAGATAAATTCGGATTGTGATATGGTTTTAGAAGGTACACAAGCTGGAATATTGCCTAGCGAACTTTATATGTGGGATTTTATGTTTAACGGGAGCTTTTTGGATGCAACAAAGCCAGATTTAGGTGTATTAGCAGTTAATCCCTTAGGGAATAAAGAAATAATAAGAGACACAATAGATGTGTTAAGAGCTGGATTTAGGTGTAAGACTATAGCTTTAACGTTCCCAGATAAATTATATAAAAAAAATAAATACGGAATTAGTGTGAAATCAAAAATTTCATTTGAAGAACAAGTGGAAATAGCACGAAAAATGTCCGAAGAGTTCGGTGTTATGTCAGGGTGCATAATGGATGATGAATTTGTGAAAGAAGTGGTTGATGAAATTATAACAATTTGTTCATAAAGGCAAGGGAGTTAAATAATGATAACTATAGAATATGGTACTTATAAATTAATAAAGAAAATACGTAGAGATGAAAAGATTTTTATTAGAGTTTGTAACGATGAAATTGTAGAAACAGACGAAAAAAAAGCAAATATTATAGTCTACAAAAGAAAAGGCAGTTATTATTGTAGCTTTTTAGCAAATAAAATAATTGTAAACAATATACAATATGAAGACACAGGGGCTATTATTGTTTCAGAGGGTATAAATGTAAAAGGGTTTAAATATGAGTTAGATATTTATACCGAAAAAAAAATAAATATAAAAAATGTAGTTTTGCCATTTGGTACACCTGAATATTGTACATATCCAAAATTTACTGCAATGCAGGGTATTTTGAAAGGATATGATAAAGAAAAAAATTGGTTATATAATAACTATATTCAATTGTGGGCTGATAAGTTTATAGTGTCTCCAGAATATTGGTTTGATTTTAAATATGAAAATGAAGCTGATGAAGATAATTTTGCTAATTGTATTATCCAAAAGGAAAGAGGAGATTATAAAGATGAAAGGAATATAATTAGCATAATTAAGGAATATATAGAAAATAAAATATATTTTTTCCCATCGGTTGACATGTTGTATATTGATAAATGGTGGGAAGGGAAAAAAGAGAGATGGCATCATGTTCATCAAATAATTGTGTTTGGATATAATGATGAAGAAGAAATATTGCATATTGCAGATTTTTTTAACGGAAAATATCAAAGGACGACTGTAAGCTATGAACAATTTGAGAAGGCTTTTTTTGAAAACAGTAAAGGGACAAGCAACCAGGAAGGAAAGTTCTCTAAGGATGTTTTGCTTAAATATACAAATAAAGAAGAAAAAATTAATATTAGTAAAATTTCCAATGATATAAAAGAATTTATTGAATGCTCAGATACAAGATCGTATAACTTTTTAAATATTTGCAAGCAAGGCATGGTTTATTATGGAATGGATGCATTGGAAGAAATTAAGAAATATTTATATAACTGTATGTTTGATAATAAAAAAATTGATATTCGACCGATACAAATAATATATGAGTTTAATGCAATAATGGAAGAACGTATGCGATATTTGAAGTTTAAGGAGTTAATAGAACTAAATGAAAATGACGTAGTGTTATTAAAGAGATGTAAAATAGTTAGCCAAATTGTAAGAAATTTAGTAATTAAACTAAATTCGTATCAAGATGTATCGTATGCAGATATACTAGAAAAGTATGCAGAATTAATGATATTAGATGAAAAGATGTTGCATAAAATATATTATGTTTTAACAGGTGAGAAGTGTGAAAAAAAATATAAAAATCATGAAGAATCATATACAAGTTTATCTGACATAAAATATGATGAAATTGTACAAAAACTAAAACCATTTAAAAAACTAAAAGAATATAGAACTTTTAAGTATCATGACATAGCAATATTTCCATATTTGGATGAATTACAAGGAAAGTTTGGGAGAGGACAGGTGGTTGATAATGCTTTTGATGACAATACAATAAGTTATTGGATAAACAAGTATTCAAGCATTAGTGCATTGCAAATGATTTGTGATGATTTTTTCCCGTACAAAACCGAACTGTTAGTAATATACGAGTATAAAGAAAATTATGTTATACGTTATGGCTTTTGTAACAATCATATATCAGGAATTAAAGAATGTGTTTTTATAGATATAATAAAATATGATAGTGGTATACCGGTTTTGTTTACAAGACTGGAAAGGGGTAATAAAAAAATAATTGGAAAATTTGAAGTATGTAACAAAAAAATATGTTTATGCAAATATGAAATAATTCGTACAGAAGAAGTGGTAAAAAAATACACTGATAGATATATATATTCAGGAAAAAACGTTAAACAGGTAATTAGAGAATATGATAATAATGAAAGGGAAAGTATATATCCTTTATATGGTGAAAAAAATATTGACTTTTATCAATTTAAGCATGAACTAATAGAAGGGGTAAAAAAAGTTTTTTATGAAAACCCAAAAAGATTAAAAGAAATAAGACTAGACATATGTACTAATAGAATAAAAGTTATGATTATTTATGAAGATAATTCTAAACAGATAATATTAAAAAGTATTTTTAACGGATATGTATTAGACAGCTATTTTAATAAAAAAATAGAAATGGTGTCATATGAAATCGCTAAAGAGTTATATGAAAGTGGAAGATTATTAGAAAAAGAAAAAGAAGAAGGTTGGAAAATAATTATTGAAAAAGAAGGAAAATTTATAAAGGAATATACATGTCCACAAGACAGTGAAATGAAATATTTCATGAGTAGATAAAGGAGAAAGAGGAGTAGTGGAAAAATTTGATTTCGAAAAATTTAGAGAATTAGATTCATTGGAATCTATGGAATATATTGTAAAATATGAGAAAAAAACAGGTAGACAATTTTCTGAAAAGGAAATATATAATTTGTATAATTGTGAAGAGGAACACTTTTTCTTTAGAGAAAGAAATATCAAGGACATAATGAAAATGAAATTTTGTAGATATATTACATATGTTGTGAAAAATGAACAGAGTTATGTATCGGCATTTGTAAGAGAATTTGTTATGAGAAAAAACGAAATAGTTATATTTGGAATTACTGAAGAAGAAAAAGAGGGATTGCTTAAATTTTCGAAAGCAGGAATAGAAATTGACAACATATTAAATAACATAGAGCTTCAAAAATATTCATCTGTACTATTTGTTGGTAATGCAAGACTTATAACTAATTCGGAAAAAATGTGTAAGTTATATTATGCAAAATATAAAAAGAAAAGTACGGGGGATGTTGTTGCGGTAAGTATTGATGAAAAAATATGATGACGTACATATAAATATAGTGTTAGAAATGATAAATCGTAGAATGAAAATAATAAAAAAGGAAATAAAATTTTTAAATAATATAATTTTAAAGGAAGCAAAAATATATTACATATATATGATATTAGGACTTTTACTTGGTATTGCTGATCCATTTATTGAAATATATGGTACGAAATGGTTGGTGGATGAAATAGCAAGTGTGAATAGAAGTAATAAGGAGATAGTTCGGATTGTTTTATTTATAATATTAAGTGAGTTTTTTGTGGAATTATTGAGTAAAATTATATCTAATGCAAAAGGAATTTGTGTCGATAAATTTAATAGAAGAATTAGATTGATGATTAATGACACAAGTATGTATTTGAAATATGAAGATACAGAAAATCCAGTAATATTAGATAAGCAAAAAGCTGCAGTAGACGGATATTTCAAGGTTGGTGTCAGTGGGATCTTTGAGTATGTTTCAAATGTGATTTCAAGCGCTATATTAATACCTACGATGACATATATAGTTTTCAGATATTCTTTTTTTGTATTACTATTAGTAATTATTGATGTAATTGTTTCGGTAATTATAAATGGTAAAAACATTAAATTAAATTATTCTTTTTTTGAGAAATCAATTCCGACTCAAAGGGCATATGATTATTTTACTCATAAAATAGTATCGCAACAGTATGGAAAAGTTATACGTTTGTATGGAGCTGGCGAATTCTTTTTAAATAAAAATGATAATTTTGCAAAAAAAATAATAGCTCTCAGTCAGAATAACACAAAGTCTATATGGAAATATAATAAATTGGAAAGTTTGATATCTTACTGCATATTAGGAGGTCAATATGCAATTGCTACCTACTATATTGTCAAGAAAAAGATAAGTATAGGAACGTTTTCAAGTCTTTTAATAACAATTACATCTCTTAATTCTTCTATTAAAGGAATTTTTAACAGTATTCAGTCTTTAAATTATAATTTTGATATATTAAATAATACCATTGAGTATTTGGACGAAGTTAGGATAGATAAGAAAGAGAGTATAGAAAGAAAAGTATCTCAATATGATATAGAGTTTAGGCATGTATGGTTTAAATACCCTAATACACAAGAATATATTCTTAGAGATGTGAATGTTAAAATTTTGCCTGGGGAATGTGTAGCAATTGTTGGTAAAAATGGAGCTGGTAAAACAACATTTATTAAATTACTTTGTAAGTTTTATGAAGTGAACAAAGGAGAAATTCTTATAAATGGAAAGAATATTAATGAATACGAGAATTCAGAGTACGTGCAACTTTTAGCAGTAGTATTCCAAGATTTCAAAATTTTTGCATTTTCTGCATATGAAAATATTTGTTTTAGTAGTGATTGTACAAAAATAAATAATGTATATGAAGCTTGTATTAAAAGCGGAATTAATGAAAAGTTTGATAAGTTGGATACAGGATTGAATACAAAATTATACAAAATGTTCGATGAAAATGGAATAGAATTATCTGGTGGTGAAGCACAAAAAGTTGCAATTGCAAGAGCTTTGTATAAAAATGCACCGATTGTAATTTTAGATGAACCTACTGCAGCACTGGATCCGATTTCAGAGGCGGAGTTGTTTGAAAAAATAAATGAAATGACAGATGGAAAAACTGCTATATATATATCGCATAGGTTATCATCTTGTAAATTTTGCGATAAGATAATAGTTTTTGATCAAGGCAAGATTGTTGATCAAGGAACGCATAAAGAATTAATGAGGAATAAATACGGAATATATTACGATATGTATAAAATACAATCAGAGTATTATCAATAATGAAAGGAGCAAAAGTGAAAAAAAAGTTACATATAGATGCGGAAAATCCAATTATAACAGAGTGTTGGAACTTTTGTAGATTAGCTGTGGCGCTCTCCGAAAATAATATGAAATGGTATGTTGAAAAATTTTGGGACATAAATATATATGATGGGTTTATTGCATTTTATTATGAAGTTGATTTAGACAATAGAGCGATGCCAGATTATGATGAGGTGTTAAAAACTGAAAGTCTTATATATAAAAATGATATTATTTCTCAAGTAGAAGAAACATTAGATAGAGGAGGATATCCAATCATATTTATTCATAATGAAAAAGTACTTCTTAAAGATCATGAAATTTTGATATATGGATATGACAATAAAAAAGAAAGAGTATATTGCATGGTATATGTAGGACAACCAATTTATTGGAAAAAGGCAGAGTATTCATACGAAGAATTGAAAAGATACTTTAAAGAGGAGTTAGATATTTTAAAAGAAGATGACGATATGTTTTTATATTATAAGGAATTTGGATATCCAGCATTAGCTGTTTTCAGAAAAGAAATGTCAGATAGAAAGATTAATTTAATTTCTATATATAAAATAATTTTGAAAATGTTATATTCGGGTTATAAAGGAGCAACTGGAGTAAAACTTTATCATTCAGAGGACCAAAGGTGGGTTGAAATACATAGAGGAATTGAAATATATAAAATGTATTACGAAAGCTTGCCTGAACAACTTTGTAAAGATAAAAAATATTTGGAAAAAAACTATAATGTAATAAAGTCTATTTATAAAATATGCGAGAGCAAAAAAAATATTAGAAAAAAGATAACATATTTGATAGATAAAAATTATATTCCAGATGTGTCGGATTTGATTTGTCAGTTGAACTTATTATGCAAATATTTAACAAATGCAAGATTATTGTTAGAGAAGTATCAAATAAGTGGAGAAGAAAAAGTAATAAGAAAAATGGCAAATAACATGCAAATAGCTGAAATTATAGACAAGAGTTTTATGGAACAATTTGCGCAAATATTAAAAAGAGAGATAAAAAAAGAAATATAAAAGAAAGTATGGAGGTAACGAATGAACTATAAAGGATTAAAAAGAATATTTGATGAGATTATAGGAATGGTCATAGATGAGGAAGATTATTACGATGAAATTGGTTTAGAATCAGTGTTTTTAATACAATTTTATTCCAAAATAGAAGATTTAATGTCATATTCATTTACAGAGGAAGACTATATGGAAATAAATTATGAAGGGACTGTAAAAGAAATGCTAGATTCTATACTAAGTGTTTTGAAAAAGTAAAGATGGAAAGAAAAGAGTATTCAGTAATTAACAACTTTTTTTATTCGATAAAAAAAGCAAATATGATTGATAGAGTGTTTGTTATTCTTTTGGTTATGCAGGGATTTTGCTGGGGAGAAATTCCAATCATTGTATCATATATTTCAAAAAAAATATTAGATTTGCTTTCTAGGCAAAAAGATTGGTACGATATTATTATTGTTGTTTCTTTTGGAATAATAATAATGTTGGCGCTTGATTTGATACAAAAAAAGATTGAATATTCAACTTTTTTGAGAAAGATGAATATAAAATTTTTTTTAGTAAGAAAAAGAGTGGAACATAATATAAGTACGAATTATGTAAATCTAGAAAATAAAGATTATTTAGACATGATGGACAGGGCAAGGGTTGCTTCTGAGGAAGAAAAAGATGGTTTTAGTGCTGTATATAATAATATAATATGTTTGAGCCGAAATATATTAACAATTAGTATTACAATTAGTACGGTTGCATTAATAAATCCAATTATATTGATTTTATTATTTATGTTTAGTGTATGTGAATATTTTGTATTAGAACACACAAAAAAAGAAAATAAAAGAAAGTATACGGATGCTATGACACCGATGTGGCGAAAATTGGGATATTTAGATGGAATTACAAATGATTTTGAGTATGCAAAAGATATTAGAATAAATAGTGCACAGTCTTTTTTGAAAGAGAAAAGTGAAGAAGTAAATAAGAAAGCACATATTATTACAAAAAACATGTATAAAAGATGGATTCGTTCTGAAACATTAATGGCATTATTTTCGATGATGCAAAATGTATGCATTTATGCGTGGGTAATTTGGGCTGTTATTTATAATAATTTGAGTGTTGGAAGTGTTGTGTTTTATATAGGTATCACAACATTGTTTAATGAAAACATTATTCAACTGTTTGATGTTGTTGCGGACTTGCAAAGAGTCAGTATAGAGATAAATGATTATAGGTATATCGAAGAAATAGATGAAATGCTGGTAAGTGAAAATATATCTAATACTAAAATAGATATAAACAACATAGAGTTGGAATTTAAAAATGTAAGCTTTAGATATCCTGGACAGAAGGAAAATAGTATTTCTAATTTGAATTTGAAAATAAATTCAGGAACAAAATTAGCTATTGTAGGTGGAAATGGTGCAGGAAAGACAACTTTAATTAAACTTCTCACGAGATTGTATGAGCCAAGTGAGGGAGAAATATTAATAAATGGTAAAAATATAAAATCATATCCGAGGGATTTGTATTTTAAAATGTTTTCTGTGATTTTTCAAGATAAAGATATATTTGCTTTGTCTTTACAGGAAAATGTAACTTTAAGTGATATGACTAAAAGTAACAATAGAAAAGTGAAGAAAAGCCTTAATGATGTAGGATTAGCTTATAACTCTAAGATTTTTCAAAACAGCTTAGATACACAAATATTAAAAATATTTAATAAAGAAGGGATTGATTTGTCAGGTGGCCAAAGACAAAAAATATTGATGGCAAGAGCCTTGTATAAAGAGGCTCCGATTATAATTCTAGATGAACCCACAGCAGCTTTAGACGCAATTTCAGAGGATAAGTTATATAAGTCTTTTGCGAGGGTATCAAATGGAAAAATGACTTTATTTATTTCACACAGATTAGCTAGTACGCGCTTTTGTGATGAAATAATTTTTATGGATAAAGGGAGAATTGTAGAGAAGGGAACGCATAATGAATTAATAAAGAGAGAGAGTAGATATAAAGAAATGTTTGAGACACAAGCGCAATATTATATAGAATAAATATATTACAGTATAATCCTAGTAAACAAAATATATAAGAGTATTGAATAATTTATTGAATAAAGGTAAAATAAAAAGACGTGAAAAAAAGAAGGGTGAAAGTATTTTTATGGATAGATTTGATAACGCACCAGTTGGTATATTTGATTCCGGAGTTGGAGGATTAACTGTTGCGAGAGAAATAGCAAGACAGATTCCAAATGAAAGTTTTGTATATTTTGGGGATACAGCAAGAGTTCCTTATGGAAGCAAGTCAAAGGAAACAATAATTAGATATTCCCGCCAAATTGTTAGATTTTTACAGACAAAGAAGGTTAAGGCAATTGTTGTTGCCTGTAATACAGCCAGTGCTTTTGCATTAGATACAATTGAGAAAGAATTGGATATTCCTGCAATAGGCGTTGTAAAGCCGGGAGCAAAGAGTGCCGTTGAGAATACAACTAATAAACGAATCGGAATTATTGGAACAGAAGGAACAATTAATAGTGAGTTATATACACAGTACATTCATAGCATTGATCCGGAAGTTACAGTTTTTGGAAAAGCATGTCCCCTTTTTGTACCATTAGTTGAAGAGGGAATGTTACATGATCCGGTTACTGATGAGATTACAAGACGATATCTTGATGAAATGAAGGAAAAAGATATAGACAGTTTGATTTTAGGCTGTACTCATTATCCACTATTAAGAAGCACAATCAGGAAAATAATGGGTGAGGGGGTTAATTTAGTAAACCCTGCCTATGAAACAGCCATTAGTTTAAAGAAAATGTTAAAAGAAAATGGTATAAGTGCTGAAAATAATGCAAAGCCACATTATGAATTTTATGTAAGTGATGCGGCTGAAAAGTTCAGAACATTTGCTAATTCAATTATGCCGTTTGAAATTGACGAAACAAACAGAATTAATATTGAAGAATATTAATTCCATGCAATGAGATTAAAGTTTAAGGAAATGTAATATGGATGAGAATGTAGTAATTAAAATTTCAGGATTACAGATAGTTGAAAATACAGGTGATAATGTTGAAGTAATTGCGAAAGGCAGGCATTACTTAAAAAAAGACAAACATTACCTACTATATGAAGAATATGAAAATGACGAAAACACAAAGACAAGCAATATGATTAAGTTTAACAATGATATTGTTGAAATTACAAGAAAAGGTCAGGTAGATGGAAAACTGATTTTTCAGGAGAACCAGAAGAAGCAGTCATTGTACAGCACTCCTATGGGAGATTTGTTAATTGAGGTCCTTACCAAGGAAATAGAGGTTAGCGATGATGACGATGATGTGAATTTAAAAATCAAGTATCAGATTCATGTGGATGGAAACAAAGTTTCTGATAATGAAATTGATATTAGTGCCATGCACAGTTAAGAAAAGTTGAAATCTTGAGGATAGATAGCAGGGAATGTAGTTATGTATCATTTGAAGATTTCAACTTTTTTGATTTGTTTTCACGTATACTTTCATTTCTGTTTCCGACTCTATCTACGTTTTCTATTTCGTGATCCTATCTCTATTTAACTCTATTTCCTTTTAGCCTGATTATGTATACTCATTTACGTTTCTATTACTATATATTTTATGTTAAATCAAAAATCTAATATTTCCACATTATCTGTTAAAATTTGAGATAAAATCGTTTTTAAGACATTATATAGGAGTATGCAAAAAATTAAGGAGGATATACTATGAAAAAAGTATTAAGCTATTTGATGGCAATAGCTTTAATCGTTACCAGTATTTCATTTGTTGGTACCGATAAAGTAAGTGCTCATCAAAAGTACACAACCAAAGGTTTGGTTATTGACACATCATTAGTGCCGCAGGATTCTAATATCTCAGTTAAGAACAAAGACGGCAATGAAGATTTTGTTAATGTTTCAAGTGACTTAAACACATTGACAGTAACAGGTAAAATATCTAAACTTGGACTTTACGAAGAAGTTGAACCTTCATATATTTTGGATAAGAAGGTTACTTATTCTGTAGACAATTCAAAAGTTGCTACAGTAGGTGAAAGCGGAAAAAGTTTAACAACTCTTTCTCAAGGGTAGATTTAGATTTCACATCATATGATGAAGAAAACAAAGATTTCAGTGTGCATTAAACAAGAAATTCACTAAATCTGTAAAAACAGTTACTACTTCAAAATTATCTTACAAGTTTAAAAAGCTTAAGGCTAAGAAGAAGTACTATGTAAGAGTACGTGGAATAAACGGTAAGGTAAAGGGACCATGGAGTTCTGTTAAGAAGGTAATTATTAAGAAGTAGCTAAAAATAACCGGATATAATTGGTATAATCGGTAATCAGCTAAAATATAAGTATACAAAAACATAATAAATTATGTAAATGTAAAGAAAATATATCCATTGTAAAATGCCAAAAGCAATTTGCATACGATTGTAATAATGTATTAAGCAAAGAATATATGATTAAAATAATAGGGAAGCGTAAAGCTTCCCTAAAACAAAAAATAAGCTACATTGAAATATTAATTCGATGTAGCTTATTTTTATTAATGTAATGAGAAAAACCTTCAAAATTTCTTATTACATTAAAACTATTCTATTTATTCTTTCTTCCAAAACGTTTCTTCTTCTTTGGAGCTTCATAAACAGGTCCGCGGATTCTTTTAAATGATGTGATGTAAATTCCGCTAACTCTTGCTTTAACTTCCTGCTTAGGAAGAATTGTTTCGTAAACCTTTGCATCAGCAATAAGATTCATAACTCTAGGACCGGCTTTAACCTTTACAATAGGTAATTTAGCACGTCTTGCATACTTAGGTGTCTGCTCTAAAACAATACTAGGAAGTCCTGCATCTTTTAACTTCAGTTTCTTTTTATCTAGAACGTATAAACTAATTAACTGTGAGTTTTCCTGCATAGTTTTCTGCTGCTCTGCCTGCTTCTTTTCTGCTTTTCTTCCAATAAAATATAGCGCTATAACGGCAATCAAAAGAATTACTACGATTACAATAAGTGCAATTGATAGTCCGCTTAGAGCTAACAATGGTGAAATGTTATTCATTTTGTACCTCCATATAAACTAATCTTGTGATATTCTATCATTTTATCACTTAATTGACAACATTAACGAAGAATAAACATAAATAAACGTTCCACTAGGAATGCACCCTGATGCAAAAAGAAAATAGTTGCGGGAGGGCACGCATTGGGTGCGTAGAATGTCACAAGCAATATTCTTTGTCCTAAAACAATCTCTGAATCAAACAAGAATGATGAAAAAATAATCTGTTTTGTAAATTGATTACTGATTTGATAAAATTCGAACCTGTTCCTTAACAATAGAAGGAAGCTGCTTTTGTCCTGCTCTGTCTAACTGGTCAGTATAGATAGGTTTGCCAAAAGTAACAATAACCTTCGAGGACTTGATTCGTGGCTGCTGCTTTTCGAAAATATTATATGTTCCCTGAATCCCTACAGGAACAACAGGGCATTTTGCCTTAGTGGCAATCTTAAAACTACCTTCCTTAAATTCTCCAAGTTTGCAGTCTTTTGAACGTGTGCCTTCAGGAAAAAGAAAAATTGATATACCATTTCTAATCATGTCAGCAGCATTAAGTACCGATTTTAAACCGGCACGTGGATCTTTTCTGTCTAAAAAGATGCAGTTTACAAAATACATCCACCAACTTAAAAATGGAACCTTCTTAATTTCCTTCTTTGCTATATAACCTGTAGGTCGCTTCATTAAAGGGTATGTGACAATAATATCGTAGAAACTTGTATGATTACCTACGAACAATACTGCCTGGTCTTTTGGAATATTTTCATAGCCATGTACCTCCAGTTTGACTCCTGAAATAAGCTGAACTATTCTTAAGCCAAAGTTGACAAAAGCAAGGCTGCTTTTATTGCGGGCATTCATATTAAATCTTTCTAAAATTAATTCCAATAATTGAATAGGTAAAGAGACAATAAAATATACAATTAAAAAAACAAGTAAAATAATTAATCTTATCATAAAAACTCCTTTGTAGAAATATTATTATAAATATGTACAACCTGGTACTCCCGTATACAAATATGTTTCATACATAAATTAACGGCATTGTAGTAGATTCTACATATTAAATAATGTTACCACAATATTTAATAAATAAAAAGATTCGAAGATTAAAAGGTCAGTAATACTTCGCTTGTATACTTATATTATGTATATACCGGCAGATTACTATGTTTGCCCTCCGCCTTTATTCTAACATAAATACGGGAAGGATTTTTGACACGGTAATTATAATGAGATGTTTGGTGAAATTATACAGTATTTTACCAAAGAAATTGTAAAAAGTAATAGAAACACTAATAAAAACATTTTTATTTATTGAATTGGGTACATGTTCGTGCTATAGTAACATTAAATAGCGAGTAGTTCGCGTTTTTATTAAGAGGAGGAAATAAAATGAAAGCATTAAAGAGATTTACAGCTGTAGTAGCTTCACTTGCACTTACAGTTGGTATGTGTGTTAGTGTATTCGCAGGATCTACATGGGGAGATTACATTGGATTCGATGGCAAGCCAGGACACACATGGTACGAAGCAGCAGATGGTAAATTTACACAGAACTCAGATACATCATGGACATGTAAGATGAAGACAATCGGTTGGGGTGGTGTCTGGGGATGCCAGGTATTCCAGGATGCAAAAAAGGGCAACGGCAAGGTTGACATTAAGAAAGGTCAGGAATACAAATTACAGTGTACATTAAAGTCAAGCGACATGGATAAGTGGGTTGTAGTTAAGGTTGCAACAAAAGAAAACATTGCATTTGCAAAGTGGGTTAAGTTAAAGAAAGGTCAGAACACTACAATTAACGAAACATTCACAGCTAAGTGTGATGCAACATCTATCTACTTTGGTTTAGGTGGAGACTTTGGTGATAGAGCTGATGAAAAAGATTTATATACATACGCTGAAGGTGGCGCTAAATCAATCAGTGATGGTAATGGTGATGCAGCTGGTAAGGGTACAACAATTACATGTACAGGATACTCACTTGAATCAACAGCAGCAGCTGCACAGACAGCAACAACAGCAGCAGCCGGACAGGGTACACAGTCAGGTCAGACTGGTACAGTTAGCACAGCTCCTAGCACAGTAGCAACTGGTGACTTCACACCAATCGCTTGTGCAGCAGCAGCCGTAGTAGCAGCTTCAGTTATCGTTGTATTCGCTAGAAAAAGAGAAAACAACTAATTAAGAACTTAACTTAATACAATAATAAAAAGAAGATTTGCTTAATCCCTTTTTGGATGGCAAATCTTCTTTTTTTGAGCAATAGGTATTTATATTGCATAAAAAATTCACTTTAAAGATTGTCAAAATAACAAAAAATAAAATAAATTAAAAAACATTTCAATCCTAGTAAATATAGGCAATTAAGCTTTTATGTAAAGCAGAAAAAGATGAGCAAAAAGTATCAAAACTCCCTGAACTGCCCATTATATGGTAATTGTTAATAAATTAACAATAAAAACGAACCAACTATAGTTTCAAAAATGTGAACATTTTATGTAAACAGAAAAGAACTGTTGTTAAAATAGTACAATAAAAAAGAACCTAAAATCGTTTTTTATTGTTGATTTGTACATATTGTTGTGATAAAATCGTTATTAAGGAAGTCACTATGTGAATTCTAGTGTAGGTGAAAGAATTTTTTCAATAAGGAGGAGAATAAAATGAAAAAATTAGGCCGTAAAGCATTAGCTTTATCACTAACAGTTGTTATGGGAACATCAATGTTATTAACAGGATGTGGCTCAGGTAGCTCAGATGGAAAGGACGGAAGTGTTGATAGTCCAAAAGATTTAGGAGTTACAACAGGATTGAATGCTGATACAAAGGGCGACATTTCAATTATGGTATGGTCAGGTGATGGAAAGTATTACGAAGATATCGGAAACCCTGACAGCACAGCTGGTAAGAAATTATCAGATGCAAAGAACATTACAGCAAGTAACGTTGCACAGGTATATGCAGTAGCTCAGAAGTTCCATGAAGCATATCCTAACATTAAGATTAATCTTTGGTCAAAGAGCGGTGACCCAGATCAGTACAATACAGCAACTTGGGAAGAAGAAATGGAAAACTTCAAGGCTAAGTATGGTAAGTACCCTGATATTTGGGCTTCAACAGATGTTACATCAGATGTTAAGAAAGGTTTAGTTGCTGACTTATCAGTTTACAAAGATGATGAAACATATAAGTCATACAATAAATCTCTTATGGATAAGTTAAACTATTATGGATTCCAGGCTGGTATTCCATCATACACAATCCCTTGGGGTGTTTGGGTTAACAAGTCTTTAGCAGAAGATAACAACATTAGCGTTCCAGATCCAGATTGGACAATTGATGAATTTACAAGATTTGTCACAAAGGCTGATGATAAGACATTCTGGGGAATTAAAGCAATTCCTGGAACAATCATCAACATTGGAACAGAAGCAATTGCAAGAAACATTACTAAGGAAAACAAAGTTGATTTAAATAATGAAGAAGTTAAATCATTATTAAGTTACATTCCTAAGTGGTCAGACCACACAATCGATTCTGCAGAAGGTTCAGGTGCCTTAACTAAGGAAATCGTTCAGGAAAGCAAGGCTTATACATGGTACTACTTCACAAACAACAGAACATTAGTTAACACAACAGATCCTTGGTTCTTAACAGCAGGCGCTGATAAATCAGCAAAGGACAGCGATGCATACATCGACGCTGCTGATTGGGATTATTATCCATTCCCATCAACTAAGTATACAGAAAACAGCGTTAAGATCGTTATGGATCCAATGTGTATACATAACTACGCACAGGATGATGGAAACACAGAATGGAGCAAGGCAGAAACACAGAAGAGAGATGTAGCTTACACATTCGCATCATTCTGGACAGCTTCAACAGTAGCAAAGAAAGCAATTTATGCTCAGAAGTTCTCTGAAAACGGAGAAATGAAACTTGCAGCTGGAGATTCTTTCCCAGTTGTAACAGGCAAGGCTTATGATGAACAGATGAAATTATGGAACAGCATCGATGCTCATAAACTTTACAAAGACAAAGCAGGATTCCAGGAAGTTCTTAAGATTTGGAAAGAAGGCAAGAACACAGTTGTTGACTATGGCGATGCATGTGAAAAGTGCTGGACTAAGTCAGTTACTGAAAACGGAGAAAAGAAAGATACATTATATGAATGGAATCATAATGGTGATGAACAGGTAGTTGGAGCATGGCCTGGAGATAAGGATTGGGCTGATAATGTTAAGGCTAAACTTTCAGATTGGAATTCAACAATTAACAAACGTATTGATAAAGCTCAGACACAGCTTAAAGATGCTTTAAAGAAATACTATAATATTGAGGCTAAATAGTAATTACTAATTAATTATTATAAACATAAGAGCGGAACTGCCGTTAAAGTAGTTCCGCTTTTGTGAAAAAGGGAAAGGACAACAATGAAAAAGAAGATTACTACTATTATAATAGCTATAGTTTGTATCGTTGTTGCTGCACTTGTTTTAACACAATTTGTTTTCAAAACAGAAACATCACATATCAAAGATGTAGATAGTAACACTTTTGAAAAAGCATATAATTTACTTTCTACAGCTTATCTAAGCGATGGAGAAGAAGCAGAAGTTTACTACACCGATTTCATAAAGAAGAACACAACAATTGGTGAAGGAACTCATGTTGCTAGTTTGAAAGACGGAATTGATGCTAATAAGTTCTATAACAATAAGAAGAAAGACAGCACTGATGACACAACGCCAAAGGCTGTTACAAACTATAATTCAACAATGACTGAATTGAATTATAATGATAAGGCTGAATATACAGTCAAAGTAGATAAAGAAGGTTTATATTATTTGAACCTTGATTACATTTCTATTGGCGAATCATTGTCTGATTATACTGTAAAACTTGCAGTAAATGGAAAGCAACAGTATTCAGAAATGAACACTATTGCATTACCAATCATATGGGCAGATGAAGACACAAAAACATATGTAGGTAGTGATAAGAAAAAGAGTTTTCCATTAGATAGTTATGGCGATGAAATAGCACCAAGTCAGAATAGAGTTCAGGAATGGACAAATACATATTTATACAATAATACATACGTTTCAAGCTCACCACTTTCATTCTATTTTAAAAAGGGTGTTAATAAGATTACAATTGAAAACGTTTCATCAAGTGGTTTGGCAGTTGGTAAGCTTCAGGTAGAAGCTGGCAAAGACAATACTAAGTCATATAAGGAATACGCATCAGAACATAGCAATGCAGAATTAGTAAAAGATAGTGCCGATGCATTACAGGTTGATGCAGTATACTATACTAAGAAAAATTCAACTGATGCAGTATATGGATCAGAAACAAAATCTTCACTTACAAGATTCAACATAGATAAAGAAAAATTGAATACATTACAGTGGAATGCAGCAGGTATTGAAGTTACATATACTATTAATGTAAAGAAAGCAGGTAACTATAATCTTACTTTCCATTACGATAATGGAAAGAAGGAATTTGATTCTTTTGAGACAATTAAGATTGACGGAGAAGTACCTTTTAGCGAACTTTATAACTACGCATTCGCACCAGTTTCATCAGGTTACGCTAATGAAACATTATCAGACAAAGATGGTAATGCATATAGCATTTATTTAACAGAAGGTAAGCATACAATTTCTATTAAGCAGGAAAACCAGCCTGTAATGGAAGCTTACAGATATGCATTATTACTTCAGCAGCACATTACTGATTTTGAATTGGAAATCAAAAAGATTACAGGTAGTGATGTTGACACACAACGTAACTGGAAGATGACAAAATATATACCGGAAATTCCAGAATATTTAAAAGCATATAAGACAGTAATTCAGCATATTAGATATATTCTTCAGGATTATTCACCTAATGGAAACTCAAGTGCGGTGCTTACATATTTAGATGAAGCGGAACAGTTCATTAAAGATATGCAGAAATATCCTGATGAAATTGCTTTGCACACAGCTGACTTAACGGGAGCTAATAACTCTATCTTAGTTTCATTAAGTAATTTCACAACAGAAGTTACAGCAAATGAATTTACTTTAGATAGAATTTATGTAACTGCTGATAAAGGACAGATTGAAAAGCCAAATTCATCAGCAGGTAGCTCAATGTGGACATCAATTAGAACATTGGTAAATACATTTACATCTGATAAATATGCTACAGGAGCAAGTCAGGACAGCAAGACTTTAACTATTTGGGTAAATAGAGCTATCACTCATGTAGATTTGTTACAGAAAATGGTAGATACAGAGTTTGTTCCTTATTACAAAGAAAAAACAGGAAAAGACATTAAGGTTAAAGTTTCTACAATGCCTGATGTTGCAAAATTAACATTGGCTATTGCAGCGAAAGAAACACCTGACGTAGCATTAGGACTTATGTCTTATGTACCTTTTGATTTGTCAAGTCGTGGTGCTTTATATGATTTAACAAAGTTCGATGATTTCTGGACAGTGGCAAGAAGATTCCCAACAGGATCTTTTGTATCATACGTATACAATGAAGGTATGTATGCAATTCCTGAAACAACAGACTTTAACGCTATAGTTTACAGAACCGACATTTTTAACAACTTAGGACTTAAAGTTCCAAGTACATGGAATGAATTAATAGATATTTTACCAACATTACAGAGATATGGTATGAACTTCTACCATAACATTGCATTAGGTACAACAGGTTACAAGTGGTTCTACCAGACATCCCCAATGATTTTACAGAATGGTGGAGAATTATATACTCAGGACGAAAACGGACTTGTTACAACAGGTATTGATTCTAAGAAATCTGTAAAGGGATTGTCATTGTTAGGTAACTTATTTACAAAGTATTCACTTGAAACATCAGTACAGACCTTCTTTAACTCATTTAGATATTCAACTGATCCAATTGGTATTATTGGAATGGAAGATTATACATTGATTAACAATGGAGCAAAAGAATTGCAGGGCAAATGGGCTATCGCTCCATATCTTGGAACAGAACAGGAAGATGGTAGCATTGACAGAACATTCGTTGCAAATGGTACAGGTGGAGCAATTTTCAAGACTTCAAATAAGAAAGATGAATCTTGGGAATTCTTAAAATGGTGGACAAGCAAAAAAGTTCAGACAGAATATACTTATACATTACGTTCATCTTATGGTAAGACATTCTTCTGGTTATCAGCTAACAAGGCGGCATTACAGAATAACCCAATGGATGAAGCTGATAAGAAGGTTATTACTGAACAGCTTGACTATGTAACAGACGTTACAAGAACACCTGGTCAGTACCTATTAGAAAGAACAATTTCTAATATTTGGACAACAATGGTATTCGACGGAATAGCCGGTCAGGTAGCTGTTGATGAAGCTAAGAATGATGTTAACAAGGAAATCGTACGTAAGATGCAGGAACTTGGATATTATGACGAGAACGAAAAAATGGTTAAGAAATTCAAACTTCGTGGATACGATTGGATAAAAGAAAATCAGGATAAAGCGAAAACTAATCCGGAAGAGGAGGTAAGCAAATAATGAGTAGTGCAGCTGCAGCAGTAGAGAAAACAGCCACAAAGCCAAAAGGCGGTAAAAAATTCTACCAGACTGAAGGATTTAGATCATTTTTACTTTTACTTCCTTACGGATTGCTATTCTTTACATTTATATTATTGCCAATACTTATAGCTATTGGTTTATCATTTACATACTTTGACGTTATTAATATGCCAAAGTTTGCAGGGTTAACAAACTACATTACTCTTTTTACAGGTGATGAAGTTTTCATGAAATACGTTTTACCTAACACTGTACTTTACGCTATTGTAGTTGGTATTGGTGGTTATGTATTATCGTTTATTATGGCATGGATTCTTGCTCAGGTTACTCCAAGAGCAAGAACACTATATGCTTTAGCAATGTACACACCTTCATTGTCAGGTCAGATTATGATTCAGGTTATCTGGAAAACAATCTTCTCAGGTGACCAAAGTGGTCTTGCTAACGCATGGTTACAGAAATTAGGCTTTATAAATCAGCCTATTCAGTGGTTAATATCATCTGACTACTTTATGCAGATTATGATATTCATATCATTATGGTCATCAATGGGTATCGGTTTCTTATCCATGTTATCAGGTATTATGAACATAGACCAGGAATTATATGAGGCAGCTTATGTGGATGGTATCAAAAACAGAGCCCAGGAAATTATTTATATTACAGTCCCATCAATGAAACCACAGATGTTATTCGGTGCGGTTATGTCAATTGTAAACGCATTTAACATGGGCTGGATTGGTGTAGCGTTGGCAGGTGCAAACCCAACACCTGATTATTCGGGTCAGTTGATAGCCAACCATATTGATGATTACGCGTTCGTTCGATACGAGATGGGTTACGCAGCTGCAGTATCAGTTGCACTTCTTGCATTGGTATGGGTATGTAGTAAAGTAGCAAACACATTATTTACAGAGAAAGAAGAATATTAGAAAGGAGGATACATAAATGGCAGGTTTTCAGGGGAACAGAATTAATCCAACACGTTTTTCACGTGGTCAGATTAAGTTTCATATAATTGCATTACCATTATCAATATTTATGATCCTTCCGGTAATATTTATGATAAATAATGCATTTAAACCTTTGGGAGAATTGTTTAAATTCCCACCAACATTATTTGTACAAAATCCAACATTGGATAACTTTAAGAATTTATTGAACTTATCAGGATCAACAGGAATTCCAATGTCCAGATATTTCTTAAATTCATTAATCGTAGCAGTATTAACAGTAGTGCTTGGAATTCTCATTACGATTATGGCAGCCTATGTACTTTCAAAGAAGAAGTTCAAAATCAAAGGTGCTTTATGGGAAGTAAACCAGATGGCTCTTATGTTCGTAGCAACAGCCGTAGCTATTCCAAGATACTTAATTATCGTAAACTTAGGCGTGTACAATACATGGTTTGCACATATCTTACCATTGATTGCGATGCCTGTAAGTTTATTCTTAGTAAAACAGTTCGTTGATGGTATTCCAGATGCGTTAATTGAAGCAGCGGTAGTAGACGGCGCAGGAGATGTTACTATATTAAGAAAGGTAATTATTCCTTTAACAAAACCGGCTCTTGCAACATCTGTGGTTCTTACATTCCAGCAGGTATGGAACAACGTGGAAACATCAAACAACTATATTACAAACGAAGCATTAAGAACATTAACATACTATTGTAACTCCATTGGTGTAAACAATGCTGTAGCGGCAGCCGGTATGGTAGCTGCATCAAGTTTGATTTTATTCTTGCCAAACTTGATTATATTCATTTGTATGCAGTCTAAGGTTATGAACACAATGGCAAGTTCAGGTATCAAGTAAGGAGGCAGAAATGAAAAAAATTATGAAAAAAAGTTTAGTTCTGTTTCTAGCCTTGGTATTTGTGGTAATGTCAGTGTTACCAGTGGCAGCATCACAGGCAACCAGTTACTCATATACAGAAGATGATCAGGGAGAATTGGTTAGAACACAGGATGCATATTTGCCTGACAGAACTATAACAAACTTAGAATTATCAGATCCTGAAGATATGGTAATTGATGATAACAACATTGCTTACATAGCAGATACAGGAAATCAGAGAATTGTTATTTACGATTTAAACACTGAGAAAATCGTAAGAATCCTAAATGGTAAAACAGTTAACGATAAAAGATTCCCTGGATTCAAAAGTCCTAAGGGTGTATTTAGAACAAATGCCGGTGAATTATATGTTGCTGACGTAGGACAGAAAGCGGTATTCAAATTCACAAAGGATTTTAAATTCGTAAGAAGTTATTTAAAACCAACAGCAGCTATTTTTGCTGATACAAACTACGAACCAAGTAAGGTTGCAGTAGATAGCGGTAACAACATCTACATCGTTTCAGAAGGTGTTTACGCAGGTGTAATTCAGTTGGCAAACACAGGTAAGTTCTTAGGATACTTCACATCAAATAAGTCAAAATTAACACCACAGCAGATGTTCTTAAAATTAATTTATACAAAAGAACAGGAGAAAAAATCAGAGCTATTAAATACTCTTCCATCTACATTCTCTAATGTTTTTGTAGATACAAATGGTGCAGCATATTCAACATGTATGGGTATAGGAAATGACTTACTTAAGAAGCATAGTACAAATGGTACTAACATGCTTGGGAATGTTAAGACTTCTTCAGCATTAACAGATGTTACTGCAAACAAAGACGGTATTATTTACGCAAGTGATTCACATGGTATGATTTGGGTATATACAAGTCAGGGTGAAGTAATCTTCCAGTTAGGTGCAGAAGCAGCAGACAAAGATATTTCAGGTTTATTTACATCACTTACAACAATTGCTGTAGATAACAGTGGAAACATCTGGACAGCTGATGGTGAAAAAGGATACTTACAGTCATTTACACCAACAGAATATGCAACGACTATTTTCAAGGCTTTAAAAGAATATGAAAATGGTGATTATAAAGAAGCCCTTACAGATTGGAATTATGTATTAAGACTTAACCAGATGTCAGTTCTTGCTCATAACGGTGTAGCAAAAGCTTACTACAATGATGAAGTTTATGACAAAGCAATGGAACATTTTGAAATTGCCGGAAACAGAGACGGTTATTCAAACGCATTCTGGGAAGTAAGAAATAAATCAATCCAGAAGTGGTTAGGAACAGTTTTAATTGTTTTAGTTATTCTTATTGCAATTAAGATTGCTATCGGATTCATTGATAAGAATCATGTACTTAAGAAAAAGAAAAGAGCTCTTGGACAAAAACTTAAGAATACACCTGTTATTGGTGAATTAGGTTATGCGTTCAAGATAACAAAACATCCAATTGACAGATACTATGATATTAGAGTAAACAAGAACGGTTCAGTGATAGCTGCAACGATCTTATACATTGTTTTCTTCGGAGTATACATGTTATACCAGACAGGTAAAGGATTTATTTACCAGTATTCAAAAGTAGAAGACATGGATATGGGAGCGGTTATCGTAGGTTTCTTTGCAATATTAATTTTATTTATTATTTGTAACTATCTTGTAACATCAATTACAGATGGTGATGGTACATTTAGACAGGTTTACTTAATACCTGCATACGGATTAATACCTGCAATGATATCAATGGTAGCAACAGTTATTATGTCATACGTATTAACATACAACGAATCATTTATCTTAACAGTTATTATGATAATTGGTGTATGTTGGAGTATTGCTCTTATATTTGAAGGTCTTTCAACAGTTCATGATTATGACTTTAAACATACAGTAGTAAGTTTGATAATCACAGTAGTATTCATGCTTATTGCAGCAATCGTTGTTTTAGTAGTTATTATCATGTGGGAACAGTTAAAAGATTTCTTAGTAACAGTAGGAAAGGAGATTATAAGAAATGTTACAGGCAGCTAAACATAAAAAGATTAAAATTACAGCACTTGTGGTATGTCTCTTATGCGTCCTTTCACTTAGCGCTGCAGTAGCAGCTGCGTTCTTGAATACAAATAGAGATACAAGACCTGCACCTGACAAGGTAACATCTAATATGAAAGTAACAAACGCATATCAGTTACTTTGTAAGAAAGGTAATTATGAATATTATTTCAGAGATGACCGCGATATTATCTTAGTTAGAAACACAAAGACAAAATATGTTTGGAAAACAGGTGTAGATGTTGCACTTCCTAAAGAAATTGAAGAAGCTTTAGATGTTGTAACAAGTGCAAAAGAAGATAAAGATCCTTCAGAAATCAAAGATTACGCTGAGGAAAAGGGAATGACAGTTGCGCAGGTTAAAGAACTTGCCAACACACCAAAGGATTCATCATTTACTAATGACCAGTATGCAGCATTTGCAAACTCAATTGTTACAGTTGAGTATTATACAGGTTCAGGTAAGAGTATGAAGATTACAAGAGTTTCATCAGCAGCAGCTAGTGAGAATGATGGAAAATCAGGACTTAGCAAAGTTGATAAAGAAAAGGGAGAATACAAATTAGAATGTGTATTCAAACTTGGTGATGATGATTTAGGCATGAATGTATATATTACATTCGGTGATGATGGAAATATCAAATACGATATACCATATAAAGAACTTACAGGTTCAGGCATCAAGAAAATCGCTAACGTAATCATTACACCGTTCTTAGGAACAAGTGGTGGTGCTACATTAGCATATGATGAAGAAGAAGCTGACTGGGTTAAGTTACAGGGAAAAGAATTAACACCTGGTTATGCATTAATACCTGACGGAAGTGGAGCTTTAGTAAGATTCGCAACAAACAATACAAAGTTCAGTGAATATCAGGGTAAGGTTTATGGAACAGATCCATCAACAAACTTAACATATTATGCAACAAGCGATGACGTTGTTCCTGTACAGGAACCAACAATGCCGGTATTCGGTATTTCACATGGTGATGGAACACAGGCAGCATTTGTTGCTTACGCTGATAAGGGTGATGAATACATGAGCATAAATGCAGTCCCTTCAACAACAGCAGAAGGTGAAGTAAGATATACATACGCTTACCCAACATTTAAGTTCAATTCAGAATATTATCAGGTAACAAACCAGAAGGGTGATTCTTACAGAAAGACACAGGATACACCAAACAAGGTTGATATTTCAATGACATATCAGTTCTTAAGTGGCGATGGAAGTG
Source organism: Eubacterium sp. AF36-5BH (assembly GCF_003460505.1). GTDB lineage: Bacteria > Bacillota > Clostridia > Lachnospirales > Lachnospiraceae > Eubacterium_G. The sequence continues at coordinate 238,743 of NZ_QTVG01000006.1, forward strand.
ATGGAACACCATCAGCAGATTACGCAGGTATGGCTCAGGCATACAGACAGCATTTAATTGATAATGGAACATTGAAAGAAAGAACAACAGAAGGTTCAAACATTCCAATTAGAGTTGACTTCTTAATGTCAGATTCAAAGAAAGGTGTATTCTCAACACAGCAGGTAACAGTAACAACTGCTGATGATGTAAGAAACATCTTAAGCAAGTTAACAAAAGATGGAGTTGAAAATATTAATACAGGTTTAATCGGATGGCAAAGCGGTGGAGAAACATTATCAAAGCCAAACAGCACAAGTTTTTCAAGTGCCGTAGGAAGTGAAAGTAAGTTTACTTCATTAATATCTGATTTTGCTAAGAAGAATGTTGATATTTCATTCTCAAGAGAGTTTACAACAATTAATGAAGATATGGTAAGTTACTACAGCAACGCTGCTAAGCACTTAAATACAAAATACCTTCAGGTTGATAAAACAGATATTTTACCAAAGAATGCTCCAGTAACAGAATTTGGTTATGCACTTCCTAAGAAGACAGCACAGTGGATGGATGACTTATATGAAGACTTAGGAGAAGACAGCAAGTCATTTACAATTGACGGAGCATCAAATGTATTAGTTAGTACATACAGTAGTGATGGTGTAGAAACAACAGTAAGCGATGCAATTAAGTTATATCAGAATTCATTACAGAAAATGAAGAAGAATGGTACAACACTTAACTTAGTAGCACCAAACAAATACTTATGGAAATACACAGACAGATACTTACAGTCACCTGTAGGAACATCACAGTATGTATACGAAACAGATACAGTTCCATTTTTACAGATGGTACTTAACGGTACAATGGAAGTATATGCACCATATGCAAACTTTTCATTCTACTCAACAACAGACCAGTTAAGAATGATTGACTACAATATTTGTCCTTCATTTGTATTAACACAGGAACCATCATATCTTTTAGCATCAACAACTTCATCAGACTACTATTCAACAGAGTTTGAACAGTATGAGCAACTTGTAAAAGATATTTACAACAAAGTCAACACACCATTATCTAAGGTTGTTGGATATAAGTGGTCAGGCCGTAAGGTAGTAAGTGACGGTGTTATCGTTAATACATACAAGAAAGACGGAGATACAAAGAGTATAGTAATTAACTATACAAAGGATAAAGTTACTGTAGGAAATACAGAAGTAGCTGCACAGAGTGCAGAAGTAATTGAAGGAGGTGTTAAATAATGGCTGAAGAAAAGAAGACAACAGAAGTAAAGACAACTCCTAAAAAAGACAAGCCAAAAAAGGCTAAGAAAATGCGTACATACCAGCAGAGACAGGACAGAACAGGTTATATGTTCATGGCTCCTTGGATTGTAGGTTTTGCATTATTTACATTGTTCCCATTTGTATTTACTATTTATTTAAGTTTTACAAATGTAAAGAGAACAATCAGAGGATATGAAATTGAATGGACAGGCGTAGGAAACTACGTTAAGGCGTTCATTGGAAATAGTGAATTTACACCTGCGTTAATTAAGTATTTACAGATGATTATACCTTACACATTTATTGTAGTAGTATTATCATTTATTATCGCTTACCTTTTAAATAAGATTAAAGTAGGTAAGGGTGTTTTGAGAACAATTTATTTCTTACCTGTTATTATCATGTCTGGTCCGGTTATGACACAGATTATGGAAGTGCAGGGGGCCGCAGGACAGGCCGCAGCTCAGGCTGCTACATCAGCCGCGGCGCCAGAAACAACCAATGCATATTTAAATATATTTATTATGCAGATTATAGACAGTTATTCACCGGCACTTGGAAATGCCCTAGCAGGTGTATTTGATCAGTTATCAATTATACTTTGGTTTACAGGTATTCCAATTGTATTATTTATCAATGGTTTACAGAAAATCAACCCAAGTGTTTACGAAGCAGCAAAGATTGACTCAGCCAATGCTTGGCAGATTATGTGGAAGATAACAATTCCAATGTTAAAACAGATTGGACTTATTATTACAGTCTTCACAGTAATACAGCTTGGTATGTTCAGCTCAATTAACCCATTATATGAGTTAATTCAGGAAAAGACAGGTGAAACAGGTTCAGGTCTTGGATATGCCGCAACTTACGCATGGATATACGCGTTAGTGGTACTCTTACTTGTTGGATTTGTGTTCTTACTATTTAGAGATAAGAAACCAAAAGATATCAAGGCAAGACAGAAGCAGGAAAAGAAATTAAAGAAGCTGGAAAAACAGCAGAAGAGAAGATTAAATTCTCAGAAGAGACATCAGGCAAAGGAGGCAAAGTTATATGGCAAATAAAAATAACAGTGCAAAGAAGATTGATTTGTCATCAGTTAAGAAAATCAACTTTGCCAAATTAAAGAGATTAAAAGCTGTAAACATTATTTCAAAATTTGCAATTTACTTTGTATTAATTTGTATTGGATTCATTTTCTTAGAGCCAATCTTTGAAATGATTTCCAAATCAATTATGACAACAAAGGACTTAATTGATCCATCAATTACATGGATTGCAAAACATGCAACATTAGATAACTTTAAAAATGCTATTGGAACACTTGATATTCCAACATCAATTTTAAACTCAATTTGGTACTCAGCATTACTTGCTATTGCTCAGACATTTGTATCAGCAACAACAGGTTTTGCATTATCAAGATACACATTTAGAGGAAGAAACTTCTGGTTTGTAATGTTAATTATGGCATTCATTCTTCCGGTACCACTTTTAACAGTACCAAGAATTATGATGTTCAGTACAGTTGAAAGCATTTTAGGATTTAAATTAATTAACACAGTTGTTCCACAGTTCTTATTAGCATTATTAGGACAGGGAACATACTCAACAATGTTGGTATTGATATTCTACAATTTCTTTAACATGATACCAAAGTCACTTGATGAAGCAGCAATGATCGATGGTGCCGGTTCATTAAAAGTTTTCTATCATGTAGCAATTAGATTATCAATTTCAACAATCTTAGTTGTATTCTTATTCTCATTCGTATTTAACTGGAATGAAACATATACAACTAACATACTGACAGGTGATGCTTTAGAGTTATTACCGGGAAGATTATCATTATTTGATAACGGTTCAACTTCAAATGCCGTAAGTGAGTTAAACGAAGCCATCAAGATGGCAGCTACACTTATAGCAATTGCACCATTGTTAGTATTGTACGCATGCGTACAGAGACAGTTCATCGAAGGTATCGAAAATACAGGTATCACAGGTGAATAAAACATTTTAGAACAGGTGCGTAAAGCATCTGTTCTAACAGATGAAAGTAGAGGGCAAAATATGAATAAGATGTTAAAGAAAATCACATCTGTTGCATTAGCAATCGCTATGGTTGTTACTACAGTTTATGTAGGAAATCCAACAACAGCACAGGCAAAAGTAACAATCAAGTCTAAGAAGACAGTTACTTTAATCGCAGGAAACAGCAGCAAAATTAAAGTTAAACAAAAAGGTGCTAAGTTTACATCAAGCAATAAGAAAATTGCTACAGTTTCAAAAAAAGGAAAAATCAAGGCTAAAAAGCCTGGTACTTGCAAAATTACAGTAAAAGTAAAGAAGAGCAAGAAGAAAGTAACTGTTAAGGTTACACCTGGCGCAACATCAATTGATTACGCAAAGAACACAGCAACTAATGGTATTTCATTAGAGTGGACTGGTGTAAGCGGTGCAACAGGCTACCAGATTTACTATTCAACAAACTCAAAGAGTGGATTTAAAGTAACAACAGTTGGAAAAGTTACAAGAACAACAGTTAATGGTTTAACAGCAGGTTCAACTTATTACTTCAAGATTAAACCTATTGCAAAAGTAAGAGGTAAGACTTATGTATGTTCAAAGTTCTCAAACGTAGTATCAGACAAAGTTCGTAAGATGGTTTGGAATGATGAATTTAGTGGAACAACAATTGATTCAACAAAATGGACTACAGAAGGCGCAACTGGTAACGGTGGTCCGGAAAATCCTGGCTTTGGAAACAAAGAAAGACAGAATTATCAGCCGGAATATTCAGAAGTTAAAGATGGAAATCTTATTATTAAGCCACAGTTCGAATGGAATCCTAGAACAAAAACAGTTGTAAATAATTCAATTTATTCAACAAAACTTTGGACAAGAGGATTATATACATTAACATATGGTAAGGTTGAATTTAGAGCTAAGTTACCGAAAGGACAGGGAACATGGGCTGCATGTTGGATGTTAGGTAATGATAGTAATTATGGTACATGGCCAAAATGTGGTGAAATTGATGTTTTAGAAACAATGAGTGAAGCATCAAAGACAGTTATTCCACAGTCAATTCATAATACAAAATTCAATGGTATGCCAACAAGTTCAGGTAACAAATACAAGCATACTACAGTAGCTACAGCAACAAGCGAATATCATACATATGGTATTATTTGGAATGCCAAGGAAGTTACATTTACAATTGATGGTAAGGTAACATGGTCATATAACCCATCAAGATATATGGCTACAGGAAATGCTTGGGCTAACAGCAGTATTTGGCCATTTAACAAGCCATTCTACTTAATTATTAACTGTGCTATTGGTGGAACACTTGGTGGAAATATCGGAACAAACTACTGGACAAAAGTAGGCACAAAGACTTACCCGGACGGCGGAGTTAATGATGTATATCAGGATAAGATGTACGTTGATTATGTAAGAGTATATCAGTAAAAATAAAGTAACAAGGAGGCTTTAAGCCTCCCTTGTTGCGAAACTTTCCAAGTAGATTAGGAGGATTATTGTATGGTTACAATAAAAGACGTTGCCAGAGAAGCGGGAGTGGCAATATCAACAGTTTCAAATGTGTTTAATAACGCAGATATCGTTAGTGAAGAGACAAAACAAAAAGTATTAAATGCAGTAGAAAAACTTCATTACATACCAAATATGAATGCAAAGTTATTAAAGTCTAATAGAAAAAATACAATAGGCCTCTTTTTAACAAGTTTACAAGGTGATTTCTATAAGGTATTAACACAGGCAATTCATTTACAGTGTAAATTAAATAATTACATGTTAAATATTTATATAAGTAATGACAACTCACCGGATGAAATATACAGAATGATTATTGCATCAGGTGTTGCAGGCGCAATTATTTACCATGAAGACTTAACAGGTGATTATGTAAAAAGAATTGCAACAGTAAATATCCCTATGGTATTTATTGACAGAGATAGCAAAGGTAAGAACATTTCAGGCGTTTTAGTTGATGACAAATTGGGCGCATCAATGGCAATTGATTACTTATTAAAATTAGGACATAAGAGAGTCGGTTACATGCACGGAAATGATACGGGAGATGACAAACATCGTTATCAGGGATATGTTGAAATGATGCAGAAGCATAATCTCCCAATTGATGAAGACATTGTTTTAAGAGGTTACTACGAAGAGAGCCTGGCATACAGCGAGATGCGCTCTATGCTATCAAGTGGAATAAAGATTCCTGATGCAATGTTTTGTGCCAATGACGAAATGGCTTGGGGTTGCATAAAAGCGCTACAGGATGTGGGAATTAAGGTTCCTGAACAGGTAAGCGTAATAGGATACGATGACAGCACAATTAGTGGCTATTATGGCGTTCCACTTACAACAGTACACAGCCCAATTACAGAAATGGGTAGTGCAAGCGCAAATGAATTATTCAGATTATTAAACGATGATGGTGACAGGAGCGGTACAGTTACAAAACTTTCACCAAAGATGGTTTACAGAAGTTCATGCGGAAAACGCAAATAAAAAGGAGATTATTATGGAGAATTATAGACTTGAAGGTAAGACATTTGTTATAGATGATTATGACAGATTGCCAGCTTTTTCAAGCTTTTTACCTGGTCTTGCAGGTGTAAAGGGTATTCCAATGTGGACGTTCTACACAAACAGAGGACAGGGAATGAACAGTTTTGGTATTGATAACAAGGGCAATGCCATTATGGAATTTAATTCAGCTAATACAGCTTTTGAAAACACAACAGTAAAGGGTTTTAGAACATTCTTAAAAATTGACGGCGAATATTATGAACCATTTTTCAAATATGAAAAAGAAGCAAAACGTCAGATTAGAATGAATAAAAATAGTTTCAAGATTATTGAAACAAATGAAAAATACGGTATTGAAGTAACGGTTAATTACTTCATTCTTCCAAACGAAAGTATTGGAGCATTAGTTAGACAGGTTTCAGTGAAGAACATTTCTGATTCTGCAAAAGATATTGAAGTTATTGACGGACTTCCAAAGATTATTACATACGGAATCTCAAATGGTGAATTCAAGGAAATGTCAAACTTATTTAAGAGTTGGGCATACATTAAGAACATTGATAACAAGGTTCCATACTACACACTTAGAGCATCAACAAAGGATTCAGCAGAAGTTTCAGATGTTGAAGGTGGTTACTACTATCTTACAATTAAAGGTGGAGAATTACAGGATGTAATCTACGATGTGGATACAGTATTCGGATATGATCTTTCATTAATGACACCTGTAAGATTTATCGAAGGTGGAATTGATAACGTAAAAGCAAAAGAACAGTGTTTCGCAAACAAAGTTCCTTGCGGATTTACAGCATTACATGAAACAGTAGCTGCAAACGAAGCAATCACATTTGATACAATGATGGGATTTGCAGGTTCAGAAGAACAGATTAATTCAAAGGTTTCTACATTTACAAAGCCTGGCTATATTGCAGACAAGTTTGTAGAAGCAGAAGAATTAGCAGATAGCTTCACATCTGACATTAAGACACATACATCTGCCGGAAAATTTGACCAGTACATTGAACAGTGTTACTTAGATAACTTCTTAAGAGGTGGTTATCCATATGTTCTTAACAAAGATGGTAATAAGTCTATAATTCATTTATTTAGTAGAAAACATGGAGATCCGGAAAGAGATTACAACTTCTTCTCTATTGCTGCTGAATATTATTCACAGGGCAACGGAAACTTCAGAGATGTTTCTCAGAATAGAAGAAATGATGTATTCTTCAATAAAGATGTTGGAGAATTCAACGTTAAAACTTTCTTCAGTTTAGTACAGGCTGATGGTTACAACCCATTAGAAGTACGTCCAAGTTTATTTAACGTAATTGAAGGAAAAGAAGACGAAGTTAATGCTTATGTAAAAGGAAACATTGACGGAGATGCAACAGCCATTGAAAAAATTGTTGCAGGTAAGTTTACACCTGGTCAGATTTCAAACACAATTGCAAAACTTGGTTTAAAAGTAAAAATTGATGATGGTGATTTCATTGCAGAAATCTTAAATGATTGTGACCAGAACATTGAAGCCGGATTTGGTGAAGGTTACTGGAGCGATCACTGGGATTACAACATGGATTTAGTAGATAACTACTTAAGTGTATTCCCTGATAAGATTAACGAATTATTATTCGAAGACAAAACATACAAGTTCTATGACAGCGTTGCATACGTTGTACCAAGAGATGAAAAGTATGTTATTAATAAAAAAGGTGACGTACGTCAGTACGGCATGGAAGTTGAAGATGAAGAAAAACTTGCACGTCCGGGATTTAACAAGTGGGCAACTAACTGGTTAAAGACAAAAGACGAAAAGATTTATGAAACATCTTTAGCTGTTAAGATGGTTATTTTAGCACTTAGCAAATTTGCTCAGCTTGACGTTGACGGAATCGGTGTTGAAATGGAAGGTGGAAAGCCGGGCTGGAATGATGCCATGAACGGTCTTCCTGGATTATTCGGTTCAGGTACACCTGAAACATTTGAATTAAAGAGATTAGTAAACTTCATCATTAACAACTTTGATGGAGAAGGTGAAGTTACAATGCCTGCTGAAATTGCAAAATACTTAGATGATGTTAAGGCAGCACTTGACGAATACAACAATGGAACAATTAATGACTTCCAGTATTGGGATAAGGTTGCAACAATCAGAGAAGCTTACAGAGAAACAATTAAACTTTACTTAAGCGGTGAAGAAACAGTTGTATCAAAAGCTCACATTGTAGAAGTATTCAAGGCATTCGAAGCTAAGATTGAAAAAGGTATTGCAAAGGCTGTTGAAATGGGTAACGGACTTGTGCCAACATACATTACACATGAAGCAGTTGATTTTGAACCAGTTGTAGATGAAAATGGAGAACCTGTAATTAGTCATTACGGACTTCAGAAGGCAAAGGTTAAGGAATTTAAAGCAGTTGCTTTACCATACTTCCTTGAAGGACCAGCCCGTATGATGGGTTACGAAGATGTAGATACAGCAAGAGACATGTACAACAAAGTTAAGAACACAGGTCTTTATGATGAGAAACTTGCTATGTACAAGACTTCAGCATCAATTGAAGAATGTTCAATGGAAAATGGACGTTGTCGTGCGTTTACTCCAGGATGGCAGGAAAGAGAAAATGTATTCTTACATATGGAGTACAAATATCTCTTAGCTATGATTAAAGCAGGTTTATATGATGAATATTATGAAACAATTAAGGGGGCACTTATTCCATTCTTAGATCCAAATATGTATGGTAGAAGTACACTTGAAAATTCATCATTTATTGCATCAAGCGTAAATCCAAATGAAGATGTTCATGGTAGAGGATTTGTTGCAAGACTTTCAGGTTCAACAACAGAAATGATTTCTATGTGGATTCAGATGATGATGGGTGGCAAAGTATTTACTTATGAAGACGGTAAGCTTGCACTTAACTTTGATCCAAAGCTTGCAAACTGGTTATTTGATGAAGGAAAAGTTACATTCAGACTTCTTTCAACATGTGACGTAACATACATTAATAATACAGGAAAGAACACTTATGGCGTTGATGCTGCTAAGGTTTCAAAGGTTGAAATCAACGGTGAAACAGTAGCAACAGAAGGTAAGATTGTTGGCGAAATGGCAGAAGCTGTTCGTGATGGCAAGATTAATGCTATAAATGTTTACTTTGAATAAATCATTTTAAATGCTATAAATTTTTATAGAGCAAATGGTGGGGATGAGAATCTTTAGGGTTCTCATCCAACACACATTTGAAAAAGATATAAACTCTATAAGGTTCACAGCATTTTTTCTTTATAAAAGCTTGAAACGTTTTAATTTTTGGAAAGATTATAAAAGAAAGTAAATAAAAGAATTGAAATTATATCTTTTAGATTACCTAATACAAGTTCCTGCTAATTATATTTAAGAGCAAATAAAGGTATATAAAATAAATATGTAACAATTATAGTTTTTCCAAAAACTAAAAATATAATGTAAAATATAAAAAGAAAATTTTCTAAAAATAATAAGCAAAAAAGACAATCTGCAAAGATGCAGACTAAAACAACTATCTGCAAAATACAGAGTAAAGACAACAACCTGCAAAAATGCAGTTTCAAACAACCATTTGAAAACTATTGAACAAAATCAATTTAAAATAAAAAGGAGAAAGGATTAGATTTTATGAGCGATTTAAAGTATTTGGACAAAAAAGGAACATTTACATTAGATGATCCTGATTTAACAAGTTACATGTACTTCCCACTTGCTAACGAAGCAGGTATGATGAGTGCAATCACACCGGATTTAGGAGGCGACATTAAGCTTGACCAAAACACATTTTTACTTGAACCGGTAAGTAGCGAAAACTTACACAACAACAAGTCTTCAAGAAACTTCTGGGTTTATGTTGAAGGAAAGGGAGCTTGGTCTGTAACAGGCCGTTCAAGCAAACAGCAGGCAAAACTTTTTGAGGATGACAAGGAAGACGTAAAACTTACAGCAGGTATTATGTGGCATCAGGTAGAAAGACAGTCACAGGAAATGGGCTTAAAAGCTGTAATGACAAGTTTTGTACCTGAAACAGAAGAAAAAGTAGAACTTACAAAGTTTGAAATTACAAACACATCTGATAAGGCACAGACAATTACATCAACAGTTGCAATCCCAATGTATGCACGTTCGGCGTCAAACATCAGAGATCACAGACACGTAACATCATTGCTTCATAGAACTTTTACAGTAAAAAACGGAATAATGATTTATCCAACTCTTACATTTGATGAAAGAGGACACAACAAAAACAAGATTTTCTATGGCGCATTAGCAAAAGAAGAAGTTAACGGAGAAATGGTTTCACCTGTAAGTTTTTGCCCTGTAACAGAAGAGTTTATCGGGCGTGGAGGAAACTTCGAAAATCCATATTACGTTGTAAAAAATCAGCCATTACCATATAAGGCAGGCGAAGAAGTAGATGGATACGAAACAGTGGCTGCAATAAGATTTGCTGACTGTACATTAGAGCCGGGCGAAACAAGAACTTATATTGTAGCTTTAGGCTATGGTGAATCAGAAGCAGAAATCACAGAATTAAGCAAGAAATATTTAATAAAGAAGCATTTTGACAAATATTTAGAAGAAACAAAAGAATTTTGGCAGGAAAAAATCAACGTAAGTTACAATTCTGCTGATTCAGATTTCGATAACTGGATGCACTGGGTTAATTTCCAGCCAATGCTTAGAAGAATTTACGGTTGCTCATTTTTACCGCACCATGATTACGGAAAAGGTGGTAGAGGCTGGAGAGATTTATGGCAGGATTGCCTTGCACTTCTTATTATGGAACCTGAAAAAGTTAGAGAAATGTTAATAGACAACTTTGGCGGTGTAAGATTTGACGGTACAAATGCAACTATCATTGGTTCAAAACAGGGTGAGTTCATAGCAGACAGAAACAACATTGTAAGAGTTTGGATGGACCATGGTGCCTGGCCATATCTTACAACAAGATTATATATGCAGCAGACAGGAGATATTGAATTCCTTACAGAAGCCAATACATATTTCAAAGACGCACAGATTTGTCGTGGTGAAAAACGTGATGACCGTTGGAATGACACAATAGGAAATAAGCAGATGACAGAAGACGCACTTCCATACGAAGGAACTGTTTTAGAACATTTACTTATTCAGCATTTAACATCATTCTACGATGTTGGCGAGCATAATCATATAAGACTTCGCGGAGCAGACTGGAACGACGGTCTTGACATGGCAGAAGAGCGTGGAGAAAGCGTTGCTTTTACAGCTCTTTACGGCGGTAACTTGAAGAATCTTGCGCAGGATATTAAGGATTACAGTGACAAAACAGGAAAAGATACAGTAAGCATAGCAAAAGAAATTTTGGTGCTCTTAGAAGCAGATAGCAGCATTTATGACAGCATTGGCGAAAAGAATGCTTTACTTGAAAAATACTGTGATGAAGTTGGTCACATTATTTCAGGAGAAAAAACAGAAGTTAAGTGCGACTGGTTAGCCGATAAATTAACAGAAATGTCAAACTGGATTACAGACCACATTAGAAACACAGAATGGACTTCTGACAAGGAAGGAAATTCATGGTTTAACGGTTACTATGACAACAGCGGAAAAGCTGTAGAAGGTGACTTTGAAAGTGGAGTAAGAATGATGCTTACAGGTCAGGTATTTACAGTAATGTCAGGTGTTGCCACAGACGAACAGGTAGCAGAAATCGCAAAAGCTGCTGACAAATATCTTTACGATGAAGCAATTGGCGGTTACAGACTTAACACTGATTTCAAGGAAGTAAAAACAGATATGGGTAGATTATTTGGATTTGCTTTTGGTCACAAAGAAAACGGTGCAGTATTCTCACACATGGCTGTTATGTATGCAAATGCATTATATAGCAGAGGTTTTGCAAAAGAAGGTTACAAAGTAATCAACACATTGTACAAGCATTGCGCAGATTACCACAAGAGTAACATTTATCCTGGTGTGCCTGAATATGTAAATCAGAGAGGACAGGGAATGTACCATTACTTAACAGGTGCAGCAAGCTGGTTACTTCTTACAGTATTAAATGAAATGTACGGAATTAAAGGTGAACTTGGTGCCTTGAAACTTGCTCCAAAGCTTTTAGCTGAACAGTTCTCAAACGGAATGGCAAGTGCCACATGTATGTTCAGAGGTGCAAACATTACAGTAACATACCAGAATCCATTTGGTTTAGAAGCAGGAGAATACACAGTAAAAGAAATCTACATTGACGGTGATTTATACGGAAACACAGACACAATTGCAAAAGAAGATGTAGACAAACTTGGTGACAAGAGCCAAATTACAGCAATTTTAGGTTAGATGTTGAATATATTCCAACGATGGAAAAATATTATCGAAAGCACGCTCCCGCTGCGTTTCGCTCGTAGCGGTTCTACAAAGCCGACTTCGCTGCCTTTGTGAACCAACGGCTTCACAACACTTTCTTATAATATTTTTTCCACGTTGGAATTATAAAATACCAGATAAAATAGTTGTAGTACGGATAAATAATAGTATAAAAGGAGAAAATAAATGTTTGATTGGGGTAGAGCAATATGTTATTCAGGATATAGAGAAGGTCAAAGTCCAAAAGACTGCACCTATCCAACATATGATCAAATAGTAGAGGACCTAAAAATTTTAGATGAAATGGGATTTAAATACATTAGAATGTATGATCCAATTAGTTATGCTGAAATGACATGTCAGGTAATTCGAGATTTAGGACTTGATATGAAGGTAATGTTAGGACCGGATTTAATTTCAGAAGTAAATAATCCGGGATGTCCATGGTTAAAAGAAACTTACACAGATGCGGAACTTGTTAATAGAGCAAAAAGAAATGATAATAACATTGAAAAATTAATTGAAATTGCTAATAACTACTCTGATGTTATTAACGCTGTTTCAGTTGGAAACGAAAATACACCAAAATGGGGTGCTAACAATGTGCCTGTAGAACGTTTAATTAAGTTTGCAGACAGATTAAGAGAAGGAACAGGTAAACCGGTTACTTTTAATGAAGGCGCTTTTGAGTGGGTTGAATTAGAAGAACTTGCAAAGCATCTTGATATTATCAGTGTTCATTCTTATCCATTATGGTATGGAAATACAGTTGAAGAAGCTTTGGAAGTAAATAAAACATGGTACAAAAAAATTAAGGAAATGTACCCGGACAAATTTGTGCTGTTCTCAGAAGTAGGCTGGGCAACAGACTGCGCTGACTTTAAACAAATGAAAGAAGGTCAGGCAAACGAAGAAAACCAGAAAAGGTATTATGACGAGTTTTGGGATTGGACAGACAAAGAACAAATAATTGCTTACATGTTTGAAGCTTTTGATGAACCATGGAAGGGCGGAAGCAGACCAAACGAAGCAGAAAAAAACTGGGGGATTTATAGAGTGGATAGAACTCCTAAGCTAATGGTAAGATAATAATATGTTTTTTGATATAAATTTTAAGGATTAAAAATTGAATAAAAGTATTTTTATTGTGTAAAATTACTAAAAAAGAAGTGGTGGTTGCGTTGACTACGACTTCTTTTTAGTTTATATTAACAAAATATTGCTTTGTATAAGTTGCATAAAAAAAGAGAAATAAAAGCGTTTTCTTTAGTGCAATTTGTTGTTTGAAAGGTGGAAATATGGTAAAATATAAATCAATCAAAGAGTGGAACTTTGAGATGAGAAAACGTTAATCGAAAGGAGAAAGATTATATGAGAAAGTTTAAAGGACTAAAAAAAGCAACAGCTATTACTTGTGCATTGTCTATGGTCGTAGCTGGCTTGCCAATGAGTTCACCGGTTTTTGCAGCAACAGATGAGCAGAAGGCTATGGTGGCAGATGCAACAAAGAACCTTGCATTAAGTAAGACTACAAGCTTATTTCCAGAATGTGCAGAAGGGGCTCAAGCAAACTTAAATGATGGAAAGTTAAAAGCAGATGTAACAGGAGATGCACATTGTGCATTAAGTAAGAAAGGATGGGGCTATACTGGTGAAAGTTATGCAGTAATAGATTTAGGTGATTATTATGATGCATCAACTATTGAACAGGTATTAGTACAGTATAAGGATGCTGCAGCTAATGACACATGTATTACAAGAGGTTATGAAATTCAGTTCTCATCTGATAATGCTACTTGGAATACTGTTGCAAGTGCAGGAGAAGATGTGACATTTGACAAGGATAATTGTACGGTTAATGATATTAGTACAACTGGTGCAGTTAGATATGTTAGAGCATATTATCCTAAGACTGCAGATTACGGAATCCAGATTACAGAAATTGCAGTTTTAGATACAAATGGGGACGCAAAAACAGTAGAGGTTTCACATTGTGAAAATGCAGCAGGTGTTACTGTTAAATCAGAAGATTACAATCAGATTACATATAACATAACCGCAGGAGAAAATCAGGCAGATTATAAGTATATGGTATATGATGATAATGTACTTGTAGGTAATCAGGTTGAAGCAGGAAAGGACTATAAGATAGATGGTGTTTCAGCAGGAATTCACAAACTTAAAGTTGTTTCTTCATATAATGGAACAACATCAGAAGGAATTGATAGTGAAGAAGTTACTGTAAAAGATTCTTCTGAATTATACACATCACCTAGAAATATTGTAAACAAGAACAATAATGCAGATGTTTCAATAACAGATATAAGTTCATATTATAGCGATGAATATGCTGAATCAGCAGTTAATATGATTGATGGTTTGTTAACAGCAGGAGAAGAAAAAAATGTTGCATTTAGAACTGGAAAAACATCACCACAAAGTTTTGTTATTGATTTAGGAAGAGAATATAAGACAGCTGAATTAGACAGATTTATGATTGCATATACTAATCCAAGAACATATGCAAAGAAATATTCTATTGAGTTATCAGATGATGGCGCAGAGTATAAAGAGGTTGCATCAGGAGATTCATTAATTTGTGGAACAGATGGTGTTCAACCGGCTTATAGCAATGCTGTTAAGTTAGATAAATTATCAAATTATGAAGCGGAAAATGTAAGATATGTAAAAGTAACACTTTCAGAAGGAGCAGTTAATTACGGCTACGTTATCAATGAAATTGCAATCGTAGCAAATACGGATACTCCTACATATACCACAACAGTTGATATTGATGCACCAGCAGATTTGAAAGCAGAATCAACTAAATACGGTGTTATAGATTATGAAATCGTGGCAGGTGAAGGTCAGGAAGATTATGAATACAATGTTTACGTAGATGGTAAACTTGCAGCAGAGAAAGTAAAAGCTGGAAAGGGTCAGTTAACAGGAGTTACAGACGGTACTCATAATATTAGTGTTAAGACTGTAAAAGATGGCTCATTATCAAAAGCAGTTACAAAAACAGTTGTAGTTCCACTTGATATTGTAGAAGATGGCACAAACTTAGTAAATGAAAATACTAAATGGACTCTTAACAATGAATCAGACAATTGGTCAGATAATCCATGTGGAACAGGAACATCACTAGCAACAGGAAGTGTTGTTGCCGGAGGAAACTGGTATTCATTAATGGCGCATACAACACTTGTCTTTGAACAGGGAAAAGTATATACAGTTAAGTTTACAATCAAATCAAATGTTAAGAAACAGTTCTTAGTTGCAACAAATACAAATGGAGATAAATTCTTAGCAAGTTCTGCAACAGCTACTTGGACAGGAAATGATGAAGAAGGATATACATGTGATTATTCAGCAGAGTTTGAGTGGACAGCAGCAACTTCAAAACAGAACTTTATAATTGCATTAGGACAGTTAACAACTGAAAAGGATGGAGATAGAGGAATTAAAGAAAATGATTCTATTGCAGCAGGTGATAGCATCAATGTATCAGTTACTGATATAAGTGTTGTTGGTAAGACAAAGCAGGTTGAATCTTCAGATACAACAACATCAACAACAACACCAAGTGCAACAACAAATCCAAGTGTAACAACACCAGATGCATCATCAGCAGATGTATCAACACCGGATGTATCAACACCAGATGTATCAACACCAGATGCATCAACACCAGATGCATCAACACCAGATGTATCAACGCCAGATGCATCAACACCAGATGCATCAACGCCAGACACATCAACTTCAGATGAAACAACAACACCTAAGGTAACAACAGTTAAACCAACAACAGCTAAGCCAACAACAGCTAAGCCAACAGTTAAGCCAACAACAAAGAAAGCTTCTCTTAAGAGTACAAAGGTTACTAAGAAGGTTTCAAAGAAACTTAGCTCAAAGAAGGTTAAATTAACATTTAAGAAAGTTAAAGGCGCTAAGAAATATGACATTCAGGTTTCAACAAGTAAGAAGTTCAAAAAAGTACTTTACAAGAAGACTGTTAAGAAAACAAAAGTAACTCTTTCAAGCAAGAAGTTAAAGGGCAAGAAGAAATTATATGTTAGAGTAAAGGCAGTTGGAGCTAAGAAGTGGTCTAAGCCGGTTAAGATTAAAATTAAAAAGTAGTTTAAAATAATAAAAACATTTTTAAGAGGATAGTCATAATGCTATCCTCTTTTTTCGTAAATTGCCCCTATTAATTAATAGGAATCAATGCTATAATCGTAAAGTATCATTTGCCAAAAAATGTATAAAAATGGGCTAAAAATACGAAAATGACAAATGAAAACATTTAACAAAGAGGAGGGAAAACACATGTTAAAAAAAGCAGTTAAGAAATTTTTATCTGTGGTGCTTGCAACAGCAATGGTAGTGAGCAGTATAACTGTTTACGGTGCAAGTGTTAAAGTGCCGGAAGACAGAGTGCTAACATCTGTAAAGGAATATAGTATAGCACCTGGAATTAAAGAGAAACACATTACAACAGTAGATAAGGATGGAAATAATCAGGTTCAGGCCTATATGGCAGAAATTGATTTGAAAACATCTAGTGTTGGAATGATGGCTGGTTATAAGAACTATGATAAGACTGGTAAATGGGGCATGCAGACAGTTCGAGATCAGGCGAAAGCAGCAGAAAAAGCAACAGGAAAAACAATCGTAGCAGCAATTAATGGTGACTATTTTGATATGGGAACAGGTCAGCCATGGGGTTCATTAGTTATGGGTGGAGATATTGTTCAGACTCAGAATGATCATCCATACTTTGCAATAATGAAAGATGGAACAGCTGATTGTAGAGAAGCATATGAACCTTTAGATGATGTAGTTGAAGCTATCGGTTCACCATTCTTTCTTGTAAAAGATGGAAAAGCTTTAGAAGAATTAGCAGCGGATCCTTATGCAATGCCAAGATGTGCAGTAGGTATTAAGGCAGACGGTTCAGTTATCATATATGAAGCGGATGGTAGACAGGCACCAAAGTCATGTGGTCAGTCACTTTATGAAACTGCAAAACAAATGGAAGCTATGGGGTGTGTTGAAGCATTATATTTAGATGGTGGTGGTTCAGCTACATTTGCAACAAAAACAGAAGGAACAGATTCATTAGAAGTAAAGAATAGCCCATCTGATGGAACAGAAAGAAAGGTTTCTTCATCATTATTCATTTATTCAGATGCAAAAGCAGATGGTGAATTTGATCATGCAACAATCTCACCTTTAGAGGAAGTATATACACCAGGTTCAACTGTACAGTTTGAAGCAACAGGTGTTGACAGTGCAGGTGGAAAGGCAGATTTACCTAAAGAAGCAACTTTTGTATTAAAAGATGATAGCTTTGGTAAAATTGATGGAACAACAGGTCAATTTGTTTCTAATGGAACAGAAGGAACTGTAGAAGTACAGTTAAAGTCAGGAGATAATGTTGTTGGTAGCACAACAATTGAAGTAAGAAAACCGGACAGCATTACATTCGTAAATGATGAAGTAAACCTTGGTTTTGAAGAAGAAACAGATTTAGGTTTAACTGTTAAGTGGAACAACAGACAGGTTAATTATGCAGATGGTGATTTTATTTGGACAACTGAAAATGTAACAGATGCTAACAAACAGCCTAGTGATTCATCAATTGGTACATTTAAGGATAATAAATTTACATCATCAGACGGAAATACTTTATATGGAACTATCAGATGTAAGTACAAAGATAGCGACATCCAGGCAACAATTAATGTTGTTGTAGGATTACAGCCAACAGTTGTATATGACTTTGAAGACCATACAATGGAAGATGGAACAGTAATTCCTGCAGCAGACTGGTATTCAACAGCAGCAGACAAGAAAGAACCAAACGCCGGATTTAAGACAATGAATTATGGCAGAGGTGGTAACGAGTCTACAGAAGTTGTTGATATTGCAAGTGGTGAGCCTGTAAGATTTGGTAATCATTCGCTTAAATTAAACTATGACTTCTCACAGTGTGGAGCTGTTACAGAAGGTGCATGCGTAGGTCTTGAAAATCCATCAGGAGACATACCTGGAACACCAACAGGAATTGGTATGTATGTATATGCACCGGAAGGAATACCAAACTTCTGGTTGAGAATTCAGCTATATGATGCTAACGGAACAGTTCTTAACTTGAACTTTACAGAAGAAGCAAAATTGGATGAACATAAACTTGGTGGTTTCGATTGGACAGGTTGGAAATATGTAGAAGCCAGTTTAAAGGATTATCAGGCACCATACAAATTCCTTGGAAACAATATGATTAGACTTATGTTCGTAAACGGAACAGGTATGGGTAAATACGACAAGGATGGAAATGAAATTCAGCCGAGCGACCGTAAGGGAGCAATCTATATTGACAACATCCAGTTCGTATATGGAGCGAATACTGATGATATAGACAATCCAAGTATTGATACAATTTCAGCCAACGGAACTGAATTAAATGATGATGCAGTGCTTGACACAAACAATGTAACATTCACAGCAAGAGCATCAGACTTACAAAACAAATACACATCAGGTGTAGATTTTACAACAGCAAACGTATGGTTAGATGGTGTTAATCTTACAAATGGCGGTAGTATGCATACTGACGTAAGTAAGGATGAAATCTCATTAAATAACCAGAAACTTGCAAACGGAAAGCATACTATCAAATTCTCTGTCAGAGACAAGTTTGGTAACGAAGCGTCAAAGACAAAGACTTTTGAAGTGAAAAATAAAGATGACAATACAGTTACAATTAATGCTACTTCACAGGGAGAAGCAAATATTGGTGACGAGGCGAACATCGACTTTACAGCAAGTGATGCAAGTAAAGTTAATGAATTAACAGCAACAGTTAAATTAGCAAAAGGTTATTCTGATTATTCAGTAAGTTATGCTGAAGGCTTTGAACAGGCAAAAGAACCTGAATATAACAAAGCAGACAATCAGGTAACAATCTATGCTAAGAAAAAAGCAAGTGAAACAAGTAATCAGATTGCAACTTATGCAGATACAGCAAACGAAGACTCAAATAAGATTGCAACATTATCTGTAAAGATTCCATTAGATGTAAGCGACGGAAGCAAATTCTCATATTCAATTCCTAGCGCAACATATAAGATTGCAGCAGGTGACGGTGAAGAAACATATACATTCGTACAGGATACAGAATATACAGATATTGGAGATTACTACACAATTTCTTTCAGTGACTTAATTGAAGGAATGGACATTACAATGTCAGTTAAAGACAGCAAGACAGGCAAGAGAGTGAAAGGTGTATCTGTTTATAAGGAGGATGGTGAACTTCTTGGTAAGACAGATTTAAGAGGAAATATTACAACATCTAAGTTTCAGGAAGCACAGGCAATTTCAGTTTATGCTCAGGATGACAATGGACATCGTTCATTTATTACAAAGGCACAGACATACGCTACAGCCGGCAATGAAGATGGTACACCAACATTTGTTAAGGTTAATGCTGTCAAAGATTCAACATCTATGAAGAATATCACTTGGGTTTCAAAACCGGGCGTAAGTGAAGACACACCTGTTGTTTTATACGCAAAGAAGAGTGATTATGAAAAAGATGGAGACGCTGCATTCAAGAAGGTTGAAGGCAAGTGCAAACTTACATCTCTTTCAGGATATTCAGATGTAAAATCAAATAAAATTATCTATGCTAATTCAGCAGAAATTAATGATTTAGATGCTGATACAACTTACGTATACAAAGTTGGAGACGGAGATTTATGGTCTAAGGAATATGAATTTACAACTGCTTACAAGAATGAAGATACTAAGTTCTTCTTAGTTGGTGATACACAGGCAGACGATACAACAATTATTTCTAAGATTACAGATATGATTTCAAAAGAACACTATGATTTTGGTGTTCAGACAGGTGACTTTGTAGATGATCCTACAAAGTACGATTACTGGGATAATATTTTAACAGCCTTTGATGGGGATATGTTCAAGGGTGTTGATATGATTCACGTAACAGGTAACCATGAATTAGCAGGTGATCCTGAATCAACAATTGCAAAGAATATGTTCAATATTGAAAGTGAACATCACTATTCAGTAACTTATGGAAATGTATACGTTGCAGTTATCGGATACACAGCTTCAAAGAATCAGACAATTGAAGATGCAAAATGGTTAGTAGAAGATGCAGCAAAGAGCAATGCAAAATGGAAAGTTGTTGTGTCACATCAACCACCTTATGGAACAAATGAAACAACACATGACTGCGAAAACGTACATAAGTATATTTCAGAAGCATGTGACGAAGCTGGTATTGATTTTATGTTCTCAGGACATGATCATGCTTATGCAAGAACAAATCCATTAAAGGCAGGCACAAGAGACACAGAAAACGGAACAGTATATTATGTATGTGGTTCAACAGGTGAAAAATCATACCCTGCAACAAATGTAAGAGGTTATGATTTCGCTAAATTTGGAAACACAGACTACGACGGAATTTATTTCTCAGTTGATGCAAATGCATCAGGATTTACAGTTGATGTATATGATCAGGATGGAGATTTATTAGACACATATACAAAGTCAAAAGGTGAATGTGTAAATGGAATCCATGATTATGTATATCAGGGAGATGGACATTTAATATGTAAGAAGTGTGATGGCTCAAGAAAAGTTGACGGTTATACAGGTATTGCAACTAATAAAGACAATGGTCTTCCAATGTTCTTTGCAAATGGAAATCTTGATAAGAACAGATGGAAAACAAATGACAATGACAACTACTATGTAGGAGAAGACGGAGTAGCAGTTACAGGCAAGAATACAATTGACGGAAAAGAATATACTTTTGATGAAAATGGTAAGTTTGTAAGAGGCTCATTTGTTGAAGAAGTTGTTAAGGATAAGAAAGGCAAAGATGTTACAATTACAAGATACTACACAGCAGGCGGTAGCTATGCATTAATGTGGCAGGAAATTGACGGAAATCTCTATTACTTCCAGAACAGCGGTAAAGAAATGGGTCGTATGTTATCAGGCGGTCAGTGGATTATCACAACAAGAGGTAAGAATACAAAGAGAACTTACACATTTGCTAAAGACGGTAAGCTTACAGTAGGTGCTTTTGAAGATGAACTTGATTCAGATGGAAATGTTAAGGGTACAAGATATTACTGGGGTGATAATTATGTAACAGGTGAAGTAGAAATTAAGGGCAAGAAGTACAAGTTTGATGAAAACGGCTACATGGTAAAAGAGCCTGAAACTACAACTGATACAACAACAGAACCAGCAACAACAGAACCTACTACAACAACAGAAAAGCCGACTACACCGGCAACTACAACACAGAAACCAACAACACAGAAGCCAACAACTAAGAAGCCAACAACTGTAGTTACAACACAGAAACTTGGTAAGGCAAGTGTTGCTAAGAAATCAGCTAAGAGAGTTTCTAAGAAGAAAATCTCATTAATGGTTAAGAAGGTTAATAAGGCTAATGGATATCAGGTAAGAGTTTACACAACAAAGAAAAATGCTAATAACAACAAGAAAGCGTTAGTAACTTGTACAAAGAAAGTTGTAAAAGCTAATAAGAACGCAGTAACAATTAAAGTAACTTCTAAGAAGTTTAAGAATAAGAAAACTTTATATGCAAGAGTAAGAGCATTTAGAAAAGTTGGTAAGAATACATCTTATGGAAAATGGTCAAAACCTGTTAAGATTAAAAACAAATAAGAATAGGAGCAGATAATGTACAGAAAAATAGTTAAGAAAATTATTTCTTGTACAACAGTTTGCACTTTAATTTTAGGTATGAGCAGTGTCAATTTCGACACTGCTTATGCTGAAAATGGGAGTGGATCCGATGTTAGTACAGTAGCTGAAAAAAATACTGAAGACACAAAAGAAAATTTGGCAGGAAACACATCAACAGACGATTACGATGTGACAAAAAGTGGTTTGCCTGTTGTATACATTAACACAGAAGGCAATGCAGAAATTGCATCTAAGGAAGACTACATTGATGCTAATTTAAAAATTCAGGATGCAGGAACAGATGGAACAGACGGAAAAGTAGAATATGATGGGGTTACAGAAGTAAAAGGTCATGGAAATTCTACATGGAGATGGTTTCCAAAAAAAGCATATAAATTAAAATTAGATAAGAAAACAAGCCTATTTGGAATGGGCAAAAATAAACATTGGTTATTACTTTCCAATTATATAGATGAAACTCAGATGAGAAATGCGCTTTCATCAAAGATAGGTAAAACATTTGGTGTAACAGCCATGGATACTGTTTGGGTTGAGGTGGTTCTTAATGGAAAAAACCTTGGAACTTACCAATTATGTGAACAGGTAAAAATATCAAAAGACAGAGCAGATACTTATGACTGGGAAGACACTGCAGGAACAATTGCAGAAAAAATCGCCAAGAAAAATGATTTGTCTAAAAAGGAAGAAAAGGCACTTTCAACACAAATGGAAGAAGACCTTAACTGGATGACAACTAAAACAGTTACATACAATGACGTTACATACAATATCGATAACTATTATGAAATTCCAAACGCTAACGGTGGATTCTTAATGGAAATTGACAACAATGCTGATGAGGCATCCTTGTTTTATACAGACAAGAAACAGTGTGTTATGTTTAAAAATCCGGAATTTATTAAAACAAACGAAACTGTCTTTAATGGCATTAAGACATATATGCAGAATTTTGAAAATGCCACATATAGCACAGACGGTTGTATTGACATAGACGGTGTAAAAACATCTTATACACAGTTATGTAATTTCGATTCTCTTGTAGCTTTTTGGTTTGCTTCTGAAATTCAGGTAAATGAATTTGGCGGAAGAAGTACATACGTTACAAAGGAAATAGATGGCGGTTTAACTTTTGGTCCTATTTGGGATTATGATTTCAGTTCAGGCTCTGTTGCACCTTTCGGAGCACAGGGAATTGAACGTTGGACTGCAAAGGACAGAACATGGTTCTCACAGTATGTAAAAGATCCTTACTTTGTTATAAAAGCAAGAGAACTTTATATGAAAAATAGAGATTTCTTAAATAATATTTATGCTGATGGAGGCTTACTTGACGGCTGGCATGACACATTAAAAACATCAGCGACACATAATGAAAGTATGTGGTTCTATTCAAAAGGTTTTGAAGGAGATTTTGCAACTTTAAAACAGTGGATGAAGAAGAGACTTACATGGATTAATGAACAGTTTGGAACAGACGCCTCAGCAATGAAATCATTTGGTGCACCTGTAAGCAAGGATATAACTGTTTCAATGACAGAAAATAATGGCACAAACAGCGACAACGCATTTCATGTAAGCACCAATACAGATAAGGTTACATTGAAGTTTAAGTCAGATAACAAGGCTGATACTTCATTTAACTACTACATTAACGGAAAATACATTGATAATGTTAAATCTGAGAACAATGAAGTAGCAATAACAATTCCTGCAGAATTATTAACTAATAAAGATTCAAAGAACGTTGTTACAGTATGGGCAAAGGATGCAAATGGTAACCTTACAAGAATGAACTATGCTACTGTAAACTTTACAGATAAGCAAAGTCATACAGTAACATTCAAGGATGAAAAAGGAATTGAAACAACAGAAGTTTTAGATGGCGACACTGTTTACATGGACTATCCAAAATCAGATTCAGCTAATAGAATTTTTGTAGGCTGGACTGATGGAACAACAACTTATGACAAAGAATCACGCGTAGTTGTAAAAGAAGACATTGAACTGGTACCTGTCTGGGAACAGTGTGCAGATGGAGGTTTGGAACATACATGGAAAGAAGAAGTACCTGAAGGTGATGACTTTGAATGTAGTACATGTGGAAAAACTAAATTAGACAAAAACACATACAAGGACATAACAAAGATTTACTGTAATTTAAGCTTAAGATACTCTAATAGCTATACAGGTGGAGAAACAATACCAACAATTGATGTATACTATGATAATAAGAAATTAACAAAAGATGTTGATTATACAATCTCATTTAGAAATGACGTCAATGTAGGTTACGCTACATACACAATTAAGGGTATTAAGAAAAATGGCTTCAAAGGAACAGCGGAAATGTCATATAGAATAATACCAAGAGCCATTTATGCGTGTGTTTCTTATAATATTTTAGGGACTTATGAATATACAGGAAAGCCAATAGAGGCTAAGAATTATTCTGTAAGATTAATTAACAATGAACTAAACTATAATTGCCTATTAACTGAAGGAGTAGACTACACAGTAACATATCAAAATAATGTTGAAGTAGGTGAAGGAACAGCTATCCTTACAGGATTTGGAAACTTTAATAATACAAAGAATGTAAAAATGACTATAATCCCGGCAAAGGTAAAAGCTTTTGCAGGCAAAGCAAA
Source organism: Eubacterium sp. AF36-5BH (assembly GCF_003460505.1). Classification (GTDB taxonomy): domain Bacteria; phylum Bacillota; class Clostridia; order Lachnospirales; family Lachnospiraceae; genus Eubacterium_G. Next base: position 263,408 of record NZ_QTVG01000006.1, read on the forward strand.
CGGCAAAAATGTAACATTGTCATGGAATAAGTCAGAAGAAGTAAGTGGTTACAATGTTTACAGAAGAACAACTTCTACAGAAGAATGGACAAAAATCGCTAATGTGAAAGATACATCTTATGTAGATTCAGATATAAAAGAAGGCAAAACATATAGTTATGCAATTGAAGGCTACACTGCAAAAGACGACAAAACTTATGTAGGTAAGAAGGTTGAAATTGAAGTTAAGAATACTCAGGAAACAACAACTAAGCCTACAACAACAACTAAACCATCAACAACATGCAAAAAGCCTACAACAACAGCTAAGCCAACAACATCAAAGAACACAGGCAAACTTGCTAAGACAAAGCTTATAACTACAAGTAAAAAGAATAATTCTAAAAAGATTAGTATAAGTTTCAAAAAGGTTAAGGGAGCAAAGAAATATACAGTACAGATTTCTGCAACAAAGAATTTTAAAAAAGTTCTTGTTAAGAAAACAGTGAAGAAAACAAAAGTTTCAATAACAAGCTCAAAAGTTAAAAAGAAAAAGGTATTGTATGTAAGAGTAAAAGCTGTAGGCGCAGCTAAATGGTCCAAGCCAAAGAAAGTTAGAATTAAAAAATAAATACTTATTTTACTAAAATAAAAAATCAAACTGCAATATATTTGTCCGAGGAAGAAAACTCGATGTATTGTCAGTTTGATTTTTTTGTACTATTTGCAATATAGTGAGTGACTTTTAGCTTTGTTATGTAATAAAAATTAATAAAAAAAACATTTTTTATACAAAAAATATAAAAAATATACAGTGAATAGTGCAATTTGCGTAAAAATAATAACAAAAAACATACATAATACACAAAAATTCGCCTGGAACCGTTACAAGGGGAAAAATTGTTTTATATAAAATTGACACTTAAAAAAAAAATGGTATACTTAAGTGGAGCCAAAAATTGGCAACAGAAGATTGAATGAAAATATTATAGGATGATTCAATCGGGTATGTTTTTTTACAATGAAAGGAGAAATAGAGATGAAAAAACAGCTTAAAAAAGCCGTAGCTATCGTTAGCGCATTAGCAATGGTAGTTGCAGGAATTACAGTAACTCCTAATTATGTAGGAGCAGAAACAACAGGAGTAGAAGCACCAGCAGAACAGTTAAAAGAAATTGGTGGAGATGCAGCAGCAACTTGGTTCTATGATGAAGCAAAGACAACAGGAATTGAAAAAGTTGTAAATATTCAGAAACCAGGTTTCGCTAAAGAAAGCGGTGTTTATGTATCAGTACCAGCAGGAATTTCAAAGGTTACTGTAAATGGTAATGATGATGCAGCTTTAACAGCAATCCAGGGAGCTGGAGTTGTAGTATATTTAACATCATTAACAAAAGAATACAACACAGTTGTAATTACATACGCTAATGGAGAAGGAACAGTTGTAATTAAGAATGTTAATGGAACAAAAGATACAGTAACTACAAAAGCAGACGTAACATCAGCAGACGTAACTTCACCAGATGCATCATCAGCAGACGTAACTTCACCAGATGCATCATCAGCAGACGTAACATCAGCAGATGTAACTTCACCAGATGCATCATCAGCAGATGTAACTTCAGCAGACGTAACATCAGCAGATGTAACTTCACCAGATGCATCATCAGCAGACGTAACATCAGCAGATGTAACTTCACCAGATGCATCATCAGCAGACGTAACATCAGCAGACGCAACATCAGCAGATGTAACAACAACACCAAAGACTACAACAGTTAAGCCAACAACAGCTAAGCCAAAGGCAACAACAAAGAAAGTTTCACTTAAGCAGACAAAGGTTACTAAGAAAGTAACAAAGAAACTTAGCTCAAAGAAAGTTAAATTAACATTCAAGAAAGTTAAGGGTGCTAAGAAGTACACAGTACAGGTATCAACAAGCAAGAAGTTTAAGAAAGTTCTTTACAAGAAGACAGTTAAGAAGACAAAAGTTACTCTTTCAAGCAAGAAATTAAAGAACAAGAAGAAATTATATGTAAGAGTAAAAGCTGTAGGCGCTAAGAAATGGTCAAAGCCAGTAGCTATTAAGATTAAGAAATAATTATAATTACATATTTTAATCTAACATAAGATCCTTATGAATTGTGATGGTTCGTAAGGGTCTTTTTGTGTGCCAAAAGTTTAATTTGTTGTGTGTGAGTGTTTGGTAAATATGAAAAATAGTAACCCTTTGCAAAGTATATGAGTTCGTTAATTTCAGAACTAATAAAAATGATTTTTATATAAAAAGACACCTTAATAAAAAATAGGCTACTAATTTTGAAAAATGAATCTGCTAGAATGAAAGCAGAATGTGATGAAAGACGCATCGAATCTAATACAATTTTTTGAAAGGAGTAGGATATGAGAAAACAATTTAAGAAGGGTGTTGCTATTTTAAGTGCAGTTTCTATGGTGGCAGCAGGTATATCATATGTACCACAGAATGTAAAAGCTGACGCACCAGTGATAGCAGTTCAGGATAGCGAAGAAGGAGTGGATTATTCAAGCCTTACATATACAAAGGCAGAACCAAATGGTGGTGGAGAGTTCCCAGAACTTTATTATTCAGTTATAACAGATGAACTTCATGCAAATGTAGGTTATTTTGATGCAGGAGCAACATTCCAGTTTGCTTATTCAGCAGATAATAAGCAGGAGGATACAAAGATTACAGTAAATGGCGTTGAAACTGAACCAGGTGCTGGGGTTGTATCAATGTATATTAGTGGCTTAACAAAGTTGAATCCGAAAGCAATGGAAGATAATGCTTATACACATGTTGTTATTACAAGCACAACAGGTAAGCTTGAAATTGTGTTTAAGAAAGGTACCCCAGCAAGTTCTGACACAACAACAACTACAACAACAGAACCAACAACTACAACAACAGAACCAACAACTACAACAACAACAACAACTACTACTACTACTACAGAAGCACCTGAAGTTACAACACCTGCAAAGGTACCTGGTTTAACATATGCAGGAAATGAAACTTTACCATTTTATTTTGCATGGCAGGGTGTAGCAGGAGCTAATGGTTACAATGTATATTTAGATGGAAAACTTATCACTAAAGTAGACGGTGTAACATACGAATTTAGTAAAGACTTATTTGCAGAAGCTCGTGAATATATAATTGAAGTAGCTGCTGTAAATGAAGCGGGAGAAGGCATCAAAGCTGAATATAAATATACTGTAGAATCTAAAGAACCTGATTCAACAAAGAATGAGGAGACAGATTCAACAAAAAATGAAGAGTCAAATTCATCATCATCAACAGAAGAAGATGTAAAAGTACCTGTTGCAGTTACAGGATTAGCATATACAGGAACAGAAGAAGCATCATTCAAATTCTCATGGGATGCATCAGAAGGTGCTGAATCATATAATGTATACTTAAACGATAAATTTGTTACATCAACTGTAACACCTGAATATAGCTTTGACACTGCATTATTTGAAAAAGCAGGCACATACACAATTTCAGTTGAAGCTGTAAACAAAGCAGGTAAGAGTGATAAGACATCAATTGACTATGTTGTAAAAGAACCAGCTTCAAGTGAATCAAAAGACGATAATACAAAAGTTACAATGCCAAGTGATTATACAGCATTTGAGAATAACGCAGATTTTGGATATAAGTTTGTAAGTGCACCTGAAGCTGCAAAAGCAGAGGTTAAAACAGACCAGGGAGAAAACTTATTTATTGCCTTTACAGCAGTAGAAGGATTTTTACCTGATTACACAGGATTAAAAGTTAATGGAACAGACGTGGATGTTGCGAAAGGTGCAGGAATTACACTTCCAAAATCTTTATTAACAAAGAAAGTAAATGAAGTTATTATTTTAGACAAAGATGGAAAAGAAGTAGTTCTTAACGTATTTAACGTAAATGGAGAAGGAGAAATTCCAACGAGTCCAAGTGTAACTGAACCAGATGCATCAACACCAGATGCATCAACACCAGATGTATCAACACCAGATGCATCAACACCAGATGCATCAACACCAGATACATCAAAACCAGATGAAACAACAACACCAAAGCCTACAACAGCTAAGCCAACAACAGCTAAGCCAACAGTTAAACCAACAACAGCTAAGCCAAC
>NZ_QTVG01000007.1:0-26421 GCF_003460505.1 Eubacterium sp. AF36-5BH
AACCTTACCTACATCGCTTCCTTCTCCAATTGCTACTGTTGAAGTTTTACTCTGTGTTGTAGGCGCCATTGTTGTCGGTGCCTCTGTTGTTGGGGCTACTGTAGTAGGTGCCTCTGTTGTTGGGGCTTCCGTTGTAGGTGCCACCGTTGTTGGGGCTACTGTAGTAGGAGCAACTTTTGTTGGTGCCTCTGTAGTAGGAGTTACCGTTGTTGGTCCCCCTGTCGCTGGGGCTACAGTTGTTGGTACCTCTGTTGTTGGCGCAACCGTTGTAGGTGCTGCTATTGTTGGTGTTGTTGATTCCTTTGTTGTTGAGGCAGTTGTATCTTCAATCTTAATATTTTTAAAGTTAATATTTGTTCCTGCATCAACATTCTGTCCTAACTCAAACATTACTTTTATCTGGTTGTTTGTTACTGTGTATGTTCCTGTTAAAGTTCTTGTACCATTTGCCGGTATATCTGTATATACCTGTGGATCCTTTTTATTTGAAAGATCTTCTTTTATACCAATTGAACATGCTTTTGATGCAGTAACATCTACTGTTACTTTATATGTATGTCCGCTTGTTACGTTATCTGTATAACTTCCCTGTACTGACCATGCTTTTCCTTTGTTTGCCTTATCAACATAAATATTATAGTCTGCGTCTGATGCCCACTTATATGATCCAGAAGCCGTTCCACTCAAGTTTCCAAAGTAACATTCCCATTTACCTGATGGTGTCCACTGATTAACTGTTGCTGCTGTATATCCTGATGGAATATTATCCTTTTCCCCAACACTTTTTACATCAAAAGCAATATTGTCAACATTTGCCACATATTTATGTGAGCCATCATTCTTAAATACAATATATACATTATGAAGACCACTTATGGATTTTTCAAGCTGCTGACTTACAGTAGTATATGTACTCCAATGATCTCCTGTAACCGGAAGATTAATAGTTGCTACAGGTTCTCCTACCTTGCTGTCTATATACACCTGTGCATATCCGCCTGCATCGCTCTTTTGTCCCGAATAGTTAAAGCTTACCTGAGATGCCGAACCGTTAAAGTACACACTGTCATATCTTACCCATGTATTATTTTCCACTCCACCAATGTTTTTGCCATCATTAATTATATGGCCGGACTTTGCATCAAACTCTTCTGCTTCTACTTGGCTTGCATCATGTATTTTAATTGTCTTCTTCTCAATGTCCACAATTCTACCCAATGACTGATAAGCTTTTAGAATTTCATCATCTGATGCTTCTCCATTAGCATACACACTGCTTGCCTCTTTTAAATTATTTTCAAGACGTTTTGCAATAGGCAGATATTCACCTGTGGCGTCTATTGATTTTGCTACATCAATGGCATTTTTTAAATCACTCTTTAATATTCCGTTATTCTTATATCCCAGCATCTCAACTTCTGACAAATAAGCATCTGTTCCTGTAAGAACAACTTTATATCTTGAGTATTTGCCCACTTTGTCTGCACTTATTCCAAATGGTCTTGTATACTTGCCCCAAATATTAAAGAACAAGCTGCCACTGTCATGGTAGTCTCCCAGTAAAACCCAGTTATCATCTTCATTAGCGCCATACACCTTTGCCCTATCCGGTGTTCTTCCTGATTTTGATGATGTAAGAGTCAACATTCTTACAGCTTTTTTATCGGTAAACTTAAACATAAGTGTAGTTGTATTATCAACCTTTGTCTCTGTATCTGAATTATCATCAAATAAGTTATCCAATGTAGTCACTCCTGTACTTGAAGACTTATTGGCATCCTTTGAATAGTCCGTATATACTTGCGGCTTATTGTCATCTGTAGTTATGGATGTAAGGCTATCCTGTTCAAGTCCGCGCTCTTTATTAGGTGTTGAGGACATATTAAATTCAATTGTTCCACCTTTAATTAAATCCTTGTATTTTATAAATGTTTTATCATACTTTTCTCCATTAACGTACATACTGTCTACATACACATTTTCCTTACTATTGTTATTTGCCTTAATTACCAGTTTTTTATTTCCTTCCAAATTAACAGTTACTTCTTTAAACTGTGGTGAACCGATAGCAAATTCATCATTTCCCATTGACAATGGATAAAAGCCGATGGAAGACAATATATACCATGCTGACATTTCACCATTATCTTCATCACCAATATAACCCTGCCCAAAGGTACTTCCTGCATAACATCTTGCAAGAATATCTCTTACATACTTCTGTGTCTCCCACGGACGGGATGAGTACAGATACATATATGGAATATGATGGGACGGCTGGTTGCTGTGTCCATACTGACCCAGTTTTACTTCTCTTGCTTCCCTCTGTTCATGAATACCACCAACACCATCCATGGCGCCATATCCAATATATCCTCCATCAGTTGTAAAGATTGTATCAAGCTTGTCCGCAAGCTGGTCGCGACCGCCATATAAGTTTGCTAGTCCAATTCCATCCTGTGGTACAGAAACTGCCATGTTAAATGCATTGGTTTCTGTATAATCTGCCCCCCACCAGAATGGATTAAATCCCGTATTATTGTCACTGTTTCCTAAATTCAAAGAACCGTCAGCTTTTCTTCCTCTCAACCATTTTGACGTGACATCCTGACCAGAATCGTCAAATAAGAGGGAATAGTTCTTTGCTCTGTTTAGATAGTAGTAATATTCAGACATATAGTTTGCTTTCTTTGATGCATCGTTCGTCTGATTTGCCAATTTCTTTGCCATCTGAGCAATTCCGTAATCGTTAATATATCCTTCCATGGACCATGAGAAATTTTCATTTTCATCAGCAGGTACATATCCAATAAAGTTCGAAACATTTAATTTCTTTCTTCCTCCATTTGTAAGGTTATCGGATACAGTAGCTGCATTTCTCAATGCGGACCTGTATGCATTTTCATAATCAAATGATATGCCCTTCACCATTGCATCGGCAAAAATAGCATCACTGCTTGTTCCCACCATACTGTTGGTTCCACCTGGTGCAATCCATCTTGGAAGCCATCCTTGATCTTTATAATGCTGTACCAAACCGTTTAACAACTCTGTTGCTTTGGACGGTGTAAACAGTCCATACCCTGACCATGCAGTACGATATGTATCCCAGAAACCATTATTAATATAAATCTTTCCCTCCACAGGATTTGCATTATCATCTTTGTAAGGGCTCTTGTATTTCCAAACCGGATTACTGTTTGACCCTGTATTTTCTGACATAAGATTTGGATAACAATACATACGATAAATACAAGAATAAAGTGTAACTAACTGTTCATAATTTGCGCCTTTAACATCTGTGATAATTCCAAGCTGATTATCCCATTTAGACTGTGCCTTGTTATAAACCGTTTCAAAACTGTCTCCCCCAATTTCAAGCTCCAAATTCTTCTTTGCCTGATCATAGCTGATGTATGATGTGGCAAGTTTCATTGTAACTCTATTGGAATTAAAGGATGCAATACTTTTCCTGTCATTTATTTTAGTTCCCTTAGGAGTCTCACTAAATTCTCCGTAAATGTACATACGCTTCGAACCATTCCCTGTATGGTCAGAATATGTTTTAAATGTATTTCCGCTATATTCGGTCCTACTTCCACCATTGGCACAATCAAAGATAACACTCTTGTTTGCCGTGTTATTATAAGTAAACCGTACCACTGCGCCATGAGATGTCGGTGTCAGCTCTATCTGTGAATTTGCTGCATCGCCTCCATTGCCATCAAAAGAAACTTTATAATAATGCGCTTTTGCTACCTCATTATTATGACTAAAGTTTGCTTTTAACGTTCCCAATCCATAATCGTCATTTGTATTATAATCTTTGCTGGTATTTACCATAAATTGCCAGGTTCCTCTATCACCAACCCATATAGACGGTTCATGGCTTATTCTCATACAACGAAATTCATCTGTTTTCTGATATTCATAAGCCGTATTACTGCTTGCGCTGGTTGCAGGAATCCAAAAGTTGAATCCGTTTGGCACTGTTACTGCCGGAATTGTCAACCCTCTGGAGAAGTTTCCTGTATTGTTCGTTCCTCTTAGAATATTTACATAATCTGATAAATGAGAATATACCGGATAATCCTGATTATATATTTCAATGTCATCAAAATATGTCTGGAATTTTGCTAAAGCCCTCGCATTATGAGCTTTCATATCGTACACAACCAAAATCTTTTCAATGACTTTTCCCTTTGCCACATCACCAATTTTGCTGTAAATTTCATTCCACTGTTGTGCCACCAGTGTACGACTATCTCCCTGAGACTGTGCATCCACCTTATTTCCATTTTGATCAATTGCACCTAACTCACTTAAATAAGTTCCATCCTTAAACTTTAAATCCACCGCCATATGCATCTGTGTATATTCATAGTCATATTCGTCTCCATTAGACATGGAAGGAAAAATTACATATCTTAAATTTGTATTATCACTTACTGTAATATTCAAGTTGTCATAAATAACATTATAAGAATATGCATGACCAGTTCCTACATGAACTCCCTTGCATACAAGAGAGTGGCTTCCTGTCCAACCCACATTGGATTTTTGATTCCATGCATCGCTCGGTCCGGAAGTAATATTACTATTCATTCTGCTAATAGAAGCACCAACTTCCTGACACTTGCCTGTTGCAAGAATAAACTCTGAAAATTGTGTCATGGAACCACCATTTTTATTTGCTGTAATCCGCAATCTATACTGGCTATATGCTTTGCTGTTATCCAATTCAAAATAATTTTGTTTATATCTGCCATTAAACACCTGATTTGTTTTATTGTCGATGGTTTCCCAGCTTTCATTATCCGAATTTCTACCCTGAAGACTCCAATTCTTAGGGTCTCTTCCGGGAGCATCATTCGCAGAAGTTATCGCATAGGATTTTATAACCCGTTGACTCTTTAGTTTTACAATAACTTCCGACGGCTTTACATCAGTTAAATATTTTGTTCCAGAGTCTCCGTCAAACAAATTTTTCAAAACTTCATTATCATTTTTCGCGGCACTTCCCGAGTAACTCTCGATTTCACCGGATAAATTTCCATTTATCTGATAGCTTAGTTCATTTGTTGTAATATTGGCTGTGCCCTTCTTATCATCTACTGTAGAAGTTTTAAATCCATCTGCTGATTCAAAGGATGTAGACCATAATTCTCTTTTTGTTGTATCTGCATCTATCACTTTTCCATGCACAGTTTCGCTTTTCGCAACAAATCCCACAGGGAGAGCCATACATACTGCAAGTAGAATACTGATACCCTTTCTTAGTTTTCCTTTCTTTGTCATAATGTCCTCCTTTTCAACTACAACCTAACTGTACCTAACATAAAAATGCCCTATCACTTATGCCATATAATAATTAAAATATACTTCAGTATACCAAAAATGTTGTTTGCCGCATATACTTTCTAAAATTCAGATACCACTAATAAAAAGCATGCTTCGCCTATTCAACTCCCCGCGCCCCTCAATCTTGAGAGGTGGGCTTTTCTTTTGCTTCATTTTTTTTTCCATTCTGTTGCCAGTGTTATTTCCCACATGTTCTTTAAAATGATTCGATATAGTGGAATCTATGCCCGCCACCCGGAAGGCTGTTTTCAATTTACCAGAACGCCAACTACGGTCTTTCCTATAAAGAAAAAAAGGCTCCAATGTGACTAATGTACCGACCCCCAAAAGTTAGACCTAAAAATCTAACGATTGGAGGTCGGTATTTTTATGGCAAAATACAGTTATGAATTCAAAAAGCAGGTTGTTGAAGCATATCTTAGCGGTGAAGGTGGCTATAAATACTTAGCCAAACGATATGGTGTACCTGCCTGGCCAAACATTAAGAAATGGGTTCGGAATTATGAAACTCATGGTGACAAAGGACTTATGCGTTCGCGAAAACAAGATAAATACTCTTTTGAAAAGAAGCTTTCTGTTGTAGAATTATATTTAACAAGCGAACTCTCATATCAGGAGCTGGCTCTTCGTGAAGGAATATATAATCCCTCTCAAATCTGTAAGTGGGTAAAGGATTTCCAGATCGCCGGTCCTGATGCATTGAGACCACATAAGAAAGGTTGCAGGAAAACATTGGGTACATCAAACAAAAAGTTAAATATTGAACAAGATACAACTACAGTTCCGGTTGATACCAGTACTGAACATGTAAAAGAACTTGAAGATGAAATTCTTAAGCTTAGAATAGAGAATGCATATTTAAAAGAACTGAGGAGGCTGCGTTTAGAGGAGGAAGCTCTTCTGAAAAAACAGCGAGAATCGTCCAAAGCCTCCGGGGAGAATTCAAACTAAAAGACATTCTCGCAGTTGTTGGTTTTCCAAAGGCAACATATATTTATTGGCAAAAAAGATTTGATAGAGAAAATCCAGATATAGAATTAGAAGAAAAGATTCATGAAATACATAAACGTAACAAAGATTATGGCTACCGTCGCATGTGTGGTGAACTCCGTAATCAAGGCTATATCGTGAACAAGAAGAAGGTTCAACGCATTATGCAGAAATATAATCTTCAGGTGATGTCATTTACGAGGAAGAGTCGTAAATATAGTTCTTACAAAGGTAGAATTGGAACGGTTGCTCCTAATAGAATCAAAAGAAGATTTAATACACATATACCTCATCAGAAGATTACAACTGATACAACAGAGTTTAAATACTATGAAGTAGATTCTAAAGGTAAAATGACAATGCATAAGCTATATTTAGATCCATTCATGGATATGTTCAATGGTGAAATAATAAGTTATGGAATAGATAAACGTCCTTCAGCAGCAAATGTGATGAATGCACTAAATGAAGCCATTGAGGTAACTTCTGACTGCCCATTTCGAAGGACCTTTCACTCAGATCAGGGATGGGCATATCAGATGAAAGCTTATTCACATAGACTTAGAGAAGAGAAAATATTTCAAAGCATGTCACGAAAAGGTAATTGCCTTGATAATTCAGTCATGGAAAATTTCTTTGGTCTGCTTAAACAAGAAATATACTATGGAACTGTTTATTACAGTTATGAAGAATTGAAAACTGAAATTGAAAAATATATAAGATATTACAATGAAAAAAGAATTAAAGAAAAAATAGGATGGTTGAGTCCTGTCCAATACAGACTCAGCCTCTTGGTTGCATAAAAAATGCGTAACAGATATTAAAACCTGTTACGCAATAAAAGTCTAACTTTTTGGGGTCACATCATATATCCAAATTGTGTGGCTTTTTTATATAAATTAACTGCCCACTCATATGAAAGTGTTATTTTCTGTGAGTTTAATGCTCTTGCCACACCAATAAATTTGCCTGAATCCATGGAAAGGGTAAATGGATTTATTCCTAAAAGTTTCATTATCGAATAAAACGAACTTGATCCTATCTTTGCCGTCATTTTAAAAACAACATCTGGATACATTTTTAAATATGATGCAACACTTTTTGCTAGCAAACTTCCTGCAAGCCAACCGATTGCAGCTCCTCCAACGGCAATAGCTGATCTAAGTGCCCAATACTTCCAATTTTTCTTTTTTACAACATTATATGCTACCCAACCACCAAAATGCCAACCTGCAATGCCAAATATAACTGCAAATACAACATTTATTAGTGCTTCACCTGTCTTATCCTGATAAACTACAGGGTTACTGTCACAATACGAATATAAATTAAATCCGAACACTGTTCCACTAATCCCAAGATTGCATATGCTGTCTGCATTTATAAATCTTCCCACCTCTGCATCGTAATATCTGCTCTGCAGATAATAAAGATTTGTATCGCTTTCAGTATCAGTGTAACTTCTGTCATAGTAGTATCCTCTGTACAATACATGATTTAACTCAAAGGGAACCTCATATCCTTCATAACAGAAACTCTTTTCTGTATCTGTGATGACATTTCCCCATGCATCATATGTATATGAAGCAATCTCTGCTCCTCTGGCATCAAGCAGACCTGTCACATCTCCCTGCAGGTTCTTTTCATAATAGATTCTTGTGTTTTTTAATGTTTCGTTTATCTCACTTAACTGGCTGTATTCAAAGCCGATAACATTATTAGCTGAATCATACATGTACCAGATGTCATAACTCTTGAAACGGTATATTATTACCGTTTCAAAAGTCATATTTATGTAGATTATATATTTTAGATTAAATTAAATTTAATCTAAATCTGTCACACTCCCTTCTTCATCTAAATAAATTCCAATTTGTGTAATATATATATTGACTCCAACAATTTTGAAATAACATTTATAATATACTTCTTTTTTCCCTTCACTAGTTTCAAGATAAACAGCTACTTTAACATGTTTATTAATCCAGTTTTCATTGTCATATGAACATTCTACTGATTTTACTATGTGATTTTTATCATCCCAATATATGTTATTTAGGATTTTTTTACTATCTTCTTCAGAAATATATTTGCTATTACAATTTTCAGTCAAAATTGTTTTAGTAAAAATATCTCCTATTTGATCTAAATAGAAAAATCTTACAGGATATATAATAACTATTGTTATTATTGATATTATTAATAACGTAACACATATTATCTTTTTTTTATTCATACAAACTTCCTCTCTCCTTTATGTGGCATATCTCAACATGATCGTAATAATCCCCTTGTAACGGTTCTCGAAGGTCCTTATTAAAACGACTGTCTGAATGTGCAGCATAATTAATTTTATCTGCTGTTACCGAAGAAATTATGGCTGTATGAGAATAATGTTTCTTTTTACTGGAATAAAAATATATCATATCACCAACTTTTGGATGAAATCTATTTATATAGTTTTTCATTTGCTGTTTTGTTACTTTTTTTACAATTTTAAATGATTTATTACTAAAGTATTTTTTTACATACTTTCTTTGTTCCACAACCGTTGTCCAACTCTTTGTGTATGCGAATCCAATTTCCTGTATACAAGGCATATAATACCAATTACTGGTCATGTTAATCCCTCCAGTCCACAAGCACTGTGATGCAAAATTTGCATTATTCAAACTCCGATTTTCCTGACGTATTACGCACTGTAATCACTTTAAAATCGGCACTTTATATAATCGAATTTGTTTACATTTACTTGTATTGTTGTGATTAATCGCTTAAGTGGTAGCCAATTGGTAGCCACCTAAACTTCTTTAACTAAATTTGTCTATATTTATTGTTCATCTTCTTCCTGGTTTTCAAGTATCTTGTATAACCCACTTTTCAGAACGTCGGACATATTTAGTGAATGTCTTTCGGCATACATAGTAAGTCTTTTGTGTTCGTCATCTGTAAGTCTTACAGCAACAATGCGCTCCTTGGCATTGTCGGATTTTGGTCTTCCCATCTTTGCCATATGTATACCTCCTTTGGTTATAGTATAGTTTATGTTTAACAATAAGTCAAAGGTTATTTGTAGAAGTACCTGATTTATTATTACATTTATTATTACAAATTATTACTCTTATTAATCCTATAATACATTGCACTGTTACTTTATTATTTTCCAATTGAATATTGTTGTCTACTTTTTCCAAATATCCCATAGTATATTCTTGATATATTTTAACCTTACTCTAAGGATATATAATATTAAAAATATGCGAATGCTTAGAACAATTTAAATTAATTTTTACTATATTATCATTTTTATTAGCTAATAACTATTATAGTTAGATCTTTATTTTGCCTTCAATTACATCACTTAAAATCTTCACCCTCCTTATTCTATTTGCTTTTGCTCGTGTTCCTTCTTGAAATAGTTCTCTATACTCCATCGAAATTTTGTCATAACTATTTTCATATTTACTATAAAACTCAATAATGTTTTTTATTTGTTCGCCTGACATATTTTTATATTTTAACAATATTTTGTATATAGCTATAAAAATAGTATATAAATGTGTATTTTTCCTTACAAATTTTGCAAACTCTCCGCTTTCATCTTTTGCAACTATTTTATCCATCTGATTAAGTATACATTCTACATTTGTTTTATCTTCCTCTGCTTCATCATACTGGTCATTATACATGTCGTACATCTGATTAATTCCAGACTGTGTTATTTCTGATTCTATTCCTTTTCTTAAAAATATTAATAGACTACTTATAAATTCTACATCACCCATTCTTCTTAATGCGTCTGCACTAAATACCCTATATTTCTGCCAAAAATCAAACCGAGCAATTTCCATCGCATTTTTTATAAATAAGCCATCATACTCTGCATTTCGTAATTCCTGCGGATTAAGTGACTTATCCGTTGAATTTAATCTTAGAAACAAATTAACAATATCTTCTCTTTTAACGTCTTGCAAAATTTTCCTTAATGATAAACTATATCCCCAAATGTTTTCTTTTTCTGTTGGCGTCAATTCTGAAAAATATTTTCCTGAATAATTTGCATTTTTCTCACTCAAATATGCTTTATTCAATTTAAAATCACCATTTAAAAAACTCACTATTGCTCCAATTCTCTGTTGTCCATCGACAATACTAAATTTAGTGTCCCCTGTATCGGGATTAGTTCCAACTTTCCAAATATATATTTCTGGAATTACATATCCCATCAAAATCGTTTCTATTAATCTTATCTGATGCTTCTTTAGCCATACATATCTTCTCTGAAAACTATCATCAACGTACAAATTTCCATTATTAAATTCTGTGGCTATCCACTTTATTGTTTGATTCTCATATTTTATCATATCATTTATTATCATATTATTTCTCCTGTATTATTTTTTTTGCTTTAGCAATGCTTGACATATAATAATCTTTTGCAGCATCCCACGATTCAAATATTCTATAATGTATATCATTTTCAATTTCAAAATCTAATTGTAAATCTTTTTCAAAACCTTGCGTTTTTTTTAGCCATTTCAAATATTCTGGATTTGTCTTAGAAAATCCATCAAATATAATATATTTTCTAAAAATACTAAAACATACTTTATTAAAATATGGCGTTCTTATTTCAGCGTACGAATCTTTTCGATAAGAATCCCAAAAAAGGTAAAAATATTTCTGCGAAATTACAATTATATCTATATCAGATTCATCATTAAATGCCCTAAAATTTTTTTTTGGATTTAAACTAAAACCCAGTTTTGCACTTCCTGCTACTGCGATATCATTATAGTGTACTCCTAATTTATTTGAAATAAACATCTTAAATCTGTCATACTCTTCAAACCAATTATATCCATATTTGTTTCTAAAATACCATATATCACCACTAATAATATATTTATTATATATTGCCTCTACAGACAATTTCTGTATATCTTCTTTATATTCTTCATTATCCATATTTAATACCTATGCTTTTGTAAACAAATAATTATCGTATATAATTAAAATATATTTATTCTCTATAATACTTTCTTTGTAATTTTCTCACAAACTAATTAGTTCCATATCTACTAATTTATTCAATAACTATCTTGTTCTCGGTTCATTTAATCCTATTTTATTTGCAACCTATTCTGTGCTATATCCTACATTTATATCCATCTTTTCTAAAATCTGCTTATGTATAATTATCGCGAACCTCAACCATGCATTATCACAATATTCATACATGTTTAGCAAACTTTTCAATCTCTCCATAAATTATAATCACGAGATTATCACGAGATTATCACGAGACAAATTTCCTTTATTATAAAGGAATTCTGGCCATTTTTTATATTTTTTCACAAGATTTACACGAGATTTTTAACGAAATACTTTTTTAATAGTATCCATAGCCATCTGTAATTGTGTTAAATATTCTACACTTTCCATCTCAACTATATATCTTGTTGACGAACCATTACCAATCTTTCTAACTAAGTTTTCACTTTCTAAGCTCTGAATGCATTTTCTTACATTGTATTCCGTCATTCCTAAAGTTTCCTTTATTTTATTCACAGATTGAGGTTTCGCACTTTTGACTATAATGCGATATACGTTCTTTTGATCTTCCGTCAAATTCGGATATGAATCCACTAAATCCAAATTCCAAACCTTTAATTCCGTACGTTCTATATTAGTTGTTATTTCTGGCATTCTGAAATCATTTTTCTTTGCATTTTTATATATTAGAGGTCCTCCAAATCCTTGTCTTTCAGATGCTCCTAAAAGTCTAAGTAACTTCATTATAACTTCATTTCTTGGTCTTGAATCTCCACCTATTGCGAATTGCTTTGTTGAAACCAACATTTTTCCCGGATTGATAAAACTAAACCAACCATCATACGCATCAACTTTTGTTGACGGATATCCTTGAATATAATCTGCATGTGCAATGCAGTTAACTAAACACTCTCTTAACGTTTCATCAAAATCAGATATTGGAATTCTTAGTTGCTCGTTATCTAAACTAAATGATTCCTGCAACAACATTTTCATTTTTTCATATACAATTGAATAAAAATTGTATAGATTCATTTCATAGTCACTAGGCTCATCATCAGTTACTCTGTCAATCCATCTGGGATTATTTCCACGTCTGTTAAAAAAATCCACATGATATCGAGGATATAATTCTTTTATCGAATTACATTTTCCCAAAAACAAAACCGTTCCCTTTTTTATCTTTAACTCATTTGTATTTCTGTCAACGAAACAAGCTCCAATTTCAGTCAGAAATTTCTCGTTATTCATTTCGTTATATCTCTTCTTTGGATATCTTTTATGAACTTTTTCTTTGTATGAAATTATAGAATCATAATCCAAGTCATCCATTGTAAACCGTTCAGCTGCCAAACTATCCTGACATGGTTGAGCATTTCTTATTAGGCTAGCTAATTCTTCTTTAGTAACCTTTCTGTCTCCATCACCGGTTCGTATCCACGAATTTTCTATTTTATTATCTATATACACAGGCTTCACCATTTCCGGAACTTCTTTTACATTTATTATAATTACAATATTCCCATCTATATCATATGTATTCACATCATCATTATTTATATTTCTGTAACTTACCTTATTTGTATTGGAAAGTTGGTCCCATAAACTTGTTAAAGTCTTTTCAACATTCTTAACACCACAAATAATATTTTTCGGTTTTGCCTCTTCAACTCCCAGTATTATCATTCCTCCGCATGTGTTACAGAAAGAAGAATATGTCTCCCAAAATGCTTTTGGTAACTCTGCTGCCTTCTTTAATTCAATAACATGTTTTTCATGCACGTTAAGTAAAAATTCCTTTAGTTTTGCTTTATCTGTTTTAGTATTCAATGTTAAATCTCCTCTTATTTATGCTTCCGTTTATAATTCATATACTTAATATGCTTATTTTACCATATATTGCAAATAATATATAATCAATTTTATACATTATTGCAATGAAGGATAATTTTACAGCATACAAAAGACCTCCAGGTCTACACCTGAAGGTCCTCTGAGAAATAAATAGGAAGAATCTATTCAAATATGATATGAATTGACGAACGATAATCAACGCATACCGTCTATTTGTCTAATTAGTTGTTTCCTGCTCTTTTATCTGATTTATCATTGCTCCAAATAATACTGAAAGTTTTGACTTCATTTCGAATGGCAATTCATTCAATGCTTCATCTACAGAAGCCACAGTGTTTTTTACTCCCAATATTGTATTAGGGTCTGTTTCCAGTGTATCTGCAATTTTAAATAGTAGCTCTATGCTCATGTTTTGTGCGCCACCCTCTATCTGATAAATATGCGACTGACTTGTTTTTGTTCTATATGCCAGCTCAAAAACTGATATATTCTTCTTAATTCTTATTTCTCTAATCTTATTTCCAATCTCAAATTTCTTATCCATAATGTACTCTCCTGTAATATCCTTAATGCATGCTGCACCACGTCTGGTGCATTTAAGATTGATTAAACAACGCCAAAAGTCAATCCAAACGTTTCTTTCCTCTGACCGTCATCAGTATATGCAAAGGCAACCAATATGCCTTCCGGTATTGCAAACTATTTCAGATTCACAGTGCATTACTGCAACTGGCTCATAGCAAATTTCCGGATTTACCATGTCTGATATAGTAGAAACTTCTCACACGCTTTTGAAAGGCGGTGAGTTCTTTCTTGAACCTCCTTTATCTTAACCCAACTTTAAGTTGATTAAGAGGGAGTGGTACTCCCCCCTATTCATCTTTGTTTTCAGCTTCTACTACTACGCAATTTCTACCGGTAATAAGATAATCGACAGTTGTGTTAAGCTCTTCTGCAATCATAAGCAATGTATCAATACTTGCTCCGTTTCTGCCTCTCTCAATCTGCTTGTAACCATCAAGACTGATACCAAGTGCCTCTGACATTGTCTCCTGCGTGTGTCCACACGCTCTTCTTAATTCCTTCATTCTCTTTCCACTTTCTTTAACATCGTAATATAACATAACTTAATCTTTTCTGGGAAAGACCAGAAAGGTCATATGTTCTGCACCTGATAACGAAAATACAGAGTTGGTTCCATTTGAAGGAACAAGTCCTTCAAATACAGTTCGAAACAAAGTTTCTCACTGTCCTTGCACCCGCCAAGTAATATTTTGTGCAAGCACAAATATTACCGGCAGGTTTGTGCATCAAAAAAGAGACGCTAAGGGAAAACCAGTAAGTTAATAACTTCTGACTGATTTTTCCCCTGCGTCTCTGGTGCTCCTACAGTTACCAAGAAACCAAAGGTAACTGCATGCCCTTATCAGGTGGACCTATTTACTTTTCTATATGTCAGAAATACTATACAATATTTCTGACAATTAATTCGTTCTTATAGCTATGATTCTTGACTGGCAATCATCACACGGAACTTTGCGTAATTACCATTCATAAGCATAAGGAGAATGAAATCCTTTTCTCTCTTGTGTAATTTTCTTCTGTGTTGCGGCCCGGTGGGAACTCCACACGGACTCTGCTTCTTCTTTCGTCGCATACAGCTTGGACTCTTTAAGTCTGAGAGAACCTTGTCTATCAGTAAAACAAATCTGATAAAATCCCCCGGCTATACCGACGATTACCACCTCTTTTGCATACAGCCCACATTCAACTATATACACGTGGTCTCCAATCTTAAATCTGTTCTTCAATTTTCTCTCCTCTAACATAGTTAAATCTTGAAAATTCCATCTTTCCCGTTGCTTACAATCATATCCTGTGTAAATTTCTTAAGGTCTAATATTCTCTTCCTTCACCGAGATTATCTTTGAATTCGTTCTGAACTCTCTCTTTAAATTCTTCGTAATTCATAAAATGTGTCCTCCTAACAAATTCTTTTTCTGATAAGAAAGCTTCGCTTTCCAACAGCAACCTCAATTCCGCTTCGCTACATTTCGGTGTCTGTTGACCATCACATGCCATAGACATTCCGTATGCTAGCCTACTCATGTCTATGTCGCGTGATGGCTTATCACGCAAAAACGCCAAGAGTATGACTCACGTCTGAGTCATTTCTTGGCGTTTAATATTTTTCTTTTTTGATTTTATCAGCTCCGGTTCTGATACAACTATGATAACACGCTTTTACGAATTCTCCTAAAAGTGGCACGGACAAGTTTGGCTGTTTTTGTGGGGTAGGAGGGACAAGTTTTGCATTGTCACAATGGCAATAAAAAAGGAGCCAAGACATTAAATCTTGACTCCCTAACCATACGTTAGTTTTCTTTTACCAATCATATTCATCGTCATCATCCCAGCCTGACACCATATGTATTTCTCCTGTGTCCAGATCAAGAGCCATATTATCAGACATTCTGCTCATCATATGACCATCTGAATCAAATCCAGTATCTCCGCTTCCAAAGATAAAATCGCCATCTTCTAAATCAAAAATACTCATGCCGTTCCACCTCCTGCGCTCGTTTTTCCTATTCATGTTTACCTAATTCAATAATATTTTTTACCAATCCATTTAATTCGTTTATCTTTTCAGCAATTTCAGTGTCCTTTGATTTACAACCCACCGAGATAATATTAGTTAGCATTCCTTCAAATTTTCTTTTATCCGGACTGTAATGATAAGAAAGCATTCCATCATCTTCTTTATAATATAATCCCTGCTTAGCCCAATACTCAGCCTCACGATGACGTTGTTCTTTATATTCTTTGATTAACTCATCGTCATCCTTATCGTTAAACATAGCCGTTCTTTCTCGATAAAGAATATCTGTATATTCGTCTAATTGCTGTTTCAATTGCTCCAAAGCATCCCTGTTATGCTTAATAGCTTTATCTAATACACTTCCAACCATTGGATTTTTATTTTTAATCATAATTGCAACAACTCTATTCAAATACGGAAACATAAAAGTGTGTTCTCTTTTATTAATGTCCTCAATTACGAATTCTTCTGTATAATAGTCAATTATTTTTTCATCCGCATTTGCTATTGTTTCAATCAACTCATCATCCCTTTGCTCTTCTAACCACTCCCCACGGTTATCGAATATAGTTAAGTTATATATTGCTGGATTGATTCTTGCCTTTAATTCTTCCAAACATTCATAATCATGATTTTCAATAGCTAAAGTTATAGCTTTTGTCCTTAATCGTTCTTCATATACTAAACTTTCAGGTACTCCTAATCTGTGTGCTATCGGCCAAATATCGTTATATCCAATCTCTCGTCTTTTAATGTCAGTCGACAGACCAAAAGTAAATTCTCTCTCCCACTTACTATTATCCACAAAATTAAGATGCCCTGTTTTCATCAGATACTTAATGAAATCATAGTTATGAAATTCGAGAGCATAATCAACCACAGATTTACCATATTCATCATAATTTAAAAACAGTTTATCCTCTCGGTTCATATATGATTCCCAGACTTTTTTATCCTTTGAGAATGCCACTTCATAATTTGTAATATGACTTTTTACCGGCTTATAACATTTACCGGCACTAAGAATCTGTTCACAGGACACGTCTAGAAGTTCACAGAATATTGGGAGATCATAAGTCTGAACTGTTCCCTCTCCTCTTGTTATTGCAGATATTTTAGTGGTGAATTTTTCTAGTAATGCTTCATCTACTTTACCATCGCGCATCTCAAGAAACGCCTTGCAAAATTGTCTCTGAGATTTATACTTATCTAATATTAATTTTTTCAGATATTTTCCTGTCTTTTTCTTATTATCTTCAACCTTAAACATCGCTTTCTCCTGTTTATTTATTATCGGCTTATCTTCATACTACATCTTTTTTTCAAGAAGCGATACCCCCAAATTTCCATACATAAAATATGGTGAAATCATATGTCTTAAATCATGTATGGTTTTACCATATATAATTTATTATAACAAACGTTATTATGGGCTTTTATTCACATACTAAAAATAGCTTTTTTGCTGTCATGATGACAACAAAAAGGAGCCAAACAATCCGTCTGACTCTGCAAAATCTAAATATATTTTTCTTTTTTAGTAGCAACGGAAAGAGAGGGGCTCGAACCCCCAATACATTTCTGTACGACACATTAGCAATGTGCTGCCTTACCATTGGGCCATCTTTCCAAAATTCAAGAACGCTTCAGCGTTCTTGCTGCGAAATGTGCATTTCTGCAATCCTCACGGAGCTTATATCAAATGGGAGCCATCTCCCATTTGATATAACTGCCTCTGCAGGATTTGAACCTACCCTTCAGAGTCAAAATCTGATGTTATACCAAATAAACTAAGAGACAATCAACTGCCCCTGCAGGACTTGAACCCGCTCCACCAGAGTCAGAATCTGGCGTTCTACCAAATAAACTAAAGGGCAATAAGCACATAGTAGGATTCGAACCTACGCCTCACAGAGTTGCAGTCTGTTGTCTTTCCAACTTGGCTATATGTGCAAAAGTGGGCAGGGTTGGACTCGAACCAACGTAGACCGAAGTCGGTGGATTTACAGTCCGCTGCAATTGCCACTATGCGATCTACCCATAAAATGACTCCTTTGATATTCGAACTCAACATTTACAGCTTGAGAGACTGTCGTCCTAACCTTTTAGACGAAGGAGCCATAATGATCTCCGCCGGACTCGAACCGAGCATCTCAGCCTTGAAAGGGCTGCGTCCTAACCTTTAGACTAGGGGACCTTGCACAGACTCATTTATCTGAGTCTGCATTTTTTCATGCACCTATTTGCATGTTCGTTTTATTATCAATAACGATAATGTCGTCAATAGGTACGTTAAATATTGCTGCCAACACGATCAAATTATCCAGTGTTGGCATTGCAGCACCATTCTGCCATTTGTATATTGCATTTGGAGTTGCAAATCCAAGCATCATCTGTAAATCTTTGACAGGTAATCCTGCTTTCTTTCTTAAATCCATGATTCTTATTCCTGTACCAACTGTATCTATTGTGGGTAATGTAAACATCTTTATTTCCTCCATTCAAACTTGCTAATCAATTCTCCGGCGGCATAAAATGCTTACTATTTTTGCAAAAAAAACAGCCAGGATGCCCATTTTTCCTAGCTGTTTGCACTAAAAAAGGACTCCTTAAAACTGTCTTAGTTTTAAAGAATCCTTTATTTATGGGGCTTTACTGCATATTGACTTCACGTTTTAAAGCCTATATGTCTCAAAGCCTTTATTTATCGGAGTATTTGAACATATGTTCGGCTACTCAAACTCGGCTTGTACCGGGTTCGACTTAAACATGTTTGTTTAAGTTTTGTGTGTTTTTATCTGTTAACTTACCTATATTATATTATTTGTATTATCCTTCTGATTTCGTGTTGCCATAGTGTTGCCACGAGGGTATTATAACATAAGTTATCTCTTATTTCATTAAGTTATTTTTATTATCTTCAATTTGGTTTATTTTTTGCCACTAATCAATATACTTTCTTACTTTCTCTATCTTCTCTTGTTTTACAACGTACAGAAATCCTTGCAAAATATTTTTAATTTTTTACACTTCAGATAAAAAATTAATAGATACTCTCGAAGGTAAATGCTTCAAAATAATTTGAATCTCTCCTAATATTTATGATATTATAAATTGCAAATGTATAGAATTTACATACGAAAAATACAAGAGAAACGCCTAAAATAGGCAAGATGCTACTGTGAGTTGCGCAAATTCCAACTTTAAATGGTTGAGGATTTTCATTTTTTCACTAAAATTTGTAACAGTACATTTACTCATATCAAAATTTATAGATTGCGAGATAGGGGGTGCTCACTTTTTAAGCAATTTGGTAGCTTGAGTTATTGTACTATACAAAAAACAAGAAGGAGAGGAGATATAAATAATGACGTTTTCTAGTAAATTGCAAAAATTAAGAAAGGATAATAACTTGTCGCAAGAGCAACTAGCTTCTGAGTTATGTGTATCCAGACAAGCCATCTCAAAATGGGAACTGGGAACCCTACCGGATATTAATAATTTAGTAAAGATAAGCAATTTTTTTGATTGCTCTTTAGATTATCTTATGAATGATGATAAGGAAGACCAATTTGAGGAGGAGTTTAGTAACGAACACAATAAGATTGCAAATAATAAAAATGTAGGCACAAAATCCACTGCAATCAAAAGGCATCTCAAATTCATATTGCCTGGATCTGGAATGACTGTTTCGATCATTTTCCTTATACTAATAAAATTAATATCAACATTTTTTCCAACTCCCATTGCCAGACAGGCAGAATCTGGAACCTGGTATACAGGTTTTATAGGGTTCATCGATTATTATAATTTGTATGGAATTGTTAATATAGCATTGCTTTTGTTTATGTTATCATTTACATTTTTTTCTTTTTTTATTGTTAAAAAGAAAAATAAATCCAAGAAAAATATCTTATTAACCTTAATTGGATATGCAATGATTATGATATTTTGCATAAAATCATTATATGAAATAAATACAAAACCTTTTGTTTCACTGAATTTTTTAGAAATCGTTATATCAATTATTTATATCGCGTGTGCAATACTTTTATTCTCTCGGGAAATTAAAGATTGATAACAAATAACAGGAGGTAAAACACTATGAAGAAATTATTAAGCTTAATTACAATTTGTATGATTACTACATTATGTATTTCTATTAATTCATCCGCAGCTACATTTGGAGATAATTTGACTTATGACAAAGTTAGAAATGCTGAAATAGCTACAAAAACAAATTAATTTTTCCAGGAAGGAACTATACATATTACAAATAAACAGGAAATAAAAGAATACCAAGAATCAATGGGATTGAAATACGATCCAGATGTAATAGAAATATACAGACATATCGATGTTCCTAACGAAAATGCTATGATACAAACATTATATTTTGGTGATGATTATTGTATAAAAAACAAAAAAGTAACTAGAAAAACAGATAAAAGTAATGTCTTAAGACAATATAAAAGACCTGCTGGAAAAGTAAAAATTTCAGAAAGCGTTAGCATAAGTAACACATTTTCTGCATCTGGTGGAGTTACATCAAAAATATTAAACGCACAGTTGGGATACAACGTTACCAAAACAAATAAATTTAGTATAAGTTGGAGTAATACTTACAAATATCCTGTAACAATAAAAATATACCCTATTTACTCTATTACAACTGGAGAAGTATGGGAAAAAGATTTATTTTTTGATGACCACGTAGGAAATTTCACTGCTAAAAAAGCAATCGGAGACGATATTGTCGTTAAGCAACGAAAAACAAAAAAATAAATCTTTATACTTAACTAACTTAAGAATCAATCATATTACAATATGATTGATTCTTTTTAGTACATAGTATTGGTTATACTAATTTTTGTGTCTGATATCTAACTATATATTTTTATACTATCACATACGTTACCTGCTTCTAACATTTCTCTTATAATTTTCCTCACCCATTTCAATTACCTTATTGTAATCCCCCCTCTTCAGGAATTTCTTAAAATATCCAAGTTTTTTCCTGTCATTATACAGTCCGTCAATCTCTTTTTCCTGCTCATCAATGCTTTCTCTTAGTCTGCTATTTTGTTTCCTTAGCATTTCATTTACTTCAAGTTGTTCATTATATTTTTCTGTCAGTTCCTTAAGTTGCGCAAAACATCCCTTTGCAAATTTAACCACATTTTTAAATGCATCATACATTTTATCTATAAATGGAATGACAATCCTTTCCCGATAATTCTTGGCAGACATGATTTCCTTTGGATTGTCCGGTCCTTTTCTAATCATGGTTTCAAGTTTTTTCACATTTTTTCCTAAGTCAGCCACATTTTCAACTATTTTTAATTCCTCATACATGTCTGCTAATTCTTTTTCAGCCGCTATCTGCTTAATCATCGTTTCCTTAAGTTCCTGTTCAGATTCAGCATTTTCCCTGGCTAACTGATTTGCTTTTTTTGTTTCTGCCAGAGTTTTATATTCTGCAACTTGTAAATCATTATTTCTGCCCTTTTCTTTTCCTTTCAGGAACTCTCCAATCCATGTGAATGACCTGTCCTCTGCATATTCTCTTATTCTGCCCTGCAGTACTTTTTCAAGAAATTCCTTTGTGCATACCTTTCTCTTTGACACTTGCCTTGACATTCCCTTTTTAAATCCGTCAGCTACGGGAACTGCCACCACGTGCATGTGTGGGCTTGCCTCATCATAATGTATTACTGCATTTGCCACAACAAGATTTGGTGCTTCCTTCTGTAACATATTAAGCATTTCCTTAAATGCAACATCCATCCTTCTTCGCTTGTCAGGATTCTTATCCCAGAACTCCTTGTCTCCTATCTGAAAAATAAGTTCCACTGCCATGTCCTTGTTTGACTTTGCTGTCTTTTCAAAATAATCATCAATCTTTCTGTCATCCCTTGTCTGCTTTTTGTTATATTCCCTGACTGCTTCGTCAAACTGTTCCTTATATACTTTTTTTACATCCTGCACTAATTTATCCGTACCCCATAAAATTACAATGTTCTCCTTATCGTATTCCAAGGAGCGGTACTTTCGTAAATTGTGCTTTGCAACACCTGAGAGTTTTGCCTTGCTGTTAATGGCACTGTTCTTCTGACTCAGGTGCGCTGAATATGATAATCCTGCCATAATCTCACTCCTTTTTTCTTTTATTGTTTTGATACGTGCGGTGACACCTGCACGTTGTTAGTCTTTAGTTGTCTGCCCTAGGCATATTGAAAACGGGTGGTTCTTATCAATTTGGCTCTGCCATAATTGATAACCCCCTAGCAGTTCTGTCATAGACACAACTGCGGGGGCTCTGCCGAGGGCTTATATAGCTGCTATCAATGCTTTACTCATAACCTGTCAAATGGCATTTAGTGGTTGCTGTAATTGTAATGGCAGCTATATTATGTTTAACCTCGGGACTCCGGGTCCCGCGGTTCTTAGTGACATGATGTCACTAACTTTTAACTGTAACCAATCCTTTTTGGTTCTCCCTGATTATTCTTTAACCTGCAAGTGTCACTTGCAGGTATTGATATTATCAACGGGAAATCTAATTATGTTGCAAGCTGTTACTACCATCTAAAGTCCCAGTGCATTCCAACGGCTTCAAGATATTTCTGTCTGTACTCTTCCCTCTCTTCTTTTGTAGGTGCCATTTTACTTTTTGTGTAATCCTCGTGCCTTGACATCTTGCTTAGTTTTTCTTCCAATTCAGAAATTATAAGATTATTAATTTCTTCATTATTTTTTATGTCTAATACATGATACTTAATCAAAGCCATCATTAATTCATTGCTTATCATTCTGTTTTTGCTCATTTTCAAACCTCACTGTTTTGTAATCAATCTTGTTCCGTGTCGATGCGTGACGGTTGTGACGATGATTTACGTACCATAAAACATCGTCACCATCGACACCATCGACACCATCGTCACGCTTTACTCTTTTTCATATTCCAATGTTATGATTCTGCCATCGTGACAACGCTTATTGTCATACCTGATGCCATAATCCTCATACAGCCTTCCTGCCTTAATGTTTAACTGTCTGGTCAGCTGATTCGGAACTAAATTAATCTCCGGTATCTTGTCCATCAGTTCACTTGCTGTTCCCTGAAAACATCCTGCTTCCATCAGATATGTATTAACAGCAGAAAGTACTTTGTCTTCCGGCTCTTTCCACAGCTCTGTTTCAGCCTTTTCAAATTTCCACAAACACAACTTGGGGTCAAACTTAAGATAAAGTTTCTGGTCCTGTTGGTCTCTTCCTGTTATGTCAACGGTAGCCTTTAGGTCAGTTCTTTTTTCCTTCTGCATGATGAAAGCTCCGTCAGCTGCACCAAGCAGTCCGTTTGTTCCCGATATCATTTCAAAGGCATCTGATGAATCCATCTTTCTTGTGTGATGAACCACCAGAATGCAAATGTTATGTTCATCAGCAAAGTGTTTTAGCTTTGTAATGATGTCATAATCGTTTGCGTAACTGAATTTATCTCCACTTATTTCCTTGATTTTCTGAAGTGTGTCAATTATTACAAGTCTTGTATCAGCATGCGCCACAAGAAACTCTTTAAGCTGTTCTTCCAGACCTTCATTGAGATTTTTGGAACGTGTGGCGAAGTAAAAATGCTCTGCCACATCAATTCCAAACATTCTTGAAAGTCTCTGTTGAAGTCTTGCATAATCATCTTCTAGTGCCAGATACAGCACTGTTCCCTGATTGGTCTTATGCCCCCAAAGGTCAATTCCTGCACTTACACAGAAACCTATTTCAGCCATTAAGAACGACTTTCCAACCTTTGGTGCACCGACAAACAGATACACTCCGTTGTAAATCAAATCCTCAACCAAGGGCTTCTTAATGGGATATACCGTGTCATAAAGTTCTTCCATTGATACTGTTTCCAGATTTTCACCCACCGGGGTACCGGTGGATTGCAAATTGCGGACACAATTATTATCTGTTATACTGTTACTGTGTTTGGTAACACTTGGTGACTGCCCGTTATCTGCTCCAACAGATACATTAAGGGTAGTCACTGTTGTTTTATTATTCATTATTCTTATCCTCCTTCATTCCGTTCATGGTAATGCCGATTAGTTCAATTACCTCTAACAAAACATCATCAACCTCACCTGCACCTGTAATTCTTTTTAACTCCTCGTACACGTCATTAAGTCTGTTTTTTAAGGCAATGTAAACCTTTGGATTTCCATTTACCACAATTTCCTTTTCACACAGCCTGCGGATAATGTATTCCTGCTTTGTCAGTCCTGACAGGGCAACCCTGTCATCAATGATCCTTGCCTCTTCCTCAGAAACCCTGAAGGCTACTATCTTCTTTCTCCAACGACCGTGACTGTCCAATGATTTTTCCATTATTCCTGACTCCTTTCCTCTTCAAGTTTTCTTGCCATTTCATCCTGCTTGTTTGGATACATGTGAGCATATTTGTAAGTAATGCTGATTGCTTCATGCCCTACCCTTTCAGCTATGTCAAGTGCTGAAAATCCTCTGTCCATAAGCAGTGAAATGTGTGAATGTCTAAGGGCGTGTATGTTGATTCTCTTAATTCCTGCCTTCTTGGAGCCTCTTGTGATTTCGTGTCCAAGATACCCTTTTGACTTAAAGAAAAGTCTCTGGTCAGGCTTCAGGTCATAAAAGCATTTCATGTAATC
Organism: Eubacterium sp. AF36-5BH; assembly: GCF_003460505.1. Taxonomy (GTDB): domain Bacteria; phylum Bacillota; class Clostridia; order Lachnospirales; family Lachnospiraceae; genus Eubacterium_G. Next base: position 24,550 of record NZ_QTVG01000007.1, read on the forward strand.
CTTAATCTCATCTGCCAGAAACTGTGGAATCTTCACCACCCTGTTACTCTTTTTTGTCTTTGGAGAAGTAATGATTTCACGCCCCTTTACCTTCTGATAATTCTTGTTGATTCTCATTGTGTTATTTTCAAAATCAAAGTCTGCCGGAGTAAGTGCCAGTAGTTCTCCTTCCCTAACACCTGTCCAATACAATACTTCAAATGCATAAAACGATAATGGCTTGTCCATGACTGCTTCCGAAAACTTCAGGTATTCTTCCTTTGTCCAGATTTCCACTTCCTTTTCAACGTCATTTTTCATTGTTCCAACTATTGCTGCAGGATTTGTGGATAGCCCATAATATCTTTTTGCAAAATTAAATATTGCGCTAAGCTGTGCGTGAATTGTTCTTAAGTAACCTGATGAATAAGGCTCTCCCTTTTCATCCCTGTAATTAAGCAGTTCATTCTGCCACTCCATTACATCCTTTGGTTTAATCTCATCCATTCTTCTGTCCTTAAAGTAAGGAAGGATTTTATCTCTTGCCACATATGATTTTGTCTCAAAGGTGGTTTCCTTTACCCTTGCCTTCTTGTCCCTTTCGTAGATTTCATAAAAACTTCCAAATGTCATATTCAATTGTCCGTTTTCGGCTTTCTTCTTATTTTCAAGCCAAAACTCCGCTTCTCTTTTTGTATTGAAGCCTCTTTTCTGTGTCTGTCTTCTTTTTCCGGTAAAGTCAGTATAGCGATAAACAGCTCTCCATTTTTTCTTATTATTTGCCATGTAAGAATAAACGCTCATGTTCATCACCTTCCTTTAATAAATATTTTCTAATCACCGCTGTACATTACTTTTTTTCTGAAATAAGAAGTACAGACACGTCCTGCTACCGTGATGATGCCTTTTTCTTCCAGTTCCTTATTAAGCTGTCTTACAATCTTGTAAGCCTTGGACTTTGAAACAGAAAGTTCTTCGGCAACATCGTCGACTGTCATAAAGTTCTTTTCCATGTTTTTTTCCTCCTGTATTATATTTCTTAAACATATTTGTTTAAGATAATGTGCATTATATTAAACTTTTTAGTTTAAGTCAATAGAAGAATTAACTTTTTTTGTTTAAGTTTTTCTTGATATACATTTTTACCTATGTTATACTGACCATAGCGAATTTGTTTAAGTTATCCCACATTGGGAATTTTTATGTTAATTTGGAGGTTTGTTATGGCAATTGGTGAAAGAATTAGAACTTTTCGCAAGCGTAAAGGTTTAACTCAAAAGGAATTGGGAGTTCAGTTAGGTTTTAAGGAAAGTACTGCTGATATCCGCATGGCTCAATATGAAGCAGAGAAACGTGTTCCCAAGGACGATTTGATTGAAACTCTTTCTTCCATTTTGGAAGTTTCTCCTGCGGCCATTAATGTTCCTGACATTGATACTCATGTGGGAATTATGCAGCTTCTGTTCACTCTTGAAGATATTTATGGTATATCCGTCAGACAGGAAGGAAGTCATGTTACCCTTGACTTAGGTGCCATCCACGACGCTTTAGGTCATGAGGCAAAGTCCTGGGCAAAGATGAAGTCCAAGCTTGATGCCGGAGAAATCTCCAAGAAAGAATACGATAATTGGAGATACAACTATCCGGCTAATACTCACGGATATCATAAACTAATTGATTTATAAAAGAGCATAAAAAAACCTTACTGACTCCTCAAAATCAGTAAGGTTTTTTCATTTATACATATGGGTAAATTGTTTTAGTGTTGCCATATCGTTGCCACGATATAATCACTACCTCTCACAATGCCCATAAATAAAGGCTTTGTGGGATTTTTGTGTCTATTCAAACTCCGATTTTCCTGACGTATTACGCACTGTAATCACTTTAAAA
>NZ_QTVG01000007.1:26431-26705 GCF_003460505.1 Eubacterium sp. AF36-5BH
TATTCAAACTCCGATTTTCCTGACGTATTACGCACTGTAATCACTTTAAAATCGGCAATTTATATAATCGAATTTGTTTACATTTATTTGTATTGTTGTGATTAATCGCTTAAGTGGTAGCCAATTGGTAGCCACCTAAACTTCTTTAACTAAATTTGTCTATATTTATTGTTCATCTTCTTCCTGGTTTTCAAGTATCTTGTATAACCCACTTTTCAGAACGTCGGACATATTTAGTGAATGTCTTTCGGCATACATAGTAAGTCTTTTGTGC
>NZ_QTVG01000007.1:26715-258018 GCF_003460505.1 Eubacterium sp. AF36-5BH
GACATATTTAGTGAATGTCTTTCGGCATACATAGTAAGTCTTTTGTGCTCATCATCAGTAAGCCTTACAGCAACAATTTTATCTTTGTTATTGTCTGATTTTGGTCTTCCCATCTTTGACATATGCATACCTCCTATGTTGCTATTATATTTTTTGTTTAACAAAAAGTCAAGCTTATATTTGTTTTCTTCTTACCTGTTTTGTTTCTCATCCTGAACTGGATAATGGTTTAAAAACTCATAAAGTATTTGTTAATTTAGTAAAGGACAAAATTAAATTATATTTCAATGTTTATTATGGAAAATTTTTTTATAGAATATTATTATAAATTCTTTTTTACAGTAAAAAACCACAGGCGAATCAATTTTAAAACGCCTGTGTTTTTTCTAATTCTAACAGCAACTAGGATTTACTACATCCAAATAAATCATTCTACCTTTTAACATTTTTTCCTCTCAATTCGTCAATTAAACTAATCAATGCATTACATTCCTCAATAAATTCTGTTTCGTTTTGAATAATTTCTTTGGATTTTCTTTTTTCTCTTCTGATAAATTTTATAACTGCTTCATATTGTTGTTTAAGTGCATGCTTTGATGAATTACCTTTTAATATTTTTCGTAATATTCTATTAAAGTAAATCTTTGACTCTGCATTGTCATATAGTACATGATCATATTTATCATTAAATACAAGATCATCGATATTTAGTAACTCATTTACATCATTTAAATCTTCACATTCATCTAGCAAAAAGTCATTATTAAATTCAATTGCTTGAATCAATTCATTTCTTGCAATATCAAGATTTTCTTCTGATATTTTAACAATATCTTCCTTTGTGTGCATAAAAACTTCCTCTCTTTCTTTATGTGTGTACACTTTATTCCTGTGAATAAGCTATATTCTTTTCCGATAAAACTATTTCTAATTCTAATTTTTACACTTCCAAAATTCTTCATTAATTTCTTCATTAATTTCTTCATTTATTCCTTCGTTTTCAAATAATTCATAACCTACTAATTGGCAAGATCTATTATACCAAAATATACACTCATCCTTTTTTGACCACTCTTTTTTCTTATGTATTTCGTAACAAGTATACATAAGTGGATTCTCCTTTGCATGTTCTAATGCCTTATACATTTGATTATATATTTGCCCATCTTCAGTTACATACATTCCATCATACTCACCTTCCAAACTGATTACTTTTTTTATCCTGTTCAATTCTTCCTTTAAAATTTCTTTGTCCCAATCAAACAGACTATCATCATCATCTAAAAAAACTAGTAATTTGATATATCTCTCTAAAATTGGTGTTTCCAATCTGCAAAAATCTTTCAAAATACATATAGCAAAACTTTCGTTTTTATATTGCCTTTCCTCTTTAGGTGTAAAACTTACGTAATATAACTGTTCCATTTCATCATAAGCTTCTTTTGAGCACCCCAACATTTCTAGTTTTAATGGTAACTCCGAAAGCAACATATCTAAATTGAAATAGTCTGTGCGCCTCGTATTTGTGTCAATTTTTAGTCCCATCTTTTCCCTCCTATAGTAAGTTCGATTTTATAAATAGTTCATACAAAATCTTTATAAGAAGAATAGCAAAACTGATGAGACAAATTTGTCCTATGAAATTTTATTTTATCTTTAACATCAAATCATTCATAACATTATCAAGCTTACGACATCCCTCAAATGCATAGTCCTCGATTTCTTTTATAGTTCCAGGTATTCTAATTTTATTTATGTTACCACATCCATCAAACGCTCCCTCACCTATTTGTTCTATTCCATGGTTAAAAATTATTGTTTTCAAATTATCACAATCAGCAAAAGCCTCTCTTCCAATTTTTCTCATAGTTTTTGGCATAACTACTTTTTCTACGTTTGAATTTTCAGCAAATACATATTCATCTATATGTGTAAAACCTTCCGGAATATAAATCACCTTTTCTTTACCTACAACTGATGTAAGAATTTTTTCTGACTTAAATTTCATATCACAATTTTATTCTCTATTTATTTTCTTTCGCCTGCTCTAACCATGCATGATATTCCCAATCAATCTTTGTTTCGTAATTTTTCTCTTCTGTTTTCTTTCTTATCTTGTCTTGGAAAATAGTATATTCCGTAATGTCATTCCATGTACTCCATTTAACTGACTTACAATAATTTAAATCCAAGCCCAGTTTATTTTTTTCTTCAGAAGCATTTGCTACTTTGATAATATAACTATCCACCGGAACATCTAATTTTTCCTTACTGATAGGGCATTCATCAAACATCAATAAATATTTCAACGTCATATTTACCCATTTTTGAGAAAGACCATATGTAAATCCTTTTTCATTTGTCCATATATCTTGTTCATCAGCTTTTTGTTTAATTAACTCAATCAATTCTATAGGTTCTGTGATTGAATTTATATTTTCTTTAAATAGTTCATATACACTATTTTTAAACTCTTCCTTTTTATTATTAAAAATCTTTGCATCTTCTTTTTTCATATTCTTTATCATCGAAAGTGAGTATTTATAAGGTATTCTTCTTGACAAATCCCTATACGCTCTATTAATACATTTTTTTAAAATATCTTCCTTTTCATTATCAATGTCAATTTCAAAATTTGTATAAGTCAAAAATCTTTGCATGTCATGATTTAAAATTCTCATATGTTTTCTCCTTTGCTTTTTTAATTTAACATTTTTTTAAAGTAACTTACTCATTAATTTTCTTCATAGTTCAACAATGCTGCTTTTAAGTCGTCTTTAACTGCATCAACTAACGTTTGTGGACTTAATACCTTTACATGCAACGCATACTGTAACGCCCATTTTCTCATTGACATTTCATTCACATACACCGAACATGTTACTTCATCGTCTGTTTCGTCCATAAACTGAACCTCTTTCCCAAACCAGTCAAAGATTTCGCTCAATATGTATTTTTTAGCTTTAAACTTCACACGTATGCTTTCGCCGCTAAACATATATATGTGTTCCATAACATGTTTTGGAAGATCAATTCCGTTTTCCAAGCCTTTAACCTGTTTTTGCGGTTTAACCTTTTCTTGAAGCATCTTTATATCTGTCATTCGGTCAACTCTAAAATGTGCCACATTATCGTATTTATCCACATTGCAAATCAAGTAGTATTTGTCATTAACAGCCACCATTTGATATGGATTAATTACATAAGGTTCACTTTTTCTTGGATGAAGTTTCTTGTCCGTTCCATATTCATTGTATGTAAAAGCAACTTTCCTGTGTTTTGTTATTGCTTCATCCAATATGTCCAGTGTAAAAAATAGCTGATTATTGCGTGGCATATTGTCCGGCAAATTCTGAATATGTTTAACACGTGATTTAAAGAATTCATTAGATAAACCTTCAATCTTAGCAATCATATCTTTGCATTGTCTGGCTGGTAAATATCTGTTAAACAATAAACTGTCAATTAAAAGTCGTAGCTCACTGTCCGTAAATTCTCTTTTTAAATAAAAATCAGATAATATCGAGCTTTCTTCCTTAACCCCCTCTCTGTTTTTTACATAACGAACCGTCTCTGTGTATTCAATTTCATATCCGAAATCAATGAGGTTCATAATGTTTCTTTTGATAGTTTTGCGTTCAACAGTAGTGTTATATTCATTCTTTAATATTTCAGCTATCTGTTTCTGACTTAATTTGTGATTTTCATCAGTATAACGTTTTAGAATGTCTAAAATATTTATTATAATCATTTTCTTTGGTGGTATAGTGTAATTCATATTTCGTCCCTTTCTTACACATTATCTTAATGACCTTATATATCCAATTTTTCCGCTCTCATAATTACTTTAATTATAACACATACAAGGTGTAATGTAAGTATAATATTTTAATATATAATACTTTTATTTTATCTTGTTATATTTCTTTAAAGCATCTAAAACTTTATTAAATATCATCTGATTCGGATAATATCTATAATCAGCAAATATGCTTATACCATTCTTGTTGTAGTATTCCAATATAGCTGCTGCACATGCTGCACTTCTACTTTGACCATATTCACATTGACATATAATATCCATATTCTTATTATATGCCTCATCTATAAATTCTGCCAGTTCATCTACTTCTGTAAAATATGTTTCAAAAGTCAAATCATATTCCGGCAATACTTCTATATCAATATCATTTACTGCTACTTGAAATAGCATATCTGCTTTTCCTGAATAATCAACGGGAGTAGCCCTCTCTCCTTTTGCATTTGGTGGATCATAAAAACTAATAACCGCTGTATTCTTCAATTTTTTTACTTTTTTTAATAACTCCTCAATTGCTTTCTTTGAATAAATTTCTATATTCATTTGCACCTCTTTAATAACTTAATTTTTTTACAAACAAACTAATAGTCTGCTACATTATTCTTCTAAAATTTCCAACCACTTCATCGGTATGCATATTCCTGATATTATTAAATATAGCTATATCACTTTCACTAATTTTCTTATCCATATGCCAATGTCCAAAATAATGCTTCTTATATTCTACATTGTCCACTATCCATTGAATGTAATTTTGTAACTTAATTTCCTCTATTGCTTTGTGTCTTTGACCAAGTTTCTTAACAAGCCTCCTTTGACAAGTGTGGGTAATAATATAATCAACTTTAAAATCTGCATTAATTAAATTATTTAGTCCACTATCGTACTCATTTTCATTAGGAAGTTCTTCTTCAAAATATGTTTTATTTTTCTCGCGCCAAAAGCGGTCAACACTATAAGCTCCGCCAAAACAAAAAATTTTGATTCCATCTATATTGACTATTTCACCTCTCATTATGTGAATGACTCTAGGCAATAACTTATGGCATTTTGCACCACAGAACTCACTTATTTCTGTTCTATTAATAAAATTGTGATTTTCATGATTTCCATCTACAAAGACAATGTATGCATTCTTGCTCTCAAGCATATTGTTAAGTATAGTATATTTATCACTATTTGAATTTATATCAAACCAAAATAATCCAAAATCCCCCGTTACAAACAACATTTCATCATTCTCAATACTCCTTACCATTTCCAATAGTAGCAAAATATCACCATGTACATCACCGGTCACTAAAACGTGCATTAATTACCCCTTTCCTAGTAAATCGTCACTTTTGTTCAAATAAAACCTATCATACTATAAATTTTAACCCTCTTTTATAAAATATAAAAAAATAGATGTGACATTTTTACCGCATCCATTTCTAGTTACTCTCGCCATTAAAAATTAAATTGTCTTTTTTCCTATATATCATTATACCACTACAATTTCTACTTTTTTTCTCAAGCTGACTTTTTTACAATAGCACGACGCATAATATTTAATCACTTTGTCTTGCATTCTTTTTTTCTATATAAAATCCCTTTTGTTCATTTGTTTTTCTAGTACCTAACACACAATTTTACATCTTATGTTATGACCTAAATTTATAAAATAATTATATTATTAGTTATTACAAACAAAAAACCTTCAGGTTTTGCATTCCTGAAGGTTCTCCAAAAAATTATAGGAAGAAACTATATTCAAATATGATATGAACTTCTAATCACGAGGAAAGAAAAAATAGTTCATATCGTCTGTTTATCTAATTAATTACATCCTGTTCTTTTATCTGATTAATCATTGCTCCGAATAGTACTGAGAGTTTTGATTTCATTTCTAATGGAAGCTCATTTAATGCTTCATCCACAGATGCTATGTTGTTCTTAACTCCTAATATTGTATTTGGATCAGTTTCCAAGGTGTCTGCTATCTTGAATAATAATTCTATACTCATATTCTGAGAACCACCCTCAATCTGATAAATATGTGACTGGCTTGTTTTTGTTCTATATGCCAATTCAAAAACTGATATATTTTTCTTAATTCTGATTTCTCTTATTCTATTTCCAATTTCAATGTTATCCATTTTAATCTCCTTCTCTAATAAAGGAATGTGTTACCACGTCTGGTATGTTGGGATGTTAAAAGCAACATCAGACAACGCCAAAAGTCCTTTCCAACAAGTCTCTTTCAATCTGACCGTCATCAGTATATGAAAATATCACGGCTACCAAATATGGGTCACGGCTCATTCATATTTTCAAACTATTTACATATAGTAGAAACTCATTACACATTCTAATGCTAATCCTCGATTCTAAGGATTCTGGTTCTTTCCTGAACCTCTTTTATCTTACTATTGTTATAACTAAATTACGTGGGAGCACCACTACTACTTTTTTAGTGTTCCTCATCCTCAACTACAATGCATTTCCTACCTGTAACAATGTAATCAATAGTAGTATCAAAATTCATTTTTCGTAGCCCTGTTCTTTGTCGCTGCTTCTCCAATAGTCTTATATAGTCTTGACTCTCTTAATTTAATTGAGCCTTTTATATCCGTAAAGCAGATCTGATAGAAACCATTGGCTATATTAACTATTATCACTTCTTTTATGTGCATCCCATTTTCTATGATATACACGTGCTCTACAATGCCATACTTGTAAATCAATTTTACACCTCACACAAATAGTTTTCCGTTAATCATTCTGCTACATATTTCTCATCTCCTTTTTTTTATAAACTGTTATTTTATTTTCATTGACCACAGTTTTAATATAAATGTATTTCTTCCCAAAGTCGTGGTAGCACCGCTACTACTTTACTTACTTATAAAACGAAAAAAAGACTCCAATGTGACTAATTAATCACATTGGAGCCTTATTTCTCCTATATTTGCCGAAATGGTATCATATTGGTATCACTTCGGTAATATTATATACAATTATGTGGTTCAAAGCCCTTTATTTAAAGGCTTTTTAAAAATTTGAATTCAAAAAAACGGCTACTCAAACTCTTCCCAAAGGAAGTATCATCAAATCAAAAATGTTGATTTGATGCGGCATTCCACCGCATCTGTTTCATCTTATGTTACTCTTTTCATATCGTTTTCAAAAACTTTAGTAGCAAATCAGTTGCAATTATTCCATGTTGCTTCTACGAAATCCATGGCAGATATAATCTACTTTTACTACTAAAAACGAATAATCAAATTTGGCTTGCGAGTGCTTAACTGTGCCTGCTGCTACGCCAACTATAAAAGGAGCTTTTCTATGAGCAATCAACACAAACACCCAACTATAAGTTTTAGAATTAGCGATGCTGAACGCAAACAAATCGAAGCTCGTATCCTTGCCAGCGGCATGATGAAGAAAGATTACTTTGTCCGTTCCTGCATCTATAATCGCATCTGCGTTGTCGGCAAGAAAGAAACTATATATCCTCTTGTGCAGACTGTTAATGCTCTGTATCTGCAATTACTTGAAATGCAAAAATCATTTATTGAATGCTGTGAACATCAAGCTTTAAACAGTCTTCCTACAAGCGATGAAATCAAAGAACTACAGACCGATTATAACAATCTGCTTACAGCCATCATTGACCTGCTTGATGGTGCTAAGTATCTGTGGGAAGGAGAACATCATGAAGCAAAATAATCCTTGTTACCTGTTTGGTATGTATGAACCTGACACATATTCCGTTATTGTTAATGCCATCAATGATACATATACCGGCACACCTCTTACTATCAGTTGTGAAAAATGCAATTCAGCTGTCTTGCTCAACACACCTGATGACATTGCGTATCTATATCGGCTTGCCCAAGAAAATCCTCTGCTGTATGCTGAATTGGCTTGCAAACCTAATGGATTACAGGCATATGTGGATGCTATGAATGAATTTAACTAAACTTACATAGCACTGCTATATCTTAAACTGCTCTCTGAGTATTCTTTCGAGTTTTTTAGAAAAAACTTGAAAGAATACTCAAGTCATTAATATATTTTTATAATACATGATAGACATCTTATAAATTCAACCCTAAAAAACTGTGGTGATGCATAAAATATATATCCATCTAATGCTATTGCTCTCCATTTATCTATTACTTCTCCAATACTGCTTGCATCTTCTCTTGATAAATTAGGCGCAAACATTAAGATGTCTGTACCTTTTTCATCATCTGCCAATTTTACTGCATATTCTTTTGATAATGGATAATATTTATACAATTTTCTAGGATTATCATATAAATTAATTAACAAATTTCTTCCACTCCTGTTTTTTATTTATATATACTTCATCTACAATATAGTACATTTTTTGCATTAACACCGCATTACAATTCTTTTAATAAAAAATATTCGCCCGTCCGAACATTTCATAACTAATCATTTAATTTTTCTTTATTTTCCCCATTGATATCTATCTTATATTTATCATTTCCTTTTTGATAAAAAATATATTCGCCTTCAATTTTATCAATTTGATACCAAAAGTCATCAGCCTCATCTAAAACTATTTGCTCAGTCCCATCTGGCTTAGCTTTTATTAACCTATTTGAAGTATAATATATCCAATCATCATCTGTATTTTCTAATAACACCACTTTTTCTAATCCATTTGCTTCATTTTCAATCTGTATTTTATAATTTGAATATATTGCCCACCCATTTTCTATTCTAACATTATAATGACTACCTTTTAAAATTGGACTAGATATTTCGTAAGCCATTCTAGTCATATGATTACCATTTAAATCGATTCTATATAAAGCATGTCCTTCCAGCCCAGCACCAATTGTATCAAAGCAATATGTAAAATAAATATATTCATCATCTACTGAGAAATCATATAGTTCTTCTTCCATAACTCTTTTGTTCATTCCATCAGGTCTTGCAACATACAATTCTCCATGTGATAGATCTGCCAATGTTGAATTCAAATATATAACACTATTTTTTATCACTTCAAAATGTGGACAAGCATCTTTACTTATTTTCTCGGCAATTTTTCCTTTTTGCCATTTATACAATACTGGGTATGTAATAATTTTATCACCAATCATTTGAGATGTATTATATGTAAAAAATGTATATTCTCCAATTATTTTCTCATTGAGAATGTCTACACCAATAGGATAAATAATCTCATTCTCATCATTCAATATAGCGATTTCTTGATATGGACTCGGCTTCTTAACCAAATAGCAAAATACAAATACAAGCACACAAAGAATCACTACTACAATACATAAAATGATTCTTTTCCAAACTTTTAAATTTATCAAATCTCGACAAAACTCTTTTACATTTTCTTTTATAGTCCTTTTCCCTTTTTTATATTTACTCAAAATCCATTTTATGACACAAAAAAAAATAAGCAACAATATTATTATTGCCATTCCAATCCAACTTATTTTAACATTATTTAAAATAGATTTAATTAACTCACCTGTTTCTTTTAAAGACATCTCTTCTCTTCCTTTTTATTATTCTCAATTTCATTTTTCAATTGTTTTACTTTTGATATATTAGAAAAGAAATTTTTTCTTATTATTTTCAAAAATATGTAATCAACATCATACTTATTGATATAATTGAAAGTATTAACACTTTTTACTTATCTTAGTTTTAGCTCGGCTTTTAACTTGGCGTCTAATTCAATATGACAAGTTAAAATGCCATGATAAAGCTACACATTTACTAATTTTTGTCTTTACACTCATTTTAACTCGTTCTCTAACTCGGCATTGCCAAGTTGAATAACAAATTAAATTTCTTTTAAAATATATTTCGCATACCTTCCACCATTACTCATTTCAATAATATTTTCTTCTTTCATTTTTTCAATTGTACGTCTTGCCTGCTGATCCGTAAATCCACACAACTCTTGTACTGTACTACGATTAATATATCCTTGCAATTTAATGTATTTTGTAATCATATCTTTTGCTTTAATATACTGTACTGTTTTATCTCTGGTATACTCAATATCTTACTTTACTGCCTCATAAACCCGTGCTGTCAACATGTATTCCTTTCCAATAATCTCTATTAACCCAAATTTCATTAATTCGGAACAACATTTTCTCGCTATTTCTTTTTCAATGCTCTAGCTACTGTTGTTTTTCCACTTCCAGAGTTACCCCTTAATATAATTATCTTTTTCATAATTTCTCCTTAAACTTGCTACTACTCTCTCCACAAATAGAGCCAAACTAGAGCCATCCGATAAAACAAATGCCGGAAGTCCGCATAAATACAGGCTTTCGGCATTTCTGTCCGTTATTCAAACTCATTATGTCCCAGGTTAAACTTAACTTATTTTGATTAAGCATTAGTTGAATATGGGGCATATTTCTATATCAATTACATTATTTATTCTGACCTTATGAATGGACGTTGCCAAACTGTTGCCATAAGGACATTATACATTAACATCGAAAATGGTACAAGTATTTATCAGTCCTTTATATTATTTAAATAACTTAAATACTCTTTAAGCTCATAATCATACGGATTAACAAATAATCCATATTCTATCTTCCCCTTTAAATGTGAAAGATAATTTGCTTTTTCTATTTTACAATATTCAAGATGAGATTCTATGCCATATTTTATTATATAATGCATTTCTTGTCTTATCTTTTTTCTTTCAGGTCTAGGTAATTGCATTTTTTCATTAACAACAATTCCAGTAACTTCTTGTCTTTGTCCTCGTCCTCTAGTTCTTGTTTTTTCATCGTTAAGCTTCAATCCTAAATCATTTAACTGTCTTTTTACCTTTGAGATAATTTTTCCAGGATGAAAGTCTCCAGAGAAAGTCATATCGTCTGCATATCTTGTATATCTAATCTTTTGTTCCATTGTATATAGACCAATTTCATTATCAAAATCCTCTAATACAATATTAGAAAGCATAGGACTGGTTGGTGCTCCTTGAGGTAATGAACCGTTTAAGCAACATAAATTTGTCAACATCACAACAACATCCTCTTTATATCCCAAATTCCAAAACAAATCAAATATTTTATCTGAACTTATTGAATCAAAAAAATTTTTGATATCCAATGAAAGAAGCACTTTTTGTTTTCTATGAAATCGCGCATTGTCCTTTATTGATTTCTTTTTTATATATGCTTTTGCATATACACTCGTATCTACATTTACCAAAATATTATCAAGAATCCATTTTTGTATCTCTTTCAAACTGGGCAGTGGCTCAGATATTTGTCTAAAATTCCCATTCTTTTTAGGAATTTTATAATATCTATAAAAATCAGCAGGGGAATTACTTACACTATAAACATACTGTTTTTTATAGCCTAATAACAAGCATAAGTGTTCTTGATTAAAAATTATTGGCAAACGCTTATCATACAATTTTTTTGCATACTTCAACCATTTGTCACAATAATCTTCATTTTTCTCATTTTTTTTCGCAACTCTAATAAACTCGTTTTTATAATCTTCCCAGTCCACAATATCCTCCAAAAAATCTTGGAACAGCTACTAAATAGTATCTGTCATATAACTACGGCAAATGAGCTTACTCATTTGATGCAGTTATATGATGAGAGAATTCTCCGAATTCTCGAATACGTAAGAACAATCTTGATTTTGCTCCTGCAAAATAAAGATTGCTCTTACACAGGCTTGAAAATAAGTTCTTCTTAGGTTGACAGACTCGACAACCCTGCACAAAGTGCATAAGTCTAGCAGTTCCAAGATTACTATATTATATCAAGGTAAATATATATCTTCAAGTGACATTTTTTCTACTTTATATTGTTCCAATTTTGCAATCTCCTTGTATCGATATTTTTCCTCTAGTTCTAACAGCTTATTCTTTCCCCGCTGTGTAATTCCTTGTTTAATTTCATCATCAGTATATACATATCCCATATTTTCCAACTCATTAAACATCTTTAAAGCTTCTGAATATGAATATCCCAACTTGAGGATTGTTCCTATCGACGCACTCTTATTAATAATATCTAAAATTAAAAAGATTAAATATTCACTCATATTTATGTATCCACTCCTACGTTATTTCGCCTTGAAAAAGGTGCCAGCATAATGTTCCCATCCTTTTTTCCCTCATACCAATAAAATGGCAAAGTATTATTTGGTGTTTTAATCATTGTAACTAGAGCTTCTGATTCCTTATATCCCAAATACAAATTATGATCTTTCACCCTTATTTGTTTACTAATTTTTTTCATCTGTTCAACTTTCTTCTCAGCTTCTTCATGTTCATAATTATCGGAAATAGCTTTATTCTTAATCACAGATGCATATATAGGTACTCCATATCCTTCAACAGCATTTTTTCCACATTCTTGTAATACCAAAGCTAATACATTAATTTTATCTTTTGAAATTCCTTTTTCCTCTACTGTATTAATACACCCTAATACAGTATCTCCCGATCCAACATAATCATCTACTAGCATTAAAATTTCAATTTCATCCTTGTGTTTTTCTAAGCCGTTAAATGTTTCAATAATTCTCACTCTTTTATCACGGAATACAGAGAGCTTTCGAAATACAATACCCTGTAAAAAATAACAAATTATATTTCCGCTCTTTGTTTTATCAATATAATCTTTATCTTGCACTGGAAAAACGTGAATTGTATCTAAATTATCTAACAAATACTTTTTTTCTTCAAAAAAAATCTTAAGAGTTTTCGATAGATAATTACAATATTCATCCACATCTACAACTAAATAGTTCTTAGTCAATTCTATTATCAAATCTCTATCTGAATCTGATTCTAAAGACTGAAGTCGATCACAAAAAAGATCAAATATTGAATATTCATCGTCCGTGCTTTGTTCGATCGTCCATCCTTTTTCTTTAAAAATAGAAGCAAGTTCAAAAATATATTTGTCATCTAAAATATGTTTATTTATAAGCATTTATTCCTTTATGTTCCTCCGTATTAATTACATTTTATCTGTCAACCTCATATCGCATATTTTCATTCATGGAGTAATATATTTAATAGTTTTTGAACCGCTTTAGTCTTTATCAATAATTTCATCTTTTCACTTCCACCTTCAACCTCTGGTTTTCCACACCTAAGACTATCCGGATGTTCAGATACGCAACAATCTTTATACCAGCATTCACCCATAAGCAGACCTTTAACAGACCACTTCTCATTTTGTGTAAATTCGCCTACCAATGATTTCATCACTCGCTCTGTAGAATATCTTTTAAACCCTGCTAAATACTGTAACGACTTCTCGTCATTAATCTTTGACAAGTTGATTCTATGATCCTCAATTGCCGACAAAACATCTTCTCGAATCTTGATTTTGTCTGCCTTACCGGTGCCCGTCCAAGTAACCAGCTTGTCAAATGCAAGAATTAAGTGTTCAAAACAAATCATATCTAGAAGTATAATCTTTCCTTTTGATTTTTCTGCTATTGATTTCAACAAGCGATACTTATTACGAATATCCTGATTGTCAACTACATAATCAAATGCAATATAATACTCGTCATCATTTTCTAGTTTCAAAACTGTAAGGGCATCCAAGATTCCCTGATTGCTTTCTTTACTTTCAACTACAAATGCATTTTCAAAGAAAAGTTGATTAATCAGTTTCCAGAAGTGAAGTCCTGCACCTATATCTTCTGTCCATAAATATTTCATATCACAACTCCTCTTCTAGTGTTATCCTGTTATCTTCAAGTTTCAACACTTTAAAGCTCTTATCCGATACATTGAGCCCATCACAATTTCTCAAAAAAAGCATATATTGATTGGAAAATTCGAAATTAATGAATCTTCTAATTTCATCATTAATCAAAATATCCGCATTATCAATCACGATAAAATTGTCCTTACACTGTTTAACTGCCTCTAAAAGATTATCTGATTTGTAATTGAACAGTTTAATTGCTTTATATTGGTCGGTAAGTCTTAAATCTTCTAACATTTCATACAGAACAGTTTTACCTGTGCCACTATCTCCACCAACGAGAGTTATTCTGTCATCAAACATCAAATCGTATGAAAATGGATCCGCTTTAAATGTAATATTCTTATAGATCATCCGCTTCTCTCCTTTCATACTCTTTACTCCACCAAGCATTGTACCCTGAATTACCGGTTACTATATCTTTATCATTAAACCTGATTTCTACATTATCCGGAATCTCTGCAAGTGTAGGGCGTGACATATATATCTTTATATCATCCATCGCAAATATAAATTTTAATACATTTGGACCACATTCCTCTACGCACACCACCTTATCAGGATGCTTTACTATATTGAGTAATGTCTTACATCCAGATGACAAATTACGTATTGTGCCCAATCCATATTTTGTTTCAATGTGCTTATCTGGTGTCAGTTTTGCCTCATCCACTTGCCGAATGAGGTTTATTTCATTTTCAGACATTTCTTCATTACATGTATTCAAATTGAAATACAAGTCATTTTGAAGAATCCAATCTTTTGACTCTTTTTTTTCTGTATATATATTAATCATTCGATGCCACTCCTTTAAACAGATTTCATTCTTGATTATTGATAATCCTTACATAAAATATCTAAAATTATACGGTCTATCATAGACCACTAAGTCTTGCTTAGCAACACGGGACAATGCCTTAGCAAAATCCAGCGTTACAGGCAATATTTTATATAATCCGTCCCCACTATTCCAATTCATTTTAGTAAGCATTAGAATTTCATTGACCAATTCCAGAGCCGATGATTTTCCCATAAATCTTTTTACCAATAATGGTGCAGGTATTCCTCTACCATTTTTGTAATAATTCAAATTTTTTCCAGCCAATTCATCATGCTGAACACTTCCATGTGTCCAGATTAAAAATGTATCTTTATCAAGTGGAATAACCGTTCCTCTTTGAATCGGAAATAGTGTTGCAACATCATTCTGAAATCTTATAGCCCGCCACGCAGAAAATTCTTGAATTTGCAGTAGTTCAATATTATCCACACCTGCAAGTCCTTTTGTTATTCCTTCCATTTCTTCCTTTGTGAAATGTGTTGTCTTATGTATTACAATTCGATTTAGTTTATGCAAAGGAACCGACTCGTCATAAATTCTTTTCAAATTGTTCATAAGGCGGCAAGCATCTCCACTTCTCATATACGGATTTTTCTGTATAATCTGTGGATCTTTTAACGGACGTAAGTACAATTCCATCCCATTTCCTTCTGAGTCAAACAACTGACTACAACCAATTGATATTTTTTCATTATTCTTTATTGATTGTACATAACTTAATCCAATATACGCCGTGTCATATCTTGTCATCTTTGGTTTCCACAATTTTCCAACAGCCTTTGTATATATAGCCGTGGAAAGCCCCCACATAATCTTTGCCATATCACTATTAGTATGGACTGATCTTTCTTCTATTATCTGTGTAACAATACCTTTTCCTGCACAATATATTTTTAGTGAGTCATGCAAATCAAAATAAACATTTTCATTTTTCAGTTCTCGCATTTTACTTAACCGATTTGGAATATAGATTACCAAAACATCAAATTCATGCTTTTCTCTTTCCATCACATCAATATATCGACAAATTCCATTAAAAAACTCTTCAGCAGATGCCTTTAAAGCATCGCTTAAAGAATAACCCTTAAATCTTTTGGTATCATTTCCATTTGGAATATTCAATCCACATCTAAAAACATCTTGAAATCCTATATATTCTGGTAAAAATGCCTTATCCTGCTTTAAAGTTGTTGCATGGTGCTTATTTAGTTCATTTAAGTGCCTCCATATATCTGCTGCGCATTCTCTAGGCGACAGCACTGCTAATCGTACACTTCGATTAGCATATGATTCTAATGGTCCATAATTAATTAAACCTTTTAATTGATTGACTGCAATGCAACTATCATTTTCATAGTCAAAAGCAAGTTCAGTTTCCTTTGCTTGATAACATTTATCAATGCTGCCTGTTCCTGCAAATCGAATTCGTTGTGTACTAAACTCCAATATAGCATTTCCTAATTCAAAGATTAATTTCCTGTTCGTTGATAATTTCTGTACCCATATTTCTACCTTTTCATTCATCTGCTTATTATATAGTGTTGACATTTCATTGTTTACAATATTCTGATACGCAAATCTATCTAATTGAGATCCGTCACTTTTTAATACATATACTGTAGGCAATAAATTCATAACTACATTATCTTTAACAAATGTCATCGCTATTTTAATTGCATCATAAACAAAATAACCGTTTCTTAATCGCCTGCTATTTCTATCAAAGTACTTATTTTTTCCAAATGAAGACAAGCCTTTGCTTAACAAATTATTTTCTATAATCTCATAAAACATACCAATAACATCCGAATGTTCCAATTTCATCATATATATTGGAATATCCATTTCCTCAATATCACTAATGTTTTTATCTGCAAAAGCCTCTAAAATTCCGTTTTTGCTACCTAATGCCCATACTTTTCCTTTATGTAAAATAGCAACACAAGAATTATTTGTTATTGCCCGTAATTCTTTCCAAGTGGTAATGTTTGAACTAAATACATAACATTTTCTTGGAAACTGTATTGCTGGTAATGCATTAGTAATTGCTGATGCTGTATGCCTTCCTATCGCATCATATAAAATCTCTTGTTTTTTATCATGCCCCTTCCATAATTCATCAATATTGGTATTTTCCAAATTCATAGCCAAATATAGACTATACATGAGATCATCAAAACCATCAATTTCAACCACAGCTGACTGTTCATTAACATTACATGCGTTCTCCATAAATTTGCATGCTCTTATACTAAGTTTACTGCCTCTTGGTTTACACCAATATACCCCTTTCTTTATACCGCCTTCATTGATTAATTCTTCCAATACAGACATAACAGAATTATCATTGCCAGCATATCCTATAACTATTAATCCATTTTGTTTTATAGAGGTCTTCCAGATATCTGCAATTTTATCCTCTAGCTTTTGCAATTCTGACTCTGTGTTTTTTAGTTTATCAAATAAATAATCTCCATGTAACTTTATTATATTAGGAAATCCCTCATTCAACGCAAATCCGACACTATTGCTAACCGCAGATGATATTGTTTTAATTGAAAACCCTGGATTAATTGAATGAACACCAGCTTGTACTAAATCATCAAAATTAGTCGTTGAAACTAAATCTATTTTTCCATTGACTATCAATTCCCCCATACATAAATATCCCAATGACGGTTTTATATCTCGTACTTTATTTCGAATATAATACTCTCGATCACTTCTTGACGGATAACACTTTTCAAAATAAAATGAATATTCTTCTGGCGACCATAATTCCGGGTATCCCCCTCGCCCGTCAAAGTATGATTGTATCTCCTTCTGTACATTCTCCTTAGACAAATCACCATACAAACTTGTCCGAATGTTATTGTCTGTACAATACAACGTTCTTTTAAAATCCCATACCATTTGCCCACCTGATGGAATATTAGATGATACAGATGCTCCCGCTCCCAAGAGGAAAGACATACTTTTATCCGGCTTAATTTTAAAACTATTTACAAATGTGTTAGCGTCTATTACTTTCATGCTTTCCTCCTATCCTTACTTCACATAGTGAACACTCTTTTATACAGATATGTACCCTAACTTATTACCATGCTTTCTCTCAATCATAATCAGGAACAAATGTTGCCATTTCTTCATAATATCCAGCAATACAATTTAAGTTATCACCTATCTTTTTGAATATCTCCACAAACATCTCTAAATCAACAACTTCATTCCCATAATTTTCGATATAAAAATGATATTCGTCATCGGCATTAAACGGGTAACGTGAAAAATCCATATTTTTCATCTTTGCATTAGCATTATGATCTTTATCGATTTTATCATATAATTCTGAAATATAATCGTCCAGCTCTTTGGTCATTTCCTTAAATTGTTTTCGTTGTTCTTTATCGGTTTCAAAATCTATCATACGTTTCTTTACTGTATTCCATATCTGCCTGATATCGTGCCCTCCACAAAAGGACTCTTTCGCATTAAGCAACATATTCAAAGACCAGTTTATAGATTTTAGATACAACTCTATTGCATGGTTTGCCGAAAACAACATTGGGAAAACCACACTATCAGCCTTCCTATCCATATTGTCCTGCAAACAGTCCTGTGCGAGCA
The DNA here is from genome assembly GCF_003460505.1 of Eubacterium sp. AF36-5BH. Taxonomy (GTDB): domain Bacteria; phylum Bacillota; class Clostridia; order Lachnospirales; family Lachnospiraceae; genus Eubacterium_G. Next base: position 44,777 of record NZ_QTVG01000007.1, read on the forward strand.
TTATCGCTGCCTTCATGTATCCATCAGCAATAATCATCATATCATGAATGGGTTGATGCTGTCTGGTTCTCCAATTCATATATGCTGTTTTGTCTATATCTACATTATACGAAAAAATCTTTTCCATCATTCACCTACTTTTCAAAACTATATATTTAAATTTCTAAAATGCCTAAAATCTATAAAATATCAACCAAATACCTTCCACCAATTAATGAAAATAACACTTTTGATGGAAATAATCTTTCACCCATACTGGAAACCCCAGCAACAGTCATAGTCCAATCACTGTACTCATTTGGCAACCTATAACATATAGGCTTATCATTTTCAGAGATTGTTACTAATGGAGTTCCATTCTGTGAAAATCCAACAGAAAGAACATAAAACTCATTTTGTCCACTATGTAATGGCAACATGGGTTGCTTGTTAATATCCTTATAAACCTTTGCACCTCTTTGATTATAAAAATAATCTTTGCCATCTTCTACTATAGGATCAATCGGTAATTTGTTTCTCATTATTTTATAACGTTCGTTCAAGTTCTCGCAGACAAAAGCATTGTAATATTCTGGTTGCATTTCTATCTTACTATTACGAATCTCATCTGCATCTGAAAAATGATTCATAAATTGAAGAAGTGCTACAAAAGCCACTAAATCATCCGAATAAATTCCAGAAAAAGATTTGTACCAATAGTCATTAACCTCACAAATTACCCGATATAATTTTTTATACAAATCAAGCTTTCTTTGATTCAATGCAAACCAGCCCGAATCTAAAAGTGTCTTCTTCATTTTCCCATCTTTATAATCTCCAGTTAACGATATCTTCAATGATTGCATCAATCGAGATATCAATCCAGCAAGCATATCAGCCATTCTGATTCCAACATAATCCTTAGAATCTTCTTCGATGACATTTTTAAGTCCTACATTCTTTGCAGAATTCAATGTATGCGATTCTTTTCCTTCTCGGTCAATCATCAACTGATATTCATTAACATTCATCTCTGTCAACAATTTCTTAAATCCATCAAAAGGTGCAAAATAGGTCCAATCTAATGTTTCGGGTACCTCTGTGTCCTCAAGCAGTAAAAGTATTTCCTGAAATGCTTGATTCTCATGCTCTTTCAAAGCAGTATTCGCTTGATTTTTAATAATCCTATCTTCTAAAAAAGACCGTAGTTCTTTAACAAATATTTGTGGTTCTTTATAGATTGCTTCTATCACCTTTTGTGGTCGATATATATTGATAGCCTTAATTATTGAGTATTTCATATAATCAACATTAATAAACATAGAACTGTGATAATTTACAAATAATTGGTTAATAACATATTCTATTTTGCTGAACGCAGAGAAATAAATAACTATTTTATCATCAAGCAATGATACAAGGTCTTCATAAAACTCAATAGTATGATTATTAAGAGACGCAAACCCCAGCCTAAAATCTTTTGCTTTCATAGTCTGGCTTTTTAGTTCTCCGTCTTTTTTTCTATAAGTATACTTCGATTCGAAAGCAAGATATCTGTCAGAAATACATTCATTTTCTTCTGCTTTCCACCCTACAATTCCAGTTATAAAATTATCACAGTAATTATTCGCAGTAACAGTCTCATAATTAATTTTTCTACTATGCTCTGTTTCATCATAGAAAAACATGTATTTCATATTCAGCACCTCCCTACTGATTATTTTTTGAATCACCATACTTCGACGAATCTTCCGCAACCATCATCACCTTATACTCTGGCTTATACTCATAAATTTTCCCAGAAGTAGATGCTTCATTTCCTATACCTTCTGTTCCAGAATACTCCTCAAAATTCTCCACCTGTTCCATAACTTTGTTAAATACTTCCGGACTATACTGTGGCGGATAACCATTCTTCACCAAGCATATTTTGATTTCCAATTTCAATCCATTTCTTACATTTTGGTTATTGAGCCAGTCGGCAAACGAAGACTTTGTATCAATAATATCTTTTATTTTCTTTGCTAAAGCTTTACATTTATCATTGACTATAACACCATCCACTTCTTTATCTGTTCCATATTCAAAGTTATATTGGTCACGCAAAGAAATCAAAATATCATAGAATGCTTTTTCCTCAAATGTTAAGCCAATTTTTCGAAAACTCTCTCTGTTTTCGTTCATCTGACGAAGAATAGCTAAAGCCTGTTCCGTTGCAATCTTAATTATATCTTCAGATGCCTTTTCCTGTGCCTCACCGGCTTCTTCAGCAGTAAGATGTTTACGTCTTTCATGATATTCTGCAATCGTCTTTTCCAACATTTCCTGATATGATTTTGCAGCTAACCGATTGACTTTTCCATATTCCTTAATTTCCTTTCGAAGCATCTTAACAAGCAATTCCAATTTAGTTGCCGGCATTTTGACATCAGATAATTTTTCAAAATATTCCGGAGAAAAAATATCTTCTTCCTCTCCGCTTTCAAGAACACTTTCCACCTGATTATATTTTAAAGCTTCTTCAACCATCTTTGAAACTGCACGATTCATAGTATCAGTGTCTACTTCACTTGTTCCGCTCATCTTACGAACAAAACCTGCTATAGCCATAAAGCATTGTGCAAGGGCAGATTCTTCTTCTCCAAGATAACCGGAAGGCTGACAAATATCAAAAGCCCCCCTCATTCGTTTTACTGTCTTTAAAAAATAGGTTTTGAAGGAAACTTTCTGAACACCGTTATTTCCTTCCGACTGTAATTCTTCTGTTGACGCAAATACATATTCCGCTGCTTTTGCAAGGAGTCTGTATCGTTCTATCGGATCACATTCCGGATTTGAAAATGGTGATAAATCATAACCTGTGAACATATTTTTCAATACTTCAAGTTCTTCTCTAAACACTGATGTAGCCTGCTCTACATCATCGGCTGTCGGTGCAACAGACGTATCGCCTCCATATACCTTCATAGCTTCACGCATGTTGTCGCGAATACCAATATAGTCGATAACCATACCATATTCTTTACCCGGATATTTTCTGTTTACACGGCTTATTGTCTGTATCAGCAAATGCTTCTTTAAAGGCTTGTCATTATATAAGTATGTAAGACAAGGAACATCAAAGCCCGTAATCCACATATCTACAACAATGACAATACGGAAATTTGATTTTTCCTGTTTAAAAGCAGCATCCAATTCTTCTGAACGCTTATCATTTTTAACTCCACCAAGATAATCATACATATCTTTTTCATCGTTACTGCCAACACTAGATACCATTGCCATAAATGGCATCGGTTTCACTTCTTTCAGTTCCTCTTCTGTTACAGAAACCCCATCCGGTGTTTTCTTTTCCTCAAACCATTCCGGATATTTATCCTTAAACTTCTGTAATAATGCATAGGCAATCTTTCTATTAGAACATACAACCATTGCTTTTTGTATTCTGTCTGGATCACCTGCACAAGATGAAACATAATGGTCATGAATATCTGTAGCAAGACGCTCAAGTCTGGAAGGCTCGCCAAGAATTACTTCCATAGAGCTCATTGCTTTCTTACTTGCTTCGATATCCTCATAGGTAGCGCCATCATCAGCACATTTTTTATAATAATCCTCAATTTCTTTTACTTTTTTATTATCAAGCAATACCTTTGCAATACGCGGATGATACTTAATGGAAACCGTAAGTCCATCTGCAACTGCCTGATCCATTGTATATCGATCAATTTCTTCACCAAAGGTCTGATAAGTTTCCGCAATAGGCGTTCCGGTAAAACCTACGAAAGTAGCATGAGGAAATGCTTCCTTCAATACTTTTGCATATGGTTTTGAAACCATAGCTTTCATATTTTCATCGGTATCCTTACTAAACTGAATTTTCTTAGAATGTTCAAGCTGAGTTCTGTGAGCCTCATCTGAAAAACATATAATATTCTGCCTATCATTGATAAGCCCGATTTTGTCATCTTTCCTGTCGCAGAATTTCTGAATGGTACAAATATAAAAACCGCCACTTTGTCTTGCACCAAGTTCCTGCCTCAACTGTGCTCTGTTTTTTACAACAGATACTTCACCCAGATTAAGAAACTCTTTACTCTTTGTAAAAAGTTTTGAACCTTGCTTTTGCAGTTCATCTCTATCAACAATTAATATAATTGTTGGTGAACCGATTTCCGGAATATCCGTACAACGAAGTGCAAGCTGACGTGCAAGAAAAGCCATCGTATATGTTTTTCCACATCCGGTTGCTCCAAAGTATGTACCACCTTTACCACTTTTTTCAACTACCGATTTAATAATACTTTGTTTAAGTAATCTTGTAGCAAAAAATTGTGGATAACGACATACAATTTCTTGCTCATCGCTATCATAAATACTATCCTGAAAATAAATATAATCTCTGAAAATCTCCAAGAATCGCTCTGGTGAATAAACACCCTTTATCATAGTTTCTGTTTCTGCAAAAGGTAAGGTGGATACAGCGTCTCCTTCATTTACTCTGCGCCAAGAATAAAAATGCTCGTAAGGTGTACGCACTGTACCTAATCTTGTTTTCACACCATCTGAAATGCAAGCCAAAGGGCAATAGTGTAAAAGATGCGGAATATCCCTCCAGTAGCGAATATTAATTTGCTCCCAAGCATCATAAATAGTCGCATTGGCATCAGCGGGATTTTTAAGTTCAACAACACACAAGGGCATACCATTTACAAACAAGAGCACATCTGGTCTACGATTTTCTTTTTGACCATTGTTTGTATATTCTACTGTAAACTGGTTCACTACACGGAAGATATTCTTATCCCAATTTTCAAAATCAATAAGTGGTATCATTCCTGGTAGCTCATTCTGCGGTGTAAACTGAACACCATTTACCATCCATCCATATACTTTGTGCAAAGTGGCAAAATCACTTTCCGCACCTACAAGACGGACATTATCGAAAATCTGTGTCACTTCCTCTTCGGTCAAATCCGGATTGGTGTCTACCATAAACTTCTTAAAATCATCAACAATTAGTACATCTCTTTTTGTGACACGACGGATATTATTACCAGAAGAATACTTCCAACCTTCCGCTTCTAAAAAGCCAATAAAGGCATATTCATATTCTGATTCACAATAATGACCATTGTATTCTTTTAATCTTGCCATAGACTATGCCTCCTTTGCTTTTCTTGCCTTTTCTATAGAACCTTTAATAAGAATTGGACAAATGTCTTTTATCTTTACTTTAAGTTTGTCATTGATTGCTTTTCGTTCTTTATATGCTTTGTAAATATCTGCTATTGATTTTTGAGTTTTCATATCTGCTATAGGAATTTCTACTTTAACTAAATCATCCCATGTAAATGTTTCTCTTGCCGATCCCCATGAATGAAACCTTGCATATCTATCGAACTCCGTTCTGTTAAAAAACATACAAAGGTATTCTGGCAAAAGCTTATCCTCATCAACCGAAAACACTTCATTTACTGATGTGACAACAATATCATCCTCGGTGTTATTGAAAGCATATGCAAATACTTTTTCATTGTGTGTTGTTTGCACAAAACTAATCTGACGAGGTCTTACTATCTTATAATTTGATAATTCATTTCTATTTACTTTTGAAGTAGGTTCTCTAAACTCCTTAGACGTACTTACACCCATAACATTTTTAATTTCGTTTGTTCTATTTCTTACGTCATGTCTTTCAACATATGGGCCAATTGCCTTGCAATGTATACCATGTTTTAAATCCTCAATATACGCATCACAAGCAAGCTTTAAGTCCTCCAATCCATACTCATAACTTTTCTGATTTTCAAGCATGGCATTATAAATATCTACATATTTTTTCTGTATTTCAATATCTGGTAGTGGAATAACTATGTCACTCATATCATTAAAATTGAATTCTGGTCTTTGACTTCCAAAATTTCTAAATTTTACTTCTCTGCAAAATTCTGAACGCCTAAAATAAATATATAACCACATTGGATCAATGATTTTCTTTCCCTCATCCGTCAGATAAAAAACCATATATAGATGAGATACTATACATAATCCCTCAGTACGGTAGGCAATTGAACCTAATTCAAGTCGGGTTGGGTTGTACACAAAAGCTCCATTTTCGACAATTTTATAAGGTTTTAAATCTACTCCATCTATATTACCTTTAGGAGCTGCAAAAACACCTTGACTATTTACACCAACTATCAAATCAACCCCATACTTCAATTCTTTGTTGTTTATCGTGGAGCGTTCAATGTAATCTCCCAATCTAATATTAGTCAATTCCATATCCAATCCCCCTAAATGCTTCCTCCAGCATCTGCTTGGATTTCTTTTCTTGTTTCATAACCTCTTTCATTTCAGATTGAATACGAGCCATTTCTTTTTCATAATCAATTTCTAAATCATGGTCAATGAACTCAATGTATTTGCTTGGTGTGAGAGCCCAACCTTTACTTTCTATTTCATCAATACCTACACTTCGATAAAGTTCCGGTATTTCATAATTTGTTCCCTCAGTACCTTCGGATTGCCATGTATGATATATATCAGCAGCTTTCTCAATCTGCGCTGTAACCAGACGAACTTTCTTTTTGCTCTCTCCCTTAACGGCATTTTCTGTCCATTGGCGTAAATCCATAAAGAATATCTCATGCTCGCGGTTTCGGAGATTTCTTCCATGGTATTTTCCGCCTTTTTTATTCTGATTCAGAATCCACAGAGTAACACTGATATCTGTAGTAATAAACAATTCTCTTGGTAGAACAACGATAGCCTCAATTTTATCATTCTGAATCAGTTCCTTACGTATTTCCAATGTATCACTATCATTCAATGCCCCATTCGCAAGCAAGAATCCTGCAACTCCATCGTTTTTCTTCAAATGCGAAAGTATATGCAAAATCCAGGCATAATTTGCGTTGCTTTCAGGTGGTGTTTGATAGTCAGACCAACGAGGGTCATTTTTCAAATTGTCATTATACCAGCCTTTCAGATTAAAAGGTGGATTTGCCATAATGTAGTTAAAATGCAACCCCTTGTGTAGATCATGCGTAAATGATGAATCTGCTTCTTCTCCAAGATTATGGCTAATCCCACGCAATGCTAAATTCATTTTTGCAAGGCGATATGTAGCCGGTTCTTTTTCCTGACCATATACATTGATGCCATTTAAGTTTCCCTGCTTTGACTTTACAAGTTCGGCACTCTGAATAAACATTCCTCCCGAACCACAGCAAGGATCATATAAGGTTCCATCATAAGGCTCAATCATCGTTGCAATAAGTTGAACTACGTCATGAGGGGTATAAAATTCGCCTTCCTCCTTTGTTGCATTTACAGCAAACTCCTTAAGGAAGTATTCGTATACACGACCAATAAGGTCTTTTTCCTCTCCAAACGTCTTATGACTGATTTTGTTCACTTCATCAACAATTTTCTTTATATCATTAGCTGCTAAATTACGTGCTGTAAATGTTCCTTTAACAAAGCAGCCCTTCAACTGTGGATCTTCCTCCTCAAGTCTTTGTAAAGCTGTATCAAGTGCAACATTAAGCTGTGGTGCCGGCGTACTGATAATAGTCGACCATCTTGCTTCTAGTGGTAAATTATATGTACCATCTGCAAAAGTAGCATCATCAAAAAATGCTGCTCTAATGTTCTCATCTTCCGGATCTAATCCCTGCTCTTTAAGTGTCCGTTTTAGATTTTCAATTCCATCCTCATACTTTTCGCCGATAAACCTCAAGAACACTAGCGTAAGCATCATATCTCTTTTTTCAAAGAATGAGCCGGAGTTACGTGCCGCACGCAAATAATCTCTACAATTAAATAAAATATTATCTATGTTCAATGCCTTTTCAGTTGTTTTCTTCTTAGCCATATTACTGTTCTTCCCTTTCCTCGTCTGGAACAAATTCCATAATGTCCTGTATCTCACAATGCAATACTTTACATACTTTTTCCAAAACTTGCGTACTTACATGTTCATTCTTTCCTAGTTTTGCCAGTGCATTTGTTGTAATTCCTGCCTGATCTCTAAGGTCAACTTTCATCATATTTTCATCTATTAATTTCTTCCATAATTTGTTGTATCTGATTGCCATTACTAATCCCTTTCGTATCATTACAACGATTTATTATTTCTTTTTCATTATATCATCAAATCCACTTTATTTCAATCTTAAATTGATTTTTTCAATCCATCCAAAATTCAAATTTTGAATTCCACTCTCCCACGTCACGGTGAAATTTACTTTTACATTTGGAGGTATTAATCTTAATTCTTTTTTGTCAAAAACAAATGTAAACTCAATATCTTTAAATTTTAATTTTCCTGTATATAATTCAAATTCTAATGCCATACAACTCCTTCATTTAACCGTTTAACTATTTGATTAATTTTCTCAAAATAGAATCACATTAATATAAAAACATCCCACAGTGCCTATAAATAAAGGCATTGTGGGATTGTAGTGTCTATTCAAACTCTTGGGCTGAGAGATTTATCTGGCTGTTTTCAGGTACACATTTGTGTGTTTTATTCTTCATATTCATCCTATTGTGCATTTTTGTGTACCTCGTCTAAAATTTTTAGAGCCAAAATGGAGCCACTTCAAATTCATTGCATAATCATACAGTAATATTTGCATATTCCGAACATTAAGATATATTTTCAATATCCTTTTCAATGTCTCTTATTTCACGCTTCATTATTTTATGAAACTGTATTTCAACAAAGCGTTCATCTTTGTCAGTCAAATCCATCTGATATATGTCCGATAAAATAGCTTTCTTATCTTCTAATTTCAAATCATCTAAATTCGGAATATACTTAGTCTCATGCAATGCCATATGAATTTCCGCATATGTCCGAACAAATCTCTTTATTTTAATCTTACCTTCTAATTTATAACGCTTAATCAATTTTTGCACAACATCATCTAAGTGGAAAAGTAAACTCAAATCAGTTATTTGAGAATAGAAAAATAACCAACCGTACTTATGGCTTTCAAGAATAAAACCTGTAATTTTTAAATTTAATTTCCATTGCAAATATCCAATATTATCTTTCTTTATCGTTCTAAATAATTCCTCGATAGATTGCTCGATTTTTAAAACACTGCTTTTTCTTACTGTTACTTCACTATCATTTAAAACATAACCTAAATATTCAAATGATTCTGTTACAAGTCCCTCATCTTTCTTGTCATTTAATTCCAATCCAAGCTTTTTTATGTCATCACATATATTTTTCTTTACATCAAAAAATTTATCTTCATTAACCAATATCAATATGTCATCAACATATCTGTAATATGATATGTAGTCAAGTTCTCTATATTTTATGTCAATATCCTGCATATATATGTTAGCTAAAGTGTTTGAAATAGGTAATCCCTCTGGAACTCCCAATATTCTTTCCTTTTTTACAGTCTTTTCCTTTATCGGATAAAGAAGTGCCTCTGTTCTAATTGCATTCCATATAATTGATATAATTTCTGGTTTGTGTATCTTTCTTTTTATTATTTTAATCAACTTGTCTTGATTTATTGAACCATAAAATGATTTCACATCCAATTTTATAAAATGTGTGTACATTGGAATTTTTTTTGTAATATCATCTATAACAAGTTGTGGTATTATGGTCTTACATTTATCCCCATATACCCCAACCAACAACTCATTCAACGCTGACGCTGTTAACTTATCTCTTAGCGTCGGCACACAAATCGCTCTAGGCGGTTTTGTAGGTCCTTTTGTAAATAGTAGTTGCTTATATCTTGTAAAATGATAAGAGCCATTCATAGATTTTCGAATAATAATTTCAATATTCTCATCCAAATTTTGTTCAAATTTTCGAGGCGACACTTTATCCAATCCAACGGACGGCTTATCTTTTACTTTTTCTTCATAATGTTCAATAAGATGTTTTTTTGTGAACAACTTTTTCCATAAATACGATGCCTGCATCTATAAAACCCCACATATCCAATATAAAACCACTGGCAATAATATAACACATATTTTTAAAAGCACACGCCAAATAACATTATAATAATATTTGCACCTTACATTTTTCCATTTCCTATTTCTATATTCACCTGAGCTACCATGAACTGTCTCATAATAATCAAATGATATATGATTACTACTTGAATCTAGTAAATCACAATATCTATTATATATGTTCTTAAACAACTCTACATCATCACTCTCAATATTCTTTAATTCAAATTCAAGTTTTTGCAACTCTGTATAATTCTTTCTATATTCTCTTGCATGCTCCAGATATTTTTGTCCATTCAAATATAAAATAACAATAAGCAATGATATTGTCATAAACACTGTCATCAAACTTAATTTTTCATTTTTATTAAGTAATGTAAGTATCGAAAATATAATCGTAACACATGAATAATAAATGTTAATTCCCTGAAAAAAAGCTTCTTTGTTTATCAATCTTTTTTCAGCATTAACTCTTGAAATTCTTGTTGTCCATATTTGATCTGATAAATCTTTATATTTTTCCAAGTTGTACCCTCCTAAAAAATGTATTAGGGTCTCTATATACTAAATGCGATACCTTCATGCGAAAGCCTATAAAATCTTTACAGATTGTTAATTACGTTATCTCCTAAGTGGAAATCATAACTTACGTTATAGACCCTAATACAATAGATATTTTACCATATTCTACTATTATTCTCAATCCATCCTTTCCTTTATCTCGTCCCCCAAAATTTAAATTTTAAATTCCACTCTCCCATCTCACAGTGGAATTTACTTTTACATAAGTGGAATTTAACCTTTCACACCATTTTCTCCTATTCATTTGCATATTTATCTTTCCTTTTATCCGCTTGTTACATACTCTCTGATAACGGTAGAAGGAGATACACATGTCTAACCTTATACCAGGAAACCAGAAACACTTAACTTTAGATGACTGTGAATTTATTGAAGACTCTCTAAATGAAGATCTTTCCTTCAAGGAGATTGCCAAATATCTTTGTAAGGATCCGACTACCATTTCAAAAGCGAGTCGTCTTCACCAGGTTAATGGCATCCAACCCAACCGGATATTTAATAATTTGCACAACATTTGCACTGATATATTTAGATGTAAACACACAAAAGTATGTCAGAAAATTATTCTCTGTGCCATTAAGTGCTCATCATGTAATAAAATATAATCAGGTTGGCAAGTCTTTCGCAAAGGAATCCTGTTCTCGAGTGGACCGAGCTCTTGATACATATAATTTTCTATTTGTTTTCACCCATCTTACACAATAGAATATAGATTTTATACAGAATTAATTTTTTATTGTTCTTTTAATCTAATATAATACTAATTGTCCTGATGAAAGTTTATCAATTTCTTTTAATAACTTTTTATACGAATTCATCATTTCTAAATATCCCTTGTCATTATTTGTGTTTTCTAATATATCTAACTTTGTTTTAAGCACTGGTTTTAGTACTTTATCAGTGTTATTTAAATTTATTTTTGTATAAATCAAGTCCAAATGTTCCGAACCGTCCCCTGATTTTATATACACAAAGAAATAATCATAAAATATGTTATCCCCATAATCCTTAGTAATGTTTTGTTCTACAGTTAATTGTAATCCTTTTTTACTTAATCTATATTTATCCATTAATTCTTCCTTAGGTTGACCTAATATTTTAAACTCTTTCCCATTATACTTTATCACTTTTAAAACATCTATAATTCCACGTTTAACCTTTATCACTGGTTTATAGCTTTTTATCTGATTCTGTACTCTACCATCTATTGCGTATTCTATTCCTTTCGTTCCATTAGTAACACTATACATTATTGACTCACTCCTTTGACCGATCAATTCTTGATTTTTCGAAATTTCACAAGTTTTCCACCCTATTATAATTGCTACAACTATTCCAACAATCGCCACAAATATTCCAATAATATCCACAATATTTGTTTTTAAAAAATCTCTTGTTTTTTTACATTTTGTCATGCCTATACCTCTTCTTATACTATAAATTTTATTTTCTCTAACATTCAATAACTATTTAATTACCCATAACCTTTTTAGCCTTAATTTTTTCTATCCACAAATAATAGTCCTCTAAATTAGGCTCAACTGTATATTCATTATCGTCATTCATTTCTCTGTTAATATACCTAATCTTCACTCCGCCTGAAGCAGACATTAATCCACTTACCAGATACTTTGAATCATACTCCTCTACTTCATCCTTTGTAATTATCTTTTCAAAGACCTGATTTTCCAGTTCTTTTAATAATTCTTTCGGACTTCCTTTTCTTATTAGTTCTCCACTATAAAGAAACACAATATTCCCGGCAATAAATTCAATGTCTGACACTATGTGGGTAGATATAATTACAATCTTGTCCATACTGATTCTGGCAATTAAATTTCTTATTCGAATTCTTTCCTTTGGATCCAACCCTGCCGTAGGCTCATCAAGAATAAGTATTCGTGGATTGTTTAATAAAGCCTGTGCTATAAGAATTCTCTGCTTCATTCCACCTGAAAATGAACCTAGCTTTTCCTTTCTCACTTCACTTAGTCCTACAAATTCCAATACTGCCTTTATTTTATCAGGAATTTCTTTTTTCTTTATTCCTTTAAGATTTGCCATATAATTCAAAAAATCTTCTGCTGAAAAGTTTGTATAAATCCCTTGTTGCTGCGGTACATATCCTATAATATTACGGTATTCTTTTCCAAGCTTTTCAATTTCTTTTCCGTTATACAATACTTGTCCCTTTGTTCTTTCACTCCCATCAACCAGAATATTCATTAATGTTGATTTACCGGCACCATTAGGACCAATTAAACCATAGACTCCATTTTCAAATGAATATGTAAAATTTTTAAGAGCTGTTTTGTTTCCGTACTTCTTTGTTAAATTTGTTATTTCCAATTTATTCATGTTAGAACCTCATTTTATACTATTGTCATAATTATGAGTGGCACTACCAATATTGTAATTGATACAGCCATTTTCTTTACCATTCCTGTTAACTTATTTGAAATCAAAATAACTATCATAGTAGCTACAAACATTATTAATGCTTTAATAATATAAACTCCACTCAGTACAAATAGTATTGGCATCTGAACCCAATTCTGATAACCAATCAAACTGTTTATTGGAGCCATTACTCCTCCAAAATGATAAGAATGAATTGCCAATAACAAAAATGGAATATTTGAAATGATGAATATTAATAATGAAATGCTATGGCTTACTGCAATTTTCTTCCTTAACAGCTTTCCTTCTCCAAACATTGTGGTGTCTGATAGCTTGTCCATTCCTGTCTGTTCCTCATAAGCCATACATATTACAACCATTACGCTCATTATAAGCATCATGAATATCCAAGCAATTTTTTCATTGTAAATGCTACCCGGATGTATAAGATAATGTATGCCTATGTCATTTACATACCAGCCTTTTATGTTTTTATCCTTTTTAAGTTTCTTTAAATGTTTTTGTCTTTTAAGCACTTTTTTAAATGCTGTCTTTGGCAATATCTTTGTGGTGTATTGATTTTCAGCAATTGATAACTCGGAACCACTGATTTTTCCCTGCAGATATTGTGTCTGCTTTTCTTTATATTTTTCTTCAATATTCTTAAAGTAATTCTTCTCTTTCTGTATATACAAATCATTGTCCAAAGATTCCGGTCCTTCCAAGTCGTCCATGTAATTACTGTAATACTTTTGGTCGCCATCAATAGTTGTATTAACTTCACTTAATATTGCTCCCTGAATCAGGCACAATACAAGTAACAGCAATATTCCCTTGTTTGTAATCAAAAGTTTCTTATATTCCATAGCCAGCATGCCAATTGGTTTCTTAGGTTTAAGATTGTGTTTTCTTTTCAGTCTTTTTATTTCAATGTGAAATACTCTTTTTTTGCCAAATAACCATATAGCCAAAGCCGTAAATATTAAGATATACCCTATTACAATTAGTATTCCAACAGACATAACATTAAATGGAGTTCCTGCCACATTCAAATTATAATATTTCTCTGATATGGACTTTACATTTATTAATGTTACGGGACTGATTATTTTTATAAAAGCAATGGCGTAATCCCATACGATTTTTATGTTTGCCACTGCAGATAAACCGATTGTAATTCCCGTAACTGCATATATAATTCCGCTGTTGTCACATAAAATGGCAATCACAAAAATAAAAAGTGTGTATGAAAATACAACTGCTATTTTCAGCATTACAAAAATAACCAAATACATAATTATGCTTATTGGTAGTGCCGACTCATAAAAGTCCGGTACTGATTGTATAGGCACTGTTAAATCTCCACAACCAAATGTCCCTACTAATGTTAGAAAATGTATCAAAAAAGTAACAAGTTCCACCATTATGGTAGTTATAAGCAAACCGCCTATTTTTCCTAGTGCAAGCCTTGTCCTACCTTGTTTACAGGATTTAAGTAATGTTAGCATGCCATGTTTTCTGTCAATGTTCATAATAATAATTACACACTGCAGCATAACAATAAAAGCAATAACATCACTAAATCCTATCTCCGTTGCCTTTTCGATTACTGTGTAATTTCCTGATTGTGGCTTTACATTCTTTACATTTTCATACGCCTTTACAATCTTCTTTGCACTTTTACTCTGATAATTACTATTATCTTCAAACAGAGAAAATCCTGATATGACACTGGCATTACTGCTGATATTATCAATGTACTTATCATAATTTTGAATTCTTTCTATATGCTCTTCCTGTTTCCTGTCTGCTGTCTTTATTTCACTTTCCACATTTCTTGTATCTAAAAATATATTTACAAAATACAATACAAACAAAATATAAATAATCCACTTCTGAGATAATATTTTTCTAAATTCTTTTATGACCATATCATTTCTCTTTCTGACTTTTTAGAGATTTTATTCCTGACATCTCTGTTTTTAACTTTCGGAATATGTTATCCCCTATCTTCCTACTCTTTGATTTTGCTGCTTTCTATCTGTTTTATTGAATGTTCATCAATCGAGTCATAAGCTTCATTAAACGAAACATCATAAACAAGAAGCCCTTTAGGATTTACATCAATTGCATAAAATATCTTCCCTTTTTCCCCATAATTCTGTTCTATGAGTTTGTTCTTTGAAACATCATATACATAATATTTAGGTTCCTTATTAAAATCCACAGATGGCACTAACTCTTTCTTTGTTTTTTCATTCATGTCCATTGAGGTTATGTATATCTTTCCGTCGCAGTACATATCCACATTTTTAAAAGAACTAAAAACTTCCTTACGATTTTTTGTTTTCACATTGTAAGAATATATATTGTACTTTCCAACTACGGCATCCAAATAATATGCTGTATCATTGGAATAGCAAAGCAGCCAATATGCTCCGTCCATGTTTTTTATGCCTTTATATGGTTCAAAGTTGCTTTCAAAATCAATGTCAAATTTCTCTGTTTTCTTAGTTTCAAAGTCGTATGTATAATATTCTTTCTTTTCGTCTAATCGTTCAATTTGCTCTGCATAGGAAAACTTGTCTGACTCCATCCATACCATAAAATGATCCACATCCTTAAAACCTGCTTCTTTATATGTTTTGCCTCTGCTTTCATAACGGACAAATAATTTATTGTCAAAAAACTGAACAGTACTACAATATGCATCTGCCTTATTGCCAAATTCAGTCAGTTTATCAGTTTTACCATCTGAGAGATTAATCTGATAAACTTCTGCGTCTGCACCTGTTTGCTCCTGCTTATTAGTTCCCTGCTCTGTAATGACGGCTTTATAAGAAGCAACAAATACGCTATCATCATGTAAAACATATTCTGCACTTTCATAAATTGGAAACTCTAATTCGCTTACTTCTTTCTTGTCAGTTCCATCCGTTTTACTACTCCAAAGAACACTTGTATCCCCTGTTATTACAAAATAATACAAACGCTTATTGTATATAAAAGGATACTTAGCCTGTCCCTTTACGATGGCATTGCAATTAATTTTATCACTTTTAAAATCCGCTATGTCATGGTTACAGTTTGCCTGACTACATGCAAAAATCTCCTTGCCTGACTCATAGTCATAATAATACAATCTACTGTATTCCCCCTGCACTTCACTTTCCACTAAAATATCATTACATACTGATTTATTTTCCTTCAGCACTATGGTTTCATCTCTTTTGGATTCTTTATTTTGATTACATCCTGCAAGCAAAAATACTCCCATTAATACTGCTATTCCTAAAACTAACTTTCTTTTCAAAATTTGTTCCTCCCGGTTACTGCTTGTTTAAATAAGCCAATACTTTATCTATTCCTGCCTCGTCTAATTCTTTTAAGAAATTGTTATATTCTGTTTCAAAATCTCCTGTAAATATTTTTCCTTTATAGTCACTTCCCTCATAGTTAAAGCTCTCTCCTAAATATTCCTTTTCCAAACTCATTATTTTTTCAACTTCCTTTTTAACTGGTGTGAAATCATAAAATTTATCAATATATTTTTCATTAAATTTAAGATTTTCTATATTTTTCTTCATCTCTTCAGTTGAGTTTCGATCCTTAAACGGATTTGCAACTAAAGGATTAACAAACTTACATCCTCTTGCATCAAATTTTCCTTCATTTTCTTCCCGACTAAAATATTCATCATACTCATCTGATGTTATGCTATATTCTTTCCCGGTTCCATCATATTCCGGAAATTTAATAATATTGGAAGCTTCAACATCCGAATTAATAAAATCATATGCTTTCAATGCAATTTTCTTATTATTAGATTGTTTGTATATTCCATTTACAGCATTAAATTCAAGTAAATCCTGTGGCTTTACACTGTTATTTCCCCACTTATATAGTTTTACCTCTTTTACTTTTGGAAATGCATCTCTGTCAATTTCTTCTTTATGTCCATTTACATCATCATAAAATAAATTACATATAAATATATTTGCATTTAAAGTATTATTTGTTTCATTTTCATTTAAATATTCAAAGTATCCCCTATTTTGATACTCCCTCACTTCTTTTAATGATTTTTTTATATCCTTTAACTTGAAATAATTTTCTATACTTTTACCATTCAAAGAAATACTAAATGCACTTACATCGGTATTTCCCTTTTCGTCCAATTTATCCATGTATCCTGCAACACTGCTTTCGTATATTGGTTTTAATGTTCCTCCATAACACACCACAAAATCTATACTTCCTTTTTTCTTTTCTCCCGCATATACCTTGTTACATGCCTCAAGCCATTCCTCATATCCGCCAATCTTATATTTGTCTAAATCAATGCCGTATTCTTTTGCCAAATCAACGTTTACATACCATTTATGTTTTGTTTCCAATTCACCAATGGCTTCATTGTATCCGTAAAATTTTCCATTAACGGAAGACAATTTAATGGCATTTTCAGGCAATGTAGAAAAATATTTTTTCAAATCACCGTTTTTATATTGCGAAAGTTCCTCAAACATATCTTTTCCTATTAACTCATATGTTAAATACGAAGTATAATTTTTGCTCTTTTCATCTAAATACCGCTCTGAAAATATGAAATCCGGTGCCTCCCCTTTTTGAGTTAATTTCTCTATGTTTCTGGCATAGTTCTTTCCTGTTCCTATCTTTTTAAAGCAAATAACATATTCTTTCCCTTTTGACACCAGATAATCATTTAACTTTATAACCTGATTATTTGTTATATACTTCATTCCTAATGGCTCATTATATTTTTTTCTTTCTTTTTTACTCATATTCTCTATTTCAGTATATACCCAAGTTAAAACTGTTTTCCCCGGATATTTCTTTTCCAAGTATTCTTTGTCTATTTTTATGTCTTCCGAAACTTTAGTATTTTCTGTTTTATTTGTTGTCTCCTGCACATTGTTTGCACTTGGAAGTATCGATTCCTCTTTCTTTTTACATCCCCCAAAAAGTACCATAAATACAAACATAGTCAATATAATACGTCTTGTTATACATTTCATTTAATAACTCCTCATAAATCTATAAAGCAATTTCTATCTGCAATAAGCATTGCAGATAGAAATCAATTCATAAAACATATTTACTATAATTTTTTTCTAAAGTCATCGTAAAATTCGTTAACTCTGATCCCATATAGTATTCTTTGTGTACACTTTTTGCTTTAGTGAATTTAGCTTTTATTTCCTTATAACTCACAGTTGATGTTGTTTTGCTTGCGGCAGACATTACTGTGTTTGTTGCTTTCTTTCCGCTAGAAGAATATGCTGTTATTTTAGCATATCCCGCAAAACCGTTGGCTGGTGCTGATGCTGATGAAATAGTTGTTATAGCCTTTGCAGTTGTTGATGATAACGCTATCTTTCCGATTCCCGTGTTACCTTTTGCTGAAACACTACTTAAACTTCCTCCCAAAACTAACACTCCTGCCATTAATAATGGCATAATCTTTTTTGTAAATTTCTTTCTCATTTTACTCCCCCAAAATCATTAAATTTTACAAAGCTTTTTAAGCATATTATATGTTTATTTAAAAATATTGTCAATAAATGTTTTGTTCATTTGAATATTGACCTAATGTATTTTTAAGTTATACTATCATTATCAATTAATTGAGGTACGTATATATGGCAAGCAAAAACTATTTTCTTAATGGGGTTGCAGAGTTATTAATTTTATCAATATTGAAAAACCAAGATACTTACATCTATGATATAAAAAAAACCATTAGTGAACTAACCAATGATATTCTTCCTATGTCCCAAAATACTATATATGCTGCTGCATATAAATTGGAAAATGAAGAAAAAATCTCAGAATATTCCAAGCTGGTTGGTAGAAAGCGAACAAGAATTTACTATCATATAGAAGAACCGGGATTGGCTTATTTAGAGAAACTTACATCAGATTATCAAATGGTAACTACTAATGTTTGTAAGATTTTAGATTATTTATCATCTAATAGGGAGGAGAATGCCGATGAATAAATTGTGTAGAACATACATTAGAAAAGTTAAACTACTTTTTCCCGTTATGGGCAAATATGAACGTAAATATATTAAAGCAATAACAATCAATGTTAACGATTATTTAGCTGATGTACCGGAAAGTACTATTGACGATTTGTACAAAGAATTTGGTACTCCTAAAGATATAATTGATTCGTATTATTCTACTGTTAATACTGATGATGTTATAAAGAAGATTAGGATTTCAAAATATATTAAACTACTGTTAATTTTATTAACTATATGCCTATTATCCTTGACAATTATGAAAATTTATATCCAGTATGAAGGTCATAAAGTCTTTATGGAAGAACAAATACATTCTGAAGAAACCATTATAGAATAACAATTTAGGAGGAAACGAGACTTTATTTCACAGTCTCATAAAAAACGGAGCAGTATGAATGCTCCGTTTTAATTTTTCATCATAAACAAGATATTTTTCGCTATCCATCAGTTTGTTTATCCTTTCGATATTTCACTTTTTATTAGAAATAGAATCAAAATAGAATCACAGTTATTAAAAAAAATCCCACAATGCCCAAAAATAAAGGCATTGTGGGATTTTTGTGTCTATTCAAACTCCTATCGAGATTTTTGGATAGGGTTTAAATGATGTATTTCTATTGCATTTAACAGTTCGTTTATGTACTGTTTTTGATGTATCTCATGTAGTTTTGAAGAAAAATATTGTCATTTTATTGTCAGCGGCTCTTACAAAATCTAATTATATATAAGCTTTCCTTTTGACATTTACTGTTCTTCAATTAATGAAAAATATTATCCCTTTTATTGGGAAATAATATTAACTATTTTTCTTGTACCGATGTTCCTCCGGATGGTGGTACTGGATTATGGTTCCCAGAACCATTGTTCGTTGGCTGATATCCTTGTCCAGGTGTACTTGGTTGATATCCTCTATTATTATTTCCTCCTGGTTGATATCCAAATTGTCCATTTGGTTTTTCTCTTTTTTCTGCCATTTTTTCCTCCTAATTTTTAAATTCAATTAAACTAATTTCCTTAGGGCTAACCCATATGCCATCACTTCTATCAACTTTCTCCCACATACCTTCACTTTTTTGCATGTAAACTTCTTGCAAATATATATCTCTAAATTGTTCATCTGATGATGAAAATGAACTTGTTCCATATAATCCTCTTACAATTTTACCACTTGATAATGTAATTATCACCCATTTAGGCTCGTTTGTATTACTAAACTTATATTCCCACGCTGTTGGTATTGGATGTTTTGTTTGAATTCCAAATTTTATAAATATATTTTTTATAATTTCTTTTTTTTTGATTATTCCTATTCCTATACCAGTGACGACACTTGTTAGTATGACTGTTAAAGATATCAATAACCAATACATAACTCCACATTCGTCTTTAATACCGTTTATCAAAAGAAATAGCCAACTCCATAAAGTCAAATTAATTATGCTATATTTTATATATTGTAAAATAGCTGTTTGGGCTGATAAACGTTTTTGCGGCATAATTGTTCTTATTATTTCATCTATCAAAAAACCTGGAACAACAAATAATGCTGTATATAATATTGTATCATATGTATTTATTGTCATTAACTATTCTTAAACCTCCTTTAGTACTTTTCTAAGTATATCAGATATCGTCTTAATAAAAGGAATATGTTTCTTGCAAAATTCTGCTAATTTACTGTGTATTTTAAAAAACAAAACCTTTTTATTAAAAATACTGAAGCAAATAAAACAGTATCACACATAATACCTACATTAATGCTTTTAGCATATATCCATTCCTTGTATATCCTAACTGAATTAATCACTTCAACAATAATTGGAATAATCATTTTATAAAAAATATCAATCAAATTTAAAACAATAGTTTGAACTACATCTTTTTCTATTTTAGAACTTTTCTACCGTTATTTATTAAGCTTTCCACTGCGTTCTTTCTGCTATTTAAACAATTGCTTTACCTTTATATGTAAAATATGAAGGTCCAGAAATATTAGAACAACCTTTCAGTTTTTTCATTATTGCTGTCAATGAAGTGAGCTCATTATTATATAAAACTTTATGTTCAGCTGCTACTACCGCAACAATTGATGGGTCCTCTATACAAACGAGTTCATCACCGTCTCTTAAACCACATTTATAGAAATTAATAGGTGGACGTCTAATAGATTGTGTTGCTTTTAGGGTATATTGTTTTTTTACTCTCTTTAATTTATCTTGAGAACCACTAATTACAGCTACGGCCTCTAACAATTCATAAGCATCTTCCGCCGACATAACAAAGAATTCTCTGTTTTTAGATACTCTTAAATCTGGATTCAAATTATCAATCATCCTATGTAGTTTTTATCTTCAAGATTTCCAGATGTCTCGTATGTGGCATACACTTCATATTCGTATAGTAATGCCGTTGTGCTTAATTGCTGTCTTCTTGTCTCAACATCAGTTGCATAACCTATTTTAACCATGTCATGTAATGCTGGATTTGTCATTATGTAAATATAGCCCATTTCTTCCCCTATCACCATATTTCAGTTGTTTTTCTATTTTTTCAGAGCAAAAATATATTCATGCGCTAATAAAAGAAAGTTCTTCCCAACACTTATTTTTTCCCACTTATCGGTCATTTTACAATTATGCTGTTCCTTAATAATTATCTCTTTCAATTTAAAACCTGCTCTTTCAAATCTCTGCATAGTATCAAAGCCTAGTGGTCTCACACAGCCTTTTTGCCTTATATCTCCAATTATAAAAGAGCATATTTTTCCTTTTTTTAATATACGGTATGCTTCTATTGCCACTTGCTCGATTTCATTTAAAAAATCTTCATATCCAAGTAACGATATATCTCCATCGATATTTTCACTATATTGTATTATGTCTGCATAAGGTGGATGTGTACATATAAAATCAATACTATCATCTTTTATAAAATCTAAATTTCTAGCATCAGCTTTTCTAATTACAACTTTACCTTCTCCATTATCGAAAGCAATCTTATTTTTGCAACGTTCTAATGCCCTTGGATTAATATCAATTCCTATAATGTTTCTATTTAATAATTTTGCTTCAACAAGAGAAGTTCCTCCTCCTACAAACTGATCCAATACCCAATCTCCCTCTTTTGAATATCTTAACAAAAGATTTCTAATAACATATGGAGAACAATTTCCCCTATACTTTGAATCATGCGTAGCCCAGTTTCCTCTCTCTGGAAATGACCAAACTGATGACTTTTCTAGTTGAAAATTATCTGGCTCCCACTTCATATAATTTCTCCCTATAAATTCCTAAGATTGAAAATCCATTTCAACCATCCTTGAACCGAACTTGCTCTTCTTACAATTTGTCCTTCATTACACACATTATATTCTCGCATCAAATTCTCTATAATAACTTTATCCGGCATTTCTCCACCATTAGTTATAACCATATCAAAACATTCTGCAAATATCTTATGTTTCAATATCAACTCAACAAATTTAAGCTGTCGTTTTTTATAATTCAGAGAAAAAACTTCCTCCCCTAATTTTGTTAGAAATACTTTTCTTTGCCCGTCTTCAGTCTTTTTCTCGAACAGACCTATATACGCTCCTGCATTATAGTAATAATCAGATTGTCTCTCATCAAACTCCATCAAAGAAGCTATTTGTTCTGTTGTCATAGGATTATCTTTCATGTTTTCCAATAAAGAAATAACTCTTTCAAAAGAATTTGCTTGAATAAATGGAACTTTAAGATCTTCATCTTGATTATCATTATAAACAACCTTTGTGCTTTCTCTAACCTCTACTAAATCATCTATTTCTATTGTTGTGTCTTGTAATGAATAATTTTTTGTCTTTACAAGCTCTATCGATGAATAGTCATTTTCATCAACAAATCTGTATTCAAACAATCTGAAAATCATATTAGTATAAATTGAAAAAATCAATCTAATTGGCTTGGTAACTTTATTTTTCCATAACCTATATGGATAATACAATTGTCTTACATGAAAATCTTCATTCAGTACGTTCTTGGCTTCCATTATGATAACTTCATTTTCATTCTCAAATCCACCATCTATCTCACATTGAGCATTCTTAACAGATATTTTTTGTTTTGTTCCCCTAACTGTGTCAACAACAAAATCAAATTCTCCAGTACCCATTCTGCCGTTGAAAGTTTCAACAGTTTCTTCATCTTCTAAAAAATCATCTAATATACCTGATAATATTAAAACATTTATTGCATTTGCTTCTGATGAAATATTATTAACATCAATTGTTTCATATTCTGGCAATTCAACATAATCCATTTTATTTACTGCTTCTGTCAATTCGGGTATTTCTTTGTATAAAAGAAAATCCCCCAAAACGTAGGAATTTCTACTGTCTGGTAGGATATTCAAATTATTACTTTTGAAAACAGATGGCAGTGCTGCAGTACAATCCCACTTTGCCATTAATCTAGGTTCCTTGAACTCTTTTATTTCACTTGCTTTAATGTAAAATACTCCATCAGTATTAACTTTATTAACTATATCATATTTATCTATAAGTTTTTGCCATGCTTCATTTGCTGAAATTGTACCTCTACTCATTGTAAATTAACACCTCGTTTATTTCACCTCGTTTGTTCCCAACACTGTTTATACTTCTCTTAGCTTTTACTGTTTTTATTTTGTAATCTTTATATAATTCTCGTATTATCTCACAATCAGAATTTGATTGTACAAATCGAATTCCTTTTTCATTCAATTTGTCACATTCTTTTTTTAATTCAACTTGACTATTATATCCAAATCCACCTTCTGTATATCCAGTAAAAGATGATGATGAAATTGGCATATACGGTGGATCCAAGTATACGAATGCTTCTTTCTCTAAATCTTTTAAAACCTCTTTGTAATCTCCATTAAGTATCGTAATTTCGTTGGTATTAAAATAATTGGAAATTGCTCTTAATACAGCCTCATTTACAATATTAGGATTTTTATATTTGCCATATGGTGAGTTAAATTGTCCCGCCATATTAACTCTGTACAGACCGTTATAACATGTTTTATTTAAGTAAATAATTCGAGCCGCCTTCTCTACATTTGACATTTGTGCAAATTCTTCCGCTCTATCTAATGCCCTTATCTCATAATAATAATCTGATGAATTATTTTCTTCATGAATCCTTAGTTCATCCAATAATTCTTCTAAGTTATCACGTACTGTTATATATACATTAATCAACTCTTGATTATAATCATTTATTATAGCTTTCTTTGGCTGCATATTAAACAATACAGCACCTCCACCAATAAAAGGCTCAACATATAATGGAGCCTTTTTATTTATCATCGGCACTATATCTGGCAATAATTGTCTTTTTCCTCCAACCCACTTTAACATTGGACTTAATAATAAATTTTTAGCCATACTTTACTCCTATTATCAACTCTGCATATATTATTCTAACAAATTTTCTTTCTTTAGTAAACGAGAACTAGGCATATTAAATTTTTCTAATTACCTGCTCCTACTCCCTCTAGTGCGCAGCTTATCTCTTTCCTCTTCCCCTAATTCTATTACCTTGTCATAATCTGACTTTTTCAGAAATCTTTTAAAGAATCCCAGTTTCTCGGAATCCTCTTCCAGCTCATCAATCTTGCGTTGCTTATCCACAATAATGTTCTCTTTATATCTTAATCTTTGATTAAGTTCTTTGTTCATTATATAGACTGCATCGCTTTCCTTTTTAACCTTATCAAGTTCCTTCTCTAGCTCATGCGCTCTTGCCACACTACTCTTTGCATATGCAATTAAATCCTTAACTAGATTACGTACTTTTCTAAGAAATGGCTGCACAACCTTTTCTCTATATGATTTAGCACTCACTAGACCCTTAGGTTCTTCAGGACCTTTATCAATCATCTTTTCTAGCTTAATTATATCCTTAAGTCCCCATGCCTCTTCACTTTCTACTTCAGCTAACTTTTTATAAGTATTTTCTAGCTTCTGCTCTGCCATCTGATTTTCAAAGCTCTTCTGACCAATTTCTCTATCTATCTTCCTTTTATTTTCAACAAACTCATCATATTTCTTTTGTTCCTGCCGACGTTTGTATTCCATAACAGATAAGTCTTTATTTCTGCCTTCTTGCTTTTCATTGAGCCCATACTCATCTAACCACATAACCATATTATCATCTACAAAGTCCCTTAAACGACCCTGCAACACATTTTCCAAAAATTCTTTTGTACAAACCTTTCGTTTTGATACTTGCTTTTCCAATCCTTTTTTGAATCCTGTTGCTACCGGAACCGCCACCACGTGCATGTGGGGGCTTGCTTCATCGTAATGAATTACTGCATTTGCTACTACAAGCTCTGGTGCCTCTTCTTGAAGTTTTTCAAGAATCTTATCATACACTATATCCATATCTCTTCGTTTTTCAGAATGATGGTCCCAGTAATCCTTGTCTCCTAATTGAAAGATAAGTTCAACTGCCATATCTTTCTTTTTATCATTTGCAACCTTCTCATAATAGTTTGCTATTTTTCTATCGTCTCTTGTTTGATTTGCATTGTACTTTTGTACTGCTTCATCAAACTGTTCCTTATATATTTTTTTAACATCCTGCACTAATTTATCCGTACCACATAATATTACTATGTTCTCCTTATCATATTCTTCGGAGCGGTACTTACGTAAATTATGCTTTGCCACGCCTGAGAGTTTTGACTTGCTATTGATTGCATGATCTCCATTGCTTAGGTGTGCTGTATAAGATAATCTTTCCATAATCTTGTCACTCCTGTGTTTATCTTTTCTTTTAGTAATGCCCTCAAATAGTGGCAGAGTGTGGTTTCTTATCAATTAGGCTCTGCCTTAATTGATAACCCCCTAGCACTTTTGACAGGCAAAAGTGCGGGTGCTCTGCCGAGAGCTTTAATTGCTGCCTTTACGGCATCAATTCTGCTCACCACTATTTAGATAGAAACCTATGTGTATGAGCAAGCGTAACATCTAATCCTGTTTCCATTTTCAATTTCATTATGAACGGCTTGATGTTACTTTTACCTGTGGGTGTCACCCACAGGTCTTAATCATCAAAGAAAACTACCAACGAAAATCCTCTGGTATTCCTTTTCGATTAAGATAGGCTAATCTATTCGTCTCTTTTTCTTCATCAGTATCAGCTGTTAGGCTTTTTGTATATAAATTTCTATCAATAAGCTTGTCCATCTTTGCCACTAAGCCTTCACAGATTGCCTCATGCAAATCTTCTCTATTACAAAGAAAATACTGATACATCATTCTAAATAAATCTTGATCTATCATTAATCTTTTATTTTTCTTTTCCATTTTTCCTCCAAGTAAACAAAAATTGTAAACACAGCTTAAAACAAATTATTTTTTTAGTTTTTTCACCACTGTTTACAGTTTATCGTTTACACCAAATTCATATTTCCCATAAATAAAGGGATTGCTAACCATTTTCATGTAAACAGTCCGATTTTTTAGTCACTGTTACTGTTTACAAATTGCCTGACATTACTCAATTCATAGACTGTTTACATTCACTGTTTACAAACATTGACCTTACCACTTCATGTCGTAAGCTTGTGTCATCTCACCTCGGGACTTCAAGTCCCGAGGTTCATACTCTAAACTTTACTGACATCATGTCACTTTCTTTCACTTCCCGACATCATGTCGACAAGTTACAAACTTATACATCAAAGGGCAGTTGAACATTATCATCTACTTCCATAAATTCATCAATATGTTTTCTCTTCCATCCTCTTTGAGTTCCATATTTTTCAAATCTATGGCTTGATATCTGTTCCCAATCATTTGAAAATTCATTCCTCATAATTGAGCCAATTTCTTTTGATTCATAAGGTTTAGGCTCTTCATTTTCGTGATGAAATGCCAATTCATAAATCATAGAAGAACATACATAATCCTCATCTGTCGTTTCAAGAAAGTTTCCAATAATGCCAACCTTAGTATCTTCCGGCATACAGTTCTTCTGCATTTCAATCAATTTTTCTGTAAGTTCCTTGTTAAATACAAGTTTTGTATTAACACCTCTATGGTACATATCCATAATTTCTGCCCAACACTGTTCTATATAATTTCTTGTCTCATCCTCATCTTCAAGTGGATGATGCTCTGCCTTATCCTTATCAACAAATATCGGAATGAATCTTCTATTACCTGATCTGTCAAAAGGTAAGAAATCAGCATTATTTGAGGAACCAACGAAGATACACTGTCGAGGCCTATCCTCTGGATGAGTTTCATATGGCACCTTATAAGTCTCACTTTGACGACTTAAGAATGATTTGATTTCTTCAACACTTCTCGCATTGCAAGTAGCAAGCATTTCTGCCATTTCGATAATCCAATGTCCCTGAATCTTTCTAAATACATTCTCATCATCAAGCTTTCTTAAATCATCTGAGAACCATTCATTATCCATTGTTAAAAATCTTAAGAAGCTTGATTTACCTGCACCCTGTCCACCAACTAACCAAACCATATATTCAAATTTGCAGCCTGGATTAAATACTCTTTCAACAGCTCCCATCATCATAATTCTTGTTGCTTCATAGACATAATCGCTTTCCTCTGTTCCAAGATATCTTGGAAGAAGATGTCTAACTCTGGCAACGCCATCCCATTTAAGACTTTCAAGTTTTTCCACAATAGGATGATAGTGATTGTTATTACTAACAATATCAATGGCTCTTTTTACATTCTTATCTCTTGTTATTCCATATCTCTTTTCCATACGGAGAAGAATGTTATTAAAGTCTGTATCTGTAAATGATTTAGAACGTCTACGCCAGTCCATTTCCATAACAATGTCTGTCTGACATGAGAGTTCATTTCTCTTAATTGAATCTTTAAATTCAGGATCATTTTCTAATACAGTAATTGCATTACTTATAGTCTGTCTTGGCGTCCCATCTTTTCTCTTTTCGAGACTTTCGTAAATAAACTCAATTTCATTATTAAATTTTTCGTTCTTTTCCTCTGTATTAGAGGAAATAATATTCTTGTTGTAATTCATTGCGAATTTCCTCCTTTATTTCATATTTTTTAAATTTCTAGTGATAAACCACTTGTTGTAGGAAGAAACCCTTGCTATAATTTAGGTGTGTGATAAACGTAGCAAGGATAACTTCCTTGGTACATAGAGTCCTAAGATTTGCTTAGGGCTTTTTTCTTTCTTCAAATCCATCTAATATATCTAACATTGTTCTAATCGGAACAAATATTTCTTCGTCGATTTCTCCACCAGCTTCAATTCTTTTCAACTGTGCGATTATCTCTTGAAGATATTTTCTAAAGCTAAGCATCATCAACGGATTTCCTACAGTTCTTATCTTTGTATAAAGTAGTGATTGAACAATAAATTCTTGTTTCGTCTGAAAGCCACTTAATTTGGCTCTCATATTAATTTCTTCATTTTCTTCTGGAGAAACTCTAAATGCAACCATTACATTTCTCCATCTTCCTTTGGCATCATTACTCTTCGCAGTCATCTAACAAAGCCTCTCTTTCTTCATCCATTGTTTTTGCCATATCTGTCTGAACAGTTGGGAATAAATGTGCATACTTATAAGTAATATCCACCGCCTCGTGTCCAAGTCTATCTGCAATCGCAAGTGCTGAATAACCTTTATCAATTAGATAAGATACATGCGAGTGCCTCAAATCATGAATTCTTATTCTCTTAACCCCTGCAGCCTTTGAACCTCTATCCATTTCGTGTCCAAGAAAGCTTTTTGAATTTTGAAAGATTCTGTCATATTTTCCAAAACCATATAAGCTATCCAAATAATCTTTCACTTCCTCCACCAAAAAATCTGGCAATATAACTTCTCTTATACTTTTCACTGTCTTCGGGTCAGTAACAATATCCTTTCCACCAACTTTTTTGTACGACTTTGTAATCTTCAAAATATTATTTTCAAAATCAAAATCATTTGGTGTTAATGCAAGAAACTCTCCAACTCTAATTCCCGTCCAATAAAGAATTTCAAATGCATAGAATGATTGTGGCTTATCACATATCTTCTCAACAAACTTCTGATATTCCTTTTGAGTCCAGAAATCAACTTTTCTGTTTCTTTTGCTAGCCATATTTCCTGCTTTGTTTGCTACATTCCATTTAAGACCATAGAATTTAACAGCATGATTCAACATTGCACTTAACTGTCCATGAATAGTATTTAAATAAGAATCTGAAAGAAGCTTTCCCTCTTTAGTTTTTAACTTTCTCATCTCATTCTGCCATTCAAAAATATCAGCAACTTTCAATTCATCAATTTTTCTTTTCCCCAAATAGGGAATAATTTTCGTTTCAATAACAACAGTTTTTTGTTCCCAGGTATTTGGCCTAACCTTGTTACTAACATCTCGCTTATATAACTCATAAAAGTCTTCAAGCGTCATATTCATATCTTGATGATCCTGCAATTTAAAATGTCTTTCCCAATCTTGAGCTTCTCTTTTTGTTTTAAAACCTCTTTTTGTCTTCTGCTTACGTTCACCTTTATAATTTTTATAATAGGTGCGTACTTCCCATTTACCAGTTTTCTCGTTTTTACAAATCATTTATTTATCCTCCTCTTTTGCCTTAGTACCATAAATACGTTCTTCGAAGTACTGTCTGCTAAGTCTTCCCTGAACAGTTACGAATCCCTGTTCTTTTAGTTCGTTATTAAGTTGTCTGATAAGTTTGTAACCATAAGCTTCTGATACTCCCATTTCCTCAGCTATATCTTTTGCTCTTATAAAAAGTGTTTCGGACATACAATCACCTCCTTCCGTATAAAATACAAAACTATAATCTATTGTTTTCGCAGTACATTTGTGAACTGTATTGTACTCATTTTATCAGTTCATTTATGTACTGTCAACAAAAACATTTCACTTTTGAACTGTTTGATAATATTTATGTTTCACAAATGAACTGTTTATGATACAATACAAATAGTTATGAATAGATATGGGAAGGAATGTTTCTATGAAAAAAAATAAAAGAGAGTTCTCTCTAAACGCCAAAAACCTAGCTTCAGCTAATTTAGGACAGAAGATTAGATTCTACAGACAAATTGCAGGCATGACTCAAAAAGACCTTGGAATTGCTGTAGGCGTAAATGAATCTACCATAAGAAATTACGAACTTGGAAATCGTTATCCAGACACGGATACAATATTTGATATTGCTAATGCCTTAGAAATTACGCCATATGAACTATCTGCTCCAAATCCTACTTCTGCAGCTAGCTCACTTCAATATTTATTTGATATTGAGAAAACATTGGATTTAACTCCAATTGTTATTGATGGAAAAGTTTATTTGGAAGTATCTTCTGATATAGAAGTTGACGATCCAACTGTTGCTCCACTTGCTAACCTAAAAAGAATGATTACTCATTGGGCAACAATGTACGAAAGATTTATCAATGAAGAGATTGACGAAGAAACATATCTCTTATGGCAGGCTAAATATATGAGTTTTGGAACAAATGAAGCTGACATTATATATAATGCTAAAAGTGAGAAGGAAATTGAAGTCGATACAAACCTTTCCAATGCAAAGAAAAGATTAAGGAAAGTTAATTTAAAAGATTAATAAATGAGATTTTTATTACAGAAAGCATAAATCAGTAAACTATGCATATAAGTTTCTTACAATCTCTTTCGCAGAAAAACCTAATTTATCATATTAACCCTGTGGTGGCACCACAGGGTATTTTAATTCAAAGTAAAATTTTTCTCCATTCATAAATGTAAATTACATTTAATTTTTCAAAGCTATATCAATTGAAATGCTATAAATCTAAGACTCACTGTCCATCTTACAATAGATTGGATTTATTTCTTAATCCGTCTCAACATTTTCATAAACTTCCTTTTCATTTGCTTCAATAATTTCAAGTCTTTGATAAAGCATATTTATTATTATCATAGTTATTCGAAATCCAAACCTCAAACTTCTACCTGATAAATAATTGCGTCCATGTATACACTCATTTCTTATATTTAGTGAATTACCATTATACATAAAATTATATGCCATAAATAGATCAGGAACATTTTCAAACGATTTACTAACCGAAAATATATCAGATATAATTTCTCTTAATATTGAACTAGAATCTTTATACTTCATAAATTCAGACTTATTTTCTTTGAAAGGTACATATCCTATGGTGATAGCCAATTTTCTAATTACTTTTTCTAATATAGGAAATAACTGAGTAATATGTGCAAGTTTAAGATTTTCATCGTACATAATGAGTGTATATTCAGATTTTTCAGCAATTCGATTATACATTTTTTCTTCCTGCATCAATGTTGCAGCGAGCATTTCCGCATATAGTTTCTGTCGTGTATGTATTGCCCTAATATGTGCATCTGTTTCCATATTGTTCAAAAACTTATATGCTTTTTCTGACTTAATATTTTCTACAAGCTGCTTGAGAAGATTATCTATTTCGTGCCTATGGTAGTTTATCGGAATTTCTTCTATAGGAAAAACTTTATGAATCTCCATGTGGGAACACATATAAGTAAAAGGATTTTCTGCAGTGTTTTGCATTATCTTAATAATCTCTTTTTCCTTAGCAATTGGGCTAGAATATGCAAATACCAAAGGATTTTCAATCAGCGATTTGCAACTCTCTTCAATTTCAATTTTAGAAACTTCAGTTGTATTACTAAATGTGTGTAATTGCCCAACAACTGCTGTGTAATATTCGTTCTCCCATAGTTGTTGTACTTGAATCATAAATTGATGAATTATTTTTTTGTCAATATTTAGTCCCTTAGAATTTATTTCCATAAGAAAAATCATAAATTCATAAAATAAAGTAGGTATCATCCGATCCTCTTTATTTTCGGTATATAGATTAAAAGCTTCTACTACTTTCGAAAGATATTGCAAGTCAATTTTTTTAACGCTATCTTTATTTTGAAGATATCTAATAAACTCATTAACATTCGTTACACTATCAATTTCTTTATATAAATTATCATAATATTGGTTAACTTGCTTTTTTTGTTCTTTCGATATTGGAATTTTATCTTCCAAATATTGTTTAACAACTTTAATATTGTTCACAGATTGAATTTTCACAATAAAATCTATGTAATCTGTTTTTCTACTAAGATGTCCGATTTTTTTATCCTGAAATAAGTATGATAATACTGTATATGACGAAACATCTGTCTTATTATTATCTAACAGCGTATCAAACGCATCAGAATACAACTTACAATGAGTCAAAACAGTTCTGTCTGATGGCGTAACCCCGTACAATATATATCTAACAGTCTCTATTACAAAATCTGCTACTGAATCTGAAAAATATTCTGTCATCTTATTTAAAATGTATTCAGTCCATAATTCAGGATTAGGAGTTTTTCTCCCACCACCTTGAAACATTGGATTAAGCGTTCTATCTCCTATAGAAGTCATAAGCATTTCTATAAGATACGATTCCTCCCAAGTCCAGTCAGAATCTTTATTGATATGCTGATATGAAAAACTATTTACGGAAACTAGCTGATTCTTATGATTCTCAATAAATTTATCATGTACTGGATAAAATATTTGTTCAGCATTATCTATGAAACACTGCTTGAGTTCTTCAATACCCTCAATTTTTATATCATCAAAATATTTCAATAGATTGTCTTTCTCCAATAATATTGAAGTCATATCTATTAATTCATAATAGTTATGTTGAGTCATTAAATTAATATTATATATGTACTCTGATGCATTATCCGCATTTTCTAATCTAGTTATCCACACGATTAAAAGCATTATTTGTCCATATTTTGTTGTTAACGACTCTTTACAATGTTCAACATCTATTTGTCCTTGATAAAATTGAGCCAACATAATATTATCATGTATAATAGGATTGTTATCCTCTATAATAAATCCTTCTATAGATACAATTCTAATAAAATATGAGTATAAGTTTCTCAAATGATTATAATTTATAAAGTCATGCCAACTACCTATATCATCTAAATCAAAGGCTCTAATAATTTCATTGCTAAACCAATTCCAGTCCTTTCTTTTTTCAAGACAACCATCTGCATATTTTACAAGTATTTTATGTTCAAAAAAGTTGTTCATCTGCTTCCCTCCTGTATAATCTACTTACATAATAATATCTTTTTTTACAAAATATATGGTATTACTAATTAAATATTTTCTTTTAGCTTTGATTTTGTCCCAAGAATTAGATAATTTCTTATACATACTATTTTTAACTCTGTAAAGTTTTCTTATATGTCTATTTTTCTATTTTCAGTTCACAAGTGTACTATAGTAGACGATTTTAGAAAAAAATAGCACAAATTATTGTCATTTTATTGTCACTGAAAAAATCCAAAAACCCACAAAGCCTTTATTTATGGGCTTTGTGGGCATATTTAACTTGTTTTTGAACTATTCAAACTCTATAGTTCCAGGTGGCTTACTTGTCAAATCGTACATTACTCGATTGACTCCTTTCACCTCGTTTATTATTCTGTTCATTACCTTGTTCAATACTTCGTATGGTATTTCAGCAGATTCGGCTGTCATAAAGTCGATTGTCTTTACGGCTCTGAGGGCTACTGCGTAGTCGTATGTTCTCTCGTCTCCCATTACACCTACTGAACGCATATTTGTTAATGCTGCGAAATACTGGTTTATTTCTTTATCAAGACCTGCGTTTGCAATTTCTTCACGATAGATTGCATCTGCATCCTGAACAATTTTCACTTTTTCGGCTGTTACTTCACCGATGATTCTGATTCCAAGTCCCGGACCTGGGAATGGCTGACGGAATACTAAATATTCTGGAATGCCAAGTTCAAGTCCAGCCTTACGAACTTCGTCCTTGAACAAATCGCGAAGTGGCTCGATAATCTCCTTAAAATCAACATAATCAGGCAATCCACCTACATTGTGGTGAGATTTGATTACTGCTGATTCTCCGCCCAGACCGCTTTCTACAACGTCAGGGTAAATCGTTCCCTGAACCAAATAGTCAACTGCTCCGATTTTCTTTGCCTCTTCCTCAAATACGCGGATGAATTCTTCTCCGATTATTTTACGTTTTGCTTCAGGTTCTTCAACTCCTGCAAGTTTTTCGTAAAATCTATCCTGTGCATTTACACGAATAAAGTTTAAATCATAATCACCATTAGGGCCAAATACAGCTTCAACTTCGTCGCCTTCATTCTTTCTTAAAAGACCATGGTCTACAAATACGCATGTAAGCTGGTTTCCAATTGCCTTTGCCAAAAGTACAGCTGCCACTGATGAATCAACACCACCTGACAAAGCACAAAGCACCTTTCCATCGCCTACTTTTTCACGAATTGCTTTTATTGAATTTTCAACGAATGAGTCCATCTTCCAATCACCGGCACAACCACATACGTTATATACATAGTTGCTTAAAATTTCTTTTCCGCGAACTGTGTGTAACACTTCCGGATGGAACTGAATTGCATAAAGCTTCTTTTCTTCACATTCTGCAACGGCTACAGGGCAATCGCTTGTGTGACCTGTAATTTTGAATCCTGGTGCAGCCTGTGAAATGTAGTCAAAATGGCTCATCCAACAAACTGTATCTTCTTCAATACCTGTAAATAATTTTGAAGTTGTATCTACATGTACTTCTGTCTTTCCATATTCTCTTACAGGAGCTTTTTCAACTTTACCACCAAGAATGTGCTGCATTAATTGAGCTCCATAACATAATCCAAGTACAGGAATTCCAAGTTCAAATAACTCTTTAGTATAAGTTGGTGCGCCTTCTTCGTAACAACTGTTTGGTCCACCTGTTAAAATAATTCCTTTTGGATTCATTTCTTTTATCTTTTCGATATCTGTTTTATATGAATAAATTTCACAGTAAACATTACATTCACGAACTCGTCTGGCAACAAGCTGGTTGTACTGTCCTCCGAAATCTATTACGATAACTAACTCTCTATCCATGTTTCCTCCTGTATATCCGTATTGCAGGAACAATAAAAGACCTGCACTTCTGTTATTTTACTCTATTTTGCTTAAATGTACAAGGAAGTTATATGTAATCCTTCAACAAAGATTTCCACATAATTCTCTCTTCCAGAGCAAAGAACGGCTTACCACATTTTTTACTTCAAGTGCATGCCTATTCGCAACTGATTTTTTGCGCGAGTTTTCATTCATAGTAAACTATTTAAGACTAAATTAAAATTCTGGAAGATTTTTTATTACATATTAAAAGAAGCACCTGCTACATTTCATATAACAGATGCTTCACTATCTCAACACCTTAACTTTACAACTACATTCTCAACCGCAGGTACTTTTCTCCTTCATAAATCTTCTCTGAATCTACTACTATACTTATTGTAATCATTTACAATATTATGTGTATCATTCCTCTCATTTGTCCTGCTTTAACTTCCTTATCTACTCTAACCATAAGATGTTATTGCCCATTGATTCTTCGTTTTGAATACTTCCTATCCTTTCCGTTTCAATGTAACATCTTATCCAATAATTACTACTAAAACAATCTCCCGTTGATTGCCATGTCAGCAGATATCATTGGGTAAAATTTCTTTCACCTCTTATCTTAGATACTGTTGCTATTAGGTCGACATCTAATAACAAGGTGGTTGTTAAATGCACTGTATAAGTCGTTCCAGGTGCTTAATGCTTATTTATTTTGTAACTCTAATGTAGCATGTTTTTACACAAATTAAAAGCATTTTTCTTATACTTTTTTAAGTTTGTAAGTGTTGCATAAAAGTGTTTTTATTTAAACATTTTTATGAATCGTTTTCTTATTAAAAATGACCATTTTTCTTCTATTTTGCCTCTTCCAACTTCTGTTTTACAAACTTGGCTGTGTAACTTGTAGGATGTTCTGCCACCTGTTCCGGTGTTCCTGCAACTACTACCGTACCACCTCGGTCTCCGCCGTCAGGTCCCATATCAATAATATAATCTGCAGCCTTTATTACATCCAAATTGTGTTCAATAACTAAAACTGTATTTCCCTCGTCAGTTAATCTCTGAAGAATTTCCACAAGTTTGTGAACATCGGCAAAATGAAGCCCCGTTGTAGGTTCGTCTAAAACATAGATTGTCTTACCTGTACTTCTTTTACTTAGCTCGGTTGCCAGTTTAATTCGTTGAGCTTCACCACCTGACAACTGTGTACTTGGCTGACCTAATCTGATGTATCCTAAGCCCACATCATAAAGCGTCTTAACCTTATTATATATTCTTGGAACATTCTTAAAGAATTCCATAGCTTCTTCCACCGTCATCTCAAGAACGTCATAAATATTTTTACCCTTATATTTAACTTCTAAAGTCTCTCTGTTATATCGCTTTCCTCCACATACTTCGCAAGGCACATACACATCTGGCAGGAAATGCATTTCAACCTTAAGTATTCCATCACCTGAACATGCTTCGCAACGTCCACCTTTTACATTAAAGCTGAATCTTCCTTTCTTGTATCCACGCTCCTTTGCATCCATTGTGGCTGCAAATAAATCTCTAATAATATCAAACATACCTGTGTAGGTTGCAGGATTACTTCTAGGAGTTCTTCCTATTGGTGACTGATCAATGTTTATAACTTTATCTAACTGTTCAATTCCTTCGATTTCTTTAAATTTTCCGGGAATTGTTCTAGCTCTATTCAACTCTCTTGCTAGGCTTTTATAAATTATTTCATTAACTAAAGAACTCTTTCCTGAGCCTGAAACACCTGTTACACATGTAAATACACCAAGTGGAATTTTTACATTAATATTCTTTAAATTGTTTTCCTTTGCTCCTTTTACCTTAAGATAACCTGTTGGCTTTCTTCTTTTTTCAGGAACAGGGACTCTCAATTTGCCACTTAGATATTTTCCTGTAATAGAGTTTTTGTTCTTCATTATTTCCTTAGCAGTACCCTTTGCCACTACTTCTCCACCATGTTCACCTGCACCGGGACCAATGTCTACCACGTAATCTGCTGCAAGCATAGTGTCTTCGTCATGTTCAACAACTACTAAAGTATTACCTAAATCTCTAAGATGCTTCAATGTCTTTAATAACTTTTCATTATCATTCTGATGTAAACCGATACTAGGTTCATCCATTATATAGGCAACCCCAACAAGACCTGAACCTATTTGGGTAGCAAGCCTAATACGCTGAGCTTCACCACCTGACAAGGTACCTGTTGCTCGTGATAAGCTTAAATAATCCAAACCTACATCAATTAAAAACTGAAGACGACCTTTTATTTCTTTCAGAATTTCTTTACCTATAGCCATCTGTGTAGTTGTTAATTGAACTTCATCTAAAAACTTTCTCAAGTCTCTAACCGACATTTCTGTCATATCAATAATATTTTTATCGCCAATTGTTACAGCTAAAGATTCTTTCTTAAGTCTCTGACCATGACATGTGCTACAAGGTGTTATTCTCATATATGACTCATACTCTGCCTTGGTAGATTCGGCACTTGTTTCTCTGTAACGTCTTTCTACGTTACGAATCAAACCTTCAAAGGCAATATCATATATCCCTTGTCCACGCTGGCCTGTATAATGTACAGGCACACTTTCACCATTAGTTCCATAAATCAGAATATCTTTAATTTTCTTAGGATATTTTTCAAACGGAGTATCTAAATCAAACTTATATTTCTTACATAGTGCCTGTAAAATAGCATTGGTAAAGCTCTTTTTATCGTTAGCACTTTGCCAGCCTAAAACTACAATTGCCCCCTGATTTATGCTAAGACTTTGATTAGGAATCATTAAGTCAACGTCAAATTCCATCTTATATCCTAAACCGTAACAATCTGGACATGCACCAAAAGGATTATTAAACGAGAAGCTTCGTGGCTGAATTTCGTCTATACTAATTCCACAATCAGTACATGCAAAGTTCTGACTAAATGTTATTGTCTCTCCACCAATTACATCCAGATTCATCAAACCGTTACCTAACTTCAACGCATTCTCTATGGAATCTGTAAGACGTTTCTCAATTCCTTCTCTTATACTTAATCTGTCTACAACAATTTCTATATTATGTTTTATATTCTTATCAAGAGTTATTTCCTCTGTTAGCTGATACATGTTTCCATCAACAATTACACGTACATAACCACTTTTCTTTGCACTTTCAAAAACCTTCTCGTGACGACCTTTCTTGCCTCTTACAATAGGCGCAAGTATTTGGAACTTAGTGCGTTCCGGTAATTCTAAAATTCTGTCAACAATTTCATCTACTGACTGTTTCTTGATTTCTTTGCCACATTTTGGACAGTGAGGTACACCTGCTCTGGCATATAGTAATCTCATATAATCATATATTTCTGTAACTGTTCCAACTGTTGAACGTGGGTTTCTGTTTGTAGATTTCTGGTCTATTGAAATTGCCGGTGGTAAACCTTCAATACTTTCCACCTGGGGTTTCTCCATTTGTCCCAAGAATTGTCTGGCATAGGATGACAAAGATTCCATATACCTTCTCTGTCCTTCTGCATAAATTGTATCAAATGCCAAAGACGATTTTCCCGAGCCACTTAAACCTGTAACTACAGTAAATTCGTCTCTTGGAATTTCAATATCAATATTCTTCAAGTTATGCTCATTAGCCCCTTTTATTTTA
This sequence comes from Eubacterium sp. AF36-5BH, assembly GCF_003460505.1. Lineage (GTDB taxonomy): Bacteria > Bacillota > Clostridia > Lachnospirales > Lachnospiraceae > Eubacterium_G. Next base: position 83,487 of record NZ_QTVG01000007.1, read on the forward strand.
ATGTACTTTTTCTTGTCCGACATTATTTTCACTCTCCATTAATTATCATCATTCTCTATATTTTTTCTTAAGTTCTGCCAGTTTTTCACGCATTTCAATAGCAGTCTCAAAATCAAGTTCTGCTGCTGCTTTCTGCATTCTCTTTTCAACCTTGTCAATTAACTTCTTCAATTCTTTTGAATCCATTGACTCAGGATCTTTCTCAATATCATTAATTTTTCTGTCAACTTCTTTAGAAATACTAATAAGTTCTCTAACAGCCTTTTTAATTGTAGTTGGAGTAATTCCATGTTCCTTATTATATTCCTGCTGAAGTTTCCTACGTCTGTTAGTTTCAGTAATAGCCTTATCCATTGACTCAGTAATATTGTCAGCATACATTATTACGTGACCTTCTGAGTTTCTGGCCGCACGACCTATAGTCTGTATCAAAGATGTCTCTGAACGGAGGAATCCTTCCTTGTCTGCATCTAAAATTGCAACCAGACTGATTTCCGGTATATCAAGTCCCTCTCTTAAAAGATTAATACCTACTAAAACATCAAAAACATCCAAACGCATATCCCTGATAATTTCTGTTCTCTCTAATGTATCAATATCAGAGTGAAGGTACTTAACCCTAATTCCTACATCTCTCATATAATCCGTCAAATCTTCTGCCATTCTCTTTGTTAAAGTAGTAACCAGAACTTTATTTTTCTTCTCAACTTCTTTATTGATTTCAGTAATAAGGTCATCTATCTGACCTTCAATTGGTCTTACACTAATTTCAGGATCCAGCAAACCTGTTGGTCTGATAATTTGTTCAGCTCTAAGTAACTCATGTTCCTCTTCATAAGTATTAGGTGTAGCTGAAACAAAAAGCATCTGGTCAATCATCCCCTCAAATTCATCAAACCTAAGTGGTCTGTTATCCTTTGCCGATGGCAGTCTAAAACCATAATCCACCAATGTGCTTTTTCTTGCCTGGTCCCCATTATACATTCCACGAATTTGCGGTATTGTAATATGGCTTTCATCAATCATTATAAGGAATTCATCACCAAAATACTCCATTAACGTATGTGGTGTTGCTCCGGGAGCCAGTCCTGCCATATGGCGGGAATAGTTCTCGATTCCTGAACATATCCCTGTTTCCCTAAGCATTTCCATATCAAAATTAGTTCTCTCTGCTATTCGCTGTGCCTCAATCAGCTTATCCTCTGATTTAAAATAAGCCACCTGTTCTGCCAACTCTGCTTCTATATCCTTAATAGCTCTCTCTAATTTCTCCGGATTAACTACATAATGTGAATTTGGGAAAATAGCCACATGTTCTAATTCGTGACGCACTTCGCCTGTCAAAGAATCAATCTCTGTTATTCTTTCTATTTCATCATCAAAAAATTCAACTCGTATGGCACTATCTGTGTATGATGCAGGAAATACTTCCAGATTCTCCCCTCTTACCCTAAAAGTTCCTCGTTTAAAATCCATATCATTTCTGTCATACTGAATCTCTATTAGCTTATGAATAATATCGTCTCTATCTCTAATAGTTCCCGGTCTAAGGGACACTACCATGTTTTTGTAATCTATTGGATCACCTAAACCGTAAATACACGAAACCGAAGATATAATAATAACATCCTTTCGCTCTATTAACGCCATAGTAGCCGAATGTCGTAATTTATCTATTTCATCATTTATTGCAGAATCCTTCTCAATATATGTGTCTGTACTTGGCACATAAGCTTCCGGCTGATAATAATCATAATAGGAAACAAAGTATTCCACAGCGTTATTAGGAAAAAATTCTTTAAACTCCCCATAAAGCTGTGCCGCCAAAGTCTTATTATGAGCAATAATTAATGTTGGTTTATTCATTTGTGCAATAACATTTGCCATTGTAAAAGTCTTTCCAGAACCTGTTACACCAAGCAATGTTTCAAACTGATTTCCTTTCTTAAAACCTTCAACCAACTGCTTAATAGCCTGAGGTTGATCCCCGGTTGGCTGATATTCTGAATGTAATTCAAAATGATCCATACAAATCTCCTATAAATCTATTTCTAACCATCTATAAATACTTAACTAATTCCAATGACACATAATATTTGTTTTCTTTTCAGCAACATATAAATGTCTCATTTCTTTTCGACAACTGCATAAACAAATTATAACAAAAAGTCTGAAAAAAGTATATAGTATTTTCGAACTCATGTTCTTTTTTTATTTGTATATATGTCTTTTTTACTCTACACTTTTTTATTTATACTCATTATTACTTTATATATCATATATTTTTAAAATTAAACTATTTCCAGCTCATCTATGGGATTTCTAACTTACATTTTCTGTTTCTCTCAGCATAAAAGCAGGTGCCTTTGGATTACATTTATCCTTTAGCATCCTGCTTTATATTTTACCTATTATTACATATCTAATTCAAACCTATTATCATAGTTTTATTTTCCTCATAAAAATTGATAACACAAAATTGATAATATAAACCTTCCTAATATATTTTTTAATAGACTACAATTTCCGTAATGGATTTTCTGTTTTAAAAAAATTATTACTTTGAATTTTTTAAACGTCACATTGTTTCTAATTTATTTTTATGATCTATTTTTTCTTTAAAACTTCTAATGCTTTATTTAGCTGTACATCTGTTTTTCCGTTTGCCTCAATCTTTACATCTGGTGTAATACCTTTTCCATGAATGTTTTTGCCACTTGGTGTATAGTAGTCTTCAATTGTAATTTTAACTGCTGAACCGTCTGTTAATGGAATAATTTGTTGTACGATTCCTTTGCCAAAAGACTGTGTTCCTACAATTGTTCCTGCACCAAAGTCCTGTATGGCTCCGGCAAAAATTTCAGATGCGCTGGCACTGTTTTTATTTTGTAAAACGACAATCTGCATATCTAAACATTTTGCGTCAGAAGTCTGCTTTTCCTCGTTTCCGTATTTGTCTTTAGTATAAACAATCGTTCCTTCCGGTAAGATTTCATCTAATATTTTGCAAACGCCTTCATAAGAACCACCCGGATTATTTCTTAAGTCAAAAATTACCTTTTTCATGCCCTGCTTTTTCAAAGAACTTAAAGCTGATGAAAACTGATTAGCGGTTACCGTATCAAATTCAGAAATCTGTATGTAACCGATTTTGTTCTTCTTATCAAGCATTTTGTGTGCTACAGTAGGTACTTTTACTTCTCCTCTTGTAATTGTAACGTCCACATATTTCTTAACTGATTGACGATATACTGTTAACTTAACTTTTGTTCCTTTATCCCCTTTCATCATGCTGACCACTTTATCAACATCTTCTGAAGATACATCTTTTCCATCAACCTTTGTAATAACGTCACCATCTTTTACTCCGGCTTTGTCTGCCGGGCCATTCTTAAAAGCTTTTGTTATTGTTATTACTTTTGTTTCTGTGTTCTGTGAAACATAAGCTCCAATCCCGCAATATTCACCGGAAGTGCTTTCCATTAACTTTGTGTACTCTTCTTTCGTGTAATAAACTGAATAAGGGTCTCCCAATCCTTCTAAAAGTCCCTTATATAAACCGTTTTCCAAATCTTCCTGATCCACATTCTTCAAATATTTTAAGTTGATTAATGCCTCTAAAGATTTGATCTTTGATTCTGCCTTGTCCACAGCATATGTAGCATCCGTTTTTACGCTATCTTGAGAAAAATGCAGTCCAACGCCAACTGCTACTCCCAAAACCAACATTGCAAACATACCTAAAAGAAAGCCAGGTACAAATTTTGTTTTAGTTTTCTTTTTCTCGATTTTTTTATTAATTTTCTTTACATTTATTTTTTCCATATCAATCTCTTCCTCGCTTTACACTTTAACCTTTTCATTTAAGTATGTTCAAATAAATTATAATTCAAATTTGCATAATAACATAATCACTTTTATGAATTTTTTAACAGGACTTTCTCCTTGCGAATCATACTACTTATGTATATTAAACTATTTTTTCTTTTATAACAATAAAGAATGAAAAACTAAATAATTAATTTTTCATTCTTTACTATTTATAAAATATTATGTTTCATTCTGTTTAGAAGTAACTCCATGGATTTACCCAGTTACCTGGTGTTGTTCCACTTGTTGCTCCAAGATGTAAATGGTTACCTGTTGATGAACCTGTTGTACCAACTAAACCAATTGTCTGTCCCTGACTTACATGCTGACCAACACTTACTAAAATTGATGACTGATGCATGTAAACTGATGTTACACCATTTGAGTGTTTAATACCTGTCCAGTTTCCTGCTGTGGCATTATAATTTGCCCAAACTACAGTACCGTCTGCTACTGCTACTACAGGAGTTCCACCTGGTGCAGGGAAGTCAATTCCGTTGTGGAATGTGCTACTACCTGAGAATGGATCTTTTCTGTATCCATAATCTGATGAAACTGATGTGTGTCCTGGTACCGGATAAATCCAACCACTGGATTTGCTTGGTGTTGGGTTTGTATTTGTATCAGTATTGTTATTATTATTTGTGTTGTTATTTGTATTATTGTTTGTATTTGTCTGTGCTTTTGCAGCTGCCTGAGTTGGAGCCTGTGTTGTCTGTGCTGCGATCTTAGCCTGAGCTACTTTTTCTTCCTGTGCCTTAATTTCCTGATCAAGTGCATCTGAAGAAGCCTCATTCTGCTCAAGCAAATCTTCATATTCAGATAATTCTGACTGCTTTGATGCAACTGTACTTTCAAGCTGTGACTTATCTGTCTTCTGCTTTGTCTGCATTGTTACAAGGTTCTTCTTATCTTTCTCCAAAGAAGTTTTTGAATCAGAAATTGTCTTTCTTGTCTGCTTTAACTTGTTAAGCATTTTTCTATCATACTGAGATAATTCTGTAATATATTCAGCTTTGTTTAAGAATTCTGTAATGCTCTTTGAATTTAAAATTAAGTCAAGTAATTCTGTATCACCATTTTCGTACATATACTTAATTCTTAACTTCATGTCAGCATACTGAGCCTTAATGCTTTCTTCTGCTGCTTTTAATTTCTTCTCTGTTTTCTTAATATTAACTTCTGTCTTATCTAATTCCTGCTGTGTTTTATATATCTGTGTTGATAAATCAGTTAATTTTTTATCAACTTCTTCAATATAAGCTTCGACTTCACTTTTTGAAGCCTGAAGTTTTTTCTTTTCTGCATTTTTCTTAATTTTCTGGCTATTTAAATCTGACAGCTTGCTTTTTTCACTTGAAACGCTGGCAAATGATGTTCCTGCCATTGATAAAACTAATGTTGCGGAAAGTAATAAACTTAATATTCTCGAAAAATTCTTTTTCATCTGTTTATCTCCTCCATTAAACTTTTAAGTGCTTTCTAATTGAAAGGAATGAACCAACTAAACCAATTCCGGCTCCAATTCCAAGTCCTAATGGAACAAGCACTCCAAATATTTCACCTACTGTTGCAAAAGAAATTGAACTTGCCATAACTCCTACCTTTGACATTACAAAAGCTATTAATCTTTCATAAATCACTCTTAAAATAACAAGAGGTATAGCTGAACCAACAAGACCAATTATAACACCTTCTATAATAAATGGTGCTCTAACAAAGCCGTTTGTTGAACCAATCAATTTCATGATTTTAATTTCATGTCTTCTAACGGTTATACCAATCATAACTGTATTACTGATTAAGAAAATTCCCACGCCTAATAAAATTACTATCAAAGCTATTGATACATATCCTAAAAGTTTTGAAAACTTACTTAATGTTTCTTTTGCCTGCTCTGAATGTTTAACCTTTCTAACACCCTGAACTTTTGAGATTCTATTTACAAAAGCATCCTGTTCATCAATGTTTTTCAGGAAAACTGTATATGATGCTGAATCAGCTAATGGATTATCATTTGCAAATGCCTTTGCCAATTCAGGATCTTCTGCGAAGTAATCTCCCTGGAATTCCTTCCAAGCTTCCTCTGCTGATGTGTATTTGTATTTTTCAACATGCTTATCAGCTTTTATTGTTGCACCAATAGCGTCAATCTGTTCCTGTTTTAAACCTTTATCAAAAAATACAGTAACACCAACGTTTTGCTCTACCTGCTTCTCCACAGAATTAACGTTAATAATAATAGAAAGTATAATTCCAATAAGAAAAATACAGGCAGCAATTGTACAAATTGATGCAATTGAGAACAACTTATTTCTCTTAATATTAACGACACCCTGTTTAAAGCAGTATCCTACTGTTCTTCCATTCATTTATTCCACCACCTTGCTATCGCTGACTTTTACACCTTTCTTCATTGTAATTACTCTCTTGTTCATTGCCTCTACAATTTCAAGGTTGTGAGTAACAACAATAACGGTGGTTCCCTGTTTGTTTACTTTATCTAATAATTTCATAATCTCCCATGAGTTTTCAGGATCAAGGTTTCCTGTAGGTTCATCGGCAAGTAATATGTCAGGCTTGTTTACCAACGCTCTTGCCAAAGCAACTCTCTGCTGCTCACCACCTGATAACTCATTAGGATTTGAACGATACTTTTCTGATAAACCTACCAAGGAAAGTACCCTTGCAACATTCTTCTTTATTTCTCTTGGAGACGCTCCAATAACATGCTGTGCGAAAGCAATGTTTGAATATACATCTCTGTCCTGTAGTAATCTAAAGTCCTGGAAAACTACACCAAGTTTTCTACGATACTTAGCCACTCCTCTTGATTTTAATTTAGATAATTTAATGTTACCTACTGTTATCATTCCTTCTGTTGGATTAAGTTCCTTCAAAAGCAATTTAATAAAAGTAGATTTTCCTGAACCACTGGCTCCAACAACGAATACAAACTCGCCATCTTCAATTTCTAAATTTAAATTGCTAAGAGCAGGTGCGCCGTTTCCATAAGATTTACTTACACCTTTTATACTAATCATTTGTCTACTCCTTAACATATGTGTAATGAACTAATCTTCCACATTAAATGTTATACATTATCGCAATCTTATTTTTTTACACACCAAAAAATTATATTACGCAAATGTAATAAAAATTTGTCGAATATAATTTTTTAATTTCTTTTATGTTCTATTTCTTCCATAAAAGTAAAATATGATTATTATATTAGTTCATTAATATAAGTCCCGACATCACTGAATCAACACCAATGCTTACCCAGCCTGTCCACTTATATATTTAAATAGCAATTTGTTAAAATTCTGTGTCCTTTTTATATGTAATATTTAGAAATATTTAAATTTCTGTACTTAAAGCAGCACTTAAACAATGTATGAATGTCCTTCTATTAAATATCATATTAAGTCTTTAATAAATAGATTAAAATTCAATATTACTAAAATTCAGTATTACCCATGTACTTCATATATTTAACAACCATTAATGCAATCTTAAATGTAATGGCATCTTCGAACACTCTAATGTCCAAACCTGTTGTCTTCTGAAGCTTGTCTAATCTATATACTAATGTGTTTCTATGAATATATAACTGTCTAGATGTTTCTGAGACATTTAAACTATTTTCAAAGAACTTGTTAATTGTTGTTAATGTTTCATCATCGAATTCATCCGGTGACTTGCCATCAAAAATTTCATTAATAAACATCTTACATAGTGGAATAGGTAACTGATAAATCAAACGACCAATTCCAAGATTGTTATATGCAACAACATTCTTTGTACTAAAGAAAATCTTTCCAACATCAAGTGCCATTCTTGCTTCCTTGTATGAACGTGAAACTTCTTTGATTTCCTTAACGATTGTTCCGTAAGCTACGTTTGCCTTAACCATAGCTTCTGTATTCAACATATCAACTATTGTGTTGGCAATATGTTCAACTTCTTCATATCCCTGATTGTCATCAACTTCTTTTACAAGGATAATACTCTTTTCATCTACTGCTGTAATAAAATCTTTTTTGCTACCTGCAAACAATGTTCTAACTGTTTCAAGTGCAACACTGTCTTTTTCATTTTTTGTTTCAATAATGCAGACACATCTTCTTGCATCCACATCTACATGTAATTTTTTTGCTCTATTATATATATCTACAAGGAGGAGATTGTCTAAAAGAAGATTCTTAATAAAATTGTCCTTATCATATCTTTCTTTGTATGCAACAAGTAAGTTTTGAATCTGAAAAGCAGCCATCTTTCCAACCATAAACACATCATCACTTGTTCCCTGGGCAATCAAGATCAACTCTAACTGATTTTCATCATATACCTTAAAAAACTGGTAATCCTGTACTGACTGGCTGTCTGCTGGTGATGCTACAAATGCCAAAACTGAATTTTCAAACTGTTCACTTGTATGTGATGTTGAGGCTACAACCTTTCCATCTGTATCTGTCACATGTAAATCTACTCTTGAGATACTCTTAATTCCTTCAATTGTGTTCTGTAAAATTTGATTTGAAATCATATAATTCTCCTTGCTTTTTTAACTGCATTTGTGTATATAAACAATTATTCAAGTTATATTTTAAACCAGTTTACTGTAAAATACAAGTGAAAAAAAATCCCTTACGAACCATTACAGTTCATAAGGGACTCTGTTAGATTAAAATATGTAATTTTAATTATTTCTTTACTTTAATTTTAACAACCTTTGACCACTTCTTAGCGCCAACTGCTTTTACTCTAACGTATAATTTCTTCTTGTTCTTTAATTTCTTGCTTGAAAGAGTAACTTTTATCTTCTTAACTGTCTTCTTGTAAAGAACTTTCTTAAACTTCTTACTTTTTGATACCTGTACTGTGTACTTCTTAGCACCCATAACTTTCTTGAATGTTAATTTAACTTTCTTTGATCTAAATTTCTTTGTTACTTTCTTAGCAATCTTTGTTCGCTTAAGTGAAGCTTTCTTTGTTACTTTCTTTGTTGTTGCCTTTGGCTTAGCTGTTGTTGGCTTTGGTGTTGTTGTTTCATCTGGTGTTGATGTGTCTGGTGTTGATGTATCTGGTGTTGTTCCATCTGGTTTTGTATCAATACTTTTTCCATAAACAGCAATATCCCTTATAGAATACCCATATTCTGTGTTTCTAGACGTACCATTAATTCTTATATAGCGGGCATTCACCATTTCATCTAGAATCATCGTGTCATTTTTATAATTATACGAAATTCCATCTTGCTCTTCCGCAATTCGCGTGAATGTTTGGCCATCTGACGACACTTCTATATAATACTCGCTTGCACCAGCATCCTCACATATAATATTTACCTGCTTAATATTGCATAAAGTTCCTTATAAAAATACCAGGTTATGAATGTTATTCACAACCTGGTTATAAACTTGAGTTACCCCCATGCTTGACAAAGGGCCCTAATTAGTTTGTAATTACCTTTTCTGTGTCCTTATCGAAGATGTGTAATTTTGATAAGTCCATAGCGAATTTAACTTCATCACCAACTCTTGCTTCTGTACGGGCATTTACTCTTGCAGTACAATCAAATCCTTCAACATCGAAGTATAAGTAAACTTCTGCACCAAGTAATTCGTAAATTCTGATAGTTGTTGTAAATACACTTTCAGGTGATTTTGCAATGAAGCTTTCTTCATCATGAATATCTTCTGGTCTGATACCCATAACAACTGTCTTACCAACATAACCGCCTTCTTCAAGCCTCTTAGCCTGTTCAGCTGGAACTGTAATGTATGTTCTAGCCTGGCCAACATGTAACTTGATATCTGTTCCAACCTTTTCAACTTCAGCATCGATGAAGTTCATCTGTGGAGAACCCATGAATCCTGCTACAAATAAGTTTACTGGCTTGTCATATAAGTTCTTAGGTGAATCAACCTGCTGTACAACACCATCTTTCATAACTACGATTCTTGTACCAAGTGTCATAGCTTCTGTCTGGTCATGTGTTACATAGATGATTGTAGCACCTAATCTCTTATGAATCTTTGCAATTTCAACACGCATCTGAACTCTTAACTTAGCATCCAAGTTTGAAAGAGGTTCGTCCATAAGGAATACCTTAGGATTACGAACGATTGCACGTCCCATAGCAACTCTCTGTCTCTGACCACCTGATAAAGCCTTTGGCTTTCTGTCAAGTAACTGTTCAAGGTCAAGAATCTTAGCTGCATCTTTAACTAATCTTTCCTGTTCAGCCTTTGGTACTTTTCTTAACTTAAGACCAAATGCCATGTTATCATATACTGTCATATGTGGATATAATGCGTAGTTCTGGAATACCATTGCGATATCTCTATCCTTAGGTTCTACGTCATTTACTAACTTATCCCCAATGTATAATTCCCCTGATGAAATTTCTTCAAGACCTGCGATCATTCTAAGTGTTGTAGACTTACCACAACCTGATGGTCCTACGAAGATGATGAATTCCTTGTCCTTAATTTCAAGGTTAAAATCCTTAACTGCTGCAAATCCGTTTGGATAAACTTTGCAGATATTTCTTAATGATAAACTTGCCATATATCTTTTCCTCCTAGAAATAGTTTTCACTACCTTTTGTATGTTGATATTCTAAATCACATCGTAGGAAAATACTATATGGCAAATAAACAAAATAACAAAAAAATCTTTGTATATTTTGCATATGGCTACTGCTATTTCTCTATAAATATGTTATTTTCACCAATAATTACTTGGTGTTCTTTGAGCAATCTGCCAATAGCTCTCTTAAATTCACTTTTGCTCATGTTAAAATCACGCTTAATAACCTCCGGTGATGCCTTGTCTGTGTAGTCAATTTTTCCGCCATTTTCTTTCATAAACTGCAATATTTTTTCAGCATCTTCTTCTATTTGCAAATATGATTTTTTTCTAAGAGCCAAATCCAGCTTGCCATCAGGTCGAACACTTTTAACTCTGGCTTCCACTTCCATTCCTACATGAACTTTCATTGTAAGTTCTTTTGTCTGAATCAGACCGTGGTATTTATTATTAACCGCAACAAAGGCTCCATAGTTTGGATTGTAATTATATACAACGCCTTTTACAATATCTTCTTCCTCGTATGTGGAATTGCAGCTTAGGTAGTTGTACACTTTCATTGTGGCGCATAATCTGTCACTTTTATCTGTATAGATGCCCACTAAAATTTTGTCGCCTGCTTTAATGTTTGTTGTCTGTTCCTTATAAGGCAGAAACAAATCTTTTCCAAGGCCCCAGTCAAGAAACGCCCCAAACTTAGTTATTTCCTTTACTTCAACATAAGCAGTTTCTCCAACTTCTGCTACCGGCTTGTGAATTGTAGCAATCAATCGGTCTTTTGAGTCCCTGCAAATAAAAACTTCTACAGTATCTCCAAGCTCCGTTCCCTGTGGCACCTCGTTTTTTGGTAAAAGAACCTTATCATCCTCAGTTCCTAAATAAATACCAAAATCTGTTTTCTTTACCACTCTTAATTTTAATGTCTTTCCTAATTCCATTAGATTCTCCTCCAAGGGGCAGGAAACAGTTTACAGACATCTGCAAACTGTTTCTTACCTAAATATTTTTTAATTTTATTTGTCCATGTATTTGACCGTCAGCACTTTCAAGATTTATGCCAAGATAATCCTGATTATTGTAAGCCACACACACTATTTCTTCATCTATTAAAGCTTCCTTTTTGTATACAATTTCAATCTGATTATATTTTTTTCCCTTTGGCAGAAACTGTTCAACAATCCGCATATAATCTGCATTGTTTAAATGACCATTTGTGTCTATGAAACTTTTGAAAACCTTTGTTGTTCCAAGAACTTCTCTTTCTCCCTGAAACTTTAATTTTCTTGACACTTTAAGTGAGTCAAAAGCCTCACCTAATTGGTACTTGGAAATGTCACCTTCAGTTATTCTTACGGGCATGCGCTTTTCTGTATCAAGCAGACTCCAAATAGATTCAGCCTTTACAATGTACCCACCATTTGCATCCTTAATCCAGAACTGTCTTGTTGCCATTACCTTGTGAAAATTTAACGGACTTGTGCCAACTTCAACTTCTTCACCAAATCTTAAATCCTTAAAAATCTGTATTTTGTAAGCTAAAAGTACCCACGCCCTGTGGTGTTTTTTTAAGTAGCTAATGCCAATTCCTAAATCCTCTGACTGAAATGTGCTACAATCTTGTAAATTATACAATATTCCATAATAAGGAACTATACCGTCTTTTCCAATTTCACTAAAACTTACTCTTTTTTTATAAGAATACATATTTACCTCTTTACGCCTACTTTGCCTGAGTTGTTGTTTCAGGAGCTGTAGTTGTTGTTTCAGGTGTTGTTGGCTGTTCTGGTGTTGTTGGCTGTTCCGGTGTTGTTGGCTGTTCCGGTGTTGTTGGCTGTTCCGGTGTTGCTGGTTTTGCCTTAACTGTAACTGTAAGCTTCTTTATTACTGCTGTGTAAGTCTGATTTTTGTACTGAGCCTTGTATGTAATTACATATTTACCAGGCTTGTTCATGTCAACTTTTCCTGTGTATGTAACATATTTTTTGATTTTCAAATCTTTGTCATCATAAGTCTTTAAGCTCTTAACATAAGTATAACCAAATTCTGCATTTGTACCCTGAACTAAAGTTACCTTTGAAGCTGTTAATGTAAGCTTAACTTTATGACTTTTTACTGTATATTTAACAGTTTTCTTAGCTTCTTTTTTGTTTCTGCCTTTTACACTATATGTAATTTTATATGTTCCTTTATTTGAGAATTTTACGCTACCTTTCTTTACAGAAACTTTTTTGTTCTTATATTTAACAGAAACTTTAATCTTTGATGTTAAATTTTTTCCCGGTACACTCTTTGCTGTAACACCGGTTAAAACGTTAGCTTTGCTACCCTGAGCAACATCTTTATTATCTGCCGCACCGCTAATTACAGGTGCCTTTGTATCTACAACCTTAAACTTAAATGTTTTTGTAACCTTGTTTCCAAGAGAATCTTTTACAGTATATTTAACTTTGTATGTACCAAGCTTGTTTGTGTTTATTTTTCCTTTTGTCTTAATTTTCTTCTTGGCAATTGCATTTCCTGCACTGTCTTTTGCTGATACTAAATTCTTTAATTTTACTTTTGTACCAAATTCGATTTTAGTCTTATTAGCTTTGACCGTAGGAACTTTTTTCTTGTATGGGTTCTTTGGATCTGGATCAGTTGGATCCCAATCTGTGAATTTTCCGTTTGTAATTGGTGTAAATGATGGACGTTTTATTGGATCATCACTTTTTTTGCCCCAGAAAATTACTACTTTTGTTCCAACTGCACAATGGTCATAAATCCATTTTGAATCTTTGCATAAAAGTCTTACACATCCATGAGATGCCTTTTGTCCCATTACATTGTAGGCTGCAACAGACATTGTTGACTTATCGCCCTTCTTGTAATACCAAACTGAATGGAATAAAATCTGATCACAGATTCTTGTACAATACTGTGCATAACAGTTTCCAATCATTTCATGCCATCTGTATTTTACAGGTACATAGAATGTTCCTGTTGGTGTTTCATTACTTGGAGAACAAATCATTGCCTTGATGGCTTTTCCGTTTTTGTAAACTGTTGTACAGTTTGTTCCTAAATTAACCTTGATTGTGTACGCTGTACTGTCAGCATTAACTCTGTTTGGTTTGCTTACAGTTATGCAGCTTATTACCATAACTACAGCTAAGAATAATGATAAGCTTTTTGTCATTATTTTCTTCATTTCATTTCCTCCTGCTCATTGCATTTTAATTTTTAAAGCTAGTTTTTTACTTAAAATCTTCTTAATTATACTACATTCTTCCTTTTTTACAATGTAATAATGTTGCTTTTCTACCTATATTTAATATATAATTACATACATTAGAGTTTTGGAACGTTTTTTGTAATTAAAATACTACGGCGGAGGTATTATTAATGAAATCAAAGTTTAAATTAGCCTTTATACTATTGGCTATAGGATTTATTTTGTTAGCACTTGATGTGGATGTATCTACAGGCGTCAAGTATCCACATGACTATAGTAATTCCAATAATGTTATTGGAGAATTTCAATACTACAATATTGCATCAAACTATGGTGCCAAATGTACTTATAAGCTTATTGATACTTCTGGTTCTTCTGATTCAGCCTTAGAAAAAACACCTTTGGTTTCCGGCACTACGGATTCTACAGGCACAACCCAGACAAAGGTAATCGACAAAGTATATTTTGGAACTGTACATATTGACATTTTCAATGATGGGCTTGGATTTATCTTAATTTTTATTGCATGTTTTTTATTAAAAAAAGTAAATAAAAAATTCAGTTATGGTTCTTTAAGTACATTTTGTGGCTTAATATTGCACATACTATTAAAAGCACTTCCTTTTGTTTTCAATGGTTTGTTATTATGTAATTTAGCCATGTTTATTGGAATAGCTTATATGTGTTCAATTATTTTAACCACCTTTTTATTTACAGGCGGGTTATTTGCAATGTGTCCTGATGTATGTTGCAGAGACGAAAGAAAATGGGGAAAAATCACATGGTTTGTGTCTATGGTACTTATAGTCCTAAATACTTTTGTATTTTGGATTGGTTCAGACTATAGTGCTTTACAGTCTTTAGGCAAATTTTCTGAAGGACTTTTAGTAATTGATATTCTAATTTTTTGGATAATTTTAAGGAGGGTATATTACTATTTAGAACAATCTTATGAAAAAGCCGTTAATGCATAATTTATGCTAAATTGATTTTTCAATTTTAATGGTCATGAATATTTGATTTATACTTATGGTATTTTTCTGATGAAATGCTTTTATAAGATTTTCTTACTTATTAAATAGTAATAAAAAAGAAAAATGAAAACAGCTTATGTAACTTTAAAAAAACTTTTATTTGTGTTAGCCATATTATTATGTTCAACATGTTTTTACGCTATGCACGTATCGGCTAACGACAACGAAATGACATTTCATTCTATTTATGTTGGCTCAGGTGATGCCCTTGTAGTTGAGAGCAAGGGACATTACATGATTGTTGATTCAGGTCCACCAAGTGCATCTGAGTTAGTTGCCAATTATATTAGCAAATTAAATATACCTGATAATAAAATAGATTATGTAGTTGCCACTCATCCTGACGGAGACCATGTTGGTAACTTCAATAAAATTTTTGAGAAATATGAAGTTGGACAGGTTTTCTATTCGCCTTGCGTTAAAGGTAACAAAACTTATTCAAAATTCATTAATAGCGTAAAGGAAAAGGGCTGTCCTTACAGAAATCCTATTGATGGAGAATCTTGGAAGCTTGGAGATGCGACTGTAACTGTTGTTTATGATGGTTTTCAGGGAACAACTTACAATGAATGCAGTATTGTTCTAAGAGTAACCTGTGGTGGTAAATCCCTTTTGCTTACAGGCGATTTGCCTTCAACAATGGAAAAGCAGTTACTTGCTAAAGGGTATAATTTTAAGGCTGACGTCTTAAAAGTTGGTCACCATGGTGCCGGTTCATCATCCTGTACCGCTTTTATAAAGGCCGTTCAGCCGCAATACGCAATAATTTCTTCTTCAAGAGCTTCAACAGCAAGACTTCCAAGAGCTTCTGTTTTAAAAAGACTTGCTTTGCAGTTCGTTAAGGTTTACAGAACAACCGATAAGGATGTTGTATTTAATTTTATAGACGGAAAAATTTCAACACCTAATAAGGAAAGTATCAAGTACACATGTATAAAGAACGGAACCATTGCTTTATCTTCCAAGGTCTTCAGATCAAAGGGAAAAGCAATTACTCCTAGTGTTTCTTTAGTTGTAAATGGCAAGGTAGTTTCCCCTTCCGAATATAAGATTAAATATTCTTCAAATAAAAATCCCGGTGTTGCCAAGGTTAAACTTACGGGATTAGATAAAAAGTTTGTAGGTACCTGCACAACCACATTTATGATTCTTCCTAAAAAGGAAGCCATAAAAACTAAGACTGTTAAACTTAACAAAATCAAACTTGGCTGGGAAGGTCAAAAAAATGTTACCGGTTATTATTTGAAATACTCAACCAGTAAAAGTTTTAAGAAAAATGTTAAATACAAAATTTTTAATAACGAAAAGAATTTAAGCACTACGATAAAAGGTCTTTCTTTTAATAAGAAATATTATTTCTCTGTTCGTGCTTTTAAAAGCAATATTGGAGACGGCAAGTGGAGTAAAACAATTTCTCTTAAAACAGAAAAATTACCGATTCCTACAAAAGGATTTTTTACTGAGATAATTGAAAAGACAAAGAGCATAAAATTACAGTGGAAAAAACAATCTTCCAAATATGACGCAGGCTATATGATTCAATATTCACCTGACAAAAAATTTAAGGATGATGTTGAAACTGTAACTATTAAGAAAGCTTCAAAAAATTCTTTTAAATTAAAGAAGAAACCAAAAACAAAAAACTACTACATTAGAGTAAAAGGCTACAATAAATACTGTGACGGCAAGTGGAGCAAAGTTAAAAAAGTAAAATTTGCTGATTAATTATTTAAATATTAAAGAACCTGTATACAATTTTTATATACTACTCTCCTTACTGATTTTTGTAATCCGGTAAAGACTTAACATAAAATTGTATACAGGTTCTTTTTTAATAATATTTCTATGCAAACTAAAGATTTCTAAATATTTCTGTCCCATTATCTTTTAACCACTTATATGCAATAAGTAGTAAGCATAGAAGCACTAATACTAGAATGCCTAAATATGTATCCGCACCTATCCAATCTACACATACTTTCAAATACACCACTGCCATTACTGCAATCATTGCCCATGCTAAAAGTATTGCAAGAAATACACCAAAGCTTTGTTTTACGGCTGCCGCCTCAGTAACCCAGTTTAAATTTGGCATTTTCAAATTAATTATCAGGCCCAACGCACCATTAAGCATTACGAAAATAACGGGTACAACTGTAACTAATATTATCTGCAATATTGATAGTTTAAATTCAATGCCCAGTATCACACTACATATAACCATAGGTGTGATTGTTATTATATTATGAAGTTTTAATTTTGCTCTCAAAATCTGCCAAGTGTCCACAGGCAATGTTTTCGCAATCCATATACTTTTTCCTTCTAGAGAAATTGATGGTGCGGTAATATCGTTCATTGACATAACTGCACAAATCATCAAAGTTATACCAAAACTAAGATATACACTTCTAATGCCTGTAAGGCTTATGAGCCTGTTTATTTCATCTATTTTTATTACTACTGCTACTGTTATGACTATTATAAATAAACAGCCTAGTGCGCAATTTAACATATACACTGCGCTTGAAGTAAATCTTTTTAACTCTCTAAACAGTAATGCTTTGGAGACGCTTTTTTGCTTTTCAGTTTTTATTTTATAAACCTTTTTCTTTTCGCCTTTTTTTTCAGTAGCTATGTTGAAAAAACTTTTTGCCAAAACAAAAATTACAACTGCCAGCAAAATTAGAACCATTAGCGAAAATATTGCCATATATTTCACATTACCGGTAGCTCCCTTACCCATTGCATACAACGGATATGCTACCCCTTTTATTTTTTCTCCAACAACCGCCGCCTGAGCAATTATCCCCTGCATTACATCATAAGCTTTATACGATATATAATAGTAAATTCCGAAGAACGCTACGGACACGATTACTGTCACCAGATTTTTGAATTTCAATCTGGAACTAACCTCTGCCACTATCCAGCCTAATATACATGACATTGCCAGTAAAAACAGCGAATTCATTATTGTAATTACAATACAACCGATAATTCTTTCCACAGTTATGTCTGCATTAAAAAAGTATACTATTGCTGTTGGTATCATTACTAACAACTGATAAAACAAACCTACAATATACACTCCGGCAACTCTAATTAGCAATATATATAGTGCCGGGATTGGAAGTGACATTAGCAAATCATTGTCTTTTGCCTGATACAAGCTTGCATAAGTGTTAAATACACTTCCAATTACTCCAAATGTAATCGCCACCATTCCCATTATAACAAAGTACAGCCAATCCAATCCTACCTGTAAAAATGGCTTGCAGAATATATTTGCCATACTAAAAAACACTACAGCTACAATTGCAAACAAAACTGTGTATACAATTATGTATGATGCCATTTTTGTTTTTGACATTTTCTGTTCATTTTTCTTATTTCGAAACATTAGAGATATAACTTCCCTAAGTTGCTTTTTTAATAGGGCTTTTATCATTATTGTTCAGCCTCCATTTCTAGGAATACTGCCTCTAAAGATTCGTCACCCTTCACTTCTTCCATTGTGCCGGATTTAATTAACTGGCCATTTTTTATAATTGCAATTTTATCGCACAATTTTTCAGCCACTTCCAACACATGAGTTGAAAAGAAAATTGCCCCACCTTTGTCACACACATCCCTCATCATTTCTTTTAAAATATGAGAAGATTTTGGATCTAAACCTACAAATGGTTCATCCATTATTATTAGTTTTGGATTGTGAATCCAGGCTGAAATAATTGCCAGTTTTTGTTTCATTCCATGAGAGTAGGCACTAATAGGCTGTGCTAAATCATCAGTTAATTCTAACAAATCACCATATTTCTTAATTCTTTCAGTTCTGTCTTGTGAACTTACATTATAAATATCTGCAATAAAATTCAAATAACTGATACCTGTCATAAATTCATATAAATCCGGATTATCAGGTATGTACGCTATTTTCTTCTTGCATTCAATCGGGTTCTCTTTCACAGACATGCCATCCACAAGAATTTCACCTTCATCAAATTTCAAAATTCCTACTATCGACTTAATAGTTGTTGTTTTACCTGCACCATTATGACCAATAAAGCCATAAATCTCACCAGGCTCAATATGTAAAGAAAGACTATCAACTGCCTTCTTGTCTCCAAACTTCTTTGTTAAATTTTCAATTCTTAACATTTTCTCCTCCCCTTTGTATTATTGTTAATTTGTCACTGTTTATTAGTATACTCTATTTTATGTATAAAATATATATTTTTATACATTACTGAAATTTTGTCATTTTTATTAAAAGAAAAGAATGTCGCAAGCGACATTCTAAGTACTGAGTGCGTGTTGCCACGCAACTATATTCTTTTTGCACCAGGGTGTATTCCTAGTGAAACATTTATTTATGTTTTTCGTATTATATTTCCTGTAATTAATTGCCTGATAATTTTTCAATTACCTTGTCATAATTATCTTTTCTATGTGGAAAAGTACAATTACTGCAATCCTTTATGTTGTTGCTAAGAATTGTAAAGTTTCCGCCACACTTTTCTCCCATTGAGTACAACGGGCAAAAACAAAATAGGCAGTTAAATTCTTCTCCTTCTGCTATTTTGTGGCATGGATAATACTCACACTCTTTGTTTGAAAAAAATTTATAACTCATTATTATTCTTCTCTCAAAATTAAACTTACGCCAATTCCTGCTGCTTCAGGACCTGTATGAACCCCAACAACAAGTGATAACGGATCATAATAAATATCAGGTATGTTAGGAAATCTTTCTTTTACCTGTTCAAGCCAACTGTTAGCGTCTTCTTCTTTTTCAAAGGTTCCTGCTGCACCAATTCGAATCTTAGATGTATCATTATTTTCTAAAAGTTTGTTTACATATTCTTCTGTGTAATCAAGCATTTTTGAAATTGCACGCTTGCTACCTCTAACCTTATCTACTGCGTCAAAATTTTCTCCAACAGTTCTTAAGACAGGTTTAATATTTAAAACTGCTCCAAGAGCTGCCGCTGCCGGTGTAACTCGTCCACCTTTCTTTAAATATTTTAAATCATCAACAGTAAGATATATTATTGAATCAAAGGCATTTGCCTCAAGTGCTTCTTTGATTTCCTTTGCATCTTTTCCATTATCAGCCATCCAGATTGCATCTAAAACAGCCTGACGCATAGTAACAGAAATTCTATGGTTATCCACTACCTGAACTTTGCCATCATATTCCTCTGATAACTGAATTGCCGCATGGCATGAATTGCTCAAGCCACTTGATAGCGGAATATAAACTATCTGCTCATAACCTTCATCTAATAACTTATCCCATCTATCCATTATATCTCCTGGAGAGGGCATAGATGTTGTTATGTTTTTATCTGATTTCAATTCTGCGTAAAATTTTTCCTTAGTCAAACCATCTTCCTGATAAAAAGTTTCCTCTTCGATAACTATTGGTGTGTAAGCTAAATGTACACCAAGTTCCTTTGCCTCATTTATATCAATTCCAGCATTACTATCTGTTAAAATTGCTATCTTCATTATTTTCTCCATTCTTAAAATCTATAAATGCACTTAATCAACTCTTTCGTCGCCCCAGAAGAACAATGCTACTGTTCCCGGACCTGTATGACTGCCAATTGTTGTTCCTATATTGTATATTTCAATTTTCCCTTTTGTATTCGGAAATTTCTCTTCTATTAAGTTTGTAACAGCCTTAGCATCTTCCATACAAGCTGAGTTACTTATATAAACTTTATCATTATATTCTAATCTATTGTCAGCCAATTCTTCCATCTTTTTCACAATAGCCTTGTATACTTTTTTCTTGCCCTTAATCTTTGCTCTTGGAATTAATTTTCCTTCGAAATTCACATTAAGCAATGGACATATACCAAGTATACCGCCTACAATACCGGAAGTTTTTGAAACCCTTCCACCTTTAATGTAGAATGTTAAATCAGTAGAAAAGAACCAATGATTTACTCTTTTTTTGTTTTCTTCAGCCCACTGATATACTTCATCTATTGTTTTTCCCTGATCTCTTAAATCAGCCAACTTGTCCATTAATAAACCGAACCCGGATGATGCTGCCAATGAATCAACAACATAAATTTTTCTGTCAGGAAATTCTTCTTCCAAATTAGCCTTTGCAACTAATGCAGAGTTAATTGTGCCTGAAATTCCTGATGACAATGTTACATGCAATACATCAAGTCCCTGTTCTAAAAATTTCCTAAAATGTGCCTCGTATTCTTCTGCATTTACCTGAGATGTTTTGGTTTCTGCTCCATCAATCATTGCCTGATAAAAATCATCTAAACTCATTGATTTTCCCAAATCATCTAAATATTCTTTTCCATCAAGTTCATAATGAAAAAAAACACATTCAATATCTCTGTCCTTAAAATGCTCTTCTGTTAAATCCGCAGTTGAACAACAACTAATAATATAATCCTTCATATCATACTTTCCTTTCAAACTAGCAAACACTAAGCCGTATTTTAGACATTATAACATTTATAGAATTTTTAAGCAATCCGCCATAAATAATGGATATTAATAATTTGTATTATTTTACAATATAAACTTTACTCCACTTGCCATATTTTTTATTTTTGCCTATTACTTTAATAGCTCTTACTTTTATGTAATACTTTTTACTTTTTGCCAATCCACTAAATGTGTAACTTGTTTTCCTACTTAATTTTGTTTTAGTTTTTTTCTTTTTAAATTTCTTGTTGTCGCTTATTTTAATCTCATATTTGTTTGCATTTCCTACTTTATTAAATAGTAAACAAATTTTAGTTTTATTTTTGTTTTTCTGTTTCTTTTTATATGCTTTTTTGATTTTCACTTTTACCGGTGCTTTTACTGTTACGTTTCCGGTTGTAGGACGAACCTGAGAATCTGTTCTCTCTGAAATGCCAGTTTCCTTTGAAGGCAACTCACCAACCTTTGAAGATGTTTCATTATTTTCTTTCTTTTCTGTAGTTGAGGTTTCATCTCCTACAAAATTAATGGCCACTGACATCCTTACATTATAATAAAAATATTCCATTATAAAAGAATATGTTTCCCCTGCTTTTAAATAATATTCTATGGTAACATTTTTACAGTCTTCTGCATTTTCTTCTGCCATCGCAACGTAATTTTTACAATTTTTTGTGTAGTCTTTGTCTTTATACAAACGCAAGGTTCCTGTATTAAGTCCTGTTGTATATAGCTTATAATAACCTGATTTTTCGGGAGTAAACTCTAATAATGTTGTATACTCGTCTAAATCTTCCAACTTTTCTCCTTGGTTCATTGTATATTTGTACTCTATTACCTTTGTCTGGCAATATATTTTTTCAAAGAACTTTTCATTTTTATACACCAATGCTGAATATTCACGGCAATCGGCATATCCATCACATTTTGTCTTAAATTTCTTATCTGTGCCTAAACATATATTGTCGTCTTTTTCATCCTCATCAACGTCCCCTTTATACCATAAATATGTCATGTTTTTTGGATTCTTTATTTCCTCACCAATAATATTATATAGCACCGGTTCAAACTGTATTTCCTGATCATGTAATCCATAGTTATCAATATCTTTGGTACAGCTATATGTCTCATCCATATCCATTTGTTTAACTATTACATTACATGCAATTGAGTGAAAATTACTCTCCTGTAAATCAAAATAATACATCTCCCCTCCAATTAACTTCTTACTTATGCAACAGTTTAAACGAAATACCTTGCTACTATTCCCGCCACTTTGTATTTGTGTTCCATTTGAGTCATACAAACGAACATAAGTAGCTGAACTACCTACTGTATAGAAAGTGTATATGGCTGTTTCCTTTGGGACAAAAGAATATCTGTACATACAGTTTTCCGGTCCTATAAGCTTCACTTCCATATCTTCTTTAAGCTCACCCTTATTTACAATAGTAATTTCCTGATCTTCATCTTCGTCATCATAAATATTACTATCAAGCCAACTGCTACCTGCTTTTACAGCATACAAATCTCCACTTCCCAAAGACGATACTGTAAGGGTTAATGCTAAAAATAAGGCAGTTATTCCTTTTCTCACATATCCTTTTTTGTAGTTTCTTACTTTGATTAAACCTTTATTGTGGCTTAATTCTAATAGTTTGTCCTTAAGTTTTCTCATTTTATATAATCTCCTTCTTTTTACGGCTTTCGCCTTTCTCATATATTTTGTAACATTTTATTATGTTTTAGTCAATGCACTTTTTGTATAAAAATATTTTTTATTTATATTTACGCCCTAAGCACGTGTTTCTTTAGCAATATTTTTCCTTTCGTGCCAGAATCTATCTCCAGTAGAACGTTTATATGTAATAAGAAATTACATATAAAAAGCAGACAATCTTTCTCACTAAATGTAAGACTTTAAAGTTTGTCGTAATACTTATACGATTTTCATATTACCACGATCAATTACATATATAGTCCATTTTTTAATGAGTTTCATTGTCTGCTTTTCAATAAAGCTACTGTGCTTTTATTTATTTATATACCTAAATTATTCCTGCTGCTGTATTGCATCATAACCTGTCTCACCTGTACGGATTTTCTGTGCGCTTCTTACTTCATAAGTAAAAATCTTTCCATCTCCATAGTCTCCTGTGTAGGCAGCTTTCTGAATGGCTCTTACTGTTAAGTCTGCCCAATCTTCAGATGATACAATTACATCGACTTTAACTTTAGGTCTTACTTTTGTTTCAAGTTTCATGCCTTTAACCCAGTTATCAGCACCTCTCTGTGCGCCGTAACCTTCAACCTTTGTTACTGTAACACCGTTTACCTGAATGTGATCTAATGCTGCAATAACATCCTCTGCTTTTTCTTCTCTGACAATTGCTTCTACCTTAATAATCATTTTACACATCTCCTTACTTTTTTATTCCTGACGCTGAATTGCATCATAGCCTGTCTCACCTGTTCTTATTTTTACAGCTTTTTCTACAGGATAGCAGAAAATCTTACCGTCTCCGTACTCTCCTGTGTAAGCAGCTTTTTTTATGGCATCTATAGTTTTATCTGCCCATTCTTCAGATGAAACAACTATTTCAAATTTAATTTTAGGTTGCATTTGAGGTTCAACTTCCATACCTCTTACAATTTCTTTGTAGCCTCGCTGTAATCCACAGCCCATAACCTGTGAAACAGTAAGACCATTTACTTCTATGTCCATCAAAGCGTTTTTTACATCTTCAAACTTTTCTTCTCTGACAATGGCATCTATTTTCATTATCATGATTTAATCCTCCTAATAATCAACTATTTCCAATATAAATATTTCTACTCCACAATTTACTGGTCCATACCGTTGAAACTTGGATATGCACTTTCTCCATGCTGGGAAATATCAAGCCCTAATTTTTCTTCACGGTCTGTTACTCTAAGAGGTGTAAATATTCTTACAATTCCAACACATATAAGTGTACCCACTACAGCTATTGCTATTGTAATGAGAATTCCTTCAATCTGTGCTGCAAATAATCTCCACTCGCCATATACAAGGCCATCCCATTTTGCTACTGAATTAATAGAACTTTTACCGAAAATTCCTGTTGCGATGCCGCCCCAGATGCCACCAATGCCATGGCATCCAAATGCATCAAGTGCATCGTCAATTTTTAATTTTTTCTTTACTAAAATAACGCCATAATAACATATTGGGCTAACTAATGCTCCAATAATAAATGATGCCCAAATTGGTACAAATCCAGCTCCTGGTGTAATGGCAACCAAACCAAGTACCAAACCTGTTGATGCACCAACCAAAGTTGTTTTCTTATCATTTACCATATCAATAAACATCCACGACAAAAGGGCTGCTGCCGATGATATTGCCGAAGTCATAAATGCATGGGCTGCAAGCCCATCTGCTTTTAAAGCACTACCTGCATTGAATCCAAACCATCCAAACCAAAGAATTGTAGCTCCTAATACAACAAACGGTATGTTGTGGATTCTATATGTCATTCGCTCGTAACCTTTTCTTCTTCCAAGAACAATTGCGAGTACAAGGGCTGTTACACCTGAACTAATATGTACAACGTCACCTCCTGCAAAGTCTACTGAACCTAATTCAGCAAGAAGTCCGCCCTGGCCCCATACCATATGAGCCAATGGATAATAAATCACCAAAGACCATAATGCTATAAAAATAAACAAAGCCTTGAATCTCATTCTGCCTACTACTGCTCCTGTTATAAGAGCTGGTGTAATAATGGCAAACATCATCTGAAATGCACAAAATACAAGATTTGGTATTGAATCTGCATACGGTCCTACATTCCAACCTATACCTTCCAATCCAAACCATCTAAAGTCACCAATAATGCCTCCATGATTTCCGCCAAATGCCAATGAATAACCGAACAAAGCCCACATAACTGTTGCCAGTCCCATAATCATAACAATTGCCATCATGGTGTTGACCACATTTTTTCTCCTAACTAAACCTCCATAAAAGAATGCCAGCCCCGGTGTCATAAAAAACACCAACGCAGAGCAAATGAGTATAAACCCTGTGTCTCCTGAGTTCATAACAAGTACCTCCATTTCCTATACATATTTTTCTAATCTCCAATTAAGACATTTTACTTAAAAAGGGGGAATAAAATGTCCCAAAAAGCAAAACAAGGACGTGCGACAAATAATTGTCGAACGTCCTTGTTCATTGGAAAGTTTATCATTTGAATATAAAAAACACAAGTAAATTTAGTGTTTTGTTAATTTTATTAACTTTTTTCTTTATTTATTAAACATTTACAATATTTTATAAGTTTTGCTTATTTTCCGTAAACTTCCATTTCCCATAATGAATATCCGTATGGTAAACCTCTCTCTACACCCTGTAATTTTACGTATCTTGCTTTTGTGGCATCAAATGAAACTGTTTCCTTGCCACCTTTTCCATTAGTTACGCTCTTAACTGTTGTCCATGTTTTTCCATCCATTGATGTCTGAATCTTATATGCTTTTCCATAAGCACCTTCCCAGTTAAGGAACACTTTGTTAATTGTGTAAGCTTCACCTAAATCTAATGCTAACCAGGCATCATCTGCAAAGTTTGATGACCAACGTGTTCCATCATCTCCATCTACTGCGTATTTTGCTGCCATTGCATCACTTTCACTTCCTGACGCTGTTGCTGTAGCTTCTTTTGCAACATTTGTGCCTGATGGCACGCTTGTATCACTTGAACCTGATGCTATACCGTAAACTGTCATTTCCCATAATGAGTAACCGTATGGTAAGGCTCTCTCTACACCCTGCATTCTTACATATCTTGCTTCAGTCTGTGTAAATGGAACTGTTTCTTCTCCACCTTTTCCATTTGTCACATTATTAACCGTTGTCCATGTTTTTCCATCCATTGATGTCTGAATCTTGTATGCTTTTCCGTAAGCACCCTCCCAGTTAAATACAACTTTGCTAATTTTATATGTTTTCCCAAGGTCTAAAGTAATCCACGCATCGTCTGCAAAATTTGATGACCAACGTGTACCAGTGTTTCCGTCTACAGCGTATTTTGCTGCCATTGCATCACTTTCACTTCCTGATGCTGTAGCTGTAATTCCTTTAGTAATTGCTTTTGCATCTGTTTCTTCAGGTGTATCCGGTACATCAGGTGTTTCTGTGCCACCTGTTATAGTATAAGTTGCCTGTGATACTGCTGAATCAATCATGCCCTTTCTGTAAGCAATTGCTTTTATTGTTGTTTTCTTACTTATTTTAACTGTTGGAACATATAATTTTGAATTCTTGTTTGGTGTAGAACCATCTGTTGTGTATCTGATTTCAACACCCTTTGTGTTACTTGAAATTGATACATTCTGTGTTCCCTTGTATGTTCCTGAGCTTAAGCTAAACTGTGGAGCCTGTACTGTTACTGCTTCGTAAATGCCCATTTCCCATAGAGAATATCCATAGTCTAATGCACGTTTTACACCCTGCATCTTAACATATCTACATGTTGTTGCATCAAATACAATACTTTCTTCTCCACCTTTACAGTTTGATGTTTCGTAAACTGTATTCCAGTTGTTTCCATCTGTTGATGTCTGTACTTTGTATGCTTTTGCGTAGGCTGCTTCCCAGTTAAATGTAACCTTGTTAATTGTGTAATTCTTTCCTAAATCAACTACAAACCACTGATCATCTGAAAATTCTGAAGACCATCTTGTGCTTGTATCATTATCTACAATCTTGTCTCCACCAACAGTTGCATTTTCCGCTGATGAAACCTGAATATTTTTACCTAAAGCAATATTTGTATCCTTTGAAACAGGTGTACCGTCAACTGTAATTGTTGATGATGCCATTGCTGATGTAATATATTCATCGTTAACAGCAATTGCTTTTACAGTAGCTGTACTTGATACTGCAAATGTTCCATTATATACAGGTGATGATTTTGTTGGCATTGTGCCATCAACTGTATAATGAATTGTTGCCCCTTCTGTATCTGTCTTAATAGTTACATACTGTGTATCATCATATGTTCCTGTTGGGACTGAAATTTCAGGTGTTGAAGCCTGTGATACATTAAATGCTTTATCTTTGTAAACTTCGAAACTTACAAGTGCCTTTGCACCAATTGTAGCTGTTCCGATTTTGCCTGATTTGTTGTTGAATGTTACAACTTTTGTCTTGTTTGTTGGATTCCAAACTGTTGCTGTATATTTGTTTGTTGTCTTATTGTAGTATACTGCTGCTGAACAGTCTCCTGTAGCTACAATATCAGTTGTTTTAACACCTAATTCTTTCATTGAATTAATAAACCAATATGTATTAGCTGTATCAGTTTTCTGGACCTTTGTGTCATTTGCAAGGAATTTGTTTAACGCAAGATCAGGATTTGTCTGTGATAAATATGGCCATGTAATATGCTGCCAACCTGTGTCTGCCTGTGGATATTCCTTAAGCATCTTATCAATTTCTTCCTGTGACTTGCCTTCTTTGTTTGCAGCCTTAACTGCTTTGTCCATTGCAATGTCAGTGTCATTTAAAAGTCCCTGATAAATTTCAGCACATCTTGTCTGGTTCATTCCGTAATATGTTAAATATTCAGAAATTGGAAGCCACTGAATACCATATACATATAATGGCTGTCCACCAAAGAATGTTCCGTAGAAGTTTATTCCACCGTAAACCTGCCCAACTACATCGTATGGCCACTGTGCAATCCAGTTGTCTTTATCATAATCGAACCAATACTGCTCTACTGCTTCCATTTCATTTGTAAAACCAAATACACCGGCATCTCTGTATGTGTCATTTTCTGTAAGTACACCCCAAAGATACATACTTACCCAGCTGAATAATGATTCTGATGCTGATTCCTGATTGTTACCTGAGTCATTGTCAGCATAACCACCTGCCCATGAATGACCTTCATATAAATCATAGGCTCTGAATCTGCAATATTCACTGTCATTATCTGAAGGGTTTGCATAATCTCTAATCATCATTTCGATCATGCCCTTGTAATCGTTGTAAAATTCTTCATCGTATGTAGCAAGAACTGTTGCTGCAAACATAAAGTATCCGTATGTGAAGTGGTGGTCACAAATTGAAGCATTAGCACCAAATTCACTTTGTTCGTAATATAATGTTCCCCAGTTCTGATTGTAAATGAAATAACTAATATCATCTTTTCCATCATATGTGAACCAGTTTACAAGAATTTTCTTCATTCTCTTTAAGAATGTGTCTCTTAAATCTGTTACTCCAATCTGGTCTGCCATAAGCACTCCCATTCCAAGTGGATGTAAGTTCTTACCTTCCCAGTATGCATCACCTGCAGGATTTAAGTTCTTAGTTGCGTCTTCTAACTGATTTAAATAACCAAGTAATGCTTCGCCATCAAACTGTGAATCTGCTGGAAGTGCAAAAGTTGGAAGAAGTCCTGCAAACTCTGATGTTGTCTTAAATGAATTACTTTCAATTGCTTTTAAGTCACCTCTTACAGATGTATATGTTGCAAATGAGCTATTGTCATCTGTTGAATTCTTCCACTGATGTGGCAACATACAAAGAATTGTTTCATTTGTAAATCCATTTCTCTTTAATGTTGTTGTTACATTGTAGTTAGATGTAATTTTTGAAGTTCCATCGTTGTAATCATATGTAACCTTTGTATCTGTTACGAAAGCATATCCATGTCTGTAGAATTTTTCAATCTGTGACTTATTTAACATTGATCCAATTGACATGTAGCCATTTTTTCCAGGGAAAGTAATTCTAATATAGCTTCCGATTTTCTTAAATGTTGTATTTTCAGGCACTGTTAAACAATAATAACTTTTTGAAGTTTTTGTTTTTGCCTTGTTGTCGCTGTCTGTTACTTCAAGTCCAATATGGTCTGTTTTTATAGATGATAAATTATTTGCTAAAATCTCGTTTCCATTTCCATCAAAAATTGATGTGATACTTGAGGATGAAATATAAACTGTTTCTGTGTCACCATATTCTGTGTAAACGTATGGTGAACCTTTTACATGTGTACTCTTCATTGCCACATGATTGTCATCACATAACTCTGCTGTTACAGCAAAATCACTGTAATCTGCAACCTTGTCACATGCTGAAGATGTGTCAAGATTCTCCGGTAAAATATAGAAATCCGGTTCTGTTTCAGAATTAACTGAAACATTTACATCCGTTTCTCCCATGTCCGGTAGCCAGCCTTCTGTTGCTGTTAAAACTGCAAGTCCCTTTGTTGAGTATTTTGTTTTAAGAGGAAGTGTTGATAATAAATTACCAAACTTGTTAATTAAAATTGACTGCCACCAATCATTACTGTCAACAGGACTTTTTACTGAATCTTCCTTGTATACAGGAAGTTTTGCTTTTTCATTGTACATTGAATTAGAAAGGTACGTTCCTTTTCCATTTGATGATACATATGATTTTGGCAAATCTTCAATTGTGTAACTTGTTTTGCTGTCTCCTTGCTTATATTCATAAACTTTAAATTCTTTTATGCTAAATCCGCTACCACTTTCAACTCTTGTATATCCGTACATTCTAACGTATCTTGCATTGGCAAACATTGGTACATTAGCAACTGCATTTCCGTATCCTTTTTGTTGTCTATAAACAGTTGTCCAATCTGTTCCGTTTGTTGATACCTGAATGTCGTACATTTTTCCTGCATCAGAATTCCAGTCAATTACAACTCGTCCAATATCATAATTTCTACCAAGGTCTACCATAAACCACTGTTTGTCGCTTTCTCCAGAGCACCAGTATGTGTTGTCATCTCCATCCACTGCATTTTTTGCAAGTACGGACGACTGATTAATTACACCGTTATCGTCATACATCCACCAAACATCTCTAAGTGATGATGACTGAACGTTTTTGTTTTCTGCAATGTTTGTTCCGTAATTTTCAGGTCTTTTTGTAACTCCGTCAGTTCCGAAAACCTGAAATTCATATAGTGAATATCCATATGCACTAAGTGCCTTCTGTGTCATATAAAGTCTTACATATCTTCCACTTCCCTGTAAATTTAAGTTTTCGTCTCCACCCTGACAATTATTATTTGTGTAAATTGTTTTCCAGTTTTCTTCATCATTTGATGTTTGAATCTGATATTGTTTAGCATAAGCGCCTTCCCATTGAAGACTAATACTCGAAAAATTTGTAACCTTTCCTAAATCAACATATATCCATTCTGTATCATTTCCCCATGCACTTTCCCATCTTGTTCCCCTTGTACCGTCAATTGCGTAAGTTGGATCACTGTTTGCCACTGATGAGCTGGCATAAACCATTCTTCCCTGTGAAATAACATACGGAGAATTGTCCGCTGCCTTAACGTTCCAATTTGTTGGTGCCATTCCAAACACCATAGCTGTAGCCAAAACAACTGCTGTTGTCTTTTTAGCCTTGGCAAAAAAATTACCTCTCCTCATTTTTTCTCCCTTCCTAAGGTACATACAGTTTCCGGATTCTGCATGTAAATAAAAATAAAATCATATAGCACTATACCCGTTCTCATCCAAAAAAACAGTTTTGGATTTTAAAACACATTTTATAGAATAGCTTATAAAAACGTTTTTTGCAATAATCTTACAAATTTGAAATTGTTTTATGATTATTTTTGTGCATTTTGCACATTTGAAACGTTTCTCTTAAATATTTGCAACGTTTTTCTTCATCAATATTGATTTTTGATTTGAGAAAACCGGTTTGTTTTTAGATTTTTTTATTGCAAGTTTCCTAAAAACATTTTTATTCAAATTACATTTTTCTCCATTTGTAGATATTTATAATCAACGAATGGCACTCTTATGATGTTTTACACGGCAGGCAAAAAAAACTCCTTCGATTAATAGTTCCAACCTACTAATCAAAGGAGTTCCATATTTACTGATTATAATTTTAAAATCCCATTTTGCTTTTACTTATTCTACAAACAAATTTTATCTGTAATTCACTTGTATTGTCAGGATTTCCGCAATATAGCGATGCACCTGATTCAAATGTGAAGAATATGTACTTATTCCCGCTCATACAAATTCCCTCAAGCATACATGGCAAGGTTTCCGTTTTTACAGGACTGCCAAGTCCACCAGCCTTGCTTACTTTTTTCTTGTATGTAATTAAGGATGAGTTCTTTAATCTGCCATAAGACTGAGCAAATATAAATCTTCTATTTGTTTTACTTATTTTCTGAACAATTAGTCCCTGACTGTTAGCCGGAACATAATAACTGAACTTTCTTGTGAACGTTAATTTTTTCTTTTTAATTTTAACTTTGTAGCCCTGCATTGTTGCATAGTTTATATTAGCACTTTTACCTGCCCAAAAATAAGTCCCGTCAAAAATTGCAAAGTCTGCATCTCCCGAGAATCTCACACGATACCCAGGTTTTAATACTTTTCCATGCTTTGCTTTCTTTATCTTACTGTAACTGTACACAGCTCCATAATCAGGTGTTGATATGTTATTTAAAGAAACAACAAGTCTTCCTTTTACATTGGTAATTGCGCCAACATGATCATAATTAGGCAAGACAATATTTTTTACAAATTTTCCGGTGGACTTACTGTAAACAACCAGTATTGAGCGCTTTGCCAAATGCTTATGATACATGGAAACTATTACATATTTTCCAAGAACACAGGTCCCCTGAGGTACATAGTCTGATAAATATTTTAATTTGTATTTTTTCTTGTCACCGGCAGTTACTTTTGCCAGATAATTGTCGTAAATTGTCTTATTTGCTGCTCTTCTTTTCTTTTCTGAATTAGTGTAATCCCACTTCAACTTCTTTGCTCTTGCATAAGCCTTTCCTTTTGAGTTTGCATATACAAGCAGTGTTAATTTACTGTCATTTGTAAAGGCCCCGTCACCAATTGAAACAATAGTTTTGTAAAGTGTTATCTTTTCAACCTTTGAGCAATTTTTAAATGCGTATTTACCAATGGTTTTAATGTTACTTGACATTGTAAAACTTGTCATGTTTTTACAGCCATAAAACGCATATGTATTAATAGATGTTGTAGTGCTTGGAAGGGATACTTTTTTTAAAGATGAGCAACCATAAAAAGCACTTGTGCCAACTGTTATTGTTGTTGATGATATTGAAACAGTCTCAACCCTGTTAGCGTTCTTTAAAATATTTGAAGGAATTGTTTTCATACCCTTCTTAAAAGTAACTGAAGTAACATTCGATTTTGAACCTAAAATCTGATTTCCATATGTAACGGAACTTGGAATTGTCAGTTTTTTAAGTGCCGGACATGATGCAAATGCCTTGTAACCTATTGTCTTCAATGTGCCTGGCAATGTAACTGTTTTTAAAGCATCACAACCCTTAAATGCATATTTATAAATTGTTGCAATTTTGCTGTTGTGTGCAAATTTTAATGTTTTAATATACTTGCAGTCTTCAAATACATATTCATTAATAGTTGTTACTTTTGCAGGAATTGTAAGAGTTGTTATTGTCTTGTCCTCTTTGTCTCCCACATACTCTACAAGCACACCCTTTTTTACTCTATATAAACCGTCAATTATTTCACTACTTTGTGTTGTAACAGGCTCTGTTGGTGTTTCTGTTTCTGATGGTGTTTCCGTAGGTAAATCAGATGATGTTTCATCTGTAGCTGTTTCAACTGTCTCTCCGCCACTTCCTGTAGGGACCACTTCTCCTGAGTCACCGCTACCTGTATTTTCATTTTGACCTGTAGTAACTTCAATGCTACCGGCTTCTATTTCTGTTACCGTATTAGCTGTCCCTGTGGAAGCTTTTACATCTATAGAAAATAATTTTAAGCCAAACCCACATTGTGTAATCATTGCAATAGCCAAAACAAGGGCTATTTTTCTTATCATTTTTTTAGTCATAGTTTTTCCCTTCTTATGTTCCCAATTTTCCAAACATATCCATTCTACTCTAAAATTATGATGAAAAATAGCCCTTTTCTGCTATCCTATAAAATTATATTAATTTTGTACAATATTTTTCTTATGACACCTGTTCAAACTGGCTATTATACAGGTCAGCATAGAATCCTTTTTGCTCCATTAACTGCTGATGATTTCCACTTTCAATTATATCGCCGTCTTTTAAAACAAGAATTATATCAGCGTTCTTAATTGTTGAAAGTCTGTGAGCTATAACAAAAGAAGTTCTGCCTTTTGTTAATTTGTCCATTGCTTCCTGTATTTTAATTTCTGTTCTTGTATCAACAGAGCTTGTAGCCTCATCCAAAATCATCATTGGAGCATCCTCAACCATTGCCCTTGCAATTGTAAGAAGCTGCTTTTGTCCCGCTGACATATTTAACTTTTCATCAAGTGTTGTGTCATAACCTTTTGGTAAGGACTTAATAAAATGACTTAACCCTGCTGCCTTACATACTTTATCAAGCTGTTCATCAGTAACATTTTCTTTTCCATAAGCAAGATTTTCTCTGATAGATCCCTCAAAAGTCCATGTATCCTGTAATACCATGCCAAATAAATCATGTATATTCTCTCTTGTTAAATCTTTAGTTGAAATGCCATCGATTTTTATGTCGCCTGAATCAACTTCATAAAATCTCATTAAAAGATTTACTAATGTACTCTTTCCTGCACCTGTAGGGCCTACAATGGCAACCTTCTGTCCCGGTTTAACATGTTCATTAAAATCATGTATGATAACTTTATCCTTTGTATAGCCAAACTTAACATGGTCAAATTCCACATCACCTTTAATGCTTTTTGGCAGACTTTCAACCTTATGGCTTTCATCTTCCATTTCTTCAGACTCAAGGAATTCGAAAACTCTTCCTGAAGCTGCTGCTGTGGACTGAAGCTGTGTAGCCGCCTGTGCCATTTGCGCCAAAGGATTTGTAAATAATCTTACATAAATCATGAATGCAACAATTGTACCGAAAGTTGTATAGTCGTTCATTACCAAATATGCACCCATTACACAAACTGCAACATAAGCAAAATTTCCTATAAATGCCATAATTGGTTGCATTAAGCCTGAGAAAAACTGTGACTTCCAATCGCTTTCGCACATTTTTTCATTTAATTTAATAAACTTCTCTTTTTCCTTTGCTTCTCCATTAAATAATTTTACAATGTTATGACCTGAGTAAACCTCCTCAATGTGACCATTCATTGCCCCTAACCATTTTTGCTTAGCTGCAAAGTATTTCTGTGAATGACCCATTATTAAGAACATTAAAATAAATCCAATTACTGATGCAAGAATTGCTGTTATTGCCATAACCACATTAGTATATACCATCATCACAATTGAACCTACAAACATGGTAACTGCAGAAACCAGTGTGGTAATACTACTTTGCATTGTTGTACCAATTGTATCCACATCATTTGTTACTCTTGATAACACGTCACCTGTTGTGGTTTTATGAAAATAACCAATTGGCAGATTGTTAATTTTTTTAGAAATATTTGTTCTAAGTCCCTTGTTTAATTTCTGGGTGACAATAGTCATTATCAGCGATGTAATGTAACTTAGAGCTGTTCCCACTAAATACAAAACTACCAAGAAAACACAAATTGACACTATACCGTCAATGTCCATTTTTCCTGTTAGGCCTGCAGAGATTTTATTTGTAATGTTGCTTATTTTGTTTGGGCCGATTAATTTTGTAACTACACCTAACATGTCGCATATAACTGCAATAATCATTACTGCCCAATATGGTTTACAGTATTTCCCTAATTTTCCAAGAGATTGGAAGGTGTTACCTGTTGGTTTTTCGTAAGTCATTCTTCTACCATGCATTTTACACTTCCTCCTTTTCCAATTCTTCTTTTGATAACTGTGAGTACGCTATTTCCTGATAAAGCGGACAATTCTTCATTAATTCACTGTGAGTTCCGTTGCCAACAATTGCTCCATCTTCTATAACTAAAATTCTGTCTGCGTCTTTTATTGTACCAATTCTCTGAGCAACAATAATATTTGTTGTATCTGCAATTTCCTTCTTAATTGTTTCCCTTAAAACTCTATCTGTTTTATAATCAAGGGCTGAGAATGAATCGTCAAATACAAGAATTTCAGGTTGCTTTGCAATGGCTCTTGCTATTGATAAACGCTGCTTCTGACCACCGGAGAAGTTTCCACCTCCCTGAGCAACCATACCGTCATATTCACCTGGCTGATTTTCCACAAATTCTTTTGCCTGGGCTATTTCAACAGCCTTTTCTATATCATCCATATTAACTTTTGCTTCACCATAACCTACGTTGCGCTCGATTGTTCCTGAGAACAAATAAGCCTTCTGTGGTACAAATCCTATTTTGTCTCTTAATGATTTTTCTGAATAATCTTTTACATCTACTCCATCTATCAATATCTGCCCTTCAGTTGCATCATAAATTCTAGGTATTAAGTTAATAATTGTACTTTTTCCTGAACCTGTTGCACCAATTAAAGCCACCGTCTCTCCTCTGTGTGCCTTAAAATTAATATTGTGAATTACATTGTCTGCTGCGTCAGGATATGCAAACGAAACATTCTTAAACTCAACTTCACCTTTTAATGATTCTTCACCCTGTTCTCTTTCACCGTCTTTCATTGAGACTTCTGTGTCAAGAACCTCGTTAATACGCTTTGCAGCAACTGTTGCTCTTGGTAACAAAATAAAAATCATTACCAATAACAAAAATGCCATCAGTACCTGCATTGCATAAGATGTAAATACAACCATATCAGAGAAAAGTCCAACTCTTTCCTTTATGGCAGCCATGCCTGTAAGTGCAACATTGTTTATTAATATTGCTCCAATCCAGTAAATACCTAAAGTTAAACCATTCATGGCAAGATTAAGTCCCGGATTCATAATTGACATTACCAAATATGCCTGTAAATTGTTTTTTGTTAATCTGTTATTTGCCTTGTCGAACTTTTCTTCCTGATAATCTTCAGCATTGTAAGCTCTCACAACCATAAGACCTGTCAGGTTTTCTCTTGTAACTCTGTTTAAATCATCAGTAAGCCACTGAATTTTCTTAAACTTAGGTAATGCAAAAATTACCACAAACAATAAAATAAAAATTACAAAAGCAACTATAGCCAATGTAAGCGCTGTCCACTCAAAGTTCTTTGAACTGATTTTGGCTACTGCCATTACCGCCATAATTGGAGCTTTAATCATAACCTGTAAGCCTAAAGCTATAACAAACTGTATCTGTGTAATATCGTTAGTTGTTCTTGTAATAAGACTGGCAGTTGAAAAGCTGTTAATCTCCTTATCTGTGTAAGACATTACCTTATCGTAAACATCTTCCCTTAATCTCTTTGAAAAATTAGCTGCTATTTTTGCAGCAAAAAATCCAACAACTATTGCTGATGCCAATGAACCTAGGGCACAGCCCATCATCTTTCCTCCAGCCGTAAATATATCTGACATTTCACTTCCCTTTGTCTGTACAAGCACTGTTATGTCTGACATATAATCAGGCAACTTCAAGTCCAGCTGAACCTGCAAAACAATAAACGCAATGCTTACAATAACCATCGCCCATTCTTTTGCTTTCATATGTTTAAGTAAACGAACCATAATTCCTCCTTGTTATTCCTTAATAATATACCAACTAATAGGACATATTATTTTATTTTGTTTTATTCTAATGTACCAATATATTTTAGCACTCCACACTCTTTGGTGATAGTTTGTTTTCAAACAATACTATTCCTAAAAAAAAGAAATGTCAACAACATTCATTAAAAGTTTACATTTCTTTTTCATTTGTTATTTATTTTCAAGAAGTCGGTTAAGATTATCCCACATTTTCCCGGATACTCTTTTTACGACCTCTCTCTCTTCATCAGTAACACCTTTCATTATCTCATTTTCTGTTTCTTTCATTACCTTATCCAGTTCTTCCAAAATCGGCATTGCCTTTTCCTGTAAAACATAATGTATCACTCTTTTGTCTTTTTCATCGTGAATTGCCTTCACATACCCCTGATCACAGAGATTTTCCATTGCTGTAGATATGTGCCCCTTGTTCATTTTTGATACAAACTGAATATCCTTTGCTGTATTATTTTCTCCACAACTGTTCAAATACCCTATTATTCGTACATCTGCTTTTTTTATATTATATTTTTCCTGTATGCCCTGAGTCTGCTTTTTAAATAACTGTTTAAAAGCCCCCTCCTGCATAAATTTATTCATTCTAAAATGCATATTATTACACCCTTTTATCTTTGATATATTTAATGTTACCTGTTTTTGGAGAATATTTCAACTTTTTGATTAATAAGGAACCACGAATGTGGCCAGCCACATTCCACGCAACCAGCACGTTTTGTTTCCACACTATCTTCCTTTCACGTGAGTGTACATCCCTAGTGGAACGATTTATATGCAATAAGAAATTCTGAAGTAATTTTTTATTACATATAAAAACAGCTGTGAGACTGTTTGCATAAACAATACCCACAACTGCTCTTGTTATCTCTACAGTTAAAGATTATTCTTCAACTTTTTTTTTCTCGAAATATTTATTAATATTAACTAATAATTCATCAGGGTTAATTCCATGTACCATAGCAGCTTCTTCTAAAGATTCTCCAATTGATGATGGGCATCCGATGCAATGCATTCCTGCTTCCATAAGAACGATGGCTACGCCTCTGTCTATTGATAAAAGTTCACCCATTGTCATTTCCTTTGTAATCTTTACATCCATTACTGTATCCTCCTTCAAGATTTTGTATTCCAAACCGGCATAATCATCAACTCCGGTTCATTTACTATTGTGTGCCTTATCCTGCAACCATATTCATTTACTAGGATATTGTCACTTACAGTTCACTATTATAACAACTTTCTAAAGCTTTGCAAATAATAAATTTTTTATTACATAGAAAAGCGATTAACCGGTATTATTTTTTCCAATTAATCGCTTTTTATGATTTCAAAATATTGTGCTTTATTATTACTAAATATTCAAATTAATCTACAACAAACACTTTATTTCTTTTTTGACTTTTTAGTTTTATCCTTCTTTGCTTTAACTTTTTTAATAGTCTTAACTTCTGACCAGCTTCCGTATACAGATTTCTTGCCAACTTTTGTATAGGCTCTGGCTTTTACATAATACTTTTTATTCTTTAATTTCTTTAAAGTAACTGATGTCTTCTTGCTAGTTACATACTTAGTTGTTTTCTTTGTAAACTTCTTTGATGTTGAGTAAGCAATCTGATATCCTATTGCATTTGAAGCCTTTGCTAAAGTAAGCTTAAGTTTCTTTGCTGTTCTCTTGGCTTTTTTAATTGAAGTTGCGCCAACCTTTGTTACAGTAACCTTCTGTTTTGTATAAACTTTTGCTGTTACCTTGCTGCCTAATGAATTAGCTCTTGCTGTATAAACATATCCTTTTTTACCTTTAGCAACATTCTTACCATTAACAGTAAACTTTGTTATTGTAAAGTTATCGTCAGCTTTTGCAATAAGCTTAAATGTATCACCTGGCAAATAGTAGCCTGTGCCTTCTACATAACCGCCGTCTGTACTGCTGTCTACTACATTTGTATATCCACTTGTTACATTAATGTATACTGATTCAATTCCTGCTGCGACTTCTTCGTCACCGTCAATGCTAACTGCACTAGATTTCTTTGTAGTTCCTTTTCCAAAGTTCCAATCATCGTCATCATCGGTCACCTGATTGTTACCATAAAGAACGTATAACTTGTCCTGGACTGTTGTTGCTAAAACATTATCCGCCTTAAAGTTTTCGCTGTTTAAGCTGTAACCTGAAGCCTTGTAGGAATCTGAACTAAGGTTGTATGTAAATGTATCTCCAAGACCTTCTGCCTTTAAATCTGTATAAATAACACCGTTAGAAATTGCACCAATCTGTGCTTCTGTTATACAGAATTCCTTACCATTAATTGTTTTCTTGTAAGCATCTGTAACTTTTCCAATTGTTGCCTTAGACACAGTCCACTTGCTACCATCAAAAATCAAGTTCTTTGGAGTTGATTCTGTTCCGTCTGTTCCCAATGTTACAATTAACTTATTTCCAACCTGAACAGCTTTCGCACAAGCTCGTCCACTTGGCAACTTAGCAACTGTTGTCCACTTCTTTGCTGATAAAGAATACTTCATAACTGATGTATCAAGACTTCCATCCTTCTTAATTCCGCCGAATAAATATAAGTCACCATTATATGCTACTAAATTGTAACCAAATGCCCCCTTAAATTCTTTTGGAACTGCTGTTAATTTCTTCCAACCTTTATTAGTATCATAGTATGCAAGAATTTCTTCTTCTGTGTAACCTAAATCTAAACCTACTGCTCCATAAAGCTTTCCGTTTGTGTAGGCAAAATCGCTGTTAGCATATACACTACCGTTTAATGCATACTTATATTCTGCCCCGAACATTTCTGTTGTAAATGGGAATCTTCCTTCATCAAGTTCTGAAGTTCTACCTGCATCTTTTAAAGATTCCTGTTCTTTTAAGATTTCATCTTTTAATTCAGGGAATTTTTTAATTAATTCATCAATATCAATATCCTGACTATTTGATAAAGAACTCCACATAACAATACCTTCATCAGTAATGTATGCCACTTCCTGACCTGTTGATACTAACTGACCGCCTAACATAGAGTTTATGAACTTCTTGTCAGATGTGAATGCTTTACCACATGAGAAGTAACATGTTCTCTCTATTGTTTTTTCTTCTTTTTGAATCTTAATATTTAAAGTTTTATTCTTATAGTTATTTCCGTCAAATGTAACTGTCTGATCATTGTTTGAAAGCTGTTTTACTTCTGTATTGTTTACAAATACTTTAGCACCTTTAAGGTATGAACCTTTAATTTCAACCTGTGATTTAGCGTTCATCTGAATCTTACCAACGCTAATGCTAGGTGTGTCAACCTTTGTTAAGTCCAGTACACCACTTGATGAAACTTTGTTTGCTAATGCTGGTATCTCTCTTACAGAACCAAGCACTCTGTTTTTAACATCTAATGAATTACTGTTACCATATATATTTGCAATGGCTGCTACTGCACCTGTAACATGTGGTGTAGCCATTGATGTACCATTATAAAAGTCGTATTTTCCAAATTCGTCTGAATTAACATCTTCTTTGCTTACACCAAAATCTTCTACACTAAATCCATACTCGCCATCTGTTGAAGCAACTAAAGCAAGAATAAGAACTTTCTTAGTATCTTTTTTAACTTTACCTGAAGTTGAAAAACTTAAATGTGTATAACAATTATCCTGCTCTAAGTGTGACATACCTATCATTTCTGCATTAGCAAAATCAAGTTCTCCTGAATCTTTTACATCACAATCAAAAATTCCATACGTTCCAATTGTATCTTCATCTAAAAGACCTGTAATGTTTGTGTTGTCTTTTTTAGGTTTCGCATTTACCTTTAACATTGCACTTACTGTTACAGGAGTTGAAGATTTTTTCAATTCGTATGGTAAATAGAAATTATACTGTTCTTCTGTTGCAATATTGCTTACAGATAAATTAAGGGACTTGTTTGTATTTTTTGCTTCTCCAAAATATGAATTGTGAGTTGTAGTTGCTGTGAATTTTGCACCCTCATCATCACTTGAATGTCCCCAAGGAGCCTCCCCCTGTGCTGCATCTTTTACGATAGCTTCATCTTCAACTACATTAACTACTTTTTCTGTGTCGTATGTATAGAATGTACTACTTAAATCCATTGGGTTTTCGTAAATAGATGGATTATAGCAATTATATGAAACTGATGAGAGAATGTTAGTTCCCGGTGCTGCAATGTCTACATTATCTTTTCCATAATTAGAAAAAGTTGCAAGTTCATCATTTTCGTTGCTTGCTGCAACTGAAATAATGTAATCGCTGTCAATACAGGCAGGACTTGTGTATTGATCATCTACATTTACACCGTCATTTCCGGAAGCTACAACTGAAAGTGCCCCCTTCTTACCAACCATTTCAATAACAGCTTTTAATGCATCTTCTGTTTCGTCTGCATCACCGCCCCATGAGTCATTTACAGCTACAACATTTGTGCCTAATGACTGCGCTTTATAAATATAGTTATAAGCACTTATAGCATCTATTGTTGAACCTGAACCTTCTTCATCGAGGAATTTAAGTGCCATGATCCTTATGTTATCACTTTTTGCAGTTCCACTTATACCAACATTGTTGTTAGACTGTGCTGCAATAATACCTGCACAGTGACTACCATGACCGTTGTCATCTAATGGATCTGCATCTTCATTAGCAAAATCATATCCATGTTTTCCTTTTAGTTCACTTTCATCATAAGGGTTGTTCCATATTTTATCTTTTAAATCTTCATGTGTGTAATCAACACCTGTGTCAACAATTGCAACAACTTTTTCCTTATTGTCCTTGTCAGCCAAAGCGCTGCTGTCAGCGTTAATATCTAATCCCTTTGTGCCGCCATTTTGACCAACGTTTTCCTGAGACCACTGATATTTATAATACTTGTCATTATAATCTGAAGCCTTATAAATATAGTTTGGCTGAACACTTATAACACCAACTTTGTTCTTCATCTTTGCAATAAGTTCTTCTGTTGAATATGAATCTGATTCAACTAAAGAAACCTTC
This sequence comes from Eubacterium sp. AF36-5BH, assembly GCF_003460505.1. Classification (GTDB taxonomy): domain Bacteria; phylum Bacillota; class Clostridia; order Lachnospirales; family Lachnospiraceae; genus Eubacterium_G. Next base: position 125,310 of record NZ_QTVG01000007.1, read on the forward strand.
ACGTCTGAAGCATCATTGTTACTATAAGTTTTCACCTTTCCTTTGCTTTCCTGGAAATCATATGTTTCTTTAATTTTTACCTTACTGTCTGTAATACTCTGTGTTGAAACATTCTTTCCACTTTCCTTATATAGAATGACTGCCTGTCCTTCTACATAACTTTTTTCCTTTTTGTTTTTGTTGTTTTCTTCTTGTTTTATGTCTATAGACGCCTTTGCTGTGAAAGGTGTTCCACCTAGCGTTAATGCTGCTGCCAGCATAATAGACATAATTTGTTTGAATGTCTTTCTCATACAAACCCTCCTATAAATTTATTGTTTTTTTGGGGCATTGTTACTTAGCAAATATACGATAAATTTGTTATGCCCACAAAAATATTTATAATTATACATTATTTCGAGCAAAAAATCACTTTTATATCAAAATTTCTTTTCAAACGCGACACTCCCCTTATTGATTTGTATGCAAATCAATAAGCACGCGGCATTCCCTTTGCTCTGACTTTTTTACGCGCGACACTCCTCTTATTGATTTGTAAACAAATCAATAAGCACGCGGCATTCCCTTTGCTCTGACTTTTTTATGCACGACACTCCTCTTATTGATTTGTAAACAAATCAATAAGCACGCGGCATTCCCAGAATGCCGCTAAATAAAAGAAGAGACAGGCTCCCGTTTATGCAAGCATAACGGGTTGCCTGTCTCTTCTTTTATTATGTCGCTTTGCTCAAAGCTTCGCGATTATTTCTGTGGTCCTGCTGAAACAAGTGCTTTTCCTGCTTCGTTTCCTTCGTATTTTGCGAAGTTCTTGATGAATCTGTCTGCAAGATCTAATGCCTTTGTTTCCCATTCTGAAGCATCAGCGTAAGTATCTCTTGGATCAAGAATTCCTGCATCTACTCCAGGAAGTTCTGTTGGAGCTTCAAAGTTGAAGTATGGAATTGTCTTTGTAGGAACTTCGTTGATTGCTCCGCTTAAGATAGCATCGATGATACCACGTGTATCCTTAATTGAGATACGCTTTCCTGTACCATTCCATCCTGTGTTTACAAGATATGCCTTAGCGCCGTTCTTTTCCATCTTCTTAACTAATTCTTCAGCGTATTTTGTTGGATGAAGCTCTAAGAAAGCCTGTCCGAAACATGCTGAGAATGTTGGAGTTGGTTCTGTAATTCCACGTTCTGTACCAGCTAATTTTGCTGTAAATCCTGATAAGAAGTAATACTGTGTCTGACCTTCTGTTAAGATTGATACTGGTGGTAATACTCCAAATGCATCTGCTGATAAGAAGATTACGTTCTTAGCTGCTGGTGCTGATGAAATAGGACGTACAATATTTTTAATATGATTGATTGGGTAAGAAACACGAGTGTTTTCTGTTACGCTCTTATCAGCGAAATCAATCTTTCCATTTTCATCTAATGTTACATTTTCAAGAAGTGCATCACGCTTAATAGCATTGTAGATATCTGGTTCTGATTCCTTATCTAAGTCAATAACCTTAGCGTAGCATCCACCTTCAAAGTTGAATACTCCGTTGTCATCCCAACCATGTTCGTCATCACCGATTAAGAGACGCTTAGGATCTGTTGAAAGTGTTGTCTTTCCTGTTCCTGATAAACCGAAGAAAATTGCTGTGTTTTCTCCATTTAAATCTGTATTTGCTGAACAGTGCATTGAAGCAATACCCTTAAGTGGTAAGTAGTAGTTCATCATTGAGAACATACCCTTCTTCATTTCTCCGCCGTACCATGTGTTAATGATAACCTGTTCACGGCTTGTGATATTGAATGCAACTGCTGTTTCTGAGTTTAATCCAAGTTCTTTGTAGTTTTCTACTTTTGCCTTTGAAGCATTGTATACTACGAAGTCTGGTTCGAAGTTCTTGAGTTCTTCTTCTGTTGGCTTAATGAACATATTTGTTACGAAATGTGCCTGCCAAGCTACTTCTACGATAAAACGGATAGCCATACGTGTGTCTGCATTTGCTCCACAGAAAGCATCTACTACATAAAGTTTCTTGTTTGAAAGTTCTTTCTTAGCGATGTCCTTTAATGTAGCCCATACATCTTCTGATAATGGATGGTTATCGTTTGCGTATTCATCTGATGTCCACCAAACAGTGTCCTTTGAATTTTCATCCATAACGATGTATTTGTCTTTAGGTGAACGTCCTGTGTATACACCAGTCTTAACGTTTACTGCACCTAATTCACTTTCCTGACCTTTGTCAAAACCTTCAAGTTCTGGCTTTGTTTCTTCTGCAAATAACTCTTCGTATGATGGATTGTAAACAATTTCAGTTGTTCCATTAATTCCATATTTTGTTAAATCGATTGCCATTTTAATAATACTCCTTTTCTATCTTGTTTTTCGAAAAGTCACCAAGGAATTTAATAATTATGGTGCCTTTCTTACCTAAAGCAAAAAAATCTCGCTTTACGCATATATTATACATTAATAACTGACAAATTCAATGCTTATTCAACAAATTTATGCATTTCGTTAAAAAATTAACCATAAATTATTTTTATGATTGACATGTCTTTTAACCAATAAGAAATCATTCCTTTTGAACTATTGCAAAATTTACAACAATTTCCCAATGTTCTAACTCTCCATTTCGTAATTTTTATAATTGGAGTGGTTTGTATATTCTTTATCATCTTTGATACTTTGTTCCTCTTCCATTACCTGTTTTCTCAATATAGTCCTGCTCGACAAGGTGGTTTAAAATTGATATAACTTTTGATTTTTTTACAATTGCAAAACTGGACATAGACTTTGTGTCAAGTAAGTTAAATATAACCGATTCATCGCCTTCTAATGTATTTTTTTCAATGATTGAAAGGCATATTTTAATCATGTTTTCAGTTATTACATATTGCAGCTTTATAGCATTATCTTTATAATATTGATTTATTCTTTTTATTCCAGTTCCGAAACATTCTATACATATGCAATCTTAAAAACACATTGCATAAAATATAGTTTCTAGGTATGGATATTCCTCCGTTCAAATATTCTTCCTTAGAAATACCCTTTGGTAATACACCGGGAGAGGTGATTTCTATCCTATTATCATACATGGCCACGTTGATGTTTGATTTCACATCCCATGTTCTATGTGCTAATTCATTTGCTATAGCTTCCCTGAATGCTTCCTTAGGAATCAATTCTTTTATACGCTTTCGATTTGTAAAAATATGGTTTGTTACTACCCTCTTCAACAGTAAGGACTATTACTGATGTATTTTCATTTATATTTAATCTATAATCCGGTACAGGTGAAATACTATCATTTATCCTATTTTCTATATCCGTGCATGCCTGAACGGGATTTTTAACTCCAACTTCAATTCCATCATCATCTACTCCAAAACGTATTTTTTTCGTTCGCTTTTCGTTTGATTATTAAACATATTTTTTAGTTTTTGTTTGATTTTCAGACGTATTTTTAAGTTTTCGTTTGATTTTACGTTTATTTTTCAAACGTATTCTTAATTTTTGTTTAATTTACGTCTAATTTCCAAACGTATTTGCTAATTTTTAACATTATTTCAGAATCACAATCTGCCCTACTGCTTTCTTATATTTATCTTCTACAATCTTAAGCCTTCCACTTTCAATTAAATATTCCATTGAAAATACACAAAAAAAAGCATCTGATGAAAACAAATATTGATTTATGTATTCCCTTTGAATCTTTACGTTCTTTGGCATGTTATCCGGTTCTAATAAAGCCTGATACTCTCTAATCAGATTAAGATTTTTTTCAATTACTTCATTTTTTATATTGTAAGCCATTTTCTCAAGTTTTTCTCTTATTTCTCCTGATTTTATTGCCACAACACCTAATTCATACACTCCATCTTGCTTTATAATATAGCCTTTTTCCAAAAGATATGTATATTCATCAACACTAAGAATATCGCCACTGATAAATCTGCCAATCAACTTAAGATCCCTTTGTATATTAGGGCCACCATAGTATTCTGTCACTCGTTTATCCGACCATTTGCTATCCACCAGCCACAGTTTTAACAGCTCATCTTCATTCCAACATGGTCCACAAAATTCCTCCGTGATATTTAATATTTCTTTTTCACTCTCTGAATCAACACTGGCAGTAATAATATTGCAACCACCATCCGGTCTAATGGTTGCTGCCTGCTCAAATGTAATTGTTTTTTTAATACTATCTACATTAGCTGTTGCAATCAGATATATTAATAATCCCCACATTCTAAAGTTATCATCCTTAGGGCCTAAAATATCCGGGCTATTTAAGTAGTTGTTATTTACAATTTCATCAAATAATTTTGCAGAAAGCTCTTCTGCTATTTTTCTATAGCATTTCTTAATAATGTTGACTTCATTTTCCCCATTTGTTTCTTCTATAATTATATTGCAAATGTATTTGTTTTTGTCTCTTATAACAAGTTGATGTTCCTCAAGAAATTCGATTTCACTTTCTACATAAACCGGAGAAACATTCATAATATCAGCAATTTCTTCAATTGTTCTTGCTGAATCTTTTATCGTATACAGAATATTTTGAGACAATGCACTTCTTACATACTTTATTGGATTTCCCATTGTTCCCGTATACCCATCATATCTAACCTTTGCAAACTTTATTGGATTAAATTTTAAATCATTTATATTTCTCATCTTTGCCATACCTCGTTTCAATTCGTTCTTTGCCACACTTAGGTGCCACTTTACTGTTCCCACTGGAAGATTTAAAATAGAAGCTATTTCTTTTTGCTTTTTTTCTTCGTAATAATACATAATGAGAATTTGTCGCTGAATCTTAGACAGATAAGCAATTTCTTTTCTAATTCTGTGATAGTTTTCCTTTTCTATCATGCTATCAATTATATCCTTGCCACCATCACTTGTTTTAACTTCATTATCATCTATTGAAACATTCATCTTAAAGCGACCATTTTCCCTATAGAAATTAACCAAAGTATTTCTAGCTACGGTCCACACAAATCCATCTACATTAATCACATCTTTAATGCACAACGACTTATACAGTTTAAAAGCTATCTCCTGCGATATGTCTTGTACGTCAGCCTCGTTTGACACTCTTTTCTTTACAAAACTGTATATTCGATTTATGTAATTATTAACGATTTCTCCTGCTTCTTTTTGCTCCATTTTCTCCTCCATTATGTGCTTTATTGAACATGTTCATTAATATAGACACAACTAAGTAAAAAAGGTTGGAACTTTCTCCAACCTTTTTTAGCTTCAATCTTTTTTATTTATCAAATTAGAAAGGGCATCAGATAAAATGGCTTAAACAGTAAATTTTCTTCCTTTCCAACATCTTTCTGGGACAATAAATATATTTTATTTACATTCTTTGAAAATTTTTCAGAGAACTGCTTTATGGACTGATGTTTCCCTGCACCAGAAGATTTAATCTCAAAAGCATTTATTTTACTTTCTTCAGAAATCAGGAAATCCACTTCATAATAATGTGTGCTTCCATTTTTTTCCCATGTATGATAATACAATTCTCTTCCAGATGCAGTAATCATTTGAGCAATAAGATTTTCATAAAGGAACCCTAAATTTGCCGGCAATTTATCTGATAACAATTTTGCGTACACAACATTTTCCGTTACAGGACGATCAGCAAACATCAATGTAACAAACAATCCCGTGTCTGAAAGGTATAGTTTATAACTATTAAAATCTTTTGTATCTGCCAAACTCACTCTTGGATCTGTAGAATTATAGCATGGCAAAACTGTTTTTGAATCAATTAACTCATATAATAGTTCATCCTCTCTTTTATTTTTTCTTTTTCCTATTGCTACTGTGATTCGATATTTCCTTCCACCTTTTGCCAGTTGAGCCGGAATAGAATGATATAATGCTGATATTCTCCCAGACGCATCAATCTTTTTAAAATCTTCTTCGTAAAGAGCTATAATCTGTCGTTTTACCATGTCAATTTCAGAAAAATTTTTGCCATCTACATATGCTTCAACAGCCTGTGGCATTCCACCTACAGCCATATAAATTCGCAAATCTCTCATTAGTTTTCGATTTGTTGCCTGTCCAATTGCCGTTCCCATATTACATATTTTTTGTAGAAGATTATAATTATTTCCTGTAGCGAGACAAAATTCTTCATAGTCCATTGGATAGACCTGTATTTTCATTTCCTCTGATGGAATTAATATATCTTTTACATTTTTCTTTATAGAAATCAACGAACCTGTTTCCAAATAACTGTATCTTCCATCAAACACTAAATGCTTAATTGCCTGTCTTGCCTTAGGGAAAAGTTGCACCTCATCAAAAATAATCAACGAATCGTGCTCATACAATGTCACACCCGTTTCTGCCTGCAACCTCAAAAAAAACATGTCCAAATTTCCTATATCATCAAAACACTCACAAACATTGTTTGTTGTCTTTGAAAAATCAATGAGAATATATGATTTATATTCATTTTTTGCAAAATTCTCCGCAATTGTAGATTTACCAACTCGTCTGGCACCCTCAAGTAATGCTGCATATTTATCTGAATAATGTTCTTTCCATTCTGTTAACTTTTTATAGGCTTTCCGTTCAAAATACATAAACACCTCCTAAATATAAACATATCATATCACAAACGTACATTTATTCAAGGTCTTACATTCGATTTTTCTACATTTCTTCAAAGTTTTATTTGCCAAATTCCTACATTTCTTCAAAACTTTTGTGTGTAAATTGTTTAAATACAGCTCTTTTTGATTTTAAGCTACAACTTTACATTCTTTAAGGAAATAAAGTTGTAGCTAATTACGAGCATATCCAATATTAAATATTATATCCTTTGACATTGTTTCTATTTTACTTTACCTCAAGGTAAAGTCCTGCAGCACTATGCTCATAATCTTTTGGAATTTCCAAATCATTAGAGTCATATATTCCATAATAAAATAGCGAAGAAATAGGTTGGAAGAACATTTTCATATCCCAATAAATAAAGTTACTCATCAGTTCTTTTCGCACATATGGCAATAATATTTTTTCTACCTTACCAGCTATACAATCAGAATATTCATATGCGATATTCCTAACTGCTTCTTTTATTAGTGTTGCTATTTTTTCAAATACGTCTCTTTTAAAAATTGGTAATAATACTTTATATCCATTGTCTGCCTTTTCAGCCAAGCCGTTTTTAATAAAACAGGCAACAATTTCTTCTTCATGTGTATTCAGCTGTTTACTACTGTTTTCAGCTATTTCCATTAATAGTGTAATATTATCGCCATTTACCCACAGGTCACGTCCCTTTGCAAATTCTTCTCCTTTGCTTGGAAAAGGGGCACACTGATAATCATTTACGAATTCAATTTTCCCATAACGTGTGGACATAAATTCCTGAGTTAAACATGACCATTCAGCTGTTTTCGTTTCATCTTGAATAGGATAATCGATATTTTCATCAGCATTGCTGTATTGCATTGTAATCCTATAATCTCTTTCCGCCTCATCTTTGTATTTTTCTTTATACTTTTCTAAATATTTTTCATTAGCAAGATACCCTATTTGATAGCCTGCAATAACATAAAAAATCCACTTTAAATATTTGTAGTTAAAATCATTTCCATAAAAATCGAATTTTAATATTTCATCTTTTATGTTCTCCAGAGCCTGATTTACTTTGTCGAAATAACCGTTTTCGCGAAATTCATAGTTCGCAACTGACTGTGCCTGCATGTATGCCTGCTTTGGGAACACACCAAAATTTGAAATATACTTTTTCTTATTATATGGCACGACTAATTTCACTTTTAAAAGTTGTTCCATAATTGGTTCAACATAAATTGGTGCTACTCCCATTTCATCAGAAATTTCATTAATATTCTTCGGTTCTTTTCCACACAAAACACATATCTGTTGTGCTATTTTTTGATTATCAAGTACGCCTGCTGCCTCTCTACAACTATATCCCCAAAACCAATCTATCTCTGCCGGAGCATAAGAAAATGTACCAATATTCTTCATTTTATCAAACCTCTCTTTCACTTTTTTCTTCGCATCAAACAATCTTCTTTTTACAGTTCCTTCTGGAATTTTTAATTCCTGTGAAATTTGTTTTACTGATTGTTCCTTCAAATAAAATCTAATTATTATTTCACGATAGTCTGATGCTAATCTTGAGAGTGAATAATTAAGATACGAAATCTTTTCATCATTAATAATCTGTTCTATCGGCTGACAAATTTCTGCAGCAACACCTCCAGCCACTTCTATTGGCAAAGTTTGAGTTTTCTTGTACTCCATATAGTTTGCATATTTATTATGTGCCATTCTCCAATACCATCCATAAAAATTTGTAAACTTTTTTCCTTTCGAAACAGCCTTTAATGCTTCCAATAAAATATCATGAGCTAAATCTTTTGCCGTATCGCTATTAGCCACTCGCTTTATGCAGAACAAATATGTGTTCTCGATAAGTTCATTATTAATGTATTCACTCATTTTTTCTTCCTCCTGTAAATCGATTTACACTATATTAGTCCCTAAAAAAGCCAAAAGGTTCGCTAATTTTTATAATCAAATTGTTTTCCAACAATGCTCTTTCATAAAATCTGCAATAACTTTAAGATCATTACCTTCATAATATTTTACAAGCAGTCGTTTGAACTCCGGTACTTCTTTTTCAGGAATTACCAAGAACCCACCTCCGTGTGAAATAAGATAATGATTTGCAAAAATAACTGACGCACGTTTATTACCATCCAGAAAAATCTGTGTTTTCATACAATAAAGGCAAAGTTTTATCGCTATGTTAATAGCCTCGTCATCCTCTTCGACTATCTGTCTAATTTTGTCTTTTACATCTAATTCATTTGGTAGTGGTGGGACATAGGTAGAACCACCTATGGTAACTGGAACACCTCTAATTCTACCACCTTCAGCGAAAAATCCTTCATTTACCAATCTTGCAATATGACTGAGCATATAGTAATCAGAACGGCTTGCAATTACATCACGATCCAAAATAAACTCCCATGCATGTTTCAAATTTAAAATTTTCTGTACGTCAGTCGCTGTCATTCCAGAAACTTTTCCATTGTCTATGATTTCTTCTGTCTGTGGAAATGATGTTGCTACACCTTCCAAAACAGCCTGATCATAAATATTCATTTTCATGTTTGCACGAGCAAATTCTATATTAGTTATTACGTCAGCAGAAAGTTCATCCTCGGAATAACCAACTGCAGCAAGTTGCTTTTCAATTGAACGAAGTGACTTTCTTATTTCACGTGATTCTCTGGCATTACGAAGAAGCAAATTATATAGTTCTTCAGTGTATACGCCCACATACGTTGATGTTTGTTTTCCTGCCACACGCTTTCTTACATAAAGATATTTTCCACCTCCACGTTCTTTGATTTCCGGTGTACCATCGTAAGGCATTAAGTTTAATCTTGCATGGAGATCAGCACGACTTCTTAGTAATTCCTGTACTTCATTGTATTGTACTGTCATTTTATCTCCTCCTTTGGGGAACATTTTTATCATTATTATAATTAAACGCTCCCCAATAATCAATGTTTATTGGGGAGCATTTATATAAACATATTCCAAGTATTGCTCCTCAAATATATATACATTTATAGTATATCCAATATTTTCTCAACATTTACGTCTAGTAAACTATAAAGTTTGTTTTTATAAAATCATACGATACTTATTATCGTTTGCATCATATATAATTATCAAAAAAGTTTGTGACATAAAATCACAAACTTTTTACCCTAAATTAAATATATTTTTCAGATTATTTCGAATTAAATTTTAGTGAAAAACTATACGTTGTCAATTTCTTATATATTTTTAATTACTGTCATGATTGGTATCCTCTGACCGATATTGCTCAAGCCATGCCACCGTCTCCACATGCACTGTCTGACCAAACATGTCGCATGGTGTTGCTTCCTTTAGCTTATACCCATGTTCTTCAAGCCACTTCAAATCCCTTGCCAATGTAGCGCTGTCGCAGCTTACATACACAATTCTTTCCGGATTCATTTTTACAATAGTATCAAGCAAAACCTGGTCGCAACCTTTTCGTGGCGGATCCACCACGATTACATCTGGCTTACATTCAGGTTGATTTTTATGTTCCTCGAAATATTTAGGAACTACTTCTTCTGCTGCCCCAACCAGAAACTCTGTATTTTCCATGCCATTTATGGCAGCGTTTTCTCTGGCATTATCAATTGCTTCTGGAACAATCTCCACACCAATAACTTTCTTTGCGGATTTTGCAAGAAAAAGTGAAATGCTTCCAATACCACAATACAAATCCCACACATTTTCCTCACCTGTAAGGTTTGCATATTCCAGCGCCTTGTTGTAAAGCTTTTCTGTCTGAATTGGATTTACCTGGAAAAAGGACAATGGTGAAATTCTAAATTTAACATCACCAATGTAATCTTCAATATAGTCTTTTCCGTACAGGTTAATAATTTCTTTTCCTAATATAACATTGCTTTTTTCTTTGTTTACATTAAGACAAATACTTGTTATGTCATCAATTTGCAATAACTGTTCCACCAATTCCTGTGAATGTGGCAATTTATTTCCATTAATAACCACACAAACCATTATCTCATTTGTAAAAGCACCAATTCTAATAAGAACATGTCTCACCAAACCTTTGTGCGTTTTTTCATCATAAGGTTTAATGTTATAAATATTCATAAAAGTTTTTACTATATGCATTACGGTGCCATTTACGTCACCATCTTTTTCAATGCCAAGGAGACAATTGTCCACACTAATAATGGAATGAGTTCTGCCTGCATAAAAACCGCTGACAATATTTCCCTCTCTGTCCAGACCTATTGGAAACTGTGCCTTGTTTCTATAGTGAAAAGGACCATTGTCTTCATATCCCTTTACTGCCAACTCTTTCATACCAATAATGGGCTTCATTTCAAAATCTTCTATGCCACCGATTCGCTTAATATTGTTGTAAACTTTTTTCTCTTTAAACTCCAACTGCTGCTTGTAATTCATTGCCTGTAGCTGACAGCCTCCACAGCGGTTTGCCACAGGGCAAAGAGGCTCTACACGATAAGGGGATGGCTTTACGACTTCAAGTAATTTAGCAAAAGCAAAATTCTTCTTTGCCTTCATAATTTTTACTTTTACCACATCACCAATAACTGCATCCTTTACAAAAAGAGCATAGCCATCAACTTTGCCTATGCCCTCTCCTGTAGTTCCCTGATCAATAATTTCTATTTCAATAATATCATTCTTATTAAACATATATTTTAATCATTCTCCATTTTTATTCAGTAGTTCTTCTAATGTTGCTCTCTAAAAATCTATTGTAGCCTAACCACTGGTCTGATGTTGCTGTTGTGTTACTCTTAAAGATTTCCATAACTGTTTCCATCTTTGCATCTGTATTATCTGCAAAATTAAGTGCAACAGCTTCAATTAATGCCGGCTTCTTTGGTGAACCGTATTCAAGCTCGCCATGATGTGCCAAAATACAATGCTTCAATTCATTTGCCTGCTTTGTTGGAAAATCAGGTATTGTTGCTATAATCTTTGAAAGCATTTCCGAACCCATAACAATATGTCCTAACAACTGTCCTGCATCTGTGTATTCATTAGAAGGAAAATCTGATAATTCATATACTTTTCCAATATCATGACAAATAGCAGAAGTAATAAGTAAATCCCTGTTTAAAATAGGATATTGTTTTGTATAAAAATCGCACAACTTTGTTACTGAAAGTGTATGCTCTAATAAACCACCGATAAATCCATGGTGAACACTTTTAGCCGCTGAATGTTTCTTAAACGCCTCTGCGAAATTAGCATCCTCAACGAATAATGTTGTTAAAATCTGTTTATAATAAGGATTATTAACACTGGCGATGAATTTTAGCAATTCTGTCATCATTTCGTCCATGTTTTTATCAGTGCAAGGTAAATAATTTGATGGATCAACACTTTCTTCACTTACCTTTCTTGCTCGCTTAATACTAAGCTGTGTCTGACCGTTAAAAACTGTAACGTCTCCATGAACTTCTACATAATCTAATGCGTCAAAATCATCAATGCCCATTGAACCCGGGTCCCAGATTTTTGCATCTAACTGTCCTGTTTTATCCTGTAAAATAACATTCTCATACTCTTTTCCTGTTTTTGTCATTGCGCTACTTTTTTGTTTGCATAAGTATACTTCCTGTACTCTTTCACCTTCACGTAATGTTTCGATATATTTCATTATTTCCTCCTAATATAAGAATTTACTTTTATACACATTTAAGCTAAACTTTATTATAATTGATTATGTATTCAAATACAAGAACAGTACCACTGTATTTGGTGGCAGAATATGTATAGTTACATCAAATAAATGGAGATTATAAAATGAACAAAAAGGTATTAAAAACATTAGAGTTTAACAAAATTATTGACTTGCTAAAAGAAGAAGCAGGTTCTGACATGGGACGCAGACTTTGTGAGAATCTCACACCTTCATCTGATTATCATGAGATAAAAATAATGCAGCAAAATACAGGCGATGCACTTACACGAGTTTGGCAAAAAGGCAGCCTTTCTTTTTCGGGACTTCACAACATTGGTGAATCCCTTAAACGATTGGAAATTGGCAGCACCCTTGGCATGGGAGAACTTCTTAGAATCAGTTCCCTATTAAAAGTTGCCAACAGGGTTAAAACTTTTTCAAGACGAGATGACGATGGTAACAAAGACAGCCTAGACGATATGTTTGAAGCCATTGAGCCTCTTACTAATTTAAATAAAGAAATTGAGAAGTGTATTATTTCTGAAGAAGAAATGGCAGATGATGCTTCTTATAACTTAAAAAATATTCGAAGACAAATGAAGCTGACAAATGATAGAATTCACAGTCAGCTTAGTAACCTTGTTAATTCTACTAACAACAAAACATACTTACAGGACTCTCTTATTACCATGAGAGACGGTCGTTACTGCGTTCCTGTTAAACAAGAATATCGTGGCAATGTGCCGGGAATTATTCACGACCAGTCCTCAACAGGTTCAACTCTTTTTGTAGAGCCTACTGTAGTTGTGGAACTTAATAACAAGTTGCGTGAATTATCAGTTAAAGAAGCTGACGAAATTCAGATTATACTTGCTAATTTAAGTGTTACATGTAGCGAATACATGGAACAGCTTAGAACTGACATGGAATTACTGCCTAAACTTGACTTTATTTTTGCAAAAGCAAATCTTGCCAAGAAAATGAAAGCAACCATGCCTGAATTTAACGACAAACGTTTTATAAATATTAAACAGGGACGTCATCCATTACTTGATTCAAAGAAAGTAGTGCCAATAGACGTTAATTTAGGAAAAGATTTTAACCTGCTTATTGTTACAGGTCCTAACACCGGTGGTAAAACAGTTTCCCTAAAAACAGTTGGGCTATTATCATTAATGGGCCAGTCAGGTTTACATATCCCTGCCTTTGAGGGCAGTAGCCTTGCAGTATTTAAAGAGATTTTTGCAGACATTGGTGACGAGCAGAGTATTGAGCAAAGTTTAAGTACCTTCTCAGCTCACATGGTAAACACTGTAAATATTTTAAACAAAGCCGATCAGGACTCTCTTGTTCTCTTTGACGAATTAGGTGCAGGAACTGATCCGGTAGAAGGTGCAGCTCTTGGAATTTCAATTCTTAACTTCTTAAAGAATATGGGTACAAGAACCATGGCAACAACTCACTATAGTGAGTTAAAACTTTACGCCCTCTCCACAGATGGTGTCCAGAATGCCAGTTGCGAATTTGATGTTGAAACTTTAAGACCAACTTACCGCTTATTAATTGGTATACCGGGAAAAAGTAATGCTTTTGCAATTTCAGAAAAACTTGGCTTACCTAAATTTATTATTGATGATGCCAAGTCTAGAATTGATGCTGAAGATGAGCAGTTTGAAGATGTTTTAGCTGAACTTGAGCGCCAGAAGAAACAGATTGAAAAAGACCACGAAACAATTTCTGTTTACAAGTCTCAAATAGCATCTTTGAAAAAAGATTACGAATACAGAACTAAAGAGATTAATGAAAAGAAAGATAAAATTTTATCTAAAGCAAGGGAAGAAGCCCTTGATATTCTTAAAGAAGCTAAGGAAACTGCTGATACAGCAATTAAAAATATTAACAAATACGGTAAGTCCGGCAATACAAAAGAACTTGAGAAATCAAGAACTGCCGTTGGTTCAAAAATTAAAAAGAATCAAAGCCACAGTTCGATTAAGGCTTCTAAGCCTTCAAAATCTTACAAAGCTTCTGACTTTAAACTTGGAACAGGGGTTAAGGTGCTTAGCATGAACTTAAATGGTACTGTTGCCTCCCTTCCAAACGCAGCCGGTAACTTAACTGTCAAAATGGGTATTTTAAACAGCAAGGTTAATATTAGGGACTTAGAAATTATTGATGAACCTGATATTAAGGCACCGGGTCTTACAAGAAACAGTAGCGGCAAGATTAAGATGAACAAATCTCTTAACGTGAAGATGGAAATCAACTTAATCGGTAAAACTGTTGATGAAGCTTTAGGTGAACTTGAGAAATATCTTGATGATGCTTACATTGCACATTTACCACAGGTTTATGTAATTCATGGTAAAGGCACAGGCACATTAAGAAAAGCCGTTCAGAATTATTTGAAAACCTGCTCTTATGTTAAGTCATACAGAAACGGCGAGCATGGTGAAGGCGGTGCAGGTGCTACAGTAGTAGAATTTAAGTAATGTTTAATATTAGAAAATAAAATTTTGTATTATTGCAGATTTTATTTACTGCAAATAAGATATTTTTACATTTTATTATAAGTTATTTAACATAAGAATTTTATGATATAATTATTAAAAATCGGCTGAAAAATTTTAATGAACATTATATTTCCATTATCTTTAAAATATAAAAGATACTAGGATTTTAATTTTTCAGTAACCATTAATGGGAGGACAATCAAATGGCAAACAAACAGAAAATATTAATCGTTGATGATGATGCAAACATTGCAAATCTTATTTCTCTTTATTTAACAAAAGAGTGTTTTGATACAAGAACAGAAGAAGACGGTCAGTCAGCACTTAACGCTTTTAAGGAATATAATCCTGACCTTGTACTTCTTGACATTATGCTACCGGGCATTGACGGATACGAAGTATGTAGGGAAATCCGCAAAGAGTCAAAAGTTCCTATTATTATGCTTTCTGCCAAAACCGAAGTTTTTGACAAGGTTTTAGGACTTGAACTTGGTGCTGATGATTATATGATTAAACCTTTTGATTCCAAAGAATTAGTTGCAAGAGTTAAGGCAGTTCTAAGACGTTACACAGCACCGGCTGCAGCTCCAACTCCTAAGTCAGACAAATATGTGGAGTACAAGGATTTAATTATCAACTTATCAAACTACGAAGTTATTTATAAAGGAAAACAGGTTGAAATGACACCAAGAGAAATTGAACTTTTATTCTTCCTGGCTTCATCTCCTAACCAGGTTTTCACTCGTGAACAGTTGCTTGACCATATTTGGGGTTACGAATATGCAGGTGATACACGTACAGTTGACGTCCACATTAAACGTATAAGAGAAAAAATTTCTGACACAGATGAATGGTCTATTGGAACTGTTTGGAGCGTTGGATACAGATTCGAGGTACATAACAAATAATGAGAAATTCTATTTTAACTAAATTTTTTATAGGATATTTTTCCTTTGCTGTACTTGGATTTTTACTTATAACTTATTGGTCAACAAACCTTATTTACAATCATTTGGTTCAGGACGATGCCAAACAGCTTAACAGCTACGCGTCTGTTGTTTCAGATAATATCAAATCTCTTGATATAGAATCTTTGGATGATATTTCAAGTCCTGATAACTACTTTAGTGATTTTAACAGAGTATTGAATTGTAATCTTCTTGTTTTAGATAATAATAAGAAAATGATTTATACTACTGACAAAACTCAGGAATTAAACAACGATGAACATACAATTGTATTTAACGACTTTGATCCAACTGACTATAGCAAAGGTTCCTATAGAATAGGAAAATTATACAATATTTCAAAAACTGACACTTTAAGTGTTGTCCACACACTTGCAAAAGACGATATAACTTACGGGTACGTGGTAGCCCACATGCCTACATCTTATATTAAGGACAGCAGTTACAATATTACTTACATTTTCTATGTAACGTATATTATAATACTGGCTTTGTCTTTAATAGTTTTTCTTAATTTCATGTGGTTTATTTATTTACCTCTTAAACAAATTCGTCTGGCGGCAATGGAATATGCCAAAGGTAATTTTGAATATGAGGGCTTAAAAGTAAATAACGATGATGAAATTGGTGATGTGGCAAGTTCACTTAAATACATGTCTAAGCAGTTAAACAATTCAAGGGAATATCAGAAGAAATTTATTTCAAATATTTCTCACGATTTCCGTTCACCTTTAACATCAATTAAAGGTTATCTGGAAGCAATGATGGATGGAACCATACCACCTGAGGATTATAACAAATATTTATCAATTGTTATTTCCGAAGCAAACCGTTTAGAGAAATTAACAACCGGTCTGCGTAGCTTAAACAATTGGAACAGCACCGGACCCGAACTTTTATACGAAGAGTTCAGTATGGAAAATGTAATTACTTCCACTGTTGAAACTTTTCAGGGAAGTTGCGAAAAGAAGCACATACAGCTTATAATCCAATTTCCAACAAAACATTATAATGTCTATGCTGACAAGGGAAAAATCGAGCAGGTTCTTTATAACCTTTTAGATAACGCCATTAAATTTAGTAATGTGGGTTCGAAAATTATATTAAAAGTTTATAACAAGGGCGAAAAAGTCTACTGTTCTGTTAAAGATTTTGGTATGGGTATTCCTAGCGACAGCATTGATAAAATTTGGCAAAGATTTTATAAAACAGACCTTTCAAGAGGCCGTGATAAAACCGGTTCCGGTATTGGTCTTGCCATTGTTAAAGAAATTATGATGGCTCATGGTGAAAACATTGACGTTATAAGCACTGAAGGTGTTGGAACAGAATTTGTATTTTCACTAAAACGTGCCAAGAAATAGTTATATGAAATAAACAGTTATGTGAAATAAATAGTTATATCAAATAAATAATCATATTCAATGAAACAAGATTCCTGCATTTGGCTGTTATCCCAATCTCTTGTAATTAGATTTTGAGATGAGACGTCAATTAACAGGAATCTTTTTTCATTTTTCCTTAGTTTTATTTAATTTTTGTTTTATATTTTTTTATTTATTTGTTAATTATTTTATTTTTAGTTTTCTTTTTTACTTAATCTCATAATTTTTAATACATTTCTATTGATTTTGTATTATGTCCTGGGTAATTTTTGCAATGAATTCCGAATTAGTAGGTCGGTATTTTCCTGAATCAATTATGTATCCACAATTTTCCTTATGGGCCTGATCATTCCAGGCGACCTCTATGGCATGCCTTATTGCTTTTTCAACTCTTTGTGCTGTAGAATGGTGTTTTTTTGCTACATCGGGATATAGAATCTTAGTCACTGCATCCAAAGCTTCCTCATTGTTTACAGCCTCTTTTACAGCAGTTATCATATATCTGTAGCCTTTTAATCTGGTTGGTATACCAACTGCATTAAGTTTTTCTGAAATAGCTTTATCAATTTTCTTATTGTCCTCAAAAACACTATAACTTAACCCTTTGGTGTTTTCTTTAGTCATAATTTCAGTTGTTGCAACTGTCCCCTCTTCAATTATTTCATTCATTCGTGCGTATATCTTCTTTACTTTCTTCACAACGATTTTTGTATCATAAGGTTTGGTGAGAATATAATCTACATTTCTGTGAAATGCCTCACAAATTAGCAAATCACTAGTAACTGTAGTTGTCATTATAAGTTTTGTCTTATCCGACACACCATACTCATTAATCTTATCTAACAATGTGTACCCATCGTATATAGGTAAAAGCAAATCAAATATAACGATATTGGGTTCTTCTCTTTTAAAAATTTCAAAAGCATCTTTTCCGTTGTCAGTAGCCCCCACTACTGCAATTTCTAAATCTTTTTCAAGTTCTTTTGTCAAATGTTGTTTTACAACAGTCTGACTTTCTGCAACCAATACTTTTAACTTCCCCATGTTGCCCCCTTCATTTATAAAACTTTTTCTTTTTGCATTCTTAGTTTTATTTTTTTCAACAATATTCGTTAAAAATATTTCTGTTTTTCATTTTGCAGGCATTTATCAATTGCCCTACAATCTCCTTTTTTGTACTTTACTTTTTGAATCTCCCCCCTTCGTTAAGTTTACAATAATATGTTGCAAGTTAATTTTTGCAGATATTTAAACAAAATATTGCAATTTAAAATCTGCATTTTTATAATAGCTGTATTAGGAAAAAATTGAAAGTTATTGTTTTACACCAAATCTTTGCTCTAATCAATTACCCGGTGCAATTCATTATCTTTATGAGAGGGGTATGAAAATGAATATTGAAGCTAATACCAAATACGCTGAACAAAATCTTTTAAAATCAAACATTATAAAAAACATTAATAAAATACTTAATACTAACAACTGGTCAATTAGGAAACTTTCTGATTTTTCGGGGCTCCCCTATGAATCTGTGAAGAAACTTCTTTCCGGCAAAATAAAAAATCCAACTATTTACACTTTATACAAAATCAGTCAGGCTCTAGGATGTGGCATGGATTATCTCATTGGCTACGATATTGGTTGCAGTATACCTGCCGGTGAATTACCTCCAAGAGCATTTACTCTTCTTCAGGAAATTGTCCGTTTTGAATATTCAATTCAGCAAAACAATCAAACTAACGGTGTAATGGAAATCCCCGTATTGGTTCCTACAGGATTAGTCAAAGATGGCATGATTTACGATAGTATTTACACAGAAACCATTAACGCCTATGCATACTCAGACATTTGCGATAATATAATTATGTGTGGCATAAAAATATTAGGCAACTATCTTACCCCTACATATCTTGATGGTGATACTCTACTTATTGCTAGAGACCGTTTTCCTGTCCCCGGAGAAGTTGGTATATTCTTAAAAGGGAAAGCTGTTTATATTAGAAGATATGAAATGGGACAACCTATGCGTCTGGTTCCTATTACTAATTGTGGGGATACACTTTTGATAAACAACATTGACGATATACATTTTTTCGGAAGAGTAATCACTGTTATTAGGACTTAAACTTATATTATCAAAACATAAAATCAGCGCATTATTAGAAAATAATTGTTGCAATTTATCAGAACATAAATGCGGTAAATTATCTGAACATAAACTCTGTAAATATAAATATAGGGAAATTACTAACTTTGTCACAAATCTTTTATAAAATTTGATATTTTCATCACTTTTTGCAGTATTTCACACTAATAAACGGTTATTTTAATACACATAATTTCCAATTTTGTTAGGAAGATTTTCTATATGTTTTTATATATTTTTCTAAATTTGTTAATAATTAAATTGTTGCAATCTATCAGTAATTGTATTATTATATGAATATAAATTTTATAATTTAAAGGAGGCTTTCATAATGGCTTACAAGATTAATGATGGATGCATCGGTTGTGGTGCATGCGCAGGCGCTTGCCCAGTTGGCGCTATTAGCGAAGGTGACGGAGCATTCGTTATCGATGCTAGTGCATGTATCGAATGTGGAGCTTGTACAGGATCATGTCCTACAGGTTCAATCGAATTAGATGCTTAATTAGAGATAGCAAAAGGAGACACCCCAAGGTTGTCTCCTTTTCTATTGCACATTATTCATTATTTAATTCTGCTAATAACCAACTTCTACATCTGTCCCATAGAGTTACTTAATAGTTACCTACTGAGCCGGTGCTTTCTTTCCGATTTTCAAATCTCCCTTTTTCTTCTCTGCTGCCAGCTTTTTCTGTTTTTCCTGTTTAAGTCTTTGTTCTTCTTTTTTAGTTTTCTTCAGTAGAAGTTTTTCAGCTTTAAGTTGTCGTCTTTTTTCTCTTCTTGAAAGTTTTTGTTTGGAACGCATTGCCATATCTAACTTTTTATAGCGTTCTTCCTCTCTTTCGTCCTGAGTCCGCATTAGATAATTCATTTCTTTTAAAACTTTTTCGCTTACGTTTCCACTTACTTCCTTGCCTAATTCTCCGGCACTCTTCTTTAACGCCTTAGAAACAACCTTATCCATTATTGCCTGAAACTGTTCCATCTTGCTTTCGCTACTCTCAATTGTCTCAACCTTCATCTGCTCTTTAAGCACCGGTGCACTAACTGCTGTAGCTGTTAAAGCCATGTTATTTCTGCAATTATTGTTTTTTCCTTCTTTTGTATCAGGGTCCGTCAGCATCATTTTAATTGTTCTAAGTCCATAGCCCTGATTTTTTAAGTCACGCACATTCTTCAACAAATTAATATGATTGTCGGTGTAATATCGATGCCCCATTTCATTTCTTGGTATAACTATATTAAGTTCTTCCTCCCAGTATCTTAAAACATGAGATTCTACTCCCAGCATCCTTGATGCATCTGAAATCATGTATCTCTTTTCCCCCATTTTAACCTCCTAAACCTGCCCCTTTACAGGGTTTGAAATTCATACTAATTTCTTAACACCACAATTATAAGTCCATTATATTCCCCTATCAATAAAAATAGCACTGCAAAAAATGTAACCTTTTGCGGAGGTGTCGAAGAAGATATATTTATATACTTGAGTATACAAAAAACCTTTGAGACAAATTTAAAATCTGTTTCAAAGGTTTTCTACATATTAGCATTATCTATTAAAAATACTTTATATCTTCTTAGGCATACAACGATTTAAATCTGATCACCAGGTTGTTCTGCATCTTCGAATTTTGTAAACTGTGGTAACCATACCAATTCAACTTCACCTACAGGGCCGTTTCTCTGTTTAGCTACGTTAAGAATAATTCTGTTTCTGTCTTCTTCTTTTTTCTCCTTGTCGTAATATCTTGACATAAGCATTACAACGTCGGCATCCTGCTCGATAGAACCGGATTCACGAAGATCCGCCATAATAGGCTTTCTGTCTTCTCTTGTTTCAGATGCACGGTTAAGCTGTGAAAGCGCAATTACCGGAACATTTAGCTCTCTGGCAATACCCTTTAATGTTCTTGATATTTCTGCAATTTCCTGTTCACGGCTTCCGTGAGGTGTGTTGGTTGTCATCAACTGTAAATAGTCTACAATAACCAACTGAATATCTTTTTCCAGTTTAAACTTTCTACACTTTGATCTCATTTCACCGATACTTATACCCGGAGTATCATCAATAATAATTCCTGAGTTACCAATAACATTGGCTGATTCTACTATATTTTCCCATTCGCTGTCACTTAAATCACCAATACGGATTTTCTGTGAACTAACCATTGAGTTCTGTGAAATCACACGGTTTATAAGCTGTTCGCTTGACATTTCCAAGCTGAATATTGCCACCGGAATGTTATGTTTAACTGCAATTGTTTCTGTTAAGTTGAGTACGAAAGCTGTTTTACCAACAGAAGGTCTGGCGGCTATAAGAATCAAATCTGAAGGCTGGAGACCTGACAACTGCTTGTCAAGCTTGGCAAATCCCGTTTCCAAACCTGTAATAGAACCTTTCGTCTGAGCTGCCTGTTCAATCTTGTCAAAAACATTTAAAACAATCTGTCTTACAGGAACATAATCTCCTGTATTACCTGTTTGAATCAAGTCAAAAATACTTTTCTCTGTTTCTTCAAGAATTGCCTCTAAAGGCTTGTTGCCTGCATAACATGTATTAGCAATACTCTCATTTGCCCTTATAAGATTTCTCATTACTGACTTTTCATATACAATATCCGCATACTGCTTTATGTTTGCAGATGTTGGAACCATATCTAAAATATTTCTAATAAAATCAATACTAATAACTTCTGAAGGAACGTCCATTTCTTCCAGTTTTGTTTTGATTGTAACCAGGTCACCCTCACGTCCTTCGTTATACAATTCAACCATTGCCTTAAACAATGAACCGTACTGTTTATTATAAAAATCCGCATCTGATAATTTTTCCATTGCAACTGTTATTGCTTCCTGGTCCATCATCATTGAGCCAATAACAGCCTGCTCCGCCTCGTTGCTATGAGGCATTATTCTTTTTACTACTGCTTCGTCCATAGTGCATCTCCATTCATAGTAAAATTATCGCAATACATCCTTAGACATATTGCGATTCTCTTAATTACTAATTATTTTGCTTCAACTTTTACTGCTAACTTTCCAACTACATCCTTGTGTAACTTAATGTTTACATTGTAAGTTCCAAGTGACTTAATTGCGTCAGGAATGACAATCTTCTTCTTATCAATGTCCTTTCCCAGCTGTTTCTTTGCTTCTAAAGCTATTTCTTTACTTGAAATTGAACCAAATACCTTGCCTTCAACTCCAGCCTGTATCTTAACAGTAATTGATTTGTCTTCTAAGTCCTTTGCCAAAGCCTGAGCAGTTTCTAATTTTTCTTTGGCAACTTTAGCTGCATTCTGCTGTTGAAGCTTTAAGTCATTTAAATTCTTTCCTGTTGCTTCTAAACCTAAATTCTTCTTTAATATAAAGTTTCTGGCATATCCATCATTTACATTTACTATCTCACCTTTTTTTCCAAGTGACTTTACGTCTTCTAATAAAATAACTTTCATTACATGTCTCCTTCTTCAATTCTTCTACTGATTGCGTTTTTAATCATCTGTGTTACTTCTCCTAAAGATGCGTCTTTAACCTGAGCTCCTGCCAGATTCATGTGACCGCCACCTCCAAACTCTTCCATAAGCACCTGAACATTAATTTTATCTAACGATCTTGCACTTATGTATATTAAATCATTGTATGGTGTACATACGAATGATGCTTTTACATTCTTAATGTTTAACAATTCATTAGCTGCCTGAGCACCTACAACTGTTGGTGATGAAACATTCTTTGCCGTACATACAGAAATTGCATAACAGTCCTTGTAAATTTCTGTATTCTGTACTGCTGTAGCTTTTGCCTTATAGTCATTAATATCATCTCTGAACATTCGTCTGACTCTTGTTATATCAGCACCATTTTTCTTAAGATATGCTGCTGCCTCAAAAGTTCTTACACCTGTTCTGTTAGTGAAGTTGTTTGTATCCACCATAATACCACCATAAAGTGCTTCGGCTTCCATTTTGTTAATCTTAACTGTTTCTGGTATGTATTGCATAATCTCTACAACCATTTCACATGTAGAAGATGATGCAAGTTCTATATATGACAACTGTGCGTTATCTATTACGTCTTCTGATTGTCTATGGTGATCAAAAACAACCAGGCACTGTGCTCTTCTGACTAATTCAGGATATTCTGTATAAGCAGCTCTGTTACAGTCAACAACTATTAAGGCGTCATTTTTTCCTATTTTGGAAACTGCTTCGCTACCTGAAATAAACATGTCTTCAGCATAAATATCTGACTCATGGAACATTTGAGCTATCGGTATTACGCTACCTGAAATATCTTCTATTACAATGTGGGCTTTTTTACCAATTGTCTGAGCTATTCTATAAAATCCTATGGAAGCACCAAATGAATCGTTATCTCCAATATGGTGTCCCATTATAAATATTGTTTCTTTTGTTTCAATTAAATCTCTAAATGCTGTAGCTTTTACTCTTGATTTTACTTTTGTGTTTTTTTCTACTGACTTGGACTTTCCACCATAATAATATACTTTGTTGCCTTCTTTTAGCACTGCCTGGTCACCACCACGTCCCAGTGCCATGTCAATGGCTGCTCTTGCGATCTCATAATTTGCCACTAAACCATTGCCACCTACACCTATACCAATACTAAGTGTAATTGGAAGTCCATTTCCAATATTTACTGTTTTTACTTCATCTAATATTGCAAACTTATTTGTCTGCATCTTGCTAACAAATTTTGTTTTAAACATGACGAAATATTTATCATTTTCAAGCTTTCGTACAATTCCGTCATACTGTGTGAAATACTTATTTATTTTTCTATCTATTAACGCTACAAGCAATGTTCTTCTTGTTGGATCGATACTATTAAGAACTTCATCATAGTTATCAATATAAATATGACCTGTTACTAATTTTTCCTCTTTGTTCTCTTTAGCTAACTGGTGAATCAATGTCTCGTCAAACATATACATGGAAATTAACGCCCCATCACCACCAATCAATGGCACTAAAGCACTTTCTACGTTTTCCTCATTCATTGAGAATAATTTGAGAATTACCTTATACACTTTATTCTCGTGTTTAACTTCAAATTCGCTTCTGCCCTCTTCATCAAATGAAAAGTCCTCTGCGGTTATTCCTTCAAAAACAGATGCAATAGGCTTATTTCTAATATTTTTTTCACATATTTTATCCATTTCATTATTAGTCCACATTACCTTGCCGCTTTCATCTAAAAGGCAATACGGAACTTCCATGTCACGTATCATTTTTCTTTGAACCTGACTGTACTCCGCCCCAAAATCAACAAGATTTCTCATAATATTAGGCTTAAACAATAAATACACCGTAGCAGATATACATAAATATAAAACTGCTGCAAATGTCATTAACACACCTGCCTTTATACTTATTGTAAACCCTAATGCTGCCATTACAAGCCAAATAAAATTCAAGTATAATGGCCATCTAATATATTGTGGTAAATTTCCTTTAGCTTTTAATTTCTTCTCGTCCACCATTTTTCTTCCTTTCAAAAAGGTATAAAAACCTAGTATCGTTTTGATTATACCATATTTTATCTTTACAGTTAATATATTTTCCTTTAAAATCAAAGAAGTTATTTGTGAAGGAGAGATTTTTATGTTCAGAGTTTGGGGTAGAACCTTTAAAAGCAACAAAATGCTACAAAGCACTACAATTGAATTAGATATAGACGACACAAGAACCCATAAGATTTTCAAGGCTCTTGAGATGATTTGCGACGAATTTGATTTAAGCAATCCTATATGGCTTGAATCTAATATTAAAGAATTCAAAAAAATTGCCCGCACAAGATTTTATGCGGACAGTTTTGTTGAATCTATTGATTTTGATTATCTGGATTTCTATGTAATCGAAGAAGACTAATTACATTGGTCCTCTCATAAGGAAATCCATAATTTTCTTTGAATCTTCTAATTCGTGAGCTACTATTTCCATTTCAGGAATCTGTGCTGATGAAGAGAAAATTGTTGAAAGTGAAACAAGCTGACATAACTTTGATTTAAGGTTAAGTCTGTCCCCGTCATCTGTGATAAGTTCAACCTTTCCCTGACAACTGTCTATTACTTTTAAAAATTCTTCCGGATTATCGATATTCTTAATCTTCATAATTGTGTTTCCTTTCCTTATTAATTTAATATTTATTTTAATTTAATATTTAACATCACGTTAAACATTAAATTATTATCATAAAATGCAAACTTAATTATAATTTTTATATTATAAATTTGTCTATTTATTTTTCTGCTTTTCTTCTATTTCTTTTAGCATGTCAATTCTAACCTGATGTCTTCCACCTTCATATTCTGCTTCAAGCCACTGGTCTACTATCATTTTGGCAAGTTCAATACCTACAACCCTTGCTCCAAAAGCAATTATGTTTGTATTATTGTGCTGTTTTGATAATTTTGCACTATATGGTTCACTACATACACATGCTCTTATTCCATTAACCTTGTTTGCAGAAAGTGAAATTCCAACTCCTGTTCCACAAATTAAAACACCACAGTCAACTTCACCTGCAACAATAGCATTTGCCACAGCTTCACCATATTCAGGATAGTTACATCTCTCTGTTGAATCTGTACCGAAATTAACGACCTCATGACCTTTTTCTTCAAGATATGCCTTAATTTCATTCTTCATTTCTACTGCAACATGATCATTTCCAATTCCAATTTTCATTTTTCTACCTCTCATAATTTTCATATTTTAGTCTAGAAAATATTAAGAAATATCTCCTTTAAAAATTAATATGTTATACAGTAAATAACCTGTTATACAATAATATATTCTTCTGCACCCTTTACAACGTCCGTTACTTCATTGCATATTATTGTTGCCTGATTTAAATCAAGCACTTTACATAATGTACTTTTCCCCGACTTGCTACTATCTGCTAAAATATAAGCTTTCTTGGCATTTTTACATACAATTCGCTTTTTTTCAGCTTCCAACAAATCCGGTGTATTATATCCAGCCTCAAGTGAAAAACCTGACATTCCAACAAATGCCTTATCAAAATAGTAACTCTTTAAGAAATTGTTTGTTGTAATTCCTCTAATTGATGCTGTTGCTATATTAATCTCTCCGCCGGCAATAATACATTTAATGTTAGGACTTTGTAGTTCAGAATATATTAATGCGTTCGTTGTCACTACTGTTATATTCTTATCTCTTAAATATTTCATCATATCTAAAGCAGTGCTTCCTGAATCAATATATATAGAATCACCATCTTCAACTAATTCTGCTGCTGCTTTAGCTATTCTATCTTTTTCACTGACATTTTTCATTTTCTTTGACATAACAGGGATTTCATAGCTGTCTCTTTTTAAACAAGCACCACCGCCTCTTAATAAAGTAATCTCACCTTCACGTTCCATTGTTTTAAGATCTCTTCTAACTGTGGATTCAGACACCCCACCTAAGGCATCGCAAAGCTCATCTAAAGATACAACCTCATTTTCCTCTAATAATTGTGCTATCTGCAATCTTCTCTCATAAGGTATCATATCTTTTTTCCTCCTGCTCTCTATAATATCCTTTCGCCAATAAAAATGTCAATAATAATCGGTGTTTACATAACTTCTTCTAATGTTGGCATAGATGGCTGTGCTCCATATCTGCATACAGTTACTGCACTGCACTTTGTTGCAAATCTGCAAGCCTCTGTTAATGTTAATCCTTCAACAATAGAATGACTTACTGCCCCAATATATGAATCTCCGGCTCCGGTTGTTTCAACTGCATCCACTTTCTTTGCCGGAATCACTTCGATTTTACCATTTTCATATACTACAGCTCCAAGTGATCCTAATGTGATAATCACGTTATTATTGTATTTTTCGGCTAATTTCTTTATTTCTTCTTTTGCTTTTTCTAATGAGTCAATATTTTCCTTACAGTAAAATGATGCCTCTACCTCATTTACTACAAGTATATCTACTTTTGCAAGATATTCGTCCGGTAACTCAATTGCAGGTGCTGCATTTAACACAACTATACATCCTGCTTCTTTTGCTTTGTCAATTCCATATTCTATCATTGGCACAGGAATTTCGTTTTGTAAAATACAAACCTTTGACTCCTTTAATGCCGGCATGGCTTTATCTATGTCTTCTTTTGTAATCTGGAAATTTGCACCTCGTACAATGCTGGCGTGAACGCTTCCATCTTCTAACGCATGTATAATTCCCATTCCACTGCTGCCTTCAACTTTTCTAATATATCTTGTATCAACTCCGTACTGTTTTGCTGTACAAATCAAAAATTCTGCTGATGCATCAGTTCCAACACACCCTACCATATATGTAGGAGTTTTAAGTTTTGCTGCCTGCACTGCCTGATTTGCGCCTTTTCCACCGGCACTAAATGTTGAATCTTCTACTGCCATTGTTTCACCTTTATAAGGTAATCTGTCTACTTTTAAGATAACATCATAATTTAAACTGCCTATTACAGTAATTTTATTTTTCACTTTCTTACCTCCTGTCATCTGCTAAAAAAGAAAGGCGCAAAGTTTAAATCCTTGCGCCTTTTTATAATTCAAATGCTTTGAAAATATATTAGTGCCGCAATACTGTGTGCTATTTGCGGTTTTAATTGTAGTTTAAAACTAAGCTGTCTTTTTATGTCTTGAAACAAATCCTTTAATATCCTGCTGAATAAATTCGAAGTATGAAGCTACGATGATGATAATACCAGTTACTACGAACTGCCAGAAAGAATCAACGTTGATTACTACCATACCTACTTTTAATACTGCAAGCATTAATGCTCCGAAGAATGTACCAAGTGCTGTACCTTTACCACCTGCCATTCTTGTTCCACCAATAGCTGCTGCTGCGATAGCATTTGTTTCATATGCCTGACCTGCTGTTGCTTCAGCTGATCCTAAACTTGCTAACATAATCATACCTGCAATTGCTGCACAAATTCCACAGAAAATGTATGCTACATATTTTGTTTTGATTACGTTTACACCTGAAAGTTTAGCAGCTTCTTCGTTACCACCGATTGCATATAAATAATCACCACTTCTCATCTTTGATAAGATAATATGTGCAATTACGAATACTACTACCATTACTACAATGTAACTTCTAACACCGGCAAACAATTCACCGTTGAAAATATTTCTGTATGATTCAGGAACATTTGTTACTGGAACACCGCCTGTTACTACATAAGCAATACCTCTGTATAAACTCATTGTACCAAGTGTAGCAATGAAAGGCTGTAATTTTAATTTGTTAATTAAGAATCCATTGAATGCTCCAAGTACTGCACCAATTAAAATACCAACTATAATTGCTAAGATTGGATTCATTCCATAAGTTACTGTACAAGATGCAACTACGATACCGGTAATAGCGTATGTACAACCAACTGAAAGATCGATACCGCCGGTAATAATTGTGAACATCATACCTACAGCAAGAATACCATTTAATACCATCTGCTGTAAAACTGTTATAAAGTTACTATAATTTAAAAAGTTTTTATTTAGTGCTGTAAATACTACACACATAGCGATTGTAGCTATAAGAACTACGAATTCTCGCTTATACTTATTCCAAATATTTTTCATTTTATTTACCTCCAATTGCTAAATCAAGAATTGAATCTTCGTCAAAATCAACTTCATTTGTTAACTCAGCAGTTACTTTACCTTCGCTCATAACGATAATTCTGTCACTAATTCCCATTGCTTCCGGCAATTCAGAAGATACCACTATGATGCTCTTTCCTGCTTCTACAAGTTCCTCCATAAGTCTGTAAATTTCAGCTTTTGCACCTACATCTACACCTTTTGTTGGTTCGTCAAAAATGATTATATCTACATCTGTAGACATCCATCTTGCTAAAATAACTTTCTGCTGGTTACCACCTGACATATTACTTGTCAGATAATCAACACGTCTTGGATGTACATCCATTTCCTCAAAAAACTTCTCTGCGTTTTTGACTTTCTTTTTCGTGTCTGTAAATGGTCCTGTCATATATTTCTCTAAACTGGAAATAGCTATGTTTTCATAATTGTTTGATAGATTCATAAATCCCTGTGTTTTTCTATCTTCCGGTAATAAACCTATTCCGGCTCTCAAAGCCTTTGTAGTATTCCAGCCGCTCTTTACCTCTTTGCCTTTTAAAACAATCTTTCCTGAAGTTCTCTGGTCAGCTCCAATGATTGTTCTCATTACCTCTGTTCTTCCTGCTCCTACCAAGCCGAAGAAACCAAGGATTTCACCTTTATGAAGTTCAAAACTTACGTCTTGATAATTTTCGTTTGTTAAATGTTCTACACTTAAAACAACCTCGTCTGTTCGTGGACTTGGTTTTGTTCTTGAAGCCACTGCTGCTACATCTCTACCTACCATTGCATGAATTAATTCTTCTCTGGTAGTATTTTTAATGTCCATTGTCTGGATATATTCCCCATCTCTTAAAATGGAAGCTCTATCACAAATTTGGAAAATTTCTTCCAATCTATGGCTTACATATAAAATAGTTACGCCCTGTTTCTTTAGTTTTCTTACTACATCAAACAAAGCTTCTGTTTCTTTCATTGTAATTGATGCTGTTGGCTCATCAAGAGAGATAATTGTTGAATGATGGTACAATGCTCTTGCAATTGCCAACATCTGCATTTCACCTGCTGTCAATGTACTTACTAAATCTGATGATTTAAAGTTACAATTTAATTCTGCCAGTATTTCATCAACTTCTCTATTCATTTTCTTGAAGTCTATAAAGACTCCTTTTTTAGGTTCATAACCCATTGTTACATTTTGACCAACAGTAAGATCTTTTACTACTAAAGTTTCCTGATGAACTTTAGATATTTTGCCATTTACAATAGCATCATTTGTGTCTTTAAAGCTTACTTTCTCTCCATGAAGCTTTACTTCGCCTTCATATTCCGGATAAACCCCATGTAATATATTTAATAGTGTGGATTTTCCTGCACCATTTTCACCTAATAATGCGTGAACCTCTCCTTCCTCTACAGAAAAAGATATATCTTTAAGGACGTGTACTCCTGGAAAGCGTTTGTTAATATTAACAAATTCAACAGCCTTCGCCATAATAGTTCCTCCTTTTTATAGATGGGAGAAAGCAGTGCCTTCTCCCATTGTAAAATTACCTTTTATTTTCAAGTTAAATTATTTTGCAACATATGTTGGATCTTTCCATCCAATGATCTGAGCTGCATCTTCGTTTACATTTGATGAATCAATAAGTGCCTGTGGAGTATGTACTACTCTTGGGATATCCTGTCCATCTAAAATTCTTAATGTTACTTCTGTAGCAACCTGTGACATATAGTATCCAAATGAATCTACTGTTGCATCAAGCTTTCCGGCTTTGATTGAATCATAAGCTTCACCAATACCATCAACACCTACTACTAAAATGTCAGCCTTAGCTTCTTCTACAGCTTCAACTACACCTAAAGCCATATCATCATTGTTACAGAAGATTGCCTTTAAGTCAGGTTTCTGCTGAATCCATGTGCTTGCTAATTCTTTAGCTTTCTGACGATCCCAGTCAGCGTTCTGTTCTGCTACTACATTAAGTCCTGACTTGTTGTCTTTAATCCAACCCTTGAATCCTGCTGTTCTTTCACGAGCTGCGAAAGCTTTTGCCATACCTACAACGATAGCAACATCACCCTTGTCACCAAGTTTCTTTGAAACCCATTCAGCTGCTAATTCACCATTCTGGTACGCATCAGGTCCTACAAAGTAATCTGCTGCTGAAATTAATCCATCGTTTACGTTTACTGTAGGGATTTTTTTGTTCTTAGCATTATCTACTGATGATGTTAAGTTTGAATCTGAGATTGGGCTTAACATTAATGCACTGTATCCCTGGTTTACAAGGTTATCTGTCATTGTCTGCTGTCCGATTTCATCACCTTCATCTGTTGTTCCATCTACTTTTACTGTTATATCAACTCCGGCTTTCTTAATAACCTTTGCTGACTGTTCATAACCATTCTTAAAGTTACGCCAAAATTCATTTGAGAATGATTTTGCGATGGCACCTAACTTTAAGTCACTTGCAACCTTAACTTCTTCTCCGTTGTCCTTACGGATATCTTCGATTGTCTTGCTGTCTTCAATCTTATCTGGGTTGAAGTCCTCTGTTGCCTGTGTTTCATTGTTCGCCTTTGTTGAGTTATTTGAACTCTGTGATGAGCTACCGCAGCCAACTAATCCGAACACCATTGTTGCTGCTAATGCTACTGCTAAAATTTTCTTTCTCATTTGCATTTTCTCCTTTTTCTTTTATAAAATTTTCTTATTTTAACATGTCCAGTACAAGGCGATGGGCCTCTACACCGTCACGTTTAGATACAACTTCTGCGATTCTGTCCATTCCGATTTCATCAATTATTTTTGAAATCTTTTCGAAAGAATCAATGTTTGCCTGAGTTTCTTCTTTGGCATTTTCTCTAATTGGGAATGTGTCAAAGAACACAACTCCCTGATAATTATATTTCTTTAAGTAGTAAATGAACTCTGCCGCATGTGCAATATTTACTGATCCAAAAATCATTCCGCTATCCATTTGTGAATATCCGTCATTCATATGTAATCCGTATAGCTTACCCATACTTGCGGCTATTGCCAGACCGTATGCCGGGCTGTCTCTCTTCATCAGCATATGGCAAAAATCTAATGTACATCCAACATTCGGTCTGTCAATTTCCTTTATAAGGAGGAGAGTCATTCCTGTACTATCTATCATTGAAAAGTTTCTTGGTTCAAATGGTTTGTATTCAATGCTTATCTTTAAATCAGGTGCATAATCAGCAACTTCTCTAAAAGCATCTATTAACTGATTCCACGCTTCCTCGTAATCAAGTTGGAATGCATAATCAAAACCATCATTTTCCATCCAAAGGGTGATATATGTTCCGCCAAGCTCTCTACAAATATCAGCGGCTTCTTTGCAATATTGAATTGCCTTTGTTCTTAATTCTTCATCTGGATTAGTGAAGTCACCTTTTGTAAAATAATTTCTCCATCTAACTGCAAGACCATTTACCTTCAAGTCTCCAATTGCTTTCTTTATTTCTTCTAAATCATATCCTGCGAAATGTTCTGGATAGTTAAATTCTAAATGTGTAATTCCATCCATTTCGTGGTATGCCTTAATTGCATCAAAGACATTTTGACCTTTTAATATAAACGAGTTAAATCTTCCTGCGTAGTTCATAATACCTTCCTTTCTGTGTTTTTGTTTGCATTTATTTTCATTTTATTTCAAATGTTTTCATTTGTTGTCATAATTGTATAATTCTTTTCATTTTCTGTCAATACTTTTCATTATTTTTCACGTTTTTCACAGTTTTGGAAACGTACTTTTGTGCATTTTGTACATTTATCCTCAATAAAAACGTTACATTTTTCGTTAAATCATCTGTTTTCTTATTGTGGCAGAATAAAAAAGTGTCATTTTCTTTCACTTTATTTCAAAT
Source organism: Eubacterium sp. AF36-5BH (assembly GCF_003460505.1). Classification (GTDB taxonomy): domain Bacteria; phylum Bacillota; class Clostridia; order Lachnospirales; family Lachnospiraceae; genus Eubacterium_G. The sequence continues at coordinate 158,150 of NZ_QTVG01000007.1, forward strand.
ACATGAAATCATTGTGAATGAAAACGACACTTTTTTACTATTTTACATCAGTATTAAATTTCTACTAATTTCTTGGCATATATAATAGCACCCTTTACACCATTGTCCACTTTATCTTCAGAATACTGTACCTTCAAAGTTTCCGCAGGATATGGTTTTCTCATGTGAACGTAAAGTCTCTCCTCTAAATAGTCCTTTGGGAATCCTTTCATATTAATTACCCCTCCACCAAAAATTACAGAATGAGGATTTAATATATTGATTTCTGCTGCTGCAACACATGCAACATTGTCAACGAACTCCTTTAAAATAATATCATTGCTTTTCTTAACAAATAAATCGTTCATGTCTATTTCAGGAAAATACTCGTTTTTAAGTTCTACTAATTTCCATCCTGAGGCATAGCATTCTGAGCATCCAATATTTCCACAACCACATCTGTCATGGCTGCCTACCATAGGAATATGGCCCAGTTCTCCTGCTACGCCGTCTCTCCCTACAAGAGGTTCACCATTAATAAATATGGCATTTCCAACACCTGTGCCAATATAAATTCCAACACCTATTCCCTGATCATCTAACTTCTTGTCGAATTTGTCCCAATAATAGAGCATGTTTACATCTCTATCCAATGTCACCTTTATTCCTAGTTTTTTTTCTAATTCTTCTCCAAGAAATAAATGATCCATACCCTTAATATTTGGCACCTGAAGAATTTCTTTTCTATCAGCACTAAGAGCTGCAGGAATGCCAATAACTATCTGCAAAATCTCCAGTCCTACGCAATTTCTGCTAATATAATCTTCCAACACTTCTGCCAGACTTTCAGAAATATTTCCATCCTTGAAAGTCTCCTTGCTGGAGATTCTCTCAAAATCAGCAAGTTCACCTGCTTCGTCTGTATGACCGATTCTAATATTTGTTCCACCTATATCTATTCCTATAACACAATTCTTTCCCATGAATATCTCCTTTATTACAAAGCTCTTAATTCTTTAATTAACTCTTTATATGATTTATCCTTTCCAAACAATGAAGATGTGCCAAGAATAAATCCTTTTACTCCAATCTTTGATAAAGTCTCAACTCTCTCAGGAGAACATGCCCCATCAAGCATAACTTCGTATCCATACTTTTCTTTCATTTCTACTAGCTGCTCTATCTTCTCATCTACCGCATGAATATACTTCTGACCGGCGAATCCCGGATTAACACTCATTACCATTACATAATCTACAAATGGTAATAAAGGTTTGATTGTTTCTACAGCAGTTCCCGGATTAATCGCAATACCTGGCTTAGCACCTGCATCTTTAATTGTCTGAAGTGTTCTTGTTGGATGAACATCTGCTTCAGGGTGAATATAAATAATATCAATTCCAAGCTTTGCGAATTTTTCTACATAGTTACCCGGATTCTCAATCATAAGATGAGCGTCAACAGGAATTGTTGATTTCTTACGGATAAATTCCACGTCCTGTAACCCCATTCCAAAATTTGGAACAAACTGGCCATCCATAATATCAATGTGGAAAATATCTACTCCTGCATCAATTAAATCCTGAACCTCTTTTTCTAAGTTACCATAGTTAGCACACATCATTGATGGGCATAATAATTTTTCCATTGTAATACCTTCCTTTCATTTTTGTAATTTAATCTCCGTTTTTTGATGTAAACGTTTACATCAATGTGCAATTAAAAGAAACTACTTTTGCAGTTCCTTTATTTTCTTTCAGTTTATACTGTAATATATTTTCTGTCAACGATAAATTTTATAAGTTTTTTCACCATTGTTTTTGTGATTTAGTGATTACATTTTGTTTTTAATGTTTAGCTTTACTTTGCCTCTGTTGTTTCTCTTTTAATAATCTCCACCGGTAATACTGTTTTTTTATCTAATATTTCTTTTTCATCAATTAATTTTTCTAAATTGTTTACTGCCATTTCTACCATTTCATCAACAGGCTGGCGCACTGTTGAAATTGTTTTGGTTGATATAAGAGCGACTTCACTATCATCATATCCGAATACTTTAACTTCCTGTGGCACTTTTATATTTAATTCTTTTAATGCTTTCATTGCTCCTATAGCTATTATGTCAGTTGTTGCAAACACTCCATCTATGGTAGGATTTTCTTTAAAATATTTCTTAGTTTGTTCATAACCATCTTCCATGGATATAGAACCGGCATAAACCAAATGTGACTCAAGTCCTGCTTCTTCAATTGCCTTTAGATAACCTAAATAACGTTTCTTGTGAGTAGATACGTTATGCTCAGGACTTAAGCAAAGTATATTTTTACAACCTTTTTCAAGCATTTCTTTAGTAGCCTGATATCCACCTGACACATTATCGCTTTCAACAACCACAACATCATCATTTTTTATATACATTGGTTCTCTATCAATGTAAACAGTAGGCATGGGAACAGCCTTTTCCCTTTTTCTTGTAGAAGACACAATGTGAATTATCCCGCCTACCTGCTGTGCCTGTAGCATGTCCAAACACTGGTTTTCTAATTTGTAATCCTCGTTAGTATTGCAAATAATAGTTGCGTAACCTTTCTCAAAAAAAAGCATCTGCACTTTCTGCGCAATTCTGCTAAAAAATTCATTAGCAATATCAGGAACAACAATCCCTATTACTGTAGATTTTCTGGTTCTAAAGCCCTTTGCCAAAAGGTTAGGAACATAATTGTTTTCTTCCATAACCTTCAATATTTTCTTTTCAGTATCTTTTGCCACTTTTCCGTTTTTGTTAATTACTCTTGATACAGTTGCAATAGATACCCCTGCCATTCTGGCAATATCTTTGATTGATAAATTGTTGCTCATGATTACTTCCTTTTGAATTTTTGATTATAGCTTATTTTCAAGATTTGAATGTCAAAATGCCCAAATCTTGTTCCGCGCTTCGCACTTTCAAAATTATGCAAATGCAAGCGGGGCAAAACCTTTTGACACTGTAATCATTATAAAATAACTAAATTTACTTATCAACTATAGAACCGTAAACGTATCTTGCGACATTATTTGTTCTGGATACGTGCCTATTCAATAACTATTTTCTTTTGCAACGAGATTTCTTTCTATAACAAAGCCCTCAGAAATTAATTTTACATAATTTCCAAGGGCTTTGCATTATTTTATTATTTTATTTTGTTAAAACAATCTTTTCGCTCCACTTACCATAAGACTTTTTATTTTTCTTTACAATCTTGTATGGTCTTACTGAAATATAAGCAGGCTTTCCTTCAATCTTTGATGTATAGTTATCTATATCATAGCTGAAGCTAACGTTGTATTTTTTCTTGAACACCTTAGGGGCTTTAACCTTAATGCTTGTTTTTGTTGTAAAATACTTATATGTCTTGCCACCTTTCTTAATCTGAACCTGATAGCCCTTGGCACCTGTTAATTTTGCAAACTTAGCATTAATTTTATTCTTTTTGAAAGTTGCACTTGTCATTACTGTTTTTGCACTCTTTAATGACTTTGTAGAAGTCAATATTACTTTCTGGTCAAATGCCTTTGGACTCATTGCTACACTGCTCTTTAATGTAACTTTCTTTAAATTTGTTTCCTTAAATGCGCATCTGCCAATCTTCTTTAACTTTGAGTTTGTAGTTAATTCTGATACTGGGTTTTCTGCAAATGCATATGGTTCAATAGTTTTTACATTCTTGCCTAATTTTACTTCTTCAATTACCTGATTATAAAAAGCTGCTGATTTAATTGTTACTGCAGTATCAGGAATTGTTACTGTGCAGCTATCTAAAATGTGGTAGTAAACTGTTTTACCGTCAGATGATACTAAACAATCATTTGCCATTCTGCATCTGTTATTATCCTTAGCAATTGTAACTGATAAATAATCTCTGTCATGTACTTTTGCTAATGCAAGACCTAATGTTTCGGCACTTCCTTTTAACTGAACTTCCTGTACTTCACTACCTAATGCCCCATACTGGAAATTATTCATATCTCCTTCTACTACAACTTTTCCTACACCATAAAAAGCATCTGTCTCAACTGTTCTAACTGTTTTTGGAATTGTAATTGATTTTAAATCGTTAAATGCGTTACCCTTAATTGTTGTTACTGTATCTGATATTTCAACGCTGCCAACGCCATTGAATTTTGCAAAAGCGTCTTCACCAATTACTGTAATTCCATTTCCTATTACAATTTTGTCAACAGTGCCTAAATACGAATACTTAGTGCCATTCCACATAGCACCTGTTCCACTAATCGTTAATGTTCGAGTTGCTTTATCGTAGCTATAAATGGCATTGTCACCACAACGCCCTTCAATTTTCTGACTAGGTGCTGTAGTTGTAACTTCCACTGCCTTTACTACTCCTGTTGTTAATTCTAATGGCATTACTGTTGGAACTGCTAATGTTAATGCCAAAGTTGTTGCTGTTAATACTGATAAAAATTTTGATTTTCTCATCTTAATCTCCTCCTGTTTTCTCTTTGATTTATTTTGTTTGATATATATAGAACGAAGGCTTTTCAAAAAATATTGCATCAACTTTAAATATTTTTCATAGGGATTTTTTTTATAAAAAAAGAACCCGATTACAAAGGCGTCTCTTCCTTCATAATCAAGTCCTTTTTATTATTTAGAAATATATGTGTCGAAGTCTATATTGAGTGGTATTCTCCGGGTGACTTCTTCCCATATTTATTTTTGTTAAAATCTTTGAACCATTAAATTTATGATTACAATCTTGATTTTAATTCTGCTGTTAAATCTTCATAACCAGGTTTTCCAAGAAGTGCAAACATGTTCTTCTTGTAGCTTTCAACACCTGGCTGGTTAAATGGATTTACACCAAGGATATAACCACTTACACCACATGCAAATTCGTACATGTATAATAGCTCTCCAAGATAGAATTCGTTCTGTTCCGGAATGTTTACAATAAGGTTTGGAACATTACCGTCTGTATGAGCAAGAATTGTACCGTTCATGGCACTCTTGTTTACGAAATCCATATCTTTTCCTGCTAAGTAGTTAAGTCCGTCAAGGTCTTCAGGATCTTCATCAATAACTAATGATACTTTTGACTTTTCAACATTTAAAACTGTCTCAAACATAATTCTTGAACCGTCCTGAATGAACTGTCCCATTGAGTGAAGATCTGTTGTCAAGTCAACTGCTGCTGGGAAAATACCTCTCTGGTCTTTTCCTTCGCTTTCGCCAAATAACTGTTTCCACCATTCACCAAAGTAATGTAAACTTGGTTCATAGTTTGCAGTAATTTCTACTGCCTTACCCTTTCTAAGGAGGATATTTCTGATTGCTGCATATTTCATTGCATCATTATCTTCAAAAGCATTTTCTAATGCAGCCTTTCTTCCACTTGCTGCACCTTCCATAAGCTTGTCAATATCTGCTCCACTTACTGCGATTGGAAGAAGTCCAACTGCTGTAAGAACTGAGAAACGTCCACCTACATCATCAGGAACTACGAAGCTTTCATAACCTTCTGCTGTTGCAAGTCCTTTAAGGGCTCCCTTTGCCTTATCTGTTGTAGCGTAAATTCTCTTTGCTGCTTCTTCTTTTCCATATTTCTTTTCAAGCATTTCCTTAAATACTCTAAAAGCAATTGCAGGTTCTGTTGTTGTACCTGATTTTGAAATAATGTTTACTGAGAAATCTCTATCTCCAATTACATCGATTAATCCCTGTAAGTATGCCGGGCTAATGCTGTTTCCTGCGTAATAGATTTCAGGTGTCTTTCTAATTTCCTTTGATACATTGTTGTAGAAACCATGTCTTAAGAAATCAATAGCTGCTCTGGCACCTAAGTATGAACCACCAATACCAATAACAACAAGAACTTCTGAATCTCCCTGAATCTTCTTTGCTGCCTTCTTAATTCTGTCAAATTCATCCTTATCATAGTCAACCGGTAAATCAATCCATCCTAAAAAGTCATTACCTGCCCCTGTTTTTTCAACTAAAACTTTCTTTGCATCTTCTGCGATTTTCTTCATGCTTGTTACTTCATCTTCTGAAATAAATGAAGTAGCTTTAGAATAATCAAATGTTACTTTAGACATATCTTTTTCCTCCGTTTAAACTTAAAACAAAACTCAACTTTTATTATACTTTTTTGAAACGATTTTTTCAACCCTGTATTTTATGGTATTTTTCACTAAAAAGTCCCCTATCTTTTATGTTTTTTTACCTAAGAAACTCTCCAATAACCTGGTCTAAAACTTCCTCTTCTCTTGCCTGCTCTTCTTTTTCAGATGTTTTCTGAGAGTAGGCAATATCAGGTTTAATATTTTCATTTTCAGGTATTTCATTAGCCACTTTGTTTTCAATCGTTTGACTCTGGTTAAATCGTCTGCCATTGCCTTCTTCCAAAGCCTCAGCCAAAACATATGTTAATTCCATTTTTCTATCACTGCAGGCAAGTGTCCTATTAACCATTTCCAAACTAATTGCCACAAAACTGCCTATAATCAAATATTGAACCCATGTAATTTCATTAGGACGTTCTAAGTACACCTCATAAGATACAATTGAATACACTGCCATAATAATTAGCGTACAATAGTTAATTATATTATTTACCCTGTTTATGGAAATATACATTATTCTGCATCTGTTCAAACTCTTTTGCACAAATCCTATAGGATTTTCCATGTTGTGATTTACCTGTCTTAAACTATCATATTTAGTTTTAATCTGTCTTAAAGTTGCGTTGTTGGTTTTGTTTATATTGCCTGCCTTTCTTATAAGCTTATTGTAATTATGTAAAACAAGCCATTTTGTGACAACTCCTAACGCAAAAAAACTCCCTACAATAAGTAGAAAGTTTTCCTGATTTACTATCTTTGGTATTGTTGTTTCAGCCCAGTTTTCCAACTGACTTATGTAATAGTCAAACATTTATTTTCCCCCTTACTGAAAATTAATTTCTTTTCAGTAAATGGTAGCACAAACTTAACCTTGTTGCACTAAAAATCGTTCGACATATTTTCTAATAATTTTTAATAATTTTGTACATTAATTCAATTGAATTTTCTGCGGCTTTTTTCTCAAATGTTGGATAATCCATTTCTGCACCGCCATCTGCTTTGTCTGAAATAGCTCTTATTACCAAAAATGGAATGTTGTTTAAGTATGCTGCATGGGCAATTGATGCCCCTTCCATTTCCGCACAGTCGCCGCCAAACTGGTCACGGAGATATTTTTTCTTTTCTGCAGTTCCGATAAACTGGTCACCTGAAACTACCTTCCCTTCAAATATTTTCACATCCAATTCAGCTTCTTTTGCAGATTTCTTGGCAACCTCCATAAGTCTCTTGTCAGCTTTAAACACTGAAGTTTCCATGTCAGGAATTACGCTTTTTTCATATCCAAGTGGTGTAACGTCCATATCATGTTCTAAGGCTTCAGTTGAAATTACAATATCACAAATATTAATATCATTATTAAGGGAACCTGCCACACCTGTGTTAATTACCCCATCAACCTGAAAATCATCTACTAATATCTGTGTGCAGATTGCTGCATTTACTTTTCCAATACCGCTTTTTACAACTACAACGTCTTTTCCAAAAATATTACCCATGCAGAATTCCATTCCTGCCTTCTTTGTTACTTCCAAATTATTAATGGCTGACTTTAAAGTTGCCACCTCCACTTCCATTGCTCCAATTATACCAAGCATGTTTATCCTCCTAAAATTCTTTCATTTAAAGCTAACAAAACCGTTGTCATATTGTTTTCTGACAACGGTTCTATTAAATTAATTTATTTCTGCTGTTCTAAATACTGTTCTAATGCCTGTGCAAGCTGGTCCGGACATGAAGTTCCTCTACCGTTACAGTCAATACCTTTAAGTCTTTTAATAACTTCGTGAATATCCATTCCTTCAACTAACTTTGCCACGCCCTGTGTGTTTCCGTGACACCCCATAACAAACTGCACGTCTTTTACCTTGTCACCGTCAACGTCAAACTTAATAAGTCTTGAACATGTTCCTCTTGTTGTATATTCCATTACCTTGTCCTCCTTTTTCTAAGAATTACATACGACAATGTTTTAGTCATTTAACTTGCTCTGGTAAATTGCTGACACTTCATCAATATCACCTTTGGCAATTAACCGACCATGATCTAATAATATAGCTTTATTGCATAAACGTTCAACCTGCTGCAAACTATGTGATACAAAAAGTACCGTTACTCCATGGTCAAACATCCCCTGCATTTTCTTTTCACATTTCTTTCTAAACTTAGCATCACCTACAGATAATACTTCATCTAAGATTAAAATTTCCGGTTCAACTACTGTGGCAATTGAGAAACCTAATCTTGCTTTCATACCTGAAGAATAATTCTTAATAGGTACATCAATAAATTCACCAAGTTCAGAGAACTCTAAAATTTCATCATATTTTTCTTCCAAGAAACTTCTTGAAAATCCTAACACTGAACCATAAAGGAAAATGTTTTCTCTTCCTGTGTAGTTAGGATCAAAGCCTGCTCCAAGTTCAATCATTGGAGCTATATGACCGTTTCTTGTAACCTTACCTGTTGTAGGTTTGTAAACTCCTGCAATAACTTTAAGAAGTGTAGACTTGCCTGCTCCGTTAAGACCAAGAATTCCAAGTCTGTCACCTTTTTGAAGTTCAAAATTAATATTTTTAAGAGCCCAGAATTCGTTAAAACGAATTGTCTCGCCTTTTATTTTCTTTATAAGTAATTCTTTTAAATTATCTACTTTTTCTTTACTTAAGTTAAAACGAATACTTATATCTTCAACTTTAAGTGCCGGTTTTTCCATAGTTCCTCCTAAATATGCAAGATGAACTTATCTTGATTCTTCTTGAACATTACAATTCCAATTACTAATGCTACCAAACTAAATCCAAGTGAGTAAAGCATCATTGTTAAGTTTGATAGACCATAACTCATGCTTGTGAAAAGTGAACCGCCTTCCATAACTACACATCTTACATTACTGATAATGCAGTATAATGGATTAAACTGAAGTACAGTTTTTACCTTTTCAACTTTGTCTACATAATAGAATATTGCTGAGCAATACATAATAAGCATTACTATAACTTCCCATAAGTATTCCAAATCTCTAAAGAATACACATACAGTTGATAATATAAGTCCAACTGCCACACAGAAAATAAATAATATTCCCAGTGGTATAAACACTTCAATAATATGCCATGACATTGGAACTCTATAGAATATAGCCAATATTGCAAGTATTATTAATGATAATAAGAATAAAATAAAGTTATATATAATTGTTGATAATGGGTATAAATATTTTGGTACATATACCTTCTTTATCATAGCCTGATTTGCTCTAATGGATCTCATTGCCACCTTACTTGTACTTGAGAAGCAACTGTAAATCAATCTACCGCATAAAATATATACCGGGTAGTAAGGATGACTGTTTCCTAACAGTTCACCAAATACAAATGCTAATACCATTGTTGTAAGTAATGGTTCCAACAGTGTCCACACTAAACCTAAATATGATCTTCTATATTTGAGCTTAATACCTTTATATACTAATTCTTTTAAAAGGTATCTATATCTCATAAATCCTTGAATATACTTCTTCATATTACCTCCATCTTTTCTTAGTAATACTCGCAATAATTATATATTATTCTTTTGTAATGTCAACAAATAGCCACATTTTTTTATTATAACAAAAAAGTTATTAAATGTGAAATTTATAGTATTTCTTTTTTATTTGTACTATAATATAAGGAATACTAGATTCAAAAGAACGGAGATTTTTATGGGATTTTTAGGCAAAGTCAAAAGAAAAGCCGGCAATTTCAAAGAAACTGCAAGGCGTTCCAAATATGCTAAATACTACAAAAACCTTTTAATTGAAGATAAGGTTATTTTATATGATTCTTATTTTGGACGAGGCATGATTTGTAACCCCTTTGGCATTTTTCTTGAGTTACTTAATAATGACGATTTCAAGGATTATACCCACGTTTGGGTTATTGAAGATAAATATGGAAACGAACCTGTTATGGAGCAGTTTGCAGAAAACAAAAATGTATTTGTTATCGGCAGACACAGCGATGACCATCTTCGCTATTTAGCTTCAGCAAAATATATTATAACTAACGTTTCCTTACCCTTTTATTATTGTAAGAAGCCGGACCAAATATACATTAACACATGGCATGGAACTCCTATTAAGAGTTTAGGTTTTGATATGCCAGACGCACCGGTTACAATTTCTAATGTCCTTAGGAACTTTCTTTCTTCGGACTATATGATTTCAGCCAATCCTTTTTTAACATCTGTATTTCTTGAAAAATACAAATTACAGGGATTATACGAAGGAACAATTATAGAAGAAGGATATCCTAGAAACGACAGGCTTTTTAATACTGATAGAAAAGCTCTATTATCACTTCTTGGAAAATACGGCTTAGATATTGATTCAAAAAAAGAGATTATTTTATATGCGCCAACCTGGAAGGGCAACGACTATAATCACCCACAGGTTGATGTTAATGAATACATTGATTTTAAGCGGTCACTGGAGTCCTTAATTGACACTGATAAATATCAGGTTCTACTTAAGCCTCATCAGGTAGTTTATAAGGAGCTTAAGAAATCCGGCAGAATAAGCGATTCGCTTATACCTGCTTTTGTAGATACAAATGAACTTTTGTCAATTACAGATGTTTTGATTTCAGATTATTCAAGTATTTTCTACGATTTTCTTGCAACTGGAAAACCTGTTGTTTTCTACATTCCTGATTTGGAAGAATACAAGAATTATCGTGGTTTATACCTTGCTTCGGAACAACTTCCGGGACCTTGTTTAACAAACATTGATGAAATTGGAAAAGTTATTAACAATTTAGATTTTTATATTAACAAATATCAAATTAAATATAATGAAGCAAAAGCTTTTGGTTGTCCAATGGATGACGGCAATGTGGCAAAACGTATTGTAGATGTTGTTTTTTATGGCAGAACATCTGATGCTAACGGCAGGGACTATAATTTAATTAAATGTAGTAACCATAAGAAAAAGCTTTTATTCTTCGGTGGCGGTTTACGAATGAACGGTATTTCCACTGCCCTTAGAACAATGCTTGATTATATTGACTATGACAAATATGACGTAACTGTTTACGCAGGGAATTTGAAATTTCCTGACAGTAAAGAAATGATTTGTTCATTTAATAAAAATCCTAGAATTTTTGCTAGAGTTTCTTACACACCTTCAACGTTTGGCGAAATGATTCGCAATGATTTTCTAAGAGTCTTTGGTTTTTGTAATGGTCTTATGAAAAAGATCTATCCAAAGGCAATGTATGACAGGGAATTTGTAAGATGCTTTGGTACAAGTCATTTTGACACTGTTATTGATTATTCAGGTTATGGTAGTTTCTATTCCATACTTCTTTTAAGTGCTACAGGTGCAAAGAAGTTAATTTGGCAGCACAATGACCTGCTTACTGAGAAGAACAAAGTTGTAAACAACAAGAAACCACACAGTCGTGAACTTCGTGTTGTTTTTTCAACCTATCAGTTTTATGACAAAATCGTTGGTTGTTCAGAAGCCACAATGGAAGTAAACCTTGAAAAAATCGGTTACAAGAATTTGAAGAGAAAATGTACTTATGTTAGAAACGCAGCTAATTTTGACAGGGTACTAAAAGGAGCCAAGGAATCATATAATGAAGAGACTGCTATAAATGCAGGCTTACCGGAGCTTCTTAATAAAGATTTAATTTCTTTTGTTAATATGGGCAGATTATCACCTGAGAAAAATCAGGAAGCTTTAATTAAAGGTTTTGCCAAAGTTAACAAAGAGAATCCTAACACAAGACTTTACATTATAGGTGACGGTCCATTAATGGAACACCTTAAATCTTTAATCAAGTCTTTAGGTTTAAAGGGGAAGGTTATTATGACCGGTAATATGGAGAATCCTTTTATGTTAATGAAAGAATGCAGTTGTTTTGTTCTACCTTCATTACACGAAGGACAACCTGTTTCATTATTAGAAGCAAGATTACTCGGTCTGCCAATTATAATGTCTGACTTTAGCTCTGCTAAATCTTCTTTATTTGAAAACGGACAACTTTTAATTGGTAATAGCGAAGAGGAAATTTATAAAGGATTAACTACTTTTATTAACGGTCAGGTTCCTACTTGCGATTTTAATTACAAAGATTATAATAAAACTACAATAGAACAGTTTGAGGAAATTATCGGGTAGTTTACGATAACCTGTCACGTAACCCCCATATATAATTAATATAACATTTAACTATTTACTTATTTCAAAGAAAGGACAAGTATTTTACTTGATTATGGTGCAAGTATGGAGAAATATTCAGCCACTATAAAAAATGGGTTTAAATACACTCTGAAGCGAAACATAAAGAAATATACTCAAAACATAAAGATGCCTGAAAAAGATTTAGGTAAAAAACAATACTACTCATTTTTGTCTATACCGGTTCGTGAGCATCATATATTTTACGAAGCTTTCTCAGGACTTGGTGTTCTTGATAATCCTCGTGCCATTTTTCTACAGTTATTGAAAGATCCTGCATTTGAGGATATGATTCATATTTGGTCCATTTCAGATATGGATATGGCAAAAGACAACATTAAGGAATTTGAAGATTTACCAAATGTTCGTTTTGTTAAGCGTGAATCTGAAGATTATTACCGTTATCTTGCCAGCAGCAAGTATCTTGTATCAAATTCAACTTTTGGGTACTTTTTTGTGAAACGCCCTGAGCAAACATACATTAACACCTGGCATGGCGTTCCAACCAAATACATGGGTTACGAACATACTGTTGAACGTGTTGAAAATGCCAGAGGCCCTGCAAGAAACTTCTTAGGTGCTGACTATCTTATTTCAGCCAACAAATTTATGACAGAAGTTATGTACAAGCGTGCGTACAAGCTTGACGGTCTGTATGAGGGCACTACTTTGGAAATTGGTTATCCAAGAAGTGATTTACTTATAAACGCAGATATTAAGAAGGTAAAACAAAAACTTGAAGACATTGGTATCAAGACTGACAAGAAAATTATTTTGTATGCACCAACCTGGAAAGGTAATCTTTACAATCAACTTGAATATGATGTTGAAGAGTTTAAGAATACTGTTAAGAAGTTTTCAGAAAACATTGACCAAAGCAAATATAGAATTTATTTAAGAGTTCATTATTTCTTATACAAAATTTTAGCTGAGGATTCTGAATTAAAGGATATTTTAATACCTTTTACAATTGATACTAATGAGCTACTTTCAGTTGTGGATATTTTAATTTCTGACTACTCAAGCATCTTCTTCGACTTCCTGATTACAGGTCGACCAATTGTTTTCTACGTTCCCGACTTGAAGGAATACGAAAGTGGTAGAGGGCTTTATGTACCGGTTAATACTTTGCCGGGAATTGTATCCTCTGATTTAGATGAAGTTGCTTCCTCACTGGATGCAATTTGCAAGAATAGAAAAGAATATTGCGATTTCTATAAACCACAGCTAGATGAAATGAATCGTTGGTGTACTTACAATGATGATGGATTGTCTACTCAGAGACTTATTAACATTATCTTTAAAGACTACACCTATCTATCATCAAGAAATCAGGATATTATCAAAACTTTTGATGAAGGGAAGAAAAAAGTTCTTATATGTGTTAATTCAAAACAAAAGAGCAATGCCTTTTGGGCTGAATTTTATCAGAAGCTTAAGAAATACGATTTTAAAACTACAGACGTAACTGTACTTGTTACTTCTTTTAAAGATTTAGAATCTAAAAAATATTTTAACAATCTTCCTGATGAAGTAAGAGTTTTAGTTTGGTTTGCATTACCATTTGTCATTGAGGCGTCTAAAACTTTCTATGACAGAGAAGCGCTTAGAGCTTTTGGTGATGTACACTTTGATGAAGTTTTGGTTGAAGGTGACATTAATGAATATTTTGCAGACTTTGCAAACAACCTAAATGGCTTATACGAAAAGGAGCCACAACAGGGTTAAATAATAACTGCAAAAGTTGAATAATAATTACAGTAATACAGTAGTTACAGAAAAAAATAATAATTACAGAAAAACCGGTTAGTATGGATTTTACCCAATGCTAACCGGTTCTTTTCTCATTTCATATATTATTGATTCTATATATTATTTTAAAATATTATTCATATATATTCATTTAAATATATTATACGTCAATTATCTCCATCATTTGTTATCTGTTTACAACACCATAAATAATGTACCGGCCGTTATTAATATCGAGCCAATGGCTGACTTGTATGTAAAGACCTCATAGGATGAGGCCTTTTTATTATGATTCTTTAAAAATCTTATTTACAACTCTTTCCGTAGCATGACCGTCATCTATGCAACAGAATCTATTGTAAAATTCTTCATATCTGTCTTTATATTTTTCCTGAATTTGGTCAATGTTCTTTATGGCATCTACTACTTCATCATTTGTTAGAAGCATTGGTCCTGGAAGATCATCTTCCATGGATAAATAGAAACCATGTAAAACATCTCTATATCTTTCAAGATCGTAAGTATAATAAAGAACCGGTCTCTTTAAGTTAGCAAAGTCAAAGAATACTGATGAGTAGTCTGTTATTAAAATATCTGTTATTAAATACAAATCCGTAACATCATCATAAGCACTTCCATTAACTGCAAACTCACCGTATTTTGACATATCTAAAGCTTCAACAACTAAATAATGTAATCTAAGCAATAACACATATTCGTCACCGAATTCTTTTTCTAATCTGTTTACGTCTAAATCCAAGTCAAACTTAAACTGTCCAATTTCATAGTAATTATCATCACGCCATGTTGGAGCGTACATAATTACTTTCTTGTCGGCAGGAATTCCTAATTTTTCCTTTATCTTTCTAGCACGTTCTTCTCTGTCAGGTGCATATAAAGGATCATTTGCAGGATATCCGTATTCAAGAATTTTTTCTTTTGGATACATAAAGCAACTTTGGAATTTTTCAGTTGAAAACGGATTGTCTGATAAAAGATAATCCCAGTTTTCTTTCTGTCTGTAAAACTTGTCCTTGTAATTTGATACGCCGCCTACAACATCGTTTAAGTCAAAAGCCAGTCTCTTAAGTGGTGTTCCATGCCATGTTTCCAAAAGCACTGTATCTTCCCTTTTTGGAACACTAAGTGGCTGTTTCATATTTAGAATCCAATACTTACTTCTATTCATGTAATAGAAATATCTAAGACCTGATCTTCTAACTGTTTTATGTTTTCCCGGTATCTTCAAGCCTCTCTTATCCACAGACCACACATAAGTGTATTTATCTCCAAAATGTTCCTGCATGTATTCGTAAATATATTTAGGCTGTCCGGAATAATTTCTTCCCATAAAACTTTCAAAAATTACATAGTTTTCTTTCATTGGCATTTTGTTAAAAATATGCAATGCAAAAGCTTTATTTCTAGCCCATTTATTTTTGAACATTCTCTTTAACTTCTTCTTTGCCAGATATCTGTTGCCTGTTTTTTTAACCTTTGCCAAATCGCCCTTTGCCATTGCCTTTATTACAGGCTTTTCAAGAAAATAAAAATATCTTCTTTTTAAATTCTTCTTATCCATCTGGCTACATCTATTGTAGAATTCCTGGAAGTATTCATTTTCCCAGCACTCTTCTTCCTCTGTATTCCAACGGAGTTTTTTAATTAAGTATAATGTGACGAACTTAGCTTCAATAAGATCAAAATGTCCCTGAATTTCAGGATGTCCCTCAGCTACCTTCTTTGCATTGTCAATTGCCATAAAATAATAAGGCATTGACTCTATCTTAGGTGTCTGTTCGATTGCCGGATTATTATATCTGTCATTATGATGTCTCTTTACATAAATTGCATTTACGTTACTTTTGATTTTCTTTGTTGTACACAAAATCTCTGTAAGCACTCTAACATCTGCGAAACAATACTGTTCTTCATTAAACCTAATGTTATTGTCTGTAAATAATGACTTTCTATATAATGCACCAAGAACTGTTAATCTTTCCAGTCTTCTAAAATGAGTAAGTCTTGACTCAATGGGATTATCAAAATCATATTTTTCAAGATTTTCCTCTTCCTTTTCAATATCACGCTTTTCCTCAAATGTAACTGTTCCCTGATATGTTCCCTGAACACGACCATAAGCCATGTCTGTATCTTCATCCATTACATCTAATAATTTCTTAATTCCATCATCGTAAATGTAGTCGTCATTATCAAGAAAATAAATATATTCTCCCTGCGCCTTATCCATGCCCAAATTTCTGGCTGCGGATACGCCGGTTTTGCCTTCCAAATAGAATATTTTTAAATTAATTTTGTCCTTGTATTCGTCAATAACCTGCTGGAATTCATCTTTGTCATCCTGTAAATCATCTACAACAAGCACTGTTTCATAATCCTTAAATTCCTGTTCTGAAATGCTTTTGAAGCAGTCTTTTAAATACAATAGCCACTTTCTGTGGGTTACAATTATACTTACCATTTCCATCTCCTACTTATCGCCCTTAGCAGTCATGTCTTTTTTGTTAAGGTCTTCTTTTATCTGTGTAGTTGAAATACCTTCTGTTCTTGGTAAATAAACTACTTCGCAATAATCTTTAAGGAAATCAAATTTGCCTTCCCAATCGCTACCCATTACAAAAGTATCAATCTTGTAGTCCTGTACGTCTGAAATCTTCTGATCCCAGTTATTTTCAGGGATAACTAAGTCTACATATCTGATAGCTTCAAGTACCTGCTTTCTTTGCTCATAAGTAAAGTAACATTTCTTTTGCTTTGAGTTCCAGTTAAATTCATCTGTTGAAAGCACTACTACCAAATAGTCTCCCATTTCCTTTGCTCTTCTTAAAATATTAATATGTCCATAATGAAGCATATCAAATGTTCCATATGTTATAACTCGTTTCACGTATTCTTCCTCCATTTCTGCATTCGTGTGATTGTATAATCTTAACGAACCCATAGTATCACAACAATTATACTAATTTTCTATTATCATATCCAGCACTTTTTTACTGACATCAGGTCCGTCTAAATAATTATACTTCTCGTTAAACTTTTTATATTTATCATCAATGACAAAATTGTCAATGAATTTCTTAACATACGCCATTGTTTCCTGCTGATTAAACACTACCGGACCAGGCAACTCTTTCACATCAAAATAAAAGTCTCTGGTCTTATTTTTGTATTCGTCATAATCTGCCATAAAGAAAACAATTGGTCTTTTCAGATTAGCATAATCAAAGAATACCGATGAGTAATCTGTAATAAGCATATCGCTTATGGCATAAAGAGTGTTTACATCTTCAACTGAAGATACATCATAAACAAAGCCTCTATACTCACTTACATCCAGTTTCTTTGATATAAAATAATGTGCCCTAAATAAAATTACATAATCATCACCAAGTTCTTTGTACGCTTCCTTAAAATCAATATAGTTAGCCAGCTTAAAACCTTCTGCTGCACTGTACTGATTATCCCTGAATGTGGGTGCGTAAAGTACAACTTTCTTATCTGTTGGTATATTTAGTTCTTTCTTTATATTAGTACACTGGTCTTTTGTAAATTTAAAAAGATAGTCATTTCTTGGATAGCCTGTTGTCAGCACATTGTTCTCTTTAGACACATTTTTCATATTAAATGCCGAAATAAACTTATCTGTACAATACTTAGATGGTGAAATCATGTAAGTTATTTTCTTTGATTCCTCCACATAAATATTTTTCATCTGAGACTTGTTTGTTAATGCGTTTCCCTGCTTTTCCACATCAAGACCTATTTTTTTCAAAGGTGTACCATGCCATGTCTGAACAAAAATCTGGTCAGCCTTAGGTTTCAAAAACATTCTTGGATTTGAATTAAAAATCCAATATTTTGCTTTTGCCAAGGCTCTGTAATAGCCAAAACTTTCAAACTTAACAGCGTTTTTCACATCTGTTCTGTTAGGATTTCTAAGAGACCAAACCAGTGTGTAATCTTTATATTTAGGATTATTTTTCATTTCTTCATACAACGCCTTTGGGTTACACGAAATATTTCTTCCCTGAAAAGACTCAAACACAACCATTTTGTCATCTCTTTTTTCTATGAGTTTTGCCAGAAAATATAAAAATCTTTTGTAAAGCAGCATTAGTTTTCTCAGTATGTCTTTTACCTTTTTCATTTAATACCTCCGAAAACTTTCTTTTCCACTCTCTGACAGCTTTCGCCGTCATTGTAAGAGTTTATAATCATATTAACTCTCTCTCGTTCTGCTGCGAAAACATCATTATCTTCTGCCACATTCACCACATATTTTTCCAAATCTTCATAGGAATTAATCTTCTCACCTGGCATGTATTCAAATGGATTATCAAATACAAAACCTCGCTTCTTTCTATATTCTTCAATATCTTCAACTGTAAAAGCAATCGGTCTGTTAAGAAGCATATAGTCAAAGTAAGCTGATGAGTAGTCAGTAATAAGCGCATCTGCATTTCTAAGCAGTGCATACACACTTAGACCTTTCTTCTCAAGTGCCTTTTGTGTCATGAATTTAATGTTGCTGTGCTTTTCTTTGTAAGCATCAGCTTTTTGAAGTGGATGCATTTTTATAACCATCTTAATGTTTGATTTTTTTAATTTTGAATTCAACTCTTCAATTTGAGTTTTCTTTAAAACCGAAACAATATAATCATCATTATATTCTCTGTATGTTGGAAGCCACAAAATTAATTTCTCATTTGGCTTTTTCAACAATTCATCTTCTTTTTTGTTTGGTATAAATAGCTCATCATTTCTTGGATTTCCAAGTATTTGTACCTGTTCCTCATTGCAGCCGAAAATCTTTGCCATAATTGGTTTATACAATGGCGAACTTGCAGCCACAATGGTAAAAAAGTTATAGTCTATTTTCTCTAATCCTTTTTCCAAATTTCCGATTTTCTTCAAAGGTGTGCCATGCCACAAATTAACAACTGTCTGATTTTTACTAGGTTTTATTGGATATTTACCAAAGCAGTAAAAAGCGTATTTTGATTTTAGAAAATACTTAATGCCCTGCTTGTTTCCCACAAATGTAACATTAGTAGGAGCGCTTTCAATATATTTTTCATAATCATTACTGCTTACCACAATCCGGTAATCATCGTTATAGTTCTTTCTTATTAAATAATCATAAAAAGCCTTAACATTATCTCTAAAGCCTAAGTTAGTATAGAAAAATATTAGCTTTTCGTCTTTTTTTATAGCCTTGTTAAACCACGTTAATGGTTTGAAAAAAACTTTTAAAACTTCTTTATTCATTGTCCTACTACTTTCTTAATGTCTTTCCATATAAGGTAGCTCTTAAGCCGTTAGGAATAATACTTACAATACTTCTTGTTAATACACTTGTAAGGAAATTTCCCATAGATATGAATCCTATCTTTTTCAAATGTTTTCTGAATCTGTAAATATACCTTACATAAGAAACACCGCCACGTCTCTTGTACATTTCACTGCCACCACGCATATACAGGAGATTTTCCTTAACATTATATCCTTTGTAGCCTTTGTTTAACATTGTACACCAAAGATTATAATCCTCGAAAAATCTATAATCCTCATAAAAGCCGGCTTCTATTACTGCTGATTTTTTGTACATTACTGATGGATGATTAAAAGGACTTCTGTTTTTTGCAAACATAATTATTTCTTCATTATTCTCAGGAACCACGCGCATGTTTCCGGTGTTACTAATATCTCCCACAAACTCAATTATGTTAGAGCCAACTATATCTGCATTTTTTTCCTTCATTGCCTTCATCTGCTTTTCAACTCTATCAGGCATACTTACATCATCGCTATCCATTCTAACGATTATCTCATTTTTACATTGTAATATTCCATTGTTAAGTGCCTTTGCCAACCCCATGTTATGCTCAAGCCTGTAAACATTGAATAAGCCTGAATAGGTTGTTACAAAATCTGCAATAACTTTATTCAGGCCTTCTGTAAGATGGCCATCACATACAATTACAAAATCATTAGTTTTTACTGTCTGATTAAGAATGCTGGTAATGGCCTCCTTTAAATATTCAGGTTTTTCTTTTATATAAACTGACATTAGCACTGAGTAATTCTCTGTCATATAAATCACCTATTTCTTATCTATAATTGCTGTCTTCTGATTTTTGTCCACGCCTTCAGTATTATCCTTCATGAACATAATCTTAAAGGTCATTAATATTAACTGAATATCAGTCCAAATCTTATAATGCTGAATATAATACATATCCAACTTCAATTTATCATAAGGTGTTGTGTTATATTTTCCGTATACCTGAGCATATCCTGTAAGCCCTGCTTTTACCTTTAATCTGAAACAAAATTCAGGAATTGTTTCCTCGTACTGTTTTGCTATTTCAGGTCGTTCAGGTCTTGGACCTACAACTGACATCTTACCTGAAAGGATATTAAACACCTGTGGTAATTCATCAAGATGTGTTGCTCTTAATATTTTTCCCACCTTAGTAACTCTGTCATCATCTTTGGCTGCTAAACGTGCGCCGTCTTTTTCGCAGTCAACTTTCATGCTTCTGAACTTTAATATTTTAAAAACTTTTCCATTAACCGTAAGTCTTGGCTGTGTGTAGAAAACCGGTCCTCTGTCCCAAATCAAATCGCATACTGCAACAATCACAGTAATAATAACTGTTGGTATACATAAGATTAAGGCAATGACAATATCAATAATTCTCTTCACAAAAGCCTGTTCCCACTTAAGTCCTCTTATCTTAGTTACCAATAATGGCGAGTCAAATAAATTATTCTGTTCTGCACCAATGATAATAATATCTGATAACTTCGGTGTAATATATGCTCTCTTATCATACATATAACAAAGTTTGATAAATGAGTTTCTTGTTCCACTTGGTATGTCACAAAGCAATACTGCTGAATGTCCCAAAATGGCTTCTTTTATTTTTGAAAAATCTTCATCACAATGAATTGACTCTTTAATGTGATATTTATCTTCTCTTATTTTGATTTTCTTTACTAAATTATCCGGATCCCTATCACTATATATTAATAACATGTCTTTTGGTGGATATAACCATTTGTAAACCAACATGGCTATTGCCGCCCAAATGAGACAACATAAAATATTATCAAAGCTCATCCCGATAATAGGTGCCGGATTTACTAATTTAAGACTTAACATGGAAATCTGCAAATACATTATTACATTAGTAAATAACAATGCAAGTAATTGCGAGAATACCAAATCCGAATACTTAAGTCTTCCTAACTTAAATGCTCCGTACACCTGACAGAACACTGTAAACAATAAAGCATATACAAACAACAGCACCATATGACCTTTAAAGAAAAAGCCTCTGTCCATTCCACCGCTGTAATGATTATCCCAACAATACCAGAATACTATTGTCTGTACAGTTATTACTGTTGCAAGCAACAATAATACTATTATTCTTCTAAACGCTCTTGACTGTTTCATTTTTTCTCCTACAACATAAGCTGGCTTGCATCAGTTTCAAAGTCCGCAACGCCAGCTCATAATATTCTATAATTTTACCAAAGCCACTATTATTTGTCAATTTTACCACCCTGACCGTATAATAGGTAGACTGTTATACTTTGTTTTTTTATAAATATGTAGTATAATTAGACCGAATTTTGCGAACTGTCAGGAACAATTTTTGATAGTTTTTCAACGCATTTTAATTTGAATGAAATATTAATGAATATACTTGAATGAATTATTTATATTTTGCTCAATAAATATGCATTTTATTTCGTATAACAGATACAAACAATTATATGGCTAAAGTTTTTTAATCACTTCTTCAAATAAAGTGATTATTTAGCTTTTACTAAAAATTAAAATGTTACTCTATAAAAGAATTTAGGAGGTACTTATGAGTAAAAAACAAAATTCATCAGATACAAAAGCCGGCTATTACGGATATAGCTCTGAAACAACATCAGCAGAAAATCATGCCAAATCAAACTCCGGTAGTAAAAAGAGTGTAAAGGCTAAAGATCCAACTAAAGGTTCAAAGGCAGGAAAAATCGTCGGGATTGTTCTAGTGCTAATTCAGCTTGCATTGTCAATTACTGATGTTTATTTATTCCTTACTAAAGACTTTGCTTTTATCACACCTACAATAGTTGGTGTAACAATACTTATTCTTCTTGTACTTTTAGGCTTAGTTTTCTTCTTATTACAGAAGTCTAAAAACGCTCAAACATTTGGGAAGATTATTTCAGTTATTGTAATTATTTTATTGGCACTTGCATGCTTTTTCCTTTTCCGTGATTTTTCTAAATTCACTAACGGTAAAAAGCTAGATAATAAACCATTTGTAGTTTTCGTTTCTGCAAATGATACTTTTGGAGAATTTAACAGGAAGTCATTAGGACGTTCTGATACAAATATTTTAGCAGTTGTAAATCCAAAAACTCACAACGTTTTAATGGTTTCAACTCCTAGAGATTATTATGTAGAAGTAAAGGCAAAATGCGTTGCCCCTGATTCATACGACAAATTAACACACGTTGGTTTATATGGAAAAGGCACGGCTAAGAAAGCAGACGGAACTGCTGCTACTGTTAGTGACTGGCAATGGGCAAGTGAGGTTTCATGGAATCCAGGCAATAAAGCTTTAATGGACACATTAAAATCTTTATATGGATTCAAAATTTCAAGCAGCCGTTATCATTATGTAAAGCTTAACTTTACAGGTTTTGCCAAACTTATTGATGCCATGGGTGGCATTACTGTTAAGGTTGATAAACCTTTCAGTACAACAACTTATGCTTCATACGGTGATACTGAAACAAAAGAACGTAAGAAATACACATACACTAAAGGTAACATGAAAATGGATGGTGCCACAGCCCTTACTTATGCAAGAGAGCGTCATTCATTCGGCAATGGTGATATGCAAAGAAACAAAAATCAGGTTAAGGTTCTTAAAGCCATTGAGAAAAAGGCATTAAGCGGCACAACATTGCTTCATTATAATAGTATTTTAGATGCTATCGAAAACAGTTTTACAACTGACATGGATATTTCATCATCAATTAATTTATTAAAAGATGGTGGTTCTGACGGTTGGAACATTATGTCATTTGGTGTAATCGGTACTCCTTCAAAAGACTTATGTACTTATACAGGAACATATCTTGCAACTGTTTTACAGGATAAAGATTCTGTGGCAAGAGCTACTGATTTAATGAACATGACTTTAAATGGAAAAACTACACAGGAAATCAAAAAACAAATTAAAAAATATAATAAAGAACAAGGAAACTAGGTGAATACTATGAAAAAGATTATTTTAACCGGTGGTGGAACAGCAGGACATGTTACACCAAACATTGCCCTTGTACCTCAGCTTAAAGAGGCAGGCTTTGAAATTAAATATATTGGTTCTGAAGGTGGCATGGAAACTAAGTTAGTTGAAGATGCCGGCTTGGATTACCAGGGAATTTCTTCAGGTAAACTTAGACGTTATTTTAGTTGGAAAAACTTTTCAGATCCATTTAGAGTTTTGAAAGGCTATTTTCAGGCAAAGAAAATTATCAGAAAATTTAAACCTGATATTGTATTTTCAAAAGGGGGTTTTGTTACAGTTCCTGTAGTCTTTGCTGCAGCCAAATACAAAGTTCCTGTAATTATCCACGAATCAGATATGACACCGGGACTTGCAAATAAACTTGCCATAAAGAAGGCAACAAAAGTATGCCATAACTTTCCTGAAACTGCTAAGTATTTAGGCGAGAAAGCTGTTCACACAGGCTCACCTATAAGAGCAGAGTTATTTACAGGAAATAAAATCACAGCTCTTGACATGTGTGGTTTCACTGCAAACAAGCCTGTTATTATGGTAACAGGCGGTAGCCTTGGTGCCGAGAAGGTAAATAAACTTGTTAGAGCTGCTTTACCTGAACTTCTTAAAGATTTTCAGGTTGCACATCTTTGTGGAAAAGGCAAGGTAGATGAATCTCTTAATGGTACAGAAGGTTATGCTCAGTTTGAATATATCAGTGAAGAAATGAAAGATTTCTTTGCAATGGCAGACATAATTATATCAAGAGCCGGTGCCAACAGCATTTGCGAGATTTCAGCATTAAACAAGCCAAATATTCTAATTCCACTTTCCGCTAATGCAAGTCGTGGTGACCAGATATTAAACGCAAACTCTTATAAGAAGCAGGGCTTCAGTGAAGTTCTAGATGAAGATGTAGCCACAAAAGATGATTTGATTTCAACAGTACATAAAGTCTTTGACAACAAGGACACATACATTGAAGCAATGTCAAAATCATCAGGTACAGGTGGTGTTGAAAAAATTGTTGGCTTAATAAAAGATTTGAGCAAATAAAATAATATAAATAAAATATAAGCCCTATGTTAAAACTGATATGCATACAATAATTTAACTTCATATCAGAATATAACATAGGGCTTTTTTATTAATAACTATTTCAATATTTCTTTAACCTTTGCGGCAATTTTTTCTAAACCTTCTGTGTCCTGTGTGCCAGGTGTCCACTTAATGTTTGCATCATCCTCATCATATCTTGGAATAATGTGAATATGCAAGTGGAACACTGATTGACCTGCTACTTCTCCATTGTTCTGTAAGATATTGATACCCTTACAACCTGTTGCTTCTTTAAGGGCTGTTGCCACTTTCTTTGCAACAATGTGAGCATGTGCAAGTGTTTCATCATCAATCTCAAACACGTTTGCTGCATGTGTTTTTGGTAAAACCAAAGCATGTCCTAATGTTGCCGGACCTGCATCAAAAATCACCTTTACCTTGTCATCTTCATATAGCGCAGTGCTAGGAATTTCTCCTGCTGCTATTTTACAAAAAATACAATCACTCATGTTATGCCTCCTAATCTTTTTTATAATTTTATCATATATAATTTGGGTGTCAAAAGCATCCAAATATTTTTTCTACTACAAATTAAAATATCTGCCTCTGTCTTTAATGCGATATAGCAAAAATCCCATTGCCACACCAATTAATGCTCCGCCAAGATGCGCCATTACATCCACACCTTCTTCCATATTTCCAAATACCATCAAAACAAATAAAATAATAAGTCGTGGTGCAGACACCTGTCCCATTCTTTGTCTGTTTTTGAAAATCATAACAAGCATAACTCCGAATATTCCAAATATTGCGCCTGAAGCACCTACGCTAACAACAGCTTCTCCTAAACTCATTTCAATTAAAGCCGACAATACCGCGCCACCTATACCACTTACAAAATAAGTAATCAGATACTTAATTGGTCCATATTCTTTTTCAATCTGATAGCCCAATATTCCAAGCATAAACATATTATTTGTTATGTGGTTGGCACCTGAATGTACAAACATATGGGTTATCAATCTGTACCACTGGCCATCTTCCAAAACAGCCGGCCAGTACATTGCGCCATGTTCATATAAAAACTGAGTATTTTCAGTGCTGCCTGTGAACTCCATTACTAGAAACACGGCAATATTTATAATTATCAAAATTGTTGTCACTATTGGTATGTTCTTCTTATTCATAGTTTTATTTCCTTATTTTTTCTTTGTTTACTTGATTTCTTACTTTTCCAGTGATCTATTTTCTTATATATTTTCTTACTTTCTCTGGCCTTTAATTTGCTTATCTAATGTCCTGCTTTATTCTTTCCCTTAATTTTCTTTTCTTCTTTAAGTCTCTTTCTAATGTACTTAAATGCCTCGTCCTCACCGGCTTCTGCAGTCATAACAAGCAATTTTTCAATTTCATCCCTTGTTTTCAAATTAATGCTTCTGTGAGGTTTTCTTCTACTAAAATAGTCTAAGGGATCCGTCTGTTTATATTTCTTGCCATTGTATATCTTGCTGGCAGCCAATCTGTCGCAATACATCTCAGCCACATAATTGTAAGGCATTTCCACTGGTTCATTTCTATGGGTTTCAATATTGTAATCCACCCAATATTCAAAGTGGTGACGATTACGTCCTTTGTGGTGCATCCAAGCCTTTGAATATCCAAAAACTTCCCTTTCGCCCTCGTTAGGACTTCTGTGTCCTGTATAAAACTTAACTCCCGGAATAAATTCTGTTGGCGTATATTTAGACAAGTCATGTCTAAGTCCCTGCCACAATATACCAGCTTTTTTACAATGTTTAATTACCTGATGTCTGTGTCTTGTTATTGTAAAAAAATGACCTGTCAGCCTTTGAAAAAAGTTTCTTTTTTCCATTTTAATATCTCCATTTTTATTTTCTTTTAACTCTAACGAGTGTCCATATTGGAATATTATTTATGATATCTCACCTATAATATAATCTACAAATAACTTAGCAATATCTATGTCACAAACGCTGTAAAGCATTCTTGCTCCCACTGCGTCCTCAATTTCATTAAACACAGCCTTTCCATTATGAAATGTAAAATCAATTCCACCATAATCAATTTTGAATTTGTTTAAAATCTGCTTAACCATAGCAATTTCATAATTATTTAAATTATATTCCCGGGCACTTCCACCAAGACTATAATTGCTCTTAAAGCTTTCTTTTGAAGTTCTTAAAACAGCCTTAACAATTTTGTTTCCTATAACATATACCCTAACATCTTTTCCAATGTCGGAGCAAAGTTTTTGGATAACATACTCGTCCTTTATCTTAGAAAGTGCCTGTTTCTTCTCATCTTCATTATGTACTAAAAACACCTGACTTCCACCATGTCCACAGCAACTTTTGATTACATAAGGATAAGTAAAATCCTGTATGCTTTCACGGCTACCAATTACTTCTCCCTGATAAATTATTGGTAGAAAAGGAACTATGCCTTCCAAATATTTGTAATTTTTGCCTTTGTTATTAGCAATGTCTGTAACCATGCTGTTATTAAAAACTCTTATTTCTCTTTTCTCAAGAAGTTCTGCAATGTAGGAATTTCTGCTTCTGTTTATTGCAAAATCAATGTTTGCATTCTTTACAAACACCTCTGGTTTATCAATTTCTTCTAAAATAACCAGCTTAAGTTCAACATTATATTGGTCGAAATCTTCCTTAAGCATTCTGATAAAACCTTTATTTTTTTCTGCATCTTCTCTTGAATAAATCACCCAGCCAATGTCGCTCATTTTTTGGAATGTTTCCTCCTATATTAATCAACTAATTTTAAGTTTCTATTAATAAATTGAATCTTTTTCTTATTTACTTCAAATATAAATCTTGGCTTACTAATATGTATAGCATCAATTTTCCACTCATTTAATTTCAATGCTAATCTTTAATACTTTTAACAATATAATCTAAAATACTCTCCGCTACATTCACGCCTGTGCAGTCATATATGTTTTTAAAGTGAGCATTGGAGTTCACCTCGCAAAGAACCGGTTCTCCCTCTTTTCCAAACATGATATCCACACCTGCAAAATCTAAATTAAGTTCGCGGCATACATCTATAGCCATCTGTGCCTGCTCTTTAGTTGGTGTGTACTTTTTCATTTTACCACCGTTAGTTATGTTGGCGCGGAAATCATTTTCATTTACACGCTCCATTGCCGTAACAATTTCATCACCTACAACGTGTATTCGAACATCTTTACCCTTAGAACTTTCGATGAACTCCTGCATGATAAACTCATGATGCCCTATTTCTTTTATTTTATCAACTGCTTCATAATAGCTATTTACCAAATATACCTGTTCACCAAAAGAACCTTTGTTCTCCTTAATCACCATAGGATAGCCAAGGCTTCCTTCAACCTGAAGTAAAAAAGTATAATCTTTATATTCCTTATCAAATGTCATTGGTGCAATAAAAGTTTTTGGCATTTTTATGTTTTTGTTTTTTAGGCGGATAAAAGTTAGCGCCTTGTCATCGCACGCCTCAATTCCATCTGCATTATTAAATACCCTAAAGCCTTCTCTCTCAAGCATTCTTGCCAAATTAACATCCTTATCCCAAAACAAAACAAATTCCGGTCTTTCTCTCCAGTTTATATTTTCAGGATTTGCCGGAATAATTGAATCAAGCTGGTCATTAGGCAACTTTTTCAAATTAATGTTTCTTTCCTTTGCTGCTTCAATTAACCAACTATATATTTCTTCAAACTTTTCACTTTTCAAATATCCATTTACTACCAACCAAGCTGTCTTCATATTGCCCTCCTACATTTGTATTTTCCCTTTAACAGCAAAGAACGGTTAAGGCCCCCTTGCCATTAACCGTTCCGGACTGAAAAATATGTTAGTATACTTATGAGTCTTAGGAGAGACTTATAAGTAATAGGTACTACCCTTTAATTATAACAAATTCTTATTTTTTATCAACATACTTTTGCTTTTTACCTTTAACTTATTGACCTTTTATGCTAAAATTATGTAAAGATTAGCTTTAAGGAGGCGGCAAATGCGCGATACAAAACAAACAACGAACAAAAATATAACATATATCGTTATATTTACAATAATGATTATAGTTGTTGCATTACTAATAATTTTTATACCAAAACTTAAGAATAAAGATACTAGCAGCAGCAATTCATCACCTGATTCAGTATCTGTAATGTCAACAGAAGGTTCACAGGATGAAACAATTAGTAAATCCATTAAGAATTTAACTGATGTTAAGTTTGGCAGTAAACGTAAATCTATTTCTTCTTATGAAAAGAAACAGAAAGGTACTCAGGATGGTTCATACGCAGCTTCTTCAGATGGAAAAGTCGCATATCTTACATACAAATTCAGCGAGAAGAATCCACCTGAATACTTTGGTGCACAAGTTCTTCCTACTGATTCTAACGCTCTACTTCAGTATGTACTTAACGAAAAAGGTAAGCTTTATGAAGTGCGTTTACAGTATGGGAAACTTTCAAAGGATTCTTATGATGCTATAGTTTCTAACATTTCAGGTACATACGGAAATTATACATTTGCAAGAACATATTCAAATGGTTCCGCTGAGCATTGGTGGAAAACAAAGAGTATTACACTTATAGCATATTACCAAAGTACAAGTGTAAGTGTTTATCTCAGAAAAAATTAATTAACATGACACCAGACAACTCTTTGCTTATGCTTAGAGTTGTTTTTATTTGAAAGGAAGGTTTCTATGTCTTATTCAGATTATGTACAGGCAGCTAAAATTGGGAAAAAAGACTATCAGTCAAAACTTATGGCTGGAGAAAGTCCAACTCTTGAAGTTCTTGATGATATTTTGCATACAACCAAAAGTTACAGAGAAGTATCTCTTGGGTTAGTTCAGATTCCATTAGCACAGGTGGTAGGTACCAAAACTGCCGGAAGAAGCAATTCTTTTTCCAGCAACTTTATGCCTATTCTCGACCCTAATTCCGAGTTTGCTTCCAAGTGGATGACACTTTGCACAGCCCAACAGGAAGAAGGAATTACCGATCCTATTATTGCTTATGAATACATGAACAAATTCTATGTTTTAGAAGGAAATAAACGTGTCAGCGTTTTAAAATACTACGATGCAGTTTCCGTAATGGGACAGGTAACAAGAATTTTACCGAAAAAAACAGATGATTATGATGTTAAACTTTATTATGAATTTGTTGATTTCTATAGTTTGTCAGAAATCAATTACTTATATTTTTCAAAACTAGGAAGTTTTGAAAAATTGCAAACTGTTGTAGGCAAAAAGCCTGGAGAAGTTTGGAGCCATAACGAAAGAATAGATTTTCGCTCGCTGTTTCTAACTTTTCAATCCAAATATGATGAAATCGGTGGCGAAAATCTTAAGGAAATCACTTGTGGCGATGCTTTCCTAGCGTTTACACAACTATATGGC
The DNA here is from genome assembly GCF_003460505.1 of Eubacterium sp. AF36-5BH. Taxonomy (GTDB): domain Bacteria; phylum Bacillota; class Clostridia; order Lachnospirales; family Lachnospiraceae; genus Eubacterium_G. The sequence continues at coordinate 188,054 of NZ_QTVG01000007.1, forward strand.
TATAAAGAACTTTTAGAAATGTCAGACAGTGAATTAACTAAATTAATTAATTCAAATTTCTCTGAGTTTGAGCTTATGTCAGATACCGAAGTTGACTTAAGAATGACTGCTTCAACCAAAAAAGCTTCTGTTTTAACAAAGCTTTTGACACCGGGTGCAAAGCATTTGAAGGTAGCATTTATTTATGAAAAAACTTCAGCATCCAGTGCATGGACCTATTCCCATGAGTTAGGTAGATTGCACCTTAACGAAGTTTTTCCTGATGATGTAACTACCGTATACTATGACAGTATTAATTCACACAATATTGAAGAGGCAATTGATGATGCCATTGCCAATGGCTGCAATGTAATATTTACAACATCGCCAACTTTTTCTCAGGCAAGCTTAAAGGCTGCAATTGCTAATCCAAAAATTACAATACTAAACTGCTCACTGCATGACCCTCATACTTCAATGAGAACATACTACGCAAGAATGCATGAAGCTAAATTCATTATGGGTGCAGTTGCCGGTTCAATGGCAGCGCATGACAAAATTGTATACATTGCCGATTATCCTATATACGGAACAATTGCCAATATTAACTCATTTGCACAGGGTGTAAAAATGACTAACCCAAGAGCAAAAATTCATCTGCTTTGGAGCTGTTTAAAAGACGTTGACGTTGAAGAACAGATTAAACAATTACAGCCTGACTGCGTTTCCGACAAAGATTTGTCTGTTCCAGAAGCCGGAACAAGATACTACGGTTTATACATGTCATATCCTGACAGTATTTGGAATCTTGCCATTCCAATATATAACTGGGGAAAATTCTATGAGCAGCTTATAGAAGCCATTCTTAATGGTACATGGAAAGCAGATGACTCAAAGAATGTAAAGGCAATTAACTACTGGTGGGGCATGGCTGAAAACGCAATTGAAGTAATTAGTTCTCCATGGTTACCTGAGGGCATTAAAAAATTAATAAATCTATTAACAAAAACAATTCGCTCCGGTGATTTTAATCCATTTTCAGGAATTATTTATTCACAGGACAAAACAATAAAAAATGGTGAAAACCAAACTCTCTCACCAAATGACATTATTACAATGGACTGGCTTTCGGACAATATTATCGGTGAGATACCTGTTATTGATGAACTTGAAGAAGAAGCAAAACCTGTTGCAATGCAGCAAGGTGTAAATCAATAGCCAAAAGAAACAATGGGGTTTCTTAAAAATAAGTTCGGAGGACTAATATGAAGATTTTATTTATATCAGACGAGGAATCCAAATACTACTGGGATTATTACTCACCTGATAAATTAGAAGATATTGATTTGATAATATCTTGTGGTGATTTGGCTCCACAGTATTTGTCATTTCTTGTAACACTATCTCACGTTCCAGTTCTTTACATACATGGTAATCATGACGAATGTTATCTTTCAACACCTCCAGAGGGATGCGTGTGTATTGATGACGATTTGATTGTCTACAACGGAATTAGAATAATGGGACTTGGTGGTTCAATGCGTTACCGTCCGGGAACTTTCCAGTTTACAGAAAGACAAATGAGACGCCGCTACGCCAAACTTAAGCGTAAGCTTTTCCTGAAAGGTGGTGTTGATATTTTGGTTTGTCATTCACCTGCCAAGGGAATTAATGATGGAGAAGATTTGCCGCATACAGGTTTCAGTGTGTTTAAGGAAATTATGACAAAATATAAACCAAAATATTTTGTGCATGGTCATGTTCATAAAGCATATGGTCACGAATTCAAACGCTACGACAAATTCGGCAACACAATTATCGTTAATGCCTGTGAACGCTGCGTAATAGATTACGAAAAATAAAGATGTGATAATTCACTTTAATGTTTAAATCTCAGATTATATATCTGATTAAACCGGTGAATTATCACATCTTTTTTATTTGTTTTTATTTTTCTGCAATACTAATATGCAAATATACACACCTATTATCATAAGCGGTACAAATGTTATAATTTTCAATGCTTCAAATCCCACAACTGCTGCTATAACCTGAAAAGCAATAGCTATAATTGTTTCAATGGTATTTTCAGAATGTAAAATCCAAATTATATTAATGCCCGCTATAAGTCCTAAAACCAACATAATAATTGAACACCATACAAATTCATATGTAGAATTATATGTAAGACTTACCTTTGATTCAATCTTATAATTTAAATATTGTGCAACTATTACTGCAACTGCCAAAATTAAACTTGATAATGTAGTTTTGAATTTCATAATTTTTTCTCCTTTCCTAACAATTATATTATAATTTATACACAAGTCAATTTATATATTGGTTTAATATTTACAATCAAGCGTGTAACTCCATGAAGATTTTCCTCTTTTCAAAACAATTGTCTGATTGGCTCCCATATTGCAACTATGTTCTGTTAAAACTGCCTTCCAGGATTTCGGTGGCTCATATTGAAAGCTCTTTCCAAGTATAGTCTTTCCACTTCCTGACTTACTAAATTCCTTGTATCCATCTTTCTTTGTAAAACCATCTTGTCCAACCGTGTATGAACACTTAACTAATGTCACACCAGAACCCAGCCTTATTCCACCATTACATCCACTAACCTTTCCTATAACCTTGCTAATGCGTCCATATTCTTGTTGCCTATATTCAGATAATTCATACCATATTTTTAATGTAATCTTAGCAGTACCGCTTCTATCACTACCTGACTCCACTACAGTTCTTTTTCTTGCACTCATTTTAGAAACATTATATGTGGCAATACCATTCCACTGAGTCTTTGATTCATCATCTTTTGGATCCACAACAATTTCTTCCTCTTTTAAATGCGATTCTATGTTATTGTTTGAGCTTATAATTTTATCAACCGTCTTAGCTATAATGCCACTTTTCTCATCAATATACCATTCACATTTGTTTTTTTTATCGACAGCCACCTTATTCTTCTCTGACGCCATCACTGTTGTTGAACCTATGCAACCTAAGATTGTCAAAACTATTATTCCTTTTTTCAAAATTCTTTTCATTTGTTTTTATAACTCCTCTTCTCTTATTTTAAATTCTAAAGCTTTAAAACTGTTGCTACTATACCCCCCTTTTTTGGTATGGTCAATACTTTTTGCACAAGCGTCAAAAAAAACGACATAAACGTCGTTTTTTTCTAAAAATTTATTTGTTTTACTTATACTGAATCCACATTGCCGGACGAATGTTAATATTCTGGCTTGATACCTCGTAACCATAATCCATGACCTTGCCGTTAGATACGAACTGAGCTGTATTGTCGCTGATACCCGCATCAATAAGCCACCAGTCTCTTGTATAATTACTTAGGATTTCTTCATATCTGTTTGCCTGCTCAGCATTAAGCATGAACAACTTATCTGTTGTTTCCTTTCCACCCTTTGTCTTAGACTGACTATTAAGGGGAATTGAAATCCTTGTTTCTAATATTTTTGACTTCTGACTTTCAGAGAATGTTTCATCAATAAAATCACTATTTAAGAATTTTCTAAGAGATGACTTTTCCCATGTTACGCTAATATTTTCATCATTGTATGCATATCCTGGAATTGGTTCTGACTTAACCAAAAATGCTTTTCCCTGTTTTTTCTCAAGAATAAGCCACTTATACTCTCCAAAAAGTATACTTGTGCCAACCTCAGACTTATCAATATTGTTAAGTTCCAATTCGCACAACTGAGCTTCGGAATCTTTATAATCTCCCAAACTTCTCAATGTATTCTTTGCAACTTCGTATTCATCATTCTTTTTGCAATCTATTCCATATTCATATTTGCTTAAAGTTGCTCTATCCTGACTGTCCTTGTAAGACTTTAAATTATTGAACATCTTATAGGACTTTTCATAATTGCCAACCTTTTCATAATATGAAGCTCTAACATATCTTCCCTGTTTTGTCTGAGAAAAAATTACTCCTACAATTCCAACAACTATTACTACAAGAATAATTCCTAAAACTATTTTTCGGACAACTCCGTTACTCTTCTTCTCTTCTTCCTGAAAATTATCAGGTTTCTTTTCATTCTTTTTGTTAGCATCAGCCTTTTTCTTAAATTCTTTTGCCTTAGCCTCTGCCTCTTCAGCTAACTTAGCCGAGTCCTCATAGTCACCCAGCTCTCTATATTTCTTAGCTATTGTTCCGTAAATTTCTGCTCTTTCCTTGTCTCTTGTAAGACAATTAACAGCCTGTGTCAGTTCTTTCGCTTTCGCATACTTTTCTTCGTCAGTCAACTTAACTTCTTTAACTTTTGTTTTTACCGCCATATATACCTCCATTTTATCTTTTTCATTATATTACTCATACAATTTAAAAGCAACTGAAAAAGTGGCATGGACAGTTTATTATAACAATTTGTTCTTTTCTGTTTTTGTTTTTTTATATTCTCGATATAGAAGCATCATCATAGTCTCAAGTATCATTAAACAACTAAACTGAAAATCATCTGTAACATTTAACAGTACCAGACTCATTTCCTTTCCGTCACCTGGTCCGTAAACAGGAAAATTACTAATTCCTATAAACAAGCTTATAATAAAATAATTTCCAATCCAGAAATATTTATTTTCTGCAATTATTTCTTCAATAATTTTCTTTTTATGTAAAACTATACACATTGCAACAGATAGTATAGCTGCTATAATTATTGAAATATAAATTGTTGCATAATCTACATAATAAATGTATATCTTAAATATTTCCGAAAAATTTATATTTAAAACAAAAAATATAAGTCCCACAAATTCATAAAAATAGACAAATAAAAATATTCCATCCGTCATATAATCTTTTTTTTGAAATTTAACATATAGGTATCCCAACACCATCCCAAAAGTTAAACCTAAAAGAATAACTTTTATAGAGCAATTAAGGTAACACGGAATAACCGTTCCTAATATCCCACCAAAGTAAACTACTGTTACATAACATTTTAATGTTTTAGACACATACTTTTTACTTAAGATAAGTAAAATTCCAACCAAAATCCTTATAATAGTTATAAAAATATCACCATAAAATTCATTATATATGTTTATTAACTGTTCCATATTTCCCTCTTTCTATCTCCATACTGGATCTGCATATTTTACTAAACCATCTCCTATAGGATATTGTCTTGCTGTAGTTCTAAACTTTTTTTAGTTCCATGCAACCACTCATACAGAAACATATTTGCCCTATTTAATCCTTTTTTACAATTTATTTGGGTATAATCTGTTTTTCCCTTATACGCATATGTCTCACCTTGATTTTTTGTATGGCTAGCTAACCCATACTTATTATACCAAAAGATTTTTTTGCTTAAAGCTAAAGCTTTCTGGTCCCATTCATAGCAGAGAATTTTATTGGTTTTAAAGCAAAAAGCATTTTCTCTTTGTTGTTGCAAGTTTTTATCAACAAATGCATTTATTTGTTCCTTTTTGCATTAACCATTTCACATTTCTTCTCCAATAGGCATATTTACATTAACAAAATAATTTCTGCATAAATGTAAAAACAGTATTACTATAATTAAAAATATTAACACTGCAATTATTCGTAAACTCTTTTTTTGTATGTATTTTTTTATATATCTATATATCTTATATGTTGAACAAACTGTAAAGATTAGTCCTGATACAATCATACCAATAATCGCTATTATGTATAATTGGGTACTGACAGGGCTATACTCATATTTAATATAATCGTAGAAGTTATTTTGTATTTTATTTGCTAGTTGAATTTTCAATCCATCAGTAGCATATATATAACAAAATACTGTATACAGTATAATTATAAACACCAAATATATTTTTCTAATCATTTTTTTCATTCATATCCTCCTAATATTCCATGTAGTGTCAAACAACACTCCTTTTTTTACTTTATATCCTTGAGGGAATTTGCACCAAAAGTGATTCTTCCTAAATAATCACTTTTGGTGCAAAGTTATTAATAAACTTTTCGTTATTTCCTTGTAAATATATTTCTCATAAACAGTATAATTTTCAATAATTCTTCCTCTACATAATATTAAAAATTATAAATAAAATCTGGAATTGTGACCAACATCTGATTCAAATTACTACCCTTAATAGCTCATTAAGAACTACTCACTTATTTACACGATAAAAACTTACTTTTTTCAGTCTCATTACCATCAATAATCAGCATCAAACAATTCTTTATGTGCTGTCAAGGGTAGTGTTTGTATCACATAACTTATATATTTACATTTTCAAAGTTCATTTTTAACCCTTTTCTTCGTCTAATTTTTCATTGGGTATTTGACATTATTATACCGTTTGCTTATCGTGGAGCACGAATAACTGATTTAGTATAGGTTATTCTTTTAGCACCTTTATCTGCTACCGGATAGCAATCAGCTGGACCTAAACCTCGCCCAAATATTTTTTGCCATATAGAATTATCTCTTATTAAATTGTTTATAACAATTTAACGTAGTTTTTCCGATTTTTATTTCACCGATTTAAGCTTAGATATTCACTTAAAGTCGAAATTAATTTGATTAGGAAATACTTTATATAATCCAGAAATTTTCAAGTATTTATAATAAAAATTTTAAGGTTTTATCTATCATTAAGACTATTTCCTTCTTCTTGTGAATAATAAATATAATATAAGCATTGTGTCTATTATAAATAAAATTAATGTATACTGTGTTCTCCAAAAGAAATTATCTAATGTACCACTTAAAATATTAAACACGCAAATCAAAATAGATACTACTATTACTGCTAATAACAATATTTTTCTGTTCATTATTATCACTCTTCTTTCCTAATTATTTATTTGACAAATTTAATCCTTCTAATTGTCAATTATTAATGCCGGTTCATCACTACCAAGAGTTTCATAATTTATCTTTTGTAATTTAATCATTTTTGTTGAATCAAAGATTTTTTCCAATTCATTTGATAAATTATTTTTATCATGCGATTTATAGCTATTGTTTTTATAATCGATAATCATATAATTATTATTCTCATTAACTAAATATAATTTACTCTCTTTAGAATTATCATAATAAAAAGTAATTTTATCAAATATAGACTCATCTTCTTTTAAATCATATATCGTGTAATCAAAACTACTCATCATTTGAAATCGTCCGTCACCTACTGATAGGTAAGTGTCTCTTCCAGATTGATATTTTGTTTTTTTTGTATTTGCACAGCCTGATAAGCACAATGCAAATATCAACACAAGTATTGATAATCTTTTAATTTTCATTTTTATTTCTCCACTTTGTAGTATTTTTCTATCATTCTTTTTACAAATCATTTATCCACTTCTTTACCAATTCTACTTCTGACTTTTCCCAATACTGGGTATGTTTTGATGGTATTCCGGTATAAAATGGTAATCTCAGTTTTCTTCCATTTAACATAACAAAACAGCCAATCGTTTTTTCTTGAAATTCTACTTTCCTATTGGTTTTATACCTCTTTAAACATGAGTAAAAAATCAAATTATTCTCATTATATTCCACTTTGTAAATAACTCTGGTCGATGAATAATACATAAATGTTAATACGATTGTTAATATTAATGTAAACCATACTATTGCAACTATTGGTTTGTTATAAAATATAATACTGATACCTACTCCAAACATCATCAAATAAAAAATCGAGAAAATAATAAATTGTGCTGCATAACCCTTAATCTTTTTCTCTATCATAAAACAACTCCCTTTATTTTTAGATGATATAAGTAAAATTTCTACTTTCTAACCACCTTCGTTCCACTAGCAACGCCAACCATTTTAACCTTTTTGTCACATACTACCTTTGACATTTCTAAAATTCCGGTTAAATCAAGAGATGAGATATTATTATGATCACAATACAAATCTCCCGGCCAATCCTCAAACAAATTTCCAATATCTATGTCTGTTATGGCTACAATCTATATTTTCTAAAAGACGTACTCCTTTAATATTTAATTTCGTTATTTTATTATATGAACAATCTAACGCAAACAGCTTTTTCATGCTTTTACTAATTTTTAACTTTTTTAATGAATTATGCGAACAATATAATCCAGATAACTTTTCCTTATTTATTACATTTAGTTTCTTAATGTTATTGTTTGAACAATTCAAAATTCTTATTTTTGTATTGCCTTTAATATTTAACTTATTCAAGTTATTTTTTGACACATTAATACGTCAAGATTCTTAAGTTTATTTATATCAATATTTTTCAGGTTATTTCTTTTAACGTTTATGTATCTTAATTCTATTAATTTATTAAAATTAATTTTTCCTTTAAGTCCTTTTTTGTACCAGTTTATTTCTCGCAGTCTGCCTGTTTTCTTGCTCCATTTGTACTGTTTCTTATTATCTAATTTTGCGCTAACCTTTGCACCTTTATTTCTCTGGATTGTTATTATTTTCTGAATGGCTTTTACATCATTAATATCTTTTGACTGTGCATATGCATTGTTTGATGTTGCTGTAAACACACCAAATAATATCATTAGCGATAGAATGATTGTTATAGGTGTCTTCTCTAGTTTTCTGTTCTTCATAAGTTTTGTCCTCCTGTTAAATTGTTTATAATCATTTAACGTAGTTTTTTCCAATTTTTATTTTCTTTTAACTTTGACTTTTTTTGATAAGCCGGCCAAATCTACTTTCTTGTCACACACAACTTTATTCATACTCTTTATTCCTGCAAAATCAATTCTTGTAATATTATTGTTCTAACAATAAAGTTCTTCAAATTCATCACATGGTTTATCAATGTTCAATTCCGTTATTTGATTATTATCGCACTTCAAATATGTCATATTGTAAAAAGAACCTTTTATTTCTTTAATTTTATTGTTAGAACAATGAAGTACCTGTGCGTTGTATGTGTTTACAGCCTCCATCTTGTTATAACTACAAAATAACATTACAACTGCAACATTTGAAAAATTTAACTTCTTAAGCTTATTATTTTCGCAATAAATACAAATGTCACCAAGATTCTTAAGCTCTAACTTCTTCATTCCATTATTATCGCAATCAAGAACTTCCAACATCTTTAACCCCTCAACATGTAATTTATTTATTTTATTGTTTGAGCAATAGACATATGAGAGTTCCTGCATACTTTTGTCAAGCTTTAACTTTTTCAAACGATTGTGGGAACAAAATAACTCCTCTAATTTTTTATGCTTTTGTATATTAAGCTTCCTTAGGTTATTATTGGAACACTCTAAAAATTCAAGTTTCTTCAACTTATTTATGTTTATTTCTGTAACTTTATTTCTAGTAATAATGATATCTTTTAACCCTGTCAGCCTATTGAAATTGATTTTTCCCTTTAAGCTCTTTTTAGCCCAACTTACCTCAATCAATCTGCCTGTTTTCTTACTCCATTTGTACTGCTTCTTATTGTCTAAATTTGTGCTAACCTTTGCACCTTTATTTCTCTGGATTGTTATTATTTTCTGAATGGCTTTTACATCATTAATATCTTTCTCTTGAGCATGCACATTTTTTGATGTTGCCGTAAACATACAAAATAATATCATTAATGAAAATATAATTGTTATAGGTGCTTTCTTTAGTTTTCCGTTCTTCATAAGTTTTCTCCTCCTGTTAAATTGTTTATAATAATTTAACGTAGTTTTTCCGATTTTTATTTCACCGATTTAAGCTTCGATATTCACTTAAAGTCGAAATTCATTTGATTAGGAAATACTTGAAATACTCGCAATGCCATTATATATAAGACATTGCGAGGTATATAAAGTTTTATGTACTTTTTATAATCCTGAAATCCCAAGTATTTATTATAAAGATTATAAGCTCTCTGCCATTAAGACTATTTTCTAACCACCTTGGTTCCACTAGCAACGCCAATCATTTTAACCTTTTTGTCACACACTACCTTTTCCATTCCTAAAATTCCGGTTAAATCAAGAGATGAGATATTATTATGATCACAATATAAATTTCCCGGCCAATCCTCAAACAAATTTCCAATATCTATGTCTGTTATCTGATTATGACTACAATATAACGATGACAAGCTATTACTTCCACCTTTTAATTCTCTTATATTATTATAAGAGCAATTCAATTGCCCCATATAGTTTACATCTATTGATATCAGTTTATTATGAGAACAATTTAATTCTGCAATATTTTCATTAGGGTAATTTAATTCTGTTAATTTATTGTTTTGGCAATCTAAATAAACAACAGATCCAATATTTTTTATGCATAACTGCTTTAATCTGTTATGGCTACAATCAATATTTTCTAAATGATGTAATCCCTTAATCTTCAACTTTGTTATTTTATTATATGAACAATCTAACGCAAACAGCTTTTTCATGCTTTTACTAATTTTTAACTTCTTTAATGAATTATGAGAACAATCAAATTCACATAATTTTTCGTTTTTTACTACATTTAATTTCTTAATGTTATTGTTAGAACAGTCTAAAACATCTAATTTTTTATTTTCTTTAATATATAGTTTATTTAGTTTGTTCTTTTGACACATTAATATCTTAAGTTTCTCAACTTTATTTAGACTAATATTTTTCAGGCTGTTTCTTTTTACATTTATGTATCTTAATTCTGTTAATTTATTAAAATTAATATTTCCCTTAAGTCCTTTTTTATACCAGTTTATTTCTCGTAGTCTGCCTGTTTTCTTGCTCCATTTGTACTGTCTCTTATTATCTAAATTTGTGCTAACCTTTGCACCTTTATTTCTCTGGATTGTTATTATGCTCTGGATAGCTTTTACGTCATTACTGTCTTTTGACTGTGCGTATATATTTTTTGATGTTGCCGTAAACATGCATAACAACAGTATTAACATCAATGAAATGCTTATACACATCTTGTTTTGTTTTATACTCTTCATATATGATATTCCTCCTTAAAACTAATATTTCAATTTATAACTTTTTCTATTCTCATTTTTTACAAAATGCATTAAATATTTCACACAAGCCGTACGTGCTTTTTTATACCTTGGATTCCTCCACCTTGATTTAACAAATACCCATTTTCCCTTTTTAAAATAGGCTAACGGATTATCTGCCGTCATTGAGTGTATCCCTAATTTTTTTCCTTTCTTTTCTTTTTTCGTTACTTCAGCAGCTATGCTTCCACGTTTTTTTTCATATTTTTCAATAAATTTGTCTGTAATATATTTTGGATGCTTACCCAACGTGAATTTTCCATCTCCTGAAACTTTAACTACTCCATCTGCCACCTTTCTGGATGTAACCACTTCACCATCTAATTTAACATTATGTGCATAAAAATCCTGAATTGTATGTAATGCAATTCCTAATTGCCTGCTACATCCTTCATAATTTTTATTCTTATAAATTTTATTTGCACCACTTAATGCCCTTGACATAACTTTATCATAATTACCATGTCCATGGTATGAACCATCTTTATATCGAGGATTTGTTCCCCTTTGTTTATCTGGAAATGTACAATTCTTTTGTAAACGCTTCAAGCCAATATTTTTCAGTCTTTTCCTTTCTTTTTTTGACAATGACTTACCAAGAACCTTATTGTATGCCGATTTCGTTAATGCCTTATGTATCTCTTCGCCCCACATTCCTGTCGGATCTGTATAGTTTATAGGATCACCTTCGCAGTATCCATACAAGTTCCAGCTTGCTGCATCGTTTTCTTCTCCTCGGTATGTGTCCTGACTTAGAAATACACCATCCTCCGGACTATAGTATCTTGTATTCAAATAATATAATCCTGTGGTTTCATCATACACACCGCCTGTATAACAAACTTCATTTTTTATTGATGCACTTATTCTTTCGGTTGTTTCACCAAAGTCTGTATAATTATATGAATTGCGACACTCTCCTTTTTTATCTATGATGTTGGTTGTACTTCCCTGTATGTCTTTAGAATAAAAATACTCTGACTGTCCATCTGTGTATCTGATTGTTGCAAAAACATTACTTGCATCTCCAACAATATTCTGACTTGTCTTTTCACCCTTTTCATTTGTTGTATAAAGTAGCAAGCTTCCTTCATAGTAGTAGTTTATAGTTTCTGTTTTCTCTTCTGTATCGGAAACAGTAGTGTCGATTTTCTTAATTCGCTGTCCTGAACCGTTGTATTCGTTATGCTGTCTGTATTTATCTTTACCATTCTTTTTAATACTAACATCAATTAACTGGTTATCAACATTGTAAGTAAAAGTAGAATTTTCTCCCCTCTTCTCATCTACTTCTGCAATCTTGTTTCCTTTCTTGTCATACTTATAAGTCTTATGGTATGTCTTTGTTGCTGTTCCTTGAGATGATTCTACTTCGTATGAACTTATTAACTGGTTTAATTTGTTATAGCTATTATAATGGAAATTACCTTCCAGCTTTTCGTCCGTATTTGCAGCTGTATATTTAGTAGTAACTCCTTCATAAGTTCTATTTCCAAGTTTATCATATTCATAGGTTGACAGTGTAGTTTTATAAGTCAGGTTATCTTTCTTCTCAGATTTCTTAAGCTGATTTAGATTATTGTACTCATAAGTTGTCTCCTCATCTTTTTTATTATTTGAATAATTAAAGACTTCTTTTTTGTAGACTACATGTGAATTTTTATCATACTTGTAGTTATACATTTCTAATATGTTATCTACAGCTAAATTACTGAAATACTTCATGGATATAACCCTGTCAAATATATCATATTCATATTCTCTTTGTATATAATTTGAACTTTTATCCATAAAGTTATTGTAATCCTTAATGGTCTTAATTTTTCCATCGTTCTGATAAATATATTCTCTTATTTTACAAGCCTCATCTCCTGAAAATAAACCTTCTATGGATACAATCCACTTATCCTTATTATAATTGAACTTAATGCCTTTTAGTTTGTCAGATTTATTATTTGGATAATAAACTTTTTCAATAACATCATCTACATTATAAACATATTTTAATTTTGATTTTTCAATTTCATCTGCGCTAGGAGTGCTACTTCCATTCACCTCTGCCACAGATATATTTCTTCCATAATCATCATATTCATAATATGTATATCGATATGGTGTATTGGCATTTTTGTCTATATTTCTTATTAGCTGTCCCTCATCATCATAAGTAGATTCTGTTTCATTTGTCAGATTACCGTTAGATAAGTAGCTTGATTCTTTAATCTGATTTCCATCAATATCATATTCGTATTTTTTATATGAGCCATCTGCATAAATTTCCTTTATTAATTCTCCATCTTTGTCATATTCATACTCTGTTTTTATATTTCCATCAGAACTCTCATCTTCCACTGACATTATCTGATCAGAACCATTAGTTATTGTTTTGGATACGGCTCCGTTAGCATAGGTAACTAATTCTTCTATTGATTTATACTTTCCTGAAGAATCTTTATTAAATTCATCATATTTGTATGTTCCTTTAACCTCTCCATTTTCAATTACCTTGCTAATTCTTCCCTGATTGTCATATTCATACTCTGTTAAATTTCCCATTGCATCTGTTGATGATATCTGATTGCCGGCGTTATCATATTTATTTTTAGTAACAATGGAGTCATCTCCTACTTTTATTATATTCCCTTCAATTTTAGGATTATTGATTGTAGCTGTTAATCTTCCTTTTGAATCATATGTAGAAACTTCCAGTTCTCCATCTGCCACCAAATCCATATTTGTTTCATTTACTCCGCTGACGTAGGTAGTAAAAAGCTTGCCACTGTTATCATATGAATAATCAGCAAAAAGACCGGAACTCATTTCTCTAACTGTTCTTCCGTATGCATCAGTATAAGTCTTTCCTACGATTTCTCCTTTTTTATTTGTTGTAGTCACAACACTTAGATTTTCTAATAATTCTAATTTAATACCATTATTTCTATTGATGCTTCCATAGGAGTATGAAACATTATCTTCTCTGGTATCATTTCCTACAATTAATTCTGTCTTTGTAACACGATTCATAGAATCAAGTGTTGTCTTCGTTATTCTGCCTTTTTCATCTTTTGATTCTATAACGCTCCCATTATTGTCGTATTTATTTTCTGTAGTTCTTACACCTTTTCTTGACACTTCTGTAGTTTTAGTTGTTCTTAAAAATTCGTCATAATAATACTTATTTACAACCAACTTAGTTCCTTTAATGCAGTCTTTTATATTATTTACACTGCTGTCCTTTGATAATTTTGAAACTATATCATCATTGATTTCAGAATTACTTGTAATGTCTAATACAACATTACCTAAATCATCATAAATATTAACAGTCTTTTCTTCTACTGTTCCCTCTTGTGATTCTTCCTCTGTTTCATCTCCATCATCATTATACTCTGTATTTTCAACGCTTGATGAAATGGCTGTATTTTGAAAGTCTTTATCCTTTACGTTCTCTCCTAATAATTCACGAACACTTGACACTTCACCATCATCTCCATATGTATATATGGTTACAATGTTTTTTATGTAATCTGTTTCTTTTATGACATTTCCAAACTTATCATACTCATTTAAGCAATTTTCAATAACTTTTCCACTATAGTCTGTTGTTTTAACAGTTTTAGGTTGATTTCTTACCGCCTCTGACAAGTTATCGCTATAATCATAAGTATATTCTGTTACATTTCCGGCTTCATCTACAGACTTAACAATATTACCATGGGTATCATATTTAGTGTTTTCACTATTTTCCACAGATTTCAGAACTACTGTATCACCTTCTAATGTATAATAACTTTCACTGTCGGTACTCTTTGTCACTAATGTTTTATTATTGTTATCGTATGTATAAGCTGAAACATTGCCTAGTGCATCCTTATTATATGTAATTCTACCATCTGTTGTAAAATGGTACTCTTCACTATATACTTTCTTTCCATTACTAACTTTTATTAGTTTTGACATAGTCTGTGATTGTTTTGAATCATTGTCAAAACTAAACTCATTATATTCTCCGTTAGGATAAATAAATTTAGAAATACGTTCTGCATTATAATTAATGTAATATTTATTTCCCATTGCATCTGTTATTTCTGACAATTTATTGTTATTATCGTAACCATATTTATAATCTATTTTATTTCCATTTGTTCCTACAAATGTAGCCTTGCTTAATTTGCTGTTTTCATACTGGTACTCATAACTGTATGACTTGTCACTATTAGGAGCTGCAACAATTTTACTAATCAAGCCATTATCATTATATGAATATTTCACTACCTGACCTTTAGATGTATTAACACTGTCTATTCTTCCGTTTTTATTGTTGTACTCTATGTTGACAAAAGTTCCATTACTCTCTTCTATTAAAATCAAACGTCCAAACTCATCAAAACGATAAATATTTTCGTCTTTATCCATAATTTTATAATAAACGTCTAATTCTAATTCCTTTATAACTTTACCGTCTTTTTCTATTTTTCTGGATAATATGTCATCATCTATCTCTAATGATAAATCTATATTCTCTTTACATATATATTTATCATCCTTTTTTTCAAATGTGTACAAAGCATTTGAGTCGTCCACATAGTAAATTTTATCTCCAACCTCTGAAACATACATATCATACGCCTGTCTCCAGCCATATCCCATAGATGTAATTTCTGTTGATTTAGAGTTGTATGTTCTGGAAATATTTATTGGTAACTGTGGTGCAGGTAATGATATATCATCCTGAGAATAAACAAAATTTCCTTTGGATAATTCTACCTGACCGCTACCATTTGACGTTTCTAACGACATATATTCATTTAATGTATTTTCTCCTAATCGTCTTTCTGCTATATCCATTCCTATTGTTGTAGAACTTATTTCATCTGAATAATCACTATACAATGTTTCAGTACCGGTTTTTTTCACTGTTCTTAACTTGTAATAGTATGTTACATTTTCATCACCTGATATTCTGATTGAACCTTTTGATGAATAAGACTTAACAAATGTTTTTTCACTAATTACCACATTTGGTGTTGTTGATCTGTATACCTGATACTTCACATCATCTCGGTATTTTTCATTCTTTGTTGCAAATCTGAGAATTGTGTTTCCACCAATCTGTTCTGTTGCATAAACATTTATAGGTGTATAATCTTCCAAAGCATAATCTGCGGCATCGTAATAATAATTACTGCTGATTTCCTCGGACACATTTCCTGCCTTGTCTATTCCTCTTATTGTAATTTTATATTTTCCATTTTTCTTAAAGTCAGCACTTTGCAACTGACCTTCTCCCTTTGAAGTTTTTCCTAGCTCTTTATATTCCCCATCGTCTATCTTTACCTGAACACATGATAAATTATCATCTGTTATTCCATCCCATTTAACTATCGGTATCTGATTACTTGAATTAAAAAAGCCTGTCTTTGGAGTTATTCTGACAGTTCCTTTTTCCGGTGCTACTGTGTCCTTATAATATGAAAGTTCCTGTTCAGAATCATTTCCTGCCTTGTCTATGGATGTAATGTAAATGTCATTTTCTCCCTCTTCAACATTCTTTAATTCCACTTCTCCTGATGAACCACTGGTATTTATCTTTTCATCGTTTAATTCTATTTCATAACTCTTTAATGTCTTATCGCTTATTGTATATTTCAATATAGGATTTTTCCCTGAGTTATCCATTTTTTCACTATTAGTATTAGGACTAATTGACGCACTTATTACAGGTTCGTCCTCATCATAGTAATATGTAAAGCTTTTTACATCACTTATGTTTCCTGCCTTATCCACTGCTCTGATTTTTATTGCATTTGCGCTACCTGAAACAAGACTGTCTATTTCTTCGCTTCCACTGTTCTGATTACTCAAATATTTATATGCACTGCCATTTACGCTAAACTGAATGGCACTTAGATTTTTTTCCGTAACTTTCCAGCTTACTGATGGTGCTTCACTTTTATAATTGTTTGCAGAACTACTGCTAATTATTGCAGAACTAAATACCGGCTTCGTTTTGTCAACAACAAATGTAGCCCCTTTTCCTGTTCCTTTTATACCTGCTTTATCAGCTCCCCTGACATATATTTTGTAAGTTCCGTCAGTTAAAGAGCTTATATTTATGTTTTTGCTTCCTGATGCAGTAGTTCCAATATGTGTTGACTCGGAATAGCCCACTACATCTGTGCCTGATGAATTTTCAATTCTATACTGAACATAGCTTAATGCATGTGCTGATACACCACTCCATGAAACATTTAATAACTCTCCTCCGGCAATAAATGTTCTGGCTGTGTTGCTTGCACTAACGGCTTTAACACTTGTTGCTGTAGCCGGTGCATCATAATAAACCACTTTTAATTTTGGCACATAACTTGCTGCTCTTGCCCCATAAAATCTTACATACGATGAAGCTGATTCGCTACTTGCCTTAAATAAAAGACCATAACATTTATTTCCACCACCTGAACCTTTGGAAACATTTTGCGCCCATGTTTTTAAGTTAATTTCATGCTTTGCGTTCTTTTTCCCCTTTGATTTAAAAGATGCAAGCGTAGCGCTGGTGCCACCCGGCTGATTGTTCCAGTTTACGGTTCCACACTTAAAACTGTTTGCTACGGGTTTCACATAAATTGTCGAACCGCTTACGCTGTCTCCATTTTCGTATACTGTTAGTGTTGCGCTGTCTATATATTTATTTTTTACTGTGTTCGCCAGCTTCATTGCTCTAAAGTATGTACGAAAAACTCCCTGACTTCCCTTTCCTACGGAAAAAGTCTTCACGCCGCTGCTAAAATAATTTGTACTTGCCGCACTTTTCAAAACATACGCTTCCGGTAAATCCCCTGTTCCATTCCAGGTAACTGTAGGATCTATCACCACCGGGTAAGATGCATTTTCCAAATAATTTTCATCAACTACAAGTTTTAAAATATACTTATGTACGTTACTCTCTTTTTCTGACACCTCTGCTAATTCATAATGTAGTTCTTCAGAATAATTGTTTTTAGTTGCATCATTCATAAAAGGTGCTTCTATTCCACCTACAATGTCATCGTCATCTGAATATATTGTTATTTCTCCACCAACTTCATCCACTTTTGCATAGCTGTCCTGTAATGTAAAGTTGAATGAAATAATATTACTCTCAGGTTTATTGTTTAAAGTAATGGTTTCCTTTAATCCATGCTCTAATGATTCATAAGATAATTCCGTTGATTCATTCTTTCCTTCATAATTAGCAACTATCTTCTTCTCTTCCCTGCTTCCATCATAAACGTTTGTTACAGTTTTAGAATCAAGGCTTATTTTTTTAGTTTTTGCTGATAAGGCATTCTCCTCTGTTCCTTCTTCACCTTCACCTTTTACATCTGTTGGTGCAAAAGATACTACATAATTTTCCTTTGTCATTACGACTGGTGTTTTCTCTGACAGTTTGTTTGGTAAAAACTGCTTTGAATCCCCTTCGTTATTTACATAACTGTATTCTTCTTTTTCACTTCCACTTACTTCTACTGAATTTACAACCTGCTTTTTATCATTTTTATCAAGCTTAACAAACTCATTGTCATATTCCGCTAATTTGCCTTTTTCATTTTCAAAATAAATGTCATCTGAATAGTATGTTGTCTGTTTCATACCATTGGATAGCAAAAAAGTAGTAGAATCTGTTGTTCTGTCTGACATAACTTCCTCTACAACTTTCGGTTTAACTGTTTCACTGTTAACTGTGAAATTACTGTTTTCAACATTGCTTTTTTCTTCTGCCTGCTGATTTGCTTTTGTAATAAACAGACTCACGTTTGCACTGCTAACGCTTAATGTTAATGCCAATGTAAATGCGATTCCTTTCTTAAGTACATTCTTCAATTTTTTCTCCCCCCATTTTTGATTAGTAATGTAAAAAAGCACTCCCTACTTTTTATGTTTGTATATCTAAATTTAGATACGCATCACAGTATACTCACATTTCCCTTCCTTATCAATAGACTTTGCACGAACGTCGAAAAAAACGACATGAACGTTGTTTTTTTGACGTTCATGCCGTTTTTTTATTACATAGCTGCGATTTTTTTCTTTGCTGCAATATATCGTTTTTTCGTTTCTGCATATTTTCTCACGCTAACATAAGATTTCTCATTATCTTTAAAATATGCAAATTCTTTATCAATGTATTCCACCTTTGCCATATTGGTCAAATAGGATTTGTGACTTCGGTAAAACCCATACGTTTCTAACCGGTTTTCCAAGTCATTGATTTTTTCATCCGAAATAAAGCAACCCTCTTCTGTATGAATTAGTGTTTTTCTTGACTTTGTTTCAATATATAGAATTGAATTAATAGGAATTTCTCTTGTCTCATTACTTTTATGCCCTATTATGCAGGCGTATTTATTTTCATTTATTTTTTGTATTGCTCCAAAAGCTTCTTCTAATTCATTCTGCATATTTAACTTATCAATGTATCGAAATGCATTTACCAAAAATCCCTGTCTTGCACAGTCCAAATGTGTCGTAAGAATTATGACAATACTGTTTTTATTACTTTTGTTGTATTCCGTTATTGTCTCAAAGCCGTTTAAATCCGGCATTTCTACATCCATAATTACAACATCATAGTATTTGTCTTTTTTCAGGAATTCCATTCCCGAGCTAAACATTTCAATTCTGTCTTTATCTCCTGTGTAATTATTAATTACTTTTTGCGCTACTTCTCTCCAACAGCTTTCATCATCAACAATGGCTATATTCATTTTCCTTATACCTCATTATTCTTTAATGTAACTGATACAACAAAACAACCATTTTCGATTTCTATGTCTATTAACCCGTTACATGCATTGACGCTATCTTCTACATTTTTCAATCCCCAACCATGATACTGTTTTTCGGGCTTTTTAGTTTTTAGATTTTTCTTATTAAGATTATTATCACAATAAGAATTTCCAATTTCTATTATTATCTCGTTTTCCGTATAACGACATATTACCCAAACTTTCTTTATCGTGGCTTTTTCTGCCGCCTCTATAGCATTGCTCAACAGATTAGAAAATATTGTACATAAATGATATGCACTAACACTACAGTTTATTGGGAAATGTCCCTGAATCTGTATGTTAATGCCTTTGTTAATTGCTTCAGCATAATATTTATCTAATATGGCATTGGCAATATCATTTCCAACATTTACCTTAGTTCCTAACCTGTCAACGCGCTCTATAATATCCTGAAGATATTTTTCAAATTCTTCATTCTTCCCCTCTTTTTTCACTTTATCCAATAGATATAAATGATTTCTTATATCATGTCTGAATTTCTTGGTTTCGACTTCCCTTTGTTCCAGGTATTCGTAATAGTTTTTTTGTTCTTCCAAGTATTTCTTTGCTAACATTTCATTTTCTCTGTGTATATTTCTTGAAATTATCAAAGCTACTGTTGAAACTATTTGAATTATTAATCCTATGGAAACAAGTAAATAAATTATGATGTAAACAGCTTTCCCGTCATGTACAACCTGTTTCATTGTTATATATGCCAGTATTGCCAATACACAGAAATTTGCCATTATATTTATCGTCATAATTGTCCAATATTTAACAGCTATCTTCTTTATTCCGTAAATATACTTTCGTTTTATTATAATTGATAAAACAATAATGCAAATCAACGTTAATAGTGATGCTATTAGATTAGAATAATTTCTTGCATTGAGTTTTAGCATCTCTACTATTGTCTCAACAATTTGTGAAAAAAACATCTCAACACATTCCAATACCATAGAGCTTCCTATGATATATACAATTACCGTCTTATTTTTTTCAACAAAACAAATCTTTATAATTATAAATATACATACTAAAAAGCTTATTAAATCCAGCCCCGTATGTTTCATCAATACAGGATTAGCACTGAATATGGATACAATAATTGTTGCTAATATTTTTAGACCATTACTATTTTTAGATTTAGTAAACTGTAAAATATTTTCTGCAATCAATAAAATCCCCATTATATGAAAAAGATTTGCCAGTATATTACAAAATATGTTCATTGATTTCTTTGCTCCCTAATGTAAAATATATTAAATTATACCATATTTTTACATATAAGATTAATATAAATCAACTCATTTTAATAAGCTCCAAAACCAATGTACCCACTTGTACACTTCCCTTGTCCTTTCCGTATATACTGTTGTATTGCCCGGACAAGAGTTAGCATACTTCTTTTTATTTAATTGTAAATAGTTTTTGCACGAACGTCGTTTTTTTCGACATAAGCGTTGATTTTTTTCTGATTTTTACATCTTATTTGACTATATTTATATAATTTTTATACTCTTCAAATTCTGTTAAAAAGTCGTTTATTTGTGATTTTTTTACATTACCTGACATGGTAATTTTGATTTCTTTGGAAGTAATAGCACATCCAACTATGTAGTCATATTTTTCTCTGTCGTGAAGAATTTGATTGCTAATAAACTCTTTTACAGTTTTTAATTTTGCATAAGAAATTTCTCTATTTCCAAACACAATGTCCTCTGGTGAATCCACAATTTTTAATATTTTTTTGCGATTTTCACTGTTATCTCTGCATATAAAAACTTTTAGTTTCAAATCGCCATCAACCAGTGCAATCTCGTTTCCGCTATACCAGGATTCACCTTCATATTTTTGTAATGCAGTAACATATTTTTGCATCTTTTGATACCTATTGTATTGTTCTGAATAATCTGTCTTCATTTGAATATCACATTGATTAATAAGCCAATTATTAAATTCTTCAGAGATATTCTCAAAAGCAAAAGTCTTTACACTTTTATCTTTTTCATATATATTTCCAATCAGACTTCCCCTAGTTGGATTATAATTAATCAAAATATTTAACCCTTTTTTCCCATATATTTTTATTGTTCGCTTTTTGGGAGCTTCTACTTCATTTTCATCATCAGCTCCGTTTTTATTCAATGTTTTTAATTTAGATAGTTGATTATATAAATAATCAATATCATCTTTATTTGTGAATGTTATTGTTTGAATTGGTTCTACCCATGATACATCTTCCTGTGAATTTTCACCTACAACAATTTTTGAAATGTCCTTGTAAGATTTTATATTAATTTCATTTAACAAAGATTTTCCGGTTTTACCCTTGTCTTTTTTAGTAGTAGAGCTTTCATTAACTACCTGACTGTTGTCTTTTTTTGCTGCTTTACCAACTTGGAAATACGCAATTCCACTGATAATTCCAACCACCAGGCACACCACAATAGTTATGCATAATTTCTTCTTATTTTTCATATTTCCCTCCTGAATTTTGTTTTATCTTATGTTAAAACTACTGTAATGGAAAAATGTATGAAACTTGTAACTGAAACTTTTAGAAATAGATTTTGTAAGTTTTTATTTAGATATGTACTTTTTCATACTTCCCCATTATGAAATAAAGTTGTACACAAAACGCATACAACTTTATAATAATATGTATTCATATATTTGTCAAAAATTCCAGTGTTTAAAGCTACCTGCCCTGTTTTTTATGCTTTTCTATTGCACCAATAATTACGAATAGAACGCCTAACATTTGCTGCTCTCCACTTTAATTTACCCGCAAGTGCGCCTCCAGGGATGCGGTTGTCCTGTGGACAACTCTGCCCTTGGCAGAAGCATCGACCGAAATGCCAATTGAGACCTCGAACCCTGCACACCCTGAAAGCCCTAGGGCATTTTATATCAGTTTATTATGCATTATTTTGTGTTATAAAAATGCCCGCAATTCCTTTATTTATCGGGCATTGCGGGCAATATAAAACTTTATGGTATTTTATAATAAAATGTAAAAAGTTCAAGTGTTTGTGGGAAGGATTTTAGGTTTTATACTTAATTAATACATTTATCTGTAATAATTAGTTATCCATTTTTCTTTTTTATTCCAAATAATAGCTATCTTCTATGCAAAGAATGATGAAATTAGTACTATTACAATTCCTATCCTATAACATTTTATTAATATCCTTCATCAATTCTAACTTCTTTTTCTAGAAAATATTAATAATAGAATTAATATTGTATCAATAAAAAACATAATTACTGTATATTGTGTTTTCCAAAAGAAATCATCCATTATAATACTCATAAAATTAAACAAACAAATTAAAATTGATATTATCATTATCAAAAGGATAACGATTTTTTTCTTTTCAACTTTCATTATTTTACTCCTCCCTCAATCTTTGTTTCAAAACAATCTGAATATATCATTTTACTTTCATAAACTCAATATCTTTTGCCTAAATGGTATATATTTTTACTTAAATGGTAGTTCTAAATGTGAAAATGTTTATTATTAATATTTTTCCCATACTTTTGTAGCAAAAAAAAGCCACTTGCGTGACTTTTTAACCATTTGCACATTCATATTGTCTTTTCAAAAAAGCCTTTTTAAACTCACTGACCTTCCTTCTTGATATATCTATATCATTACCGTTCTTCATATATATTACTGTGCCTTTTAGTGATTCTATTTCGTCCAGATTTACTATAAACGAATTATGGCATCTGTAAAACCATTTATTGTCCAGTTTCTGTTCCATCTCCGACATACTGTCGTTACATCTTTTTACTCCCAATGTCGTATAAATCAGTACCCCATGTCTTTGTGCTTCAAAATAATAAATGTTTTTTAGCGCTACCTCCTGCTGTGCTTCTCCAACGATATTTAAGGTTATCTTTTTATCCTTTTCAAGCAATTTTTTTGCTGAATAAAACGCCTCTTTCAGCTCTTCTTTTAAATTCACTTTGTCCAAATATCTAAATGCATTTACGAGATAACCTCTTCTGCTCATTTCCGTATGTGTTGTTAATATCATAAAGATGGTATCCTTATTTTTCTCTCTGGCTTTTTTAATAGTTTCAAAGCCATCTAACTCATCCATTTCTATATCTATTAAAGATATATCATATTCATCCTTAGATTCCAAATAGGATATTGGATTGTCATACACTGTAATCGCTATTTCATTTTTCATCTCTTCCTTAATGCATTCTTCTGCCTTTTCTCTCCAGTAAGCCTCATCATCAACTATTGCAATTTTCATGTTATTTACCTTTTTATAGAAATAGTTTCCATAAACTCTTCCTTTCCTATCTCTATGTATATAAGACCATTATTCCTTTCTACGCATTCTCTAACATTTTCAAGTCCGAAACCATGATATTCTCTGTCACTTTTTGTTGTAACCAGATTCTTATTTTTAAATTGTCCATTATCCTTATAGGTATTTCTTATGTTTATAATTATGTTTTCATCGTTGTATCTGCAATCTAAATAAATCTGTTTCTTTTTTGACTTACCTGCTGCTTCTATGGCATTACTTAAGATATTTGAAAATATTGTACATAAATCATAAGCATCAATCCTACACTCTGCAGGTAAAACACCTGAAACTTTCATTTTTACACCTGAATCTATTGCCTGATAATAGTATTTATTCACTATTGCTTCCGCTATTCCGTTTCCGATGCTAACTGCATTTCCCAACTCATCTATTTTTATGTTTATTTTTTCTAAATAGTCATTTACTTCTTCATACTGTTTGCTATTTATAAGTTTTGTAAGCAATTCTAAGTGATTTCTAACATCGTGTCTGAACTTTTTTGTGTTTTTTTCACGTTCTTCAAGATATTCATAATAGTTTTTCTGCTCCTTCAAGTACATTTTTGTTTCCAGTTCTCTTTCCTGAGAAACATTTTTTGAAACCTTAAGTAGAATTACTGCCCCCAATTGTATGAATATCCCAACTATAACAGCTATGAACGCACCTGAAAATAGTAGTTTATGTTTTTCAGACAATTCAATTGTTACAACTTTTGCAACCGTCATCACCACAATGGAATTTACAACAATTAGCACTGTCAGTAATACCAGATTTTTATATTCTATTTTTTTCAATCCGTATTGATAATGTTTCCTATAAATATAGCCTACCGTATAAATAAACATTAACGATAAAACCGATGCCATAAGTTCTTCAAAGCTCTTAATGTCAAACGGTAAAAGTCCCCAAAAGAGTTTTACCAAAATTAAAAACATAGTGTCTATCATAGACATCATAAATGGAATCCATATAGAAAATAAAAGCAGTAACTTTCTTTTTTCTGCATACCATATTCTAAACACTGCATATGTTGTAACAAAGTATACAATTGAACCAATCTTCATTTTCTCATCAAAGTAAATAATACCTGATGCCAGTGCTATGATTGTAGCTATCAATATGATTTTATACTTATTAATTCTCTCTTCAAAATTTCCAAACAAATTCATTGCCATTATTATTTTTATAAAATGGCTGAAATCTGTTAATATTGCTATAAATAGATTCATATATTCCTCTTGATGTTACTAAGTTACATCCATTATAACAAAACAACCTTCATTGCAAAAGGAATATATATAATAACATTTTATATATTAATAATATGTGTTTCTAGAAAAATCTAAGAAACCATTTGTAAATGTATGAGTACAATACTTTTCCTTCCCGTATATACTAAAGTATTGTCCGTACAAGTACATATTACTTTTATTTTTTCTAATGTAAATGGTTTTTTCCTAAGTGTATGTCTTAATTTCCTAAATGGTATCAATATACGCTTAACAAAATAATTTATGAATAGATATAAGAAAATATAATCGAAAATAACATCCTTCCCACAACTTGTGGGAAGATTTGTGGGAAAGGTTTACATAACATTGATTTTTTCGAACCTTTTTCCTTCCAATTTAGTCTAATTTTTATTGATGTTTTTTAATGTTGATGTTGTTGTTACATTAATTTTTTAATAATGATTTTAAAACTGAAATATGTAGATTGGTAGTTATTTTAAGATTGTATTTTTCAGGGGAAAACAAGTTACTTTTATGTTTCAGAGAAGTTTCTGGTTTTATAAGGGATTTTGCGGAATGTGCCTTTAAATAAGGCAGTGCACAGCTCGATTGCACTTAGTTTCATCTCGCTGATGCGGCATTCGCCGCATTAAATAAAAAGAAAAAAGACGCTCTGTCTTGAATGCAAGCATTCAGACCATATCGTCCTTTTTCTTTCCATTTTACACTGCTCATTGCTTACGCACAAAGAAAAGTACCACCCCAGGCAATTTAATGTCCGAAACGGTACCCGCAAGTGCGCCTCCAGGGGCTCGAACCCTGCACACCCTGATTAAGAGTCAGGTGCTCTACCAAATGAGCTAGAGGCGCTTGTTTTATTTTTGTCACTTCATCAGCGACAAGTGTTATTATATACTAGCCTTCACACTTTTTCAAGAGTTTTTTCAAATTTTTTTAACTTTTTTGTAATTTTTTATTATTTTGCCTTACTTGATGTAGTTTCTACCTATTATATATAAATTTATTTTACCATAAGTACAACTTTTACCCTTGTACTTATTTCATTTTATATTTATACTTAACAGTGTCAAAAAGTTATTAGCCTACTTGTGCTTGCACAAAAGTGGGAAATAAAATTGAATTTTTTAGGAGACTTATATGAGCGATAACAAAAACAAATTCGAAGGTAACAGTAGATATTTTACTATTTGCATTTACAGCACTGTAACTGTTTTGATTATGGCTATTATTATTAGAGCTGTTTTCTTTTGGGAATCAACCTCAGCCACCCTTAATACTCTGTTATCTACTTTGTCACCTTTTTTTATGGGTATTTTAATTGCCTTTCTTATTAGCCCTCTTGTTTCTTGGATGAGAAAGACTGTTTTTAAGAAATGGCTTCACATTACAAATAATGCATTAAACAGATTACTTGCAATTCTTTTTTCCTATTTGCTTGTTATTTCTGTTTTGGTAGTTGGCTTGGTTTATCTTATTCCTGAGATTATTGACAGTTTGACGCAGTTACTTGACAAAATGCCTGATTGGGCAAACAGTATTATGGATTTTATTAATAATCTTTCAAAAAGATATCCTGATATTGATTTTAAATATATTCAGAATACCGTTACTAACGCTGATACTACTTTACAAAGTACATTAAGCAAATTCATTTCAACACTTACAACTACTATTGTTACAACCGGTGTTTCTGTTGTGAAGTTTGCTATTAATTTTATTGTAGCCATTATTGTATCATGCTACCTTATTATTGATGAAAAAATGCAGGCTCGTGGAATTAAACGTGTTGTTTTTGCATTTTTCAAAAAAGAACGTGCTGAAAGAATCTGGTATGTGACAAAACGTTCAATTAAAATTTTCAGTGATTTCTTTGATGGCAAAATGGTAGACTCACTTATTATTGGTCTTTTATGTTTTGTTTCAATGATTGTAATTTCGTTCTTTGGTGTTAAAGGATTTTCCGATTGTGCTTTGCTTGTAAGCATTGTTGTTTGTATAACAAATATGATTCCATATTTCGGACCGTTCATTGGTGGTGTACCAAGTGTTTTACTTCTTTGCATTTACTCGCCAAAGAGTGCATTGGTATTCGCTGTTTTAATTATTATTATTCAGCAGCTTGATGGTAATGTTATTGGTCCAAAGATTCTTGGTGACTCAACAGGTCTTAGACCTTTATGGATTATTTTTGCCATCACTATTGGTGGATGGTTTGCCGGTGTTATCGGTATGCTGCTTG
Organism: Eubacterium sp. AF36-5BH; assembly: GCF_003460505.1. GTDB lineage: Bacteria > Bacillota > Clostridia > Lachnospirales > Lachnospiraceae > Eubacterium_G. The sequence continues at coordinate 215,664 of NZ_QTVG01000007.1, forward strand.
GTGTTCCATGTGTTGCGGTTATTACCGGTTTAACTGAGGATGCCGTAGACAAACGACTTAAAGAAAAGAATATAGACCTACCAATTTTAACTAATGAAAAAGTACGAAAAAATAAACCTAATAAAAAATTATATAATAAATTAAAAGATAGATTTAAAAATCAGACAGAAGAAAAATAAATTTTTACTATATAAAAGAGGAAAGATTAAGTTTTTTGCTTAACCTTTCCTCTTTTTAACTTTCTAATAAATTATCTTTTGGCAATTAGCTTGTGTATTGGATTTCCCATTTGTGAAAATTTGCTTTCGTATTCAGTCATAACATTTCCCTGCATTAATCTTTCATCATTATGTAAATCCCATGTTTGTTCTATTAATTCCCAGCCGGCTTCCGGAACCTGCTCTAATGAAAACTGGAATAATAAATCATTGTCTGTTTTAAATTCAACAATACCATCTTTTTTTAGAATTACATCATAACGTTCAAAAAACTGTTTTGAAGTTAATCTTCTTTTAGCATGTCTGTCCTTTGGCCATGGATCTGAGAAGTTTAAGTAAATTCTATCCACTTCACCTTTTTCGAAAACATCACAGATATATTCTGCTTCCATTCTTATAAATCTAAGGTTAGGTACTTCAATCTCTTCACATCTTTCGATTGCTCTAATAAGTACACTTGAATATTTCTCAATTCCAATATAGTTAATGTCTGGATTTTCCATTGCAAGAGTTGTAATGAACTTTCCCTTACCCATTCCTATTTCAATTCTAATAGGGTTGTCATTTCCAAACTCTTCCTTCCACTTTCCTTTAAGTTCTGTTGGTTCATTAATTGCCATATCGTTATCGGCAATGGCTTCTCTTGAACCGGGTACATTTCTTAATCTCATGAATTTCTCCTTTTGCGTATATTTTAACAATTTTTAAAGTATTATATTCATATATTATTGTCTCTAAGAGATTTTATGATTAATTGCACAATTTTTCAAGTTTTTTATTGTAATTTCTTGTAAAAGTGCTAAAGTTAAATTGTGAGATTTATTACTCATGTATGATTTTTAAATACCGGTACAAAAACCGGTTCTTTTATATTTACGGCATATTAATTTATAAAACTTCCTATATTTATCAAATGTTTTATGAATTTGTAATGCCAATCAAAATAAGGAGGACCTACTATGAGTCAGGAACTTAACAGTATTATCGACCAACTTGCAAACATTGACTCTGCTTCTGCTAAGATAATGCAGAAAACTCAGGATGAAAAAGCCAAATATGCTGACTACATTAGCAAGGAAAAGCAGGCTTTTGACCAGAACTTAGAAGATCAGGTTAATGCGCAGGTTAATGAATACGAGAAGACTCTTGCAAAGGAAAGCGAAAAGGAAATCGCTAAATATCAGGAAGACTGCAACGCTGAACTTGCCAAGTTAGAGTCTGCATATAATGAAAAAACTGAATCTCTTGCACAGGAGATTTTTAACAATATTATTAAGGAGTAGTCAATGAAATCAGGAAAACTCACTGCTTACAGTGGTATGACTACCAAAATAAGAGCTATGAAGAAACGACTGCTTTCTTCCCAACAATACGAAGAAATTACAGGACTAAAAACTGTGTCTGAACTACTTACTTATCTTCAGACTTTTCCGGCATACTCGGAAGTTTTATCCGGAATTGATTCTACTCAGGCTCATCGTGGTGAAATAGAAAGTCGACTGACTTTTTCAACTTATCATGATTTTTCCAAGATTTTTCATTTTGCAGGAACGTCACAGCGAAAATATTTGGAATTTTATTTTATGAAATATGAAATTGCCACATTGAAAGCCTGTATGCGCAATATTATGGACAGTCGTAGCAGCACTATACCAATGTTGGTAGACAAACACTTTAAGCGACATTCAAAATTAAATATTGATAATTTGGTTAATTCTAACACAATGGAAGAATTTATAAGCAATCTAAATGGTTCTGTTTATGAGAAAGTAATTAAGGCGGTATCCAATTTGGAGAACCCTGTTTTATTTGATTACGAAATGTCTTTAGATTTATTTTTCTTTAGTTACATTTGGAATCATGCAGACTCATTTGTACCAAAGGGCGAGAAGAAATATTTTGTTAACTCCTTTGGTTCTCAGGTTGATTTGCTTAACATATTGTGGATTTACAGAATGAAACACTATTACTCAGTTTCTCATTCTCAAATCTACTCGTTTTTAATTCCAATATATTATAATCTTGACCGTTCTAACATTAAGGCTTTTGTTGAATGTGAAAGTGATGGAGAATTTTTTGAACTTCTTAACAAATGCTATTATGGCAGAACCTACGGTTTTAATGATTATGATGATATGGAAACACAATTTGGCAGCGTTTTAAATACCATATATATGAAAGATTTTAAAACTGCCCCATACTCTTTGGCAGCCATTAATGCTTACCTACATTTGAAAAGTTTGGAAGTTGCCAAAATTATTACTGCAATGGAATGTATACGATATGGTTATGACAGTGAAAACATTGCACACTATATTAATAGGAAGAAAGGGGTGTTATAATGATTGAAAAAATGAGTTTTGTCACTCTTGCCGGTCCCAAAACTGAGATTGATAATTTGGTAGAAAATTATTTAAGCAAGCATGACATTCATCTTGAAAATGCCCTAACGGAATTTAGTTCTAACGAACAATTTACTACTTTTTCTGAAGAAAATCCTTTTAAAGCTGCACTTAACAAAAGTCACGAGTTAATGCAACTTGTTAAGGAACCTGAAAAAGCTAAAGTTTCTAATATTGGTGTAAAGGATGCTGAGAAGTTCCTTTACAAAATTGATGACAGTCTGGCTGACGTTAGAAGTGAAATTGATGACTTAGACAAAGAAATAGAAAGTCTTAACACAGACTATGGCATTTTAGCACCTTTTAAGACACTTAATTATACTCTTAAAAGGATTTATGATATGGAATTTTTCAAATATCGTTTTGGTAGAATTCCAAAAAGCAGTTTCGACAAGTTTGAATCTTACTTAGATCCCGACATTAATGCGATTTTCATATCAACTCTTAATGATACGGATTTTGTTTATGGTGTTTTCTTCGCTCCATTAGATTATTTTGATGAAGTTGAGAAAGATTTCCATAACATTAGATTTGACGAAATAGCTATACCAAAGAAATATAAAGGCTTTCCTAATGACGAATGTTTGGAAATAGCTAATAAAAAAACTGAAATAGAAGAAAAGAAAAAACAAAAAGAACAGGAAATAAATCAGATTATCGAGAAGAATAAGGATAAACTGGTTTCAGCCATTAGACGAATTGAGTCAGCTTACAGCAATTTTGATGTTAGAAAATTATCTGCTGTAACAAAAGATTCAGGCGTTACATTTCAGGTTCTTTGTGGTTGGATGACAAGTAAGGAAGCTAAAAAGCTTTTAAAGGAAACAGACAATGACGTAAATGTTGTTTGTATTATAAGCGATGATGTTGAGGATCACAAAACAACTCCTCCAACTAAGCTTAAAAACTTTAAATTTGCCAAACCATTTGAACTTTTTGTTCGTATGTATGGCTTACCGGGTTACAATGAATTTGATCCTACCCTGTTTTTGACAATTACCTATGCACTTATATTTGGTGTAATGTTTGGTGATTTAGGTCAGGGCTTATGTTTAGTAATCGGCGGTGGCATTTTATACAAAGTTAAGAAAATGGATCTTGCCGGCATTGTTTGTGCCGCCGGAGTGTTCTCATGTATATTCGGTGCCCTGTTTGGAAGTTTCTTCGGTTTTGAATTTGAATCAGTTATAAAACCTTTGGATTCCATGATGACACTTCCATTTTTAGGTGAGATTAACATTGTTTTAGTTGCAGCATTTTTATTTGGTTCATTTATTATTTTAACAACCATGATTTTAAACATTGCTACAGCCATAAAACAAAAGAATTTAGGAAAAGCGTTGTTTGGACCTAATGCTGTAACAGGATTTATTTTCTACGGTAGTGTGATTCTTGTTATTCTCTTATACATGACAGGTCATCCATTACCTGGAACTGCTTTGCTGGTAGTTATGTTTGTTATACCACTAATTTTAATATTCTTAGAGGAACCTTTGAAAAACATACTGGCAAAGAAGAAACCTATTGATGATTCACCGGGAATTTTTGCAGCCACAGCATTTTTTGAATTGTTTGATTACTTAATCACTTATTTATCAAATGCCTTATCCTTCCTGCGTATTGGCGTTTTTGCAATCAGCCACGCAGCCATGATGCAGGTTGTAATGACTTTGGCAGGTGCGGAAAATGGTGGCAGTGCTAATATTTTCGTTGTAATTATCGGAAACATCATTGTTTTAGCAATGGAAGGTCTTGTAGTTGGTATACAGGTTCTTCGTTTGGAATATTACGAAATCTTTGGTCGTTTCTATGAAGGAAATGGCAGAGAATTCGTTCCATATAGAAAAAGAAACAAAAAATAATTTTAAACATCAGGAGGAATTTTAATATGTTAATTAATGTTTTATTTTCAGTAGCTTTATTACTTACAATTGTTTTACCATTAGTAGTTTACTTTGTTGGAGAACAGAGTAAAGGTCGTTTCAAAAGAACAGTTTTAACAAACTGCTTAACATTCTTTGGAACTTTCCTTTTAGGAACTATCGTTATTTTCAGTAACACAGCAAGCGCCGCTGTAACAAGTGATGCAGCTTCTTCTAACGGTTTAGGTCTTATTGCTGCAGGTCTTGCAATTGGTCTTTCATGTATCGGTTCTGGTTACGCAGTTGCAAGCTCAGCTAGTGCAGCTCTTGGAGCATTAAGCGAAGATTCAAGCATTTTCGGTAAAGCACTTATCTTCGTTGCCTTAGCAGAAGGTATTGCTCTTTGGGGATTTATTGTTGCATTCCTTATTCTTACACACGTTGCATAAATTCATTTGTACACAGTGCTTAGGAGGCTTTTATGAAAATGTATTTAATCAGCGACAATGTAGACACTTTAACAGGCATGCGTTTAGCCGGTGTTGAAGGCGTAGTTGTCCATGGTCGTAAAGAGGCAAAAGCCGCAGTTGAAAAAGTTCTGGAAGATAAAAATCTTGGAATTTTACTTATAACAGAAAAATTAAGTTTTGAAATTCCTGAAGTAATAGACGACATAAAACTTAACAAGAAACAGCCTTTGTTAGTAGAAATTCCCGACCGACATGGTCTTGGTCGCCAAAAGAATTTCATTACTAACTATATTAACGAGGCTATCGGAATCAAAATTTAGAAAGGATACAGGGCTATGACTATAGAAGAAAAGATGGAGCACTTTAGAAGTATTTCCTTAGAAAGTGCCAACAACAAAAGCGCTGAATCACTTAGTAGCTACAAGGCATCTTTAGATGATGAACTGGCAATTCACAAAGAAAATGCCACTCTTTTATCAGAAGAATCTAAACGTGCCAGAATGAATCAGGTTAAAGCTAATTCAAAAAAGGAGTTAGCTTCAGCCCAAATGCTTATTAAGAAACAAATTACAAATAAGCAGTCGGAATTAAAATCCAAAGTTTTCGAATCTGTTAGGGGAAAACTCATAGTATATAGAAAAACACCTGAATATGTTAAACAGCTTGAAAACCAAATAGATAAAATCATTAAGGAATATGGTGACTTAAACATTACTATTTACATTGATCCTGAAGATTCTCATTTACTTAACGGTTTAAATGAATCTTTTAATGTAAATATTGAAGTTTATAAAAAAGAATTTCTAGGTGGAACAAGAACTATTGTTCCTGAGAAAAATATTCTTATAGACAATTCTTTTAAAACACGCCTTATTGAAGAACAGGAACAATTTGCATTTACATTTTAGGAGGCAGTCAATTGGAGAAAACAGGAAAGATTTATGGAATTAACGGGCCTGTTGTTTATATTAAAGGTAAAACAGACTTTAAAATGGGCGAAATGGTTTACGTTAGTTCTGAAAGATTGGTTGGTGAAGTTATTGGTCTTTCATCTGAAATGACTACCATCCAAGTTTATGAAGAAACCAGTGGTCTAAAACCTGGGGAACTAATATATGGTACAGACAGTGCTATTTTCGTTACTTTAGCTCCTGGTATTTTAAATAATATTTTTGATGGTATTGAAAGACCACTTAGCGAAATAGAGAAACAGTCAGGTGCATTTATTTCCAGAGGAGTAAATGTAAACTCACTTGATATAACAAAAAAATGGGATGTACACATTACAGTAAATGTAGGTGACTATATCTCAGGCGGTACAATTATCGCCACAACTCAGGAAACAAGAGCTATTGTTCACAAGTCAATGGTTCCACCTTACATTAAGGGAACTGTTGTAAGTGTTGTGGATGATGGTCAGTATACAATTAACGACACTATTGTAACCATTAAGAAAGATGATGGTTCTACTTTAGACCTGACTCTTACACAGAAATGGCCAATCAGACAGCCTAGACCAATTAACAAACGATTTGGTACTACTGCTCCATTGGTTACGGGCCAAAGAATCATGGATACTCTTTTCCCTTTGGCAAAAGGCGGTACTGCAGCAATACCCGGTGGTTTTGGTACAGGAAAAACAATGAACCAGCATCAGATTGCCAAGTGGGCTGATGCAGATATTATTATTTACATTGGTTGTGGTGAACGTGGAAACGAAATGACTCAGGTTCTTGATGAATTTTCAGAACTTGTTGATCCAAAGTCAGGTAATCCACTTATGGACAGAACAACACTTATTGCAAATACGAGTAACATGCCTGTAGCAGCCAGAGAGGCTTCAATTTACACAGGTATTACTTTAGCAGAATATTATCGTGACATGGGCTATCATGTTGCAATTATGGCAGACTCTACATCAAGATGGGCTGAAGCTCTTAGAGAATTATCAGGTCGACTTGAAGAAATGCCTGCTGAAGAAGGTTTCCCTGCATATCTTGCCAGCAGATTATCTGCTTTCTATGAAAGAGCCGGCTATATGGAAAACCTTAACGGAACTGAAGGTTCAATTTCAATTATTGGAGCTGTATCTCCACAGGGTGGTGACTTTTCAGAACCTGTTACACAGAACACAAAGCGATTTGTACGTTGTTTCTGGGGACTTGATAAATCACTTGCCTACGCAAGACATTTCCCTGCCATTCACTGGCTTACAAGTTACAGCGAATATGCTGATGAATTAACTAATTGGTACAACACAAACGTTGGACCTGATTTTTCATCCTGTAGAGCACAGGTGCTTTCTCTTTTAAATCAGGAAAGTTCATTAATGGAAATTGTAAAATTAATTGGTAGCGACGTTTTACCTGATGACCAGAAACTCACTTTGGAAATTGCCAGAGTAATACGTTTAGGATTTTTACAGCAGAACGCATTCCATGATCAGGATACATGCGTTCCACTAAAGAAACAGCTATTAATGATGAAAACAATTCTTTATTTATACGAAAAATCATCAAAACTTATAGCAATGGGAATACCTATGTCCATACTTAAACAAAATAACATTTTTGAAAAAGTTATTGCCATTAAATATGATATTCCTAACAACAAACTTTCAATGTTTGACGATTACAAAGTAGCAATTGATGATTTCTACGCAAAAATTATTGAGGAACAGGCATAAGGAGGTGCAACATGGCTATAGAATATTTAGGATTAAGCGAAATAAATGGGCCTTTAGTTGCTCTTGAAGGTATAAAAGATGCCGCTTATGACGAAATTGTCGAATTTAAAATGAACGATGGAGAAGAGAAAAGACTTGGACGTATTATCGAAATCAATGAAGACAAAGCTGTTATTCAGGTTTTCGAAGGATCTGAAGGCATGTCTCTTACCAATACACATACAAAACTAACAGGACACCCTATGGAAGTTGCCCTGTCACCGGATATTTTAGGCCGTACTTTTAATGGTATAGGTAAGCCTTTAGACGGGCTACCACCTATTAACGGAGAAAAAAGAGACGTAAACGGTATGCCTCTTAACCCTGTTAGTAGAGAATATCCTAGAAACTACATTAGAACAGGAATCTCAGCCATTGACGGATTAACAACTTTAATTCGTGGGCAGAAGCTTCCTATTTTTTCAGGAAACGGTTTGCCACATGACCAGCTGGCAGCCCAGTTAGTTAATCAGTCATCTTTAGGTGATGACACCAATGAAAAGTTTGCTGTTGTGTTTGCAGCCATGGGTGTAAAAAATGACGTTGCCGATTTCTTCAAACGTTCTTTTGAAGAATCAGGCGCCTTAGAACATACTGTAATGTTCCTTAACATGGCAAATGATCCTGTGGTAGAACGTCTCATCACACCAAAAGTTGCTTTAACTGTTGCAGAATATTTAGCTTACGAAAAAGATATGCACATTCTTGTTATACTAACCGATATGACTACTTTTGCGGAAGCTATGCGTGAGGTTTCCTCTTCAAAAGGTGAAATTCCTTCAAGAAAAGGTTATCCAGGTTATTTATACAGTGAACTTGCAACTATTTATGAACGTGCAGGTATTATAAAAGGTGCCAAAGGTTCTGTTACACAGATTCCTATTTTAACAATGCCAAATGATGACATTACCCATCCAATACCTGACTTAACAGGTTACATTACTGAAGGTCAGATTACGTTGGATCGTTCATTATATGGTCAGGGCATTTATCCGCCTATTAATGTTCTTCCATCACTTTCACGTCTTATGAAGGACGGCATCGGTGAAGGATTTACAAGAGAAGACCATCAGGATGTTGCTAACCAGCTTTTCTCTGCTTACGCAAAAGTTGGAGATGCAAGAGCCTTGGCTTCAGTTATCGGTGAAGATGAATTGTCACCAACTGATAAAAAGTATCTTGAATTTGGTAAAGCTTTTGAAGCCGAATTTGTTGGTCAAGGTGTCGGTGTTAATAGAAACATTATCGAAACATTAAATTTAGGTTGGAAATTACTTCATATTCTTCCTAAAGAAGAACTTGATAGAATTGATACAAAGATTTTAGATAAATACTACGACGCATTTACAGATTAGTTAGGAGGTGGCACAATTGAATTTGAATACAGTACCTACTAAGGGTAATTTAATGGCCGCCAAAAGTTCACTGGCTCTAGCACGACAAGGCTTCGAACTAATGGACAAAAAAAGAAATATTCTTATACGTGAGATTATGGACCTAACAGAAAAAGCTGAATTAATTCAGCATGAAATTGATAAAACTTTTACAGATGCTTATGCAGCTTTAGAAAAAGCCAACATTGAGCTTGGCATCAAAAACGTAGAGACTTTTGCCTTTAACGTTCCGCCTGAACAGGATATTCACATAAAAACACGAAGTGTTATGGGAACTGAAATTCCACTTGTAAAACATAAAGATGAAGTTCAAAATCCTGTTTATTCATTTTACGGAACAACAGAATCTTTAGACGAAGCAAAATCTCATTTTGAAAAGGTAAAAGACCTTACAATTAGATTATCCATGATTGAAAATGCTGCATACCGCTTGGCATACAACATTAAGAAAACACAGAAACGTGCTAACGCTCTTCAAAACATAACAATACCTAACTATGAGGTACTTGTTAAAACTATTGAAAATGCACTTGAAGAAAAAGAACGTGAAGAATTTACACGACTAAAAGTTATAAAATCAAGAGTTCATTAATAATAAGTTTTTAAGCTTATTTTTGAAGTGGAAGTTGCATAACAAAAAATTTAAATAAGATTAGGGTGTTTTTGCATTCTAATCTTTTTTGTTTTTTTAATCTTTTCTTAATTAAGTTAACCACACATTTTTCATACTTTTTTCACTATTTTACCAGGGGGATTACTGTTGATTTTTTTACATGTTCCTAGTAAAATAATATGAGACATATAAAAAGAATTAAAGAGGATTTAAATGAAGAAATTTTTATCATATATATTATCAGTTTTTATGCTTGTTACTTTTGTGGGGCAGGCGTTTGGTGGCTGGCAAACAGATGTGTCTGCCGCTACTAAGAAAAGTTTACCAAAAGCTCCATCTATTATTGGAGAATCAGCAATTCTAATTGAACCAACAACAGGTACAATTATTTACGAAAAGGATCCACATAAGAAAATGTATCCTGCAAGTATTACAAAGATTATGACTGCTTTACTTGCAATAGAGAATTGCAAAATGAATGACACTGTAGTTTACTCAAAGAAGAATTTAGACAGTCTTACTGCTGAGGATTCTAACATTCAGTGTCAGGTTGGTGAGAAAATGAGTGTTAAGGATTGTTTATACGCATTAATGCTTTCCTCAGCCAACGAAACAGCTACAGCCTTAGCAGAACATATTGCAGGAAGTTCAGAGGCTTTTGCCAAGCTAATGAATGAACGTGCAAAACAGGCAGGTGCTACAGATACTCATTTTGCAAACCCAAATGGTTTACATGATGATAACCATTATGTAACAGCTTATGATATGGCAATGATTATGAAAGCTGCCATACAGTACCCTGTTTTTTTGGATGTAATTCATACAACTGAGTATACAATTCCTGCAAATAATAAGAGAACTGAACCTTTCCAGTCATATCAGAGACATAAGATGCTTTTTACAACCAGTCCATATTATGACGCAGATGTAATTGGTGGCAAGACCGGTTACACAGACCAGGCTGGAAAAACACTTGTGACTTATGCAAAACGTGGAAATGTTTCACTTATATCCGTTGTGATGAAATCTAACGGTGATCAGGTTTTCGACGATACAAAGAAATTACTTGATTACGGTTTTGATAATTTTAACTACGAAAATGTATCCGAAAATGATAGTCGATTTAACTTCGACACTTCTAATGATTTTATATCACCTTTTTCTGATACAATTTCAAATATTACAGTAGACAAGAATGCATCAATTCTAATTCCAAAAGGAATTTCATTTAGCGATTTAGACACTAATGTATCTTTCAATTTAACTGATGGTTCATTTGCAACAATTACCTATAAATATGGGGATATGGTTCTTGGAACTGCAAATATTAACTATATACAGTCTAAAGACAATGATGAGACTAAAGCTGAGGAAACTACTTCAACTAATAACATAGTAACAAATGCTGTTAGTACAACTACTAAGGCTCTTGAAAAAACCAATAATAGTAAAACAACTACAAATAATTCAAAGAAAACATCATTTAATTTTCTTCCAATTATTTTAATTGTTTTATTTATTGCAATAGTTGCTGCGGCTATCATTGCTATTAAAGCACATCAAAGAAAATTAAATAAAATTCGAGATATGAAAAGACGTTATAGGCATTAATATTTTAGGAGGTATTTATATGAATTGGGTTGCACCTATTAAGGACTATGAAACACTAGAAAATTTTAAGAAGGTTCTAAAAGATATTGATTACAAATATTATATTATGTTTGAACTTGGTATCGGTACAGGTCTTCAACTTCAGGATATTCTTACATTTAAGAACAAAGATGTTAGAGGTAAATCTGAAATCACTGTAAAAATTGGAGCAAAGAATATTGAAAACACATTTACAGTTCCTGAAGAATTACAAAAAATTATTACAGACTATACAGAAGGAAAGGATCCTGACGCTTATCTTATTTTAGGTCACAAGACACAGAATCGTCCTGTTTGTCGTGAACAGGCATACAGAGTGCTTCGTGCAGCCGGTCACAAAATTGGACTTAGCTCAATTGGTGCCCAGACAATGCGTAAGACATTCGCTTGGAACTATTATAAGAAAACAGGAGACATTTATCATCTTCAGCATTTATTTAATCACGCTTCACCATCTATTACATATAGATTTATTGGTGAAAAGCCAAATATGGAAGTTGTTTTAAAGAAAATGACACCACAGGAAAATGCACGTAGCAGATATATGTTATATCTTAACGGAAGTGGTAAAAAGAGACTTACAGATATAATTGATACTCTTACATCTATTAAAGAAGATTTTGACAACCCTGCAAACAACGATGCATTCTACGGAACAGTTGAATGTCTTCTTGATGAATTAGATGCACTTATTACTAATTACAAAGAAACAAGAGAATCAGAAAATCCATTCTAAGGAATTTATATTATATAAGAATGTCGCTTGGGACATTCTATGTGCCGAGCGCGTGTTGCTTTAGCAACATTTTTCCATTCGCGGGAGTGCGCATCCATAGTGGAACGTTTTTTATGTAATAAGAAATTCTGAAGGAATTTCTTATTACATAAAAAAAGAGCAGTTAATCATAATTGATTTACTGCTCTTTTTTTAATCGTCGTCTTCTTCGTTTTCATCCCATATTTCTTCAACGACTATTTCTTTATCCAGAGACCTCTGTCTTCTCTCTCGTCTCTTTTCCCTAATTGATTCCTGTTTTTCATGTATTGAATTAGCACCTTCATCATCAGTAGATTTCATAATCTTAATAGCAAAGAAACTGTCTTCTTCTAATTTTTTTACTCTAATCTTTCCCCTAACATAACCATGCTCAGGACATTTTCCTAAACAATAGTATGTTCTACCGCTATCAGAAAACCAGTCGATAATAACTTCAAGTGGTTTATCGCACTTATTACATAACATTGAACTGATTTCTTCTTCTTTGAACATTTCGTCTTTGTCCAAGAATTCTCTTGTTACTAACTTAGTATACTCATCAAATCTTACAAAGATTTCTTCCTCTTTGATTCTTGGAGAATAAAAAGTATCAATTGATAATCTTCCCTTATACTTTTCATAGTCCATTTTTTGTAATACTTTTGCGGTATAATAAGCATCACTTAATGCTCTGTGGAACTCTCCGTCCTCCGGAATTTCCAAATATTCAACTGCGCTTGTCAAAGTTCTTTTCATGTGTCCATCATCATATCGTAGACTAAACATTTTCTGCAAATCCACGTAAAATAACGGAAAATCTAAAATTCTCTCTAACTTATAATGCTTCATATTTCTTTGGAGTTCTGTTAAGTCCATGGAGCCCCATGTACAAAACATGTAATCATCACCACACCAGTCCAAAAAATCCAAAACGGTTCTTTTGAAATCCTTACCATGACTTAATTCCTCATTAGTGAAATGAGTAATCTCCTCAATCTTATGATGAAGTTTCTTATATACTCTTGGCTTAATTACCTGTTGATAAGAATCTATTATCTCTTTCCTATCACCACTTACTTTTACCGCGCCAATTTCTATAATTTCAAATGGTAAATCTGAATGTTGATGACTTTTTCCGTAAGGATTTTGGTTCCATTCCAAATCCATTACAATATATTCCATATTTTTTCTCCATTTATATTATTAGCATATTTATAAGTATACATTACTTATATTTCTAAATGTACGTTACTTCAATATACTAAAGCCTCAAGCTTTATAATACCATTTAATAGTATGTTTTACAAGTATGCATCCCTAGTGGAACGTTTTAATATAATAGTAAATTTATATGAAATTTACTATTATATTAAAAAGCAGCTACATAGTAGCTGCTTTAACCCGTCCCAGACAGGAATCGAACCTGCGACGTTTCGCTTAGGAGGCGAACCCTCTATCCTACTGAGGTACTGAGACATTTATAATCAATTACGGCAAAGAAACATCTTCGCCGTAACTAATATATCATATTAACATTTTATTAGGTATTACATATTTTATTATCATAAATATAAATTGTATAGAAAATATGTTAATAACTTAATTATTTTACTTCGATTTTTTCTTTTCCACCCATGTATGGTCTTAAAACTTCAGGTATGTTTACGCTTCCATCAGCATTAAGGTTATTTTCTAAGAATGCAATAAGCATACGTGGTGGAGCAACAACTGTGTTGTTAAGTGTATGAGCAAAGTAGTTTCCATCTTTACCCTTAACTCTAATTCCAAGTCTTCTTGCCTGAGCATCTCCTAAGTTAGAGCAGCTACCCACTTCAAAATATTTCTTCTGTCTTGGTGACCATGCTTCAACGTCAACTGACTTAACTTTAAGATCTGCTAAATCACCTGAACAACATTCTAATGTTCTAACAGGAATATCCATGCTTCTGAATAAATCTACTGTATTCTTCCAAAGCTTGTCATACCACATCATACTGTCTTCAGGTTTACAAATAACAATCATTTCCTGTTTTTCAAACTGATGAATTCTGTAAACTCCTCTTTCTTCAATACCATGAGCTCCTTTTTCTTTACGGAAACATGGTGAATAACTTGTAAGTGTGTATGGAAGATTTTCTTCATTTGTATGTGTTCCAATAAACTTACCAATCATTGAATGTTCGCTTGTACCGATTAAGTAAAGGTCTTCACCTTCAATCTTGTACATCATCTGATCCATTTCATCAAAACTCATAACACCTGTTACTACGTTACTTCTAATCATAAAAGGTGGTACACAGTATGTGAAACCTCTATCAATCATAAAATCTCTAGCATATGAAAGAACTGCTGAATGAAGTCTTGCAATATCTCCCATAAGATAGTAGAAACCATTTCCTGCAACATTTCGTGCAGCTTCTAAATCTATGCCATTGAATTTTTCCATAATTTCTGTATGATATGGAACTTCAAAATCAGGAACAACAGGTTCACCAAATCTTTCAAGCTCAACATTTTCGCTATCATCTTTTCCAATAGGAACTGATGGATCAATAATATTTGGAATAACCATCATTCTCTTCTTAATTTCTTCTGCTGTTCTCTTTTCTTCTGCTGTAAGTTCATCAATCTTATCATTTCCGGCAGCAACTTTTGCCTTAATTTCTTCAGCTTCTTCCTTCTTGCCTTCCTTCATAAGTCCACCAATCTTCTTTGATAAACTATTCTTTTCAGCACGAAGTGATTCAACTTCTTTTTTGATCTTACGATTCTGATCATCTAATTCTATAACTTCATCAACTAATGGAAGTTTCTTATCCTGAAATTTGTTTTTAATATTCTGTTTAACAATTTCCGGATTTTCTCTGACAAATTTAATATCTAACATATTTATTACCACCTATTTTCTATGTTTTTTCGCGCTTTTTTATTATTAAAACGGTATTTCGATTATACCCCTATCATAGTATTTTTGCAAGGTATAGCCTTATTTTTTCAAGGATTGTAGCCAAGATTTTTTAATTGTGATATACTAATTTGGAATGTAAATATATATCTAAGAGGTTTACTTATGAATTTTGAAATAATTAACACAAGACGCAACAATAAAATATACACTAATGGAATTGATACATATAAGGTTTTCAACGAAAACTATGACAAAAGATTAGTTTTTTTAGAATCATTTATTACAACCGAAGTTGAAGCCGCAGGTGTCAAAGTTCCTTCTATTAAAGAAGTAACTTTTAACGACAACCACTGGTGTTTTAAATCAGATTCCATTAAAGGGGACACTTTATTTTCTTTAATAAAAAATGATCCTGACAATGTTGATAAATATTTAGACAAAATGGTTGAAGTTCATACTTCTATTCATAAATTTAAATGTCCTAAACTTCCAATTCAAAAGGACAAGCTTACTGATTACATTAATTTATCAGATTTAGATGAAGGAATGAAAATTGATCTTTTAGATATGCTTAACACATGTCCAAAACACAAGAAACTTGTTCATGGTAATTTTACACCACATAATATTTTGTTATCTGATAATGGTGATTACATTTTAGATTGGAATCATGCAGCCCAGGGCAGTGCCAGTGCCGACGTAGCCCGCACTTATATTTGGATGAAGACGAACATGCCAGAATACGCTGATTTATATTTAACAAAATTCTGCGATGCAACTAACACAAGTTCAAAGTATGTTCATAACTGGATTCCAATTGTAGCAGCAGCAAGACTTGGCAAGAAGAATCCAGGAGAAGAAGATTTGTTAAATAGCTTAATTTCTATTATAGAATATTAAAATAACTCTTTTAAATATACATTAATTATATTTCTAATTATTGTAATATGCTAATTATTTATAAGATTACATCTAATTAATTTATATAAAATAAATATTTAAATTATTCAATATTAAAAGACCCGAAGATTTAATCTCCAGGTCTTTTCTTTCTAGTTATTCTTCAACTCTATATTATTACTTTTTTAATATTAAACTATGTATCATTACTTTAATTAATTTATAATCTTATATTTATACTCTGATAATCTCAATTCCTCCGGCTATTATCTTTCCACTAATTTCTAAGATAACATCATTTCCTGCTGAATCAATATTACCAGGTTCTTCTACAGCACCCATTATACAGTCTACATGATTTTCAAGTTTCCAATTTCTTGGAATATAAATTTCAATTCCCCCTGCATAACATTCAATTCTCATATAAACTTTATCTCCTGCCGCTTTAGCTTTATCTAAATAAACTTCCATACCTCCTACCTTATTAATAATTTCAACACTTTTCAAATTTTGAGAATCAATATATTTTTCAGTTCCAGAAAAACGATTTATATGATATACATGCTCCCCATCTTCATAACTTCTATTTGGTTGTGCTGTTCCATATGTTGTATTTTTCTCTGTAGTACTATTATTTTTCCATTGCTCTTTATTATTATCATTTTCCCACTCTGTTCTATTTTCAGTAGACATTTTTTTGTAGTTATTATCAAAATTATGATGTTTTCTAAATTGATTTTCTTCCCATTCTTTTCTGCCGTTTTTTTCGAAAATAAATGAGAAACCAATTGTTAAAAGAATAGCTGCTCCAATTATCGGCCATGGTGTGATTGCTTCAATTCCAAGTTCTTTGTCCCAAACAATTGCCAAAAAAGCTAGTGACATAAATACAACAAAACTTTTTCTTTGAATAAGTCCTTTAATCAACCAAGCTCCCCACAATGCTGTAAATACAATATGACCTAAATTTATATTTCTCATAACCCCTAATTCATTTAACATCCATAAAATTGCTGTAGCAATTATTAAGACACCAACAATTATATTTTCTGATTTTTTTTTCATATTACACTCCTTATCTCTTCAATTTTATTTTTTAACGGTTTAAAATAACCTCTTGATACGAAAACATGTTTATAAGTATCTTTAAATTCTATTTTTGAAGAAGCTGTTATGTTTTTTGAAATAGAATAAATTTCTTTTACATTAACTATAGCAGACTTTGATATTCTGCAAAAATAGTATGGTAAAATCTGTTCCAATTCATATAATCTATTTTTCGTCATAAAAATTTCATCTCTTGTGTGAGCTTTTACCACATCACCTTCCGTTTCAAAAAATATAATATTCTCCAAAAATTCGTAATATACAACATTTACTTTATACAGTTTTATCTTTACATTTTTGCTTTTGTATGTCGATATTACTTTTTGTAATTCAATTATTTCTTCATTAATTTTCGAACATTTTATAACAACTTCATTTTCTATGTAGTTTTCGTCTAAATCTACCGTAATTTTCATTGGCTCCCTCTTAAAATTTATTAAACATGCATTTATTTTATTGCTTTATTCTTAATTAGTAAATATATTTTCTGTAAGTGGTAAAATTATAGCGCTAAGTGGTAAAAAAAATCTTACAAATTCCAAATCGTTACTTTGTTTGTAGTAACTTTTGGTTTTTGTAAGATTTTGATTCAATGTAATTTTACTTATATATTAATTTTGATTCAATATAATTTTACTTATATATTATTTTTCATTTAATATACAACGAATTAAATTATTAAAACACAATTGTCTTATTTCATTACCATTAATTTTAATTTTCAAATTAACTATTCATTGCTTTTTCCAAAGCTTCTTTTTCTTCTTCGCCTAGTGTAGCATATGATTCACCTTTAGTAATTTCCTTAATATAAGTATAACTACTGTCTCTACCATGCATTGTATTTAAGATAAATCCTGTGTTTGAGTCATCAAGCATGCAGAGAGCAAAACTTAAATTTCCACCCATTTCCTTAAAAGCATCATACTTTACAATTCCTAATTTATGGAATGTTGATGTTAAATTATGCAATGTTTTATCCATTTTTTCTTCATTAGATGTGTATGCCTGCTGAAGTTTATCCATCTGCTGGAAGTTTTCTTCAATTGCTGCTGATAAATTTTCAGCATTCTTACCTTTCATGAACTTTTCATATCTGTTCATAAGTTTTGTAATTCTGTTGTTTTGCTTAATATGTAGAATTAAAAATACTACAAACATTACCGCTATTATTCCTAAATAAATATAATCTTTCATTTTCTACTCCTTTTGTTTTGTTATTTTTGATTAATATCTGATACTATTTTATTTTATTAATACGAAGTATCATTCGATATCTTATTTCCATTTGGATTAATTCTTCTTACTATCTATCTTATTTTTTTTGATAATAATTACTCTTTAATATCATCAAACATTTCAAGTAATCTTTCTAATTCTTCCTGTGAATAGTATTCAATTTCAATTTTTCCTTTACCATTTTTCTTGTGATTAATTGAAACTTTTGTGCCCATTTTTTCTCTTAACTTATTAGCTATAGCATCGTATATAGCTGCTTCTGCTGATGGAATTGGAAGTTTAACCTGCTTTGGATTAAGAATTGACTTTACTAATTTTTCAGTATCACGTACACTTAATCCCTTGCTAACAATAGTCTTTGCTGCTTCAATTTGTAAATCTTCCTGATCTAAAGTCAACAAAGCTCTCGCATGTCCCATTGAAATTTCGTCATTAATCAGCATATTTTGAACACTATCTGTTAATTTTAACAATCTCATAGAATTCGCAATTGCAGTTCTTGACTTTGACACTCTATTTGCAAGTTCTTCCTGTTTTAAACTATATTCATCAATTAAACTCTTATAAGCTAAAGCTTCTTCAATAGGATTTAAATCCTTTCGTTGAATATTTTCTATTAAAGCAATTTCCATTACTTCTCTATCTGAATATTCTTTTATAATAACAGGAACTTCCTTTAATTTTGCAAGCTTTGCGGCTCTCCATCTGCGTTCTCCTGCTATAATTTCATAATAATCATCTTTCTTCTGTACAACAATTGGCTGAATAATTCCAAATTGTTTAATAGAATCAGCTAATTCCTGTAAAGCTTCCTTGTCAAAATTCTTTCTTGGCTGTTCTCTATTAGGTTCTATGTCTGATATTTTCATCATTGTATCTCCAGAAACCGGAACTTTTACTTCTTTAATTACTTCCTTTACAACCTCTTTGACAACTTCCTTCTTCTCTGTTTTCTTTTTAGGCGTAGACCTTATAACATCAGTTTCAGGAATTAAGTTATTTATACCTTTCCCTAATCCTTTTCTTTTTGCTGCCATATAAACTCCTTTTCATGTCGTTTATATATGTACATTATCTTTGTAACTATAAATAAATAGATAAACAAACGAACATTTACCTGTAATTTTATATATGTACATATATTTTATTAACATTTTACCATATAATTTCTATATTTATGATCATATTTTGATAATTTTTCAACCTTCTTTTTATAAAAACTTCTATACTATAATACGAAATAATAATGTAATATAATATAATATAATAAAAACTGATAAATTATTCTTCTGCTATAACTTCCAATGCCAGATTGTTATAAGCAATAGCTCCAGCCGATTTACCATCATACATATGAATTGGTAATCCATAGCTTGGTGCTTCTGCTAATCTAACATTTCTTGGTATTACAGTATCATAAATCTTAATTTGTATGTTTTCTTTAACATTTTCAATAACTTCTGTTGATAAATTAGTTCTTTTATCAAACATTGTGAATACAATACCATCTATTTCGAGATTCTCGTTTAATCTCTCTTGAATCAGATTAATAGTATGTATTAATTGAGACAATCCCTCTAATGCATAATATTCGCACTGAATTGGAACTATAACTGAATCAGCTGCCGCCATGGCATTAACAGTTAAAATATTTAAAGATGGAGGACAGTCAATAATTATATATTCATAAAGATCTCTCACCATCTCTAAAGTTTCTTTTAATATAAATTCTCTTCCATCAACGCCTATCAAATCAATTTCTGCCCCTGATAAATTAACATTTGAAGGTAAAACGTTTAAGTTTTCCACTACACTTTGTGTTAAGCACTCAGAAATAGTGCATTCTCCCAAAAATAACTCATATATTGTATTTTCAAGATTCTGTTTTACTATTCCAACTCCACTTGTTGCGTTTCCCTGCGGATCTATATCAACTAATAATACTTTTTTTCCATTCTCTGCTAAACAAGAAGATAGATTAATTGCTGTAGTTGTTTTGCCTACACCACCTTTTTGATTTGCAATTGCAATAATTTTACCCATTCTCTATCTATCATTAGTATAACTAATGCCTTTCTTTCTTATTTTTAAGTCAAATTTCCCCATTTAGCTATTTTACCACAATAATATACGCTTTTCTATATATTTGTAAGATTAATTAGTTCCTTTTGGCATCTATTATATATTTTTAACTGTATTTTTTCCAAAATGTTTCACGTGAAACATTTTTTTATATTTTCTCGTATCTAATCCACTTATATATATTAGATATCTGTATATATTTATATGTATTTATATTTATTTATTTATCTATTTATAT
This sequence comes from Eubacterium sp. AF36-5BH, assembly GCF_003460505.1. Classification (GTDB taxonomy): domain Bacteria; phylum Bacillota; class Clostridia; order Lachnospirales; family Lachnospiraceae; genus Eubacterium_G. The sequence continues at coordinate 236,229 of NZ_QTVG01000007.1, forward strand.
TTATATTATTATATTTGTATATACATCTCTTACATTTTTTATATTTTATTGATTCACATTAAATTTAACAATATCTATATAATTGATTTTGTATTTATACATAGATATTGAATGTTTCACGTGAAACATTCAATATTTGCAGTTTTTTAATAATAAATAGTTATTTATAGATGATTTGATAGTATTTCTATATTTTTTACAATATATACTTATTTTTTTTTATATGTATGTTATTTATATGATTTAGAAGATAATTTAAATATCTATTATAGTGCGAAAAGGAAGTTTCTTATCCACATTGCACTAAATATTACATATTCATTATTTTTATTCTGAATCTTACCCCGGAGTAAAGTTTAAAACTATTATTTTATATTAGCTTACACCTATTATATAATATTTTAATGTTATACTACTTATAAACAGCTTCATTTGACATAAAAATAAGATGTTTCACGTGAAACATCTTATTTTTCTAACATATTTATTACTTCCCGTATTTTATCTTTGGCTTTATATTTATCAATTTCTATAAGATTTAAACTTTCTGCCAAATTATCAATAATTTTATTATTGTCTATATTCAGATTAGTATGTATACTACTTTTAACAGTATTATTTTCTTTCCTTTCATATAATTTAGTTTCTTTTATATCAAATGTTTCACGTGAAACATTCGATATTTCTTCTAAACAGGTATCAATTATACTGATTTCATTGGATAATTTGCTAATTTTATCTTTTAAACAATCATTTTCAGTTAAATATGATGATATATGTACTTCTAACTGGTTAATTTCCTGATTATTTAAACCACTATCACCTCTTCCTCGTACGGAAAAGATTTCAGAAGCTTCATCAACCATTGATTCTAAATGGTCTATTTTATTTTTAGACTCAACAATTGAATACATATTATCATTTAATTTATCTTCATATATCTTTAATTTTTCTTGTAATTTGCTTTTTCTATTAAACAGATAATCTTTTGTCACTATTTTCTCCTTATCTTATTGGTTTCTTTGATGGTACACCTGCTTTTCTTGGGTATTTATTAGATGTAGAACGCTCTTTTTTTATTACAACAAAACTCCTATTAATATCAGAATGTGGTAATTCTTCAATATAAGTGTCTTCAATCTTTCCACCAAGAACTTTTATAGCCTTTTTTGCATTATCAGTTTCTTCTTCACTGAATTCAGACTTGTAACTTATAAATATTCCACTCTCATTTATAAATGGAATACAATATTCAGATAAAGTTGATAAATTAGCTACGGCTCTTGACACACATAAGCTAAATTTTTCTCTATATTCATCCATATGTGCAATATCTTCAGCTCTCCCATGAACAGTTGTTATATTTTTTAAGCCTAATTCATCAATTACATTATTTAAAAACTTTAATCTTTTATTTAATGAATCCAATAACACCACTCTAATTTCAGGAAACATAATCTTAATTGGAATACCTGGAAAACCTGCACCGGTTCCTACATCTATTAGTGAATCAAAATTATTTACATTAATTTTCTTTGCAACTAATAAACTATCAATGAAATGCTTTATTATTACTTCATCTAATTCTGTAATTGCTGTAAGATTCATAACCTTATTAGTTTCTATTAGCATTTCATAGTATTTCATAAACTGGTTAGCTTGTTCTACACTTATTTCTAATCCAATCTTTTCTATTCCATCAATTAACAATTCTTTGCCGTTCATATAATCTCCTAAATTTTTATTGCATCCAAATAAATACATTAAATTAAATTAAATTACATATTATATATTTCCAAATATTATATATGTTCATATATTACTGTATTCATACACTCATTTATATAATCATATACACACTCATATACTTACTCATACATTTACTCATTTACATATTCATCTAATTATCCAATTACTTATTAATATATTCTAATTAACTTTCGATAACTCTTTACATAAATAAATGTATTTAAATAATATTATTTAAATACATTTATCAATCACTATATTAACTTATTACTCTATAAAAAACAATTACTTACTTTTATGTTGTTCCATATGAATTAACAACACTGAAATATCTGCAGGAGAAACCCCTGAAATACGTGAAGCCTGACCAATACTTAATGGTTTATAGAATTCCAGCTTCTGTACAGCTTCTTTTCTTAAACTATTTACCTTTGTGTAGTCAAAGTTTTCAGGAATTTTTTTGTTTTCAAGCTTTTTAAAGTTTTTAACCTGTTTCTTTTGTCTTTTGATATATCCATTATACTTAATATTTATATTAACCTGTTCTTTTACATCATATGACAATTCAGGTCTTTCCTTATCTAATGGAGCAATCTTTTCATAGTCAAGCTCCGGTCTTCTTATTAATTCAGCTAATGTAGTTGCTGTTTTTAATGATGAACTACCTAAATCTGCCAAGATATCCTGATTTTCTTTTGCTGCTCCAATTTTATAATTTTCAAGTCTGTTAATTTCTTCTTCTATTAACTCTTCTTTTCTGCAAATATAATCATAACGTTCCTTTGGAACAAGACCTATTTCATATCCTAACTTAGATAATCTTAAATCAGCATTATCTTGTCTAAGTAGTAATCTGTATTCAGCTCTTGAAGTCATCATTCTATAAGGTTCATGGCTTTCTTTAGTTACCAAATCATCAATTAACACACCAATATAACCTTGTGATCTGTCAATAACAATGCCTTCTTTTCCCTGAACAAATCTTGCAGCATTAATTCCGGCAACAATACCCTGAGCTGCAGCTTCCTCATAGCCTGAACTTCCATTAAACTGACCTGCACTAAACAAACCTTTTATTGTTTTGAACTCCAAATTTGGAAGCAACTGACCATAATCAATACAATCATATTCTATTGCATACGCATTTCTAACTATTTTGGCATTTTCAAGTCCTGGTACTGTGTGATACATTGCGTCCTGAACATCTTCAGGAAGTGATGATGACATACCACCTAAATACATTTCATTTGTATAAAGTCCTTCAGGCTCAATAAACACCTGATGTCTGTTTTTATCAGCAAACTTAACAACCTTATCTTCAATTGAAGGGCAGTATCTTGGACCTGTTCCCTCAATCATACCTGAAAATAAAGGTGATCTGTCAATGTTATCTCTTATAATTTCATGTGTTTTTTCATTTGTATAAGTCAACCAACATGAAACCTGTTCTTTTTGAATACTTTCCGGATCTGTTGAAAACGAAAATGGAACAATTCTTTCATCTCCAAACTGTTCTTCCATTTTTGAAAAATCAATTGAACGTTTATCTACTCTGGCAGGTGTACCTGTTTTGAATCTTCTCATCTTAATTCCGTTAGCAACTAAAGAATCTGATAAATGATTTGCTGCCATAAGTCCGTTAGGACCAGTATATTCACAAACATCACCGTAAATACACTTTGATTTCAAGTATACACCTGTAGCTAAAACTACTGCTTTTGCATAATAAGTTGCACCTGATACAGTTTTAACGCCCTTAATAACACCATCTTCAACTATTAATTCTGAAACTTCTCCCTGTTTAATAGTTAAATTATCTGTATTTTCCAGAGTGTGTCTCATTTCTCTAGTATAATTCTGTTTATCAGCCTGTGCTCTAAGTGAATGCACAGCCGGTCCTTTTGACTTGTTAAGCATTTTAGATTGAATAAAACTTTTATCAATATTTTTACCCATTTCTCCACCTAAAGCATCTATTTCTCTAACTAAATGTCCTTTAGATGTTCCACCAATATTAGGATTACATGGCATAAGTGCGATACTGTCTACACTTACCGTAAAAACTATAGTATCAAGTCCAAGTCTAGCTGATGCCAAAGCAGCTTCACAACCTGCATGTCCTGCACCAATTATTACTACATCATAATTTTTTTCAATCTTTAACATTTCTTCTCTCTTCTCTTCACTAAATTTATTATTTTCCCATACAGAATTTTGAGAAAATTTCATTTACTAAATCATCTTCTACGCTTTCTCCAATTATAAGTCCCAGTTGTTCGTAAGCATCCATCAAATCTATTGTATAAAAATCTTCCGGCATGCCTGCATCAACAGACTCTTTGACATTCAGCAAACTATTGTAAGAATTTTCTAATGCTTCTTTGTGTCTTGCATTTGTAATGTAAACCTGGTCATTAAAAGTAATCTCACCTGAATAAAACATATCTTTTATTTTTTCTTCAAGTTCATCCATTCCCAAACCAGCTTTTGCTGAAAATTCAATAATATCCTCTTTAGGTATTTCATTTAATTGTTCTATGTCCACAACGCGATCAATATCAGTCTTATTTAATAAAACAATAACTTTTTTATTTTTTATAATTTCTAATATTTCCTTGTCATTTTCATCTATGTCTTTTGAACCGTCAACTACATAAATAATAAGGTCTGCACCTTCGGCAATCTCTTTAGCCTTATTTACACCAATCTGCTCAACTTTATCATCAGTATTTCTAATACCTGCAGTATCAATAATTTTCAAAGACAAACCATTTAAGTTAATATTTTCTTCTAAGGTATCTCTTGTTGTTCCCTCAATATCCGTTACAATGGCACGTTCTTCTCCTAACATTCGGTTAAGAAGTGAAGACTTTCCTGCATTTGGCTTACCTAAAATAACAGTTTTTATACCTTCCTTCATTATTCTACCATTGTCAAAAGTATCTATCATTTTCTTTATCTTGCTTATATTCTTATTAATCATTTCAGAAATTTCATTATCGTATCCATCAAGACTAATATGTTCCGGATCATCTAATGCTGACTCAATAAAAGCAATATGGTAAATCACATCACTTCTAATTTCTTTAATTTTTTCAGAAACTCCACCCTTTAACTGTTCAATGGAACTGTTTAACGCAAAATCATTTTGAGAATTGATTAAATCCATAACAGCCTCAGCCTGAGACAAATCTAATCTGCCATTCAAGAAAGCTCTTTTAGTAAATTCACCTGGTGCAGCTGACTTAGCACCATTCTTAATTACTAAATCCAAAACTTTTTTCAAAATCAACATACCACCATGACAGTCAATTTCTACTGTATCTTCACCTGTATATGAATGTGGATTTTTCATTACAAGAACTAAAACCTGATCAAGAACCTTTTCCCCATCTACAATATTTCCGTAATTAACTGTATGAGATTTAACATTAATTAATCTCTTTCCTTCTTTATTTGACTTAAAAATTTTATCAACTATTTCAATGGCTTCGTCTCCGCTAACACGAATAATTCCAATACCCGAATTACCTGTTGATGTTGAGATAGCCGCAATTGTATCTGTAATCTTCATAAATCACCTTAAATTAATATTATTTATAATTGCATAATTACCTAATATAAGAGTATACCACATTCTCATTATTATAAAAAGGGTAAAAAGAATGTCCCTTGCAACATTCTACGCAACCAGCGCGTGCCTATTTAGCAACATTTTTCCATTTACGCAGGGTGCATCCATAGTGGAACGTTTTTTATGTAATAAGAAATTCTGAAGGAATTTCTTATTACATAAAAAAACCTGTCAGGTTTAATCAGGTATATCCCAACTTAACCTAACAGGTTATTTAAAACAAATTATCTGTTATTGTTTCTCTTCTTAAGCATTACTACTACGTGTCTGTAAGGTTCTTCGCCCTCTGACTTTGTAGTACAGAACTTATCATTTTGTAAAGCTGAATGAATAATTCTTCTTTCATAAGGATTCATTGGCTCTAATGCTACAGGTTTCTTAATTCTCTTAACTTTTAAAGAAATATTTCTAGCAAGATTTTCAAGTGTTGCTTTTCTTCTTTCTCTATAGTTTTCAGTATCAAGCTTAACTCTGTTAAACTTATCGCTTTCCTTGTTTACTACAAGGCTTACAAGATACTGTAATGAATCAAGTGTTTGTCCTCTCTTACCAATGAGAATTCCCATATCATCACCAATTACATTAATGTTGATTGTGTTTTCCTTTTCACCTTCTTCAACTTTAATGTCTAACTTAACTGTAAGTTCCATTGCACTGAAAACTTTGTTTAAAAATTCAGTTACAATGTCTTCTACTGATTCATTTTTTCTAGCTTTAATAATAGCAGGTTTACTACCAAATCCTAAAAAACCGTTTGAACCTTTTTCTACAACATCGTAATCAAGTTTATCAGCTGCAATACCTAGAGCGACGCATGCATTAGTAATTGCTTCGTCAACGTTTTTTCCTTTATATTCTACATATTCCATCTTTATTACCTCTATTTGCTGTGTTTCTTATTATAATCACTGACCATATTAGCTTTTGCAGCCAATGAACCGGCCTTTGCATTTTCTTTTGATTTTCTGATTTTTTCTTCTTTTTCAGCTGCAGTCATGTTTGAACTACTTTGAACGCTTCTTGTATTTGTTTTTGAAGCCTGTAAAACCTGTTCTCTGTAAATTCCCTGCTTTGCTTTTCTCTTTTCTGCTTTTTCAGCTGCCTTTTCCCTATTTGCTTCTATAATATCATTTACATCCATCTTACCCAGATACAGATTAATGATTACCTGTTGAAGCATCATAATCAACGAACCTGCCATCCAGTATAAACCGATACCTGCTGATAAAATCCAGCACATATATACTGAGAATAATGGCATCATAATATTCATTGCCTTCATAGAGCCTGCCATTGGATTATCCTGTGTACTTGCAACACCATTGATTTTCTGTGAAAGCTGTACACTTAATAACTGGAATATACCGGCAAGAATAGGAATAATTAAAGCAACGATTAATGTTACTGTTCCTGCCTTAAACATTGCACTTGGTGATATGCCAAGGTTTAAACCAAAGAAACTGTTAAGACTGTTAATCTTGTCCACAGCACTTGTGTTTGATGAAGCTGATAAAACATTGCTTGCATCAACACCCTTTGCCAAATTAATAGCACCTTTAGTTCTTGATGAATATCCTGTTAAAGCATCAATACACTGTGTAATCTGTGAAGCTTTTAACTTTGAACCTGCTGTGTTAATACCAAAGAACTGGCTCATCTGTGATGCATTTAAACTTGTGATTACAGAAGCATATAATTCTTTAATAGGCTGAACATACGCAGGTATATTCATAATTACTCTGTATAATGCGAAAAGAATAGGCATCTGAATAATAAGCTGTAAACAACTACCTGTTGGTGATGTTCCATATTTATCATAAACAGCCTTCATTTCTTCCTGCATTGCTAACTGTGACTGTTGATCTTTCTTATCCTTGTACTTTTTCTGAATTGCCTGAATTTCAGGTGTCATAACAGAATTCATTTTTGTAAATTTCTGCTGCTTAATTGTCATTGGTAACATAAGCATTCTAACTACAAAAGTAAATACAATAATTAAAAGACCAATATTATAAATACCAAAAAAAGCAAAACCATCATATAAAACTTCAAGAATTTTTCCTAAAATCCATGCAAATGGTTTTAAAATACCACCAGTCTGAGTGGCGATAATCAAATTATCCATTTAATCCTCCTTTAAGGAACTGGATCGTATCCTCCTTTATGGAAATGATTGCATCTCAATATCCTTCTTATTGCAAGATATGATCCTTTTAAGGGTCCATATTTTTGTAAAGCTTCTATTGCATACTGAGAACATGTAGGAATGTATCTGCAAGATGGCATTCTTTTCATAGGTGAAATATACTTCCTATAAATTCTAACCATTCCAATAAGAATTAAATTAATAAATTTTCCTATCTTCTTAAAAATTTTCTTAACCTTATCCATAACATTATTCCTAATATTTACTCACTAAGTCATTAGCACTTTATTTTCCATTTAGTTACGAACTTCATCCTGCCAAACTAATTACGTCCAATATTAAATAATACTTCACTTTATACTAAATAACACTTTCTTTAGTTTGTATTTTTCTGCAAGATGTTCTGAATCTTTCCTAAGTGCATTAAAGCACTTTCTAATGAATGATAATTTTCGTCCCTAGCAGTGGTTCTCACTACTACGACTATGTCCAAACTACTATTGAACATATTACTATTTAGTCTATAGCTTTCCCTGATTAAGCGGGTTAGGTGATGTCTTACTACACTATTTCCTACTTTTTTACTAACGGATATACCTAATCTGTTAATGCCTAAATCATTTGGTAAAACATACATTACTAAATATTTGTTAGCTTTTGATTTTCCTTCCTTATATACCTTTTGAAAATCGATATTCTTTTTTAATGAAGTATAATCTTTCATTTTCATATTTCACCAACCTCTCAATTGCATATAAAGAAAGGTCACATTATCTGTGACCTAAGCTGATAATTTCTTTCTTCCTTTTGCTCTTCTGCTAGCAAGAACTTTTCTTCCGCCTGCAGTGCTCATTCTCTTTCTGAATCCATGAACTTTTGATCTCTGTCTTTTCTTTGGCTGAAATGTCATTTTCATAATACGGCACCTCCTTTTCTGTTCTATAGTAAAACATCATTACAATTACCATAATAAAAATAATCGCAGTCATTTACTGATTAAACCACAATTTCCATATAATTTCAAGTGTTTTAAATTAATTTTTTTATGTCCTTTAACACACTATGATGAAAAATGGAGTAATTATCAAAAGTTATCAACTAAATGTTAATAACATGTTAATAACTTTTGCTGTTTTAGCCTTTTTTTGGGTATTTTTTCTATTTTATTATCTCAAATGTTAATAACTGTAAAAAAGTTATTGTCATTATTTGTCGAAAAAAAATTTTTGTTATTTTGCTGTTTTCTTATGATTTTTGTAACTTTTTAAGATTTTTACTTTCTTCCTATTATAATATATATGTTTATTTCTTTTTTGTAATATTGAAAATTTGCCCTTTTTGATGTATTATATTTTTATATATGGGCTTTTGGGCCTTTTTATACTTTGAGGAGGACAATATGTTAGATAATTTAAAGGAAAAATGGCCTGAAATATTGGATTATTTAAAAAAAGAATACGACATCCAGGATATTACTTTTGAAACGTTCATTTTACCCTTAAATGTACAATATTATAAGGACGGATTAGTCAAACTTGTTTTCACAGGAAATAGTGGTAGCAGTGGACTACAATATATTAAGAAGAAATATTTTGATTTTCTTAAACTTTCCCTTGCCCATTTTTTAGGTGAAAACACAGATTTACAGATTTTATTACCTGGAGATGCTTCTTTAGAAGACTCTTCTGACGAAAGCGACGAAGAAAACGCAGCCAATTCAGAAGACTTAATTCTTGAAAGAAGAATTTTAGAAGCTAACCTGGACAAGAAATACACTTTTGATTCTTTCGTAGTAGGTAACAACGCCATTGCACAGGCAACTTCACTTGCCGTTGCAGACTCACCGGGTGAAGCCCACAATCCATTATTTATATTTGGAGGGGTTGGTTTAGGTAAGACACACCTTATGCAGTCAATTGGTAACTATGTACTTAAGTCAAATCCTAATTCTAAGGTTTTGTATACTACAACAGAATCTTTTACTAATGAAATTGTTGATTTGCTTGGTAAACAAAAGAAAGACCAGGACGAAATTATTCAATTTAGAAAGAAATATCGAAACGTTGATGTTTTATTAATTGATGATATTCAATTTATATCAGGAAAAGATAGAACACAGGAAGAATTATTCAACATTTTCAATGAATTATTCTTAAAACATAAACAGATTGTTTTTACATCAGACAGAAAACCTAATGAAATAGAAGATATTGCAGATAGACTTACAACTCGTTTCCAGCAGGGACTTACTGTAGATATACACAGTCCTGACTATGAAACACGTATGGCTATCTTAAAGAAGCATGCCCTTTCTAAAGGAATTAAGGTTACTGATGACAAAGAAGATGTAGATAATGCTAATTTATTAGAAGCTTTAGATTACATTGCTACTAATTTTGTATCCAATGTAAGGGAACTTGAAGGCTCTCTTAATAATGTAATAGCTTTTTCAAAAGTTAATCGTGTTCCTATTACAAAAGAATTTGCAATGGAAACATTAAAAGTAGACACTACTGAAGAAAAAATAACCTGTCAATCAATAATTAATACAGTAGCTGAACATTACCAGATTTCAGCAGCTGACATTTGTTCTAAGAAAAGAAGCAGCGATGTTGCTTTTCCAAGGCAGGTTTGCATGTATTTATGCAGAGTTTACACTGACGAGAAGCTGGAAACTATTGCAAAATATCTAAGAAAGAAAAACCATGCCACTGTTAGCTATGGTTATAATGAAATAAAGAAGGCTATGGAAACAGATCCTTCCATTAAAGCAACTATTGAAGTTCTTAAAAAGAAGATTAATCCTAATTAATGTTAGTAACTTTGTTAATTAGTGCCGATTTTAGGTTAATAACTACGTTAATAGTACATTAATAACTTGAAATTTCAGATTTTTTTATTATAGCTTTTTGATTATAATTTTTAAGAAGTTGTTAATTAAATTTGAGTTATTAACATGTTATTATTTTAGGAACTTCCCATAAATAGGGCGTTAAAACGTTTTTTTAACATATTAACGTGCCTTATTATTATTATTATCTTAATATTTATATATTTATACGAAATTTGAAGGAGATTTACCCATGAAGTTAATTTGTAAAAAATCAGATTTGATAACTGGTATTAACATTGTAATGAAAGCTGTTTCATCAAAAACTACAATGTCTATATTAGAATGTATCCTTATTGATGCCACTGAAGGTATTATTAAATTTACTGCTAATGATATGGAACTTGGTATTGAGACTACAGTACAAGGTGAAATTGCTGAAGCAGGAAGCATTGCTATTGATGCAAAGATTTTTTCAGAAATCGTAAGAAAGCTTCCGGACAATGATGTAACTATAGAAGTAAAGGATGAAAGTACTGCTAATATTACATGTGAAAATGCTAAGTTTAACATTCTCATAAAGTCAGCAGAAGATTTCTCATATCTACCTGTTATTGAAAAGAAAGACAAGATTACTATTTCACAGTTTTCATTAAAGGAAATTATCAGACAAACAAGTTTCGCAATTAATGATGCTGAAAAAAATAAATTACTTACAGGTGAATTATTTGAAGTAAACGGAAGTAAGCTTAAAGTTGTAGCTTTAGATAAATTCCGTATTGCAATTAGAAATATTGAACTAAAAGAAAACTATGGAAATTACAAAGTATTAGTTCCAGGTAAATCACTTAATGAAATCAGTAAAATTTTAAATGGTGGAGTAGATGATGATGTAAATATTTACTTTACTTCAAATCATATTCTTTTTGAATTCGATGACACTATTGTAGTTTCAAGATTAATTGAATCAACTAACTTCTTTGATACAGACAAGATGATTAGCAATGATTACAAAACAAGAATTACAATTAACAAGAAAGAAATGGCTGATTGTATAGACAGAGCAACTCTTTTGATAAAAGAAGGAGACAAGAAACCTGTATTCTTATCAATGAAAGATACAGAAATGGAATTAACTATTAATACATTTATAGGTTCAATGGATGAAAGTATTCCAATTACAAAGGATGGAGACGATTTATTAATAAGCTTTAACCCTAAGTTCCTTATTGATATTTTGAAAGTTTTAGATCAGGAAGAAGTAAGCATGTTCTTTACTAACCCTAAAGCTCCATGTTTTATTAAAGATGAAGAGGGAAGCTATATTTACATTGTTCTTCCTGTAGTTCAGTAAAAGTCACAATCAGACTAAGACAAGAAAGGAATATTATTCAGCACTGAATAATTTGGATAAAAATGGAAGATTTGAGTATTACTATAAAAGATGATTTTATAAAATTAGGCCAGGCTATGAAATTAGCAGGCATTGTTGGTTCTGGTGTGGATGCAAAATTCTTAATTCAGGATGGACAGGTAAAAGTGAACGGTGAAGTTGATACAAGAAGAGGTAAGAAACTTTACCCTGGAGATACATTTGAATTTGAAGGAACTGTGGTTTTAGTTAAGTAATGATTGTAAAAAAAGTAGAATTAAGTAATTTTAGAAATTACAAATTATTGAAACTTGATTTAGATGAAAAAACAAATATTTTATATGGCAACAATGCCCAGGGAAAAACAAATATATTAGAATCAATATATGTTTGCAGCACTACAAAGTCTCATAGAACTAATAGGGACGCTGAATTAATTAACTTAGATTCAGGTGAGGCACACATTAAGTTATATTTGGAAAAGAACAACAGGGAACAGAGAATAGATATTCATTTGCGCAAGAATAAAACAAAGGGTATTGCCATAAATGGAATACCAATAAAAAAGGCAAGTGAACTTTTTGGGCTTTTTAATGTTGTTATTTTTTCTCCAGAGGATTTGGAAATTATCAAGAAAGGTCCATCGGAGAGAAGAAAGTTCGTAGATATGGAATTGTGCCAGTTAGACAAAATATATGTTTATAATTTAACCAACTATAACAAAATTATTGCTCAAAGAAATAAATTATTAAAAGATATTTATTTTAAACCAGAACTAAAGCAGACACTTGATGTTTGGGATGGACAATTAGCACAGTATGGTTCAAAAATTATTGAAAGAAGAACCAACTTTATAGAAAAAATAAACGAGATAATTAAACCAATACACAAACAACTTACAGGTGGATTGGAAGATATTAATATTGTTTATAACAAAAATTGTGAGGCAGAAGATTTATTAAGGCAACTTGAAGAAAACAGAGACAGAGATATTAAGTATAAGTCAACATCCATTGGTCCACATAAAGATGATTTGTTATTTTTTAATGACGACAAGAATATCAGAATTTATGGAAGTCAGGGACAGCAAAGAACAATTGCTTTATCTCTAAAGTTAGCAGAATTAGAGTTAGTAAAGAATCTAATAAATGATACACCGGTATTGTTACTTGATGATGTTTTGTCGGAACTTGATTCAGAGAGACAAAATCATTTACTTAACAGCATTGATGATATTCAAACTATTATTACATGTACCGGGTTAGATGAATTTATAGAAAACAGATTTAAAATAAATAAGGTTTTCCAGGTAACAGAAGGAAAAGTAGAAGAAAAGACAGTTTAACTGAAAGGAGTTACTAATGGGTAACAACACAAATGTAGAAAATGAGTATGGAGCAGATCAGATTCAGGTTTTAGAAGGACTTGAAGCAGTTAGAAAAAGGCCGGGAATGTATATTGGTTCAACATCTTTAAGAGGTCTTCATCATTTGGTTTATGAAATTGTTGATAATGCAGTAGATGAAGCTTTAGCCGGATACTGCGATACAATTGATGTGCAGATAAATGAAGATAATTCAATTACAGTAAAAGATGACGGCCGTGGAATTCCTACAGGTATTAATACAAAAACAGGAAAATCAGGAATAGAGTTGGTATTTACAGTGCTCCATGCCGGAGGAAAGTTTGGTGGAGGCGGATATAAGGTTTCCGGTGGACTTCATGGTGTAGGTGCGTCAGTAGTAAATGCCTTATCAGAATGGCTTGAAGTAAAAGTATGTCGTGATGGAAAGATTCATCACCAAAAATATCAAAGAGGTCATGCATTAGGTGGACTTGAAATAATTGGAGATTGCGATCCTGAATTTACAGGAACAGAGGTAAAGTTCTTACCAGATAAAACAATTTTCGAAGACACAGTTTACGATTATAGCGTGTTAGAAACAAGATTAAGAGAAACTGCGTTCCTTACAAAGAACCTTAAGATTATTTTAAGAGATGTAAGACCTGAGGAGCCAATTGAAAAAACATTCCACTATGAAGGTGGTATTAAGGAGTTTGTAACTTACTTAAACAAGGGCAAGACTCCTTTGTATGAAGATGTAATATATTGTGAAGGCACAGTAAACAATGTTTATGTTGAAGTGGCAATGCAGCACAATGATGCATATAACGAAAATTCTTTCAGCTTTGTAAACAACATTAACACACCGGAAGGTGGTATGCAGGTTGAAGGTTTTAAGAGAGCTTTAACAAAAACATTAAATAACTATGCCCGTCAAAATAAGATTTTGAAAGAAAAAGAAGATAATCTTTCAGGTGAAGATTTCAGAGAAGGCTTAACTTCAATCATTAGTGTAAAAATCGAAGATCCTCAGTTTGAAGGTCAGACAAAACAGAAATTAGGAAACAGTGAAGCCAGAACTGCCGTTGATAGTGTTGTAAGCGAACAGCTTACATACTTTCTTGAACAGAATCCTGGTGTGGCAAAAATAATTTGCGAAAAAGCTGTACTTGCACAGCGTGCCAGAGAAGCAGCAAGACAGGCAAGAGAAACTACACGTAGAAAAACAGTTTTAGATGTAGCAGCACTTCCTGGAAAATTATCTGACTGCTCAGATAAGGATCCAAAAAAATGTGAAATCTTTATAGTAGAGGGAGATTCTGCCGGTGGCTCAGCCAAAAAGGCAAGAGTTAGAGCAACTCAGGCTATATTACCTCTTCGAGGAAAAATCTTAAATGTAGAAAAAGCAAGATTAGACAGAATTATGCAGAACGAAGAAATCCGTTCAATGATTACAGCATTTGGTACAGGAATTTATGATGAATTTGACATTAGCAAATTACGTTATGACAAGATTATCATTATGACTGATGCCGATGTTGACGGTGCTCATATTGATACACTTATGCTTACATTCTTTTATAGATTTATGCCTGAACTTATTAAGGATGGCCATGTATATTTAGCAATGCCACCACTTTATCAGGTAACAAGAAATAAGAAAAATTATTATGCATACAGTGATGCAGAACTTGATAAGATTCTTACAGAAATTGGACGTGACAATCAGAACAAGATTCAGCGTTACAAAGGTTTGGGAGAAATGGATGCATCACAGCTTTGGGATACAACAATGAATCCTGAAACAAGAATTTTAAAACAGGTAAAAATAAACGAAGATACATTAACAGAAATGGATTTAACATTTACAACTCTTATGGGCGATGATGTTGAACCAAGAAGAGAATTTATTCAGGCAAACGCAAAGTTTGTTCAAAACTTAGATATATAGGAGGAACATTAAGTGGACGATAAGATATTTGATAGAATTCATGAAGTAGACTTAAAGGAAACAATGGAAACCTCTTATATTGATTACGCCATGAGTGTAATCGCAGCAAGAGCTCTTCCTGATGTTAGAGATGGTTTGAAGCCGGTACAAAGACGTGTACTTTATTCAATGGTTGAACTTAACAACGGACCTGACAAGCCACACAGAAAGTGTGCCCGTATCGTTGGTGATACAATGGGTAAATTCCATCCACATGGTGATAGTTCAATTTACGGAGCATTAGTAAATATGGCTCAGGACTGGAGCACAAGATATCCATTAGTT
This sequence comes from Eubacterium sp. AF36-5BH, assembly GCF_003460505.1. GTDB lineage: Bacteria > Bacillota > Clostridia > Lachnospirales > Lachnospiraceae > Eubacterium_G. The sequence continues at coordinate 251,580 of NZ_QTVG01000007.1, forward strand.
GATGGTCACGGAAACTTTGGTTCAGAAGATGGTGACGGCGCTGCCGCAATGCGTTATACAGAGGCACGTCTTAGCAAGATTTCCATGGAAATGGTTAGAGATATCAACAAAGATACTGTAGAATTTATACCTAACTTTGATGAGACGGAAAAGGAACCTTCAGTATTACCTGCAAGATATCCAAACCTTCTCGTTAATGGTACAAGTGGTATTGCCGTAGGTATGGCTACTAGTATTCCACCTCACAATTTAGCTGAAACAATTAATGCAATCGTTAAGATTATTGATAACAGAGTTCAGGAAAACAGAGACACTGAAATTGAAGAAATCATGGAAATTGTAAAAGGACCTGATTTTCCAACAGGTGCTACAATTCTTGGTAGAAAAGGAATTGAAGAAGCTTACAGAACAGGTCGTGGAAAAATAAAAACGCGTGCAGTCTCTGAAATTGAAACAATGGATAATGGTAAGAGCAGAATTGTTGTTACTGAACTTCCATACATGGTAAATAAAGCAAAACTTGTTGAAAAGATTGCAAGTTTAGTAAAAGAAAAGCGAATTGATGGTATCACTGACCTTCGTGACGAATCAGATCAGGAAGGTACACGTGTAGTTATTGAAGTGCGTCGTGATGCAAATGCAAATGTAATTTTAAATCAGTTGTATAAACATACACAGTTACAGGATTCATTTGGTGTAATAATGCTTGCGTTAGTAAACGGAGAACCAAAAGTTCTTAATTTACTTCAGATGTTAGATGAATATTTAAAACACCAGAAGGATGTTGTTACACGTCGTACAAAATTTGAATTAAATAAAGCTGAAGAACGTGCTCATATTATTGAGGGCTTATTAATTGCACTTGATAATATTGATGAAGTTATTCAGATTGTTAGAAATTCAAGAACAACAGCAGATGCCAAGGCAAAATTATCTGAAAGATTTGGTTTATCAGATGCTCAGGCACAGGCTATTGTTGATATGAGAATCAGACAGTTAACAGGTTTAGCAAGAGAAGACCTTGAAAATGAATACAAGGAATTAATGGAAAAGATAGCTTACTTAAAGTCTATACTTGCAGATGAAAATAAACTTTTAACTGTTATTAAAGAAGAAATTGAAATTGTCAGAGACAAGTTCGGTGATGATAGAAGAACAAAGATCGGTATCGACATTGATATGGACGATGAAGATTTAATTCCTGAAGAAGATACAGTTATTGTAATGACTAATTTAGGCTACATAAAGAGAATGACTGTGGATAACTTTAAGGCACAGAACCGTGGTGGTAAGGGTATTAAGGGAATGCAAACTATAAATGATGATTTTATGAAAGACATGTTTATGGTTTCAACTCACGACTATATTTTATTCCTTACAAATACAGGTCGTATATACAAATTAAAAGGCTACGAAATTCCGGAAGCAGGAAGAACTGCCAGAGGCATGGCTATTGTAAACTTATTACAGCTACAGCCTGGAGAAAAGATTTCTGCAATGGTCCAGATGAGAGAATTTGAAGATAACAAGTATCTCATTATGGCTACAAAGAATGGAACAATTAAGAAAACACCTATTAATGCATATACTAATATTCGTAAGAGTGGTATACAGGCTATAACTTTACGTGAAGGTGATGAATTAATTGATGTGACAATATCAGATAACACACATAACATTATGCTTGTTACAAAGAATGGTCAGGGAATTAAGTTCCGTGAAACAGACGTTAGAGAAACAGGTCGTTCAGCAATGGGTGTTAGAGGTATTGAACTTAAAGGTAACGATGAAGTTATCTCAATGCAAATTGACACAGAAGGAGAATATATTCTTATTGTTTCAGCAAACGGAATGGGTAAACGTACACCATTTACTGAATTCAAATTACAGAATCGTGGCGGTAAAGGTGTTAAGTGCTACAAGATTACAGAAAAAACAGGTGAAGTTGTTGGAGCAAAGGCTGTTAATGATGGCAACGAAATAATGATGATTACGAACGAAGGTATTGTAATCAGAATGTTTGTAGATGATATTTCAGTTTTAGGTAGAGTAACTTTAGGCGTTAAGCTTATGAATACCGGAAACAAAGATGATATTGTCGTTGCAAGCATTACAAAAGTAAAAGAAAGTGTAACTCAGGCAGATGCAGAAGAAGCTGAAAGATTAGAGGCTGAAAATTCAGAAGAAACAGATGAAGAAAATTCTGAAAATGAATAATTCAAAATGCCAAATGTTTGAAAAGAAGCGGCATTATGTCGCTTCTTTTTTGAAATACAAAATAAAAACACACATAATTAAATTAACAATGTATTATTAAACTTCTAAACTAAGCTATTTATAATCGTTTGATAATTATAATGTTAATTAAAACTAATAACTATTAAGTTTTTTCAAGGGAATGTTAATAACAAAGGAGAATTACATAAAATGAGAGAGGTCCATTCAGAAGAAATAACCAAAAATATAAAGGAAATGTGTATAGAAGCAAATCATTTCCTATCACCTGATATGAAAAAAGTATTTGATAATGCAAGAAAAAATGAAAAATCACCATTAGGATGTCAGATTCTTGAGCAATTAGATGAAAACCTGAAAATTGCAGGTGAGGACATGATACCAATCTGTCAGGATACAGGCATGGCAGTTGTTTTTATTGAAATTGGTCAGGACGTACATATTGTAGGCGAGAATATTGAAGATGCAATTAATCAGGGAGTTAGAGAAGGATACGTGGATGGATTTTTAAGAAAATCAGTAGTAAAAGATCCAATTTTAAGAGAAAACACAAAGGATAATACTCCGGCGGTAATCCATTACAGCATCGTACCTGGCGAAAATGTGAAAATAACAATTGCACCAAAAGGTTTTGGAAGCGAAAACATGAGTAGAGTATTTATGTTAAAACCTGCCGACGGAATAGAAGGTGTAAAAAATGCTGTCCTTACAGCAGTAAAAGATGCAGGTCCAAATGCATGTCCGCCGATGGTAGTAGGTGTAGGCGTGGGTGGAACTTTTGAAAAGTGTGCAATTTTGGCTAAAAAAGCTTTAGCACGTCCAGCCGACAGTAGCTCTAAAATTCCATACGTAAAAGAAATGGAAGAAGAGTTGTTAACTAAAATAAACAAATTAGGTATTGGTCCGGGAGGCTTAGGTGGAACTCAGACAGCACTTGCTGTAAATGTGGAAACATATCCTACACATATTGCAGGTTTACCAGTTGCAATAAATATTTGCTGTCATGTAAACAGACACGTAACAAGAACAATATAATTAAAGACTAATATACTTTAGCGAATAGAATCAAAGCTTATTAGATGTAATAATAGTTTTAAAGGAGAATTAAATGGACAATAATATAAAAGCTCCAATTTCTGATGAAGTTGCAAAAGAATTAAGAGCAGGAGATTATGTATATATAACAGGAACTATTTACACTGCAAGAGATGCTGCACACAAAAGAATGTGGGAAGCATTAGAAAAAGGCGAGCAGTTACCAATTGAAATGAACAACAATATTATTTATTATATGGGACCATCACCGGCAAGAGAAGGCAGACCAATTGGTTCAGCCGGTCCTACAACGGCAAGTAGAATGGATAAGTATGCCCCTAAGCTTTTGGATTTAGGTTTAAAAGGCATGATTGGAAAAGGCAAACGTTCAAAAGAAGTAATTGACGCAGTAGTAAGAAATAATTGTGTATACTTTGCTGCAGTAGGTGGAGCAGGTGCAATTTTATCAAAATCCATAAAGAAAAGTGAAGTTGTAGCTTATGACGATTTAGGAACAGAGGCTATAAGAAAACTTTATGTGGAAAATTTTCCTGCAATAGTTGTAATTGACAGCGAAGGAAATAACTTATACGAAACAGCTATAGAAGAATATAAAGAAATCTAAGGGCAGTAGCAACTACAAAAAAGTGTAATTATTATTGGAATATTTTGACATTAAAAATATTGTTAAAGATAATAACCAGTATAATAATCAGCATAATAATAAAAAGAATGGAACATATTCATGAAAGTAAATAGAATTGCATATTTAGTAACACGAAGATTTTATAAAGTTCCCTGGCTTTTTCATCAAATAAAATTAGCCGGCAAAGAGAACAAATACACAATTGATGAAAGATACAAAAAGGTTCACGATGTATGTCACAGAGTAAATAAATATGCTCATGTAAACATAACATGCACAGGACTTGAAAATCTTCCAAAAGAAAACGGATACATCTTAACACCAAATCATCAGGGCTTATTTGACGTCCTGCTTATTTGTGATACACATGAAAGACCAACATCTTTTGTAATTAGAAAAGATTTGGAAGACGTAATCTTGCTAAAGCAGGTAATAAAAGCACTTGATGCAAAAGCATTGGACAGAGATGACCCACGTCAGGCAATGAAAATAATAAAAGAAATGACAGAAGGAATAAAACAAGGCAGAAACTATATAATATTTCCTGAAGGAACAAGAAGCAAAAACGGAAATATACCGGGAGATTTTAAAGGTGGTTCTTTTAAAAGTGCCACAAAAGCCAAAGCTCCAATTGTTCCGGTAGCACTTATAGACTCTTTCAAACCTTTTGACATAAAAGATACATCAGAAGTAGATGTGCAAATTCATTACCTTGAGCCTTTATATTATGACGACTACAAAGACTTAACAACAGTGGAAATTGCAAAAACAGTTAAGGAAAGAATAGAAGCAAAGATAAAAGAGTGTGTATAGAAATTTACAAAGAGTTGAAAAAGAAAAATAGTGTTTGACAAATAAAAACACCTATATTATAATAACAAATGCACTGCGAAGTGCGTAATTAAATACTGATAAATAATCAGGCAAGGAGAAGTACTCAAGTGGCTGAAGAGGCGCCCCTGCTAAGGGTGTAGGTCGTTTGCGCGGCGCGAGGGTTCAAATCCCTCCTTCTCCGTTTAAAGCTCAGACAGTTTTGTCTGAGCTTTTTACATATAATAAAATTTATAAATATAAAAAATGATATTTGTTTAGGAGAAAAAATGAAAAAAATTTTATGCTCTACAGGAGCATTAATAGGAATGCCTAATAATCGTGATTTTTCATTAATAAAAAAATGTGTGCCAAACATAAATAGTGATGGATTTGAATTTATGATGTATAGCACATGGTATGACAAGGTTCCTAATTTATTGAAAGAATTAAAAAAATGTGAAACTGAATTTCCAGTTATGCACTGCGAAAAGCACATAGGCGAAGATTTAGGAAAAAATGCAGACGGTAATTTTTATACAGCCAAAGAAAAATTCAAAGTAAATTGTAAAATTGCAAATGAAATCGGTGCAAAAAGAATGGTAATGCATCTATGGGATGGAATATATTCAGATACTACAATAGAAAATAACATAAAAGGCTATGGAGAATTAATAAAAATAGCTGAAGAAAATGAAATAGATTTATACATAGAAAATGTAGTTTGCAATCACCATGATCCATTAAGTAATTGGAAGAGACTACTTAATGAATATCCTGATGCAAAATTAATATTTGATACGAAAATGGCAGCTTTCCATAATCAAATGGAAGACATATATGAAAATCAAAATAAAAAATTATGGGAAAACAACATAAAGCATTTACATATAAATGATTATAATGGCGGTTATATGGAGTGGAGCAAACTTAAAACATTACCTGTAGGTGAGGGCATTGTGAACTTTAACAAATTTTTTGATTTCATAAACAACATTGGATACAAAGGAGACTATACAATAGAATCTACAGCATTCCAAAAAGATGGCTCCATAGATTTTGATATGTTAAACCGAAATATATCAAAAGTAAGAAGTTATATAAAGAATAAAAAAGATATTTGATAAATGTTTTGTAAATATAAAACTAATAATAGAAGATAAATTGATAATGAATAAAAAATTAAGAAGATTAAAACAGTTAAAAATTTAAAAGCACACCAATACAAGCTAAAGAGCTACTAAACAGGCATTGAATAGAGCCTGAATAGAGATAAATTAAAAAAAATGAAAAAAAATGAAAAAAGTTGTTGACAGGTGTATCCAAAGATGGTAGTATATCTCATGCACTCGCAAAGAGTGGGTGCCAAACAACTTAAATCTGTTAGTCGACAGAAAAAACTTTAAAAAAATAAAAAAGTTGTTGACAAACATAAATAAGTATGTTAAATTAATATGGCTGTTGAAAAACAGCAAACAAGAACATTGATAATTGAACAGCAACCATCCCTGAAAATTCAAAATAAATTTTCAGAGCGAACATTGTTAAATGAGTAATCATTAACGATTTCCAAAACAAACAGTAATGGATGAATGGCTAACGTCATTCTGACAGAACAAACACTTTTAACGAGAGTTTGATCCTGGCTCAGGATGAACGCTGGCGGCGTGCTTAATACATGCAAGTCGAACGAAGCACCTCTCCCGAAGATAG
>NZ_QTVG01000008.1 GCF_003460505.1 Eubacterium sp. AF36-5BH
TTGTGTTATTTTGTGGTGATTTAATTATAATGGATTTGGGTGTCTATGCCTATTTTTTTATGTAAAAATATAAAGGCTCTAAACTTTACCCCCAAGTAAAGTTTAGAACCAAAATAGTTAAAGATTTAAAGAGAGAATTTGTAATAAAATATTTTTGTTCAATATTTGGTACTTTAAACGTTTCAACATCCCAAAAATGGTTGAAAGAAAAATAGTGAATTTCAATATGTTAAATTTTGAAAAAAACAATACTTGATAATACTAAGTCATAGGCATTCTGGGAAAAGACTAACCGAAGCCATCTATACAGAGGTTGCTGCAAAGGTAGAGGCATCAGGGCACAATGGTCAAAACCATGGATTGCCACAACAAAAGACTCTGACTTTAGCCGTGAACTTCATAACATTCTTAATGAACAGTTTAATCCTGAGTGTCTAAACGCTGTCTGGTGTACTGACATTACCTACGCATTGCATATTGTATAATATGTACACCCAGTAATCTTTATTGATTTGAAAGTACTTACAGTTGTGTTCAAAGTTCTTACTATCAATGACAGCACCTTTTTTAAACATTGGTACAAATATGATAATATCTGATACACAATTACATGATAATCATCTCTTACCATATTTTCTCCTTCCCACAAAAAAACATCCTGCCATTATCTGCAAGATGCTTTCTATAACATATCAAGTATTGATTCACAAATTTTTCCTTCTTCTGTTGCCTCATAGTTTTCGTCAAATCCTTTTTCCTGTAAATGCTCTGATACTTTGTATTCTATCATCTCATAATCAGAATCATTAAGATTATCAAAAAAATTGATAGGTATATTTATTTTTTTCAACTTCTCCTGTATCAGGATTTAATATTACTGTTGCTTCTGTTGGTTGAACGATGCACCATTTTCTCCCTATCGTTCAACCAAATAGACTCTTGGGAACCAATACACAATAAATTTTTCTATATGATCCTTTGTAATTTCTATCAATTGATAAATTTGCTCATGTAGAAACAAATATTTATACAATACATGAATATAATCTATATTTATCAAAGGCTTTGACTTATTATTTTGAGTTATTAACATATATTTCATAAACCCCTTCCAATATTATCGTTTATATACTTATTTATATAATTACGATTCAATTCTTCCAATTGTCTACTCATACCTTTCACCAAATTGTAATCGTTCATTTCTTCATATGTAACCCATTCATAATCGCTATGTTCTTTTGAAAGCATCACATTATCTCCATTTGCTGTACATATATAAGTTAATCCTATTATCTCTGTGCATTCATCTTTAAAAGAATTCCATGCATTTAATAGTATTAACTTTTCAACTTCAAGACCTGTTTCCTCATTTATTTCTCTTTTTAAGGCTTGCATCGGAGATTCTCCAAATTCTAATCTACCTCCTGGGAATTCCCAATGATAATAATCTCCTCTTGCCTCTGTAGTACGTTTAATCAACAAAAACTTTCTTCCATAACATACTAATGCTTTAACAGCTACATAAAAATTTTTTTTCCATCTATTTATCTTCCTTTCTTATATTGTACTTGTAGCATAATAGCTACCACTTACATACTTACAATTAAAGTACACAAATAATTTGAGTGAACCAAATCTTTCTTTGTTCCTAATTGATACTCTATTTCCATTTTTTCTCCTCTTACAAATGGACAATATTCATCTGCGGAGTGCAAATCCCTATAAACTCTCCTACCTTCACATCCACCTGCACATAGTTGAACGATGCACCATTTTTGCCCTATCGTTCAACAAATTTTTCTTCGTTCATATATTCTCTACACTTTCTTATTTATTTTGCACAATAATCTTTCGGTGAGTATATGTGCAAGACTGATTTTTAAGAAGTTGCAACTATCTATGTGTAAATAATAAACCCTGCCCTATGGGCAAAGTCAAGCATTTTATCTAATAAAATAAAACTTCCTTTAAATACTCTTGAGCAATCATATCTCTAAAATCTAGTAAATAAGAAAATCTAGATATAAAAATACCTCCTAAGCAGATTTTGGTTATTTTACCTATCTACTTTGGAGGTTTCATCTATTTATTCATGCCCTTTACAATTCCATCAGCAATCTTCTTCAATGCCTTACTGGAATGGTCGCTTTTCTTGTCGCCCACTTCCAAATCAACAGATGCTATTGTAGAATATGATGTTTGAGTTAAATCAATTGCCATTGATCCACTTCCATATATTTTAACTCCTGATTTTTTCATTCCCCACACAAGATTTTGTCCCAACTTATTATGTTTTTTCCAATTTTTTGAAACCGGATACATATTTCTGTATGACTTAATGTTTGGAACACCGATATAAAATGCACCCTTGTTTGATGATGTGGAATCATAATGTATAGCAATATGGTAATCTGCGTTATTATTTGCATACACAGTTCTTCCAATGTTGTCTATCTGAGCATCTTCACTTTCCCTTATCATCAAAACATTGTAACCTGCCTTTAAAAGTTTTTCTTTCACTGTCATTGCTACTTTCAAGGTTGCTTTTGATTCAGCTGTTCCATCATTTAATACTGTTCCACCACTGACTAACGCAGCTTTTGTGGCTCCTGCTGCAGTGCTTCCACCGGTTACTTTTGGACTTCCATCAGGATGGCACAAAGTCTTAACACTTTCACCACCTTTAGTTCCATGACCGGCATTTATACACACGGTTTTGTTTTTAGGTTTTGCTACATTCGAAAAATACAATGTTGTTGAATCTGTATGTATCTTTGAGAAACCTGCAAACTCCCATTTAGAATTCCATACAATTCTTTCTGCGCATGCACTCCAGTTTGAGTAATACTGTTTCTTGCCCTTCTTGATGTATCCTCTCACTCTTACATAATAATTCTTTTTACTATTCAATACATTAATACCTTTGTTTCTGCTGACATTTTTTCTATATTTAACATTCTTATTTCCTGCGAATACTTTTCATAATAAAATAACATCCTATGAAGGTAACGATGTAAATAATAATAGTCATCCTTTGTCCAATTTGTCTGACTTTCATAGTAGATTTTCGTTTTCATTTTTGAACCACTCTTTATCATATTATTTTTACAAAAACTCCTGCACACCATTTCTGGTATACAGGAGTTCATTATTTTAAGTAATTATATTCTTTTCACTTGTCAGTGTATTACTTGTTAGCGATAGCTGCCTGAGCTGCTGCTAATCTTGCGATAGGTACACGGAATGGTGAACATGATACATAATCAAGACCAATCTTATGACAGAATTCTACTGAAGATGGATCTCCACCGTGTTCTCCACAGATACCTACGTGAAGGTTAGGGTTAACTGGCTTACCAAGCTTGATAGCTGTTTCCATTAACTTACCAACACCAACCTGATCTAACTTAGCAAATGGATCGTTTTCGAAGATCTTAGCATCATAGTAAGCATCTAAGAACTTACCAGCATCATCTCTTGAGAATCCGTATGTCATCTGTGTTAAATCGTTTGTACCGAAGCAGAAGAAGTCTGCCTGCTTAGCGATTTCGTCAGCTGTTAATGCTGCTCTAGGGATTTCGATCATTGTACCAACCTGATATTCAAGTTCAGCACCTGCTGCTGCGATTTCTGCATCAGCTGTTGCTACTACGATATCCTTAACATATTTTAATTCCTTAGCATCACATGATAATGGAATCATGATTTCAGGCTTAACTGTCCAATCAGAATGTTTCTTCTGAACATTGATAGCTGCACGGATAACTGCCTTAGTCTGCATCTTAGCAATTTCAGGATATGTAACTGCAAGACGAAGTCCTCTGTGTCCCATCATAGGGTTGAATTCGTGAAGTGAATCAATGATAGCCTTGATTTCTTCTACTGATTTGCCCTGAGCGTCTGCTAACTTCTTAATGTCAGCTTCTTCTGTAGGTACGAATTCATGAAGAGGTGGATCTAAGAATCTGATTGTTACTGGACATCCTTCAAGAGCTTCATATAAAGCTTCGAAGTCTCCCTGCTGATATGGAAGAATCTTTTCAAGAGCTGCTTCTCTTTCTTCTACTGTATCAGAACAAATCATTTCTCTAAATGCAGCAATTCTGTCTTCTTCGAAGAACATATGCTCTGTACGGCAAAGACCGATACCTTCTGCACCAAGTTCTCTAGCTTTCTTAGCATCTGCTGGTGTATCAGCATTTGTTCTAACCTTAAGAGTTCTGTACTTGTCAGCCCATCCCATGATACGTCCAAATGTTCCAGCGATTGTAGCATCAACTGTTTCAATGATACCATCATAAATATTACCTGTTGAACCATCGATTGAGATGTAATCTCCTTCATGGTATTCTTTTCCAGCTAATGTGAATTTCTTGTTTTCTTCATCCATTGTGATATCTCCACAACCAGATACACAGCAAGTACCCATACCACGAGCAACTACGGCTGCGTGAGATGTCATACCACCACGAACTGTTAAGATTCCCTGTGAAGCCTTCATACCTGTAATGTCTTCTGGAGATGTTTCAAGACGAACTAAAACAACCTTTTCTCCTCTTGCATTCCAAGCTTCAGCATCATCTGCTGTAAATACAACTTTACCACAAGCAGCACCAGGTGAAGCACCAAGTCCCTTACCAGCTGGTGTAGCAGCCTTAAGAGCAGCAGCATCAAACTGTGGATGAAGTAATGTATCTAAGTTTCTAGGATCGATCATAGCTACAGCTTCTTCTTCAGTTCTCATACCTTCATCAACAAGGTCACAAGCGATCTGTAAAGCAGCCTGAGCTGTTCTCTTACCATTTCTTGTCTGTAACATATATAATTTTCTATTTTCAACTGTGAATTCCATATCCTGCATATCTCTGTAATGGTTTTCAAGTGTTTCACAAACCTTTACAAATTCTTCGAATGCTTCTGGGAATTCCTGTTCCATCTGAGCGATTGGCATTGGTGTTCTAACACCGGCAACAACGTCTTCACCCTGAGCATTCTTTAAGAATTCACCCATAAGCTTCTTTTCACCAGTTGCTGGATCTCTTGTAAATGCAACACCTGTACCACAGTCATCACCCATGTTACCAAATGCCATTGACTGTACATTAACAGCTGTTCCCCATGAATAAGGGATATCGTTGTCACGACGGTAAACGTTAGCACGTGGGTTATCCCATGAACGGAATACGGCTTTAACAGCACCCATTAACTGTTCCTTAGGATCATCTGGGAAGTCTTCGCCAATTTTTTCTTTATATTCTGCCTTGAACTGTCCAGCTAATTCCTGTAAATCTTCTGCTGTAAGTTCAACGTCCTGCTTAACACCTCTGTCAGCTTTCATTTTGTCGATAAGTTCTTCAAAGTATTTCTTACCAACTTCCATAACTACGTCTGAATACATCTGAATGAATCTTCTGTAGCAGTCCCAAGCCCAACGAGCATTTCCTGATTTTTCAGCAATAGCTTCTACTACTGTCTCGTTAAGACCAAGGTTAAGGATTGTATCCATCATACCTGGCATTGAAGCTCTAGCTCCTGAACGAACAGAAACAAGTAAAGGATTTTCCTTATCACCGAATTTCTTTCCTGTGATTTCTTCCATCTTAACGATGTATTCGTTAATCTGTCCCTGAATTTCTTCATTGATTTCTCTGCCGTCCTCATAATACTGAGTACAAGCTTCTGTTGTGATTGTGAATCCCTGAGGTACTGGAAGTCCTAAGCTTGTCATTTCTGCAAGGTTAGCACCCTTACCACCAAGAAGTTCACGCATGTTAGCATTACCTTCGCTAAAAAGGTATACCCATTTGTTTGCCATGTTTCTTTCCTCCTAATTAATTAGTATTTTATGTCATGAGTCCTATGGAATATGGCCATCATAAGTAACTCATACACTCTATTTTTGATGCCGCCCAGTCTTTTTAATAATATTCCTGTGTAAATTTACAGGCTGAAAAAGGGCGCATTTGCACCTAAAGTTAATTATAACATACGCACTTTTATAGTCAATAAAAAATTCCACTTTTTTCCTTTGTTATAAGGGGTTTTTGCGTATTATTTGTCGACTATAAATGTTGTAATTGAATGTGCAGGTACTTCAGTATTAATACCCTTACCATCCACTGCCACTGCAAGTCTGTGACGTTTGCTTAGTTCATTTTGAACTACAACAATAATCTGTCCGTTGGGATTCTTATACGCAACAGAATAAATTCCCTTGTCTGAATCATTTAAACAAAGTATTCTTTTTGCTCCCGGCTTAATATATTTTGAAAAATGTCCAATATAATAATATGAAATATTGTAAATAACTTCATTTGTTTCTGTATTTAACATAATTGGTGCTTCACAATAATTTCCTACATAGTTAGGACCACCCTTTTCGTCTAATACAAGATTCCAGTCAATCCAACCTTCTGTATAGTTATTGAAATCATTTATCATGTTGTGACCATAAATCTCACCATGTTTCCAAGCACCTATCCCTGCCTTAGAGCTTGTGTTTCCTGAATTGTTTACTAATTCAACACAACCTTCTGTAAAAATAAGATGCTGCTTAGGATATATTTCGTGTGCCATTGTAAGAATTTCAGATTTATCCGAGCCATACCAATGGTAAGCAATTCCCCAAATAATATCTTTTGCGTTCTTATATGCCAATGTTTCACGAACACGTCTAAACATTATGTCTCTGTTATGATCTAAAATTACAATCTTAACTTTTTCTTCAAGACCTTCTTTTTTCAACTCTTCATACATATAGTCAACAGCAAGCATTGCTTCCTCTGTTGGATCATATTTACATGAAGCCCATATCTGTTTAGCCTCTGGTTCATTTTGAACACTGATTGTTAAAATATTAATTCCTCTGTCAAGCATTCCCTTAACATACTTAACCATATACTTAGCCCATGTTCCATAATACTTTCTTAAAAGTCTACCACCATGGTTCATGTCCTTATTGTTTTTCATAAATGCTGGTGGACTCCAAGGAGCACAGAGAATTCCAATGTCTTCTCCTGCCTCTTCGCTTGCCTGTTTTATGAAAGGAATTACATATTTGTCTTCTCTTTCCATATGGAAAGTTTTAAGTTCAACATCTTCATCCTCTACGTATGTATATGGTTCTAATGAAAAGTCACATCCATTAATAGATGTTCTTCCTAAATTGTAAGCTAAACCTGTTTCCTTATTAAAATATGCTTTTAAAATTTCTTTTCGTGCTTCTTCACTTGCGTTTTCCATAACGTACGCTGCCGCTTCTGTAAACGCTCCTCCAAATCCTAAATGTGTCTGAAACTCCTGGCTACTGTCTACAACAACTGTATCCATTCTGAAACTAAAATAATCTCTTAATTCCTGTTCACCTAAGTTTCTCCATTTTACGTCATCACCTTGGACTGTCTGAATCATTTTGATTGTTGGTTCCATTAAACTACCTCATTTCGTAATAAAATGCATAACTTTCGGCATGTTATGCATTAGCATATTTTCATGTATAGTAGGTAACTCCAAAGTATTCTTTCAATTTCCCTGTATTGATTAGATTGAGTAATTCTTCTAATCCTAATCGTGCGAATCGTTACAGTTTTGCACTATCACAATCCTGTAAAAATTATAACATTTTACCCCTAAATGTATATTGTAATATTTATACAAATAATTTTTATTATTTTTATGAAAGTTGTATAAAATCGTTTCAATATGCTATTTTATGGGATTTTTGATTTTTCTCTTTATGTTGCTTCACACCTGTGTGATTAGCTTTTTGATATAACGCAAAATAAAAAAAGATTTCTTCACTACACAAAAACAGACAGCCATATCTTTACTGTTGATTTCAAAAAATCTTAAACAGTTTCGATATTAGCTGTCTGCTTCTGCTAGTGTTATCTTTAATATTAATATCTTAAATATTTTTATCTTTAATATTAAACATCATCTAGTATTCTCTATCGTTTAATATTATTTAAGCTATTTATTTTTCAATATTTAAGATATTTATCATTTACTTTCTTTATGACTTATTATTTAAAATGCCATCTTTTCTTCAAAGTATGCTTTTAAATCTTCAATCTTAATTCTTTCCTGTTCCATTGTGTCACGGTCACGAACTGTAACCGCTCCATCTTCTTCTGAATCAAAGTCGTATGTTACGCAGAAAGGTGTACCGATTTCATCCTGACGACGATATCTCTTACCGATAGCTCCTCTATCATCGTATTCACAGTTGTAATATTTGCTAAGTTCAGCAAATACTTTTTCTGCACCTTCATTTAATTTCTTTGATAATGGAAGAACTCCAATCTTAACAGGTGCAATTGCAGGATGAAAATGAAGAACTGTACGTGTGTCAGGCTTTTCAGGTGTTCCAATTTCTTCTTCATCGTATGCTGCACAAAGGAATGCTAATGTTACTCTGTCTGCACCAAGTGATGGTTCAATAACGTATGGCACATATCTTTCATGCTTTTCATCATCAAAGTATGTTAAATCTTCTTTTGAAGTTTCCATGTGTCTTGATAAATCATAATCAGTTCTATCAGCAATACCCCAAAGTTCGCCCCAACCAAATGGGAATAAGAATTCAATATCAGTTGTTGCCTTTGAGTAGAATGATAATTCTTCTTTTTCATGGTCTCTTAATCTCATTTCGTCTTCCTTAATTCCAAGATTAAGTAACCAGTCACGACAGAAACCTCTCCAGTATTCAAACCATTCTAAATCTGTATCAGGTTCACAGAAGAATTCAAGTTCCATCTGTTCGAATTCTCTTGTTCTAAATGTAAAGTTACCCGGTGTGATTTCGTTTCTAAATGACTTACCAATCTGACCAATACCAAATGGAATTTTCTTTCTTGATGTTCTCTGTACATTCTTGAAGTTTACAAATATACCCTGAGCTGTTTCAGGTCTTAAATATACTGTATTCTTAGCATCTTCTGTAACACCCTGGAATGTTTTAAACATAAGGTTAAATTCTCTAATGTCTGTAAAATTATGTTTTCCACATGATGGACAACAAATATTATTTTCATCAATGTATGAAGCCATCTGCTCATGTGACCATGCATCAACTGATTCTTCAATTTCAATTCCGTTGTCTGCCATGTAATCTTCAATTAACTTGTCTGCTCTAAAACGTTCGTGACATTCCTTACAATCCATTAATGGATCAGAGAAACTTCCTAAATGTCCTGATGCTACCCATGTCTGTGAGTTCATAAGAATAGCACAATCAACACCAACGTTGTATGGATTTTCCTGTACGAATTTTTTCCACCAGGCTCTCTTTACGTTGTTTTTTAATTCAACACCAAGATTTCCATAATCCCAAGTATTAGCTAAACCTCCATAAATTTCTGAACCCGGATAAACAAATCCTCTACTCTTTGCCAATGCTACAATCTTATCCATTGTCTTTTCCATTATAAAATCCTCCATTTTTATGTATTGTTTATAAGCCATTTAGCTTTACATTAACATTTAATATACAATGTAACTCTTTTCCTTGTCAGAAGTTGTTACAATTCCATCTTCATCTACATTGCAATTTGAGCTAATGTATTTTACATCACTGCCAATTTCCACTTTGTATTTTGAATCTACTATTAGAATGTTGGCATTGCTCATTTTCTTGATTTCTTTTGCCTTTAATGTTTCCTTTTTGTCAGGAGAAGTAAATTCACCTTTTATTTTGCAGTCACCTCGCTCTTCAATTGTTCCTGCATAAAAAGTACCCTCTTCTGCTTTGTTGTAATTCTGTATATATGAATTAAAATCATACACCGTAGCTAATTTTAAAATCAAATAAGCTTCTTTATCTTCAACTTCAAACTTATCCACTGAAATAGCATCATCAACTGATGCTGTACTACTACTGTTGTATTTTTTCACTTCATCATTAATGTATTTTTCAAGCGCATCTTTGTCATAGTCTTTGTCAGCGAACTTCTCTGTTACGCCGTAACTGACTGCGCCATCCTCATCAATGTAAATTGCATTAACGCCACTGTCTAACTTAATGTCCCCAACCTTTTTTCCACAGGCTGTAAAACTTAAAGCCATGGCAAGCACTAATGACAACGCACAAACCCTCTTTAAAATATATCTCATAATGTCCCTCCTGTATTTTTGCATACCTAAATAGTAATTTTAAACTTTATGAGAACTAATTTCAATATAAATTTTCCAGAAATTCTAAAGAATTAAATTTTTTATGAATTATCTTATTTATGTAGCTCTCAATTACCTGTTTTAGTTGCGCTAATACTTCTTCTTTTACATTAAATGAGAAAAGCTTATTTATTTTTGCTGTTACAATATACTGTAATGCATATACAGTTGACGGATTAAGAATCTTGTTTTTGCGTATTTTGCCATGGCAATTACTGCAAATTACCGAATTGTGTTCCAAATCAAAGCAATCAAGATTTTCTGTGTTACCGCATTTTCCACAATTAAAAACATTTGGATACTCACCGTTAATAACCAACGTACGCAATTCATATATACATCGAATCAGGTCAATGGGAATGGCTTTTTTGCTTAGCTGTTTCATTGCAATATACAAAAGCTCTAATGTATCTTTCGCCTCTATGCCTTCTCTTCCATAATAGTCGGCAAGTTCTAAAAAATACATTCCCATATACATACTGTCAATATCATTCATGGAGTTGCTGAAATACTCATTAATTTTCATTGCCGTAACTGTATATGCATTTCTCCCTCTATACAATGTAAACTCTCCAAAAGCCATTGGCTGACTGCCACCAAGAAATGGGCTTGTAGGCTTTCTTGCACCTCTTGCAAAAGCTGTTATTTTACCAAACTCTTTTGTGAGTATTACAAGTCTTTTATCGTATTCACTTATAGGTGTCGCTGAAATCACCATACCTACCGCTGTTATTGTCTCTACCATTTCTTTCGCCTTCTATTTTTGAAATAAAATTTTCTCTTGCTTTATTAATTTTTTTCTCTTTAGCATACTGTAAATAATCATCTATTTTTCCTGTGGATTCAAACATTCTCCAACTCTCTAAATTATCCATCTTATCCTCCCTGTAAATAGTTGTATGATTATAGTGTCAAAAGATAGGATTATGAGAGTGCTTTGCACATAACAATCCGTTTAATTATAATCACAGTGTTTTGACACCCGCATCTATATAGTTAGGATTTACAATAGAAGATTTTGTATGCATTATTTAATTATCTTTCTTCCTTGTAGCCATAATTTTTCATTAGCAATTCGCTGTCACGCCAGTCTTTACGGACTTTTACCCAAAGTTGTAAATTTACTTTCATGTCAAGCTGCTGTTCAATTTCGTATCTGGCATTTGTGCCGATTTTCTTTAGCATGCTGCCTTTTTTGCCAATAATAATTCCCTTGTGAGAATCTCTTTCGCAAACGATAGTTGCCTCAATATCATAAATGTCCTTGTGACGTCTTTTCTTCATTCGCTCAATTGTTACAGCTATACCATGTGGAATTTCTTCATCTAATGCATGAAGGGCTTTTTCTCTTATAAGTTCGGCAACAATCTGTCTCATTGGTTGGTCTGTAACAGTATCTTCATCGTAATACATTGGTCCTTCAGGAAGATATTTAAAAATCTGCTCAATAACTGTATCCACATTATTTCCTTTAAGAGCTGATGCCGGAATAATTTCATCAAAATCCATTATCTTTCTGTAGGCATCAATAAACTTAAGAATTTCTTCCTGCTTTACTGTATCTGTTTTGTTGATTACTAAAATAACAGGAACGTCAATGTTCTTTAACTGTTCTGCAATGTGCTGTTCACCTGCTCCAATAAAAGTATCAGGTTCAACTAACCACATAATTAAATCAACTTCTTTTAATGTTTTTTCTGCCACATTAACCATGTATTCACCAAGTTTATTTTTTGCCTTATGAATTCCCGGTGTGTCCAAGAAAACAATTTGCCCTTTATCACATGTATAAACTGTTTGAATTTTGTTTCTTGTTGTCTGTGGTTTCTTTGATGTAATTGCTATTTTTTGTCCAATGATTTGATTCATTAAAGTTGACTTACCTACATTTGGTCTACCAATTAATGCAACAAATCCTGATTTAAAATTCTTATCCATTTGTACCTCTTATCCTAATTCCTTTACTTCTTTTAAAATTTCCTGGTCTCTTGTTATTGCAGTTTTTCCACCAACTACACAAATGTAATTTTTATCCAACGCCTTCTTAAATTTAGGTGCCAGACTTCTTATTTTTTCAACAGTTGTTGTAAGCACTGCTTTTCGTTCATTAACTAATGTTTCAAATTTAACCTGTGCCATGTAGCTTGCAAATTCTCTTCCACTTCTGTCCGCCGCACTCATTGGGGTGTCTATGCCACTTATTGTACCGATAATATATTTTCTCATTTCCCTTTCACTTGCCTGGAAATTCTCAATATAGTTGGGTGCATCTAAGTAAACATCACTTGTTCTCTTACAATTTGGATCTCTGTAAGATGTAAACATAATGTCGCCTCCTCTGCTTACAGAGCAGCCACAACCATAAGCACCACCTAATACTCTAATGTTATTCCACAGGTATTCGCTACTCATAATGCTTGATAAAACCTGCATACTACCGTCGAATTGTTCATCTGTGCTGTCCTTGTAATTACCACAACGTGCCACATACTGAACCTGACCTGAAGTAGTGAAGCCTTCATTCTTTTCGTTCTTTTCAAAAGTCCAGCCGTCAAATGATTCTTTAAAGTCTACAGGCTCATTCATTTTCCGCTGAAGATTTGAAACTAAAGCTTTTACTTTTTCAAAGCTTTCCTTATTTCCTGCGTAGTTAATAGTTATGTTATCTTTTCTAAATACATATTTAACCGTATCAGAAATCTTCTTCGCTATTTCTTCCTTCTTATTATCAAAATCATCTAGCAGTTCTTCAACAAACTTGTAAAAAGCAATGCCTGATAATAATTCCCTAATATATGACTCGCTGCCATAGTAAGACATGGTTCTCATTCTACTTGCAACATTACCTGACTGAATAATTGACTTATTTAGTCTTGACTTTGTTTCTTCTAAAATTTCTTTTAGACGTTTGTAATCATCAAATTTTGTTTTTGTAAGAACTTCTTCAATTATGTTTACTGCTTTCTCAAGGTTGTCGTAAAGGGCTTTTGTATGAACTTCCATCTGGTATTTTGATGTATTGTTATAACTGTTTACATAAATTCCCGTTCCAAAACCTAAACCACCAAGATTCATATCAATGTCAGTATTTAAGTCTGTGTAAGTTCTTTCTGTATCCATGTAACTTAAAACATATTTAAACAAACCTACATATGGAACATAATCAATTGGCAATTTTTCGAAATTAAATGTCACATCCAAATATCCAATACCATTAGTAAATAATTCATTATATACTGCCGTAAACTCAGGCAACTTTTCTTCCTTGTAAATAAATGGTCTTGGACTTTCATTAATGTCTTCAATTTCCAGTAAAGGTATTGTCTCAAGTTCCTCCGGTGTTGAAGGTGTTTCCTGATAATTCTTTAATTCCTTTGTTTTAATAATTAACGCTTCAATCTCTTCATCTGTCATTGAGTCTTTTAAACTCTTAAGTTTTACTTCTAACTGCTTTTCTTTTTCCTCTGTTAAACCTTTTTTAGGTTCCATAATTACAGTTGAACGATGATTATTGTTAATCATGTATTTTTCTATAATTTTTTCAAAATAATCTGTGTCAATTTTTTCTCTTAATAAATCAAAAATCCTGTTTGTTTCCAAACTTGCAAATGGATTTTCTTCATTATAAATCCAGGCACCCATTAGATTAAGTCCCCAAATTAAGCCTTTTGGAAAACCTCCAAAATCTGCTTCTTTTTCTTTAAATTCCAAACTGTTAAGACCTGCACGTAAAGCATTTTTGCCAATACCGTTCTTAACAATTTCTTTTAATGAATTATTGATTATTTCATTAAATCTGTCACTGTCCTTTTGATTAGCATATTTAGCTGTAATTGTATAAATTGGCTGTAAAACATCATCCTCGTATGAGCCTGAAATATCTTTTCCAATTTTTGCATCAATTAAAGCCTGCTTAAGTGGGGCTCCCGGCATTTCCATTATTGCATATTCTAAAATCTGAAAAGCGATACTTAACTCTGTATCTAAGTTGTCGCCAATTACAAAGTTGGAAATTAAGACTGCACTTTCATCTTCGTTCTCACTATCTGAAATTGCATATTCCTTTGTAACTGTTACCGGCTTATCAAAAGGCTTTTGATATTTTATTTCTGAATCAACTTCTAAATAATCGTATTTTGATAAATAATTTTCATCTATCCACTGTAATCTTTCAACTACATCCATATCTCCATACAAATAAATATAGCTGTTTGATGGATGATAATATTTTCTATGGAAATCTAAATACTGTTCATATGTTAATTCAGGTATAAAATCAGGATCTCCACCTGACTCATTACTGTAGCCGTTGTCCGGGAATAATGATTGAAGTGAAACTCTTGCACCTAAACCGTCAACTGATGAGAATACTCCCTTCATTTCATTATATACAACACCGTTTATTGTAATGTTATCATCTTTATTTTCTAATTCGTAATGCCAGCCTTCCTGCTTAAAGATGTTTTCTTCCTTATAGATATTCGGATGAAAAACAGCATCCATGTAAACATGCATAAGATTGTTAAAATCTTTGTTGTTGTAACTTGCCACAGGATAAACTGTTTTGTCAGGATATGTCATTGCATTAAGGAATGTGTTAAGTGAACCTTTAACTAATTCCATAAATGGTTCCTTTACCGGAAAATCGTCTGAACCACATAAAACAGTATGTTCTATAATATGTGGAACTCCTGTGTCATCTGTTACCGGTGTTCTAAAACCAATATTAAAAACTTTATTGTCATCATCGTTTGATAAGATAACAACTCTTGCACCTGTTTTTTTATGTTTTAGTAAGTATGCATTTGAATTAACTTCTTCAATATGCTTATTTATAATAATTTCGTATTGTTGTAAGTCTTTTACTTCCATTGTCTACCTCTCTTTGTCAAAAATCTCTAGTGTATATACTAACATATTTTTTATTTTCTATCCATTATATATAAAAAATCTCTCCATACAGATTGGTTGTCTTCTGTACCAAGAGATTTTCTTAATATTATTTATTTTTGTTGTAAGAATCACATATATCTGACCATCGACATACTCCGCAAACTGCCCGTAACTTATTAACATCAATAATGCACTTGTGAACCATCTCTGTTAATTGGTTCCATGTAAGGTCACCTTTTTGTTTTTTCAGTTCATCCTCTATTGCTTCGTATGTGCGTCTATCATTACCTGAAACTGATTTTTCCTGAGTACATATTCCATTTTCATTATTAGGACAGTTTTCGCATATATCATCTGCCCCTTCTGTTAGTTCAACATAAGGATTCTTACTTAACATTTCATTATGAATTTTTGTCATATTTTCCACAAATCCATTGCTATACCCTTTTCCTTCAAAAAACTGAAGGCATAATAAATGGTGTGGTCTAATTGAATATCTGCACATATTTCTTAACTCTGTTTGCAATAATTGTTGCTACAACTATTTTTGCAATATCTGGAATAATGTATGGAATAACACAGTATGTTAAAGCAACTGCTACTGTATTATTTGTTACAACCATAAACCAAACTGTTCCTATTGCAAAACATGCTACATCGCCTAATACCATTGCAACTACTGTAATAACAAGTTTAACAACTTCGCTTTTTCCATTTGCTAAATTCATTAATAAACCAATAATAATTGCTGTTAAAATAAAGCCTACGATGAAGCCGCCTGTTGGACCTGCGATTACTGATGGGCCGCCTGTTAGTCCTGCAAATACAGGTACACCAATTATTCCAAGCAAAATATAAACCACAACTGCTATTGTGCCTCTCTTAGTGCCAAGTAAAGCTGCTGTTACAAAAACTGCAAAAGTCTGTAAAGTAAATGGAACAGGACCTGCAGACACGCTAATCCATGAACAAATTGCCATTATTGCTGTAAATACAGCTATTAGTACCATATCCTGAACTGATAAAAATTTCTTCTGTGTGTTACTCATAATTTCCTCCTAAATACATAACATTTTTTTGCGACTAAGTCATTGTAAGTCAGTTTCTTTTGATTGTCAACCTATTTTGTTATTTGGGTGACGTTTCTTCTCTGTTATGTTGAAGCCCCCAAAAAATAATGTTATACTTGTTTCTAGTTCTTATTAATTTATGGAAGGAGCATGTGTGCCTATTAAACCGGCAATGAACTAAAGGATTAAACAGCAATGCAAATGGTTAAATAGCAGCACACGAAAATATTATGAGTGTAAAAGATGAAGTTCTAAAAGAACTTGAAAATAACAAAGGTGACTATATTTCAGGTGGCCAACTTGCTGACAATCTGGGTGTCAGCCGTAATTCTGTCTGGAAGGCAATTAAAGCATTGGAAAAATCAGGTTACGAAATCAATGCCATACCAAACAAGGGTTATTGCCTTGCAGAAAAAAATGATATTTTATCTTCATACAGTATTAAACAACATTTAAAAAATCCCCATTTGGATATATCTGTTTTTTCTTCTGTTACATCCACTAATACCATTTTAAAGGAAATGGCTGAACAGGGTGCAAAAGAAGGTACTGTTATTATTGCTGAAGAACAAACTGCCGGTCGTGGAAGAACCGGAAAACAATTCTATTCTCCTAAGGGTACCGGAATTTATATAAGTATTCTTCTTCGACCTGATATACCCGCAGAGGAATCATTATTTTTAACTACATCTGCTGCCGTTGCCACAGCTAGGGCTATTGAAGATGTAAGTGACAAACGTGCCCTTATTAAATGGGTTAACGACATTTACCTTGAAGATAAAAAAACCTGTGGAATTCTTACTGAAGGTGCCTTTAACGTGGAGACCGGAAAACTTGATTATGCCATAGTTGGAATCGGTATAAACGTTTGCATTCCTGATGGTGGTTTTCCTGACAACATTAAGGATATTGCCACTGCAATTTTTGACAAACAAACAGATTCCATTAACAAACGTAGTATTTTGATTGCCAATCTCCTTGACTATTTTATGGAATATTACAAGGATTTCAAATCAAAATCCTATGTAAAAGAATATATTGAACGTTCAATGATTATCGGTAAAACTATTACCGTAATTGAAGGTTCTAAAACTTCCGTTGCCAAAGCAATTGATATTGACAAAAACTGCCGTCTTAAAGTTCAATTTGAAGACGGTACTACTAAATGGCTGTCATCCGGAGAAGTCAGCACAAAAATTCATAAATAAATATTTGTAGATGGTATTTTTGCATACCACAACTGCACATTATTTATTACGTTTTCTAAAAAGAACTATTTGATATTATTTTTTGATATTATTTTTTATATAATATTGTTCATATTTTTATTCATAAATGGCGCATTTTCTTACGGAAACTGTGCCATTTTTTCCTGTTAAATATTCAAACTTTTCCAGAACATACACGTCTAACAAGCCTTCTTTGTAATCCACTCCCATAACCTTTACTGATATGTCGCCTTTTGCCTTTAATGATATGCAAACATTTTGAACAAAATTTGCAATCATGTCTTTATCTGATTTTATTATTTTCTGTTCCTTAATCTGGCTATCTTTTACAGTTTGTTTAACTGCTGCTGCAACAACTCTCTCCAACTCATCTTTTCTGTCCTGCTTACTTTCAACTGAAAGAATTGTAAGAGCCGTAATTAAAATAACCACTATAAATCCTGATACAATAACTGTCTGTTTCATAGTCCTAATTTTCCTTTTATTATACTTGTTAAATTCTCACTGTTTTTGTAATTGTTTTCCTTTACCTTGTCTCTAATATTGTTTCTTTTGCTATCAGAAATTTCTATATAATACTTTGCCTGACTGCTATTTGTTCTTTTTATAGAATCTTGCAACTTGCCACTTAAGCTTCTACTCCATTTGGAATTAGCATCTAAAGTTCCAATATATTTTTCAGATATAAAGCGTACTCTCTGCCCACTTAAATCTGTATTTAACACATAGACTTTCATTGTTCCATAGGCTGTCACTTTTTTATCTGCCGAATTAGTTACAATCTTAATTGTATATTCTTTTATTTCATTAGTATTCAGGTAATTTTCTGCCTGTATGTCATTGCCTGTAACCAAGGCTGTATCCATATTTCTTTCTTTAATACTTACTACTTTTAAAACATATTTATAACCTGTATGTAAGTCATCATCTACTTTTACTTTCTTTAAAATCTCGTCTTTATTTAAAACTATCTTTTGACCGACCACATAATAACGGTCTGTGGTAGTAATGTATATTTCGTTCACAGTTATTTTTTCCCATATTGCATGTAATGTTAAATCTGCATTTCCACTATAAATACTTCCCGGACTATACTTTATTCCGTTACCATTTTCACTTGTGTTCCAATGTTTTTGTGTATTTAATTCATAACCTGCTCTTTCAACATTTTTTGTACTAAGATTAATATTTTCATTCCAGTATTTGTGCTGACTATTAGGCATCCCCGTCACTATATCCTGACAGTTTTTTTCATACCTTATGGAATACTGCCGGCTTATAATAATCCAATTGTCCTCATAGCCACTTACTTCGTCTGTAGGACGTAATATTTTAGAACTACCATTACTTGTGCAGGTATATTTTTCTTCTCCATTTGCATAATATAATTCATCACTCCCCTTTTTATTTCCATAACCTACTTTTATGATTTTTGTACCGGGAGCTTCTTCTTCCGAATTAATTTTTGCAATAAAGCCACTTTTTCTACTTAAACTGCCCGTAATTTCCACATACTTATTTTTCTTTAAATATACATTGTTATTATCATTAAAATAAATACTTCCTTTGATTTTTAACAAACCATTTACATATATTCCCTGACCGTTATTGCCTGTTTTGTTTCCGTATATTTCACCGCTTTTAAAAGTCACATCACCATTATTTATATGAATTCCACCACCACTTTTTACCCCTTCATTATTAGACAACGTGTTTTTTGAGAAAATGACTTTGTTAGCAACTACAAGACCACCGCCTTTTCCTTGTGCGTAATTATTATCAATAACAGAATCTGTTATTTCTACATAGTCATTGTCGATACCTACTAACTTGCTTGGAAAATTAATGGCTCCGCCATCATTTACACTTTCATTTTGAGAAATATTTGTATTTTTAATTATTATTTTTGAAGAACCTGAGCTTCCACCATTTCCACAGGATATGCCGCCACCATTATCCTTAGTTAAGTTATTAGAAATTGTTCCACCATAGATTTTTGTTTCTCCGCCGGCATTCTTTCCACTACCACCGTTGCACCTGATTGCTCCGCCATTACCTTTGGCATTGTTTGAACTTATTAAAGGACCTTTTCCATTTTTTCCAATAGTTAAATTTGCCCCATATCCTGAAAATATGGCTCCACCTGATAAACCTGCACTATTCTGTTTTATTGTGCCGTTCTCAACTGTACAATTTGAACTACCACTTACAAATATTGCTCCGCCCTCTTCTTCTGCTACACAATTAGATATTGTTCCACCATTAATTTTGATGGTACAACCATCCATGCCAAAAATGCCACCGCCTTCTGTATATGATTTGCACTGATTAATTACAGCATTATTATTTATTGTTACACTTCCTTTCTTCACTCCAATGGCCCCGCCGTCAGAACCTTCACAGTTTTCAATAGTTCCATTTAAAATTAAAGTTCCAAAAGTGCAAATTGCAGAACCGCCGTCCTCTTCCTTATTATTCATTACATTTTTCACTACGCAATTACTGTTTATTGTTGCTTTAGTTCCGCTTTTTAAATAAAGCCAGCCTGAGCTTCTCTTTTTAGTAGAAAAATTACTTTTGTTTCCACCTAAAGTTAAAGTCTTACTTTTTATGGCCGTAACACCCATGTCTATCTCGGCAGTTCCACTTAAAGTCATACAATATTTAGGATACTCGCCTCCATTTATTGATTTTTCTCCATCTGATGTTCTTTTTAATGTTACATTGCTATCATAGGCATAAATTTTAAATTTCCCCTTACTAATTGCTATGTTCCTTGTTATTGTTATTGATTTTTTTACACCCACGTAAACCCATGACTTTGTAAATTTTGTAAGCAATACATCTCTTAGTTCATCCTCAATTGATACAATATACGGATCTTTTGCCGTACCTGAACCAGCTAAAGCATACACACTATTAAAGAAAAATGCTGTACTAAAGCCTAAAGCCAAAATAGTCACTATACTAATTTTGATACCAGTCATTTTCATACAGTTTATTATATATTTTTTTAAATTCGCCTTTTTGTTTTCTATTATTTCTAATAGATCCACCTTTATTCTTTTTAACAAATTCATTCCCCAATTTATATTTACATTTCGATTTTTTCTTTTATCTTTTCTTTTACTTTTTCTTTGTTTTTCAACTTTATCTGGCATACCCCTCAATCACCCCCTGCTTGCTTAAGCCATTACCAAACAGGCTAAACACCGGCATTGTAATGCTGTATTTTAATATTACAAGTCTGCTTGGCTGTTCATTGTAAATAGTCAAATCTTCTATCTCCAAAGTGTATCCTTTTTCGCCTGCCTCACTTTTACACTGGCTTATAACCTGGTCATTACAGTTACTATCCTCTATTCTATTTACAGCCACATTATAAAAATCTCTTGCATTAGATACCTGATTGTTGCTGCTAATAAAAGAGGCAAACAATATGCACCCTAAAGTTATTGCAATTACAATCGAAAACATTTCTATTGCTACTCTCATATTTCACTCCACTATTACGTTTATGTATTTTGTGCATGCAAGTCCATTGTCTGACTTAACAACACATTTCAGTTTATAAATTCCCTTTTTTTTAAAATCTATATTTCCGTATACTTTGATTTTGTTTGATATGTCTTTTCCTGTATAATCTTTTGCTTTAATATATTTTGAATAATCAAATTCCTTACTTAAATACTCAAGATATATAACCTCCTGGCCTTCAATAACAGGATATTTGTCTTTACTTTCTTTTAAAAATTTTTCATTGCTTTGACTTTTTTCATTTTTGTATTCAGGTGTTATTTGGTTCCATTTGTTTTTACATAACCCACAGGTTATTACAACAACCATAATTCCAATTAGACCATATAAAATTATTTCTCCATGCTCGCTTAAAAAATTCTCCATACCTAATCACCTTGCACCTTATACTTTTTAATAATCATCCTTTGTTTTTTTAAAAAACAACACTTTATATTTCTCCCTAACTAATAACATCTTTTATTTCCTTATCTTCTATCTTCTTAAAATGCTAATATATTACTTTCCAATAACAGAATTTATCTCATATTCATCCATATTTCCTACTGCTGCCATGGCTGCCAAAATCAAAATAATAAGTAATACCGATATAATTCCGCTAATTAATGTTTGTCCATGTTCTGATAAAAATTCTTCCATATAACCTTTTCTCCCTTCTCCTATTTTTCAAATATCTTTAACAAAACTATCCTGTTACTTTTTCTAATATTTCGTAAAATCCTGTTATTATAATCACAAATAAAACTCCATATATTATGCATTGACCTGCCTCTGATAATAATATTTTCATTTGCTCACCACCTTCCTTAACACCTTAACCATTGATAACATTTGCCACTGACGAGGTAAACACAATAATCATTAAAATCATGTCAATCATAATTTTCACTACGCCAACTGTCATTGGAACTGCTGTAAACATTGTTGCCGCTCCTATTTTGTCATTATTCTTCATCTGTTCACCCTGTTGTGTAAGCTTATTGTTCCTGTCAATAATCGAATTAATCTGTTTATCCGACTGCTCTTTTCCTAACTGATTCATTGAATAAAACATTTTAAGAGATGATTTAATATCCTCCAATTCCAGTTCCCGTAAAAAGTTATCATAAGGCTCAATCCCTACCGGATATTGCTCAAAATCTATTAGTAGTTTTCTAACTGGTCTTTTTAAAACAAAAGGCAAATTACCGTAAGAATTTTCTATTGCCGATTGCACTGTCTCATTCTGTAAATTAATTGCCACTTCTCTTATCCAGTCCGGAAAAACCTTCTTGATTTCATTTTCCAAAGTTTTCTTTGCTTTTTTGTATGTAAGTCTTTCCATAATACTTAATTTTTCTTTGTCATAGTACGCCTTCTCAACTAAAATATAATATTTTACAACCATATTATCCTGCAGAGATTGTTTCTCCTTTATCCAGTCAAAATTTAATTTTTTCATAATAAGCAAATAAGAAAATAGCATCAATAAAATTACAACAGTTGAACAAATTTGATAAACAATATGATTAGTATATCTGTATTCTGCCGGAATTAAATATGCCATAAAACCACAGGTTATTAGCGTTGAAAAAATGGATATTATTACATTCCTTTTTACCCTGTTTACATTTTTTATAAATAGAGATGTTCTATCCCCCCACTCTTTTATATCTTCTAAAAGAATGTCTAAATAATTTTCATATTCACCGCCATGCTGTTCTATTTTAATCAGAAATTCATGTAGGGACCTTAATCGTTTACAATCATATTCCCGTCTTATAATCTCTAAGGATTCTTCATATATTTTGTCAGTCATTTTTGAATCTATGTTTACTATAACTTCCTCAATGATTTCTTTCATTCTATTTGAACTTACCTTCTGCGCATCTGACAGGGCAAGTCGTATTTTCGGTTGTTTCTTAAAGGAATAAATCATCTGTTCCATGTAAAGAAGCACATCATGGAATTTTCTTAAATAACCTTCCCTTTTTCTTTCTTCTTTTTGAAAAAAGAAATTAAATGCTATGGCTGCCAACAGACAAACAGCTATACCCAAAGGATCTAGTTTATAGACTAAACACACAATAATTACTACTGCCAGAATCTTCGCCGAATCCTTTATTATCTGCAATATTTTTTCTTTCACTCATTTCCTCCCTTTTCTATCTTATAAATGGATTATCAATACCTTGTAATTTAAACTTTCGCAATATATCTTCCGGTATATCCTTAGTTAAAATTTTTCCATCCTCATATATCATAACTTTTTCATTTTTTTCGTTATGTCTTGATAAGCACATAACCTGTGCTATGTGTCTTGTTATTTTTTCTCCCTGTTTAACATTTGAATGTAACACTACACCAATATCTATGAAAGAATACACATCATTCTCATTTATGTTTTCTCCCATATTTCTTAATCGGTCAGGAATTTTACCGGCATCATCAAGATGAATTGTTGTTAAACAGTGAACTCCTGCTGATATATTTTCTAAAAGATATTTAACTTCTTTTCCTCTTGCCTCAGCCAGTAAAACCCAAGTTGGCAACTGTCTCTTGCTTGCCTTCAATGCCTCTGCATAACCAAAGTTTTCACTTACTTTTATTTCAACACAATCTTTATCCGGATTTATTGCCGCATATCTAAGCTCCAAATTATCTTCTATCGTGTAAACTCTTTCATATGCCGGTATATAACCTGTTAAATATTTTATGTATTCTGTTTTTCCCACTCCCGGAAGCCCTCCTACAATCACTGTACAATGAGCTTTTATTGCATTCTCCATAAATGCGTCAATCTCCTCTGTGCAATATTCTTCCGAAATTAATCTGTCCTTATTAATTCTTCTTATTGCCGGAGTTTTTCTAATACTAATACTTATTCCTGTATTCGTCACAGAGTCGTGTAGTATGGATATTCTTAAATTCTCTGTTTCCGCTTCTAATAAAGGGTTATTTTGATTAAACTGAACATTCATTAGGTTGCTTATTCGTGTATAAAACTGTTTTATAAAAATATCATCTAATTTGAAATTGTTAACTTTATATCTTCCTTTTTCCAAATGATTAATCCATAATTCCCTACTCCAATTAATGTCCGTTATATTATCGTCTAATATATATTTTAATAAATCGCCAAAGGCTCTATCCGGTAATGACAGTTTTCTCATCTTTCTACTCCTGACCTCTTAATATTAATTGTTACACAAATGCTATTTCTTTAATTTCCCGAAGGAATCTTCCCAGCTACTGAACCAAATGTTACAGATGATGAGTAGCTCTCTACAACGTCCTTCACTGCATTACTGATAATCGGTCCTATTACATAGGCAACACCAACTAACAGTAGAATACAAACTGCGATAAAAATCGTTTTTCCGTGTTCTTGTAGGAATACATCCATATATATCTACCTCCTTTTTTATTCCAAATAAATTGCCCTTAGGGGATTGATTTTTATAATAGACTAACCAGCTATAAAAATCACATTTTCCTTGCTTTGTTTCATCATATACACTACGTTGCTATTTATTCGGTGTTTGTATATTATCACGTTTTATTTATATAGTCAACATATTTTTATGTTTCTTTTTTTCTAAACGCACTTAATTTAGAACAAAACCAATCACTGGCGTAATTCTTTGCCCCCGCTATGCCTCCGTTCACAACTATTTTCTTCTCGCACCAGGGTGCCTCCCTAGTGGACATTCATTTATGTAATAAGAATTTATGAAGGAATTTCTTATTACACAAAAAAACTGTGCATCAGCTAGTTACATAATTCTTTCACTAACTAATACACAGTTTTTATAATTTTATATTTTATTATTTTGTAATTTATTTTTCACCTGTAATAATCCATGGTGATGGTTGTGCCACAAATATGCTGTTCTTGTCTGTTTTTGATACTGTTATCTGCATTACCTCAGTTACATTAATTCCATGTTTTTCAAGGATGTATTTAATGTCTGATAAAATATCCAACTCCAATGTGTAGAACATTAATTTAATGTTAGGATTAATTGCAAGCAAACTTATAATATCATCCTCAATATGTTCTTTAGTTGCAACAATAAAAGCAATTCTTGGTGTTGGCAGATTCTTTAATGTTTCCTCTTTCAAATCAGAGATAATCTCAATGTTATGTACACCAAATTTGTCCACATTTTCTTCCATTGTTCTGTATGAACCTGCATCTCTTTCATCAGCAATAATAACGCCTTCATAAGCAACCATTGAGGATTCGATAGCTATACTTTCTGAATTTACCATTAACGCTACATCACTTACGTCTAATTCCAACTTATTCATAATTACTGAACGGATTTCGTGACCAACGTATTTTACAGTTCCCATTGAAAAATTATCATTCTTCATACCGAAAATCATTGATTCTCTTGTATTTTCATTAACTATAAAAATAACTGTTGGGCCTGAAATTCCATCATCCATTAAGTCGCTTACCTTACAGTGTTTCATTTCTGATGGTTCATAGCCTGTACCATAGTACATTTCATAATCACCATATCCTGCTTCCCAACATTTATATAACATATTGCTGTGTGTTTCATCTGCAAAAATTAAAATCATTTTGTGTGTAGCGATTGTTGCCAAAATGTTACGTCTTTTTCCACATGTGTTTAACATTTTAATTTTTTCAGGACTAACTTCCTTCAAATCAGCTACATACTCCATCCACTTCAACATTTGGGATGTTGTAAATTGTACTTTGTTATTTTCCATTATGTTCCTCTTTCTATTGCCTTGTCTTTTATGTAATTTCATTTAACCATCAACATGCAACTCTTTCTCATTTTTCGAAGAAGAGTTGCATGTAATGCTTCCTGTTCACTCACTACCTTATGGTAGAAATTATATTTACTTCTGCCCTCTATACTATTAAGGTCCAATAATGAGTCGCGAAATTATAATAATGACTTATATAATTCCTTAATTTCTTCTACAGATGTATCTCTTGGATTGCCCGGTCTGCATGCATCATCATAAGCTGACTGTGCTAAGAAATCTAAATCTTTTGGATCTACAATTTCCTTTAAGTCTACTGGAATTCCTACATCCTTTGATAACTGTTTTACAGCATCAATTGCTGCTTTTCTGTATTCTTCAACAGACATTTTTTCAGTTCCTTCAACGCCCATTGCTGCTGCAATATATTTATACTTGTCGCCTGTAGCTTCTGCATTATATTCCATTACAGTTGGCAAAATAATGGCATTTGCAACACCATGTGGTGTATCATAAACAGCGCCTAAAGGATGTGCCATTGAATGAACTATTCCTAAACCTACATTTGAAAATCCCATACCGGCAACGTACTGACCAAGAGCCATACCTTCTCTTCCTTCAGGTGTGTTTTCTACTGCCCCTCTTAAACTCTTTGATATAATTTCAATTGCCTTAAGATGCATCATGTCGGTCATTTCCCAAGCAGCCTTTGTTGTAAAGCCTTCAATTGCATGTGTTAATGCGTCCATTCCTGTAGCTGCTGTAAGTCCTTTTGGCATTGATGACATCATGTCCGGATCAATAAACGCAACAACCGGTATGTCGTGTGGGTCTACACAAACCATCTTTCTATTCTTTTCAGTATCAGTGATTACATAATTAATTGTAACTTCTGCTGCTGTTCCTGCTGTTGTTGGTACCGCAAAAGTAGGTACAGCCGGCTTAGTTGTAGGTGCCACGCCCTCTAAGCTTACAACATCTGCAAAATCAGGGTTATTAATAATAATTCCTATAGCTTTTGCTGTGTCCATTGATGAACCGCCACCAATGGCAATTATGTAATCCGCACCTGATTTCTTAAATGCTTCAACACCTGTTTTTACATTTTCAACTGTTGGGTTTGGCTTGATGTTAGAATAAACTTCGTATGCTAAATTTGCTCCTTCCAAAACATCTAAAACCTTCTTTGTTACACCAAACTTAATTAAGTCCGGGTCTGAACAAACAAATGCTTTTGCAAAGCCTCTTCCTTTTGCTTCTGTAGCTATCTCGCCAATAGCTCCTGCTCCGTGATAAGATGTTTCATTTAAAATAATTCTATTTACCATATATACTCCTTTCCGTGACTAAAAATCACTATGGTACGTTCTTTTTTATAAATATAATTATAACACTCTTTTTAAATAAAAAAACTAAAAATACTGTGAAATATTTATTAAAGCTATGGTATAATTCAATGTACAAAAACAAGATTTATATATTTATTTTCACAAAGGATTTTATTATGAAAAAAAAAGATTTAGCTTTAGAAGTTATTAAAAGATTAGAAAAAGAATACCCTGATGCTGATTGCACTCTTGATTACAACGATGCCTGGAAGCTGTTAATTAGCGTTAGACTAGCTGCACAATGCACCGATGAACGTGTCAACAAAATCGTGCCGGCTCTTTACGAAAAATATCCAACTATTGAAGCCGTTGCCGATGCACCCGTTGAAGAGATAGAAAAAATAGTTAGACCTTGTGGTCTTGGCAAAAGTAAAGCAAGAGATATTAGTCTTTGCATGAAAATGCTAAAAGATGAATTTGACTGCAAAGTGCCTGACAATATGAAGGATCTTTTAAAATTACCAGGTGTAGGAAGAAAAAGTGCTAACTTAATTATGGGGGATGTTTTTGGAGAACCTGCAATCGTTACAGACACACACTGCATTAGATTATGTAATAGAATTGGACTTGTAAATGGAATTAAAGAACCTAAAAAAGTAGAAATGGAACTATGGAAGATTATTCCTCCTGAAAAAGGAAGTGATTTTTGCCACAGACTTGTTTACCACGGAAGAGAAGTCTGTACAGCTAGAACAACACCTCATTGCGAAAGATGTTGCCTTGAAGATATTTGTAAGAAAAACATATAATTTATTATTTGTTAATTAAGATTAACATAAAAAGGAATGCCCTTTTAACCTTATGGTTTTAGGACATTCCCTTTTTTATATATAAAGGAGTCTACTTTACAATAATTACAATCTTTGCTTTTTTCTTATTATAAGTCTTTGCTGTAACTACTGTCTTTCCTTTCTTAATAGCAGTAATTCTTCCCTTCTTGTCAATCTTAACAATCTTCTTGTTCTGAACTTTGAAGGTTACTTTACCTGCACTATTTTTAGAAAGTTTCACTTTAAGTTTCTTCTTTTTGCCCTTTTTGATTTCAATTGACTGAGCCTTAAACTTAACGTATTTTGGTGCTTTCTTCACAGTAATATTGCAAATTGCTGTTGCTCCTTCATCTGTATATGCAATGATAATAACTTTGCCCTTCTTCTTAGCCTTAACTACGCCCTTGGCATTTACTGTTGCTATCTTTGCATTGCTTGACTTAAACATAACCTTTGACTTCTTGCCGGTAAGTTTAACTTTAATCTTAAACTTCTCTTTCTTTCCAAGTTTTTTCTTAGTTACATTTAACTTGATTTTCTGTGAAACGCCCTGCTGCTTTGCAGTAGTTGTTTCCTGCTGATTACTAGCTGTTGTAGTCTGATTGCCTGTTGTCTGCTGACTACCTGTTGTAGTCTGATTACTTGTTGTCTGCTGACTAGCTGTTGTTGTCTGATTGCTTGTTGTCTGCTGACTACCTGTTGTTGTCTGATTACTTATTGTCTGCTGACTACCTGTTGTTGTCTGATTGCTTGTTGTCTGCTGACTAGCTGTTGTAGTCTGGTTGCTTGTTGTCTGCTGACCACCTGTTGTTTCCTGGTTGCTTGTTGTCTGCTGACCACTTGTTGTCTTTTCAGCCTTTACAAGATTTGTAATTGCCTGTTCAATAGCCTTAACAGCATCGTCCATTTCTTCCTGAGTACATGTATTAGGAAGATTTTTTGCAAAAGTAATTGTGTTCTGAAGATTTGCCCAGCTTTCCTGAGTATAATCACTTTGAACTAAATTATTTACCTTTTCGTTAACCTTGTTTAACTCAGTTTTATTAACACTATATGTAGGGTCATCTTCTAAAATAATGTCATCATAATATGCCTTGAAGTCGCCCTTGTTTCCAGTATATGAAAGTGCAATACCTACAATCTTTCTTCCATTCATACTTGATGCAGGCATTTCGTAAGTGCAATCTGTCCACTTTCCAACTGTTAATGTCTGTGAAGGTTTTGCAATAATCTTAGAATTGTCATCACATAACAATACTACTCTTGTGTTCTTGCCAGCTTCATTTGCCGCATAAACTGAATATGAAAGTTTTAAGCCCTTCTGCATATTAATCTTTGTTTCAGACATTCTGTATAAATAATTTGCATTATCCTTACTAGCATTACCACCAATTGTTACCATGTAATCACCTGTTTTTGCAAGTGTATTTTTCTCAATAGTAGTTGTTGCTGTTACGCCATCATTTTCTAGCTGTGTATCATTTTTGAAACATGGATCTACTGCATAGTCTCCATTATACTTGCTGTTTTCTGCCGGACATTTTACATACTTACTTTCAAAACTATTTCTGTAGTAAATTGGTCCTTCTGACTGTGGTACAGGATTTTCCTTAACAGCTTCTCTTTCTCCCTTAACCATCTTGATAGATTCTCCAACTGTTCTTAACTGGAAGTCCTGTGAACACCAATATCCATCACAACTTGCAGTTACGAACCATTGATCCTTAGGAATATCAAAATAATCACTGGCATTCTTAGCAATAGCTGTACCTTCGTCATATTCATCAAACATTGCTATATAGAATGATGGGATTCCCATTTGTTTAAGTTTGTATGCCTGATACCAGAAGTTCTGTCCCGCATTTCTTGGCATTGCATTTGGCTTATCGTTTGGATCTCCATGCCATAATGCCCATGAGAATCCTGAGAATAGTACAGGATAATAATCTACATTATTAGCCTTACACCAAGCCCAATGTTTCTCAATAAATGAAGAATATAAACTATCTATTGATTCTTTTGTACTAATGTTAGATCCAACCATCCAAGGTGAAATCATGTCAACCTGTTTAAAGATATTTTCATATTTTGCCATTGTTGCTGTATTTGTACTCCAATCTCTTCCAACACCAAAGATTACATAACATCCCCTCTTATGGAAGAAATCAATCATTTCCTGATAATCAACAACTCTGTCAGGTCTTCCTGATACTGCAGTTCCCCATAAGCAAACTACAGGTTTTCCATCAACTGTTGCATAAGCATCTGAATTAGTCATTTGAAGCTGTTTTTCAATATTGTATACCCAGTCAAATTTAATATCCTCTACCCAGCTACTAATTGTTGTGTCATCTGTTTTATCTTTAATCTGGTCACCACCACTAATATCATACATAATGTAGAACAGACTGTTATTATTTTCAGCGGCTGTTTTCATCTTGTATAATAAAGTATCCTGTGGATCATTATATAATGTACGACCCTTAATTGTTCCTGCAAATCTCTGAATTGCAGCACCATCAATTCCGTACTGATTCATCCATTTGAAATGTGTGTTAATTACATTTTCATTTGTTGAATCATATAACTTAGTTGGTTCTCCACTTCCAAGATTATCAAAACCTGTCTGTGCTAATGCACTTTCATCATAATCCTTTACATATGGGAAGTAGTCGATTGAAATATGGTCTTTTCTTGGCCAGCTTGTTCCATCTTCCTCTGCCTTACCATAATCATAATGTCCCCAACTTGTTTTCTGTGTTCCTGTTCCGAACCATGCCTGATATCCTGCGAAACTCTTTCCTGTAAATTCAGCATGTTCTGTTTTTCCTCTTCTGTTAGTAATTGCTTCAGTATCAGGATTTACTGATTTCTTAATTACTTCGACCTTTGAAATATATGTTCCGGCTTGTCCGTTACCATATATTCTAAAATCATATGTATTAAACTGCGCATGTCTAAATGAAGCATCACTTAAGCAAATTGTAGTTGTAACCCATTTATTAGTACCACCACGCATAACTGATGCTGTTTTGAATTTAGTGTCACTTGTTTCAGCTGCTAATGTACCATCATATAAAGTATTGTACTGCATTCCGAAATATGCATTAGTATTATCGAAATATGTTATTCTAATCATTAAGTTACTGTCATTTTCTGTAACTACATTACTATCAACAGCAAAGTGAATATATTTGTACTGACCTAAATTAACACATTTCTTACCATCTTTTTCAATAAACCAATCTGTATAATTACTATTAGTTTTTAATTCACCACATTTCATATTGATGCCTGATGGTGTATCGCTGTCAAAATTGTATGATGCAACAGGTTCATCACTTTCTTCTACATCTGTAGAAACCTTCTTTATTAAACCAAATGAAATATCATCTACATTAACACTACCCTTACCGGATGTTTCAAAAACAAACTTCATATCTGTAATATTATTCCAAATATCAGATGTGTTTGTTACTTTAGTATTTCCATCCATTAATGTTGTCATGTCAAATGTAACTTCATTGAATGATTTATTATTTGCTAAAGTAACTTTGTTGTTCTGTATTTGCTGTCCTGCTTCAGGCACAACAGTATATGTTTTGTTTCCACTTACTATTGTTAATGCAACTGATTTGGCAGTATTAGTCTGATTGCTAATTTTTGCACTTATAGTTTTAAAGTTACCATAAGAAATCTTTTCGCTTTCATATGTAACAATTGGTCCAACTGAAGATGTTCCTGCTCCAGTGTAAGCTAACTTAACTGATGCCTTTCCTTCTGCCTTATTTGTTGAATCATATGAATAGGTTCCATTGGTTGTCTTCCATGCAGGTCTATAGCCTAAACATCTGTTATCATCGTCATCATTATTAACTTTTACGTTAGTTGGATCGTATACCCACTCATCTTCATCAGCATAAATCCAGTCATTTGCTGTAAAATATGTAATGCCTTTTGCCGGATTTAAAGTTGTATCAACTTCTTCAATTGTTTTTGTTCTAAATGGTGATGCTGGAATTCCTGCACTATTCATTAAGTTAGCATTGCAATTAAAGTTATTAAAAGCATATATTACTTCTTTTGGATTTTCTACACGGTCACTATACACTTTTACCCTGTTCTTACTAACAATTTCAGCCTTAGCATTTACATAAATTCCATCACTTCCTGCAATTGTGAATCCATGTAATGTATTTCCTGAATTTTTAATTATAGACAAACCTTTTCCTACACAATTAAATGTAATATAAATTGCATTACCTTTAATTTCTTTTGCCTTGTATACCGGTGCCGTGTAAACATCTCCACCCTTATAAACCATATTCATTGCAGCCTTAGCAAATCTTTCACCAACAGGTGTTTTTGTACGTGGGTGAATTGGGTCTGAAGACACTTTGTTTTTAACATGATACAATGGGCAATCATAAATTGTAAGCATTGCCATATTGTTCTTTATGTTTTCTTTAAATGCTCTTTCCATTGCACTAGCTAAGTATCCTAAATGTTCTGTACCTGTATTATAATGATGTGGTGCTACCTGTGTGAATATAAATGGCATTGAATTATTTTCAAATCCAAATTTTTCACTCCAGCTCTTCTTTAATAAAGACAATTCTCTATCGTAAATTTCTGATCTACCACTATTACTTTCTCCCTGATACCAAATTGCACCTGCAATGCTGTAATTTGTTATAGGTCCAATTTTCTGGTTGTAAAGTGTTGACATTGTTCCTGCTGTATCTGACCAGAAATCCTCTTCATAGTAAAGTCCTCTCTTTTCTAATTCCTTTACTAATGTTGCATCTCCCTGAATTGCCTCTCTTGGAAGCCATCCTTCTATTACAGTACCACCAATTGGTGTATTTAAAACAGCAACAGGTACATTTAACTGAGACTGTAATTTCTTTGCAAAAGCATAAGCTACGGCTGATGTTTTATTTACAGCATCCTTATCATTTCCGCTTCCCCAGTATGCACCTTGAACGTCATATGTTGGATCATATAGCTGAGTTCCTGTCTGTCCATATGGGTATGTAGGCTCTAGGAATATACGGATATTGTCATTTGTAGCATTTGCTAAAATGTTTTCGCTATCCATATCACTTCCTACATTCAATGCCATATTTGACTGACCACATGCTAACCAAACTTCTCCAATTAATATATTATTAATAGTTTTTACTGAATCCCCATTATCAAGGATTTCCATTTTATATTTAGTATAACTTCCTGCCTGCTTGTCTAATTTTGTTTTCCAGGATCCGTCAGTTCCTACTTTAACTTCTTTGCTTGTTACAGCTGTACCATCTGCTTTTGAAATCTTAACAGTAATCGTGTTACCAGGTTTTGCTGTACCCCAAACTGATATATCCTTATTCTGCTGTAACATCATTCCATCACTGAAAATAGAAGGTACAGTACATATATTTGTGCTATCAACAATTTTAACATTGCTAATCTTCATATTAATTTCATCAGAAATAAATGTATGTGCAAAGAAAACTCTCATATAGTTTATCTTTGATAAATCTATCTCACCATCTTTACCATTTTCATAACTTGAGAAGTCAACAGTATATGTAGCTTTTCCATTCTTCCAAGCCACTTTTCTAATGTACCACTGAACCATGTCCTTGTCGGCGCTTCCACTACTTGATAACTGGATGAAAGCATAACCACCATTATCCATTAATGGTGCTACATTTCCAGGATCTGTTGTATTTGATAATTCCGCATCGAACTTTAATTGTAATTTTGCAGGATTGTGCTTTGATGCATCAATAGGTGTATCAAGTTTCTTCTCTGCTATAACAGTAGTATCCTTCTTTGTAGTTATATCGCATGTAAAAGGAATGCTTCCTACATTATATGTTGTGTCCCAATTTTTAACTTCCGGTGTTTCTTCTTTTTGTGCAGCTCTTGATGTATCAACAATACATACGTCCTTTAATCTGAATGACTGGTATCCTGTATCGCCTGCAAGATATGCCAAACAAAGTCTGAACCATGTAATTTTTGACTTATCAAACGATGCTTTCTTTGTTCCTGTTGAAAATGGAATCAATACATCGTTCCATTCTCCCGGAACTAAATCCTTGCCATCTGCTCGTTTTAAGCCTTTTACCTTCAAATTTAAATAACTTTCAGTATTTAGTTGTGCATTAGCCAACTCTAAGAATCCTAGGCCGTTACCCTCCTTGAAAATATCTAATGGGGCTCTTATTCCTTCAATTTGTTTAACGTAAACTTTCATGCTTAATGCAAGTTTACTGTCATCTACACTGGATAAATCTATGTTTAAATTTCTAGTATATACCTGATAAGTCACTGTGCCATTTGTATTTTCACTTCTAGGCACTTGGATTTTTTCGTATATTGTAGATAAAACATAGTTATCTGTAATATCTTTTGCTGCAACATCTGTGCAGAATCTGCTTGTATCAAAAATCAGTGTGGTTGCAATAATTGCCAAAACCATTGAAGCTAAAACTACTAATTTCGATACCATAGTATTTAACTTTTTCATTTTTCCCTCCTTCTTTTTTATGATTGTTAAATTACTAGATTGTATATTTTTTCTACACATTTGGCGATTTGTACATCCGTTTTGTTTCATCAAAGAAACATATGTCAACTTTTGTAACAACATGTATTTTAATATACAATATAATATTTTAGTTTAATAAAGCGTTAAATTATAATACATTTTTCATTATATTCTTATATAATTTTTTGTATGAAATGCTGTTTTATATCAAATTTTATATAGAAAACGTTTTCCATATAGAATTTTGTATTGTTCAATTTTTTTATTCAACTTATACTTAACGAGTTGTTAAATATTATTATTTTGTCGATTACAATCGGCAGGTTAGGAGGGAGAAATGAAAAAACAACTTTTGAGTATTGCACTATCTTTAACGCTTATTGTGCAAACTTTTCCAGCCTTAGGTAGTACAACTATTCAGGGCAATAACACTTTTAATGCTATCAGCACTAATTTAACAAACGAAACTGAATACAAGGCCGGTAATCCAATCATTACAAATATTTTTACCGCTGATCCATCCGCTCATGTTTGGGAAGAGAATGGTAGAATTTACATTTACGCTTCGCACGATATGATGCCGGCAAAAGGTTGTGGAAACATGGATAAATATCATGTTTATTCTTCCGACAACATGGTTACATGGAAGGACGAAGGAGAAATTCTTTCAGCTGCTGACGTATCATGGGGACGTAGCAAAGGTGGTTTAATGTGGGCTCCTGATACTGCACATGTCGATGACACATACTACTTCTATTTTCCACATCCAACTGGAAACGATGATTGGAACAGCACTTGGAGAATTGGTGTAGCGACAAGCAAAAAACCTACTTTAGATTTTACATGCAAAGATGACGGATATGTAAAAATGAAAGACGGCAGTCCTTATGTAACAAAAATTGATCCTTGTATTTTTAAGGATGATGACGGTTCATACTATCTTTATACCGGTGGTGGTTCTAAATGCTATGTTGCCAAGTTATGTAGCGATATGCAGACCTTAGCAGAAGATCCTGTAGAAATTGATGAAACTCTTGAAGATTTCCATGAAGGAATGTGAGTATTTAAAAGAAATGGAATTTATTATGCAATGTATGCTGACAATACATCAGGCCATAACTTAATGAGATATTCTACTTCAAATTCACCTTATGGACCTTTTAAAGATGGTGGTGTTATTTTAGATGCAACAAGTTGTGACACTACACACGGTTCTATTGTTGAATACAAAAATCATTGGTATATGTTCTATCACAATTCTGATCTTTCAGGACGTGGTAACTTACGATCTGTTTGTGTAGATGAAGTATTTTTCAATGAAGATGGTTCTATTCAAAAAGTAAATCAGACAAAAGATGGCGTATCTGCTGTTGGTCCTATTGTTCCTAATGAATACGAATCTTTACATAAGACATATGACAAATCAGAATTTGTAGAGAAAACTGATTACGGGCTTACAAATGTTGAAGTTAAAAACGCCAACTTTAATGGTAAAACCATTTCAGGTTTTCACATTGACAATGCCACTGCAAACACTGGTTATTTTTTAAGATTCGATCCTACTACAACTTGGAACGATTACACTGGTGTTGCAACATGTATAGTTGACTTAAATCCTGGAACAAACAATACAATTAAACTTACAGGCAGCATGGGCGGTGTTAATATTAACGGATTCTCTGTATCACTCCTAGATCAGACAATTCCT
The DNA here is from genome assembly GCF_003460505.1 of Eubacterium sp. AF36-5BH. Taxonomy (GTDB): domain Bacteria; phylum Bacillota; class Clostridia; order Lachnospirales; family Lachnospiraceae; genus Eubacterium_G. The sequence continues at coordinate 36,050 of NZ_QTVG01000008.1, forward strand.
GAAACTACTACAACTGCACCTGCCACAACAGTTCCACCTACTACAACACCTACTACAGCACCTACTATTACACCAAAGGCTACAACTGAGAACCCTGGCACTTCTCAAACTACATCAGCCACTGAAAGTAGTTCATTGGAATCAGTTACATCTACCAGTAGTAATGTAACTTCAGATGTAGTTACATCCAGTGATGAAAATGCTTCTTCAGACGTTGCTACATCCGTTGATGAGAATGCTTCTTCAGACGTAGTTACATCTAGTAGTGAAAATGTTTCCTCAGACATAGCTACATCTGATAATGAAAGCGTTTATTCAAATGTGACTACTAAGACTGATAAAGCTACCTCGAAAATTGTTGTAAAGAAATCAAAGGTTAAGAAAGCTGTTAAAAAACGTAAAGCTGCAAAAATTAAAATTACTTTAAAGAAGGTTTTCAAAGCTAAATATCTTGTTAAGGTATCTACTTCTAAAAAGTTTTCAAAGAAAAAAACTGTAACTAAAATTGTCAAAAAAGCTTCTTTTGTTTTCAAAAACAAAAGGTTTCGCAATAAGAAAAAGTTATACGTTAAAGTTAGAGCCTTAAAAAAAGTCGATAACACTATAATTTACAGCAAATGGTCTAAACCAAAGAAAATAAAGCTTAAATAACAAGAAAGAATGTTGTTTGCGACATTCTCCGCAACCAGTGCGTGTTGTCATACAACTATTTTCTTTTTGCACCAGGGTGCATCCCTAGTGGATTGTTTTTTATATAATAAGAAATTACGAAAGAATTTCTTATTATATAAAAAAACAGATTACAGAGTAACTTCTCCATAATCCGTTTTAACTTATCTATTTATTTTTTTTTACCTATAAATTTATTGTTTTAAATCTGCCTGTATATTACTTTTAACCTACAAACTTATCGTAAATTCCAATTGCAAATATAAAAATAATTATTAAAGGCAATACATATGTTAAATAAGCTCTCATCCAATTATGTATTTTTACACCTTTTCCTGTATTTGCTTCTTCCTTGAAATTGTTCCAGCCCCAGCCTGATTTTCCTGTACAGAATAAAAGGAATACTAATGAACCAAGTGGAAGTAAAATATTACTTACTAGGAAATCTTCCAAATCAAGTATTGCTCCACCAAAAACATCTAACCATTTCCACTGCCATACGTTGTATCCAAGTACACATGGAAGTGATAATAAAGTAATAACGATAAAGTTTATAAAACTTGATTTCTTTCTGCTCCAGTGTGTAAGCTCGCTTACGCATGCAATAATATTTTCAAATACAGCAAGCACTGTTGAAAATGCTGCGAATGTCATAAATACAAAGAACAAGCTTCCCCACATTCTTCCTAATGGAATATTATTAAAAATATTTGGAAGTGTGATAAAAACCAAACTTGGTCCCTGAGTTGGATTAACATTAAATGTGTAACAAGCCGGGAAAATTATTAAGCCCGATGTAAGTGCCACAAATGTATCAAGACAGGCAATGTTAACTGACTCCCCTAACAATGAATGGTCTTTTCCAATATAGCTTCCAAAAATTGCCATGGCACCAATACCTACACTTAAAGTGAAGAATGCCTGATTCATTGCCGAAACAACGGTGTTCATAATTCCTGCTTCTTTCATTCTTCCAAAATCTGGAATTAAGTAAAAGCTTAACCCTTCTTTTGCCCCATCCATAAAGAAACTATTTACAGCAAGCACTACCATAATTAAAAGTAATGCCACCATCATAACCTTTGTTACTTTTTCAAGTCCGTTCTGTAAGCCTCTTGAACAGATAAAAACTCCAACTGCTACAACAATTACCATGCACACACCCATGGTTACAGGTTGTCCTAACATTTCATTAAATACATTTCCAACCTGCTTTGAATCTAAACCTTCAAATTTTCCTGTAGCTGTTAAATAAAAATAATATAGCATCCAACCTGCAACTGTTGTGTAAAACATCATAAGTGCATAGTTACCAAATAACGCTATATATCCATGTATGTGCCATTTTGTTTTTGGCTTTTCCAATGCTTTGTAAGCTCTTACCGGTGTTTTCTGGCTGGCTCTACCTATGGCAAATTCCATTGTCATAATAGGAAGACCAAGTAAAACTAAAAATATTAAATATATTAATACAAAAGCTCCACCTCCACCTTGTCCTGCAACATAAGCGAATTTCCATACATTACCAATACCAATGGCACACCCTGCTGAGATTAGCAAGAATCCCAATCGTGATTTTAATTTTTCTCTTTCCTGCATCTTTTGTCCCTGTTTTAACAGTAACTGTTAAATTGCCACAAGGGCATCCTTTCTTTGAAATTTTCTATTAATTATATGAAAAAAATCCTCTAGCGCAAAAAAGCGCCAAAGGACATTTTAACATTAATATTAATTTCTGTCATTATTTTTTAACTCTTAATTTCTGTGGAATAATGAAAAACCTTTCTTTTCATATTCTTCTGTATTAATAGATGTCATTGTGTAACCAGTATCAGCAACAACCTGCTTTAACTTATCTTCGTCTAACTGACCTTCTGAAATAATTTCTGTAGTCTTATTTGCATGTGAAGAATTAACCTTCTTTACCTTGAAATTATTTCTAATTGCATCATTCATGTGGCTTTCACACATGCCACACATCATACCATCTATTCCTAATGTTGTCTTAATCATAATAACCTCCTAAACATTCTTTATGTAGGAAATTATATACCCCCTATGGGTATATGTCAAATGTTATTTGCCTTGTTTTCTTTTTTGTTGTTTTGCAACAATTTTCAGCAAAATACATTCCGGCAACAGCTTCTGTCCTGTAACGGCAAGCTTCATTTTTAAGGATGGCACTATTATTGTCTTTCTATACTTCATTCCCATTAAAGCTTCCTTAACACAATAATCTGCTGTAATTCCCTTTAATGCAAAAACTACATCTGCATTGTCATTAAACTCTGTGTCAACAGGTCCCGGACAAAGAGCGCCAACATATATATTGCTTTTTCTTTCCTTTAATTCCTGTGCCACTGCTTTGGTAAGGCTAACTACATACGCCTTTGTTGCATAATAAGTAGCCATGTAAGGGCCTGCCGGAAGAAGTCCTGCTGATGATGCCACATTCAAAATTCTTCCATGTCCCTGCTTAAGCATTTTCTTAAGGACTTTCTTAAATAAAATATGCATTGCTTTAATATTTACATTAATCATTGAAAGTTCTTTTTCAAGTTTTGTGTCACTGAAGTTTCCACAGTCACCGAATCCGGCATTATTAATAAATACATAAATATCTTCATCTGTTATTTCTTCAAGCAATTCATAGCAGCCTGATTCTTTTGACAAATCTGCCGGAATTATTCTACATGGAACACTAAGACTTTCGCTTAACTGTTCTAATCGCTCCACTCTTCTTCCTGTTAAAATAAGTCTGTAGCCCATATTCGCAAATCTCTTTGCAAACTCCATTCCAATACCTGATGTTGCACCTGTTATAAGGGCTGTTTTAATTTTCATAAAATTTACCTTCTTTCTGTTATTTAAGTTTTCTACTAAAATAATTATTGTTCCTCTTCTCTAAGAATTATTTTTCATCTTATTTAAGAATTATTTTCTATCTTCAATAATAAATATTTTTCCTCTACTTAAATAATTTACCACATTTCGTCTAAGATAACACCCTATGAATAATTTTTTATTCTGAAATATGTTATTTCTTTTCATCTAACAACATTACGCCTTGTTTTGGATTTGTTTTTATTGCCCCTACAATTGGATGTGGCACATATAACTCCTCTAAATAATCAACGTCCTCTTTTGTTAATTTTACATCTAATACACCTACTGCATCATCAATATAACTTTTCTTCATTACACCCATAATAGGTGAGGCTACGCCTTTTGCCCAATGCCATGCCAACGCTACCCTGTGACATTTTGCAGTTATATTTTTCTGCTGTGCTTCTAATCTTTTTTACAAGATTAAAAGTTTTCTCACCTTCATATTCAGCATCAACTGAAATAACCATTCTTGTATATTTGTCTGAACATAACTTTGAATAAATTTCCTTATCTAAGTAACTTTCAGGTATTTCTGTTCCCACTGTATCAACATAGGATATAATGCTTTTTCTATCTTCGCCGTATCTGCTCCCGTTTTTGTTTTCTCATTAAAAATCTTTGATGCCCCATAACTAAAGCTGTTCGAATTTGATGCTAAAAATGATGGCACAATTACAATGACGAATATTACGAAAACAGGTATCATTACTTTTCTTACAACATTTCCGAAACCTTTAAATGATGGCACAAATGGTCTGTATTCAAATTTATCAAGCCACTTATAAGTAGCCAAAATAAGACATGGCATAATTTGTGCAAATACGGACAAATATTGTTAGAGATACAGAAGCAAAATACACTGCTAAAATAACCGACCATTTTAGGTTTTTCTTATGCAATTTTTATACTGAAGCATTGGCTGGTATGTTAATTAACTTATTTCAGAATCCAAACAAATGCGACCAAACAGAATTGTTTGAGTATTTTTCAGTTATTTTGTATAACTCACTACCAGCTGTAATTTGTTCCCAAAATACTGAGAAGAGTGATATATAAGATTTTTTTCTGCACAATAAAAGAGGTAATTACAATTTTCATAATCAAATCATAATTACCTCTTTTTGCAATATTTAACTTATATAATTAAATACTTTTTATATTTATTTTTCTCTAACCCAAACTCTTCTCTTAGGGCTCCATGGACCATATTTCTTTCCCACTTTTGCACGAACAGAAATACCATAGTATTTATCACCTTTTAACTTTTTGGATACATAAGATGTTTTCTTAATTGTTTTTACTTTACCACCAATTTTAACCTGATATTTCTTTGCGCCTGCAACTTTTTTGAATTTTACTCTAACTTTCTGACTTTTCAATCCTTTAGTTTCTGTTACATTAACACCATTAACTGGTTTCTTTTTAATAGTAAGTGAAATTTTTTCCGGACTTGGGCAATTATGCCAATCAAAGTAAGAATAAAATGACATCTCTGCAACTACTCTGTACTTTCCCGGTTTAACAATTTTTATATTCCATACTTGGACAAATCCACTTTTCCATCCACAACTTCAACGCCATCCTTAATAAGCCGTCTAGCCTGCTCATCTTTTCCGCCAAAGGCAAAAGCTCCCGAAAGTTCTCCTTTTGAATTAACCACCCTAAAGCAAGGTATGTCTTCCGGGTCTGGATTCTTGTGTAGTGCGTTGCCAACAGCTCTTGCCATTTTCGGTTCTCCTGCCATCTCGGCAATTCTGCCGTAACTTGCTACATGACCCTTCGGTATCTTTTTTACAGCTTCATATATTCTCTTGGTTGGACTGTCAGTGATAATATCGTAACTTTCAGCTATCATTCTTTTTACTTCTTTATCAGGTACACTTCCATCTAAAATTATAGTATTCCAATGTTCCTTGTTCTGATGGTAACCGGGGATTACGGATTCATAAGTCTGCCTCCAAAAATCTCTCCACTGGGGGTCTACTTTTACATTTAAATTTACAAAGCCATCTTTCTCGTACACCCAAAGGAATGCCTTTTTGCTGCCTTTAACTCTTATAAGTTGCCAATTAGTGTCTTTGAAAGGTGTGTCTAAATATGTGTTTTCAAATGTTAAACCAAAATCTGTTGCCTGTTTTCTTGTTTTCATGGTTGCACCTCTTTTTTATAAACCTTTCTTGAAGTTGCTCTGTTTTTTATTAATCTAAATCCTCTTTTTTTATAGGTCTTTTAGAATCAAACAAAGCTACATAATACTCTGTGTCTCCTCCTGTTATCTTGGCGCTTCTTAGAAAGTTTATACCATCTTTCCAATATGCATCTTCTCCAACATATTCAATGACATCATCCGAATTAACAGTATATGATTTTATACTTGCTCCATCTTTATTTTCTGAAACTTTAAATCTATTTTTCAGTAATTTATATTTTGAAGCTTTCTTTACAGAAGTTTCTCTGTCCACTCTACTTCTCTAAATCCAGTCAATACCTGACCTTCACCCACAACTAACGGACGTTTTACTAACATACCATTTGTCGACAATAACTGTATTTGTTCATCCTCGCTCATTGTTGGTAGCTTATCTTTAAGATGCATTTCTTTATAAAGCATCCCACTTGTGTTGAAAAATTTCTTTAATGGCAATCCACTTTCGGTGTACCATTTTTTCAATTCATCATAAGAAGGATTCTCTTCTACAATATGACGTTCTGTATATTCTATACCATGCTCATCAAGCCACTTTTTAGCCTTCTTACATGTTGAACATTTTGGGTAACAAATAAATAACATTTTCTTCACCATCCTTTTCATTATTTTGTTTACTATTTTAGTTCGTGTTTCCATTGACCATTTTCCACAGTGTAATGGAACTCACTAATATCATCTTCCAGAAAAACTTTCAGCATATCATCCATATCCATTGCAAGATTTCCTTTTTTCATCTCCTCCAGTGGAATCCATTTTACTTCTCCTTCCTCAGAAGATTTTAGCTCTCCACTAAACTTATTTGTCTTATAAAAAACAACTATGTATCTGCTGCCATCTTTTTCCATCCAGTCCTTTATCCCACAAATTCGTGGATTTTCTATTTTCAAACCTGTTTCTTCGTATACTTCACGTATGACCGAATCCACAAAAGATTCGCCCTTTTCAATATGACCACCCGGAAATGTTAAGCCTCCCCAATCGTTGTCAACTTTATCCTGTACAAGCACATTGCCGTCGTCATCATACACCATACACATGTTGGTAAGCGTTACCTGCTCCGTTCTCATTTGCTACTCCTGTTCTTTTGTTATAATTTTTTCAATTCTTTTCTCATTATGTTATCTTCGATTTCAACATATCCATGCTTTGGATAAAAAGCCCATGCTTCAAACCATTGTTCCTTCGATTTACCTAAGTGTACAATGGTTGCAATTTTTCCTTTTTTAATTGCATAAGCCTCAGCAGTGGATAAAAGTTCTGTACCTATCCCTTTATGTTTTTGATTATATTTAATAAACAAACGATGAATATAACATTCGATTTCATTCTCCATTATGCTTACGCCAACACTTCCGATTACTCTGTCATGTTCGTCTATTGCAAGCCAAAACATTCCACCTTTGTCTGTATAATTTTTTTGGATATCCAGTAAATCTTCATTAAGTCCCGGCACTCTTCCTAAAGCATTTTTTGCTTCAAGAATCATAAAAATAAGGTCATCTCTATACTTATCTTGATATGGAATTATCTTCATTATTATTTTAGCTTTATCCAGCATTAGCGTCCTCTCTTATTGCTATTTATAATCTTATTGTAACATTCATATGGGTGAATTAAGCCACACATACTCTTTTAAAACAGTATAACATAAAGTAATATAATGGCTGTTATTTTTCTTCAATTTCAAGTAAATTTAATAATAATTTTCTATTCCCATTGTTCAATAGATTTTATCCATTGCGATATCTACATAGTAGATAAATTTATATCTGCTCTGTAACAATCACTATTCTTTTTTGTTTCCATCTTGACAATTGTAAAATAAACTGCTATCATTTAATTAAGAAATGGGTTTTCTCACTGAGTAAGGTCTTGTGACTGGAAAAGGTTGCTCGTTTCTTTTTTTATATTCATAATATCGTATAAATATTTCTTTCCATCTCTAGCATGACGCACTAACATCGCCACATGAAATACATTAAATCTCAATATCTCACCATCTTCACCAAATACAGGTAATGCGAATCTTGATTCATACCTATACCAACCATATTTTGCATCGTTATTATGTTTTTTCTTTTTATTTGGAAAATATTTTAATCCCGATGAAATTTTAATTAATTCGGGAATACCTTGTACTGCATTGGCTTTAGCCTTAGCATTTGCACCCTTTAAAATATTAGTATATTCTGAATGTGCATACTCATCTGGCAAATCTGCTCCTATATAAACCACTTCGTTAGTAGCTACTATTGTGTACAATTCCCCAACATATCTCATCAAATATTTTTCAACATCTTTCCAACTAATGGATTTTTTCCCCTTAAAAACAATATCATTAATTATAACAATGTTATTTCCATTTAAATCTTTAACAATAGATACATTTCTTGAATTTTGTTTTTCTTCCATAAGCTATTTGTTCTCCTTCACACTTTTTAATTCATCATAATAAGCTTTATACCGATATGCAGTTCTCCTACTAATATCGCCTTCTTCTACAATTTCGTTAATAGTCATACCACTCTCATATTTACCGGCAAAATCATTATAAGCAGCCATCCATGCCTCGTTATGTTTCTTTCTTCCACCGTAATTTCTGTTTCTATAATATTCCAATTCCGACAACAACTTCTTGTTCTCTTCTTCCAGTTCCTTAATGCGTTCTAATGCTTCCTCCAATGTTTTTATCATGACTACCTCCTATTAGTTTATTTTGTGCCACTTTGATATTTGTCACAAAAATAACATTTATTTTATTTAGTGTCAATTTGATTTTTGACATTTTTTTTAAGTATTTCAAAAAGAAAACAACCATTCATTTTCAACCTTTTTTGAAAACGAATGGTCGCCCAAATCACTTACTAAATCTATATTTTTCTTTTATGTGCTCTAACATTTTTACATATTAAGTCTTTTTATCATTCTTTCAATCATCTCTCTCCCTGTAACAGTTTTTCGATTTTGAAAACTACCTATCCATTCTTTTAAATTATTCACATATTCATACATTACTTCAACGTATGACTCGTATACAGCATTCGGAAAATCCGCCTCTGCGTCATAAATAATACTTTCATATGCATCAACTAAACTTTCACATGCGCTATCAATATAAAAACTATAATCGTCTTCATACCCTTCACAATATTCGCATTTTTCAAATAATTCCTTAATACCAAGTACTTCTTTTTCCTCTTCATCGAACGATTTTTCAATAGCTTCTGCAAATGCTTTTTGACATTTTTTTTGGATTTGTTCTTCCCAACTTTCGTCTGGTTTATTAACTGAAGTCTTTAAATCATCAATTTTTCTTTCAACGTACCCTTTCGTATTGCCTGTACAATAGACATCCGCAAATGCCTCACAAGATTCAAAAAATACATTTTTCAAGAATGCTGCAATTGAAAATGTTAATTCTTTATAGCATATTTCTGTGGTATCTATTAATTCTTTTTTTACGTTCTCATATAATCTTTTAACCTCAAATACTGCTCTTGACAGTTCCTCCTTACATGCAGCTTTTGCTTTCGCTTTTATGTAATAACCCGAATCATTGTAATCATCAGCCTCACACTCAATAGAACCGTCATATTCATATAAGCCTTCTTCTTCGTTTTCAAACGCTTCATCTACAAACTCTTCTAAAATTTCACTTATGTTATCCACAAATTCGCTTATCTCATCCAAATCAATATTACTTAATGCTTGACTATCATTCGATTTTTCTTGGCATTCCGATTCTGAATCAAAAATATCATTAAAGATATCAAATTTACTATCCGCCTTGTTTTCTTTGTTCTCTGCTATTACTGACAAATTCTTTTCTTCTGCGCCTACTATCTTCCTATATTTCTCATCAAATTGACAATTTACAAATGAAATGGATTTTGATTCAAAATCAACAGGCTGTTTTGCCTCTATCACAACCTCAACTCCATCAATAATTCCAATATACTTTGTATTACCTTTAGATATCGGCATTGGAAATCTTTTACCACACAAATAAATTTCTTTTGCGTTCTCATCAAGTAAATCGTATAAATCGTCCTGATCAAAAGCTACATAGTCAACATTCTTTGCATATTTCATAGCATCAGGATATTCCTTAAGCAGCTCTAATTTACGCTTTCTTTCTTCAGCCATACCTTCTTCTTCAGATGTATTTTCATCATATTTTACATCTAAAACTTCACAAATTTTCTTTTCAACATCCTCTTCGTTTGGATTAATTGCTGCGATTTCTTCTGCAATAGTATTTTCATACCTGTCCTGAAGCCATGTTACAAGCCTTCCATCATTAAAGTATTCCAATACTCTTGATAATGAAAAATTATCACGTAATTCTTCCATACTTCTTACTTCAACACCATCTTCCATTTCTAATGGAAATCTAACTTTTTTTGCCATATTTATTCCTCCGTATCTTTGACACAAATCATTAACTTTTACATTTTCATTGTAGTTTGACACAAGGACATAATATGTCATTGCACTATTTTTCTCAAAAATTAGTATGTTGATTGTACATTTCGTCTGTTAAATCTTCTCCTTCTTCAACACCCCCACCTGCCCTTTCAATCAATGTTGCTTTTCCAAAATCATCATCACGTTCTGCTCTTACAAAAAAAATTGTTCTTTTTCATCATAAACAATTGCTCTAGCTATATTTCTATCATGATTAATATAAGCAAGTTTCCATTCTGTATCCTGCAAATTTATTTTTAATTCAGTGTTTTGCATTGCTATCTCCTCATTTCATCTAGCATTAATCTAATTTTTTATCCTGCACCCATCTACATCTATTTTTTCCATAATTACCACTATTGGAAATTATTATTTTTCTTATCTGCAATTGTAATCACATTTGCCAAAATCAAAACGATAGCATACACACACAATATTACAAGCGTTGATGGCATAACATCCATTAACGCTGTCCAGTCTTTTTTATTAACCCAATTTAATGCCATTTTGTACTGAACCAAAAGTGTAGCTATCACAAATGCTAACGAGCAGACTGCTGATAATACCGCCCTATCATTTTCTTTAATTTTTAATATCCAACCACCAATACAAAATATAATGCTGATTGCTCCACAAATAATCCACATATTTCATTCTCAGTATATCGAAATGACTCATTAATCATTTATTAATATACCTTCTCCTCCTTGTACTTTCATCCCCAGTAAAGTGACTTTTCTCATCTCTTACAATCACCATTCCACATATCATTATTTCTTGAAAATGATTTATAAAATTGCCTCTCTATCTTTCTGCATCCATCGGTAGCTCCCACCTAAGTGGGAGCTACCGATGGATTTCCAAATCCACCACATCTAAATCAATTTTACCAATCAATCACCAGATTGACCACACCTGTAAATCAGATTTTATATTATATAAATAATCAACGGAAAATATCTATTAATTTTTAATATAATCTATTTTTCCTTACAATGATTTAATAGTGTTTTCCTTTGACTTAATTATCCTTCAAATCCACGAAACTCCTTTATTTATCGGCTAAGTTTAACCACCGTCTCCACATGTGTGGTCCCCAAGTAAAGAACACATATTAGTAGGGGCGTCACAGGATAAAGAACAAACATTTTTTACTTCTAGTTCTTCCAGATTACTCATATCCAGTCCTCCTAGTTAAATGTTTATTTTATTTACATGTTACCTCAACATCGCTCATTCCTTTCAGAACAAATGTTAGTTTATATGGTTCTATTGTACCATCATCGAGCACCGTGCCTACTATAACTTTTTTTACAATGCTCTCAAAAACAACTCTGTCAAATTCATCAAATACTTTTGCATCTTTTATATTATTACGAATTTCACACATTCGGTTTTTAATAGTTTTTTGATTCAAATTATTATCTGTTAGCATTCTCTTTTCATTTTTTAACTTTGAAATATTGTATGACAACTCTTCATATTTTTTATTGTAGGCTTCTTCATTAATTTTATCATCCAACATCATATCGGTCAATTTATTACGTTTATCCTCTTGCTTTGCCAACGATTTATCTATGCGTTTTAACTTATTTACACAGTCATCACTGTTTAAAGATTCTTCAATAGTTGCCAACAAATTGTCTAATACATCATCAAAATTATCTGCCATTAAACTCATCATCTCTAAAAAAGAATTTTCTATTATTGACTCATCAATTGCCCTACTATGCTCACACGCTGCTATTCCATTTCTTATTTGATTTGAACATTTCCATACTGGTTTTAATGTACTTCTTGATTGATGATGTATTCTTCTTGTATAAATTTCTCCACAAAAACCACATTCGCACATACTACTGAGAGCATACATTTTATTATTTCTTATACGTATTACAGGGTCATTATTTACCGCACTTCTGTATCTACCTTTTCTTATTTCCTGTGCTCTATCCCAAACCTCTCTTGATACTATAGGCTCATGATGATTCTCAATATAAAATTTGTCTTCTTCACCTCTGTTTTCCAGACGTCTTTTTGAGATTGGATCAACAGTATATGTCTTTCCTAATAACAAATCTCCTTTATACTTTTCATTTTTTATTATTCCTATTACACCACTATCAGTCCATTTACAAACTCCTTTTTTATTCAATCTACATTGTCTTTTTAGTTCTTTGGCAATTGATATTCCTCCCATACCTGACAAATATAAATCAAATATAAGCCGCACTGTTTCAGCTTCCTCTTCATTAACTGTAATAGACTTGTCTTCTTTATGATAATCATATCCAAGGCAACCATTAAATCCCATTAATTCTCCACGCCTCATCTTCATCTTGACTCCCATTTTTACATTAGCCGATAAGGATTCCACCTCATTCTGAGCAAGCGTTGATAATAAAGCTAATTGCATCTCGCTTTCCATCGTTGAAGTATTTATATTTTCTTTTTCAAAAATAACTGTGACGCCTTTACTTTTAAGCATTCTAACATATTGTATGGTATCAACTAAATTTCTTGAAAATCTTGATATTGATTTTGTAAGTATAATATCTATTTTTCCATTCATACAATCGTTAATCATTCTCAAAAAATCATCTCGTTTTTTTGTTTTAGTTCCTGTAATTCCCTCATCAGCATAAATGCCAACTAAAATCCATTCTTTACTTTGAGATATTTTTTCTTGATAATATTGCTTTTGTGACGTAAAACTATTTAGCTGTTCTTCATCATCTGTGCTTACCCTAACATAAGCCGCCACTCTTTTCCTATTAAATTCAAGTGCGTTTCCTTCAAATTTTCTATCTCTAATAACAGGTTCATCACTTGCTTTAATAACCTTGACATCCATTTTTGTGATCTCCTTTTTGTAATTTTCTTAAGTATATATATAAACTTAAATATGAACAAACCTACAGAAAAGCCAACATAAAATGTCGGCTCTTCTTTAAAAACTTACTATGTCATACTCATTCATCAGTTTTCTCTTAATTCTTGAATATTCATCCATTGAAATGTATTCTTTTCTCATTATCCATCCTAAAACAGCCAGTTTTTTTGTTAACTCTAGTTCTTTTGATTTTTCATTATGTTGAATCTCCATTACATATCAACTCCAAGCTGTTTTATTATTGCGTCATTCACCTTTTTCATGACTTCTGATGTTTTTGGAATATGCCCAACTTTACTTATTATTTTCTTTTTTGCCACAACTGTAATTTGTTCTACTAACAATAATGATTCTTCTTCAAAGTATCCTTTCACATCCTTTGGTGTAACCAATATATGTGTTATAAATTTTTTCTTTGGCACTCTGCTTGTGCAAGGACAAACTGACAATGTATTTGAGTATTTATTATTTTTATTATTGCTTACTACTACACACGGACGAACACCTGACTGTATCGAAGTTTTCGGATGTTGACCTAAATCCACATATATAACATCTCCTCTAATAATTTGCTTCATACCTTTTCCCTCCTCTTAAGCTGTAAATTTAATTTTCCTTCGTCAACTGTTATTATCTGCCCTCCTGCCTGAATAACTTTTCCTATTTTCTGATAGGCATCTTCTATATTTTGTGAAATTGCTGCCATATTGCATACTAAAATTCCGTCTGCTTTTTCGTTCTGTATTTCTCTTACCATTTTATTAAAGTGCGTATTTACAACACTGCATCCCATAATGTTTTTGTGCATAATTTTAATAATTCTCAAGTTATGTGCTTTAGCATATTCACTAATGTAACTAAGCTGTTTTTCTTCTTTCCAATCCACATTTTTATCTGTTGCATTCGTCACAGATAAGTATGCAATCACATTTATACTTTTCTTTCTTTTACTCATTGTTTTCTCCTTTTAATTTGGTATTTCCTTTATCATTTGTACAAACTGCTGACTGAAATATGTCCTCATTTCCGGTGAGAGTTTTCTTAATTCTTCATCAACAGATATGTTTCCCTGTTTATTTTGTATAGCAAGAATTGTATTTGCATCCGTATCTAATTCCGTTACCAATGCATATAACAAATCTATGCTAATTCTTCTGGTTCCCTCTTCCACTTGCGTAATATGAGAAACACTTTTTCCAACAGCTTCGCTAAGCTCATCTATTGTCATATTCTTATCTCTTCTTAACTGTCGGATAATAGAGCCGACGTTCCAACCTTCATATTTCACTTTACCTTCTCCTCTATGTACTCATCCGCTTCCTGCTCTGTCGGACAGGCAACTACTCGCCTGCCCGATGAGTCATAAACAACAACCTCTGAGGGATAAATTACTTTCTGATATTCCTTAACATTCATAATCGTAATTGACTGTTGCAAAACATCCCTCATCAAAAAGATAAACTCCTATTTCGTTTTCTTTCATTACTGAAAGAAATGCTTCTTTTTCAATAGGATCATCACTTATGTCATTTAATGTTCTTAACACAATAAGGTTAATATTCTTATTTGCCATTTCATCTAAAAACTGATTAATAGTTTTTCTCTGAACTCCTGTTTCACCACTTGCATCTAAAAACCAGTAATTCACATTTAGGAGTCTTTTCTTACATTCATATCCGATGCGTTTTGTAACATCAATTACTGTATTAAAATCCTTCTGTGATTTGATAAATATCACTCCATTTGCAACTTCTTTTCCATCAAAAATTTTCCACATAAATCTATATACCTACTTTCATATTATTTGACTAATCAATGTGCACGTTTCTTAATCACAATTAAACTTTACAACTTTTAAATTCTTATTTTTATGAGGTTTCATACGTAGTAACTACGTATCATATGCGTAGTTTATATATTTTCCAGAATTCCTTTTAATATTTTCATTGCTAATTCTTTCTTTTCTTCTGGAACATCAGTTAATAATTCACTACTCTTCCTTCCTATTATTAGATAATCTAATGTTGTATCCAAAATAGATGCCATTTCTACAAAGGTCTCTATGGTTGTGCTATGATTTCCCAATTCTATTCCACTGTAGGTTCTATGGGATATATTTAGCTCTTCGGCAAAGCTCTCCTGTGTATAACCTTTTGCCTTTCTTAATTCTTTGATTCTTTTTCCGCTTTCTTTTACGTTATAGTTCATTATTTCTTTCTCCTTTCCTGGCAGATACCAGTTCAGGTAGAAAAAAACTAATTACTAATCATTTATCTGAAGTTCAGTTACGTACAAAAAAAGACGCAAAGAGAAAGTCAGTTAATAAACTGATATCTTTCCCCTGCGTCTCTGGTGCTCCTACGGTCACATATATATGTTTAACCGCATGCCCTTATCAGGTGGGCCTTATTATTCAATTTTATATATATATTTGTCCATGTAAAGAACATTTTTTTAAATATTTTTCAGTACATTTTTTAAATCTTAGAACTCTTCCACAACGATTACATTTAATTGCAATAGATAATTCGCCAGATGAATAATCAAATAATCTCTTTTTGCATTTCACACAACGTATCTGAATCATATTCTTCAATCACTAACACCTCCATTTTAGAGGTTATAATCATACAACAACTTATCATACCACAACCTCTCATTAGAATGTCAGTCAAAAGGGAACGTCAAACTGAACATTTATACAATTTAGCTAATTTATAGTAGCGATATAATATATTATAAGAACATACGTTCGATTAGTCAAGGAATTATTTTTCTAAAAATCATAAAATACTTTATAAGATAAGAATCAAATAAGACGGTGAATGATACCCACCAAAATGATTTTGAGTTAGTTTTCTAAAGATAAATATCATAATAAATATTCCGGTTGTCATGTCCCTACTGTCCGATGAAAAGAAATCAATAAAGTTATGTGATTGGGAGATGAAATCTTATCACTTTCAACTCATTAATAAAGCCGCACCACAAAGTTTCTCGGTTCTTGACTATTTCGTTGAACCTTATTAATATCACCTAAGTCGATTATTTGAGGTTTACGTGTTCTCTCTTGAACACCGGTTTCCAAATCTCCAAAATTAGGGATTTCTGATGCAGGAATATTCAATCATAATCTAGATAGTTTTGTAAATAAACGTTTATCTTTATATGATATCTTAGTGTTTTTTCTATATTCTGATTTAACCTCCCTATAGAATAATCCAATATTTCTTGATGCCTTTTTACAGTAATCCTCATCAGCTATACATATTACATTGTAGTAATACCATAAAATATGATATAAATACCATTTTTCTAATTCTTCTTTTTCTTCTTTTTCCTTAAAAATAGAGCCACTTGATTTGATTCCATCAATACAACATTTGATGAGTTCATAATAGTAATCCCTCGCTGCATTAGCCATTATACTATCATCTCTACATCTGTAATTATATAATCCTTTATGATATACAACGCTCTTGTCTGCCTTCGCAACAAGTTTAGGTAATGTATATAAATCTTCATGAATTTTTCCCACAGGAAATTCAATATCATCAAACAATTCTCTCTTAAATAATTTCCCCCAAACTTCAAAACATGACGTATACAGCATATGTAAAAGCATCTTATGTGAATTACCAATTATCACCTCTCCACTCTCAAAATGATGTCCAGATTTGACAATCGCTGTAATATCAGCATTATCCTCTTCCATCAACCACACTAAAATTTCTAATGTTTTTTCATCAATCCAGTCATCTCCATCTACAAACATAATATATTCACCAGTAGATTTTTTTATTGCACAATTTCTAGCTGCAGATAAACCTTGATTTTCTTGATGTATAACAATTACTTGTTCATATTTATTCGAATACTCATCACATATGTTAACGCTTTTATCTGTTGAGCCATCGTCAACAAGTATTATCTCAATATTTTTATATGTTTGCTTTATCAAAGAATCAATACATTTGGTAACATAACACTCGATGTTGTATACAGGCACAATTATTGACACTTTCTTCATAAATCACCACTTTCTATTGATATATTCATACATTATAATTATCAAAAAAGTCATTTAACGCTCTTAAACTGATTTCTAATTGCTGAAACAAACCCTTAACTTTCTCAACAATCAATTTGCCATGCTTTTTTTCTTTTTTTACATTATATTTCATAAAAAGAGTTCTTAATATAACAGTTTTGTGTGCCAAATCACTGAATTCATTATAAATCCTTTTTATTTCTTCGTTACTAGATATATACTGATTATCAATCATATATTCAATTCTGGCACACATTACATCGTTAAATATATATATCAAATGTATCGTTTTATAATCGAGCCTAGAACCTTCACTTATACAATACTTCAAATATTCCACAATACGCTCTAAACACTCAATTCCATATACTACTTCTTCACAAACTGTAAATAAATCAGATTCATCATTAATTGTATTCTCTTTCGAATTCAAAAAGTCAGAAATCATATTACGTGTTCTGTCAAAATCAAAGGTATATTTTTCATTTCTAGAATACTGCAATAATAGAACATTCACCATATCTACACTATCTCGTTCCCTTATATATCCCATATTTGCATCAAATGCCATCCTAAAATCTAAATATGGAATTTCCTTAACAGAATAAATATGCTTAAAAAAATCTGCTGCAAGAACAACTTTCTTTTCTTCGTTATACCCCATTACAAATATCTCATGTGAACTATGAATTTTCGTTTCACTTTCAAGCCACCAGGAATCTATGTAGTAGGTGTCAACCTCGGTAAAAATATATTTTTTTGCTCTAATGCTATCTTTTATAATCTCAATAATGTTATCTGTTTTATATAATTCAATTATTTCGTTTTTCAACATAGGACACTGTTCATAGTACTCTGAGTTCATATCATACTTAAAATCTCCCATGTAACCTTTTACATATTTGTTTGCATATATCCATAATGAAATGTAATTATTATATAACCAAATCTTATCGTCATTAACAGCTTTAAGAATACCATTTATGGCAGTATTCAAAGGATACGTCTTATATTTTGGTATTGTAAACGGTAAACTTATTGAATTATTATCACACATATGCTATTCCCCTTTTTATTTGTAATATTTTGCTTGCGTATTGTACATTTTATAATAAAGTCCTGAAGTGTTATTAATTAACTCTTCATGACTCCCTTCCTCAATAATTGCTCCTCCACTAAACACTATTATCCTGTCGCAGAATTTACATGAAGACAATCTATGAGAAATATATATCGCAGTTTTTTTATTTACTAATTTGTCAAAATTATTATAAACTTCATATTCTGATATGGGATCAAGTGCAGCCGTTGGCTCATCCAATATTACTATTGGAGCATTTTTATACAGTGCCCTCGCAATTGCAAGTTTTTGAGCCTGTCCGCCTGAAGGCTCAACACCATCTTCAACAAACATTTTATATATATACGTATTGTCCTTGTTTTCAAGCTTATTAATCCACTCATCAACTCCGGCTAATTTGTATATTTCACTTAAATCTTCGTTCCTCTCTTTAAATACTGTAACATTGTCTTTTATATTAAATGCAAATAATCTATAATCCTGAAATACTACTGATAGCATATTCATATATTCTGCTGCATTGTATTCTCTGGCTTCTTTCCCATTAATAATTATTTTACCTTCATAGTTATCATATAATCGACACAAAAGCTTAATAAACGTTGTCTTGCCTTCTCCGTTTTGCCCAACAATTGCAAGATGCTCTCCAGAATTTATTTTTAAGGATATGTTTTTTAAAATATATCTTTCAGTGTTTGGATATTTAAAACTAACATTATCAAACTCAATATCACATCTGCTAGGAGCATCTGTATTACAATCCACATGAATCAATTCTTCATTTTTTGATTTTACACTCTCAACAAAATCAATGTAATACTTTAATATTGATGATGTATAATTCATCCCCAAATAGGAATCTACTATTCCACTAATGGCATCTCCAAATTTTGAAGTGGCCTGGAATAAACTTGAAAACTCACCAATTGAAATCACTTTATTAAATATATTAACTGCTAACAATATATAAATTGAAGTATTACATATGGCACGAAATACATTATTAATATTCCAAAAATTAACAAACTTTATATTGTATTTTTTGTTAGTGTTATATAACTTATCTACATATCCATCATATTTCTTTTCAAATAATTCAGATGCATCATATAAACGTATATCCTTAGCATATCTGCTTTCAAGTAATTCAGTATTAAAATATGTACTTCCTCTTTCAAGATTTCCCATTTCAGAAAAGAGATTTTTTCTTACCTTATTAACCTTAGCGGTTGTATATGAATTCACAATAAATGAAATAATAACAGGAATCATCAATAATGGAATTCTAGTACAAACTAATGTAACAACACCCAGCGCAACAATAAAATTCGAAGCTATCCCAGCTAAAGAATTAATTAACCCATTTACCTGTCCGGTTTCATTTAATGCCCTTTCTGCGTTTTTTATAACATCCAAAACCTCGGTATCTTCAGTATATTTAAACTTCATATTGACACAATTCATGCACAAATCTGTTTTGAAAATCCTATCAAATTTTTCCCCTATTCTGGCAATATTTTCTCCAACATATTTTATCATGGTCGCAATAATAAAATTGCCAATACAAATAAACGCTACCCAAAATACTATCCAACTTATATTTCTCTTTGAACCATCAACAATTTCATCAATCAAATACTGTGTTCCTATAATTGAAATAAATGGCGAAACTGAATTGACAATTATATTCATTAGTAAAAACAGATAATATTTTTTGTCATTTTGCCATGCAAATTTACCAAAGAACTTAAAACAACGAATATTTTCTTTACTATTTTTCATCGTATTGTCCTCCATCCATTTCATTTTTGTCTTTATAATATTGTGACTGCACTTCATACATATAAGCGTATTTTCCATTATTTGCAATTAATTCATCATGTGTACCTTCTTCCACAATCTCTCCACCGTCAAACATCGCTATCTTGTCGCAGAATCTTGTACTTCCCAACCTATGAGAAATAAAAATAGCTGTTTTTCCTTGAATCATATTATCGAATTCGCGATACATTTTATCTTCTGCAAGTGCATCTAAAGCTGCCGTAGGTTCATCTAAAATAATAACTTCTCCACCTTTGTACATTGCTCTAGCCATTGCTAGTCTTTGTTTTTCTCCTCCTGACAAATCAATTCCTTCTTTATCAAAAATTTTTAGCAAATTAGAATACAAATCTTTATCGTAACAATCTATTTTGGATTTTAATCCACTCTGTTCAAGCACCTTTCTTACTTTGTCCATATCTGTATTCTTTTCTTCTTCAAAAGATATGTTTTCATAAATTGGCATTGCAAAGCACTCTACATTTTGAAATACCGGAGAGAATAATTTGAAATATTCTTCTCGATTATATTCTTTTATATCTACACCATTTAAGAGAATTCTTCCCTGAGTAGGTTCATACAGTTTCATAATCAGTTTAATTAAAGTTGTTTTTCCCGCACCATTCACACCAACTATGGCAAGTTTTTCTCCGTCACTAATTTTTAAATTAATATTTTTCAATGCATAAATATCATGCCCCGGATATTTAAAACTCACATTCTGGAACTCAAAGGAATATTTGCCGTCATGAAAACTATGATTTTTCTCTTTATCAACAACGTTCTTTTTACTTTCTTCCCAGTTTAAAAAATTTCTGTAATCATTAATCAAAAGACAATTACCTCTGATGTTCGAGAAAATCCAGTTTACATATCCCACTGAATCATGAAAAGTGATTACCAAACCAACATATAGAATGAAATCTGATATCTGATAATTTCCTTGTATAACATTGTATACAAGCCATATGTACATAAGAGTTTTCTGCATTAATAATACCAATTCCATATCTACGCTGCATATAATCCATCTATTATGATGTTTTTTATTTAATTTGTTAAATATATCGTTAGTACTATTTAATTCTCTACCAAAAATATCTGACATACTAAATATTCTAATATCCTTAGCAAAATCAAAGTTTTTGGTAACTCCTTCTAAATATGTCATCTTACGCCATACCGGAGCCATTTTATCAGTAAACTTTTCTTTATCAAGTCTGGTAAAAAATGCTAATATTTTTGCAATGCCAAAAGAGATTATTATAAAGAATATCATCACAAAGACATTTTGAATTCCAATCAATGTTGCAGATATTATCATTAAAGCACCTTGTGCAATAAAGTTTCTACTTTCAAATAATACACCAAAAAAGCCTCTTCCCCTATACAATGCAGTTTTGGCTTTTTGTGCAAAATCTAAAAACTCTGGTGACTCCATATTTTTGAAATCAGTATGAAATATTTTACTCATTCGAAGTTTTTCAAGATACCCTTCTGTTATACGATACTCATAATCAAATGCATTATTACTTATCGTACTAATAATGTTAAAAATCAATATTACTGTACAAACAATAATTATATTGAAAATAATTTTATTCAACTCGAGATTTTGTTCAATAAAAGATAACACCAATTTGGGGGAATATGCCCACATTAACTTTGTAACTATGTTTGCCATTGGTTTAATTAATATAACAGCCAACAGTTTTTTATTGCTCTTCTTTGCGATTTGAAGTGCATACATAAAATTATTCAAAAAACCATACGTTTTTTCTTTTTCCATTGTTCTCCTCACTAGCTATCTTCAGATTTTTTTATAAATAGTTTTCTATCAATTCTTAATTTTTATTATGTTTTCTACGTAATTTACAAAATCCCCTACAGTTTTGTAATTTGAAGTAAGCATATTTTCATCATCAAATTCTATTCCAAAATTATCTTCGATTTCTACAATAATTGTGATAAAATTTAATGACTCTATTTCGATTTCTTTAAAAGTAGTGTCTAATCCAATATTATCCGTCAGTTCCCCTACTTCAATCATTAATTTAACAATCTCTTGCTCAATATTATTCATAGTTGTCTCCTTTTTTTACTAAAAACACTATTTTCAATTATGTTTTTTCTTCATCTATTAATTCATTATTTTTCTTTACTAGATGTATTCTAGTTTTGTCGTTGTATCTTTCTAACTGTTTCAATTAAAGAACAAAAAAACATCCTGACAAACATTTTTTCTTCTTAACCATTTCAATAAACTCTTTATAATCGTAATTTTTGAGATTTGATTATAACTCATTATATTTAAAAATATTTTTCCCATTTAACAATGTGTAGATTTCAAAAAATAATTTATTTTTTTATCCTTTACTCATCTGGGCTAACGTCTATATACTTAATATTTTCAATAAGTTTAACTACCTTTTCAAACAATTCTTCATCTCGTTTTCTGCATTTACAAAAGTCTTCTTCAAGCTTTGTTAAACCATCACTTTTCCTTGCAAACTTATATAAAACAGACATTTTCAATTTTTCCCACTTGGCATAATCATCTTTTCTGGATGCCAAAAGACTTGCGATTTCATCCTTGTCTATATTTGCTTCTTTTAATAATATAAACAGCATATCATAATATACTTCTTTAAAGTTAAGTACTTTTGCATAAATTCTTGAGTAATTCGCAATATTTTCATTTTTCCTGTGAATAATATCGGTTTCTGGATATGACAAAATTCCTTTATTTTCTTTTGCCATTAACAATTCTTCTCTATGAATTTTCAATGCTTCTTCATAATTATATGTATATTTGTTTTCAGTAATATATTCCATATCCCAATAATATGGAAACTCTTCTTTCTTAAGAATAGAGTTAAAAATTGCTTCTGCAATTTTATAAACACAATCAAAAGTTAATGCAAAATTCTTATACACCCCATCAATACCACCATCAATCTGCATATTGTCTAGAACATAAAATACCTCTTTATCAATATCAAATCCTTTAATAATAAGAAAATGAACATGGTTGCGAACTTTATATTCTTCATAATATGGTAATTCTATAAGATCAACTGGTACAAGTATTCGGTGATCATTTTCTAGATTACTACAAATATTTTTTATAAACTCATTCTGGCTCTTGTACACATTTTTATTTACTTTCACACCAAATCTAGGTTCTAGAATTTCTTTGACAAACTTATAGTAATTATTATTAAAGTTTCCGTTAAAATCATACCATTTAAAATAATAATTATAATCAAAATTCTCATAAAAAATCGATGTTAATAAATATAAATTAAAATATTCTTTTTTTATAGAACCATACAAAATTGCCCATGGTTTATGAAAACAGGTTAATTCCCTTGGACTATAATTATCATCATTAGGTACTATTTTTTTTTGAACAAACTTATTAACCATAATTATCTTTGCATTATCTCCTTACTAACAACTGCCATTTTAGTTTTTATATTCTTTTCTTATTAATTCTGGCCAGTTATTTGAATCTTCCCCATACTGGGATAAAAACGAAAGCACAAAACGTTCTAAACCAAATCCTATACATCCTGTAACCGTATCTTTGTCTTTTATTTTAATATTAAAAGGATATGTAAACGCTGTTCCATGCAGATTAAATGATGCCACAGACATATACTTATCAACATCATACGAAACTTGCAATTCATACTTGCTCTTATCGAGTTGTTGAATTTTTTTAAATTTTTGCATTTTAGGCAATATGAATGAATCCGTTGCAACTATTATTTTGGAATCTACATTTACATATTTAATAAATTCTTTTATTTTACCTATCATTTTCTCCATAGAATTATTTATGAAGTCATTGTCCCCAATAAATACTATCTCTCTGACATGATAGTCTCTCATTCTTCCAAACTGAGAGAAATTAAATCTTCCCTCATTTCTAAAAACATTTTGCACAAATGTTACGACAGTATCCTTCTCAAGTATCCTATTCTTATATTCTTCATACACATGAAAACATGCAGATGGAGATAAAGCATACTGTGGATTGTTAATCACACTCTTATAATCATAAAAGTTAATACTATCAATTTTTCCTAGGCTCTTCAAATTTTCTACTGCTGAGCAGCAGAAAATAGAGTACTGTGGAGATCTTTTCAAATATCCTGTTTTCTTGTAGCTTGAAACTGGAAGCATTACAGGATAAATCTTCTTAACAAAATCAGTTTTCTCATTACTAAATGCATCTTCAGCTATCTTCTCAAATACGGAATTAAAATAATTGAATAAAAATAGAGACTGATCACTGAATGAAATCATTCCATCATCAAAATAATGCACTGAAGAAAAGTCATTTTCATACTTAATAACATCAATCCTATTTTCAAATTCTTTCTGTTCTAAAGAACTGTTTGGAATATACTTATTAGCTAAGCTTATTATGTCATTAGTTAACTCACTTTCGTTTGTGTCATCTGAAACATTCAAAATCAACTTACAATTCTCAAATCGGACTCCTTCTATATTTTCAGAAACAAAACCAACTATTTTTTTAAATTCACTCAAAATAACTTTATCATCAAGTTCTATCTCTATCTTTTTCATCTGCTATATCACCATCCATGCATATAAAAATAATTAACTATTTTTTGCTTTTGTTACTACTTCAATCAAGGTCTTTACATCTTTACAACTTCTAATATCAGCAAGATAATCATCCAAATCAATCTCAAATTTATCCTCTAATTCCAATACAAGCGATACAATACCCAATGAATCAATACCAATTTCCCTTGAAATAAGAGTATTCTCATCAACTACTATTCCTGATACTATTTCCGAAATGATAGTTTCTATACATTCAATTACACCTTCTTTTATATCCACAGCATTCTCCCTCCTTATTCCTCTTTTAGTAGTCTGACAGACACTTCATCTATTCCACCCATTAATATTCCTTTATAATGTTTCTCCATAAAATAATTAATAAAATCTACTCTATTTTTGTACAGTCCTTCATCATCGAATGACGGAACATATAGTAGTTGACCATCAATATTAACAAATACCTCTGAACAATCCAATTCTCTTGCTAAATCTTCATATATCTGCATTGAAACTTTGTAATCATATTCCGTATTCTGATGTATTTCATTATTAACTTTATCTAACTGAATAATATATAATTCAATTTCATTATTATCATTAAGTAGCACTAACCCGTCCTTCATATGCATTTGTTCAGGACTAAGCACTTTCTTTTGATCATAACCATTGTCTTTTTCATCAGTCCCGAATATTTCATCACATAATTTTATGTCATACTGCTTTAATGTGCTTTTTCTTATCTTTATTCCTGTCTTATATGTACCTACTACCTTGCACTTCTTTCCATCATAAGCTACTACTGTAGAACCGTTTGATAAAAATGCTGCTTTCTTTGCTAGACAAAGGTGCATTGATGTTGCTGTCTTTCCGCTTCCACTGCTTCCAAACAATAACAAAACTCTATTATCTACTACAACACTTGAAGCATGTAGAATATACATCCCTTTTTCTTGAAGATCACGTTTAATCAAAACATTCAAAATAACAATAACTGCATTATAAACATCATCATCTATTTTTTTTACTGAAAGAGTTAATCTGTTATTTGCCTTATCCCAATCGACCTCAGCTGTGTCTGCAATTTTAATTACAAACTCCTTGCTATAATCTTTGTCTGAATTCTTTTCTAAATTATAATAAGCGGGCACTACCCTTTCTATTTCAAACTCACACTCACATATCATTTTTACTCTTGTTGTTTTCCAACTAATAATATTGTTCACTTGTTTTACCTCCGTTCCGTACTGCTAGCTTACATTTTTCACACAATTCTATACTTTTTTTATTTCTATCATAGATTTGTTTTCTAACTTTTGCATATTCTTCACTATTCCAAATTTCTGAAATAGTGTTTGTGGTAATACTACCTAAAACCACTTCTGACCTCCAGTCCTGACAGCAAATTACAACTCTGCCGTCACTCAATATATGCATTCTTTCTAAAGGTCTGTTTTGTTCACATCCACATATTCCAGAATCACTGCAAACATTATTCTTATAAAAGGAATTATTACCAGCTCTGTCCAAATATCCCCAACGGTTAAATGTAATTCCATTATCTTTACAATATTTTTCCATCAACTCATATTCTTCTTTATCAACCAAATCATGTTCTATCATCGTTATACTCATATTAGGAATAATCTCTTTTAATCCTGAATTCATAAGCATATTAAGTTTTTGCCATGATTCATCATACTTTAATCCAGGCATCATCTGCTCATATGATTGTTTGTAATAACCAAAAAAACTAATTCTAAAATCATATATTTCTAATTCTTTTAATTTATTAATACTTTCTTCTGTAATACATGAAATATTAGTGGATATCTCTATTTTGCAATTAGGACATTTTCGATTGATTTTCTTAATCTTTTCTAAGAATCCCGGATCAAGAAATGGTTCATTATTTAAATATGGAATTAACAGCATATCCTTTTGCCCAACTTCTGAAATCAACTTATCGAACAAGCTATCACTCATATATGTCTTAGTATTTGATATCTCTCTATAAGGACAAATAACACAATTCGCATTACAATAATTATGTAATTGAAATTCTATTACACTTGGAAAATCTTTCATTTTATATATCAACTCCCCAATACATATTTCTCTATATCATTACCCTGCCCACGAATCCATTCAATATTGAAATTTTTACCAGTGCAAATCTGTTCGAGCAATTTGAATAAATACTCTGAATCTTTCTTTTTAAAGAAAAATGATGAATCTATAAATAGATTAGAAATTGTCTTTCTGTCTTCATGTATTGCAACAACTGATTTACCACGAATATACTGTACAAGTTCCTTGTAGACCTCAATCTGTAAAGCAGAATCTACTTTGTTTGATACCTCAAGTTCTTTTGTCTTTCCCATTCCAACAAAATAAATTTTAACTTTATTACATCTCAATGTATTTTTACTCAAGTCTACAAAGTCCGCTGTCCCCTTAACATATTTATTAAAAATACATTCATTAGTGTTAGTCAGTTTTCTGTATAAATTTCTATCCAGATTATACAAAACATGCGATCTGAATGTTATCTGACTACCATAATCCGAATAAACAACTGTAGCAGTATTATCATCATTTATTTTTAATTCTATATAATCGTTTGCTACAAGTTTTATATCATCATGTTTCATTGCAAGCAGATATGCCATACTTGTCTTTCCAGAACCTTTTCCTCCAGAAAAAATTATCACTTCATCTCCCTTGACAACAGCTGAAGCATGTAAGCTTACAATATTTTCTCTCAAGTTTCTTTTTTGGTACAGAAGGAATATAATCGACTGAAGAATTGTCGAAGACAACAGTTCTTCCTCCTTTCCAAGCAAAACTATTTTATCTTCTCCATATCTAACTTCATTTATTTCTGCTTCAACAAATTCAATACTGAAATCAATCATTCCGCACCAATTATCCAGCACTTCTATTTTTCCCTTACCTAAAACTGATTTTCCTTCCATTTTTTTTATAGTATCATTTTTTCCATTATATTTTATTATCATATTTCTATATTTAATATATTTCATCCTAATTTTTTGCCTTTCTGCCAAAGGCATTCACATGTTATGAAACATATGGACAACCTTCGCTTTTTTATTTTCTATTATCGTTTCCTTCCGATGCTATTTTTAAGACTAACACAGTAAATAACATGTTTAGTTGAATGGCGTAGCTGTATAGCTGTGACCTCGCATACTTATATGTTGTCGTTCATCCGTTAAAGCATCACTGAATGGTGCATAACTGTAGCCTGATTAAGTGTTGTGCCAATATTCATTTTTTTCAAAACCAACTTTTTAGATGATTTATTTGCTATGACATCTATTTTATAGTTGTCTTCTACTTATTTGTTTCAAACTTAATCTTCCTAAATCTTTAACTCAAGAATTCTTATTATTGATTCATATACATTGTCAGCTATTAAAATATTTCCAAGTTCTGATAAATGGTGTGTTTCTTCAAACAGGTGAAAATTTTTTTCACTCTTTTGCATTAAGTCTAAAAATAAATCATATATATTAAGATATTCATACCCGTGTTCCATCAATACATGCTTAACAATCTCATTAAACTCAGCTACTTTGCCATTCAACTCCGAATGGTCTTTGATCGGTATAATTGAAATTCCGATTAACTTATTACAGCACTTGCTTATTTTATCTATAAGTGTTGAATAATCTTCTGTGAACACATCTGTCCCTTTTTTTTTTGCATCATTGTGTCCAATTAACAAAATAACCAAATCTGGAAATATTTCCTCAAATTCTTTATTAAATCTCTTCAATACATCAGACACACTATCACCACTGATTCCTTTGTTATAAAAGCTGAAATCTATATCTTTGTAATGAACAAAAAGTCTTTTTGAAACAAACTCTGTATAATTACCTGTATAAGATGTAGAAAACATCTTTTGAGGAATAACAGAATTTTTAACACCTGTGCGATTAGTAAAGCTATCGCCTAAAAAGACAATATTAATACACTTCTTTTCTGTTACTTCATACATCTCTCATACTCCACTTCGCAAAGGAATTGCTTTACTGCCATCGTAGCATAACAACCAGAAGGAAGGAAAAAATCTATATTAACCGCATACTTTCCCTCGTTCAGGCTATCTTCTTCTACGTTACCTACGTGAATTATTGTATCAATGAATGCATACCTATAAAAATATCGCAAAGACAATTCCATATTAGAATCCACATCATACCTTGGCACACACACTTTCTCATAATCCCTGTCAACGTTAGCCAAACATTCGCCACTCTGTGGCATAACATAGGAAATCCCATCATAAATCTTTTCATAACACTGCATGTTTTTCTTGATATAATCTCCTAAATAATTGTTATACATTTTTGATATAAATGCATTATAGTAGAATGACAACTTATTTTTATCCATCCCTACGAAAAAGCTCTGACTATCCTCAAACTCATGTGCGTTTTTACAATCATTAGGTGTCCCCTCTTTCATATACTGCATTGCAAGATCATATTTATTATTGTAAAGAGCTTCTCCAATTAAATGTGTACGCTTAGGCATATTAGGAATACCAAAACGTTGTGTATCATAATAATTGGGGAAGAATACTCTTCTTCTTAGCTTTGCTTTCATTTTTGTGGCAGTCTTCTCTGATACATTTCGCAACCTAATCTTAAATGAATTTCCCTGCAACTGTCCTATTCGAATAGGCCCGTCAAAATAGCCCATTCTTACTATGGTAATAAAACGTTCCCTACCACTGTATTTTGAATTAAATTCTTCGATCTTATTCTGTATATCACA
Source organism: Eubacterium sp. AF36-5BH (assembly GCF_003460505.1). GTDB lineage: Bacteria > Bacillota > Clostridia > Lachnospirales > Lachnospiraceae > Eubacterium_G. Next base: position 65,538 of record NZ_QTVG01000008.1, read on the forward strand.
TTCAATAGGCATAGATATCATTTGATATGTCACACCATCTTCATCCTTAAGACCTGCATACCCCAACTTGTTCGAATCAATTACCCAAAAATTTGCCAGTTCTGAAATTGCCTCAAATGTTGTATATCCCTTTTTCCCAACTGACATAATAACATACTTCATATTTTTCTTGGAAGATGATATTAGCAAAGCTTGACTCTCATTAACAATAAAATCTTCCGGTATTGATTTCATCTTTATTTTCATATTATCTCCTGTCATAAAATGACTTTTGTCAAGAGTACACTAAAAGATACTCTTTCTTAACTCTAACCACATTTTTTTGTTTTCATTGGCAGAAAAAGTTACAATATGCAGTTTTTTCTTGCCTTGTCTTACGAATTAATAGTATCGGCTTCGTAACCTTGTATTTGTTATGTTGTCATATGTGATTACTTATGCCATATTGCCATTTTATCTCACTATTAAATCTTTTATTTATACCCTATTGCTCCTCTACAGCTTCTTCCAGCTACTTCAATTAATAACAATTGCAAAGAACTATTACCTTTTGCAAATCTCTCAAAATCATCATTTTCAACAATTAAAGATAATGCTACATGTGTCTCAAAACATTTTTATCGTTTCTCATTCCAAGATACTATTTTACAATATCATTATCTAATCCAAGTTTCACCCAGGTTTTACCTTAATCGTTGTAAATGTGCGATTACTTCATATTATCTATAAGACATCTATAAGTAACGATCCATCTGTATTTTTGACTTGTGTAGATATCTCATTTTCTTCTCTCCAGAATCCAATCATATCTGTTGGCTTATGGAAGTCACTTCCTGCAGATATCCATAAATTCTCTTTATGGCAAAGAGCCTCATACCACTTAATTTCTTCATCTGTAATATATAAACAGTAACACTCAATGCCTTTTAAGCCACATTTTGACAAACGTTCTATTAACTGCTCCATTCTATCCTTAGACAAATTTACTCTATTAGGATGAGCAAGAACTGGTATTCCACCTGCATCAACTACAAGTTGTATAGCTTCTTCTGGCGTCATACACTTTTTTTGTACATGAGCAACTCTACCCGCTACAAGATACTTACTATAAGCCTCTTCTTTTGTCTTCGCATATCCGAGTTCACATAAATAATAAGCAATGGCATTCATTGTAAGTTTCTTCTTTTCACGTATTATGTTCTTTACGTTAATACTATTATCAACCGTTTTCTCAAGAAGCTTTACAACATTCTTTATTTCTTTCATTCTCATAATTTCCATTTTATACAATTCTGCATTCAGTTTCTGATTATGAATGTCAATATTATATCCCAAAATATGCAAAGAATATTCCTCTCCAAAAAAAGTATCCCTTGTACTTATTTCAAGCCCCGGAATAATCTTTATCCCCTCAATCTTCTCATTTCCTAACTGTTGATATGCTTTAACCGTATCGTGATCTGTTATGGAAATTACTCCTATCTTTTCTGCATATGCCTTCTCTATTAATTTTTGTGGACTATATTCTCCATCTGAAAAACTTGTATGCATATGTAAATCATATCTCATCTTTAAATCTCCTTAAATGTAACGTTTTCCTAGGAGCATCTTATTGTAAATCGACTTTCTTATAGTCATTATTTGAAAAGTCAATGCTATACTTCAAATCGAAAGCACTCTCGACAAAGCTTCTCTTTCTCTTTACTACATCTGTTGTTCCTAATATTGCTATTTCATCAACACCTTCCTTGTCAGTCTTAATCATTTCCATAATTCTCTCGTACTCTGTATTTGGATAGAACTGATTAAGATAGAATAATGTGAAATAAATTTCTCTGTTACAATCAAACTGACTTACTTCCTTAATCCATTTTTCAAGCTTGTCAACTCCAATTGAACGAATTGTATTTTCAATGTCTATTAGTTTGTAAATCATACAATCACGTTTATCACTTACCCAAAGGCTATGGCTTGCCTCTCTGCTGAAATGAATACACAAATGAAGTAAATGCCCTTCCCAACGTAATCCTCTAATCTTATAACCATTTTCTTCATAGATAATTGTGCCATAATCAAAAACTTTTTCCGTTAAAGTTTCTTTATCTTTTCCATCATCTATTCTGAAGTTAATGTCAATCTTAAAGTAGGCTAACAACTCAAAATCTTCATTTTTCTTGTAATATGGAATCAAATCATGATGATGTAATCTTTGAATAATCTTATCTTTCTTCGATGCTTCACCTTTATCACTGTTTAATGCTTGAATAAACCCTTCTTTTCTAAGTATTTCATCAATTTTCTTTAAATCTGCTTCATGAACAAGAATGTCTATATCGTTTGATCTCCGCATTCCAAGTTCATACAAAGAAGAGTTAAATATAACACCCTTTAGTCCTGCATATTTTACATTTTCTTTTTCAAACTCATCAAATATTTTCTGCATATAATCCATGTTCTCGCGTGTTAACACCTTGTTCAACTTTACAATAAGATCTAACTGCTTTCTTACTTCCTTAAACAAATATTTTGTACATGTTTCAGGCAATCCCATCATAAAATATCCTGTTAACCTATGGTGAATTAATTGACCAATTATGTAACCCCAATCAACAGGTTCAGACAATATGTCTTCAATTCTCTTTATTTCACTTTCACTCTTATTAATAGCTGATGTTAATAAAATCAATTCGTTCTCTGCTCTCATCTTTTTAATCCTCTTATAGCATTTGTATTAATTCTCTCATATATGAAACTAATTCATCATCCTTCATTGCTAATATATCTTCTTTTGTCACCCATTTGTAGTCATCATGTTCCTCCAAATCAAGTTCAATATTTTCTGAATTATTTACTGTTCTGCATGAATAAATCAACGTAGTAAATATCTTATTTTTCTTTGTATCTATATTTGACTTTTCACAAAGTATTCTCTCAACAGTAACATCAAGATTCACCTCCTCCTTTGCCTCTCTCTCTGCAGCTACAGATGGAAATTCCAATTCTTCTACTGTTCCTCCTGGAATATCCCATTTTCCACCTTCGAAGTTTTCTTTTCCTCTTTTAATCATTGTTCTCCTGATTATTAAAATCTCATCCTTTAAATTTTTTACTAATGCATGTGCAATTAAATTGTGCATATTGAGCCTCCTTAGTTTATATCTTTATTATTTTATTTATTAAACTACTTTTTCAGTCTTGTACTTATTCTTTTGCGAATTCTTTCCTCCAAATATCCTTCCAAAAGTAATAATAGGTCCTGCCGAATGAATCAGTAGCCAAAATACAACTTCTCTTATTGCATATCTTATGTCTTTATGCTCTTTTTGATTAATATAACCATTCTCATACAATATTTTTTCTGCAATTATATTGGGACATATCACATAAAAAAGCGTTTCTGCCAGTAATATTGTAAAACAAACCACATTTCCTGATAGTGCCAGGTAAACCAGTAAGATAACTGTTAATAACTCAAAAGCAAACCAGTTTAGTGCATTTTTAAAGTTCTGGCATGATGTAATGAACTGCTTTAACAAATTCTTTCTTTCATTTTTCTTATCAATAAAATAATTAAATGCATATAAAGGACCATTAAACCAAACCGACTGTTGTTTTACATATACAGGTATATTATGTGCAAAATCGATTTTTTCCAAAAAAGGAATTGGATAAATCCTAATATTATTGTTGCTTAATTCGTATCCTAAAACATTATCTTCATTTATATAGCTTTCTGAAAATAAACCTATGTCATTTATTGTTTTATTACAAAAAAACAAGCCATGACCTATTGTATAATTGAATTTCTTTATTCCAAACTCGTATTGACGTGCTGCTCTTGGTAATTCATAAGCTAAAGACCATCTATTCTGCCACATTACAGCATTTCTAATCATTCCTTTGCTATTGCAAATGGAATATGCGTACTGTTGAAAAACTCCATTTTTCAATTTGTTCTTATTTTTTAATACATAGTCTATAGTCTGTATTCCTATGGACGAGTCAACATTATATATTCCTACAATCGTTTCCTCTTCAACTTGCCTTAACGCATAATTAATTTGGTGTGCCATTACACCATCTGAATTTGGATACAACATTATTTTACAATAATCCTCTATATCAAATTTATTTACTAATTCTTCTAGCAAATCGTATGTCTTTATTTTTCCTTTTTCTTTATTGGTACAAACATAAATTACTTCTACTCCCTTTCTCATAAGTGGTAAAAAGTTCATAAAATATTTTTTTATTACAGCTTGTTCATTATATACAGGTATTATTATTGCTATATCTTTGTAATCATCCTTGCTCTCACCACAATTGAATGTTGAAGAAGCTTTTTTGATTATCTCTCGACTCTTTTGCAATCTATAAACTCCCAAGCCTCCACCTATCGCTAACAAAAAGCAATCAAAAATAATCAACCATAACATTCATATCCCTCCCCCATAATCAGAGAAAAACTGATATATTATTTTCTTATTTTTTTCTATGACATTAATCAGTTCCAATAATTCCATCTGAAGATAATGCATTCTTCCGTAACAATCTGCAAATACTTCTTCTATACTTTTATCTGCATTAATCATTACAAACATCTGATTAGGCAACAACTGTGTAAGTAACCTTGACAGTTTTATTTCACCAGACCATAATTCGATATTACTTTTAAAATGCTGTCTTGTTTTTGATATATCAGATGACTTTCGTTGTTCTATTTTTTCTCTTTCCATATACAAGAAAAAAATCTGATTAATTCTTATGTCCTGACTCACTTCTTTTATTTTCTTTATATAACTATCAATAAATGACATCCCATAATTCTTTTTAGCAGCAGAATAAAATGAATAAGCTATATTTTCAAATATCCCATTATCGATAACTATTCTTTTTTTTGACTTATATCTTTGAACGGACTCAATAAAATATTCAATCTGATGCTTCAAAAACGATTCTTCATCGGTGCTACAATTAACCTTTCTTATTTCATCCGCAATATAAAAGCCATATAAAGAATAAATTTTGCATAAAGAGCTCTTTCCAACAGCAGACATTCCATCAATGCTAAAGTTACAATTAATGTTATCAATTCTTAATGCTTTTTGTAATGCGTGTAAAAAATCAACTTTGCCTATCTCATATTTTTCATCATATAAATCTATTTTATTCACTGTATTAGAATAGTTATATTCAATAATTTTATCTTTTAATTCTTCCTGAAACGTTGCAAGAAACTCCTCTTGAATATCAATGTATTCTCTTTCTACATATACTGGTGCTGTACCCTTTATTAGCCTATTTGTTTCATAAGAACTGACAATAGCATCATATTTCTGGCTACAAATAATAACTCTGTTGGGTACTTTGTTTTTCCCCTTTGCCAAAGAATTAATATATGCACTATGAAATTCACTTCTTATATCTATATTTTGAATTTTAAATAACCAAAATGCATAAGCGCTTAAAGAAATAATCGATCTATCCAAAATTGTATTATTTTCAGAATTCCCAATACGACTCTCATCCTGAATCATATATAAAAACTGTCTCTTAAATGGATTCTCTTCGTTTATTATTTCGTATTCATCTGCAGCACAAAACTCAGGGTATCTTTTCATTATATTTTTTAACAATGATGTTTTACCAGTATTCACATTTCCATCTATTGCTACAATTATTCTAGTCATATGCATTTAACCTCTTTTGGCCATGAGATACCATTAACTGCAAATCAGAATTTTTCTTGGATACATAATCATATACAAGACCACGACCTGCCTGCAGACGATAATAATAATTTTCAAATGTATCAAAATATTTTTCTTTAGCATATTCAAACAACTCATCTTCATTATAATTGTCATATATTTCAGTGATATCTTTAAATAACAAGCAAGCAAAATCATTATATTCTTGTATCAGGTCATTAAAATGATTCATGCAAGGAGCATTCCACTCATCATACTTATTTCCATATAGATTAATTAAATATAATGTGCTTGTACATACATTTTCATAGTCTCTAACATCAAACAAATCAAAGAATCTACACAAAACATTATAGATTTTTTCAACAGATGAATTTTCAAACTGATAATCATATGCAACATCAACTCTATCTCTTTCATCATTTCCTTTTATACGTTCCACTGACAACAATCTCATTTTCTCAACAATGATTCCAAGCCTGTATAACTTGTTAAGCTTATACAAATAGTCAATATTTTCAATTACTTCCTGTACAGTAGCACTTGGATGAAATATAATAAAGCCTATATGATAACTAATTTTTAATTTGTCAAATGTCGCTAAAATTTTGTCATATTCATCAATTTTTTTATTGTACTTTTCAGAAAACGAATCTGATATATTCTCGATACCGATAAAAACTCTTCTTAATCCAGCTCTTTTTAATAATTTAAGTCTTTCCTCTCCGATAAAAGGTTGACATCTTAAATAAATCATAAATGATATATCTAGCCCTTTTTGTTCAATTAATTCAACAAATCGTTCTATACTCTTATCATCCCTTTCATTACACCAAAATACATTGTCATTAAATATGAACATTTTCTTCCCCATGTTTACATAACAATCTTCTATTTCTTCAACAACACTTTCTATACTTCTTGCAGAAAATGGACGTTTTACAAGATTAATGTGACAAAAAGAACATGTTCCAAAGCATCCGTTTCTCCATATTAGATTTATATATTTACACTGTTCTGTTTTCTCAATATCTCTTGCAGGATTAGGAAGTTTATCTAGAGGAATATATGTATGTCTGCAATTTTCATAAAGGCTACCATCTGACATTCTAAACAAACCACCTATAAGTTTTTTGCCTTCACTTTTTCCATAAGCAATGGCAAAATCGCATCCATCTCCATATACAATCCCATCTACAAATTCATATTTCTTTATTAGTTGTTTTGCATTAATCTCTGCAAAATACCCCATAATATATATCTTGCTATTTGGGCAAACCTCTTTTAATGCACTAAGTAATTTTGTTCCTTCATTGTAGTCCTGAAAATTGCATTTATATATGATTACTGGATACTTTTCATTCTCAGATATTATCTTCGTCAAATTATCCATTCGATTTTTTTCAAGCAAAGCTAATTGAACATTATAATTATTTTCCCTTATGTAACTTGCCAAATAACCTGCTGTTAGTGACGCAGCTGACTGAGAAAAAAGAGTTCTATAAAATAATATTTTAAACATTTTTCCCCCTATGTGTTAATTTCCAATTATTGTTTGTATTTACTGTTTCTATCCAAAAATTCTATTTGTTAACGTATGTTTTAAAAGAACCAGTTTGCCAAATAATCTGTCGAATAAGGAATAGGATGATATTCATTTTCCCCCAATTCTCCAAGTATCTTTCCAATTTCTTTCTTTACCATTTTTCTATTTATTCCATTTTCTACAGAATATACATCAATAAAGATTCCTATTTCGCATATGTATAATGTCCACATGGAATTAGTTAATTTAATAATGCTTTCATCAAATATATCAAAATCCTGATATATCTTTTTTAGGCCAACATAAATTTCATCTATGCTTCCGACTTTCTCATCAAAAACAAACAAAGGTTGTAAATAAACACGTTCATTATCCGTTCCTGATTTTAGTCTATTTTCCAAATCCATTTTCTTGATTTGGTATACTTCCTGTGAATCAAATGGCCACTTTTTGTAGCAATACATATACTGTTCATCAACACATAATTCTTTTTTTATCTGTTCTTTCTTTTCATCTTTTAAATCATAATTTGTAAAGATAAACCCAAACAATACTGAAGCAAAAACATCAAGATTATTTTCTTTAATTTTTTTACCAATTATGTTGAAATCAAGTTTTTTATGTTTTACCATCATGTATATATCATTGATATCTTTCATATATACATTTTTATGCTTATACGCATGGCACAAAGTAATTATCAGCTGATCTTCTGGAATAATTTCTCCGTTTTTTATTTCAGGAACAAAGTAATCAATTCTTCCCATAGGAAATCCTGGAAAATTAACATCTACAATAATCTTGTAACGACTATTCATTACTCTTTCCAAATGAAAATGACCAGAATAAGTATCCTTTCCATTTATCATTATTTTTTTTAAAGAGAACAATCCTGCACTGATTTTATATCCATTGTTCAACAAATATTTAGCAAGTTTAAAAGCATCTGAAATGTTTGTTGCTATAAAATCGTAATCCAAATGAACTCTTATTCCTTCGCCTTCATATAACTCACTCGAATTAGCCCCCTTAGTCATAAATATATTCAGTCCTTTGGACTTTATATATGCATACACTCTTTCAAATTCACACTTTGTAATACTTTTACGATGAATACGATATATTATATCTTTCCATATTTCATTTTCACCGACCGAAATATTATATTTTTCCATATTGCCCAATACACCTTGGGATATTTTTTCTTTTCTTAAATATTGATAATCATCAGGTGTGATATCTTTCACAAGTTTTTTTAATAACTCCACTTCATCCTGTGACAGATAAGCTTTTGACACCTTTCCCCATTTTTCCTTATACTCTGTCGAATACTCAACCTTTTCTTCCTTTTTTTTAGTATCATTCACCTGCTTCCTCTCATTTTGTAGCTGACAATTTGTTTCCCACGAAACATTGCTTGCTACCATACATGCATCACAATCCAAATTCTGCAATGTATCAATCTCTTTTGTTGTTTCTTTAATACAGGTACTCAATTCTGAAGCGAGTGCATAAAGCATTTCAAACGGAAACGTCAAACAATTAATTCTGTTAACTAATTTGGGCACCTCAAATAAATCCAATAAGATTTGATTATTATCCTTTATCTCCTTAAGTCTTGAAGTAATTTCATTTAAAACAAAATTAATAGGCTTATCATTGTATTTTTCAAATAAATAGTTTGCTGATGCATTGCATAACTCACATCCTTCAACATAGAAACAAAACTCAATTATCCCATCATTATTTTCACCAACTAGTGATACATAATCACCACAAGCTACTCCATCTTTCTCCAATACATAATCTGGAATTATTAACCTATTGTATTTCATATTGCTATATTTCTGAATCATTTTAGAATAACTTTGCATATTACACCTCTTTCAACACTCTACACAAATTTTCTATATTCATCTCGCTTACGCCAATACCAAAGGAAATTCTGTTTATTGCAAATTCTCCCATCTTTCTGATAGATGGCTGTGCACACATGTTACCTGATCTAATTATAATATTATTTTCGGCCAGACTGTATTCAATATCGTGTGCATTTTTTTTGTCATTCACAAAAGAAATCAGCGATTTACAATCATTTACTTTGGACACAACTCGTACATTCGGATTTGAAACTAATACATCATAAACCTTACTAATACAATAATTATCAATTTCATTTATTCTGTCATAGCCAATATCATTTACAAATTCACAAGCTTTTGCCCATGCACTTATTAAGCCTATATCAACTGTACCTGCCTCAAATTTCTTTTCACATTTCTTCCATGTATCCTCAAGGGCAACCGTTTCAACCATTCCTCCTCCCAAAAACAAAGGAGGAATCTCATCAATAAATTCCTTCTTAATAAAAGCACCCGCTATATTTTTAGGTCCATACATCTTATGCGAACTTAAAAAATGTGCCGTAATTCTGTCATTCTTTACAATTGAACTATGTGCAACCGTCTGTGACTCATCTACAAAGATATATGACTTCGAAAAAATGCCACACACCTTTTCCACGTCTACCTTAAAACCGTTTGTATTTGATGCACTCGATACTGCAACAATTTTTACTTTTTGCTTTATCCTTTCCAGATAACTCCAATCGATTTCATCATTAATTGTAAGTGGCATTTCAATAAAAATTGCACCTGTGCGTTTTGCTAAATATTTCCACGGCAAAATATTACTGTGATGTTCATATGGTCCAATAAGTATAACATCCATCGGACGTATTATTTCGCCTAATGACAAAGCTATAATATTAATTAACTCTGTTACATTTTTTCCATATATCAATTTATAATCACATGAAACATTAAAGTGATTAAATATACTCTTTTCAGAATTTATATATGTATTGTATGCTTTGTCTGCCAGAATATTATTACCTTTCCCATAATAAATTCCAATATTGTTTTGATATTCTACCCAACTCTCAATTACCTTTTGTGGCATAAATGTAGTTGCAGCATAATCAAAATAATCTACCTTTTTATCTTTAAAATATGAAACATATTCATCAATAGTCTTCATTGCATTCATTTGTAACCTTCTGGTCACATAACCTCCCTATTATATTATAATTTTTACTGGCTTTGACGTATTTTATTTACCTCTAAAACAGAGCCAAGTATGCTGAATATCGCACTTTTTGACATCGACTATTGTACTTGAAATTATAAATAGTTCCTCCTTTCTTTTGGCACTGTTTTTGATTGCTATATCCATCGTCTCAAGGATTTCTTTGATAATTTCTACGCCTAATTTATCAAAAAGTGTATCTTTTGATATCCTGTCTTATATCTATTCAATACAAAATTCTGTTATTTTCAATTAGACATCTGCCATTTATTATACATATCTTATTTTCTATTCCGTTTAAAATGTCATAATTTGTCGTTTATCTGTAATAAAAAATACTCTATAGTTAGTTTTCAAATCAATAAACGGCATAATATTATAATATTTCTGACCATGTATGAACATTATGAGGATAACTTATAGAATTAGATTGTAAATGAGAAATTTTATGATTCCATGCGCTATTTAACGAATAGGCTAAAAATACTTTATGTAACTTAGAAGAAATTAATAAGAAATTCCATATGCTGACTCATTACTAGAAAATTATCGAGCTATTTGCAACAATATAGTTCACCGTCTTCCGGCTCAATACAATCATCTAAAATAAATGCACACCTGATCAAGGGTCTGCCTTCTGCTCCAGAACATGCCTGTCCATTTCTTTGTATATCCATCATTGCTAAATAGCCATTTTTTTATTTAACACTTACTATCAACCAAATAATTTTTTCTATATACAAATATTCAATAATGAATATTTCGGTCTTGATGGTTCTTCCGCAAGAATATTCATCAATAAAAAAAGCAGAGCACATACCATCTACATACTCTGCCTCAACGACCTATACTTATTAACAACAACATATTGATCTATAACTTTTTATTTTCAAGATATCATTCTATATAAGCTAACATCAACCTCAAATTTTTCTCCTTTATCTGCAAATTCTATATAACCATCATACTTATTTACAATGGACTTTATACTGGATACCCCAATTCCATGATTATGAACATCACGTTTACTGCTTTTATTTATATTCACAGGCTCCTTAGTTTTGCTATTACATACCTTAATAAACAATGTATTCTTCTGATGAAACATATCTATCTTAATCCATCTTTTTTCCTTCCTTATCTTTTCACATGCTTCCATGGCATTGTCCAATATGTTTCCCAACAGAATTCCTGCATCTTTATAATTTAGACTGACAGCTTTTGACACTTTAATATTGACATCTGTCTTTATCTCCAACTGTTTCGCCTGACTGATTTTATGATTCATTATCGTGTTGATAACCACATTAGATGTAAATATCTTTTTGTCACTCTGATCCAGTTCCTTCATAATTTTATAAATTTCTTCTGAAACCTCATTCTGCTCTTTCGCTTTTCCACATATCGCTAACAACATATTTTTTAAATCATGTTTTATTTTCCGCACTTCTCTATTGCTTTGTTCTACTTCCTGATAATATTGTTCTTTTGCTTATGCTTCCTGTAACAACATTTCTTTTTCATAGTTATCCGATAATGTATCTATTACTTTAAGAAACATTTTAAACATTAAAACATTACTGGTAATTGTCATAATAATTATAACCAAACACATTATATTAACTAAACCATTTTTACTATTTTGAACAATATTGATAGCAATACAACATATGACAATACTTGAAAGCGGAATAATAACTAGAAATTTGCCTGTGTCAAAAGACAATTTGGGAAGTTTCATTTCCTTAATTCCACAGATAACATAAACTATCAAAAAACGGATGAATTCACAAATGAAAGAACTACCATAATAACGGATAAAGTATGGAATCATCTCTCCTGAAATATTTAAAATAAAAAAACCGATTAGTTCTGCCACAATTCCAAATCCTATGTACAAAACTGGTAGGATAATATGATAAGAAATACTATATGAAAATGAGAGATTATATAGATACATTATTAATATACATAAAATAAGATTCATACTTTGATTATGAAACTGGTTTACTACACTTATCAATATAATACAACCACAAAAAAGACTAATGCAATATTTCTTTTCCATGTTTCTTTTTTCACTGAAACAATTGAAATATTTAAAAATAATCAAATAGTCAATTAAATTTATTACAATATCGTAAATTATACTCATACCTTCCCCCTTAAGTAATCTAAATGTTTTTTCTTGAGTTCCTTTTTATAATTTCTGCTTAAATATAACTTCTTTCCGTCCTGTAAGATTACATTTTCTCCTATAATGCCTTCAATCTTTGAAATATTTACAATCAAAGATTTATTCAGTAAACCAAATGTTTCGGTATCTAACCGTGACCATATTTCTACCAGCGTCATATTACACTGATATCTTTTTTCATCGGTTGTATAAACCCATACTTTTCTGCCCTCTTTTTCTAAATAACTAATATTCGAAAATGCAATGCTGTAATTATTTTTTCTGTAAGAAAACACAAAGCTTTTCTTTGCTACACCCAGATATTTCTTTGTTTTCTCCAGCACCTTTTTTATTTTTTCAAAAGTCAGAGGCTTTTCAATAAAATCAAACGTTATCGTTTCAAATACATCAAATACATACTGAGAATGACTTGTCATAAAAATAATTAAGGCATTTGCATTGTCTTCCCGAAATTTTTTTGCAAAATCTATTCCTGACATTTCTTTCATCTCAATATCTAATATATATACGTCAAAAACTTCATCCTGCTCTGTTATGTACCGCTGTAATTCTTCCGCACAAAAAAACACCTCATATTCCAGTGATTTATCATGAATAGTTTCAATATATTCTTCAATCTGTTCAATTATTGCCCTGTCATCATCACAAACCGCAATTCTCATCTTCTGTCCCCCTTTTTTGCCCTTAATTATACCATAATTCAACACTAAATGCATCCTTAACAAGAGTTTCGTCCAAAAACCTTCTATGTTGTGTTCATAAAATAATTCAGATGTTTTTCCTTGACCAACATCTTATAATCTCGTGCAATATATAATGTTTCTCCATTTATCAGATGAATTTCATCTCTTATAATTTCATCAACCATGGATAGATTGACAATACAAGAACGATTAATTTTAGCAAACATACCTGTTGAGAGTTGCTCCAAGATTTCTTCCATTGTTATATTACATTCATACATATGCTCTGAATTTGTATGAATATATGCTTTTCGTTTTATCTTTTCTATGTAAATAATATTCTGATATGGAAGTGCATACTGATTTTTGTTATGCATAAATACAAAATTAGTTTTAGAAACAAAGATATAATTGGATACCTTATCTACAACTTTTTTAAATTTTTCAAATGTTACGGGTTTTACTATAAAATCAAAAGTATTCACATCGAACACATCTGTAACATATTTAGGATAACTAGTCATAAAAATAATCAACGCATATTGATTAACCTGCCTAATTTTTTCAGCTAATTGTATCCCTGATGCAGTTGCTATTTCTATATCTAAAAAATATACATCAAAATCTAATTCTAACATATGACTGTAAAACTCTTCTGCTGAAAAATACACTTCATATACAATAGATATATCTTTTAATTTTTCTATATACGACTCTACTTGTTCTACAACAAATTCATCGTCATCACAAACTGCCAAGCGTAACATCTCTCTTCCCCCTTTAATTAATCATCTTCACAATCTTCAAAATATTCTGAATTGAAGAATTCCGCCATTGTTATTCTTAAACCATTACATATCTTATTAATTGTCGCAACAGTCGTATTTGTACCTGACAATATATTTTTGAGTGTAGACTTTGGAATGGCAGAACGTGACGCTAAAGTATAATAAGTAATATTCTGTTCACTACATAAATCTGATATTCTTTTACAGATTGCTTCATTTGATGTCATAGCACTCCTCCCATATATAGTCCTATTAAGATTTTACTTGTTAGTTTTCAAAATTAGGTCTATATATAGTGCTAGTATGTTACAATATTTTATTTGTTTTTTGTGAAAAGATTACATATAAACTACATTTTGTTACATTTTTAATTTTCAATGGATAATCTATGGTAATCTCTATTAAAAATATAAGGAGGTTCTATTATGATTAAGATTAAAAATTTAATTACAAAAACAAATGTTAAAATGCTTTCTTCACTTGCTACATTTGCATTAGTTATTACTACAATGGCATCCAATCAGAGATGTTGGTATGTATTACATGAAGAAAAATTGCCTGAAAACAGTAAAAAACTTAGGAAATTTTAATTATGGCAATATCAGATTATTTAGTTAATAAAATGGTGGAAAAAAATATTATTAATGAAGATAGAAAAATTTATATTTATGGATTGAACAGTGGTTTTACGATACTTATAAATATCATAACAGCATTATTTCTTTCATGCGTCGTTCGCAAGACAGATATTTTACTATTCTTTCTTATTTCGTTTGTACCATTACGTTCATACTGTGGGGGAATACACTGTAAATCTCGTTATCTTTGCTATATATATTCCAACATTATCATTACCAGTTTGCTGGTTATTCAGAATTATTTTTACGAAAATATTGTCATTTTTCTGGTAATATCCTTTGTGAATTTTCTTTACTTGTTTTGTACAAAAACAAAAGGTAACCAGGTGCGTTCTTTGGATGACTATGAAATTATTCAATATACTAAGATAAAGCGTATCATTTTATTAATAATTGTTTGCGTGGGAATTATCTTATTTTTAACAGAATATTTTCTATATTCTACTACATTTTTTACATCTATTAATCTGTCAGCCATTCTGGTTGTTTTTGAAAAAATGAAAAACAAAAAATGTTGTATACATAATATTTAATTGCAATTAAATAATCTGTACAAAAAATATGTAAACTGGTAATATCCAATGTTCTTACAACGAATATTACCAGTTTTTATTCTCTTTAACTAAAAATCAAGCTGCTCATAATTGAGAATAATAAAAATTATATTATCTGTTTCCAGATCTAAAATCAAACTAAAAGCTTAATCTATCTTATTGGCAAACCTTCTTCCTTATCAGACACCTGCATAAATTCATCTTTTTTTATGGGATGAGCACTATCTACAGCTTTTGCCTTTTCTTCCTTGTATGTTTCAACAATCTCTCTATATAATCTTTCTCTAAACTCTTTTGTTATTGGGAAACATATATCCTGATATACTGCCTTTCCGTCCTTATCTGTCTGTTTTGTTTTGTAAGAAGGCATTGCCACAAATACATCATTTTTGCCCTGAATGACAGATACATTATTGATTACGAAACTGTCATCAAGATATATTCTTGCCAGTCCTTTTATGTTATTTCCTTCTCTCTCATACGGTGTTACCTTTACAGCAAATGATGGCATTTCCAGCTCATTTGCTTCTTTTGTCACCTCTCTGTTTTCATTTCCTGCGTTTTTATATCCATCAAGTATTGCATCATATAATTCTGTTCTAAACTCTCTTGTGATTGGATTACATATATCTTTATAAATATAATTATTTTTTTCATCCACCTCACTGCTTCTGTACCTTGGCATAGATACGAACAGATTGCCTTCACTGTTTTCAAGGATTGCGATGTTTGTCACTTTAAATGACTCTCCAAATACTACTGTCGCAAATCCTCTTAAATTTCCTTCATTTTTTCTTACCTTATTTACTTTTACTGTATATTTCATTTTCTACTCCTTTTCTGCATAAATTATTATTATGCTATGTTTTAAAATTTCTTGTTACTAAAATAGGGACAGCTATCTGCCATCCCTGTTACTTTCATCAGGATATTCACTCATATCCTGTGTTTTACTGTCTTTGTTTACGGTATATGTGTTTTTCACATTCTCTGATACTTTCAAATTTGACTGTTCTGACACACATATTTCTTCATCAATGTTCTTTTCCAAATCAAGCATTGCATTTAATTCTGCCTGCCTCTTTTGCTTGTCACTTAATTCTTTCTCATAGGCAAAAGGCTTCTCATACTCGCTCTTTGAGGACTCCATATCTCTCTTATACTGTTCAATCTTCTTTTTGAGAAATTCTTCATTTTCATTTAAGTTATTAAACAGGTTGTCAAGTTTTATCATATTTCCCACGGGGCTTGTTGACATTTCAGCATTATACTCTGTCTTTCCACGAAGTATCATATAATTAATATCCATATAGTTCTTTTCTACTAACAGTGTAAAGCCTCTAAAACTTCCAATCTCATAAGTATCTCCGCTTTTGCTCTTGCTTACTGCTTCAAGCAATGCAGTGCCGCCTTCACTTCGCTCATCATATGTAATCTTACCTATGGTTATGGCAAATTCATCACCTTTTAATAATTCCTTATCTCTTGCTTCAATGTCATATTTTACACACTTAAGTTTTTCTTCTGCAGCTTTAATCAGTTTCGGATACTTAATCATAAAGTTATCCTGAAAAGTATATCTCTGGCTGTCGTAATTAGCCTTTAACAGCTTTAATCTCTGCAATTCATTATCAATTTCCATCTTTTCCTTTATCAGTGGATTACCTGTTGCAACTGCCTTTATCTCTGCATAAGACAATGTTGCCTCATCTATATCTTCACATGTTCTTGATACTGCCTTGCTTGTCATTACCTGACTTATAAATCTCTGTTTGTTCTCCACAAGTGACCATGAATATGCATCAAAAGTTTCCTTTGTAACATATCTGTATACTGCAACTTCTTTATTCAAATTGCCCTGTCTTATTCCTCGTCCCTCTCTCTGTTCAATACTAGTCGGTCATTTTTTGCGGACAGTTCAATACATGCCTGTCTGTTTCGCTCCCTGCTCCTGCGTTTGCTCTCGTTTGATTTCTCCCTCTGTATCTTCTTGGCACAAGCAGGACAATACTTCGATATGCCAGAGCGGGGAACATATTCAACACCGCACACCGTACAATTCTTAGGCTTTAACGCAGTCCACCGCTTTGTCGGTGTGATATGTAATTCACCGACAAAGCCGATGAATTTATAATAAATCTTGATTTCCTGCCGCACCATTCCGTCTGTAAGTTTCTCACGTTCCGAAACAAGTATCTTGTCTATAAGTGCGTTTATGATGGTTGCGTCCAGTTCCTTAATGCCTTGATAGTTGCGGATTAGGGAGAGGAAATCACGGACACCCTGCGTCTTCTCATAGCTGTCGCTGAGCGTTTCCGTTACCTCTTTCAGCCTTGCTTCAATTTCAAGCTGTTCTTTCTGGTATTTTCCCGACATCATCTCAAAATTCCGCTCGGTAATACGCTCCATCACCTTATCTTCATAGAGTGAGGAAAACAGCCTGTCCAGTTCTGCAAGGCGTTTGTTCAGTTTTCTTTGCTCCTTTTCCAGTGCCTTTGCCTTGCTCTGGTCTGTTTCCGTGAGCCGCTTTTCAATCGCCCTCACTGCCTTTTCATCATTGACTGCCATATCCGCAAATCGGTTGATGTCGGTGAGGACAGCGTTGAACAAGTCCCTCGCTTCAATGCTGTGTGCGGTACACATGATATTACCGTATCTGCCATAATTATTGCAGGAATATTGTACGCAGTCGATGATGTCGGGGCGTTTCCTCCTGTTGGCACTCATAGCCCGCATCGCATAGCCGCAGTCCGCACACTTAATAACGCCTGCAAAGATGTTCTCAAAGCCGCCCTTGTTTTCTGGTAATCTGCGGCTTGTAATAAGCTGCTGTACGGTATCAAATTCCTCCTGCGTGACTATCCCCTCATGGGTGTCTGGTATCACTTCCCATTCTTCGGGCAGCTTAGAGGGGCGTTTCTTGCTTTTCATGTTGGCGGCAATCCGCTTGTAGCCTGCAAGGTTTCCCGCATATATCGGGCTTCTTAAAATGCCCCTTACGCTGTTCTCGCTCCAAATATAACGGTTCTCCTCATTCTCCTCAAAATACCTCTCATAGCCTGTTGCCCCCTGCTCCGCCGCATAAGCGGCGGGGCGTAAGATATGCTGTTTGTTGATGTGCTTGCGGATTTTGGCGATTCCGTTGCCCGCTAACGCAAGGTCAAATATTTCCCTTACCACATGGGCAACTTTGTCATCTATCAGCAGATGGTTGTGGTCGGCGGGGTCTTTGACGTAACCGTATGGTGCTGTCGTCCCCATGAATTTCCCCTGCTGAAACCTCGCTCGGTACGCCGATTTTATCTTGACCGACACATCGGCGGAATACATTTCGTTTAGGATGTTGCGGAAAGGCGTGATGTCCATAGCGGATTTATTGAGCGTGTCCACGCCGTCATTGACCGCTATATACCTCACATTATGCTCTGGGAAAAACACTTCCAGATACAGTCCGCAATCAAGATAGTTCCTCCCCAGACGAGATAAATCTTTCGTGATAACGCAGTTTATCAGACCGCTTTCAATGTCCTTAATCATGTTCTGGAAACTTGGTCTTTGGAAATTTGTACCAGAGTAACCGTCGTCCACATACGTTTTTGCTAAGTGCCATCCCTGCTTTTTCACATAATCCGTGAGGATGGATTTCTGTGTCGCAATGCTCGCACTCTCGTTATCCGTGCCATCGTCTTTTGACAAGCGGCAGTACATGCCGACTTCATAAATCTTGTTCTCCATTCTTATTCCTGCCATACTGTAAAACCTCCATATCTGTCCTATCTGTTTTCATGTTCCATTGCGTACATTCTAAGCGGACAGCCCCTCATTGTCGAAGGTGTCGCCCTCGGCAATCTTCTTCCGAATATCCTCGGAAATAATCGGGATAAACGCTTCTGTGACTGTCTGCGTGCCGACATATTCACGGCTGATTATCATCTGAACTGGTGCTTTCGGCACGATACGCTTTCTCTTTTTATCTGCTTTCTTATCCTCGCCCATACTTAAATCTTCCTTTCCAGACAGGGCAGGAGAACGTCTGGAAACGCCCCGCCCTGTCAATCAGATACCATCAATCCCCGCTGTTTACTTCTTTCTGTAATGCTTCAAGGAGTGCTGCTGCTTCATCAGCGTTCAACGTGATACCCTTTCCGCACTTCTCACGGTTCGGGGAAAAGCTGCGGATGTCATATTTCGGCTCTCTTCCGTTCCATGAGATAAGATTGATTTCTTTTGTGTAGCCGCTGTCGCCCTTAGACAATACGGCGATTTCCTTTACAATCTCATACTGGATTTCTTTCATTCTTCATACCTCAATTTTCTGCATTTACCTCCCGAAAAGAGAAGATTAGCGGCTGTCCCTGCCCCGTTTCCTCTGCAATTCACGCTCCAAAAGTTTAATGATGGTTTCCTCCATCTGCTTCGGCGTTGTGTTCTTCGGAAAATACTTTTTCAGCTTGCTTGTGTTGATTTTCAAGGTTTCTTTCTGGTTTCCCTTTTCCTCCGTCATAATTGCAAATATCGTATCCATGTCAAGCCGCCCGCTCTGGCTTAGGCTTTTCATCCGCTGTGCCTGTGAGAGTGAGGGCGTTGCTTCTTCGCTCTCCATCGTGGCAAAGAGGTTTTCCTGCTCGTCTTTCTTCAAAAAGGACAGTTCCACCGCAGGCGTGAGGGCGATTTTCCCCTCGTCCACCATCCGCAAAATCGGCGGTATCAGTTCCGTCAAACGGATAAATCTTTGTACGGTCATCCTGCCTACGCCGAAGCCCTGTGCCACCTTGTCGTCCGTCCGCAACTTCGTCACAACTTGTGACGAGGTTAAGTCTGTGCGGAAACCCTGCCGCTTCATGGCTTCGGATTTCATCTTGTAGGCAAACGCCCGCTCTGATGGCAGGATATTCTCACGCTGTAAATTACTGTCTACAAGGGTGATGATGGCTCGGTCACGGTCTAAGGGCAGGACAAACGCAGGCACGGTATTTATCCCTGCAAGTTCAGACGCACGGACACGCCGCTGCCCTGCAATCACTTCATAGCCGTTCCCGTCCTCTTTCGGGCGTGTGATTATCGGCGTGACAATGCCAAATTCCTTGATGCTTTCCGCTAATTCTGACAGCGTTTCATCCTCTGCCACATGAAACGGATTGTCGGGAAACGGGTACAAGTCTTTGGTCTTTAACACCTTAAAATCCTGTTTCTTCATTCACATATCTACCTTTCTTTCGCTCTGCTTTTATGGTTTTTCTGCAATTCTTCCAACACTTCGGGCGGTATCTTTGAGAGCAGCCGCCCCATCTGCTCGTTGGTTCTCTGCAACTCAAATATCTTCTGGTTCGCTTTCTGCACCTTTAGTTCCTGCTCATACTTTTCATCACGCATACGCCCCGCATAGTCTGATTCCTGCCCGATTTGCTCCTTTAGGCTATTGATATAGGCACTCTGCTTACTGATTTCCTTTGAGAATTTCTCCACGTCTGGGAGCCATGCCGCAATCAGTTCCAGAGCCTTGTCACGCTTCTTCCCTGCATTAAAGGCGTTGATGTCGGACAGTGCAGACACAATTTCCTCATACTGTTTATCAAGCCTGCCGCCCAACTTATAGAGCCATGTGGGGACATGTTTCCGCTTCGTTTCCATTGAGGACTGACCTCTTTCAAGCTGATTCCACCGTGAGGACATCCGCTCATGGTAGGCGGTCTGCCATTCGGACAGGCTCTTTTGATTGCCTAAAATTGTTTTGGCAGACAGCTTATTGTCTGGTGTAATCGGCACAAAACAGAGGTGCATATGCGGCGTTCTCTCGTCCATGTGGACGACTGCGGAGAGGATATTTTTCTCCCCGACACGCTCTGAAATGAAATCCAGAGCCATCGTAAAATACGCTTTCTGTTCTTTGGGCGGCAGGCTGTTCATAAATTCTGGCGAAGCCGTGATAAGCGTTTCCACCATCATCACGCTATCTTTCCTCGTCCTGCACCCTGCTTCGGCTACCATGCGGTTAATCTCTTTCTTGTAGGTGTACCTCGGCGGATTCACAAGATGGTAGTTATCTTTCGAGCGTTCCATATCTATATCTGGATTGCTTTTATAGGCTTCTTTTTTACGCTCGTTGTGGCGTTCGCAAGCCGCAACGCCGCCCGCTTTGCAAGCGAAATCTGCCTGCCGTGTTTTTTGCGGCTGTACTGATAAACGATATGGTTCTCATTTAAAAATGTGGTGCGGTATTCATTGAGCCATTTCGTAATCACCGTGGGTATGGTTTCCGTTTCCCTCATAGCGGCTAACAGCTCCGTTGCCGTGCCTGCCCATTCTTCCTTATCCCTCATAAAATCCACCAACCGAAAAAGGACGTCTGGTATCGTTTCTTTCGCAAGCTGCTCCTGCGTTTTTCTCTCCACAAGTTCCCAACTGCAATCACGGAAACGCAGCGTGTATTCCTGATAGGGCGTGTCCCTGCCCGTCACATACAGCTTGGCGGTGTCGGATGCCCGTTTCTCCTTTTCCAGAACAAAGGTAGCGTCCGCACTCCCCGTTAAGCCTGTCGTCCCAGACACCTTGTTGAACACATCGCTGTCATTCTGCTTTCGGATGTGGTGTACGACAATGACCGCCAATGAATGCCTGTCGGCAAAGTCTTTGATTAGTGAGATGTCCCCATAGTCGCTTGCGTAGGCATTGTCTTTTGAAGCTGTACGGACTTTCTGCAAAGTGTCAATGACAATAAGCCTGCTGTTTGGGTAATCTTTCAGATAATCTTCAAGCTGCACGATAAGACCGTCTGACAGCTTGCAGCTTGCCACGGCAAAGTGAAGCCGCCTGCTCGCTTCGTTCGTCAATCGGAACAGCCTGTCCTGTATACGGCAGAACGTGTCCTCAAGGCAGAGGTAAAGCACGTCGCCCTCCATTGTCGGCATATCCCACAAGGGAAGTCCCTGCGACACGCATAAACATAGCTTCAGCATGAGCCAGCTCTTTCCTATCTTCTGTGAGCCGCAGAACAGCGACAAGCCTGTGGGGATAAGGCTGTCCACCACAAAGGACGGCTTCTCAAGCGGTTCATAAAGGAGCGTTTCGGCGTTGACTGTCTGTAACTTCTGCATGGCTTTCCTCCTTTCGGGCGGTGTTTTTGTTTTCGTTGCACATAGGCGTTGACCTCCTTAAAAATAGATTTACTCCCACGAAGAAAAAGTGAGAGTATGTAATGCCGCCAATCCCACACAAATAAAAAACAGATTTCTTTTTCGGGCGGTGTCGGTCACGGTTGGAGATACTTCCTCATTTCCGCCTTTACTTTCTCCTTTGCAATCGCAACAGATTTCTGTATTGCCGAAGCGGTGCAATGCTCCATAGCGGCGATTTGGTAAAAATTGAACTCATACTCGTAGTAGAGCAGGAAACGCCGCCTTTGTATCTCTGGCAGTCCGTCAACCGCCTTACAGAGCAGTTCTGCCCGTTCTGCCTCAATCATTTGTTCCTCTATGCTCTTAGGCAGCTTCAACGCCCGCCTGTTCAGCGTTTCGTCCCATACTTCCGAAAACTCCCTGTGCCGCTCGTCCCATTGGAGGAGATTCCTGTTCCTGCGTTCCATCTGCCGAAACTCCATAAAGAACTGTTCCGACACTTCCAACTCGTGGGATTTGCCCTGCCCGTCCTTAAAGCTGATAAAATACCTTGTGCCGCTTTCCGTGGATTCCTCCCGAAGCGTGTACGCCTTAACTCTGTATGCCATCCCGCTTGCCTCCTGCAAAAAATAAGTGAGGGGATTTCCATCCCTCACCCAGTAGCCCGCAGGACGGCAGGCTGTTTTAGACGCTATAAAATTTTCGTAGCTTCTTCCGCAGATGGTCTAACCTCGCATAGATGGCACCAGTCGTCAAATGCACGAGCGGGGCAATCTCCTTTGTGGAATACCCCTGCATTTTCAGCAGGACGATTTTCAAGGTACGCCCGTCCACCGCGACTAATACTTGATAGAGATTTTCGCTCTCAATCTCGTCCAGTAACTCCGCAACCGTACCCACTTCCGTCTGCCGCTCCCTGTCTGCCATGTCCTCAAGGTATTCCGCAATGTCATTCGTCCATCGGTAAAACCGCCTGTTGGAATTGAAGTCTGCCCTGTCCGCAATGCGTATCTGCTCAATGGTCGCTTCATCAACGCCGCACTCACGCAGCAGCTTTTCCTCCGCTTCTTTCCAGATACGCCATTTCCTGTCCTCCCGTCCGTGGTTATATGCCATGCTTCTTTTCCTCCAATCAGAATTGATTGAGAGGGCAGAGAAAAACCCCCTCATTTTCCCAAAGGAAAAAACAAGGGGGCTGAACGCCTTAAATTTTAATTTTCTATTATCTTTCTTAGTTTTCTTAGGATTCTGGCTTTGCGTTTGTTCACAACGCTCTGGGTTATGCCGAACCTCGCCCCGACTTCACGCTCAGAAAGTCCGTCAAAAAAGATTGCCTGTATCAATTCCTGTTCACTATCCGACAGCAAAGGCAGGGCGGCTTTCAGCCTGTCCACCATAACCGCATTGACAACGGTTTCCGCAATGTCTGCCGCTTCATCAGCGATAAAGTCTAAAGGCTTCCCCTCGCTGTCCGTAAATCCATCCAGAGAAAGCAGGCTGTTCTTCGTATCTAATTTTTTCAGATAACGCCACCGTTCCTTATCTCGGTAGAAGTCCGTGTATTGCTCCCTCACGACTTCAAGCAGACAGCCTTGAATGGGGATAAACAGCTTGTCCATATAGGTCTGGTCGGATTCCCTGCGGCGGCAGAAATCCGTATAGGACAGTTCCACATATCTGCCGCTTTCCTTGATATATACCTTTCTCGGTGCGTATTTCACTGTAAGTACCTCCCATCTGAATTTTTGAAATGTTCAAAATCCAGATGGAGAGGTGGCGAACGACACCTAACACCACTAATAGCCCTATGGCACTTTCCAACAAAAATCGACAAAAGAAAAACCGCAAAGGCTCTATGACCTTTACGGTTATGGGAAATATTAATTCTGTTGTATGGAGATTGTACTTCTACATTCAAGGCAGGAAGTGCCGTTGCATAGGCAGAAATTTTTTTAACTGGTTTCCTGCCGTTCTCTGATATGCTATGTATTGATAAATTTTGCTTCGTATGAGCAGATAGATAACTGCCCGAAAAAAGGACATAAAAAAATCCCTCCAAATTTAAAAACAAATTCAGAGGGTAATTTAGGGTATAACAAAATAACCCACCCGAATATCGTTTTTTTTATTTGGTGAGTTTGTTCTTTCAAATACGAAACAAAAAGAGCCGATGATTCGTGAATTGTTCCACAATTTCATCGGCTCTGCGTCTTAAGCGTCTGGCTCTTTGATGACAGTTATCTTCAAGTTGTCAACTTTAATCAATCTTTCTTGTCTGCATTTTGGACAATAAAGGGGATAATTCTCCAAAACAGTGTCCTTCCTAATTTTATTACGGGTTTTGCTCCCACAAACAGGACACAATATCCATTCGCATTTCATCATAATTAGTCTCTAATCCTTTCAAATCTCATTTTATATGACTTTTGCAAGCTGTTAAGCTAACTTGTGGAACATATGCCGAACCTTATCTATACGGCTATTCGGGCGGCGGGGTTGGCAAATAAATTTACCAATAGCTGGCTGGTATCCTTTTAACTCTGTCAAGCAGACTCCCTGCCCATTTGTGAAATAAGTTAAATCGTTCCTGTATTCTTGAATACATCTAGCAGGGATTTCTCCTTTCAGAATGACCTCGTCATTCTTTATCTGAGTACTTACAATATCTGCACAATACCTTGGAGCATCATGATACGCCCGTGAGAGATATTCCTGCGGTGCATAAATTTCAAAGTGGAGATATGGCTCTAATAGTTCTGTCCCTGCTTTTTTTAAAGCCTGCTCCAATACGATAGGGGAAAGCAGCCGAAAGTCTGCGGGGGTACTTACAGGACTATAATACAATCCATATTCAAAACAGATTTTACAGTCTGTCACTTTCCATCCATACAGCCCCTGCTCGCAGCCATAAAGAACCCCCTCCATAACCGCATTTTGGAACGATTGATTTAAATATCCAAGTGAAACTCTGCTTTCATACTGCACTCCGCTTCCAATAGGGAGCGGCTCTATGGACAACCCGACAGAAGCCCAGAAAGGATTTGGCGGGACTTCTATGTGGATGGTATATTCTGCTTTTCTAAGCGGTCTTTCCATATATATAACAGTAGGCTCTTTTATTTCTGCCTCCACATGATATTTTTCCTCAAGGATGGCACAAATGACTTCCATCTGCACATTCCCCAAAAAAGATAACATAATCTCATGGGTAACAGTATCAATGTCAAAATGCAAAAGAGGGTCTGTATCAGCAATCTCTGCGAGGGCATTTAACAGGGCTTCCCTTTGCTCCGGCTTTTGCGGCTCTACCGTTGTCCGAAGTAATGGCATGGGATTATCAATCCGTGTTTTGTGAGGCAGGAGTTTTTCATTTCCCAGGATATCGTTCAGTTTCAAAGTATCATCAGCTAAAATAACAATTTCTCCCGGACAGGCATGGTCAGCCGGGACGATTTCACCATTTGACGGAATACACATCTCTGTGATTTTTATTTTCTCTTTTTCAGATATTCTAATAACATCCCTCAAATGCAATGTTCCGCTATATATACGCACATAAACAAAACGCCGCCTTTTCTCTGAATATTCAATCTTAAAAACCTGCCCGCATAGTTCAGATTGACCTTCAGGCGTTGATGAATAAAATTTACTGGCAATTACTTCTATAAGCTGCCGAATCCCCAGATTGTTTTTAGCGCTTCCGTGATAAACGGGAAATAACGTTCCGTTTTGGAATCTCCTGTTTTCTTCCTGTTCCAGTTCTGACATTTTAAACGGTTTCCCTGACATATATTTCTCTAATAGTTCATCGTTTCCCATAATTACCGCATCCCACTGTTCCATATCGTCATTGTCCGTTACATTTATATGGGGATGCTGCCCAACCTTTTGCTTCACTATAATTTCCGAAGAAAGCTTTGCTTTCATTTCCCGATATACCATTGGCAAATCAATCCCCTCTTGGTCAATTTTATTGATGAAAAAAATTGTCGGAATCTTCATTATCTGTAGTGCATGAAACAGTATACGGGTCTGTGCCTGTATGCCATCCTTTGCAGAAACTAATAATACTGCTCCGTCTAATACGGATAAAGAACGGTATACTTCCGCCAAAAAATCCATATGGCCTGGCGTATCTATAATGTTGACTTTTACATCCTCCCACTGAAAAGATGTCACTGCTGTCTGGATAGTGATTCCCCTTTGACGCTCCAAATTCATTGTATCTGTCCTTGTTGTGCCTTCATCTACGCTCCCTAGTTCTGCAATTGCACCACTGGTATACAATAAACTTTCCGTTAATGTTGTCTTTCCTGCGTCAACGTGAGCCAGAATGCCTAAGTTAATTATTTTCATGTGATTTTCCTCCTATCAACACCCAAAAAAGGGCATAAAAATACCCAGTGATAAATACTCCTATCACTGGGTAAATAACTCCAATAGCCCCAAAACACTTATATGTTTTCGGGCATATAAAATTACATGATAAAAGTATTCTTAAACTGGGTACAAAAAACTAAGCCCCATATTAAAAGTGAAACGAGACTGCTACTTTTTGTTCCCACTATCAAATTGACAGTTTATTTAAGAATACCTTGCCGCATATTTATTAACTCCTTGTATAATACTGAATCTAATTATATTCCTTAACCCTTTATTTGTCAAGCTGACAAACTAAAGCAGAAAAAGCGGCAGGATTTCCCCCTGCCACTAATCATCTGTTTATGCAAAAATAATTTCCTTTTCCACAATCTCCCTCGCACAAGCCCTTATGTTATTGAGGCATCCTGTCCATTCTAAGGCGTTTTCTGCCTTTAGCTGTTCCGTTATGCCCTGTGCCTGTTTCATACCCTCTATGAGCCTTTCAAAGCGTTCCTGTGCCTGTCTGTTGATGTCGGCAAGGTAGGCGTTTAGCCTGCCGCTTGTAAGAAGATTGGTGTATGTAACTTTACGGTACTGTTTTAGATAATCTAAATGCCGTTGCCCCCAGATGCCTATTGCCTGTTCTTCTTCGGCGGGTACAGTTAAGCACGGTATCAAATAATCCCCTTGCCTTTCGTATTTGCCGCCCAGTTCCTCAAATAATGATTTTGCCATTGTCTGTTACCTCCACATTCTTTTTTATTTTGAATGTCCGCAAAATCCGTCCTACATCTGACGGTTTCCAGGGGCAGTCTATATGGTGCATTGCTACAAGATGTGTCTGAACATTTACTCCCGTACCACATTTATCTGTTGAGCCTATAAGTATCTTCTTTTTACCTGTTCTCATTTCCTTAAATAAGATATCTCTTTGTGCATCCGTTTTTGCATCATGAATAAATGCTATTTCATTTTCGGGTATTCCTTTTTTTACAAGTTCAGACTTTACGTAATTATATACATCAAAATCTTTTCCTCCGGGCGTTCCAATATCTGAAAAAACAAGCTGACAGCCTATTTTTTCTTCACTGTTCGCCCTGCCATATTCGTAGAACACATTTTCTACCACCTTATTAAGTTTTCCGTCAGGATTGTTTGGAGCATCCTTATCAAGAAGTCTTGCATCCGTTCCAAGCAATCTTGCCTCGTGAGTTATCTTTAAAAAGTTATCAACACTGGAGTCTACGCCACCATTTCTGATACGCTCTGCCCTTACCACAAAATCTTCCATTACCTGTTTGACATACCAGTCCGGCTCTGATTCCACAATGATGTACTTTCCATCTCTTAATTTAGGAACTTCAAGCTCCAACATATCCTGTGTCTGTACATCAGCAACCTGTTTAAATATGTTCATAAGCTCCGGCAGATTGGTAAACTTATTAAATCTGCTTTTCATACGAAAACCGCTTCCTTCAACTGTAAGTTCAAGTGCTGTTGTAATCTCACCGAAGTTTGCTGCCCATGAATCAAAATGATATATTCCCTTTTCTTCCAATGTATCCTTCTGCAGATAACTTTGCATTACATACATTTCACACATTGTATTGCTTATAGGTGTTCCAGTGGCAAATACAATTCCTCTTCCCGGATTTATCTCATTTATATACTGACATTTAAGCTGCATGTCTGTTGCTTTCTTTGCTCCCGAACTGCTGATTCCTGATACATTATTAATCTTTGAAAATATGGCAAGGTTTTTGTAATTATGTGCTTCATCCACCATAAGACAGTCGATGCCTAATTCTTCAAATGTAATCAGGTCATCTTTTCTCTGCTCATCTGTAAGAGTCTTTAACTGCTCTTTTAGTCTTTTTTTCTGAGCTTCCATTTGTTTTACAGTCCATCTTTCACCATTCTTTTCTTTTGTCTCATCTATGGCATAAGAAATCTGTTCTATCTGCTCATTTAACATTCTTTCCTTTCTCTCTTTTGAGATTGGAATTTTTTCAAATTGGGAATGGGACATAATAATGCAGTCATAATCTCCCGTGGCTATTCTTGATATAAACTGCTGTCTTCTGCTTTTTTCAAAATCACGTTCTGTTGCAACCAGTATGTTTGCAGACGGATACAAACGTAAAAATTCAGATGCAGTCTGATTTATTAATGCTTTAGGAACAATCATTGCTGTTTTGTTTGCAAGACCTAATCTTTTCTGTTCCATACACGCTGCCATCATTTCAAATGATTTTCCTGCTCCAACACAATGGGCAAGCAGTGTATTTCCTCCAAACAATATTCTTGCCACTGCATTTTTCTGATGAGTTCTTAATTCAATCTCAGGATTCATTCCCGGAAAAGTCAGGCTTGAACCGTCATATTCACGAAGTCTTGTATTATTGAATGTCTGATTATAATAATCTACATATTTCTTTCTTCTTTCCGGTTCTGCAAATATCCACTCCTTAAATTTCTCCTTAATCAGATTTTGTTTTTCCCTTGCAAGCATTGTTTCATTTTTATTTACAACATAATGATATTTACCGTCACCGTCATCCACCCTGTCTTTTACAGTTACGGTCTTTAAATTAAGGCTTGCTTCAAAAATAGAATAAGCATCCATGCGGCTTGTTCCATATGTTTTGGAAGCTGCCACAGAATGCTTATCCATTGATTTATTTTCTATAAACCATTCCATACTGTATTTATTCAGATGAACCATTATTCCTGATGAATAATAAGCACTTCTTATTGCTTTTGCACGTCTCGGTGTTCCTAGAAGTTCATAAACAAATTTCTCATAATCCTGTTCTTCAATCCATGTTGTACCTATCCTTACATCTATTTCAGATGCATCCAAATCTTTAGGCTGAACCTTTTTAAGTTCTTCTGCATTTATTCTAAATATTTCAGGAGTTTCTTCAGCATACTTTTCTGCCAATGTAAGCTTACTTCTTACGTTTCCTGACAAATATTCGTCTGCCGTCTCCCACCCCTCATCCATATTGTTTTCATTATATCTTGAGGGATTTAAAAAGATTAGTCCTCTTAGTTCTTCTATTAGTTTTTGGCTCTCTGCATCATCTGACCTATTCTCATCTGAAAAATTGTTATTTTTATCTTCGTCATATCCATTTATGTCAGGTGTATATATACTAAGCATAAACGGAATGTTTACCTCTCCAAATTCACTGATTGAAATATTAAGGGCTTCCACTGCAGTTTCAACTCTGTCTATCGTCACCTCCGGTTTAATTGTCTGTTTATAAAACATGTCAGCCTTTGTAACCTCACCGTCTTCATCCACGTTTTCAAGAGAACACAGAAGAGGATAGTCAGCATCATCACGAAATGCCCTGTTATTTGCCTTTGATGTAATCGCACCGTATTTATTTATGAACTCATCATACTTATCATTTAATATCTCCTGACAGTTTTTTAATTCTTCCTCACTGCATCCTTTAGTCTGTATGTCAATAAGATTTCTTGTAAGTTTTCTTATCTCATCAAGTACTTTTATCCTTTCCTCAGCTGTCCTTGGATACTCCTTTAAATACATCTGGGAGTTTTGTCTGAAATACAACTTACCGTCTAAAAAAGTATATGTAAAATTTCTGACATCCGGATTTGCCTCAATTATCTCCTCATTTTCTTCCGGTTCTTCAATTTCAAAGTCTGTTACGGTTGCCTCAAGTTTTCCTATTGCACTACTTAAGCTTTCATAGATATTGAAATTTTCTTTATGATTTATACATATGGTATATTTGCTTTTACCTCCAAATCTTCCTGTATCATACTCCATTGTCCCAAGCATCATATCAGGGTGCTCCACAAAATATGAATTAACCGGTATGCCCTCTTTCGTATATCCAAGATGTACCCAGTCAGGTTCAATGTCTATCTGTCGTTCCCTTTTTTTAAAAAACAAAATGTCTGATGTTACTTCCGTTCCTGCATTTTCTTTAAATGCCGTATTGGGAAGTCTTATTGCACCGATTAATTCTGCCCTCTGTGCAAGGTATCTTCTTACATTCGGGTTTGCCTTGTCCATTGTGCCCTTCGTTGTAATAAATGCCGCTATTCCTCCCGGTCTTATCTGGTCTAACGCCTTTGTCAGAAAATAATCATGTACACGAAAGTTTAACTTATTGTACTTTGGATCATATACTTTATAATCTCCAAAGGGTACATTACCGACTGCAGCATCAAAAAAGTTATCCGGAAACTTTGTATCTTCAAATCCTGCAATTGTGATGCTTGCGTTCTGATATAACTGTTTTGCTATTCTTCCTGTAACATCGTCCATTTCCACACCGTAAAGTTTACAGTTTTGCATTGCATCAGGCATACTTCCGAAAAAGTTTCCAATACCCATAGACGGTTCAAGAATGTTTCCCTTTGTTACTCCAAAGTTTGCAAGTGCCTGATTAATGCACATGGCAATGTCAGGAGAAGTGTAAAAAGCATTATTAACACTTGCTCTTGCATTTTCATATTCTGCCGGGGTAAGAATTTCTTTTAATTCTTTATACTCCCTTCTCCATAAATCATTCTTTTCGTCAAACACTTCCGGGATTCCGCCCCACCCTGCATACTGTGAAAGTATTTTCTGCTCATCATCTGTTGCAATTCTTTCTTCTTTTTCAATCTGCTTTAATGTTTTTATTGCTTCAACATTCCACTGATACCTTGTTTTAGAACCTCCTGTTTCAATTTCCCACAGATTGTAATGAAAGTCTTTCTTTTCAATGTCTCGTTCCATGTCAGGTATAGGCTTTTTACCCATTTCAAACACTTCATCCGGAATATCATACTCACCGATTATTTCTTCCTCAATTATCTCCTGATAATATTCTCCTTTGTTTATCAGAACCCTTAATTCTTCCTCAACAGTATTCCAGCTTACATATCCTTCTTTTTCTCCTTCAGCATCTCTCCACTGAAATTTCATTCCCTGAGGCTTAAAAGTATCATATCCATGTAAACCATAGCCATTAATTGGCCAGCCTGCTCCTCCAAGACCAAATTCCTTTTTTATAAGTTTTGCTCTTTCTGATGGGCTGTCCACTGTCTGATATATTTTGTATACTCTTTCCTTTCCTCCCACAAATCCGGTTCCTCTTAAGAGAACTGAAACAATGTAATCATGAGGAACTACACGTTCTTTTTTCGGTTCCATATAGGTATATTTTTTTCTTTGATTAGGCAAAGTTTTTTTACTGTCTGCAACTGTTATTTCTTTAGTATTATCATCAAATAAAAAGGAAGCCTGCTCAAAGCCTGCTTCCCTTGATACTCCAAATGAATTAATTTCATCCAGTTCTTTATTTAATTCTTCATTTATCTTTCCGTCAGAATTTTCAGATTTATTTTCTAGTGAAATCTGTACACTATCTGATTTAGAACCACTTCCTCTGCCATCATCTTTGCCTGATTCCTTAGTTTCCACATTCCCATTGTTGAAGTAAGATTCTGAGATTTGTGTTTCTTTAAGTAATCCGTCATCAGCGTGTCTATCAGACTGTTTGCCTCCGTGTCCACTTCCTTCATTTTCTCTGCCAGTCTTCCCAGCCGATACAGTGTGTTGTATCTGTTCCTCTCGTTTTCCTTCAGATACTCTGCTGCCATCATTCCGTACTTTCCTATCTGTGTCATGCTTATTTCCTGCTCCTGTGGCAATTCCAGATTCGGATACAGCATTCCGTCTGCTCCCTCGTGATAAGTTATTCTCTTTTCTTTCATTTGTGACGCTCCTTTCTTTTTCTATTCGTCTTACTCTGTAATTAAACTCTTTAAGAACACTACAGGATACGTCACATACAAGGGAACCAAAGCGGTAAATATCATCTTCATCAGATATATTTATTATAAAACTCATGTCCTGTTCTTCAGCGGACATGTCAAATCCACATCTTGTACCTACTGCATATAAAACGCTTTCATATAACATTTTTTCA
Organism: Eubacterium sp. AF36-5BH; assembly: GCF_003460505.1. Lineage (GTDB taxonomy): Bacteria > Bacillota > Clostridia > Lachnospirales > Lachnospiraceae > Eubacterium_G. The sequence continues at coordinate 98,179 of NZ_QTVG01000008.1, forward strand.
ACAGTAAGCCCCTGCGTTTCATTATCTCCACCATTAATCACACCACCTGTAATCCAGTTAAGTTCAGAAATCTCTGCTTCGGATTTCTCTTTCATTATAGATCGTATGTTCTCCTTTGTATAGTTCTTTAAGAGATTCTTTAAACTTTTTCTGTCATCATTTAAATAAGGCTCAATCTTTCCTTCTTCTGTCAGTTCGTCCACCAGACTTTTTAGATTATCACCATTCAAATCCCATGTTAGTTTAACGTTCTTTCCTCCTGTATCAGATATATCAAAAATGTATCGCATATGTGTTTTTAAAATCTTTGACGGAAATATTGCAATTCCCCTGCTTCCTCTTTTTACATATCTGCCTACCTTTTTCCATGAATCATAATCTCCTACCAGAGTTGCATTTGGTCGCTGTGCATAAACCATAAGTATGTTGTCAAACTCATATCTGTAAATTCTTCCTGCTATTCTTAAAAAGTTTTTCCAGTTGTCTGCACTGGATACAATGTCATGAATATACTCGTCATACAGTCTTTGTACCTTGTAATCAGCACTCATTTTCAATCACCCCTTTCAAGGCATCTCTTATATCCTTTCCGTCAATTTCATCGCCAAGGCAGTCCCAACCTTCAGCTGTCTCTCTGGCAAACAGTTCAATACGTGGCACATCCCCGCAAAGCTCTACAATACGTTTCCTTATTTCATCAGGCTTTTTGCTGTGTGCCATTACTCTTGCATCACATATCTGACTTACAGCTTTGGAAACACGTTTAGGATGTCCTTTGGTTCCGATTAGACATACTTCTGAATTAGACCTTGTCCAAAATCCTAACCCCATAAAATAAGTGTCTTTTTTCTTATTTCTCTTTACCCAGTTAAAACCACAGGTTTTATATGTAAATCCCCAGCTCTCCATTACGGAAATTCCCTCTTTAAGACATGGAAACGTAATCCATAAAAATAATACACAATCATCATCTGCAATATTAGCTACCGGAAGTGAACGTATGTCATCAATATTCATTGTATGGTAATGATTTTCTGCACTTCTTCCCTGACCTTTTTTTGAATACACACGATACTGCCAAGGGGGATCAGCGTAAATCACTTTATATTTTTTACCCATGCTACGCACCTTCTTTCGATTCTAAAAGTTTCAAATATACATTGTATTCTTCTGTATCAAGATTTACAGAAAATTCTTTTTCACCTTTTTTCATATTTCTGTTTATCTTTTTTATCAGTCTTAACATTACAAAATTTTCTTTTGACATTTTCATACTTTCCTCAAAGTCAATGTTTGTGTCTTCATTAATAGTTTTCTGTTGTTTTACTATATGTTCTGAAATCTTACTTCGTAATTTATGAGCCTTATTTAAAGATACTTTAATTTGATTGCTGTCTCCTTTGCTTTTATTCCATTCCTTATGAAGTTCGCTTATCAAAAACTCCATGTTTTTAATATATGTTTCTCTCATTTGTCCTCCTGTTCCAAAAGAAGCAGAACAATTTATGCTCTGCTTCCTTAATAATTTTAATTTTTCTTCTTTTTATCCGGTCTTCCTATCATAACCAGACCACCATTATGATAATCCTGCATAACAACTCCAGTTGCCTCATCCACTGCTTCAACCATTTTTCCGTCTCCGACATAAATTCCTACATGACTTATATTTTTATATCTTCCGTTATTTGAATAACTGTAGAATATAAGGTCTCCCGGCTTTAGGTTTTCTTCTTTCACAGTACAGTCATTATCACTGCACCACTTAGCCTCAGATGCTGCCGTATTTGAACCGTCCGTCATTACAGATATGCCGGCACTGTTCCATGAATAATATGCCAAAGATGAACAGTCAAAATGTGTCCCTGAATTTCTAAGTGGCTGACTGTACGGATAACCTACTTTTGACAATGCAAAACTCACTGCTGTTTTTGCTTTTTCATCAGTTATCTTGTTTAAAATCTCATTAATCTCATTCTGCGTAAGCAATGACTTTTTATTCCCTCCGGTTTGTGTTCCCGTACTGCCACTGGTAATACCCAGTGAAGACAGATTTTCAGGACTCATCAGGGAATTAAGCATACTTATTTCATCATCACTCATTCCATACTCTGTTTCCATTTGATGATATGTTTTTAAAGTAACATTTACATAAAGAACTTTTTTCTTTTCTTTATTACCACTTTCATTTTTAATCTTTTCTTCTCCCGTTGATGTGGTGTATGAACACATATCATCAAACACTGTTTTAAGATTTGCCTTCGCTGTATCATTCATAACCGTTGCAGTATTTCCTACACCGTATTTAACCATATATACACTCATGACATCATAGTAATTGGATGGTGCGGATGATGTTCCCTCATAATCCACGTATACGATTTTTCCAATATCACAGTCCTTATGTTCGGTAACCATAGTATTGATGTCTCTGTTAAACTCAGCAACATACTGGCTTGTGACTGTCATAACGGTATCTCCATTCTCTAATGGTGGAAAGAATATAGAAAATGGAGAGTTATATATAACCGCTATAACTACGGCTACCAACGCTGTGGCAATGGCAACTATGGAAAACAGAAGTAAAACAATTGGAAGTAAAACAGCACCAATCTTTATCATAACTGTCTTCATTATGTCAGATACACCAGACTTCTGATTTTCACTGTTTAACGATGTTGTCATTCCTGTACTTCTTAATTTTTCCACAAAAAAAGCAACCTTTCTGCTTTTGGAAGCTGAATGACTGCCTCTATCACTACTGCTGTTTGATTTACCGGATTTTACTTTATTTCCTCCTGTTGTATCTTTCTTTACACTATTTTCCCTCTTGCGTATTTGCTTTTCCTTTGCATAACTGTCTTCTTTGTGTGTCTGACTGTGTATTTTTCTATTTTCACTTTTCTGCTTTTCTCTTACATTTTTTTCAGACTGCTCTTTTACACGTTTTCGCTTTGCTTTCTCTTTTACAGTTTTAGTTGTCTTACTTGCTGTTTTTCTAATGGGAGTTGTAACAACTGCCGCAGTAACCAGTGCATTTTCTACTTCCTCACTGCCTTCCATTTGGTCTAGCGTGGTTTTTACTCCCGTTCTTACTGCCATATCTGTTCCTTGTCTTAGGACTTTCTTTTTATCTTTAATGACTTTTCTTTTATCTGTATCATTTCTACGGAAATTTGGCATATCACGGCTATGGATATGCCTTTCCTTTTTCTCTTTCCTCTTTTCCATTTTTCCTCCTGCATAAAGAAAGCCACTACAAAGTTTTTAGCTTTGTAATGGCTTAACAATTTTTAAGTGATGTTATATATTTTTTTAATTCATAGGTTTTCTTATAAAATACAACAATTGCGATTTTCTATCTTTTGATGATTTTCTGTTATTTCATGAAACTTAAATATTGACAAGATTACCATATTTCTGTTCTGCGTTCAAACAAAATATCATACATTAAACCTGGGTTCCCCTTATATTAACTGCAATGACTAACAAGTATCAATTATTGTACTTATAGGCCAAATTATTAAGTTCATCAATCAATTTTTGATTATTAATTTTTCTTGCTAAAGGCATATAAATTTCAATAGTTTCTTTCGCTTTTGCTACTTTTTTGTTTTCATCAATGTAATCTATTGTTCGCATATTGTGAAGTCTTTCAGCAAGTTTAATCAAAATCACTTCATTTGATTCTTGATTATCAATTCGTTTAACTATATTCCATATGTCGTATGGCAATTCATTTTCTAAATTGGCATCATTCCCTTTGGTCGACACATCACAAAACATGCCTGCTAAAATAATATCTTGTTCCGCCCCTAATTCAGCTAACAAGATTGAAACATTTATAGGATGCGTAACATACTCCTCACCCGAATATCTTTTTTTGTCTTTATAAGCATTGCATGCTACTTTAAAAACCTCTGATAATTTTTTGGGGGCAAAAGCAATACTATTTTTATCCATTGTTTCTTCCAGTAGTTCAAGCAATTCCTCTTTGCTCATACCAATTTTTGTAGTTTGCAAAAAAATATGATTCATATAACTACCTCCTATACAATCAATTTCTAATTTCATTGTTTTAAGGAGTGATGGTGGAAATCCAAATTCTCTATTGAACGACTTAGAAAAAGCACTATGTGACTGCCATCCATATTTTATTGCAACGTCAATTATACGCATCCCCAACAAAATATCTTCACATGCCCTAATAAGTCTACGTCGGCAAACATACTCCATAACGGTTTCATTCGTATATCGCTTAAACATACGAATAAAATGATACTCAGAATACCCAGCTATCTCTGCCAATCTTTTTATATTTAATGATTCTTCTAAATGTTCTTCAATATATTTTAGTACGTGATTCATAACCATCACCTCTCAACTCCACGTGGTAGTTATATATTAAATCATTTCTTTCGCTTTAACTGTTCCCAAATTGCTGATTCTTCTAACAAAATTACATATAATCTCACCATCAACTGCAAATTTTTACATCACTTTATATTCTCGATAATTTTGAATTTGTCTCTTCGGCAAATTGAAAACTTCGAGTGATTATATATAGCCTCTTTTCTTTGCCTCAGCTATCAATTTAGGCTGAATTAATGGATATGTCCAATTATCAACCAAATCATCTACAATAATAATTTTTTCTATTTCACTATTTATATTTCCAAAAGAAGTAATATCAGCAATAAAAAGCATTCCAAACGTTTCATCATCTATATTTTCATTCACTCTTGTCTTGCCTTTCACTGAATACACGCATATTGGCTTTATTTCAAAATTAACAGCTCCCGTTTCTTCTTGCAATTCTCTCTTTGCTGTTTCTAAAATAGGTTCATCTGCTTCTCTGTGTCCACCTGGAACTTCATAGGTATCTCTCTCCCAATGTTTACAAAAAACCCACTTCCCGTCAAATTTTGAAATAATGACCGCAAATTTTAATAAATTATCATTAATACTATCATAAAACTGTACTTCAACCAAACTACATATACCTCCGTAGAATTCAAAAAATCTATCAACACATAAAAAATCTATTGCGATTTATATCACTCAATTCAGGCTCTTTTTTTAGTATATCGTTTGCCAAATCAAATTTTTCTTCTTTACAGAAAACATATCTATAACTTTGTTGCACTTGTAAAGCGTTATAAAAAATAACATTTTCTTCGTCTATTTTACAAAAATGCTTATGAAGAACTCCATCCGTTGAGAAGTAGTCCCTATCACGTAAAACAAGTATCAATCGTGAATTTATTGGAAATGCAATTTCTATTCCCCGGCTTCCATATCCCATTTGTCCACAATGTCCATATCGTACCACCGGATTATCCGAAGTATAAAATGGCATCCCAGTTTCATTAATTAACACCATCCAATATTTATCCCTAAATACTAATGCTAACTTTGTAATATTTTCTTCATCCAATATCATCTGTGCATGAAGCAATTTCTTCTGATTTTCGTCATTCCATTCTAGTCTAATATTATTTAATAATTCTCTTTCTTCTTCCGATTTAGCCATTTTTTTCATTAGTAGTAATGGCATTCTTTCATACGTTTCAATGATTACTTGCCTAAATTCCTTTGTTCTCACTTGTTGCAATGCAAGATATAACGAAATTTTATCCATTTGTTCATCGTTAAGAATTTCCATTTCTAACAATCGTACAGGATTTGCCATCATATAAGTTGATGTAATTTGTGCAACAGAATCAAACAAAAAAGTTTCTACATTTTCTGCAAAAAAATGCTCAATATGTTGAGTGTCAATCTCTTGCATCAACTTTTCCATCTCAGGATCTATCTTAAAATTGGGATCTTTTTCTTCTGCTTTTTTTCTCAACTGCTCAAAATCTACATCGTAAAAATATCTTTCCGATGCATAATCTTCAACATTTCCCGGTCTAATTTGAATTTTTTCTTTATCAAAAATATTAAAACGATATGTTTTTCCCTTTTGTTTTGCAAATGTATGCAAATATCTCTGTGGAACATAATGTTCATTTTTTACTTTTTGTTGTACCATATCACCAACTCCTCCACCGTTTATACTGTAATAGTACCTAAACAATAAAGTATCTTTAGCTTATTACTCTTCATTTTTTTGTATTGTTATTCCTTTACCTCAAAGGTCTTTTATACAATTATTTTTTATATCAATACATCTCATATTCATCACTGAATCCATATACGTTGTCATTCCACCGGATGTTCTGTTTTGAAGAAAATTGTAAATCAACGGACTACTTGTAATTTGTAATTCTTTTTCATATAACTCGTCAATCGCTTCGCTATCTACAGGTATCAAAAAAATCCTTGTTGTATCTAAACACCCAAACGAATCAATTGATATAATTGAACTATTAACGCTTCCCCATATTAATCTATCAAACTGTTTTACCGTGCTCCAATGTTTTAATATTCTTCGGCGTAATGTTTGCTTTCTGGTAATTCCTATATAGATTCTTTTATATTCACCTAATACAAGCATATATATTCCTGGTTTTTTCATATCTTCGTGATTTAGAGAATAGTATTCTTTAAACTCACTTCCATCTGTCAACAAAAATTCATTTAGTTTTTCTTCAAAATTTTTGCCCACATACTTATAATACTCCATATTCATATCAAAATTTTTTAAAGCCTGTTCTCTATGTTTTTCGCACCATTCATCTGTATATGTTAATCCTTTTTTGTCTAATGCTAAATCATATCTTGGCACTTTTCCTTCATCAATATCCGACTTATTTATTTCGTATGCTTTTGGATTATTTTTAAAATAAAATGACGTTCGCTTATCTATAACCGCATAATTTTCCCTCGTTAGTTTATTATATTTACTGTTATTTACCAAATAATCGAAATGGATTACAGGTTCTGAATTTTCATAAATTATTTTTCCCATTACTCCTCCTTTACCCAATACAATTTATTGGTTTGTTAAAATAGAATCACATATTTATCTGATACAATTTTAACATAGGTTATTCCTTTTATCTACTCACTTAACTATTGATACTTTCCTTATTTGCTATTCTTTCATGGATATTTGTATTATACAATTTATAAAGCTCTGTGTCTTTGCTGATAGTATTATCAAACGGAATAATCACGTTTCCACACTTAATAAGTCCCATGCCTGACGGTGCATTGCTTACAAATTCAAGCTGTGACTCTGATACACCTACCACTTCCGCTATTTTTTCTGCATCTGTGTTTGCCTGTTTTAATATTGCCACAAACTCACTGTTTGCAAGCATAGTCGTTGCAGTATAGTTCTGCAAAAGGTCAATAACATTCTGTGTTATGCCTGTGCATAGTCCACCCTGCTTTCTTACCTTTTTCCATAGCTGCTGTAAATACTTTGCACTGTACTCTGAATTTAAGAGAACATGAAATTCGTCTATGTAAAGCCATGTTGCCCTGCCTTTTTGTCCGTTCTCAACAATTCTCTGCTGAATTGCTTCCATCATAATAAGCATAGATACCGGGGCAAGGTCCTGTCCTAAGTCTCTTATTCCATAAACAGTAAATCTGTTATTCATATCCACGTTTGTCTGATTATTAAAAATGTTTAAGGAACCTTTTACAAAGATTTCAAGAGAAAGGGCAATATCCTTAGCTATCTTTCTTTCATCTGCATCTGTCTGGTTTAATAGTCTTTCATAAAAATCAGACATTACCGGAATATACTTTTCTCTGCTTCTTGCGATATCCAAATACATCTCTGTTAAGCACCTGTCAATAATAGAACGCTGCTGCGGTGTAAGCGGTTTATTAAGACACTGTTCACACAAGCCAAACATAAATGAACATTTTTCCCTAATCCATCCTTTTGAGTCTCTGGCATCCAGATTCCACACGTCCATATCAAGAGGATTTACATAGTTATCCGTATACGTTGATAAATTAACAACTGTTCCTCCGTACGTCTTTGCAATGTCAAAGTATTCATGCATCGGATCAATTACGATTACATCATCTTCTCCTTTTAAAAAAACACTTCCCATTTCCATTTTGCTGAAAAAGGATTTTCCTGAACCGGGAACACCAAATACAAACCCGTTTCCATTTATAAGCTTCTTTCTGTTTCCAACATTGATATTCTTTGACACCTGATTGATACCGTAATAATTGCCGCCTTCGTCATTTAATTCCTGCACGTTAAATGGAACTAAACCTGCAAGTGAATTGGTAAGCATTGTTCTCATTGTTTCAATCTGTCTTACACCAATTGGAAGTATGGTATTTAATGCTTCCCTCTGCATAAACTGATTTGTGTCGATTGTAACTCCATTACCTTTTCCAATTGTCACAATTGTTTCACAGGCACTTTCCAGTTCTTCCTTACTGTCTGCCATAACGATTATATTAACGGAAGTATAAAACATGCTCTCATCATTTTCCCTTACGTTGTTCATCATGTCTTCAATGTCTTTTTTCTCCATCCTCTTTGCATAAGAAATCTCTGTTGAAAAATCATTGTTTCTGTTTCTTACCTGTTGCTGTTTTATAATATCTGATTCTACTCCCAGATACTTTTTCTGTAAAACCCTAATGGTCATATCTTTTGGAACCGGAACAACATCTATGCTTGTTATCATATGTACCGGAAGCATTGTGATTGTATTAAGAAGTTCTTCTGACAAACTCTTTGGATATTTTTTGAAAAATAATGCCCGGCAAAACTTGTTTTCTGTCTCAAAATAATCCTGATGAAACTTAATCATTCCATTGCACAAATCATTTCTGAAATCTCTTCCCACACGTTTTGCTTCCCTTATGTCAAAATCAAACTCATCTTCTTTTCCAATGTTGTAAAAATCATGCAGCACATGGAGTCTTTCATTTCCTGTTAACGCTTTAATACCTGTTCCAAGTTCATTAAATGCTTTTCTTATATTTACCTCAATGGTTGCAAACTGTGCCCCTGCTTCTTCAAATGTTTTTCTCTCAACAGTTACGGTCAGATATCTTTCCTGCTCTATTCCCTGTCTTCCTTCCTTTATCTTCTCCTCTATGATTTTGTTATATATTTTTCTGAAATCATCAAAACCGTCATTTAAGTATGGAAGAAGTATGTACTTTCTCAAATCCTGCATGTCTTTATTTTTATTATTGATTGTAATCTTAAAAGAACAGTCAAAAGAATTTAAGAATTTACAGTATCTCTGCAGTATTTCTTCCTGCTCGTCATAAGTTGCAGTTGTATAATTAATATCCATAAACTTGTATGTTTTTGAATATTTATTCTGCTGTACCTTAAAGATTCCGCTTTCAGATACTTCCATTATTTCTATTGTTTCCTGTATGGATTTAGGACTTTTGTAAAGCGGTTCAGATGCTTTCTTTAATTTCTTAAACCCATCCGTAAATAATCCCATGTTATTTCCTCCTTATAAAAATTTACAGCCACAGGCAATGCCTATGGCTGCAATTACTGACACGATGCTTACTGCAAGCACCACAATCATTTTCTTTTTTGTTTTGTTAAACTCTGATTTATTATCCGTTTCCGTCTTTCTTTTTTCTTCCTCAATCTGTGCTGCGATTTTCTTTAACTCCTCTGCATTTTCCGTAGACTTATAAAGTAACGGTTTTGCTTTAAACATAAACTGTATTCTTTTTTTCATTACCTGCATAAAGCTCATTCCGTTGTATGTATAAAATCCGCTTAAAGCTATTGGAGCCACCACCGGAATGGCTATATATGCTGACAACGTAAGACCTACTTTTTTATATGTAAGGAATACTATTATTCCACCCACCAGCACACTTAGAATTGAAGCTATAAGCTGTTTTGCTGTAAGTCCTAACACAACCGATTCCTGAAATTTATCTATATCTTTATTTATTTCTACTGACATTTATTTCACCTGCCCTTTTTCATGTTCTTTATCTCTGTTACGCTCAAAGTTTTTTTCATATTCAGCCATCTGTTTGGGGCATAACTCTCGTAGTTTATCCACATTGAAAACATAAAGCGGATACTCGCAAAAACCGCTTTTTAATGTAATTCCCGTGAAATCTCCTAAATAATTTTCTTCCAAAAACTTTTCCATCTCCGGCATGTTATTTGTATCAACATATCCGCAGTATTTAGGTACTTCCACTAAATTAACAGTTATGTTTCCATAAGGTTCCGGATATTCACCCTCTGTATTTACCAGTTCAAGATAAATATTGCCATTGTCTGTATACTGGCTCATTGAAAGTTCTACATTTACATCTCCCCATTTAGATTCATAATTCATCTTTTTGTTCATCTTCTCTCCTCCTAACTTTTATAATCCTAATGCCCTGCTTGTAAGATTTTGTGCACCCTTTACCGTTCCTACTGTAAGTGCGATTGTAAATGTCATTTCACACAGATATATAAGTGTCTGAGTCCAGTCAGCATATTCTCCCGTAAATGACGGAAGTCCTGCACTTATTAGTGCATTGCACACTACTATAGCCAGTGCCATTGTCACAGCCTCAAACACAATTGATAAAAAGTACTTTGCATATGAAACCGCCGTATGGCTTACCATTCTGTTTCCACTGACTGTTGAAAATGCAATTGCTCCAAAAGGTACTAAAATCAGTATCTTTAGGAATCTGAAATACACTGTATATATCAGGAAAAATCCACACACTATGATGACAATGGAAAGTATTGATGCAAGTATCAGCATTACCAGACTTGAACCAAAGCCAAGATTTTTTATAATCTCAGCCTGTCCGCTGTCTATGGTAAGCTCTGCCATTTCTCCTGCTCCGACAAGTTTTACCAGATTGCCTGCGGAGGTAAAAAATGCTTTCATTATTGTTACATTGTTTGCTACAAGCCATTCTGCTATTCCTATTCTCATAAGCATACGAAGAATAACTTCAAACCTCATGTCCTCTTTTACATCCACACTCTCCGAGCAAAAACCAATAACAAAGAACAGTACAACCAGCGAAGAACCGACACCTACAAAAATTGGTTCCAGATTCTGTATTACTCCCCACGGACCCCCGCTTTTGAAACTGACCGGTGACTGTCCTAAGAGAGCAAATACAAGTGATATCTGATTGTTCCAGAATCCAAAGACCATCTCAAGCAAATCAAGTATCTGCTGTCCCAGATTAAAAATATCCAACTTTCATCACCTCTTTTCTTCCGTTTTTAGATTCTAAAATCCAAGAATTCCAAGAACTGATGATATTCCTGCCATCATTATTCCTGCTACAATTCCTTTAAGGGCAGAATTCATTGTGGACGAATCCTGTTGCTGATATGCCTGTGCAAACTCCATTACGTTTTTAGCAAGAATTATTACACCGATTGCTCCGATAATTGCCAGTATCAATGTTTTAAGATTATCAAGCGGTTTTGTTACAGAGCTTGTATCCGTTGCTAATACATTTGTACATTCAATCGTTGTCATCATTAATGCTCCAGATAATGCCGGAATCACATTGTTTTTAATTTTTGCACCAACTGTCTCTTTCTTATCTTTCATTTTCTTAACTAAATCTCTTATCATAATCTCTTACTCCTTTTCTAACTTCTAAATTTGTTTCTCATTTCTTCCACCGATGTCTCAGGATAAAAATATTCAAGAATCCTTTTAACCGGAATTCCTTCTTTCATTGCTGCCTTTGCTTCTTCCTTTTGTTCCTTTGAAAAGTTCCAGTTAAGTATTCGGTTTGTAACTGTGTCATCTTTTAATGCTTTTCTTTTTACCGTGTTTTTTTCACCACCTGAAGCATCATCATCCTGATACTCAAGTTCATATGCCATTTCCTTTTCTGCAGGACTTTTTTTCTCGTTACTTTGAGCTTTACTTAATCTCTTTTCAATTCCGTCATTACCAAGCAGCATGAATTGTTCCAGTGTCATTTCATCTATGTACACGTTTTCACCTTTTTCCTTTAGCTTTTCAAAATATGCCAATGACTGTTTATTAAGGATTTCAAAAGGAGGACCGACAAAAGTCGAATCCTCCTTAGGTGTGTGTATATAAGGTTTTCCTTTACCGTCAGCAGTCTGTTCAAACGCAGGATGCTTAAACGGTATAAATTTATTATCCACAATGGGATCAAATCCTCTGATAAATATAAGACACTTTTTATTGTCAAATTTTCTTGCCTCATCAGGTGTCATAAGTTCTCTTCCAAGCACATCATAATTTCTTGAGCTGCTTCCCTGACGTCCTCTTGTTTCTCCGCTTGACCTCTTATCAATGGTTCCCTTTCCAAGAAGCTCTGATATATACTTATGGGTACTCTGCTCATTACCTCCAAGATAAATAAGCGTGTCGCAGTTTCCTGGAATTGTTTCCCACGTTTCCTTAAACAATGCTTTAATCTGTGCAAGGTTCTGTATGATGATTACAGAACTTATTTCCCTGCTTCGCATTGTTGACAGTAATGAACAATAGTCATCCGGCAGAGCAACGTTTGCAAATTCATCCAACATAAAAGTAACATGTATAGGTAATCTTCCACCGAAATTGAAATCTGCCTGATAGTATAGTTCCTGAAATATCTGTGTATACAGCATTCCTATAATAAAGTTGTAGGATTTATCCGAATCAGGAATAACACAAAACAGTGCAGTCTTGGTTTCACAATCTCCATTAACTCCGATTCCAATATCAGCAAGATTCATTTCATCTCTTGAAAGAATCCTTAGTACCTTCTTATTTTCAAGAAAAGCAAGTCTTGAATTGGCACTGATAATAATAGAACGGACAGTATCTCCTGCCCCTCTCATACATTTGTTGTACTGCTTTACAGCAGGATGATTTGAGCCAAGCGTACTTGTCTCTTCCAAAGCTTTCATTATGGCATCAAGCTGTGATGGCTTACCCTTTTCCTTTACTTCAGCTTTTCCCATAAGTTTAAGCACTGTTTCAAAGTTTCTTCTTTTAGGCGGAACCTCAAGCCACACATAATAAAACAACGCCTGAAGGAACATTCCCTCGGCTTTTTCCCAAAACGGATCAGCTGATGTTGCACCTTTAGGCGTTGTATTTGCAATTAGGTTTGTTATAAGTTTTATTACATCTGTTTCTTCTCTTATATAAAAAAACGGGTTATAACAGTCTGACTGGTCCATATCTATAAGATTGATGACCTTTATGTTATATCCGTTATTCTTTAGCATCTCTCCCGTGCTTCTTAATATTTATAGCAATAGGTAAGGATTTGATATTATCTCCACCTTTTCCCCTGC
>NZ_QTVG01000009.1 GCF_003460505.1 Eubacterium sp. AF36-5BH
TATCCTTAGGTTCCTTCTATGAGCCTGTTACCTTGACACTGCCTGTAGCAATGTATGGACTTTCATAAAGGCGGAGTCTTACTCGCCCACAGTAACGACACTATTTGTGCCACTATGCATTTCTACATAGTCCCGATATAGACCCGTACATTCGAAGTTTCGTCAGAAGAGCTTAACTCTCTTCATTCTCACCATAGATAGTTTATAGACCCCCGGCATATAGGATACACATCTCACCTCTGAAATGCTTTCGACATCTAATCTGTTTCGGTATCTCTCTGCCGACTTCACCGAGCTTCTTACACTTTAGTTTCTACTAACTTAGGTGCAAGTCGGAGGATTAGGGTTGCCTTTCAGGACGTTACTCCATCATTCGACATATCGTGTGTTTAGTTCTCCGATTTACTACTATTTTTTTATTCAATTATTAGTTGTAATCGTGCCATAGCTTTTCTCTATGGAACGTTTCGCACCTCCCTTTGGATCAGTCACGATAAATGAACACTTATCGGGCATCTGCATAAGGTTCGGCTTTACCTCATAAAATGTCTTTCCTGCACCGGAACCTCCGATAATCAGAACATTGTTATTAAGCTTTGTCTTTCTTGTATCAAGACTCATTCTGACATTCTGGCTTAAAATTCTATTTTTCCTATCATCCTTATCCCGTAGACTTTTGTTTACCTGTGACAAATTTGCAAACTTTGCCGTACCGTATTCTTTGCCCGGCATAAGATTTCTCTGACTTGTATAATACATAGTTATCATCACGGCATATATAAGAATAGCCATAAGAACTGCCTTAACCGTAGCTGCACCCTTATAGTAATCTGCAATGGGATTTGCAAGTACCTTATTGATGGAATCCATAAATTCACTGATGTTCATTCCCTTAGTCCATGCACCATTTACAAGATATCCGAAATATGCTGACAGCAAAGCTCCAATAACAAGAAGAACAACAGAAGGCTTTTTCTTCTTATCCGTCATTTATCATTTGCCCCTTCCCTGTTCTTCCATTATCTTTGATACGCTTTTTTCTGCTGACATCTTTTCATATCTCTTTCTTACTGCGGCTTCCACACTGTCATAATGTTTTGAATACAACGTGCTTCCCTTTACTGTCTCTGCCACTCTGTTATTTTTGTCATAAAGCTTGTATTCTTTTTCCGAATCAAGAAATGTAAGCAAAGTCTTTCCGTTATTAATTTCCATAATGTTCTCTTTTCTTATCCAGACATATCGTACATTCTCTCCCCATGTACCGGGAACCCTTGTCTTGACTGCTACTGTGCTTTCTTCTTTTATCAGTGTCTTTGATATTGTAATGTCCGTGAGATTCCTGTTCTTTGACATTGAAACTGCCTGAATTCTCTCTGCAATACTTCGGTAGCTTTTAATTCTTTTTTTTAAGGAATCCCTGTCCATAACTGCCTCATACTTATTCTCTGTTTCTGATTTTTCAATTGCACCGATTGTGACAAGTTTTCCGATAATCTCCTTTGCATCATCATTTCCAATTTCAAACTCATTCTTTATGGAATCCACGCTTACACTTTTATTTTCCACAGCATAAAGCCCGACCTTTTCGATAAGTCCCTGCATTATCTCTCCTGCCTTTTCAGCTTCTTCACTTTGGAATTTTTCATTGCCTTCCTTTTGTTTCTGAAAAAACTCAAGCAGTTTGTTCTTCCCATCTGTGTCACTCTTTTTTACATAATCGTCGAATGTCGTAATCTGTCCTGATTTCATTTTCTGTAGCATTACATTGATACGTGGCACAGCCTCTGAATGAAATATTATCTCCGTCTGGTTTTTATTGATGTTTGGCATTATGGAATAAAGTATTCCATATTTTTTTGCAAGCCTCTTTACCTTTCCTATTTCAGAATTATCAAACTGCAATACCTGTAAGTCTCCGCCTCTCATAAGAAGTTTTCTCATGGAAGTTCTTCCAAGATTTTTCTCATAATCAAGCATTCCCTTAAGTACAACAAACACTTTTTTTACTGCACTAAGTCCGTCGCTTCCTATCTTCATTGCAATTTCGATACCGTCATACGCCACCCTTATTATCTGTACTGCCTCTGCTATTTCATCTGCCATTTTTCTCACCTTCCCTCATAATTGTGTTCTCTTACTTTTTCTCTTATTTCATTAAGTTTTCTGTTTTCAATATCATCCCTGCTTACATTTACTCCGTATGCATTTAATATTCTCTCAAGACTGTTAAGAGCTTTTTCTTTCTGTATCCTGTACATTTCAAGAGCTGCAATAAGGGATTCTGCTTTTTGATCCCACTCAGGTCTGATACCTATCATTGCGTTATATCTCTTTTTAATATTTTCAAAATACCTGTCTTTTGATTTCAGTTCTTCAATAAGACTGTTAATCAGTTCCTTGTCGTGGCTCTGAAATCCAAAATCAAACACAAACCTCATCTCTTCCTCTGTAAGCCCTGACATTCTCTTTTGAATCCACTGTGCTGTTTCATTTATCTCTAGCATATCTGCCTCCTATCCCTGCATGCTGTTTTCAAGCTCTGCAATCTCAACTATTTCTTTCATTCTGTCTGCGGGTACCCTGCTGTTTATAATGTCCTCAAGCTGCCTTTCAGTCAGACCTTTTTCTATGGCACTTTTAATCTGAACAAGTTGGTTTATGTCAAGTTCTCCGGCTATTACAAGTTTCACAATATTTCTCCTGCTCTTTTTCTTAATGCCAAGTCTTGTAAAAAATCCTACAGTAGCGTTACTGTTTCTGCGTACTGTTCTTTCAATGTCATTACTGTAAATCCTGGTATAACTGCCACCATATCCTCTATCCTGCACTCTCTGACTTGAAGTTTCCGGATACTGTCTTTTTGCAGTCTCTCTGTCATGAGATTTTGAATATTGACTACTTGCAAACTCCCTATCCGAAGATTTCGGATATTGACCATTTGTAAATTCTCTGTTAGAAGATTCCGGATGTTGACTATTCGATGTCATATTTTCTGCATCCTCTTTACCTTTTTCCTCAAACTCCCTTATCTTCTTTTTTAGAGTTTCGTTTTCTTCTTTAAGCATCTCCACCTCTTTTCTGTTCTCTGACGCCTGCGAATAGGCTTTGTTAATCTCATCCTGCTTCTGCGACAACAAAGTGTCTTTTTCCTGATTTTCTTTAAGAACCTTGTCAAACTCCTCCTCATCCCTTCTGCTTTGCATAAGGGATTTCAGCACTTCTGCAATATCATCAAATTTTTTATCCGTATTTCCAATGCTCAAGACGACTTCCTGAATATGCTCTGCTATCTTCTTTACATACTCAGGCTCCGTTTCTGCCGCATTGTAAACACTGTCTGTCATATCGAGAATTTCCTCATAACGCTTTTTCATTACCGCTGCCTTTTCACCACTTTTGGTAATCGCCTCAATGTCCTCTTCTGGCACACCTTTTTTATAAAATTTAAGTGCCATCTGCATCTGTGCTTTGCTAAGTCCGTCTGCCAT
The DNA here is from genome assembly GCF_003460505.1 of Eubacterium sp. AF36-5BH. GTDB lineage: Bacteria > Bacillota > Clostridia > Lachnospirales > Lachnospiraceae > Eubacterium_G. Next base: position 3,492 of record NZ_QTVG01000009.1, read on the forward strand.
AATAATTTTGATAATACTGTCCTCATAACCGTTTCTAAGACATTCCGAATAAATCCTCATACGGTCAATATCCATCTTTTTATCTGCATACTTTGCTATCTGCTCTCTTGTAAGACCATAATCGGCATCATCACTTATCAGTGCAATTACCTCGCCTCTTAATCCCTTATTTTTAAAGCTCTGTACAATCATATTTTTGTCTCTTATATCACTGCTCATCTATAACCTCCTCATTTTGTTTTTTATTACAGCTCAGCCATCAGCTCTTTACATCTAACAGATGAACTTCAAAGCAAAAAAATACAACCTATTTTACCGGCTGTCTGTCTTTTTTCTGTATTCTGTTTTCTTCTTTTTTCTCTGCAATTTGTCTTTCAGATTTTTTACTTTCTTCCCTGATTAACTCCTCTGCAATTTTAAGCTCTCTTTTTACAACTTTTATTCTGCTTCTCTGTTTGGCATACTCACTGCCATAATAATCTTTTAACTTTCTTACTTCCTCTATGGTATATCCATGACTTTCGATTTCACCGATAAATTTCACATACTGCTCATGCTCTTCATAAAAAAACTCATCACCTTTCCTGTAGCAGTTCTCACTATTTTCTAATTCATCAATCATATTTAATGCTTCAAACAACTTCCCGGCTGCTTTCTCTGCCCTGCGTATTCTTCCAATATCTTTGTTGATACTTTTCTTTTTATCTGCAAGAACATCTGCCATATCATTTAGTCCACTAACATCTGTAATTCCATGTTTTGACAGAAAACTGTATTGGTCATGTAACTTATGCATCTTTTTGATTTCATCACGATATTTCCACGCCTGTGAATAAGGTCTCTTTTTAAGTTTTCCTGTCCGGTAAAGTTTTGCAAAGTATTTTTTCTGTAACCCGGTAAGTTCTACCCTTCGATACCTTTTAAATTTACAGTAAACAATTCTTGGTGGGCATTTTGCTGTATCCTTTCTGTAAGTTTCAATTCCTTCATTTTTGATCCTTTCCAAAATACTTTTCTTCGTATACGCATCACCAAAAGTATCAATTCTCATATACCGCTTCATTCCTTGCATAAATACCGCCATATGTTTTCCCTGCTTAATCGTATATCCTTTTTCTTTCAAAAGTCCTAGAAAATCTTCATAAGTAACTGCCTGAATAATACATGAATCGACATCTCTTATTACCATATCTCTCCATACAATTTTTTCGTCACGGTATTTGTTCCGCTCCTTATATCTTTCATTGATGCCTTTTCCATCAGCATCTATGTCTATTTCCGACAAACCATATTCACTGCACAGCCTGTTTGTAAGTGGCTGTATATGCTTTGCCCAGTCACCTTTTTCGTAACGGTATTTCTTACCTGTTTTTACGCTTACACTGTTAAATATGATATGCCCATGCTTGTGATTCGTATTATTGTGTACTGAAAATACGACTTCATAGTCATCTCCGATATACTCTCTTGCAAACTTCTCCGTTATCTCAAATGCCGTATCATCATCCACCTCACCTTCCTCAAAAGATATGATAAAGTGATATGCCTGTCTTTTGTCTGTTTTGCCAAATTTCACTTTCGTGCTTTTCATCTTATCGTAGGCAAAGTCTGGCTGACAATTAATGCCTCCGACAAGTCTCCCACCATCCGTTTTTTCAAAATCTTTAATATAATCAATTGCTGCCTTTAAATGTTTTCCGTGATAACCGCTTCCGCAGTCTCCTATATTTAATACCTTAGTAATCGCCAATCTTCTCTTCCGCTTTTCTTGTAGCGTTAATAAGTTTTTTCATATATGCTCTTAAACTATCCATGTCATCACGGCTGTAAAATCCTGCATTATTCTTTCTTGCAATCTGGTTAATGTTGTTTCCGATATGATTTACTTCATTTATCAGATTGGAAATCAGCAGCCTTATTTCGGGATAATCCAAAGGCTTCTGGCTTAAAAGAAAACGCATATAATCAGCATCCGTCATACCGTATTCCTTTGCACGATTTTTTAATAAATCCGCCTCTGCTCTGGTAAATTTGAAAGTCTTTACCACATTATGTCTGTTATCTGCCATATACATCATCCTCTCTCATTTTGTCAGAGATACCTTTTTAAAAGCAGAAGCCATTGCCTTACCGTAAACAGTCCGGTCAAACATTTTCTCTATTATCCGCTCGTCTTCTAAAAGGCTCTCATATCTTTCCTGCTTTTTGCAGAAATCAATAAAGTTATCAGGATTTTTTCTTTCCTTATCTGCTTCCGTTATAAGCTCATAATTCCAGTCAAATACCGAATCTATTACATCATCTATTGAATAATCCTCCACTATATTCTCTGTTTCGGTTATATCAATTCTCACAAGCCTGTTTTCTCTTACACCGATACCGTAGCCATGAGCTTCCATATACGAAATAAGTACTCCTGCCTCTTTATCTGTAAGGTTCATAAGAATGTCATTCTCATCAAGCCATTCAATCAGTTCCTCTGCCTTTGTAAATACCTCATTTTCATCTGCCACCTGTAATCTCACCTCCTCTTATCCGTATTCTGTTAAGCCTAAAAAAGCCTTTGTCCCCGGTAACAACCTGTCTGTCGCAAGATACGCATTTGGTATTACCAATGCTATTCTTGTTAGGGAAAAATCCCCTAAAACCCCTGATATATCCATATTTTTATAAAACCGTTGTAAAATTTTGTTATGATTCAGGCTTCCTCTTATGCTTTTTCGTTATGAAAGCCTTTTTCATATCCACTTTTTACAACGGATTTTTTTGACTGTTTTTTTGAAATTTCTTTTTTCCGTTGTAAATTTTTGTTATGATTTAGGCTTCTCATTATGCTTTTTCGTTATGGAAGCTATTTCCATATCCACTTTTTACAACGGTTTCTGTTTTCATTAAGATATGGTAATTTCACCTTGCCCGTCTTGTATATGACCGCTTCATCATTTCTTTTTTCCTTATCATTTTGAGCCAGTCATTGTAATCTTTGTAATCCCTTGGTGGTGGAAGTTCCAAAACTTTGTAGCCTTTTTTATCATACTTTTCCCTAAGTGTTGCGGATGCCTTTCTTCCCGGCTCATCATTATCAAGGCACAGCTTAATAGTCCTTATTCCCGGATGCTCCCTAAGAAAAGTTTCAAGTGGTGCGTCAGATATCATTCCAAGTGCCAGCTTGTTTGTTTCAAAATCATCATATATGTCACAGTAACTTAAAAGGTCGATTGCTCCCTCAAACACTTCAAGTTCATCGTTGCTTTCATTTACAACATTAAAACCGTATGTCTTGTCATTGCCTCTTACATCACACTTAAAAGCATGACCATCTTTATCAAACACTCCCCTCATGCTTGCAAATCTTGTGTTTCCTTCCTTATCATTTCCCTTAAATACAATGTTGTGATAACCTGATGATTCATAAATAAGCTTCTTATTAACAAAAAAGTCCACACACCTTTTGCTTATCATCCTCTCACCTGTCAGATACGAATAAAGATAGTGAAAATCTCCTGATGATGTCGGCAGTATGAACTCTTTCTTTTCTTCTTTTTTCATATCAGATTTAACCTGATGTCTTAATGATTTTTTATCCATTGTTTCATCACACCTCTTCACTCCTGCAAAATCAAGTAGCCAGAATACTGCTTCCTTAACGTCCATTCCTGCAAATATCCTTAAGAAATCTATCTGCGAACCTCCATTACTTCCCTTTTCATTCTGTCTTGACCATCGGTACCAGTTGGTTCTGTTATATATCCGTATAGAATCCATCTCCTTTAAGGTATGGTATTTTCCGATCTTCCTTACGGTATATCCAAGCGTTGAAGCCACTGCACACAGATCAACTGACTTTGCAATCCTTAATTCCTCATCCGTAAATCTTCCATCCACATATATCACCTGCTTCTTTCTTTTTCAGCAACCATGACACTGCCTTCAAACTTAAGATTGTTATAATCCTGCTCATAACATTCCCTTTCATGCCTCATCAGTTTCTTTTCCCGCATACTGAAATATTCTATGTTGTTTCCTCCAATGATAATGTGGTCAAGAAGTGTAATCCCTACAAGTCCTGTCAGTTTTATCATCCTGTCAGTAACCGATATATCTTCTTTTGAAGGCTGTAGATTTCCTGAAGGATGGTTGTGGATTAGTATCATATTTGCCGCATTTGACAATATACTTGCCTTTAACATCTCCCTTGGATTTGCTATTGACTGGTTAAGTGCTCCGATACTGACCATCGTACAGTTAATCGGTGTATTATCACTTTTAAGATTAACTACACACAGGACTTCCCTGTCCATTTCGCACAGATATTTTCCAAGTAGTTCAACCGCAGCATCCGGCGTTGTGATTTTAATATCTGAAAGAATGGAGGCATCCTTTACAAGCCTTACCGATACAACATCCAGTTTAAAATCATTGTTTATCACTGCAATCATCCTCCCACTCCAGTCTTATGATAAAATCTCCTTCTATGGAATTTATCACCTCTGCCAGTTCCTCCAATTTTTCAATTTTTATTACAACTTTCATAACATCACCTATATAGTTCTCTCTGGCGTATCGTAACGAAACTGTTCAGATTCTGATTTTCCATCGAGCCTTTTATTAGGTGCATCCGATGCAATGGTAAGTTCCCTTTTATTTCTGTCGTAATGATATACTTCATTAGAAAGTCTTTCCTCAAGACTGACCTCATTCATATTAACTTCATTTACCATTTCCTGTAGCTCACTTGCATCTTTTCCTTCAGCAGATACTGCAATAATTTCATGCACAGATGACGGGATAATATAGATATCTGAATCGAACTTTGCTGAGAGTTTATCAAGATTTTCGGGAAAAAGAATTTCAGCCGCACCGTTAATTTTTTCTCTGTTTGTCATAACATACATAGAAAGTTCATCATCTCCTTTTGCTTCATTAAGCATCTCCATTGTTCCATCCATACTCATTTCTTGACCGACAGCCATTGCTTCTCCCATAATTATCTCACATATAATTTCTTCCATTGGTTTAATGGTTGCTGGAAGCAGTTTGGGTGTGTTTTTCATCGCAGTTTCATAAAGTTGCGCCTCGCTCATTTCCATTCTCGATGCCATTTCATTCGTTATTACGGCTGTTCCCATTCCTTCTTTGTCTATGCTTACGACAGATTTATATATAATTGAAAGATCTAGAAATTCCCTGTGTGGAATTCCTTTCAGATATTCCTCATTCTGTGCTGTATTTACAAGTGTAGCAACTACACTGTCTTTTAATCTTTCAATATCTATTTCATCACCTTTCATAATTTCCGGTACATATTCATATCCTCTTTTTATTGTATCTGCCGCATGTCTGATTACATCATCAAGACTTTCTCCCTTCTTATACATTTCATAATAATTCTCAACATAAATCGTTGGTGAACCACCTGCTCTCCTGTTCTCTCCAGAAGGAAACAAATTTATCGCATCCTTTTCACAGTTCACCTTATACACCTTATGCTCCACTGCCTTGTAATTTTTGAATTCATCAGGCATATAGTCCATTAATTTTCCTTTAAATACTTCTTTGAATATTTCGTAATTCATCATTTTAAAAATTCCTCCTTAAACTAAAATAAGGGAAAATGCGAACCGGCTCACATCTTCCCTTATTTTTTTAACTTATCTTCTTTTTTCATTTTCTTTATATGCACCATTTATTTCAGTATATATGATTGTTACATTCTCGAACAATTTGGTCACATCAAAAAACCTTAAAATTCTAAGATTTTATCATTTTCAAACTTGCACTTCCCATATTACTCCATCTGGAAATTCTGGGCTTTTTTCTACACAACGGCCTACTTTATAGTTTTGAATTTCAAGATGAACATAAGCTTCTCCTTCTTTATGCACTACAGTATCTGACATTGACATAATGAATAATTCCATTTTTTCACGATAAGGCTCGTCAAGTCTATTATTAACATAGAACTCTACTTCGATGGCTTTTCCTAATTGAGATTCAAAAACTTCTTTATCTGCATAAAAATATATACATTTTTTTTCAGATGGAGCCAAACCAATTTTTCGCGAAGTTGCACTTGTCATAGAATTTGTCCATTCAAAAGAACCATCTTTCGCAATTGCGCTGTTAAAACCAATAGTTTCATATCCTGAAGAAATATTAAAAAAAGTTAGTTTTAGTCCCCATGCTTCTTTTTCTGAATATTCTCCTATTTGTATACTGAAATCATCTGGTCTCAAACTAGTCCTTTCAAAAGATTTAATTGGTGCACTCCATTCAGAAATAACAAAAGCTGGGCGTAAATCTAATCTCTGTCTTGTTATTTCTAATTGAAGAAGCTGTTCTGATATTTCATTCGCTTTTTTAGCTATATTAGATGCATCTACTGACATCTTATTTGCATCTTCAGCAATATTGTTAGCTTTGTTCGTTTGCCATATGGCTACAAGAGCAATAATAATCGTTGGTATTGCTGCAATACCATTTCCCATATAATCCAAGATTCCATCTGCGGATAGTTCTGAAGTCATAGATGGTGAAAAAACATGAATTGTAATAGGTGTTATTACCATAGTTAATACAGTAATCACTATAAATATTGTCCATAATATCTTTTTCATAATCATTCTCCAAGTTATTTTTAATAATTATAGCAAATCCGTATCACTAATTCTACCTATTCACTCCCCAAATTACAAACCTATAATCATTTCCCCTACTATTATCACAAGTAGAAAGTGTTATCATTTTCTCTCCATACTTTGGTGTAATCCCCATATCATATAAACTATACTGTTTTACCTTATCTACAAACTCATCATAATCATTTTCATCCTGTGCCATAATAAACTTCCAGTATGGGAACTCGTACTTATTAACACTAATAACAGCAAATATTTCATACTTACTCTTCTCTCTAATTGTAAAATAAATCTTCTTATGCTTCTGATAAAAACCTTCATCTTTATACTGCGTCAATGCTCCAAACATTCTGCCGCCATTGATGTTATGACCGTAAATTATCAAATTGTCCGACTTCTCTAAATCACAATACGCTGACAGATAAGGAGTACCATAAAAGCTGTAATTCCTGTCAATGTCATGATTCAGATAAAAGTCCGGATTATTTTTTGACTGCATCACCGGATAACTGATTGTTGTATCAGGGATTTCCAGATATCCTATCACATCACTGTTTCTTTTCTTTAGCTTGCTAAGAATGTCATCATCTGATCTTTCCACCACTTTCTGAATATCATTAAAAGTCCTTTCTTCCGCATAATCCTCTTTTAACAGCTTTACAGCCATTCCGGCTGTGATAACCAGAATGGCTGCTACAAATAAAAAGACTATTACTTTAAGAATCGATTTCTTACTCTTCATCCTTTCTCTTCTTTCCATGATTTACTCTAATACAAGAGTAAGTTGTAAGTCCACCAAGCATTGCAAGTAAAGCAAATAAGATTCCATATCTGCCTGCTCCAGTCTGTGGTGTATTCGGCACTTCAGGAATACGCTCATCCACTGCCTTTACCTTCCGTACTTTTCCTGTATCCTTAACAGTAATCTTTACATCCTTTGCTTTCTTATAATGCTCCGGCACCTTTGATTCTACAAACGTATATGTTTCTCCTGCCTTTAAGATACCATCAATCATAACTGCCTTATCAGTAGTCGTAAACTCATATACCTTTTTACCCTTACTGTCTAATACCTTATACTTTGCACCCGGCAACATCTTCTTTGTATCTGATGCAATCTTTGAAAACTCAATCTTTGTTGTGTCATCTTTCATTGACACTCCCTGAACTTTTCCTGTATCAGCAATGGTAAATTCCACACTGTCAGCAGTTACAAAACCATCTGCTGGTCTCTTCTCCGTCATGACATATGTTTTTCCTACAACATACTTACCTTCTGTCATATGCTTATGCTTTGTTGATGTCCACTGGTCCATAACCTTACCTGTGTCCTTATCAGTTACTTCCAAGTCACATCCCGGTACTTCCTTTTCGCCTGTAATGTCTGTCTTTGAAAATTCCACCTTTGTGGTATCATCATACATCACAACCTTATTGTTATTACTGTTAACGTAATTTCCGTTTTCATCCATAACAGAAACTTTCGTTGTAACTTCTCCCTCATCATTTACCATTTTGTCTAGTCTGAACTTGATGTCAGATGCAGTTACATAACCGTCTGCCGGCTTTCTTTCAGATAAAGTATATTCCATGCCATGCAGCAGACCATTAACAATAATATTTCCCTTTTCGTCAACAGATGCAGCTAAGTTCTCATATCCAAGTTCTTCCGCTTTTTCAGTAATTATCACAGACTCTGAGTCACCTGATATCCAGCTTACGATATCATTTCCATCTTTATCCGATACTACTAAATGACAGTCAGAAAGTTCAACACTTGATGCAATCATCATCTTATCAATTTCAACTTCTGTCTGAGTGTTTTCCATAACTGCCTCTGCTTTAATAACTTTTGTATCCTGATCCTTATATTCCACATGAACGAATATTGGTTCTTCATCAATAAAGTAACTGTCAGAGATTGATTCTTCAAGGAAAAAGTAATCGCCTGAATTTAATCCTGCATTTACATCATCCAAAACTTCTTCATCTTTTGTTTCTGTTTCATCTTCACCGGTCACAGTTTCGGTTGTTGTTTCACCTTCAGCTTTTTCTTTTGCTGCTTCACCTGTAACCGCTTCTGTCTGCTTTTCTACATTTTCATCTGTTACTGTAGTTTTTTCTGTCACATTACTAGTCCCTGCTGTAGGTGTTTCTCCTTCAACATTTGCTTTTTGATATCCTTCTGACATCAGTGGCACGGAAAATGGTACTTTTGCAATACCGTTTTCATCTGTGATTACAGTGGCAATCTTTTCTCCTGCATTAACTATAACATTTCCGTTTCTGTCATAGATATTATCTTTGGAATAGAATCCAAACACTGTACCTGGCACTGCCTTTTCTGATTTGCTGTCTTTCTTTATGATAGAAATATAAGTCTTTGGAAGTTCGTTTTTAACTTTTAAGATACCATTATCCGTATTTCCTGAAATGTCATACACATACTTCTCTGTCTGGCTGTTCCACTTAAACTCTAAATCCCATGAATTTACTTCTGGTAACACATATCCATATATTGTGTTTATCTCTTTTAATTCATATTTTCCAAGTGGAAGATTCATTGTTACATTACCTGTTTCCTTATCTACTGTATAGGAACATATGCCATTGCAGTCTTTTGTAAACTCTGCACCCTTTCCTGTGGTAATGGTTGCAACTTTTTCTCCAGCATCAAACCAGTTTGTACCCTGATTATCCTGTGTTACAATGTCTTCCTTTGCATAAAGTTCAAATACAACATCATTAAGAAAAATATCTTCATAAGTAAACTCTTTATTATTTAAGATATTTCCTTCAATGCTGTTATCCAACACATCTGTTGTTTTGATTTCCTCAAATCCAGCTACGCTCGGACCTGTCTTTTCAACGGTAAACTTACCATAAGTTTCATTGTTGAAATATTCACATTCAGCATACTTGTACTCATTACCTTCTGCATCCACTGCTGTCTTATAAGATTTGTTTGTAATCTTAATATCAACAAACTTATTCTCATTGTAAGTACCTTCCGGTCCCTGTACTTCACGGATTCTGTATAATCCTGCTGCAAGCGGCTTATATGTGATAATCTCACCGCTCTCATCCGTTACAAACTTATCTACAGTTTCAATCTTATTACCATTGCTGTAAGACTGTTTTACGATGGTTTCCTTTCCGTTTTCATCTACTTTAAAAATCTGATATGTTGTACCTGCCTTTAAGACAGTTTTCTTTGTCTGTACATCCTTTTTCACAACTTTCAAGTATGCTGTAAATGACGGATTGTTTAAGATATACTTGTATGTCTTACCGTTTTCTTTCACATCAACATAGAAGTCTGAAACATACTCTGTTTCGTCTGCACCTTTTACCTGATGAACAATATAAGTTCCATAAGGTAAATCCTTGCTCTTGGCATAACCATAAGCATCTGTCTTGAGATAATCTTTCTCTGTAGCTTTTGCCTTATTGTAACTTCCTGCACTTGCAAGATAAATCTGGAATTCTGCATTTATTTCCGGCTTTGTAATACCAACAGCACCGTTTGTCATAATCTTAGTGATGTCCACATTTCCTTTAATTACATCTTCGCCTAATTCCTGTTTTGTTTTTGCACTGTTGTACTCTGCTGTATACTGCTTTCCATCCTCATGAATTTTATAAACCTTATCATTTTTAAGGTAGCCTGTCGGCGGAGTGATTTCCTTTAAATAATAGTCAAAACCACATCTTACATAATCCGTCTCAAACTGATTATTTTTATCAGTCATATATTTTTTCATCAGTTTTGTACAGCCTGCATCTTCATACATTCCATACACTGCCCCTTCCAATGTTGCGTCACCCTGAGCCACGTTTCCCGTCTCATTATCAATTTTTAGTGCGGTAAGTTTAACCTTTTTATACTTATTTGTTACCGAAAGTTGATATGCTTTTGCATAATTACCTTTACCATTAACTGTATCCGGCCATACTCCTTCAACCTTTGTCCAACTTTTATCAGACTTGATTGTAACTGTTATGCCTTCCGCAATGGAACCATTGGCAATGATATTATTATTGTTTGTGTTGACTTCTCTCAAAATATATTTGTTGTTAACTTCTTTAAGCTGCTTCTCTAAATCTTTTTCTGCAAGTTCTTCTGCTCCCTCTTTTGTCAAATTGTTTGCATACTTGTATCCTTTGCTTTTTAAGTCATCTTTTACTTTTATCTTGTCATCTGTTGACATTTTCTCTAAATCACTATCACTGTAGTAATAGTAATCTTCTGACTGTAACTGATAATCAAACTTAAAAGTTATTCTTCCGTTTTTGTCTGTCAATACATCAGCAACAAACTTTGTATCATCATCGTCTACATCGCCACTTTCAGCATCACCCCATCCATTATACTTATATGAATAGAGTTCTTTAACATTTTTTGCCTCCAATGTAAACTCTACCTGTGACAAAGGCTTTCCATCTTCATCCGTCTTATCAAGCGTAATTCTCTGTCTGTATCTTAATTTTTTATCAATACAGTCCGGCTCTACTTCTTCATCTCCGGATGTTACCTGCATAAGTCTTTGAACATACTTTTCATCAGCTTTTCCTGAATATTTCCACTGAATAACATCACAATATACAGTTGCATCCCCTCCAAAAATATCTGAATACAGGTTATTACCTGAATAATATCCAGTATTTTTCTTTACCTGACTGATAATGTCTTTCAATCCGCTTTCGCTTGTAATACCTTCTTCGACACCCCATATCAAGCACTGTGCATATACCCATGCCATTGTAGATGATTTCTTTGTTACAGCATACCAATATCCAATCTGTGCTTTTAAGGCTGTTACTTTATTCTTGCTGTCACTTGATAATCTTTCCTCACTTGACTCATAAACGTAACCTGTGTGACACGATTTTCCTAAATCCAGACAAAAAGCTGCTTTACCATTGACTTTTGTTTTTAACCATATACCACTTTCACTCTTATTTCCTATATTTACCGTTCCAAGATTTCCTAAGTTAGAAAGGGATGCCGATCCCTGTGCCGCCATAACGTATACCTGACTTTGTGGCATTACTGTTATAATCATAAGCAACGCAAGAACTACTGATAAAATTCTTTTAATTCTTAATCTCTTCATTCTAATAATCCTCAATTTTCTAAAAAAAGGACTATTACCACTTGGCAATAATCCTTTATTCTAATCTGCTATTCTATTTTGATAGTTTTACTTTTCCATACTTGTCATTAAACTCCACAAGTTCTTCTGACGCATACTCTTCAAATACTGCAACCCAGTACCAGCACTCCCCAGAATAATATGCTGCAATTGCCCCAGTCTTCCACTTTTCATTTTTAAGTGCATTATAATGACCACTGCTGTTCTTCCATCCGTTCATGGCTTTCTTTGGTGTTTCATAACCACTTGCTATATTTTCCCCACCAAATCTTACACCATCATAACCATTTCCAAAGTAATTACAAACTGTTGTAGTGTCATGCCTATAATCTTTAGAAATCTGTTTTGCTCGAATTTTACATATTTTATACAGATTTTCATTCCACTTAATTTCAGATACACCTGAATGCTTTCTTAATTTATTCTGTATAATGAATGCTTCCTCTGCAGCAAATCTGTCCATCTTTTCAGGCTCAACTGGATTATAGTATTTATCCGTCTTAATTACATAGTAATCTTTCTTCGGCTTTATCACAAACTTCTTTGACCATTTAGAATAAGCTTTGTTCCTATAACTTCTGATACGAATTTTATAGGTAACTCCCTTATCCACGTTTGTTAGAAGATACTGTGGTTTCTTTACCGTTTTCTTACGGATACACACCCATTTTGCTCTGACCGGTGAATATCTGTAAACTTCTGCCTGATATTTCTTGAATTTCTTATCTGTCTTCCAACTTATCATAATGCCTTTTTTGTATCTAATTTTTGAAAGTTTATCAGCAGATAACCAACTTTTATAAGTTCCTGTTACCTCTTTCTTCTTAATGTTTTTGATTAAAGTTCCCTCAACCTGTACTTCCCCAATTAAATCACTACATAACAAAACTACAACTAAAAGTAAAACTATTATGTGTTTTATTTTCTTTTTCATCAATACCTACCCTTCCATAAGATGGACAGGCCTCCGTGTTATACCTAATCCGCTCTTATTTCTGCGAATTCATTTCAGTTACAACACGAGATGATAAAATTGGTTCATCCCGTATTCTGTTCATTTTTACCTCCTTGATTATACTATAAGTTACTTAACTTTACATTCATTTTCTGTGTCCTATAAGCATCACGGCAAGAAACATCTTTAATACCACTTCACAGATAAGAAATAATATGTTTATTATTGCAAGAAGCATCTGCATAATTGTTATAACTGTTTTTCCTACTATCTTTATCCCTGCCGTTCCATAATATCTGATTCCATATAAAATATTTCCTGCCATGTGTACCTCCTATTCTCCCCACATTTCTGCAAGTCCAAGCAGTGTGGTATTTTCGTTTAAATCATCATTGTCTTTATCAATAGTTTTCAAATTGTCTGCTACAATTCCTTTTGCCATATTACCGCTGAAATTTCCAAGAATAGAGATCATTTCTTTCTGTACTTCTTTCACAACTTCATTTTTAATGTTTTCTTTTAATAACTCCAGTTCACCTTTTGTAACATATGTATTCATCTTCTGCTTCTTTATATTTTCACTGTTGGTCATTGTATCATTTTCCAATGCGTTGATATAATACTCCAAAGCATCCGCAATAAACTGGTTCTTTGAACGGTACACATCTTTATTCAGGTCTGACAAAATCTCATTAATTCTTATGTGGATTGGATTTCTTCTACTCAGCCTGAAATTGTGATACATTCCGTCGTCATTTCTAGCCATTAAAAACCCCCCTTCTTGATTTTGATATCATAAATGCCTTTGCAAGATATTCAAATCCTTTGGCATTTGCCTTGACGTCTTCTATATAGGAAATATTATTTCCTTCAACATCACCATACATTTTCATCACTGCCGCCCCACCTCCAACAAAAGTTATCGGAGTAACATCGGTATTTATTTTAAACTCTCTTAACATATTCCATACCTTATCTGTAAATTTTTTTAATTCGCTTTCAATGACATTTCTGTATTTATCATTCATTTCACACATACCAGTTTTCATAATATATTCCAATTCTGCCTCGTCTATCTCGCTATTAAACTTAGCAACACATTCTTTATTGATAGAATGCATACATGTAATAAGCCCCATAGGTCTTGTATCACACTCAGAAAGTTCCGGTGTCATGTTTCTTATAGTCATAAGATCAATTGTCCATGAACCAATATCAACAATTATATGTTTTCTTCCATACTGTGAAAGCCTGTCTGATACTGCTGCATAACACTGTGGAAAAACAGATACTTTTATAATATTGATTCTGTATGTCTCCTGTTCAAACTTAAAAACTACTTCCTTTTTTCTTGATAAGTATTTAATAAAATTCTCCTTTTCAGCTCCAAATCTTGTAAGCGGAAGTCCTACTGATAAAAATATATCCACATTATAGATTCCTCTTGTTTTAAGTTCTTTAGCTATTGCTGCAAGTGTTAGAAGATAAAAATTATCATCTGTAACCTTTGTATCTTTTACCATAAGTCGCTTTCCTCCAATAGAATAGTACTTTCCTTCATATTCAAGGATATTGTCAAATACTCCCGGTTCATTTGCAATATGACTCACAGCAGTTGTAAATACTGTATTTGCAGTTTTAATATTTGACCATCCGTGGTCTATTCCAACAATCTCCAATTTATTATTCATCTTAGTATATCTCCTTGATTTCTTCGTCATTATGATTCCTTCTTTCCCATTAAATCTTTTATGCACGGAAAACAATATGTACTGTTTCTTCCATATGGACATCCATAACATTTACTTTTTTTCTTTTCTTCTTGAGCAGCTTTTTGTTCATCTGTAATCCTACCTGAGCATTCCTTATTCTTAATGCATCTGTTGTTATTTCCATAAAAAAATTTACACTGCATGCAACTTTTCAAATCACGCTCTAGCTTCTCTTTTGGATCTGTTTCTTTTTTTTGGGATTTTTTTTTGCCAGACCCTTTTATGTTAATTCCCACGTTTTCTCTCCTTTCATCTTATATTCATAGTTGTTTATCTGGTGGGGTATTAACTATGTATGTGTACATGATTTCAGTTGAAATCTCCTCATCGCCCTGTACACTGGGAATTACAAACGAGCCGCCCCGTGGCGTTCACGACGCTTCGCCTTTCGGTTCTGCTATCTCCTCTCATGCCATTTCGAGGATAGGGAATTACTCTCTTCCCTTGTGGTTTATTATCCTTCCGAGTACATTAAATCTACTCTGCATGCTACATTTTCACCCTTCGGTCCATCAACTCTCTTTGCAAGCTTTAACTGATTTTTGTCTGAGTAGGTGCATCGGAATTTTACTCCTTACATCAATATTCCATGTAAGATATGAAATTTTTATTTCATAAATCTGTAATTGCTATTCAATTTTCATTATTCATTTTTAGAGCTTTTTGCTCTCTGCATGCTTATGATAACTCAGATATTCATTTTCTAATACAGACTAAAAGTACTTATATTCACTAATTTACATACTATTCTGCACTTTTTTAATAATCTTCTATTGCCATCCTCTTCGACTACTTCTAATAGAACGTTGTTCCCTTCTGCACTTCTTCTTTTTAATCAAATCACTACTCTACCCAATATTTCATGATAACCTCTAATTTTCAAATTTTGTCTAACTACTCACAATCTAAGAATCAAGCAAACTTTTCTTTTAAAGTTGGACCATTTAATTTCGTCCAACTTTGGTCCAATTTTGGTCCAACTTTTGTGATTAGTTGCGATATTTTGTGATAAGTTATGATTTCTCTTTAAACAACAAAAAACCCTTTAAACATAGCGATTTGCCTATGTTTAAAGGGTTTCTTTATACCTTAATAAACTGTTAAAATTTATTTCATCTGTGCAGCAACTTCTTCTGCGAAGTTTTCTTCTTTCTTTTCGATACCTTCACCAGTTTCGAAACGAACGAATTTCTTAATTGCTACAGTAGCACCAACTTCTTTTGATACTTCATCAAGATACTTAGCAACTGTCTGCTTTCCATCAGCAGCCATAACGTATGTCTGATCAAGAAGACATACTTCTTTTAACTGCTTAGATACACGACCTTCTACTAAACCGTTGAAGATCTTGTTTTCCATGATTTCAGCTTTCTTAGCCATAGCAATTGAGCTTAATGCTGCCTTTGCTTCTTTTGAAAGGAAGTTGAATAAATATTTGTCATTCTGCTTTTCTTCGTAGATAGCTTTGTCTTCATCGTTGAATACATTCTGGCTTAAAGCTTCTGCAAAGATATCCTTCTGGATTGGCTTTGGAAGTGAATCTGGTTCATTTAAAGCACTGTCAATTGTGATTTCTCTCATCTTAGCAAGTTCGTCTGCTGAAATGTCGTTTCTTGAAATATACTGTGGGTTCATAGCTGCAATCTGCATAGCAATTGTCTTAATTGCTGCTGTTACAGTGTCATTTTCAGGAGCATCAGCTTCAACTAATACACCAATCTTTCCACCTGCATGAATGTATGATGCGATAACACCGTCTGATTCGATTCTTTCAAATCTTCTGATGTTCATGTTTTCTCCGATTACTGCAATCTGTGATACTAATTCGTCTTTTACAGTCTTTGTAGTATCAAGTTCCCATGGTTCAGCCATGAATGTATCCATATCAGTTGCTGATGAATCAACAATCTGGTTTGCAACGTTAGCAACGAATGTCTGGAACTTTTCGTTCTTAGCAACGAAGTCTGTTTCTGAGTTAACTTCAACGATTGCTGCCTTACCGTCTTTAACTGTTGTGTATACGATACCTTCAGCTGCGATTCTACCTGATTTCTTTACAGCTGTAGCTTCACCTTTTTTTCTTAAAACTTCGATAGCTGCTTCCTGATTACCATCAGTTTCAACTAAAGCTTTTTTACAAGCCATAACACCAGCGCCTGTTAATTCTCTTAATTCTTTTACCATTGCTGCTGTAATTGTCATATTTCTATTCCTCCTAAAATCAAAAATCTGTTAATTATTCAGCATCTGCTGCAGCTTCTTCAGCAACCATTTCTTCACCCTGGTTAGCTTCGATAACTGCGTCAGCCATCTTAGAAACAATAAGTTTTACTGCTCTGATAGCATCATCGTTACCTGGGATAACGTAATCTAATTCTTCTGGATCACAGTTTGTATCTGCAATACCGATTAACTTAATTCCAAGTGCATGTGCTTCCTGAACACAAATCTTTTCCTTCTTAGGATCTACAACGAAGATTGCATCTGGGATTCTCTTCATTTCCTTGATACCACCAAGGTTCTTTTCAAGCTTGTCCCATTCCTTCTTGATGTTTACAACTTCCTTCTTAGGAAGAACATCAAATGTACCATCTTCTGACATTCTTTCGATATCTTTTAATCTCTTAATTCTTGACTGGATAGTCTTGAAGTTTGTAAGCATACCACCTAACCATCTTTCGTTAACGTAGTACATACCACATCTCTGTGCTTCTTCCTTAACAGCTTCCTGTGCCTGCTTCTTTGTTCCTACGAAAAGGATTGAACCACCATCAGCTGCGATGTCTGATACTGCTTTGTAAGCTTCATCTACTTTACCTACTGACTTCTGTAAGTCGATGATGTAGATACCATTTCTTTCTGTGTAGATGTATGGAGCCATCTTAGGGTTCCATCTTCTTGTCTGATGTCCAAAATGAACACCTGCTTCTAATAACTGTTTCATTGAAATAACGCTCATTTTAATACCTCCTGGTTTTTAATAATTATTTTTGGTATCGTTCCGTAAACCTACGGCAAATACCATACCTTCCATCTGCTTCCCCGAATCAGACAACCCCGAGCAAGGGCACCCGCCTGTATCTCCACAGATGTGCTTAATGCAACTCAAGTATCATAACACAAAAACAGGACCGGTGCAACAACTTTTTACGTTATGTATTAGTTGTTTTTACCAGTCCCATATTTTAATTTTATTTAATGCTGCTTACATTAATCCTACAATCTTATTTAATGCTGCTCGCATTAATACTTCAATTTCATTTTTTTGCTATTCACATCAAACATGTAACTTTATCTTACTCAACTCCGCATATCCTATACCAGATACCGAAACCTGCCAGTTTGGCTCCATGACCCTCCATATCCAACACCGAGCATTGAATCTACTAATTTGTCTCCTTCTTTGGCTCTACATATCCACACTGGGCATCAGCACATGCCAACTTATTTCCTTTTTCTACCATGTAGCCACCGCACTGTGGACACTTCTTAGTTGATGGTTTCTGCCATGACATAAAATCACATTCAGGGCCGTCAATACATCCGTAGTAACGTCTGCCTTTTTTTGTCATGCGGTATACCACGTCTTTGCCACATTTTGGACAAGGAACACCAACCTTTTCAAGATAAGGTTTTGTATTTCTACATTCAGGGAATCCCGGACATGCAAGGAATTTTCCATGTGGTCCGTATTTAATAACCATTCTTCTGCCACATTCCTCACAAATTTCATCTGATTCTTCATCTGCTATCTGAATCTTTTCAAGTTTCTGTTCAGCGTTCTTTACCATTAATTCCAAATCAGGGTAAAAGTTTCTGATAATTGTCTTCCACTCAATCTTGCCTTCTTCAACAGAGTCCAAAAGTGATTCCATGTTCGCTGTAAATTCTGTATCTACGATAACGCTAAATGCTGTTTTCATTACATTGTTTACTGCTTCCCCTAATTCTGTAACATAAAGATTCTTCTTTTCCTTTGTTACATATCTTCTGCCAACAATAGTTCCGATTGTTGGTGCATAGGTACTTGGACGACCAATGCCCTGTTCTTCCATTGCCTTTACTAAAGCCGCTTCTGTAAAATGAGCAGGTGGCTGTGTAAAATGCTGATTTTCTTCAAACTTAACAAATTCTAACTCTGAGTCTTTGTCAAGTTTTGCAATTGTATTGTTTGTTACAACTTTTTCGTTGTCGCTGTCTGTGTATATTTTCATAAAACCGTCAAAACCGATTTTTGAAGTTGATGCATTAAATACATATTCTCCTGCACCGATTTTCACATTAAATGTATCATAGACTGCATTTTTCATTCTGCTTGCAACAAATCTTTTCCAAATCAACTGATAAAGTCTGAACTGGTCTCTTGGAAGCTGTGCTTTTACCATGTCAGGTGTAAGTGATACGTCTGTAGGTCTGATGGCTTCGTGAGCGTCCTGAATTTTTTTAGATGACTTCTTAGAAACAATTTCTGTTGCCATATAATCATCACCGTAGTTGCCTTCAATAAATTCCTTTACCTGTGCTTCTGCTGTTTCAGATACTCTTGTGGAATCTGTACGAAGGTAAGTAATAAGACCTATGCTTCCACGCCCTTTTATCTCCACACCTTCATATAACTGCTGTGCTATACGCATTGTTTTCTGTGTTGAAAAATTAAGTGCTTTTGAAGCTTCCTGCTGCATTGTACTTGTTGTAAATGGAATAGGTGCTTTTCTTGTACGGTTTCCTTTTTTTATGTCATTTACAGAGAACTTGCTGTCTTTTATCTGTTCGATAATTTTATCAAGCTGCTCTTTTCCTGTAATTTCTACTTTTCCTTTTTTATCACCGTAAAAACTTACAGTGAATTCTTTGTTTTTGTATTTTAAAACGGCATCCATGTCCCAATATTCTTTTGGTATAAATGCGTTTATTTCTTCTTCTCTGTCACATAACATTCTAAGTGCTACTGACTGAACACGACCTGCACTAAGTCCTCTTTTAATTTTCATCCATAAAAGTGGGCTGATGCTGTAACCAACCATTCTGTCCATTACACGTCTTGCCTGCTGTGCGTCTACAAGATTCATATTAATTTCTCTTGGATGTTTTAGTGACTCCTTAACTGCCGGTTTTGTAATTTCGTTAAATGTTATTCTTGCACTTTTTTTGTTTTCTAATTTCAAAGCCTTTGATAAATGCCATGAAATTGCTTCTCCCTCGCGGTCCGGGTCAGTTGCCAAATATACTTTGTCCGCTTTTTTTACACAGCGACGAAGTTCTGCTAACTTCTCACCCTTTCCTCTGATTGTAATATATTTTGGTTCATAATCATTTTCAAAGTCAATTCCCATTGTGCTTTTTGGCATATCCCTTACATGTCCGTTTGAAGCTACAACTTCATAATTTGAACCTAAGAATTTTTTAATTGTTTTAACTTTTGCTGGTGATTCCACGATCACAAGATACTTTGCCATAAATACTCCTTTTTGAAAAAATATCAACTCAGCCTTGAATAATAATTGTATGATGGTTGTTCCACTAGCCCTTTCAATTGTAATTGTAACAACATCTCAACTAGCTTTTCATACTTTAATCCTGTGTTTTCCATTAATTCATATATATTTTTCGGCTGTAAACCTAACTCACTATACAACATCAAAAATTCTTTTTCAAGTATTTTTTCTTCGGTATTTTTCTCATCAGCCTTATTAAATACGAAGTATTTAAGCTCAGATATTATATCATTTGCCGATGTTACAATACCTGCACCATTCTTAATTAACCTGTTCGTGCCACCACTTAATCTGTCCCCAACTCTACCGGGAACTGCCATAACATCCCTTCCCTGCTCCAACGCCCATTCAACAGTTATAAGGGAACCACTTTTTTCTTTTGCTTCAACTACAACAACCTTGTGGGACAAACCGCTTATTATTCGATTTCTTTGTGGAAAATGCCACGCTAAGGCTTTACTACCCGGCGGATACTCAGATATAATTCCACCTTTTTTCAATATGTCATTATACAATTCTATGTTTTCTGTTGGGTAGCACACGTCCACACCTGTTCCAACTACCGAAAAAGTTCCCGTTTCTCCCACAATGGCTCCTAATTGACTATATGTATCAATTCCCCTAGCCATACCACTAATTATCTGCACACCTGCTTTTGACAAATCTTCTGCAAGCTTTTTTGCCATGTTTCTGCCGTAACCTGAACAGGCTCTCGCCCCTACCATTGCCACAATTGGTTTGTTACAGTCAGGCAACCTTCCCTTATAAAATAAATAATATGGTCTGTGGTCGTAAGGTTTCAAATTTTCCGGATAATCTTCATCTTCAACGGTCACAAATTTTATGTCTTTTTGCTTTAGCTTTTCATAAAAATCTTCCTTATTAAATTTATCCCTTGATTCAACAATATTTCTTATATCTTCCGGTGACATTCTATCATCTGACATTAACTTCTTTTCGCTAATATTATATAAATTTTCCGCTGTGCCATACACTTTTAAAATCTTCTGTATTTTATCAAAATAAAAGTATTCGTTTGATGCAAGCCACGCCCAATAATCTCTCTTTTCCATTTACCCCACACTTTCTATTGTCTTAAAACTAATGGCCTCTGCCAAATCTTCTGTTGATATTTTATTTTTTCCTTTTAAATCCGCAATTGTTCTTGCTACTTTTAATATTTTTTCGTAAGCTCTCACGCTTAAATTCATTTTCTCATAAACGTCTTTTATGAGTTTCTCTTCTTTCCTGTCCAAGGCACAGTATTTCTCTATAAACTCCCCTTGTAATTGACTATTATAATTAAAGTTTTCGTATTTATACCTTTCCCTTTGAATAGCCGCCGCCAAATCCACACGTTTTCTGATTTCTTCTGAAGATTCCTGCTCTTTGTCACTTTTTATTTCCATAAAAGAAACCGGGTTCATGTGTACGCACAAATCCATTCGGTCCAGTATTGGCCCACTGACTTTTTCTAAATATTTTTTCACGTCATTTTCAGTACAGTTACATTTGTTTCTATCAGGATAGTAGCCACACCTGCAAGGATTCATTGACGCCATCAAAACAAAATCCGCCGGGAAACTGTAAGTGCCGTTTGCCCTTGAAACTACTATTTTTCTATCCTCTAGCGGCTGTCTTAAAGTCTCCATTACCGCTCTTGAAAATTCAGGGAACTCGTCCATGTACAAAACACCGCCATGTGCCAATGTCATTTCACCGGGTTTTGGATTAATGCCACCACCTGTAAGTGCCGTAACTGTTGTTGTGTGATGTGGACTTCTAAAGGGTCTTTTGGTAACAAGTCCCTCTTCTAAAATACCTGCAATACTTTGTATTTTTGATATTTCAATTATTTCCTCTTTCGACATTCTGGACAGGATTGTAGGCAGCGCTTTTGCGATGGCTGTTTTTCCTGTTCCAGGTGGTCCCACCAGTAAAAGATTATGCATTCCTGCTGCTGCAATCTCAGCGCCTTTTCTGCCCTGCACCTGACCTTTTATGTATTTAAAATCTTTGCCTGCATACTCGCTTTGGCTGTTTATTTTTACTTTATGAATTGGTTCGTATTTCCCTGTAGTCAGCATCATTACAAGCTCGTTAAGATTCTCCACTCCGATTACTTTTATCCCTTCTACAAAACTACATTCATTTACGTTTGCTTTCGGCACAAAACACTCTTTGATTCCGTTTTCAAGCCCATGCAACACAATTGGTAAAATTCCGTTTACAGAAACAACTCTACCATCCAAGCTTAGTTCCCCAACAAACATTTTACCCTCCACGTCACATTGTAAAATCTCCAAAGCCTTCAATATAGAAACTGCTATTGGCAGGTCAAAATAAGTTCCTGTTTTTCGAATATTTCCCGGTGAAAAATTTATTGTTATTCTTTTCGGCAGTATCATAAAACCTGAATTCTTAATGGCGGTTCTAACTCTTTCTCTTGATTCTTTAATATCTGATGATAAAAGACCTACCATATCAAATGATGGTAGGCCATTACATATATCAGTCTCCACAATAACCGGCAGTACGTCTACCCCTGTTATTGTGGCACAATTAATTCTGCATACCATAAGTCCCTCCTTGTTGTTTTAACGCAACATTTTGTTTTTATGATATTATCACATAGTATTTGTATTGTCAAAGGCTTTTTTTAATTTTTCTAAAGCTTTTTTCTCAATTCTACTTACATAGCTTCTGGATATCCCCATTTCTTCTCCTACTTTTCTCTGGGTTACAGGTGCTTCTCCATTTAAGCCGTATCTTTTATTAATTATTTCTCTCTCCCTTTGATTTAAATTTTTCTCCACATACTGTCTAACCCGTACTATATCCTCGGCTTTTTCTATTGCGTCTAACGCCCCTGGTTCATCCATTTCAACCACATCCAGCAAATTAATGGTATTGCCCTCTTTATCCATTCCTATTGGCTCATTTAAGGAAACTTCCCTGCTTTTCTTTTTCTCTCCACGAAGCATCATTAAAAGTTCGTTTTCAATGCATTTTGCAGCATAGGTTGCAAGACGGCTTCCTTTTCCTGCATTAAAAGTATTAACCGCCTTTATCAACCCGATTATGCCAATGGAAATTAAGTCGTCATTATCTCTATTTTCACTACTATATTTTTTGGCAATATGAGCAACCAGCCTTAGGTTCCGTTCAATTAGTATGTCTTTAGCTTCTTTATCTCCCTTTTCAAGTTTTTCTATCCACACTCTCTCTTCCGCAGGTGTCAAAGGCTCTAAAAAAGTCTTCACACATTTCACCTCGCGACATACTTAATTATATTTTATGATAGGCTACAGTTTCTCGTGCATGTCTAGAAATGTTTAGTTATTTTTTCAATGTCATCGCTAGGGCATCCTTTTAACTCTTGCCGCTTGCTTTTGGATGCCCTTTCTTGTTTTGACTTCATACAACTTTCCTCTAACACACAAAAAGGGCATCCAAACAACATATAAAAATGCCATTTGGTTGCCCTTGCTATTCTTTCTACTGTTCTTTAACTCTCAAGATATCTCCCTTACTTAATTCGATTCCAAGGTTAATCTTAAGTTTCTGTTTTGGATGTGGACAGCTTTCCATTTCGTTGCCTTCTTCGTCCTTAATTGAAACAACTTCCACTTCTATATCGTTTCCGTCAGCTTTCATTACTTCAATTTTCTGTCCCTGATAGAATTTGTTTTTCTGCTCAAGGCTGTATTCCATTTTGCCAACTTGGTCGCCTACAATTCCTAAGTACACGTAATCTCTTTCGTATACATTGCAATCGTATATCTGTGTAGTTTCATCAGGTTTTCCAAAGAAAAATCCTGTTGTGTACTGTCTGTATGTGCACTGTGAAATAAATGTTCTATACTTTGGCAAATTCATTTCGTACTTTTTAGGATCTTCTAAATAATCGTCAATTGCCATTCTGTATGTTCTTGCAACTGTGGCAACGTACAAGGCTGTTTTCATTCTGCCTTCGATTTTAAAACTGTCAATTCCTGCATCAATTAATTCAGGTATATGTTCTATCATGCACAAGTCTTTTGAATTGAAAATATAAGTTCCTCTTTCATTTTCTTCAATTGGCATATACTGTCCCGGGCGGTTCTCTTCCATTACCGCATATTTCCAACGGCATGGGTGAGTACAGGCACCTTTGTTGGCATCTCGTCCTGCCATAAAACTGCTAAGAAGACATCTTCCTGAATATGAAATACACATTGCTCCATGAACAAAAGTTTCTATCTCCATGTCATCAGGTATATGTTCCCTGATTTCTTTTATTTCTTTAATCGAAAGTTCTCTGGCTGACACAACTCTTTTTGCGCCAAGGTTCCACCAGAAATTGTAAGTACCGTAATTAGTATTGTTTGCCTGTGTACTAATATGAAGTTCCATTTCAGGCAATATTTCTTTTGCAATTGTAAAAATTGCAGGATCAGCAATAATTAGTGCATCGGGATTTACTTTCTTTAAGTCATTGAAATATGCCTTAACAGGTTCTAAATCTGCATTATGGGCTAAAATATTAGCTGTAACGTACACTTTCACTCCATGTTTGTGAGCGAAATTCACACCTTCTGCCATTTCTTCTAATGTGAAATTCTTTGCTTTGGCTCTTAGTCCAAAAACTTCACCACCAATATACACAGCATCTGCACCATATCTTACTGCTGTTTTTAAAACTTCCAAACTACTTGCTGGAACTAATAATTCAGGTTTTCTCATTTTATTTTACCTGGCAACTACTTTTTGGCACATTTTAGCACCAAATCGTGCAAGCCTTCCTTTCTATTTTTTTACTGACATTGTGATTCCATCACCAATCGGCACAATTGATGTTTCAAGCTGTGGATGATTTTTCACCACTTCCAAATATTCTCTCATTCGTTTATGAATGGTTCTGTCACGTCTTCTTACAACGTACTTTGACTGAATCAGGTCTCCTTCCTGTAAAACATTATCCGTAATTAAAACTCCATCTTTTTTCATTAAACGCAAAACTTCCGGAAGGAAATGAATATATTGTGCCTTTGCCGCATCCATAAAAACAAAGTCAAACCGGTTGCTTTCAAGAGTTGGCATTATTTCCATCGCATCGCCTTCAAGTAACTTTATCACATTTTCCCTGCCGGCTTTTTTTATATTTTCTTTTGCAATTGGAATTCTCTTATCGTAATTCTCAATTGTTATAATTTGTCCCTTTTCATCAATATATTCACTCATTAAAATGGCTGAGTACCCTACTGCAGTACCCAGCTCTAATATTCTCATCGGCTTCTTTATTGACAGCATAACCCTAAGAAAACTTTCCATTTCCTTTCTAATAATCGGCACGCCATCCTTCCTTGCCTCTTTTTCTATTTCCTCTAAAACAGGAGAATTTTCTTTTTCTAAAGAGTTAATATACGATACGATTCTTTCTTCTACTATCATATTATTTTCCTTTTTTAGACTCAATTACAATTTAAACCATTTAAATCGTTTTCTAATACACTTAAATATCCTATAAAAATCTACCAACTTTATTTAGATGATTTAGATTTTGCCTTAGTCTTTGTTGACTTTGTACTCTTTGTTTTCTCCGGTCCTTCTTTAATCTTGTTAAAAACTTCCTCTGCATTCTGAGATGTGTTAAATGTATACTGACCGGCTTTTATGCTTTTAGTATTATATACATACGCCTGCACTCTGAAAACCGTAGTGTCACTTATTATACCGTACTCTTCAAGAGTATTCGCCAACTCTTTTATGGTTGTTCCTTTTTTGATAGTAACAGTCATGTCTGTTCCCGGCTTTGCTTCAACTCCTGCTGAGTAAAATATTTTTGTTCCAAAATTGTAAGCTGCTGTTGCACAAACAATGATAATAACAGCCATTATTATATACTTGCACACTTTTATTGAAACATTAGCAAATCCTTTTGATGTTTTACTATTACTCATACAAACTCCTAACTATTCCACTTCCATAATTATTGGTAAAATCATTGGACTTCTCTTCATAGTCTTCCATAAATATTCGCCAAGACTATCTTTTACCACCATTTTGATTTTGCCCCAATCAACATTTTTGCTTTCCAAACAGTCAAGTAAAGCTTCTGTAACTACTTCTTTGGCATTTTCAATTAAATTCTCAGATTCTCTTACATATACAAAACCTCTTGTTACAATGTCAGGTCCTGCCAAAATCTGATTTGTGTATTTTTCTAAAGTTAATACAACTATAATAATTCCATTTTCAGCTAAGTTCTGTCTGTCTCTTAAAACAATGTTTCCAACATCACCAACGCCAAGTCCGTCTACTAAAACTGAACCTGCAGGGACTTTTCCTTCAACCTTAGCAGATTCCTTGTTTAACGCAAGAACGTCACCTGATTCCATAATGAAAATATTTTCTTTTGGAATGCCCATGTTCTCTGCTAATCTTCCATGTTCTTTTAAATGCTGATATTCACCATGAACTGGAATTGAATATTTTGGCTTAACTAAAGCATACATAAGCTTAATTTCTTCCTGACATGCATGTCCTGATACGTGAGTATCCTGGAATATTACTTCTGCCCCCTGCTGATACAACTCGTTTATTACCTTTGTAACCGCTTTTTCATTTCCCGGTATAGGTGTTGAACTAAATACGATTGTATCGCTAGGCTTAATGTGTACTTTTCTATGAAGAGATGCTGCCATACGTGACAAGGCTGCCATTGATTCACCCTGACTACCTGTAGTAATAAGAACTAACTGGTTGTCTGTATAACTATCCATTTCTTCTATGCTGATTAATGTATTTTCAGGAATTTTCAAGTAACCCATTTCTCTTGCAACAGAAATAATGTTTACCATACTTCTTCCTTCAACAATAACTTTTCTTTTATATTTACATGCAGTGTTGATAATCTGTTGAACTCTGTCAACGTTTGATGCAAATGTTGCGATGATAATTCTACCATCGGTATGCTCAGAAAATATATGATCGAATGTTTTTCCTACTGTTCTTTCAGAAGGTGTAAATCCCGGTCTTAACGCATTTGTACTATCGCACATAAGAGCAAGTACACCTTTTTTCCCAAGTTCACTAAATCTAGCCAAATTAATTGCATCACCGAAAACAGGTGTGTAATCAACCTTAAAATCTCCTGTATGCACAATAATGCCTTCAGGAGTGTGGATTGCAAGTGCTGCTGCATCTGCAATACTATGATTTGTTCTAATAAATTCTATTCTAAAATCACCTAAGTGAATACTCTGTCCGAACTTAACAACTTTACGCTTAACAGCCTTTAATAATTCATGCTCTTTAAGCTTTCCTTCAATAATACCCATTGTAAGCTTTGTTGCGTAAACAGGTACATTTATTTCTTTTAAAACGTATGGTAATGCACCAATATGATCTTCGTGACCATGAGTGATTACAAAACCTTTTACCTTCTTAATGTTTTCCTTTAAAAATGTAATATCAGGAATTACACAGTCAATTCCTAACATATCATCAGATGGGAATGATAAGCCACAATCAACTACAATGATGCCGTCATTGTATTCGAATGCTGTCATGTTCATTCCGATTTCCTCTAAACCACCTAGAGGAATTATTTTAATCTTCGAATTGTCGCTCATTATTTAACAAAATCCTCCTCTTTTCACAATAAAAAGGTCTATAAAAGACCTTTCATACTAACGCCCGAAATTTCAGACAACTAATCTTCTGTAGTAATATCGATATCTTCAAGTAACTCTGAAAATACTCTGCCAATGTAGTCCACCTCTGACTCATCATCTACTATTTCATATACAGCTTCTTCATCTTCGTCATTAGATATATCTTTCAAAATGTATGCTTCTGCTTCTTCGCTGTCACCTTCATCATCTGTTACAAGAAGGTAATTAACATTGTTAATTCTTGTTTCTTCAATAACATACATTTCAATTTCATTTCCGTCTTCGTCTACAAAAATAATCTTTTCTTCCATTAAAAAACCTCTTACTTTACATATTTTTCTAATTCTTACTTGTGCGTTATTTTTAGTTATTTGTCCTATCTATTAAGATAATCCTCAAGTATGACCTTTGCGGCAACCATATCCACGTAATCATATCTCTCTTCTTT
This sequence comes from Eubacterium sp. AF36-5BH, assembly GCF_003460505.1. Classification (GTDB taxonomy): domain Bacteria; phylum Bacillota; class Clostridia; order Lachnospirales; family Lachnospiraceae; genus Eubacterium_G. Next base: position 31,614 of record NZ_QTVG01000009.1, read on the forward strand.
TTTGATTCCCATTAAATCCATTATTTCGTATGCTTCAACAGTAGTTAATCTTTCATCCTGAAATATAATTTCCTTGCCTATTCTTCTCTCAAGCATTGAAGCAAATTCTTTTGTTTTCTCAACTCTTTCCCCTTCACTGCCATCTAACATTATAGGATAGCCCAAAATTATTTTCTCAATATTATATTCTTCAATTATTTTTTCTATCCTGGCTAATGTTTTTCTCAATTTGTTTGGGGATGTTCTTCTTACAATTTCTAAACCTGTAGCCGTAAGTCCTAATTCATCAGACACTGCTACCCCTACAGTTTTAGAGCCAAAATCCAAACCTAATAATCTCATTATTTTGCCTTTCCAATACTAATTGCCATTAATACTTCTATTTGCATTTAAGTCCTTTAATTATTCATTAAATTATTCAACTTCGGCAAAAATACATAATTATCCAATCCTTTGTCCAAAGGGCATAAACGTCCTGTAGAATAAAGAATGTCCTTTGAAAATCTACGACATTCTGCGCTCCAATAACAAAGGCTAGCACTCACCTTCTCTACAGAGCATTTCAAATCCGATATTCTAATTATTTTAACTTGTTGTTAATGTAATACTTCACAGCTTCTTCAATTAACTCATCACGTTCAACCTTCATAATAAGGCTTCTTGCATTCTTATGACTTGTAATGTAAGTTGGATCACCAGACATAATATATCCTACAATCTGGTTTACAGGATTGTATCCCTTTTCTGCAAGTGCTTCATATACCTGCTCGAAAATTTCCTCTACTCCTAATTTCTGTTCCTGTCCTACTTTAAAAAACTGTGTGTGTTCTAAATTGTTCATCTTCTCACGTCCTTTTTATGCCATTGTTGGCAGTATATTTATAAGTTTAATATAAAAACTATCTAGTGGCAAGCACTATTTCGTCATTTAGGAAGTCTTGCACAATAACTTCATAAATTTCGCCTGAAAAATCGTCATTAGTTTCTACAGCTACCTCTATATAATTTTTAGTATGGCCTAACATATAGTTTTTTCCATTAATTTTTTTGCTTTCTTCAAACAAAACTTCAATCTTTTTATTAATATAATTCTGTCTGTAAGCTTTCATTAACTCTTCACCTTGCTTAATTAAAACTTCACTTCTCTTTGTTTTAATCTGCTCGTCAACCTGATTTTCCATCACTGCTGCTCTTGTGCCGTTACGCTTTGAATATTTAAAAACATGTATCTGTGAAAATCCAATCTTCTTAGTAAATTCAACTGTTGTTTCGAAATCCTCTTCAGTTTCTCCCGGAAATCCAACAATAATATCTGTTGTAATAGCAGGATTTTCATATATGCTTCTTAACATCTCACATTTCTCAAAATACTCTTTTGTTGTGTAATGTCTATTCATTGCCTTAAGCACGTTGTCGCAACCGCTCTGCATTGACAAATGAAAATGTGGGCACATCTTCTTAACATGTTTTAATCTTGCCACAAATTCTTCTGTTATAATTTCAGGATCAACTGAGCCAAGTCTGATTCGCTCAATTCCTTCAATTGAATCTGCCATTTCTATAACATCAATTAATGTTTTATCTTCGTCTTTGTAGAAGCCAAGATTGATTCCTGTAAGAACAACCTCGTGAAATCCTTTTTCAGATAATCTGACAATTTCTTCTTTGATGTTTTCCAACTTACGGCTTCTGATTCTGCCTCTTGCATAAGGTATAATGCAATATGAGCAAAAATTGTTACATCCATCCTGAATCTTTATGTGTGCTCTGGTATGTTCTGTAACTGTAGCAACTTCAAAATCTTCGTATTCATCTGTATTATTTATATCAATAACAAATGATTTTTCTTTATCTTCAAAATATTCTTTTAAAATATTTACAATATCTTTTTTCTTGTTATTTCCAACAACAATATCAATTGCCAAATCTTCTTTTATTTTCTCTGTTGCTGTTTGAACATAACATCCTGTTGCCACAACAACCCCTTCCGGATTTTTCTTTTTCGCCTTGTGAAGCATTTGTCTTGATTTTCTGTCAGCCATGTTTGTTACGGAACATGTATTTACAATATATACATCCGCCTTATCTGTAAACGGAACTATTTCATATCCATTGTTTTCAAGCAATTGTTTCATTGCTTCTGTTTCGTAGGAATTAACCTTACAGCCTAAATTGTGTAGTGCAACTTTAAGCATTTATTTCTCCTTTATAGCAAATTTACTAATTTTTTTAATAATTTTTATTATTTGTTGTAATTGAACATTCACATAATACGTGGTATTATGTAGGCATAAGAAATTGAGAGAGTGAGGTGTTTGAAAAATGAAAACAGTAACAATCAATCTAGGTTCAATAGACAAAGTAAAATCTTTTGTAAATGATATTACAAAATTTGATAGTGACTTTGATTTAGTTTCAGGTCGTTATGTTATTGATGCCAAATCAATTATGGGAATCTTTAGTTTAGACCTTTCAAAACCAATAGATTTAAATATACATAGCGAAACAGATCTTGATGAAATTTTAAGCGTTTTAGAAAAATATAAATAAGTAATTTCTTATGTAGGCCGGCTTTTCAGCCGGCTATTTTTTATGTAATAAGAAATTCTTCTGGAATTTCTATTACATAAAAAACCTTCTTAGAAACTTCTATTAACATCCTCTCTCGAAAAAACTGTTCTTATTAACATTTCTCCACTTTAAACTAACACTTTTATCATGTCACTTATCTGTTTATTTTAAATCGATTTCTTTTAACCTTACTGAATTTTAATTAATTCTGCTGTATTAACCGCTTCTTCAAACATTCTGTCGATTTCTTCAGCTAACTTCTTTTCTGAATTTCTGATAACGTTAATGTTAGGTTTAGTTACAGGATGTTTTGCAACGAAAGTTGTACAACAATCTTCGTATGGAAGAATTGATGTTTCATATGTGCCAATATTCAATGAAATATCAATAATTTCCTGCTTGTCAAAAGCGATAACCGGTCTGAATACAGGCATTGTACAAACATCATTTGTTGCAGCAAGACTTTGCATTGTCTGGCTTGCCACCTGACCAATTGATTCACCTGTAATAAGTCCCTGAGCATTTTCTTTGTTTGCGAAATATTCTGCAATTCGCATCATATATCTTCTCATAATAATAGTAAGCTCATCGTGGGGACATTTATCGTAAATATACATCTGAATATCTGTAAAATTAACAACGTATAAATTCATTGGACCTGAATATTTTGAAACTAATTTTGCCAAATCCACAACCTTCTGCTTTGCTCTTTCTGATGTGTATGGTGGTGCATGGAAATATACTGCATCAACTACAACACCACGTTTTGCAGTCATCCAACCTGCAACAGGGCTGTCAATTCCACCTGATAAAAGAAGCATTGCCTTTCCTGCTGTTCCTACAGGCATACCACCTGGTCCTGGAATAATCATTGAATAAATGTTAATATGATTTCTGATTTCTACATTAATTTCAATGTCGGGATTATGAACATCTACTTTCAAGCCTTCAAAAGCATCTAAGATTTTTCCACCTAATTCTGCGTTAAGTTCCATTGAGTTCATTGGATAATTTTTTCTTGCACGTCTCGCCATTACCTTAAAAGTAAAATTCTTTTCAGGATATGTTTCATCAATATATTTAATTACCTGCTGTGCTAAATCTTCAAATCCATTATCTTCAATCTGAACCATAGGACAAATTCCCACAATACCAAATACATGCTGAAGTGCATTTACTGCCTCATCAAAATCATATTCAGCATTTGCTATTGCATAAATTCTTCCGTTTTCTTTTGTTACACTAAAATCTCCATCAATTTTATCTAATGCTCTTTTGGCGTTGTCAACTAAAGCATCTTCAAAAATATATCTGTTTTTTCCTTTTACACCTATTTCGGCGTACTTAATTAAAAACGATTTAAACATCTTTTCTCCTCCAACTATAAAATGTGTACTTACGCTCATATATTTCTCCTATAAAAATACTGGTATATTTGTGTTTTTTGGATTATCAAACGTGCTCTTCTTGTATGGTTCTATATGGATATATGCACTCTTATGCCTATATTATTCTTCGGTAATTTTCTGTGCTTACGTTTATGTGCCATTCTATCTACGCACGTATTTTCTCAAAATTGGTAACATTTGTTTTAACTGCTCTACGGCGTAATCAATTTCTTCTTTTGTGTTGTCTTTGCAAAAACTAAATCTAACTGTAGAACCAAGTAAATCCTTGCCAATGCCCATTGCCTTTAAAGTTTCACTAATGGCTGGCTTGTTTGAAGAGCATGCACTACCTGCTGAAATATAAACGCCTTTATCTTCAAGAGCGTGCAATAAAACTTCGCTTCTTACTCCACTAAAGCTTGCGCTTACAACGTGTGGTGCACCCTCTGCCCCTTTTCGACTGTTAATTGTCACACCATCAATTGTCTGCAAACTGTCAATTAGGTAGTCTTTTAACTCTGTCATTTTAGAAACATTTTCCTGCAAATTATCATAACAGTCTTTTGCTGCCTGTCCGATACCTGCAATTCCCGGAACATTTTCTGTTCCTGAACGCATTCCTTCCTGCTGACCACCACCTAAAATAAATGGATTAACTTTCGCATTTTTCTTTAGGTACATAAAACCTGTTCCCTTTGGTCCATGAATCTTATGACCACTAACCGTCAATACATCAATGTTGCTTTTTCTTGGTTTTATTTCCAGCTTACCAAAAGCCTGAATTGCATCAACGTGATAAATAACATTTTTATTTACACTTTTTATATACTTACCTATTTCTTCAACAGGTTCAATAGCTCCAACCTCGTTGTTTACATACATTATTGAAACTAAAATTGTATCTTCGCTCATTGCTTCTTTTAAAGCATCAATGCTAACAACGCCATACTCATCAACGGGCAAATACGTTACTTCGCATCCCTGATTTTCAAGATACTTCATTGGACTTTTTACGGAAGCATGCTCAACCATTGTTGTTATAATTTTATTACCGTTTCGCTTATTAGCTTCCACTGCACCTCTAATAGCCCAGTTATTTGACTCAGTACCACCTGATGTAAAATAAATTTCCTTTGGGTCTACCTTCAATATTTTAGCTATATTTTCCTGAGCTGTTTTTAAATATTTTTCAGCATTAACGCCAACCATATGCATTGACGATGGATTTCCATAGTCTTCCACCATTACTTTTACAACAATATCTTTTACAGCTTCAGATACCTTGGTTGTTGCTGAATTATCAAAATATGCTTCCATTTTATTCCTCCATTAAGTACATTAAAACAGCCATCACTGTCATACCCGCCGTTTCTGTACGCAATATTCTTTTACCAAGAGTTATTTCTTCTGCTCCATTGTCTTTTGCTGTTTGAACTTCCTCTTTAGAAAAACCACCTTCTGAGCCAATAAAAATTCCCACAGACATACCTGGTTCAATTTTTGAAATAATCTCTCTTGTATATACCATATTTTTTGCTTCTTCATAAGGTATGAGAATCATATCCAGTTCTTTTGCTTTTTCCACAGCCTCTTTAAAAGTATGAACCTCTGCTACTTCCGGTATAATACCGCGCTTTGACTGTTTTGCGGCACTTTCCGCAATGGCATTCCAGCGTTTCACTTTATTAGCTGCCTTCTTTGCATCTAATTTCACTACGCAACGTTTTGTTGACATTGGCACTATCTGATAAGCACCAAGTTCCACCATTTTCTGTATAATGGTTTCCATTTTGTCACCTTTAGGCAATGCCTGAAACAAAGTAACTTTAATTGGTAACTCTCTTGTTTCGCCATTAATATCTTCTATTTTTGCTGTGATTTCATCATCTGCAATTTTCTCCACACTACAAATGTATTCCTTGTCACTTCCGTCACTTATTAAGATTGTCTCGCCAATTTTCATACGCAAAACATTTTTTATATGATTCACGTCTTTTCCAACTATTACTATTGATTCTTCCCCAATTTGATTTGGTTCAACAAAAAATCTGTACATTTTTTCTCCTAAATATTTTACTGTAATTTTGCCATAACTGCGCGCCAATCGCCCTGCTTTACCACATCTGTTAATTGTAATTTTTCATTCTTTTTTACGGCTTCTTTTACATCGTCTTCTTTCATATAAATAATTCCTGATGAAATAAATATGCCGTTTGGTTTTAAAAATCTGTCAACTATTCCTGCTATTGGAATAATTACGTCAGCCAAAATGTTTGCTACAACAATGTCATATTTCTCTGTTTCAAATTTTTTCTGCATTTTTGTATCTTCCAATATATTTCCAGCAAGCACTTCCACATCGTCCATTAACATCTTATTTACTGCAAAATTTTCTCCTACAGCTTCAATTGCCGCCGGGTCAATGTCAGTCATTGTAACTTCTGCTGCTCCTAGTTTTTTTGCAACAATTGAAAGTATGCCGCTTCCGCAACCTAAATCCAAAACTTTATCTCCCGGCTTTACATATTTTATAAGCTGCTTAATACAAAGCTGAGTTGTGTCATGTTTTCCTGTGCCAAATGCAGTTCCCGGATCAATTTCTATCATTTCCATGTTCTTGTGACTTTCATCAAGTTCTTCCCAAGTTGGCTTAATGAAGAAATTATCTACTGTAAATGACTTGAAATATTTCTTCCAATTGTTTACCCAGTCTACATCTTCTGTCATAGTTTTCTCGATGGTGCCTTCACCTACATCTAGAAATGACTTTGCTTCTTTTAACTTTTCTCTCAAAGTATCAAGTAACTTTTCATTGTCCGCATCCTGTGAATCTTCCTCTGTGTAAAAACTTACATAAGCTGTTCCATCATCTTCCGGCAAATCTGCTAAATAATCTATAAATTGTGCTTTTTTCTCTTCCTCTGTTAGTTGTATATTATCTTCAACTTCCATACCTGTTATTCCAAGATCAATTAAAATACTACACACGAAATCACTTGCCTGTGTTGTAGTTTTCAATCTATATTTATTCCACTTCATAGAAACTCCAATCTTCTTTTCAATTCATATTTATAAATTATTACTATAAAACTAAAATATCATAACACACATAGAGAATTTAAGCAAATTTATCAATTTTCTTGTCATTTGTTTTCTTATCATTTTTAGATATTTTCAATCTTTCCACCCTTTTAGATTGTTATAACTTCTTAGGGGTGGATTTTCTGACATTTCTTCGATTTTTTCTTCTCATATTTTTCTATATTTTCAGTTTTTTCCACCCCTTTAGATTGTTATGACTCCTTAGGGGTGGATTTCCTGACATTTCTTCAATTTTCTCTTCTCATATTTTTCTATATTTTCAGTTTTTTCCACCCCTTTAGATTGTTATAACTTCTTAGGGGTGGATTTTCTGACATTTCTTCGATTTTTTCTTCTCATATTTTTCTATATTTTCAGTTTTTTCCACCCCTTTAGATTGTTATGACTTCTTAGGGGTGGATTTTCAGACATTTCTTCGATTTTTTCTTCTCATATTTTTCTATATTTTCAGTTTTTTCCACCCCTTTAGATTGTTATGACTCCTTAGGGGTGGAAACACCATAATACCTGCCATAACTGTATCCCCCGAGCAATAGCAAATTAAGCCAAAAGACAAAAGAATGAATAGAGCCACACAAATAAGATATAACCAAAAGAGCCGTGCCTTAACAACTCTAAATTGTTAAAGCGACAGCTCTTTTCCATCCATATTTCCTAAACTAGAAAAATTTCTTTTTCTTCTTTTTTGTTTTCTCGTGTTCTGATTTGTTATCATCAAATTCCTTTAATGAATTTCCTGAAATCTCGTCAAGTTTCTTGATTAAGTCTTTTTGTTCATTGTTAAGTTTTGTTGGAACCTTAACAACTAGTGTTGAATACTGATCACCTCTTGCATTCTGATTGTGTACATTGCATACACCTTTTCCTCTTAATCTAATGCGGGTACCTGTTTGTGTTCCAGGCTTAATGTTGAACTTAACATCGCCATCTACTGTCTTAACACGAATGTCGCCACCTAAAGCAGCCTGTGCAAAAGATATAGATGTTGTTGTATATAAATCCATTCCATTACGTTCAAATTCATTACTTGGAATTACTCTGATATCTACAAGTAAATCACCTCTTGGGCCACCATTTATTCCAGGCTCGCCTTCTCCTGTTTTTCTGATTCTCTGCATATCGTCTATACCTGCAGGGATATCAATTGTGATTTTCTTTCTTGTAGACTTGTAGCCTACTCCATGACAGTCCGGACATTTTTCTTTAATGACTTTACCTGTACCATTACAGTCCGGGCAAACCTGTGTGCTTTGCATCATGCCAAACATAGTCTGCTGACGTGATACATACTGTCCTTTACCACCACATTTGCTACATGTTTCAGGAGATGTGCCTGGCTTTGCTCCACTACCTTTACAAGTGCTACATTCTTCCTTAAAGTTAGTTGTAACTTCTTTCTTACAGCCAAATACAGCCTCTTCAAAAGTAATACGGAGTCCTGTTCTAACGTCGGCTCCACGTCTTGGTCCATTGCTAGGGCCTCTACGTCCACCGCCACCGAATAGGTCGCCAAAAATGTCTCCAAATCCACTTCCGCCAAAAATATCACCGAAGTCAAAATTGTTAAAATCAAATCCGCCGGAGCCACCTGCACCACCATCAAAGGCAGCATGACCAAACTGGTCATACTGTCTTCTCTTGTCTGCATCACTAAGCACTGCGTATGCTTCAGATGCCTCTTTAAATTTTGTGGCAGCTTCCTCATCACCCGGATTTGCATCGGGATGATATTTCTTGGCTAATTTTCTATATGCTTTCTTTATTGTTGCTTCGTCAGCGTTCTTATCAACGCCTAGCACTTCATAATAATCTCTTTTATCTGCCATGATCTATTTTAAACCTCTGTAAAGTCTCCATCTACTACATCATCTTCGGGTTTTGAACCTGCTCCCATGTCAGGACCTGCACCCTGTGCTCCTGCAGCCTGTGCCTGTTCATACATCTTTGAGAATAACTGCTGTGCAGAATTCATTAATTTTTCTTTTCCAGCCTTTAATTCTTCAACCTGAGCTTCTGTTGGTTCATTTTCACCAATTGCTGCTACTGTTGCTTTTAATGCATCAATGTCAGCCTGAACAGCCTGCTTATCAGCATCTGCCAATTTATCACCAGCTTCATTCATTGCTGTTTCTGTCTGTGTGATAATTGAATCAGCTTCGTTCTTAGCATCAATTGCTTCCTTACGTTTCTTATCAGCTGCTTCAAATTCTGCAGCTTCTTTTACAGCCTTATCAATATCTTCATCTGACATATTTGAACCTGCTGTAATTGTGATGTGCTGTTCCTTACCTGTTCCAAGGTCCTTAGCTGATACATTTACGATACCGTTTGCATCAATATCGAATGTAACTTCAATCTGTGGAACACCTCTTCTTGCTGGTGGAATTCCATCAAGTCTGAACTGACCAAGTGATTTATTATCTCTGGCAAACTGTCTTTCACCCTGTACAACATTGATATCAACGGCTGTCTGGTTATCTGCTGCTGTTGAGAAAATCTGGCTCTTCTTTGTAGGAATTGTTGTGTTTCTTTCAATAAGTCTTGTAGCTACACCACCCATTGTTTCAATTGATAATGAAAGTGGAGTTACATCAAGAAGAAGGATATCGCCGGCACCTGCATCACCTGCTAATTTACCACCCTGAATTGAAGCACCAAGTGCAACACATTCATCAGGATTCATCTTCTTGGAAGGTTCATGACCTGTTAACTGTTTTACCTTATCCTGTACAGCAGGGATTCTTGTAGAACCACCAACTAATAATACTTTGCTAAGTTCTGATGCTGAAATTCCTGCATCCTTTAAAGCATTCTGTACAGGGATTGCTGTTCTTTCAACTAAGTCTCTTGTTAATTCATCAAATTTAGCCTTTGTAAGTGTCATATTTAAATGCTGTGGTCCCTGTTCATTTGCTGTAATGAATGGGATGTTAATTTCAACCTGAGTAGCTGATGAAAGTTTCTTCTTTGCATCTTCTGCTTCAGCTTTAATTCTTTCCATAGCCATCTTGTCACCTGAAAGGTCAATTCCTGTCTTTGACTTAAAGTCTGCTACCATGTAGTCCATAACTTTCTTATCAAAGTCATCACCACCAAGTTTGTTATCACCGTTTGTTGCTAAAACTTCGATTACGCCATCACCGATTTCGATAACAGATACATCAAATGTACCACCACCTAAATCGTATACCATAATCTTCTGTTCGCCTTCGTTGTCAAGACCATAAGCTAAAGCTGCGGCTGTTGGCTCGTTGATAATTCTCTTAACATCAAGTCCTGCAATCTTACCGGCATCTTTTGTAGCCTGTCTCTGAGCATCGTTAAAGTAAGCAGGTACTGTAATAACAGCTTCTGTAACTTTTTCACCAAGATAAGCTTCTGCATCAGCTTTTAACTTCTGAAGAATCATAGCTGAAATAGCCTGTGGTGTATATTCTTTTCCTGCTACATTTGCCTTGTAATCTGTTCCCATATGTCTTTTAATTGATGAGATTGTTCCTTCTGCGTTTGTAACAGCCTGACGTTTAGCCTGCTCACCAACTAATCTTTCTCCATCTTTCTTAAATGCTACTACTGATGGAGTTGTTCTTGCTCCGTCTGCATTTGTGATAACTGTAGGTTCTCCACCTTCCATAACAGCTACACATGAGTTTGTTGTTCCTAAATCAATACCAATAATCTTTCCCATTTTATTTTCCTCCTAATAAATATATGATTATTTCAAATAAAACTAATTAGCTACTTTTACCATACTGTGTCTTACCACTGCATCTCTGTATTTATACCCTTTCTGTAATTCCTCTGACACAACGTTTTCACCAAGTTCGTCATTGTCTTCATGCATTACAGCATTGTGAAGTTCAGGATCAAATTCCTTTCCCTTCGCCTCAATTGCTTCAACTCCAATATCTTCAAGAGTCTGAAGTAACTGTTTATATATAAGATTCATTCCCTGTCCTACAGGTGATTCTAAATCTTCTTCACTAAGTGCTGCAACTCCTCTTTCGAAGTTATCAACTACAGGTAAAATCTTTTCAATAATTGATTTTGCGCCTGTTTCAAACATTGCTGTTTTTTCTTTATCACTTCTGCTTCTAAAATTTTGAAATTCTGCAAATAGTCTTTGATATTTATCATTAAGTTCTTCTATTTGCTCATCTCTCTTATCTTTTCGCTTAAAGCCTTTTTTCTTTTTCTTTTCAGTTTTCTCTTCTGAAGCATCTTCCGTTTCCTGTGTTTCATTAGATTCTTCAGCCTTCTCTTCTGAATTCTCAACTTCTTGGTTCTCTTCCACTGTAGATGTTTCTTCCACATCCACTTCCTGGTTTTCTTCCAAGTCCTTATTTTCCTTTTCCATTGGACTTTCCTTTCTAAATTTATTCTTTGTCGTTAAAGTTTTCATTTAACTGTTCTTTTACAACTCTTAATGTTTCAACAACCTTTTCATAATCCATTCTCTTTGGACCAATGATACCAATTGTTCCTTTGAAACCATCTTCTAATTCGTAAGTAGCAGTTACAACACTGCAATCCTTCATGGACTGAACCGGACTCTCATCACCGATGTAAACCTGAATTCCGGTTTCCTCATCACTTTCATTAATCAATTCTGTTAACTGTGATTTTTCTTCCAGTGTGGTAAGAAGCTGACTTGCTCTTTCCTTATCACTAAGTTCAGGATATTTAAAAATATTTGTTGCTCCTGATGTGTAAATCTTCATTTGCTCCTCAGTGGAAATGGCTTCTGTTATTGCTTTAAGCACTTCATTAACCAAATCCTCATATTCACCTGCCTGTGAAGTCAATGCTGAAATAACACCTAAGTTAATTTCCTCTAAAGTCAAACCTGCAAGTGCTGTATTGAGCGCCACGTTAAGTCTCACTATCATTTCCTGACTTACAACTCTGTCAACATTAACAATCTTATTCACTACATGGTTCTTATCGGAAACCACTGTGCACAACAACTGTTTTTCTTCAAGTACAGATAACTGTATGAATTTGATTTTGTTTCCCTGAGACTTTGGAGAAGAAACCATTGTGGCATAGTTTGTATTGTTTGCTAAAACCTTTGCCATATTCTGGAGAAGTGTCTCAACCTTGTCAACTTTTTCAATTAAAAAGTCTTCCTTCTCGCTAACCTTCTTCTCACGCTCATCTAATTCTGACATCTTATCTTTGAGCATGTGGTCTACGTAAAATCGATAACCTTTATCAGTAGGAATTCTACCTGCTGATGTATGAGGCTGAACTATATAACCCATTTCCTCAAGATCAGACATTTCATTTCTGATTGTTGCTGAACTAAGATTCAAATCTGTGTATTTAGAAATTGTTCTTGAGCCAACCGGTTCCCCTGTCTCTAAGTAATTCCTAATTACTGCATCCAGAATCTTTTCTTTTCTTTCATTCAGTTCCATAGATTACTCCTTTCTATGGTTTTAAGATTATTAGCACTCGTGTTGTTTGAGTGCTAACATCTTTTCTATGGTCTAATCTATCACTATCAATATTCTTTGTCAACACTTTATTTTAAAAAGAATTGTAAATTAAATGTTAAAAAAAGTTGTCATTATTTTAATACTCTTAAGTCCGTTAAACTATAGAATATTATCCTAACAACAACTTTCTTATTCTCTTTAACATAAACACTTTAATTGATTTTATGTTAATGCTTTATATTTTCTTATTTTCTTTGTTCTTATATAAGACCATAAACCAAGAATTACTCTGCCACATAAACAATTCCGTATGCTTCAGGTCCGATGTGTGTACCAATTGTTGGTCCAATCTGTAATCTGTCTGAAACTTCAATATTAGCTTCTTTCAATCTGTCTGTAAAAGTTTCATTATTTACAGTTCCAATTGAATACATGCTGTAAACCGGGAAGTCTGTATTAATTGTGTCGTTTGAAATCAACTTCATAATATCATTTAAAGCTTTTTTCTTTCCAATGCTCTTTGCCTTAATACCTACTTTTCCATCTTCTGTAAAATAAATTAAAGGTTTTATTTTTGCAATTGTGCCAATTCCTGCTTCGATTTTTGACAAGCGACCACCTTTATACAAATTATCCAATGTATCAAGCACTGCATACATTCTAACCTTTGGCTGAATTTCTTTAATAGCAGCAACTATTTCTTCTGCTGTCTTCCCACTGTCTCTTAGCTGAATACCATAATCAACTAAAACTTTGATAACAAAAGTAGCCGATAACGAATCAACTATATGTATCTTATCATATTCAACCATGTTCTTAGCTAATGTGGCACTTTGAATCAAGCCACTTAAACCTGATGAAAGTAAAATACATATAAGTTCGTCTCCATCTGCCTTAATTTTTTCAAATATATCAATAAAATCCTGCGGTGATGGCTGCGCTGTTTTAGGGAACTCCTCTGATTCCTGTGTTAATTTATAAAATTCATCCTTAGAAATTTCGCCGTCTCTAAAACTCTTATCTCCTATACTAATTGCTATTGGTATGTACTCTATCCCTTTTTCCTGTAACTGTTCCTTATTACAATCAGAACCTGAGTCAATTAAAAATTTTATCATTCTGTATCTCCTTTTAACCACAACAAAAGCTGTTCACAATAGTTTACTTTATGAACAGCTTGTATTTTGTACTTTACTACACATTTGCAATTTAGTCAAATTTTTATTATTTCACAATCATCTTTTCAATATCTTCAAATGTATTTGCCACGCTATACACCCTTGATAAATCGCAGTGGAACATTCCCTGTTCCTTCATTTCATCCATAAATTTAAGTAATGTATCATAAAAACCATTGTGGTTAAAAATAATTACTTTTCCTTCAATCATATACTTTTCGATTAATACAATTGCTTCAAATAACTCATCCATTGTTCCAACGCCACCTGGTAAAACAATGAACACGTCAGCTTCCGATTCAAAATGTCCTTTGCGCTCAGCCATTGAATCACAAACAATTTCCTTATCACATCCTTTGAACACGTTCATATCCTTAAATGCCTTTGGATATACACCTGTTATGTAAGCACCTCCGTCGTGCATTCCTCTTGCCATATATCCAAGTGTACTATCTGCACCCCCTCCATAAATAAGGTCGTACTTTTCTCCTAACTTCTTTCCCATATCATAGTATGGTTTTAACTTTTCTTCTGAAACGTAAGGTGAGAATGATCCGTAAATGCATATTGTTTTTCTGTCCATAATAATCCCTCTTTTCCGTTTGTAATTTATAATATGTTTTATATTATACTATCTATTCCAAAAGAATCAAAGAATTTTATTTTCGTTCTAGTGTGCATCCATAACAAATTATTTTTATTTAATAGGAGTTCCAATTTTTTTCTATTATATAAGAAGACAGCTCCAAAAAAAGAGCTGTCTTCTTATTCAAAGTTACATCATTAATCATCACAAATTCTTTGATTTATCAATTATTCCATTTCAACTATTATCGTCTTGTTTTCATCAAATCGGTCTTCTGAATTATTTGATAACATGCTATCTGCTACATCTTGGAAAGTAATATTTTTGTCGTTTGAAAGAACCACAAATTTAGACTTTTTAGCAGCATTCTTACTTTTTCCTGTTAATATAAGTCTGTAAGTATATTGTTTTCCTTCAGCATGCCATACTCCTGATTCATCCTTATAATAATCACATAACACACTGGTTTGATTTTTTGCGTAGCTTTCAACTTCCTGTCTACTTGTTGTTGCTTCTGTTCCCTTATCACTGGTATTAGTATTTCCACAACCTACTAATCCAAAAGTAACTAATGCAATAAAAATTACCAAATACTTGTATTTTTCCATCTCTTTACCTCGCTTTCTTTTCATAATATTGCTTGACCATATAGTTTCATTTCTATTTTTTCTTTCCTTAATCTACAATATCCCCCCCTATTTCTTTTGACTTTACAAGTATATCATAACCAAATTTTACCAACAACATTTATAAACAGTTATCACACAAAGTTCACAATGTAATCTTGGTAAACTTACACGAAACATAATAAGCTTACACAAAACTAAAATAAATCTTACAACAGAAACTGTGACATTGCGTAATTGCTTAAATCTACGCCTCTTTTAGTTAAACGTACATTGTCACCATTTACCTCTATAAGTCCCTGCTGCACTAATTTTTCTGTTACCTCTCCATATACGCTATCGTATTTTCTGTCAAATGCCTGATGAAATTTTTCTTTTGAAATTCCCTCAATCATCCTTAGTCCCAAAAACATAAATTCTTCTTTTTTATCCTTTTCGGTCAACCGCTGTATTTTTCCTTCTATTACAGAAATAGCATCCTCTGTTATATCCCAAATATCATCCTGATAAATAAAACTGTCGCCATAAAAATCGCTGTCCGCATCTTTGCCATCTAAAAGCAAACTAATGTATTTGTCAATATCTTCAGTGTTACTGTATCTACTGTCGTTATATAAAGAGGCTGCCCCCAGACCAAAGCCCAGATAATCAACTCTTTTCCAATAACCTATATTATGCCTGCATTGAAATCCCGGCTTGCCATAGTTTGATATTTCATAATGTACGTATCCCTTTTCTTCCAACATTTTTTCAGTTAAATAGTACATTTCTCTTTCTTCATCTTCGTCCGGTAAAATATTAATATTTTTGCTTTCCGCCTCCTGGACTCTTTCCTGCAATGGAGTTCCATCTTCAACAATAAGGCTATAAGCTGAAATATGCTCCGGTTCCATTGCCAACACACTCTCCAATGTATGCTTGTAACTTTCAACTGTCTGTCCCGGTAAAGCACTCATTACATCAACATTTATATTTTCAAAGCCTACTTTTCTTGCCAACTCATAACTTTCTTTGAATTTTGCAAAATCATGAATACGACCAATACTTTTAAGTTCCTGATCATTTGCAGACTGAAGTCCAAAGCTGATTCGGTTAATGCCTGCCTCTTTGTAACTGTTTAATTTTGCTTCTGTTACAGTTCCAGGGTTACACTCAATAGTAATCTCTGCATCATCAGATAAGTGGCAATTGTTTTTTACTGCCTCCATAATTTTTGTAATAAAATTTTCCTGCAAAATTGACGGAGTTCCACCACCTATGAAAACGCTTGTAATAACCCTGCCTTCCATTTTTTCTTTGCTTAATTCTATCTCTCTAACCAAAGCATTTACATATTCTCTTTTTGTACCTTCATCCATGCTCATTGATAAAAAATCACAATAATCACACTTTCTCACGCAAAAAGGAATATGAATATATATTTCCAACTGCTTACTGTTCATTTCTTTTCCTTCCCTGTATATCCATTCAACTTCCAACATATATGCCAATCTTCATTTTCACCTAATAAAAACACAATATACTACATTTTTACCTGATTAGCCAAAAGCTGAATTTTATAATATAACCTGACAATGCCAAAGAAAACTAACATCTAGTATTCTTTGGCACTGTAAAAATTCTTATAATTACAAATACATATTTCTATATATTTTATTCTTCATCTAATTTTAAAACTGCCATAAATGCACTCTGTGGAATTTCTACGTTTCCAACCTGACGCATTCTCTTCTTTCCTTCCTTCTGTTTTTCAAGAAGTTTTCTCTTACGGGAAATGTCACCACCATAACATTTTGCCAATACGTCTTTTCTCATTGCCTTAACAGTTTCTCTTGCAATTACTTTGCTACCAACCGCTGCCTGAATAGGTACTTCAAACATCTGTCTTGGAATTTCTTTCTTTAACTTCTCACACATTTTTCTTCCACGTTCATATGCTGACGCTTCAGGAACTATAAATGATAAAGCATCTACTTCATCTTTATTAATAAGAATATCAAGTTTAACTAACTTAGCCTGTTCGTATCCCTTTAACTCATAATCGAAAGATGCATATCCCCTTGAACGTGATTTTAAAGCATCAAAGAAATCATAAATAATTTCATTTAATGGAATATCGTATTTAAGGAGTGCTCTTTGTCCTTCTACATATTCCATGCTAATATATGTTCCTCTTCGTTGCTGGCAAAGTTCCATAATGGCACCGATAAATTCTGTTGTAACCATTATCTCTGCACTAACAATAGGTTCTTCCATATAAGCGATTTCACTTGGATCTGGAAGATTAGTTGGATTAGTAAGTTCAATCACCTCACCATTTTCTTTGTATACCTTATAAATAACAGACGGTGCTGTTGTGACAAGGTCAAGTCCATATTCTCTCTCTAGTCTTTCCTGAATAATTTCCAAATGGAGCAAGCCTAGGAATCCGCATCTGAAACCAAAACCTAAAGCGATTGATGTTTCAGGTTCAAATTTTAACGCTGCATCATTTAACTGTAATTTTTCTAAAGCATCTCTTAAATCCGGATACTTTGCTCCATCAGCCGGATACAAGCCACAATAAACCATTGGCTGAACTTCTTTATATCCCGGAAGCGGATTATCGCATGGGGCATCCGCATTTGTAACTGTATCACCAACTTTTGTATCTGACACATTTTTAATGCTGGCTGTTATGTAGCCTACCATTCCTGCCGGTAATTCATCACATGGAATAAACTGACCTGCACCAAAATATCCAACTTCTACAACATTTGCCACTGCACCTGTTGCCATCATTTTTATATTCATTCCCGGTTTTACTGTACCTTCCTTAACACGGCAAAATACAATAACCCCTTTATATGAGTCATATAGACTATCAAATATTAAAGCCTGTAAAGGTGCATTTGCATCACCGGTTGGTGCCGGTATATTTTTTACAATTGCCTCTAATACATCCTCACAGTTTAAACCTGTTTTTGCAGAAATAAGAGGTGCATCTTCCGCCTCAAGACCAATAACATCTTCGATTTCAGCTTTTACCCTGTCAGGATCTGCTGATGGTAAATCTATCTTGTTAATAACCGGAAATACTTCCAAGTCATGGTCTAATGCCAAATAAACATTTGCCAAAGTCTGTGCCTCAACGCCCTGTGCCGCATCAACTACCAACACTGCACCATCACATGCTGCCAAACTTCTTGAAACCTCATAGTTGAAATCCACATGGCCCGGTGTATCAATTAAATTGAAAATATATTCCTCGCCATCTTTTGCCTTATAAACAGTACGAACTGCCTGAGACTTAATTGTAATGCCTCTTTCTCTTTCAAGTTCCATATTATCAAGAACCTGAGCCTGCATTTCCCTGTTTGTTAAAAGACCTGTCATTTCAATTATTCTGTCTGCCAAAGTTGATTTACCATGGTCTATATGAGCTATAATACAAAAATTTCTAATTTTACTCTGATCAATATGTGCCACTTTTTCCTCCAATTACTTAGTAAGATTATCAATTACAAACTGATATATTTTTTGACTGTTGTTCATTGCTTCCCAATTAGTACACATCTTAGATGCCATGTGCTTATCAGGGGTTGAAATATTCAGCTCAATTAACGTGCTGTCACCTTCTTTTACCTGACAATGTACCACATAGTCTCCATTAGAAGCCCTGTAATAATCAGACACCGTACCTACCTCGTTTCTAAGTTCGTATCTGTTGTCAACCAAAAACATATCTATATCATCAATAACCTGGTTAGGTATTTTGTTCTCGAAGAATTTAAGACTCTCTCTCCCCTCTGATGATAAATGGTAATATGATGTATTTCTGTTTACATTTGAAAAAACAAACCCATCCTCAATAAGTTCATTAATTGCTTTCTGCACAGCAAAATAATTTGTATATTCATTTTCCAAAAAGAATTGTGCAATCTGTGAGTTAGTCAATGGAAATTCTACTTTATTTAACATATGCATAATCATTAACTTGTATAAAGTTTCTGTTTCTATTGCCATATTCTACTCCTCTACTGTACCTTTTGCTAATTCTTCTATAACCTGTAAAATTTCTTCTTTTCCCTGCTTTGTCTGAGCTGAGAATGGTAAAATCTTTGTTCCCGGAATTACATTTAATCCCTGACGAATCATTTTGATGTTCTTCTGAACCTGACTTCTTTTTATCTTATCTAACTTAGTTGCTATGATAATCGGTTCATAGCCGTTTGCCAAAATCCACTCATACATATTAACGTCATTCTTTGATGGCTCATGTCTTATGTCTATTAACAAAAACACTGCCTGCAACATTTGTGAAGTATGAAGATAATTTTCAATCATCCTGCCCCACTTTGCTTTTATTTCCTTAGACACGCTGGCATAACCATACCCCGGTAGGTCTACGAAATACATTTCCTTATTTACATTGTAAAAATTAATTGTCTGAGTTTTTCCCGGCTGAGAAGATGTTCTAGCCAATGCTTTTCTATTAACCAAACCATTTATTAATGATGATTTTCCTACATTTGACTTTCCTGCAAAAGCAATTTCCGGCATTGTATTTTCCGGTAATTTACTTGTTATTCCACAAACTGTTTCCAATTCAACATTTTTAACTATCATCTTCTCTCCTATCTTTCACTGTAAATCAAATTCTAAACTAATGCAATCTTTATAACATCATCCATTGTTTCAGCCAGAACAATTTTCATTCCGCCTGTTATCTCTTTTGATATTTCTTCAAGCATTGATTTGTTCTTCTTAGGTACTACTACAATCTTAATACCTGCGTTCTTTGCTGCCAATAACTTTTCTTTTAATCCACCAATTGGCATAACCTTCCCTCGTAAATTAATTTCACCGGTCATTGCAACTTTACAGTTCACTTCTCTGTTTGTAACAGCCGAAAGTATTGCTGTTGCCATGGTGATACCTGCTGACGGCCCATCCTTTGGCACTGCCCCTTCCGGAACATGAATATGTATGTCATGTTTTTCAAAGTAATCATCTGCCACGCCATACTTACCTGCAATGCTTCTTACATAAGAAAGTGCAATCTGTGCAGATTCTTTCATAACATCGCCTAACTGACCTGTTAATTTCAGCTGACCCTTGCCAGGCATTGTGTTTACTTCAATTTGTAAAGTTGTTCCACCAACTGCTGTCCAGGCAAGTCCTCTTACAATACCAATATCATTCTTTTCATTAGCCTTGTCATCGTCAAAAATCTTTCTTCCAAGATATTTTTCAATATTCTTTGAAGTAACCTTTAAACGCTTTTTGTTGTTTTTGATAATAAGACCTGCTGCTTTGCGACAAATCTTTGAAATTTCTCTTTCTAACTGTCTTACACCTGCTTCTCTTGTATAGTAGCGGATAATACTGTTAATTGCTTCATCTGTGATGGATAACCAGCTTTTCTTTATACCATTTTTTTCAAATTCTTTACTAATTAAATGTTCCTTGGCAATATGGAATTTTTCGTTTTGAGTATAACCTTCAATTTCTATTATTTCCATTCTGTCAAGTAAAGGTCTTGGAATTGTGCCTGCGTCATTAGCTGTTGCCACAAATAAAACCTTTGATAAATCAATTGGTATTTCAGCGTAATTATCTCTAAACTTTGAGTTCTGCTCTGAATCCAACACTTCTAATAAGGCTGACGCCGGATCTCCATGAACTCCCTGTCCCATTTTATCTATTTCATCAAATAAAATTAAAGGATTAGAACTTCCTGCCTGCTTTAGTCCTTTAAGGATTCTACCTGGCATTGCTCCTAAATATGTTTTACGGTGTCCGCGAATTTCTGACTCATCACTAACACCACCTAATGATATTCTAACATATTTCTTGTTAAGTGCCTCTGCAATTGATTTTGCAATACTTGTCTTACCTGTTCCCGGAGGTCCCACAAGACAAATAATCGGTGCCTCACCCTTTGCCATAGTCAATTGTCTTACAGCTAAAAATTCTAAAATTCTTTCTTTAACTTTAGTTAATTGGTAATGGTCTCTATTTAAAATTTCCTCTGCATTCTGCAGGTTGGGATTTTCTTCTGTTTCATTGTTCCATGGCAAATCTAACATTGTTTCCAAATAGGTTCTAATAATGTTACCTTCTGCCGGATTACCCATGGCTGATTTATATCTTGAAAGTTCTTTTAATAATTTTTCTTTAACACTGTCATCTGCGTTTAAATTATTAATCTTCTCTTCAAGCTGATCTGTTTCTGCGTCAAAGTCATCCCCTAATTCTTCTTTGATAATCTGCATCTGTTCGCGAAGAATATGTTCCTTCTGACTTTTTTCTAAACGTTGTTTAACTTTTTCTATAATCTCATTTCTAACCTGTGCAACTTCATTTTCTTTTGCAAGGAACGAATATATAGTAGTAAATTTATCTTCAATACTGTTCTGTTCCAAGTATTCCTGTTTTAATTTATATCCTACTTTTATTCTCATTAAAATCTGGTTCATTAGAGTTTCAATATTACTAATATCTAACAAACCTCTTAAACTTGAAGGAGATAATTCTCTTACCTTACCCTCGAATAATTTTAAAGTATCTCTTAATTCTCTAACATAAGCTTCTTCCTGCGCCTCTGTTAAAGTATTTTTATCTTCTTCTATAATTGAAACTTCCCCGGCAAAATGTCCATCAGCCATGTATAAAGACTGTATTTCTCCTTTAGCTTTTGCCTCCACCATAACTCTTACCACGTCATCAGGAAGTTTATTTAACTGCTTTACAACTACAACTGTTCCAACCTTGTATATACCATCAAAACCCGGTGTGTCTTCCACCGGGTCTTTTTGTGCAACAACAAACAATTCTTTATCGTCAATCATTGACTCTTCTGCTGCTGCAATTGATGCTTTTCTGCGAACGTCAAAATGAACAGTTGTTCCCGGTATAATAGTAAGGCCTCTTAATGGTATAACCGGAAAAGTTTTTAAGTTCTCTGACATGTCTTCTCCTTGTAATAGCAACTTAAATGTGGCTAATTATTTCTTTTTTGTAGTATTCTTTTTAGGGATTACCGAATTATAAATTATTTCAGGATCCGCTAATCCATTTACCACATCTTCATTTATAATACATTCTTTTATTGATTCGTCAGATGGTGTCTCATACATAATATCCATAATAACATTTTCAATAATTGCTCTAAGGCCTCTTGCACCTGTTTTTCTCTTAACAGTTAATTTGGCAATAGCGTTTATCGCTTCATCTGTAAATGTTAGTTTAACTCCATCTAACTCAAACAATTTCTTATACTGTTTAACTAAAGCATTCTTTGGTTCTGTTAAAATCTTTTCTAATGCTTTTTCATCTAAATAATCTAATGTAACTGTTACCGGTACTCTTCCGATAAATTCAGGAATCAAACCGAACTTAACTAAATCTTCCGGCATAACTTCCTTCAACAATTCATCTTCAACAATTTCAGATTTCTCAGCAATTTCAGTATTGAAACCTATTGAACTCTTATCAAGTCTTCTTTCAATAATCTTATCAAGTCCTGCAAAAGCTCCACCACAAATAAATAAAATATTTGTAGTATCAATAGGGATAAGTTCCTGCTGTGGATGTTTTCTTCCACCCTGTGGTGGAACACTGGCTTCTGTTCCTTCTAAGATTTTAAGCAAAGCCTGCTGAACACCTTCACCTGAAACGTCTCTTGTAATAGAAACATTCTCTGATTTCTTTGTAATCTTATCGATTTCATCTATATAAATAATACCATGTTCTGCTCTCTCAATATCATAGTCTGCTGCCTGAATTAATTTAAGCAGAATATTTTCAACATCTTCACCAACATAACCAGCCTCTGTTAATGTTGTAGCATCTGCAATTGCAAAAGGTACATTTAAAATTTTGGCTAATGTTTGAGCAAGATATGTTTTACCTGAACCTGTTGGACCAAGTAGTAATATATTTGACTTCTGTAATTCTACATCTAAATCTTTGTCCGCCAATACTCTCTTGTAATGGTTGTAAACAGCAACTGAAAGAACTTTCTTTGCTTCCTGCTGTCCAATAACATATTGATCCAAGAATTCTTTTATTTCTTTAGGCTTTAGTAAATTGATTTCATCACTTGCACTTTTCTTTTCATCACCATAGATTTCATCATCAACTATGCTTGCACAAATCTCAACACATTCATCACAAATGTATGCATTGTTCGGACCTGCTATAAGTCTTCTAACCTGATTCTCACTTCTACCGCAAAAAGAACAGCGCAAATTGTTATCAGTTATATTTTTATTTGCCATAATAACCTCGCATTAATCTAAATTTGAACATAAGGCACCACAGTAATTGCGGTGCCTTATTCATTCTATCTCTGTTTAATTACCTGATCTACTAAACCATATTCTTTAGCTTCATCTGCACTCATCCAGTTGTCTCTGTCAGTATCCTTTTCAACAACTTTAACGGGTTGACCTGAATTTGCTGCCAAAATGTCGTTCAATTTCTTTTTAGTCTTTAAAATGTGCTCTGCAGCTATTTGAATTTCTGTAGCCTG
This sequence comes from Eubacterium sp. AF36-5BH, assembly GCF_003460505.1. GTDB lineage: Bacteria > Bacillota > Clostridia > Lachnospirales > Lachnospiraceae > Eubacterium_G. The sequence goes on from NZ_QTVG01000009.1 coordinate 55,024, forward strand.
TCCTTGTGCACCGCCAAGTGGCTGATGAATCATAATTTCTGCATTTGGAAGGGCATATCTCTTTCCTTTAGCACCACTTGATAAGAGGAATGCTCCCATACTTGCCGCCATACCGATACAAGTAGTTGAAACATCACACTTTACATAATTCATTGTGTCATAAATAGCCATACCGGCTGTAACAGAACCGCCCGGGCTATTGATATACATATGAATGTCTTTTCCAGGATCTTCTGATTCTAAAAATAGAAGCTGTGCTACAACAACACTTGCTGTTGCATCATTTATCTCTTCTCCTAAGAAAATAATTCTGTCCTTTAATAATCTTGAGTAAATATCATATGAACGTTCACCACGTGAATTCTGTTCAATGACATAAGGTACTAATGCCATAATCTATACCTCCTTAATAAATGCTAACAAATATCTTATTTAGCTTTTTCTACTACTAACTTAGCAGCCTTTCTTGCACAGATGTCAGCTCTGATGTTCTTCTTATCATCATCTGATAATAATTCATTAACCTTATCAGCTTCCATCTGATATCTTTCAGCCATTCTCTTGATTTCTTCATCAAATTCTTCATCTGATGCTTCAATCTTTTCAGCCTTAACAATAGCTTCAAGAACTAAGCTTGACTGTACTCTTGCTTCAGCCTGTGGCTTAACCTGTTCTGTAAGCTGATCTACAGTTGTACCTGTAAACTGCATATACTGGTCAAAAGAAATTCCCTGCATAGCAATGTTCTGTGCAAATTCTTCAACCATCTGCTGGCACTGAGCTTCAATCATCTTTTCAGGAATATCCATTTCTGAATCATTAACGATTGCTTCAATTACCTTGCTTTCCTTATCAGCTTCAGCTTCCTGTGCTTTCTTTTCTTCAAGATTCTTCTTAATGTCTGCCTTGTATTCATCTAATGTATCAAATTCTGAAACATCCTGTGCGAAATCATCATCTAATTCAGGATATTCCTTAACTTTAATTTCCTTAATTGTTACTTTGAACATTGCTGGCTTTCCTGCAAGTTCTTTAGCCTGATACTGTTCTGGGAATGTAACGTTTACTTCTACTTCTTCTCCAACTTTCTTTCCAATAAGCTGTTCTTCAAAAGTATCAATAAATGAATGTGAACCAATTGTAAGTGGGTAATCTTCACCCTTTCCACCTTCAAATGCTACTCCATCAACAAAACCTTCGAAATCGATTGTTGTCTGATCTCCGTCTTCAACTGCCTTATCGTCAGCAGCTACAAGTCTTGCGTTCTGTTCCTTAACCTTATCAAGTTCAGCAGCTACATCTTCATCTGTAACTGTTGTGTCCATAGCTTCAACCTTAACTCCCTTGTACTTTCCAAGTTTGATTTCAGGCTTAAGTGTTACTTCAGCTTCAAAAATAAATGATTTTCCTTTTTCAATCTGTGTTACATTGATTTCAGGACGAGCAACGATTTCTAATTCACTTTCTGCTGCTGCATTTGCATAAGCATCTGGAATTAATTCGTTTGCAGCTTCTTCATAGAAAACGCCTGCACCGTACATTTTTTCTACCATAGCGTAAGGTACTTTACCTTTTCTAAATCCTGGTACGTTAAATTTATTCTTGTTCTTCTGATATGCTGCCTGAATGGCCTTATCAAATTCTTCTGCCGGTACTTCAATAGTAAGCTTTGCTGTGTTATTTTCTAACTTTTCTACCTGTAAACTCATTATTTTTCCTCCTTGTTATAAAAACGGGTATGAGTATCCCATTTAATTCATTGAATTTTACTCGTCATAGCCTAGTAACCTATTGACGCAGTGTATGATTATATCATATTTTCTTTTTCTTGTCACTACCTTTTAAACCACATATTTTCAACAGTATTCTACTAATTATACTGAATCTGGTCAGCTATTTTGCCACTTGTTTCCTCATCAATAAGACATGAGATTAATTCAAGTCCAAGCTCTAATGCAACTCCTAGACCTTTTCCTGTAATAATATTGCCGTCTCTTACAACACCACCGCCATATTCCTTACATTCCATCTTGTCTGCAAAACTTGGAAATGAAGTTGCCCTCTTGTCCTTCAAAATACCAAGACTGCTAAAAATACTTGGTGCCGCGCAAATTGCTGCTAACCACTTACCCTGTTCATTATACTTAATGATATGGTCCTTTAATGTTCCACACTCACTTAAATTTGTTGTTCCCGGCATTCCTCCCGGCAAGAAAATACAATCGCCCTGTTCAAAGTCGATTTCATCTATTGTCTTGTCTGCAAAGAATTTAACCTTATGAGAACTTTCAACCATTAATTCTTCCTTGATGGATACTGTAACTACATTCAACTTAGCTCTTCTAAGTAAATCCACAACCATCAAACATTCAACTTCCTCTAATCCGTCTGCTAAAAATGCATATACTGTTTTCATTTAAAACCTCCTGTTTATTTAATGTGTCAAATATAATCATTTAACCTATAATTAACATAAGTATAATAGTAAATAACCGAATTTAATTATATCATAAGGGTATAATATTTGTTATACTAAAAAATATTGTAAAAAAATTATTAATTAAATATTTTCGTAATAAATTTATTATATCTGCTGTGGGAAACATACAACATTTAAGAAAGTGCTGGTAGCCCGTCGGTTCATCAAGGCAGCGTAGTCGGCTTGATAGAACCGCTACGAGGCGGACGCAGCGGGAGCGTGCTTTCGTAATGTTGTATGTTTTCACAGCAGTGTATAAAATTGCGAAAATTTTAGGGTTACTAAGAAAGGTGGTTTCATTATAATATGGGAATGGAAATAGAAAAAAAATTTATACCTACAGATTTACCAAAAGATTTGGACAGTTACGAACATCATGTAATTGAACAGGCATATCTTAACACTGCTCCTGTTGTTAGGATTAGAAAACAGGATGATGACTATGTTCTTACTTACAAAGGTAGTGGCATGATGGCTAGAGAAGAATATAATCTTCCACTGAATAAAAAAAGTTATGAGCATTTGTTAGAAAAAGCAGATGGCAACATTATCTCAAAAGTACGCTATCTTATTCCAATTAACGACGGAAAACTTACCGCCGAGTTAGATGTATTCAAAGGAACATTTGCCGGAATGCTTTTAGTTGAAGTGGAATTTTCAAGTGTTGAACAGGCTGATGCTTTTCAAAAGCCTGACTGGTTTGGAGAAGATGTAACATATAGTAAAATATATCACAACAGCTATTTGTCACAGATTAAGGGATAATAAAAAAACAGCACCAGCAAAAAATAAATAAGATTAATATACTGATGCCACTAATCTTTTTTATTTTTCATCAAACTGGTGCTATTTATTATTCTGTTTTAATATTTAGCTATTCTATCTTTCCATCTTTTATTGTTATTATTCTACCGCATTTTTTTGCAACGGTCTCATCATGTGTAACAATAATCACCGTTTTTCCTTCTTTATTCAGAGACGATAGTATTGACATGATTTTTTCAGCATTTACCGAGTCCAAAGCCCCTGTAGGCTCATCTGCCATTATATATTCAGGGTCACATACCAATGCCCTTGCTATTGCTACCCTCTGTTTTTCGCCTCCTGATAAAACAGATACCTTTTTGTTTGACAAATGTTCCACTCCTACTTTTTTCATTTTTTCTAAGGCTACTTCTCTTATTTTTTTCATAGAAGTTCTACTTAACATTAACGGAAGAGATACATTTTCCATAACAGTTTCGTCCTCAACCAATCCAAAATCCTGTAATACAAATCCAATTTTTTCATTTCTAATTTTAGCCCTTTGTTTATTAGTAAAATCAGATATGTCTTCACCATCTAACTTGTAGGTTCCCTGATTGCATACATCCAACAAGCCTATTATATGTAAAAGGGTGGATTTGCCTGCTCCTGATTTACCCATTATTGCTATCATTTCGCCATCAGCAATAGTTAAATTGACACCATTTAACACTAATTGAATTTCGTTGTCTCTATTTATTTCATATTCTTTGTATATATTTGAAAGTTCTAATCCCATTTTCTATTCCTTATTTTTCTTATATAATTCTATAATGTTACTTTTACCTGATTTTTTTATAAAGTCAAAAGATGAAACTGCATAAATAAAGCACAAGTTTATAACAACCACTATATACATCCAGTTTTCTATCCTACCTACTCCTTTAGGTGATGTTATTGCCGCAATTTTTCCACCAAATATAAGCATTGTAATAGCAGAAATTCCGATTACTGAAAATGTATTAAGTGTTTCAATTAACATTCGTTTATTCTTGTTCATTCCCAACATAAATAAAATAGTATAAAACTTATCATTATTTTTGCTTTGAATATAATTTATTCCACCTATCCCTGTCATTGTAAGAAACAAAAATACTATTCCTACAATTCCATTTGTAAAAAGAAATTCCCTGTTACTTTTGTTATAGTTTTCCTGCATTTGTTCTACAGATGTAATAGCACCATAATCACTTAACATTTTTATAGCACTTTGATATTTCTTACCATTGCAATATATCATTTGGGAATCCTGCGGGAAATCCATTTTTACAATTTCTGAATTGTTATAATAGCTACAATTTGGCCCATACGGCATAATTAAATCACACCCTCTTACCGTCGCTAATATTTCTTCTATTGAGGATTTTCCTGAAGACGCTGACGCATTAAATCTAACTACACTACTATCCTCTGAGATTTTTCCTACAACTTCACAAATTTGTTTGTCCGACAATACTATTGTATCTCCAACTCTAAATCGATTTCCCATAGCAATTACCGGAATATTATCACCTGTATATGACGATATATTTTGCCCTCCTATAATATTTAATTTTAACTTCTTCATAATGATGTCATCATATCCTATCACTGCTATAGCGCTATCACTTTTTGATTCTATCTTCAATTCATGCATTTCACAAACTTCTACATTTTTAAAACCTTTTTGACTAAGTAGCTCTTCAGCGGAAAAGTCATCATAGTATGTATATGGTGAAAAATAATATATGTTTTTTCCATCAAAAGAATATGCCAAATCTTTTGTCTCAAAGTAATAAAAGATTTTTCCTAAAGTGGATAATATAACTATAGAGCATATTATTATTTCCACAGTTAATAAAAATAATGACCATTTTCTTTTTTTTGTTAATCTGTATGCAATTCTTAATGTATTCATAATCACTCCACTATATTATATATAATCTCTGACTTTGTTGCCTTTTTTGCCAGAATATATGAAAAGCCTACCAAAAGAATAATTACCACCCCTGATATAATTATGTATGGCAAATAATTTTGTTGATATACTATCTCATATTTCCTTATTGTCATCTTTAAAATGGCAAACAATATATTTCCCACTAAAACTCCACTGAACATAAGAATTACCGTTTGAGTTAACGCAATATGGATTATGTCTTTTTTAGTTGCTCCACATATTGCATAGATTTTGAACTTTCTATTAAATGTACTTAACCATGCATAAGTCATACATAATACATTTATTATAACCGCTGCAAAAATCAATAAAATTTGAACAAAAGCTCCCATGAAATCTTCTGATAAAAATGGTGTACTTCTTTTCATATTATACTTTTTTACTATGGTATTTTGCGCAAGTGTCTTTTCTATTTTTGAGGAGTTTTTCCTATTATTATACTTTATCATAATATAGTCAGTAGGATAATTGTTAATATAATAATAAACAGGCAAAATGTAATTATCATATTGGGAATATGGAATTATCCCACCAATTCTTATTTTTTTTCCACCTACTTTAATGTTTTTACCTACTGGTTTTTCGTATCCTTCAATATTATCAACTTGATATTCAGCCATTAATAAATAGGGTCTATTGTCATTAATACTATAACATTGTCCTACCAGCATATGCTCTTTCCATGTTTTATTGTATTCACCTATAAGCTTACCTTCTGATAACTTACCATTTGACACACACATATCTGATATATCCTTTTCTTTTAAAGACAACTCCTCAATCACTCTAATAATATCCGAACTCTGTGTTGATTTCTGTAAATAAATTTCCACCTGGTTTTCAGTCTGCGATTGGTAATAATCGTATAAAAAATATCCTGAATAAAATAATATTCCTAAAACCGATAAAGTTATACTTGTAAATATTATTAACATCATTATACTTTTATTTTTTAACATCAACCTTATGTTATTAATAGCTAAATATACTTTTTTCACTTTATTTCCTACTTCTTCCAAATTGTATTTTTTGTTGATACCCACTTATTGTTTGTGTTATATGTTTTTGCCTTATGAGTCCAATACTTTAACATAATATATTAATTTGCGAACCTAATTTTGAACAAACTATATATGGGTCTTGTTCTCTCTTTATTGCTTTTATTAAATCTTCTTTTGAATTATATTTGTGGAATACTATATTTTTATTTAGATTTGACTTTAGAAATGTATTCTTGATTTGTCTTACATAATCTTCATCATGATTGTATATTGCTATGTTTATCATATGTTCCCCCTTTAATTTTGTTTCATTTTTCAAGACCTCCATAATTCTATCACAATTTACAGATTGTGTAAACATTAGGACTACAAAACCTCTCTCATTTATAGAACAACAAGGAATGTCCTTTAGAACATTCCTTGCCATTTAATAACTATTTTTTCTTCACTGCTACTACAATTAATCTGCCATCTTCATCCGAACCGTAGCATGTAGATAATGTTAATAACTGCTGACCAAACTTAGGTTTTACTCCTGTTGTATAAAGTGCTTTTTCCATAATTCCTGTAATATTTTTCTTGAAATTTTTGCTATTTGGTGCATCAATGAAGTTGTACCATTCATCATCCTGTTTTAAAGTAACAACAGCAAAAATCTTATAAAAATTGTCTCCGTTTTTTGTTTGGAATTCTACCTCCGGATGTTTTTTATAATATGATTTATCTACATACTGTTTTAGGGAAGCAAACAGCTGTCCATTACGCATATTATGTCCATACAATATGCAGTTACTGCTATTTATTGTGCAACGTGCATCTAAAAAAGGAGTTCCTGAACTACTATACTGTCCGTTAAAATTTTTATACAAATATTTCTTAGGATCATTAGGTGTGTGCATTACAGGGTAATCTATGGCTGTTTTCTTTATGCATACCCAGCCAATGCACTCTTTATTTTTCTTAAATAAAGCATCTAAATCTCTTCCCGATTTACTTTCATTAGAGATTTCTTTTGACAATTCTTTAAATCGTTTCTGTGCAACTTTATGACTGAAAATTTCACGACCAATTATAATTCCCGCTACTACAATAATTAATAACAATATTAAAATTATAATCCATTTAATACCTCTGCTTTTTTTCTTTTTCATTACATTTCTCCTTTTAATCTGTAACCAATTTTAGGAGAGGATTGATTACATATTTTCACACCTGCACACAGTATATTTTTAATGGTGTGCATGCAAATCATATACCTTCCCTATAGAAAGTATAGGGATTGTCATACATCATTCATATAACAATCCCTAATATTATTCTATAATTTCTTTATTGTCTCTTCCTGCTAGAAAAGCTACCCAAACAGTATCTTTGCTTATTGGCACTATGTTGTTTTCATTTGCAAAAAACTTTTCGAAACAATCATAGAAATCTTCAGCGTCCATACCATTATTTTCCTTGAAAAATTTCTGAGCATCGGTGCCGCCCATCATATCCTGATATGCACCATAGGCAACAGTTATGTCATCGTTAAAACCTTTTGGAACTTCTTCTGTTCCGTAATCTTTTTCAGTGGTTTTAACCCCTTCTTCTTTCAACTTTTTAGCCAAAGCCTTGTAAATGTTTTTGGCTATTGCAGAGTAGTCATGACCAATTGTTAAACTCTTTGTTTCATCAAAGTTTCCGCTATCCAAATATGAATAGTAATTTGGTTTAACGTAGGCATTTGTCATTCCGTCTGAATAAATCCCCTCTGCACTTGTTTTCTTGAAAAATTCTTCACCTTCTACTAATTTTCCAATGGCGTTTTTTGTGTCCTTATTCTTAATGTTAAGCTTTAAGAACCAACCTGTTTCTTTGCCATACTCGTAAATATCATAGGCTTTGTTCTTTTTTATTGCATCTCCATGCTCATCTTTATTAAATAAGAACATGTCATAATCCTGTGATTTAATGAGCCTTGTTTTGTCGCTAAAATCAGCAGTTTTTATTGTGACTGTTTTGTATGAACAATTACCATTTTTACCAGGCTTTAATGTAATATTATCATACGCCTTAACCGAATCAATAACATACTTTCCTGTACCTAACGGATAATCGTTTTCCTTTAGTGACTGATAAATAATAGGAATATTAAATATTGTAATATTTCTACTGTCAACAGTGTTAAAAGTAAATACTAATGTTTCATCATCTGTAACTTTCACACTTGAAATTCTTGTAAGCAAATCTTTGTAAGAATTGTCCTGTGATCTAAACCACCTGTATGACTGTGCCACATTAGAAGCTTTTACTTTTTCGCCGTCACTGTAAGTTTTATCAGTATTTAATTTCACTACGGCTTCCCTGCCTTCTTTGTTGAAGGTAATAGATTTTGCATTGCAGTAAGTAATTTTGTAATTACCGTCAATATTTATTAATGGTTCGTAAACAAGTTTTTTTAGAACTGCTGCTGCCTCATCATCATGACTGTATGGATGATTGTCAGCTATGGAAGTTGAAACCCCAATGGAATATGTATCTTCTCTATCCTGTTTTAAATTAACCTTAGATGAATCACCTTTGAATACAACGTGTGATCTCTGCCCTTTCCCGGCAAAAAACGCTATGATTAACCCTATTACAACAGCAATAAAAAATACAACTATCAGGGCTATAATTTTCTTTTTTTTATCCATTTTAAAATTTTTCATGTTCTTAATAAAGAATAAGGGGAAAAATCCCCTTATTCTACTTCCTTTCTTCTCTTTTTACCGAATATCAATAATATTGCACCTGCAAGCATTGCTAATACCATTGGTACTAATGCCCACCAATATTTCATGTCTAAGCCGGTCTGAATCTTATCAGATTTCTCTACTGGAGTAAATCCAAGATAAGCGTTCTTATGATTGTAACCATCAAGCTCATATTTAAGCTTGTAGTAGCTCTTAGCCTTTCTTGGAATTGCCAATGTAATTGTTGGAGTAATACCTGTTGTTACCTTGTCCTTAGCACCCTTAGAAGTGTCAGGAGCAAGAATATTAACCTGTTTGCTTCCAAATATTACAAAGTCATAATCCTTAGTAAATGAACGTTCATCCGGTTTTTCCATTGTCAAACGATATTCATAAGGTTCATTATTTTCATCAAGAACCGGAAGATTTTCAAATTTGAAGAATCCTCTCTTATCTGTAACAGTTTTTCCACCTGGATACTTAACAAACTTGTCATCAGATTTCTTCTTGTATAATAAGTAAACATCTTTGTTTTCAAATTTCTGTTCACCCTTATCAATAATACCATCTGCATTAGCATCTTCAAATACAATACCTGCAATGCTTCCTACTCCGTAAGGAATAATACCTGCATCAAGTGATTCTACTGAGAATCCGTATGAAATATTATAGCCGTCTACGTTGTAATCAGCCGGTGTTGTGTTATCAGCTTTATCTGCTAAAATCATCAATGCCTGTTCTGTTTCCAGATAGCCTGTCTTTTCATTCAAGTCACTCTTGTTTCCTTCAGCTTCAACATGGAATTTTGTAACTCCATACTGACTTGGGATTTCTGAAACCTTAACACGATATCCGTATACTACATGTTTTTCATCAACATTTCCGTATAACTCAAGGTTATCGAACTTGTATTTTCCATCCTTGCCAGTCTTCATTGTTACAGGCTCTTCTTCGTCTATCTTAACCCATTTTCCATTGTTAAGATATAACTTTTCAAGTGTAACAGTAACGCCCTTAGCGTATTTCTTTTCATTACTAATTCCATCTCTGTCTTTGTCAACCCATACAAAACCTGAAATTGAGTAAACACGTTTTGCTACAAATCCGCCGTTATACTGTTCGCGGTCAATTCCCTTAACAACATCATAACCTTCGATTATGTATGGTGTGTTAGGATTTTCATCATTGTCAGCTTTCTGTGCTAAAACAATACAACCCTTGAATAATTCTTCTCTGCCATCTTCTTTCTTAGTAATTTCGAAAGTATCGCTTCTAAGTGAACTATCTTTATCACCATTGTTCATCTCGTACTTAGTTGTCTGTCTGTCAGATTTGTCAATTACATATACTTTATATCCATACATGTAGTTTGTTCCATCTTCATTAACAAATGTATCAAGATTATCGAACTTATAGTTACCGTCTTTATCAGTCTTTGTCTTAGCAAAGAATTCAACATCTTCTGTTGTTCCTGTTCCTAACTGACCTGTTGTATTTTCCGGAGCAAGCATCCATTGGCCGTCCTTGTATACAAAACGCTTTAATCCGATTTCTACATTTTCTAACATCTTATCACCATCGTTTATTAAACCATCGTAATTTACGTCATCGAATATAGAACCTGAAATAGCTGCTTTCTTAATTTCAGTGTAGCCACCATTTTGCTTCTTACTATGTTCTGCAAGAATTACGTTGTAACCTTCAACCTTGTAAAGATCATCAATTCCCTTAACATTAGTATCTTCTGTAATCTTGCTTGCGATTACAGTCTTTCCATCAAGCATTTCATCGATTGATGTATCAGCCTTAATAATGTGACCACTTGTAAGCAAGTAACTGTCATCACCGTATCTTGTTACGGCATATCCGTCAGGATCTTTAATTACCCATACTTCATAACCGTATAACTTATTAGATCCTTCTTCTTTCTTGTGTGTGTTCAAATTACTGAACAGGTATCCACCGTTGGCATCTGTTGTTGTAGTACTTATGAAGTCTTCCTCATGAGTTGGTACCCACTGACCGTCTTCATATACAAACTGTTTAAGTCCAACTTCAAATCCTTCAAAGAACTTGTCGTTTTCGTCAATCTTGCCATCGTAATTTACATCTTCAAAGATTGTACCACTTATTGAACCTCTCTGTTCTTCAACATAGCCTGCGTTGTAATTCTTATCATGTTCTGCCTTGATTACGTTGTAACCTTCAGCCATGTAAATATCATCAACGCCCTTCTTATCTTCAGCAGTTGTTGCCTTGTGAGCAACTATTGTCTTGCCATCAAGGATTTCATTTAAGCTTGAATCTGCCTTTAATATGTGTCCACTTACAAGTAAGTAACTGTCATCACCATATCTTGTTACGGCATATCCGTCAGGTCCTTTTACAACCCAAACTTCATAACCATATAACTTGTTGACTCCGTTATCTTTCTTATGAGTATCAAGATTATCGAATATGTATCCGCCATCCTTGTCTGTCTTAGTTGCACTAATGAATTCGTCATCATGAGTTGGTACCCACTTGCCATCTTCGTATACAAACTGTTTCAAACCAAGTTCAATGCCTTCAAAATACTTATCGTCTTTATCAATCTTGCCGTCGTAATTTACGTCATCAAATACTGTTCCGCTTATTGAACCTTTTTCTTCTGCTACATAGCCTGCGTTGTAGTTCTTAACGTGTTCTGCTTCAACTACATTGTAGCCTTCTGCAAAGTAAACATCATCAATTCCACTCTTTTCGGTATCATTTGCAACCTTGTGAGCTACTACTGTCTTACCGTCAAGGATTTCATCAAGCTTTGTATCAGCCTTTAATATGTGTCCACTTACAAGTAAGTAACTATCGTCACCGTATCTTGTTACTGCGTAGCCGTCTGGATCTTTTATTACCCAAACTTCGTAACCATATAACTTGTTGACTCCATTATCTTTCTTATGAGTATCAAGATTATCGAATGTGTATTCACCATTCTTATTTGTCTTTGTGGTACTGATAAATTTATCATCATGAGTTGGTACCCACTTGCCATCCTCATATACAAACTGTTTAAGTCCAACTTCAAATCCTTCAAAGAACTTGTCGTTTTCATCAATCTTACCGTCGTAATTTACATCATCGAATACTGTACCACTTATTGAGCCCTTCTGTTCTTTTACATAACCTGCGTTGTAGTTCTTAACGTGTTCTGCTTCAACTACATTGTAGCCTTCTGCAAAGTAAACATCATCAATTCCTGTAACGTCATCCTCATCTGTAACCTTATGAGCTACTACTGTTTTACCATCAAGGATTTCGTCAAGCTTTGTATCAGCTTTTACAATCTGTCCAGTTACAAGTAAGTAACTGTCATCACCATATCTTGTTACTGCGTAGCCGTCTGGATCTTTTATTACCCAAACTTCATAACCGTATAACTTGTTGACTCCGTTATCCTTCTTATGAGTATCAAGATTATCGAATGTATAATTTCCATTCTTATCTGTTGTAGCTTTTGCTATGAAATCACCTTCATTTGTCGGATTCCACTTGCCATCTTCGTATACAAACTGTTTAAGTCCGACTTCAAAGCCTTCAAAGAACTTGTCGTTTTCATCAATCTTACCATCGTAATTTACATCATCGAATACTGTACCGCTTATTGAGCCTTTTTCTTCTTTGATGTAGCCGGCATTATAATTGCTTGCAACCTCTGCCATAATTACATAGTAGTCATTTACATTATAAGTATTATCAATACCTGTCATGTCATCCTGGTCTGTAATCTTATGAGCTACAACTGTCTTACCGTCAATTATTTCCGGTGTATCTGTGTCATTCTTAAGGATGTGATCGTTAACGAGTAAGAAGCTATCCTTACCATATTTTGTCTTAGCATAACCGCTTGGATCTTTAGTTACCCAAACTTCATAGCCGTACAACTTGTTCTCACCATTTTCGTTTACATAAGTATCAAGATTATCGAATACATAATGACCATCCTTATCTGTTGTTGTCTTAGCAACATACTGACCTTCATTATCTTCTTTCCATTTTCCGTTTTCGTAAATAAAACGTTTTAGACCAATCTCAACACCTTCGAATAATTTTTCATCACTATCAAGTTCACCGTCGTAATCCTCATCATCAAATGCGATTCCTTCGATTATACCTTTTCGTAATTCTGTATATCCTGCATTGTAATCTTTAAGGTGTGACTCACGTACAACGTCATATCCTTCTACTACATACAAGTCATCTAAACCACCAAGAGTTTCTGAACTTGCTTTTCTTGCAACAACTAACTTGCCATTAAACATTTCATCTAATGAAGTGTTCTTCTTAATAACCTGACTGTTAAGTAATACTGCACTGTCATCAGTTCCATTATTACTCTGATATCTTGTTATACCGTAACCTGCCGGTTTGTTAACAACCCAAACTTCATATCCGTAAATATGTTTGTCTCCGTTGTCTTCAACAAAAGTATCAAGTCCGTTAAACTTATAATTTCCATCTGCATCTGTTACTGTTGTTGTGTAGTAATCATCGTCTCCCTGAGATAATTTCCACTGTCCATTTTCATAAACATATCTCTTTAAGCCAATAGTAATATTTTCGAATTTACCATCATTCTTATCAATGATACCATCTACATTCTTATCATCGAATACACAACCTTCAATGCTACCCTTTGCGTACTTAACAAATCCAAGATTGTAGCCCTTACGTGGAATGCTGATTGTACAATCATAATTTTCCACAATATGAGAACATTCAGAATCAATGTCTGTAATCTTCTTAGCAATCATTGTGTTTCCGTCCATTAATTCGCCAAGTTCAAGGTTTGGATTCTTATCACCCTTAATAACCTGCATGCTATTAGCAATTAATGCACTGTCGTCTTTATCGTTATTTGCCTGATAATATGTTGCAGCCAATGTCTGCCCTTCATCGTTTACAGGCATTTCTAATAACCATACTGTGTATCCATAAAGAATTGGATCATCTGTTGTATCTTCATGTGATGGCAATTCTTTAAATGCATAATAGCCATCTGCATCTGTTACTGTTGTAGCGTAATATGTGTCTCCGTTTTCGTTTGGTGCTTCAACCCACTTCTTAGTTGCAACATCATACTTATAACATTTAACGCCAATCTTTACACCACTTAGTAACTTATCCTGTTTTGTCACGTCAGTTTCATCTGTATCGTACTTACCATTGTTATTGTTATCCTCAAATGCAATACCATCAATATATGAATGGTCCTTGTCATGAGCAACAAGTCCCATATTGTACTGCGTTAAATCTCTTCCAAGTGCAATATCATAATCACCGATTATTGTTGCACTAGCAGGTTCTGTTGATGGTTTTGCTGCTATAACATAGCCATCCATTTCTTCTTTGTCAGTTCCTGCGTATGGGCTGCTTGCAATAGTCTTGGTTATATCATATTTTCCACCATTCTCTTTGATTAACGCATTACTATTCTTAACGACTCCGTTAGCCTTATGTTTAGTAACATGATACTCATCAGGAATAATATCCACCTGGAGTTTGTATCCAGCAAGGTAATTCTTATTATTAATTGTTACCTGTGTTGGAACTTCGATTTCATATTTTCCGTCTATGCTTGTAGCATCAACTATGTCTGTATATGTAACAGCATTGCCGTTTACGAGATACTGTTTCCACTGACCGTTATCATAGTAGTATGTTGTTGCTGTAACAACCATCTGTTTGTTACCAAGAGCATCCTTAATTTTCTGTGTAAATTCGTCTGCCTTTCCATCATCACTACTATTAATAATTCCATCATAGTTGTAATCTTCAAATACATTACCTGTAATTGTTGATTCCTCGAAAGCATGATATCCTGCATCGAGTTTTTCATAATCCTTAGATGTTACAAGATCATAATATTTATCCCTATAGTCTGTAACATGTGCTAATTCATTTACTTTCTTTGCAGCACTGCTTCCATTAACTGTTCCCTGACCGCTAACATTACCACAACTGTCTGCAACGATAATATAGTCATCGTCCTTTGTAAGTTCCTTATTCTTAAGATCACTACCACGCTGTGTGTCAGGATCATATGTTCCATACAATGTAGGTCCATAGGTTGTATTGTCAGGATCTTCTGCCATATAAACCTTGTATCCTGCAAGATAATACTTGCCGTCTTTATAAACAAATGTATCAAGATTATCTAAGTTATATTCTCCATTACTATCTGTTACTGATACAGGGCTTGTATATGTAGTATCTTCAACCCAGTTTTCAGTTCCACTTGAAACACTGTCAAGATAGAAACGTTTGATAGTAACTTTCTGTCCAACCATACCTAGTTCATTACTATCCATAATTCCATCATAGTTGTCATCCAGCCAAACCTTACCTGATACTGAGCCTTTTTCAAATCTAACCAATCCGGCATCACTTCCATCATGGTCTGTTACCTTGTTTACATCAAAGTAACCAAGGTCATTGTGAATTAAATATTCACTCTGGTTATTAAGAGATGCGTCTCCGTATTCACTCTTAACATCCTTATCCGGTATCTTCTTAGCAGTAATAATGAATTCATCATTTTCATTAAGCATTAATTCATCATCTGAATTCTTCCACAAATCACTATCTACATCTGCTGCTGCATTTCTGTATTTTGTTATGCCATAATGTAAGTCATCAATATTTGTATTAACTCTTACCTTATAACCAACTATACATTCTGTTCCGTCTGCCATTGTTGCTGTAGACTTCACATCAGTAAACTTGTATGCACCATCTGCATCTGTATTAGTTGTAGTTGTGTATTCACTAAACTTGCCTGCATCCTTTAAGTCTGCATCCTGAAGTTTCTGCCACTTATTGTTGTAGTATACATATGGAACAAGCTGTAATTCAATATTTTCAATTCCAGGCTCGTCAACTTCGTTGCCGTCGTCATCTGTATACTTATCCTGCTTACCGTTATAATTCTTATCTTCCCAAACAACACCGTCAATTTCAGCATCATCTTTTGTTGTTAAGCCTGCATCGTACTCTGTAATAATAAGTGCATCTGAAATATCATAATCTTTTCCATCTGCTGTAAATTTATAATCATCTAAAGTGCTGTCTGTAGCTTCACCTGCCGGTACAACGATATCATCTGTAAGATATCTGTAGTTGCCTCCTGTAAGTGGTAAATCACTGTCAGATAATCCGTTGTTCATATAGAACTTAGTTGGGATGTATTTCTTACCTAATGTGTCAGAAACCTTATCAACACTACTCATATCTAACTTAACCTTGTATCCACATAAGTATCTGTTATCACCAATCTTATATGAAGTATCAACAATAAATGTATATGATGAGCCCTGACTTTCGACTACATCATCGTCATCATCATTTATTCGAATCCACTTACCATTGTCGTAATAGTATTTCTCAAGTACCAACTTAATTCCGTCAATACCCGGTTCTGAAACAAGTAATCCATTTTCATCAATGTACTCATTTCTAATACCATCGTAGTTCTGGTCTTCAAATATGTATTTACCAATAGCACCAACACCTGCCGGTACATAACCGAATCCTAATCTATCGTATGAACCATATCTACCATCTACACAATTTCCCATATCGTAGTCATCTGACTTTGGAAGAACTGAGAATATGTTAGTTGTATTCTTATTAAGATTCTTGTTGTATAGTAAATCGTTATCCTTCTCATATTGAAGAGCCTTGGTACTTAATGTTACCGGTGATGGTTTGAGTATGTCATCAATCTTACCTGTGTCAGCAATAGCTATGTAGCTTCTGTATGGATATAACGTTGTACTGAAATATCCATTACTGTCTGTACAAATAGTTGTCTTATTCTTAGTGCTTATCTCGTTACCATTCTTATCATATGCCGGTACCATTGTACCATCGGTCTTAACTTCATAAATATAAATATCTACATTTTTAAGTCTCTTTTCGGCATCATCCATCTTACCATCAATGCTGTCTGTAATTGTCTTTCCAGCAGCATCATACTGAATATCCATCCATGAATATCCACCGTATTCAAATGATGGGGCAACACCTAAATCATAAGATGTCATCTTTTCATCATAATCCTGATAAGTTGACTCATCTGTACCAATAGCATCAATTTGAATTGCATCTTTTGTCTGGATAGTTAATGATTCAACCTTTGCACTATCACTTGGTTCATCACCTTTGCCTGTTACTCCTAAATCTGGAAGGGTATCATTTGCCTCTCCTGGACGGTATACGTCAACAGATGTACCTGTAACACCTATACTTCTAGTTGTAAGAGCATATTGATTGTATTTACTATCCTTAGGGAATGTGTAACGTAATTTATATTTTCCCGGTTTAATATTTGAAATAATGAAATATCCATCATTACCATAAACATCTTTTTCTGTTGTATACGACATTGGTCCGTATGTTGTATAAATTGATGAACCCATAGTATCTGTTTTAATCTTACCTGTGCTTTCGTCAATTACACAATACTTGCCGTCTTTTTCTACAACAGCTTCACCTAAACGGTTTACTGGATATCCGTTTTCTGTAAGAAGTTCAACTTTAACTCCGTTAATACCCGGATCATCAATTTCACCGTCATAATCTAAGTCTTTTGTCTTCTTCTCAAGTAACCATCTACCCTTACCGTCACGCTGGTAATAATCTGCTTCGTCTGTAAACTTAGCATTATAGCTTTCATCCAACCAAACATAATGTCCGATATAACCTCTGTCAGATGGAGCTGTTAAGCAAACACCTGCATTTGGTGATTCTGTAACCTTGTCATCTCCTGACTGAGCTGTGAAACTATTCCAACTATCTGAATCTGCTGTATCCTGTAAGATTGTTTCTGATTCTTCAGAAATACAATTCTTGCTTAATGGAAGGTTAAGTGGTGCCTTCAAGTCATATGATACAGACAACTTAGCCTTTGTACTTAAATAGTAATCATCTGTAGGCTCTACATAAATTGCCTGTGCATGTTTTTGAAGTTCCTCAAACTTCTCAGGATCAGATGTCTTTAACTTAAGTAAATCTGATAACCTTACAAAATACCTCTTCTTTTCATTAATAGCAGAAGTTGTTTTACCTCTGATTGATTTATAGAAATTAACTGATGATGTTTGTTCCAAAGTTGGTAAATCTGATATATCAGTCTTTTCTATAGTATTTCCATTGTACTTAAATGGTCCTATCCAAACATTTACATTGTTTCCATCTGTCATTGTACTTGACGAGCCATTTGCAACTGCTTCAATCTTAATTGATTCAAGATTTAACCAACCACGCCAGTCAGTTCCTCTTGATGTAGAGAAGCCTGTAGGTGCATACAATTGCGTATCGCCTACAAATGGAAGTACATCATATATAATCGGTTGCCTATACCCCTTCTTACCTAATACCGGTTCTGGGTTATAGATAGATGATGTAAAGCTGTACTTCGTACCTTCAGGAACAAGTGCCGGTCTGTCAGCTCCGGTTCCCTTTTCAGACATACCGTAACCATATTCAGAGAAAGCTCTCTTGTTTCGGTTAAATGCCTGTGTACCTGCGAAACCTACGTTATTTACAGATACAGTAATTGTATTTTCAATATTGCTTTTACCATTATCGTTAACATCACGAGTGTCAATTTCATATGCATAATTCTTAACGTTCTGTGATACAGGAATTGATGGTTCAAATGCACCTGACTTAAATCCGTAACCTTTTGAGCTTAATAACTCTGACTCAACCATTGTATTTTCATCAGTAGCTATAGGTAACATATAGTCAATTACCATTCTCTGACCCGGTTCAAGCTGTCCATCTGCTGTCCATCTTATAAATCTTCTCTGTCTCTCATACTTAATTCCGGCAATCTTTTCATACATATTCATTGATACTGAAGATATCTTACATTTGTCTTTGCTAACAACATTGCCGTCTTTATCTTCAACATGCCATGACCAAACTGCCTGTGAGTCATCGAATGTTTCCGGTGACTTAAAGGTTGGAGCTAAGGAATTCTTCCATTCATCACTACCATACTCTACTTCATGGAAGTATTTGTATACCAAAGGATCCTCTGATTCTACTGCTGAACTTAAGTTTTGAATAACTGGTAACAATGCAACAACCTGTGGGTTAGATGCATAGTCTTCTTCAACCTCACCAACATCTGTTTTTGCGATTTCCTCATTATCCAAGTTCTTTAATTCAATGCTGTACTTAAGCATATTAGATGAATTGTTAATTGTTATGTCGTTACTCCATCCAAACTCAATGTCATTTGTATCTTTGTTTCTTGAAACCATGAAGTATTGATTCTTCATATCAATTTCCATTACCGGAAGTTCTTTTGCTATATAATATCCTGCTCTTGAGCGTTCAGAATCTGCACACAACTGTGTATCATCATATTTAGCCCAACCTGTAGCAAAATGATTTACATGTCTTCTGGTTTCACTTAAGTGGCTTGCAGGCATCATAACAAAGGCTGCATTACCAATCTTGTTCTCGTCATCATATTCATCCTGATCGTTAGCTGTTGATACAACTGACTCTGGAAGTGGATCTAAGTTGTTATGTTCAGGATCAACATCATTCATTTCCTGCTTACCATCTGTATCCGAATCAGCATCAATATCTAATCTAAATCCCTTAGGAACAACATATTCATCTTCATCAGAAGAAATAATATAACGTACCTGATATATTCTCTTACCTAAAGAAGTTCTATTACCATAAAGTTTCTCAGATAATTTTCTAATATCAATAATTGTGTTTTTGTCGATGCTAACTCCTTTATCCGAAGTTCCAGCAATCTTTTCATTATACAACTGAGTTAAGTTCAACCACTCACCTGCATTACTGTTCTTAACATCCTGATAAGTTGCACCATCTGCTGCATCATCTACATTATCATTACATAATGCAAGTACCTGTACTTTCAGGTTCCTCTTTAGTGCTTCTCTGTATGCTTCATCGCCACAGTTTTCAGGAATTTCCCAAACACCTGTACCTATAGCATATATCTGTTTTGATATACTATCTTCATTTACAGGTGCTTCTTCCTTAGTTGCTAAGAAAGTTGATCTAAATGGTATACGCCAATCTACTATGAACTCTCTTACAGCACTACCTTCATTTACAGCCTGATCCATATATACAGACAGTCGAACTGAGCTCTTTACTATTGGATCATCAATTGTTCTATGTGAACCACCTAATATATCAGGGTTATCCACTTCTCTACGCTGAACTGATGTATCAAGTCGTACTGTTGAATGTGGTTTTAATAATGTTACAATAGCTGATTCATCTTTTGCGTATTTATCAGAATAATCGCCATCACTATCATAATCAACTTCGTTATCCTTATCATCCGTAGCTTCTCTTTCATATAAGATACCGCCATCATCTAAATCAGTTAATGCATCAAAACCACCATCCGGATTTGTATCTTTTAAGTAGTATCCATCTGCATCATCAAAAGTTACATAACCATCAGCCTTAAATTTATTATCCCATGCGGAATCATTCTTCCAAGCTTCATCTGATGTTTCTATTTCTGAATCATCAAGAACATTGTTTCGTACCTGTGTTTTAACACCTACTACCAACGTATCTTTGTATGCAAAGTAACCTGGTAAATGTTTTCCATGTACATAATCACTATAAATTGGCAATTCATCTGTATCTTCATAATCTCCAGCTGTACATACCTCAAATGTAATAACCTGTTCCTTATTGTCATTGTAGTGTTTATCTACAACTTTCAATTCAAAACCATGTTTTTCAGCTTCGTCTATATTCATCTTAACAACGGTGCCATCAGCCTTCTTGTATATAAGATATACTGCGTCGCCTTTTAACGGTACTGCTTTTACAATAGATGGTAATACTACTGTAACCTTCATCTTAGCATGAGAAATATTTCCTTGATAATAATATTCATCATCTTTTACTTTATCTGCGCCATTTACAACTTTTACATTGTAATAAAGGTCATCCATGTACTGTACAGGTTCATCTTCTGAAGGATAATACTCATAAATATCATCCTGCCATTCAGGTGAACGTGCTCCTAAATTGTCAACCGCATCCGCTGCATTTTTAGAAACAAACGTCTTATTTTCAATAACCGGATATTTTACCCTAATTCTATTCGATGTCATAACACCTGCATTTGAATCTACACATCCATTATCTAAGTCTGCACCTTTATCTTCTGAACGCAAGTAAACGTTTTGTCTTAATTCCGGATAATCTTCAAGACTTAATTGGTCTCCATTTATTTCCTGAATCTGATTATCTTTCTCATAGTATCGTTTATTACCTAACTGATCTGTTGCATCAATTGCTGAATCACTACCAAGATTACTTGCTGTTGGTACCTTTGGTAACACTGCCTTAGGTGTACCTGACGGCATATCATTGTAATCTCTGTTTGTTTCTGCAATATCAAGTCTTGAATCTTTTAATGTACCTGTCCAGTGATATCTGTCCTTCTTGTTGTATTTATATACATATGAGTCAACAACTTCATTACCTACATAGTAAGGATTTTCCATTCCTGTTGATTCAGCAACCTGCTTGTTTTCAACATCTGAATCAATCTTAAACTTGAAGTTATTCATTTCACTGGAAATGAAAGTTCTATTTGACTGATATTGTTCTCCTAGTCTTTCATCCTTTGTTCCATCTTTAGTATTCAGATCAGGATTATCTGCTGTAAAGAACTTAAATGAAAATACTCTTGATGATTCTGAATCAATCTTAACCTTCTTCTCATTTCTGATGCTTACTTTTTCCTTCTGCTTAAAGGTTATCTTGTATCTTCCTTCCAGAGTACCATCTTCACCTTCTAATTGAATGTATTCAACAGTAGCTTCGTAAAGTTCCTGTTCTTCCTGATATTCTTTTAAGGTATCTAAGTCTGCGCCGTTATAATCTGCACCTCTTAAGGTCCAGTCTAACTTCTTCTTAGCATTTTCCTTATTATCAGTAGTAAACAGATTTCCATCTGTATCTTTTGGTACTATACCTGCCGGTAAAATATTTGTAACTACAGGATGATATAGCGTTCCCATATTTCCACCGTCTGTTGCATAAGTATGTCTTACCTTAAATGTCTGATACGTTGTGTAATTCAGCAACCACTCTGGTGCTAAAGTATTAAGCCAGTATTTATTTTCAACATGAATGTTCAATGTTGATGTTTCACCTTGCGGATCAACATAATAATCTTGTGACTTGCTACCGTTAATATTATCTTCACCAACTGTAGTCCAAGTTCTTATCATTGGTTTTCTCATATGAGCACGGGTTCCTGTACTTGCATAAGTATTACGAACACCGCTTGAGAAAACTTTTCTCTCCTCTACACTAGCGGATGCTGCACTGTCTGCATCTTTTCCCTGACTTGACACCTCTCGGTTCGTAATATTCATACCGTTAATGTAAGGTGTGTTTGGGGAACCGTTAAGGAAATAGTAGTTACTATCTCTGTGATGGTCATCATGTACATAGTATGTATTCCACATAACGTCCATTCCATATTTTTGTGTACTTACCGGTTTTGGCATGTCTGTCAAATAATTATTTCCCCAAAGTGAAGTTGTATCATAAACCTGATAGTAAAGATCCTTAGTTGTATCAACAGGTTTAACCATTACTTCGTCGTACCAATATTCATTCTTAGGTGTAGCATACACATGAGATGGAATATTTACATACATTGCATAACCTGTTTCATCACCTCTATTAAACCATTTTTTAAGTGGCTTAGTTATTGTTATTCTAAGAACCCAAGAAGTATGTTCATATTCACTATAATAAGCATCTTTATTTTCATAACTGTCACCACTATTATTCATAGTTGATGTACTAAGAAGTGGATCTCTCATAATGTTTGGTGTTAAGTAACCTTGCTTATTGTTTGGACTTTGAATTACTTCTACCTTAACATCATTTTCAATATCAATATCACTATATACAGGATTCTTACTTGTTCCACTGCTTAAAATTTCAGCCTTTAAGTCACTAAAATCAGGATTACCGTCCTTGTCTAATTTAGGCTCTATACCCTGTGGCATTACATATGTAAACTCGAGACCACTTTCAATGTCCCAATCACCGTAGTTATATGCTCCAATACGTGTTGTGAAGTCCTGATCATATTCCAATGTTGTAATGGTATCATCATTTAAATTTCTTATATAATCATTAAGCTGGTTGTGATCCGAACTATAATACCATTTATAAGCTGTATAGTGATCATCCCACTGTCCTTTACTATAGTTTGTTGGCAAATACTCCTGTGATTTCAAATAATCATCATCACCAATCATCTGTGAACTTGCCAGCAACCACGCTGTCTGCAGATGAAGTCTTGATTCTGTCCAAATAACTACATCTTCATGATTTCCCTGCCAGTTCTTATCTCGCACTCGCAGTACCATAAGCTTATTATAGTAATCTCTGGAGTAACCAGTAACTGAACCATTTCTATAGTTTTCACTTACAGGAAGTTGATTGTATTTACCTGTTGTACGTGTTGGATCATAATATGTCATCTGCTGATTATTAGCAGTACGCATATCCTGATCTTTAAGATAGCCGTTGTTTCCATATTCGTCATTACCGTTACTTGTATCCGTTTCATTTGACCCAGGCATATAGGTAATAGATTCCTTCAAATATTCATACTTGTCAATGTTCTTATTTCTTGTACCACTAACACCTACATCATGATAGAGATAGTTCATGTCCATCATATCATTTTGATTAGCAAATCGTGTGCTTAATGAACCAATAGTCCCAATATATGGATATGAATAACTATATGACCAGTAGAAGTTCTGCCACTGGTAATACTCACCCATCTTTGGATAGTAATCCACATAAGTTTTCTGAGTACCATCTTCATTATTACGTGTTGTATAAGCTAAAGGCAAATCTTCTTTTCTGATTTCTGCCTCATAATACACTTCTAATGTTTCACCAATTTCTAAGCGTGAACCATCATCAAACTGTATCTGATATACGTTAAAGTCAATTGATGTTGTGTCTGTGTTTTTCTTAGTTCCATTAAATATCAGATCTGTGTATGCATGACCGCTACCTGTATTAGAAACTCCGTCATTGTAATTCTTTGTAGTAACAAAATCTCCACCATAATCTGCTGCATCACTGAATTTTGTTTTCGTAATAGTATACTTTGGTATTTCCGAATCATCTTTCAGTGTACCATCTGCATTATACCATTTTATCTTAATCTTATTTGCATCAAGACCTGAAGTAGTAATGTATTCAGGAATCTTGTCAAACAATGCAGGATTCAATAATGCCCCCTGCTGATCAGTTTGTCCTCTCTTATTGTTAATTACAGTTGTCTTATACCAAACTTTGTCACCAGGTCGATAACCTTTTATCTGTTCAGCATTAGCATTGTATTTAACTGCTGCGTCATCAGAATTTTTAAATATTTGTGTGTGAACTGTAAGTATTGGTCTTTCTCTTGTAATTACCGCTGTTGTACTTCCGTATATTGTTGCTGTAGAAGTATCTTCATATTTAGTATCTGTTGTTGTTTGATTTTCATCAGTGTTGCTAATGTCTTCATCATGTAAATGTTCAAACGCACAACTTGCTGATACTCCTATAGTGAACTTGTCACTGGCAGTTGTGTTTTGCTTCTCAGCAGCATTTCTAGTGTCACGATATCTACCAATACCATGAAGTTCGAATGGCTTATCTGCTGTAGCAAATGTAATTTCTTCTGCTGGTACATCATAATATGTCCATCTAATAGATACTGCATCCTTTAATAAGAAGTAACCTGCATCTATCTGAGCTTGTGTGATTGTATCACCTGTTAATACTTTATCAGCCTCTACCCATTGAGATGTATACTGTTTATCTGTATAAATACCAACATCTGTTCCTATTGTCTTACCTGATAAATCCTTGTAGAAACAATATTCAACCTTAGCCTTCTTAGTTCCTGTAGAATCCATCTTTTCAGGATAAGCAAATTCCGGTTTTTCTGTTAAATCAAATCCCTTAAACCATCTACCATCTTTTCTACTATTAGTTAAGAAAGATGTTGTATATGTAATAGATGATAATTTATGTGTTGTGCTATTAGTTACAGCTCCCTTATTTGGACCATACAACTTAGCAATCATAGGTCTTTCATCTATGTGTGGATTTGTATCTTCATTTCTACCCGGTGTCTCATATCCGTCAACATATACTAATTCAGGTGTCAATGAGCTATTGTAATAAGTTATGTCACTCTTAATAGTTCCAACATAAGAACTTTCATTATTATAGAAAGAACCATAATAGCCACTTTTACCATATAATCTGCCATATGTTACATTATCCCCACTATCCTTGTAATATAATGCATGCTGTGAATATGTATGTTTTGGATGTGTAGTAACATATACATTTTGTACAATATTCTTACCTTCAAACGGTTTTACTTCCTGTGTTAATTCAGTTATGACAACAATCTTAATATTTTTATCTTTAGTTATTTGATTGTATTTTTCATCTTTTGTTAAATCACCACATGAAATGTTTAACTGTTTGTAATTTGTATCTGTATTATCACTTGCCTTATAGTAACGCTTGTCCTTAACTATACTTACTGTGTTGCTTCCACTGGTTGCCTGTGCAGTGATATCTTCATTTCCTATATCAGAGTCATTCTCTAATATGTACCAACCAATAATTCGCTGACCATTTGGTACAATGAATCTTACATCAGGATGATATACAGGAATTGCTGAATCATCTGATGCTCCTAAACTAATCTGGTACTCAATAAAGTCATCAGGTAATAATTGATTTTTATTTAATGCTACTTTAGTTTTACCATCAATGTCGTAAGCGAATGAATTTGTACTATCTGAAATTTTTGTTTCACGTTTCATTGAAACTTCAAATGTACTTACAAGGTTCTTTACAACATATTCCGTGTATGTACTTGTGCCTGTAACATATCCTGACCATCTCCATGCATCAGGTTCCTGTGTTGTAAAGGTTGAACTTACATAGTTACGTGCATGTGGCCAACTTGTTGTAAAACTATCAGGACTATTAATTATTGTTGGTGTTGAATCATATGTCCATGCATTAGCTTCAATGTCATCCTTATTTCTGTCAACATAAACACCATCATAAGAGAATGTGCTTTGAGCATTAGCTAATGTAACGTCAGCCAAATTCTCTTTGTTATCATTTAAGAAATCACCACCATCTAATATACCTTCTCCTACACCTTTGAACTTAATTACAAATGAATCTACAAATTCTTTATAATACTGTGAACTGTCTTTCTTTGTATTATTAGGTGTAATCTTTGTTAATGTATTAACACGATCTCTAACATATTCATTTACATCAAATACATACTGCTTATTTTCACTGTCATAGCTAAAATATTTATGTTCAGTATCTGTAAGCAATGTTTTCAATTGTGCCAATGTGTATGTAGTGTCACCTATCTTTAAGTAATCTACATTAAACCAATCACCAGTTATAAACGCCTCTGGTATATAAATATGTTTAAGACGATAGGTTGAGTCCATACTATTCGTAACAGTGGCACTATCTATTTCTGCGGATCTTCCAGATTCACTATTTGTATCCTGACGGTTCCAAACTTTAATATTAAATTTAGCAAGGTTAGGTGTCTTGTTGTCACTCTGATAGTCATATATAGTATTGCTTTTATTTCCTACTGAAATATTAACACCCGCCTGGAACGGTATTCTATAGGATGTAATCAAAGCACTGTCATTATTAGAAGTATATGGTTTTGTGCTTTCCTGCATATAGTTGTCGCACTTCATATTGTTCCAATCATTAAATTTGCCTGATGTTTTAATATTATCATCAGTAATTCTATATATGTCACCACCAACGTATATATCAGGTAAAGTGTCTACCCCATGATTATGTGAATCAAGCAAATCCTCCATATCCTTCAACTCTGCTGCATAGTCAACATCACCGCCTAAATCTTTTAGGTGAATTTCATATTTTGTAATATATTCATCATCACCTAATACGATAGAACCTGCTGTATTTCCTGTAACCTGTGATGAGCTACTGCTTTGTGGATACACTACAGGTATTTCATAAAATGTTCTACTTGCTGTAGTATGTACCTTATGTTGGTCACTTCCATCAACCCGTCTATTATTATTGGTTGTGTTTTCTTTTTCAATATCTTTCCCCTGTATAGTAATTGTATCCGTTAAGTTAGTATCAGTCACATTGCCATCTGTATCTAATGTTGACTTCTTCTTATATACAACCACCTTGTCAATATATTGTTGTAAATCTTCTGAAATAAGAATCTTCTTTGCTAAGAAACCATAATAGTTTGAATCACTATCAGGTCTAACGTACGGTAACGTATCTGTTAATACAACTTTATCAGTAAAGGAATGTTTTCCTGTCCAGTTGTATGGGTCATTATAAATCGAATAGTCATCTGAATGACCTGTTGACCTATGTTCATCCATACAATCTTGTGATGCTCCATACGGAGTTTGCACAAAACTAACTGAGTATTCATTGTATAATGAGAACTTAGCCTTTCTGTCCGTCTTGGTCTTTGGTGTTTCATGTACACCTTTCACAATACTGTTCTTTTCCGGATGTACATAAACCTTTGCTGTAGTAAACAAATGTCCCGATTTATAAGCTGCATAATTATGTACACCATATGACATACATGTTTTGTAATAATCTTGCCATGACCAAAGCGAACGATAAGCTGCATTTGCCGCATCAATACGGTTAACTATGCCATTTCCGCCTGCCAAATCTGACGAAGCAATGCTAGTATTATTCATTCCATTTGGCTTTCCTTCATCAGTTCTCTTCTTTGCCTGAGAAAACTGACGTTCAGTATAACCGCCAATATCCATCTTTGTGCTTGCTGTAGCATCAGCCACACCTGATTTAAAGAAACGACCCGTTATCTCAAACATATACTTAGTCTTTTCATCATTAAAATTATACCAAGTACCATAGTCTGCATTTTTAGCAACTGTTTCACCATTTTTCTCTTCAGAAGCATCTCTGTTAATTTTTAGAGCAATGACGATTTTGTCTACAGCCTTATCTGTCTTATAGTCAATCTTAGGACTTCTATATATACCATATTCATCACCCAATTTACAAAGATTTAATCTATAATAAGAATCTTTTCCATTAGTTCCTGTGATTTTTTCTATAGAATCTTTCCAGTCGGACTCTTTTACTGTAGTCCAAGTATCATTATCGTCACCTTCACGATGAATTTTTATTTCCTTAATATAGTCATATGCATATGGATGCACCTTTAAATAATATGCTTCAAATGAATTCGATGGCAAATTAACCGTCATTTCAACATCTACTGCTGTGTTCATTGACTGTGTATACACATAATCATTCGGAGTACACTTTGCATTAGATGTATTTGGTACCATATCATACAATTCCTGATGATTTGCATCATTCGGATAATTGCTTCCCGAATTCAAATATTGTCTAAAGTCTAATAAATATGAACCTATTGCTTTATAACCAATATCTAATTCATCATTATCTGGATATTCATCAGTCCATCCATAATGAGAGTGCTCCAATCGCATATGCTCATATGAATCACTCACTGAGTCAAATCGTTTACCATTATCGTTATTGTCTTTATATCCTGCAACCATTGTTGTATCAAAATACATTTTACTAACTAATGCCTTTGCAGTATCACGTGTTGTAAATATATAGTCATCACCACTGTCTCTGAATTCAGATAAGTAGTTCTTTCCATTAACTTCCATTTCATTCCAAGAATTAATCTTAGAATCTAAATAACCGTATAATGTAACTCTGTGTTTTTCATCAGCCGGTGCTTCTCTTGTGGCTCTGAAGCCCTTGCCTGTAATAATCACTTTCTTAAGATTCTTGATATTCATACCGAACTCAGTATATATCTTTTGTTCATCTATATAAATATCTCCGTCTACAACCACGCCTTCAATTACACTTTGACCGTCTTCAGATATTAACTTGCCGTTTTTATAGTCTATATTAAAGACTTTTCCCTGGTCGCTATCTGCATCATATAATGTAAGCTTTTCTAACTTTTCGTACTGACCTACTAATTCTTTACTAATTCTAATTCCTGTAGTGTGGAATCCTGTGTTAGCTTCATCACCCTGTTTGTTGTCATTAACAGGCAAGTCAATAATAACATCAAAGTCATCTAATTTTGATTTGCATGTATTTCCTATATCAATTGTATAGATGAAATCTCTGTCGTATGGTATACCTAACCACTTATCAGTTTTATCTCTATTATCTGCATCAGTTTTTGTTGTTCCATCTAAATCATAGTAATGAACATCTGCATGTATTTCCGCATATGGTTCCTGAATGTATAAACGATTTGTTAAATCTACAATGCTCTTTGTATCTGCCTCCACCTGCATTGTCTTATCATCAGGTGTGAAGTTCATAACAGCATCAAGATTATTGAACCATTCTGTTCTACCATCAATTTGAATTTCCATCTCAGGAGTATCTTCGTCCTTGCCTCCTAAGAAGTTATTTAAATCAATAACCATATATTTCAAATATTCAATCTGAGTATAATCTTTCAACTCAATTGTAATTGTTCCATCCTGTGATACAGTCATGCTGTCAAATGGAATAGTAACATCTGCATTGTCTGCACTTGGATCTTTGTCCCAATTCCAGAATCTAATCTGTTTAATGTCTGCCACATCTTTGAAGTTCTTAATAGTAATTGTTTTTGTTAAGAAGCCTCTTACATCATTAGACCTTGTTTTACTTCCAACACTACTTGATAAGTCAATTGAAATTTTTGCTTCTTCTGAATATGATGGTGTTGCATTACTAACAAAGAATTTGTAACCAGCATTGTCAATTCCCTTTGGAACTTCAATCTGATTAATCTTATCCTGTTCCTTAGCTCCACTTGCCTTGTTTTCATCTGACTCAATATGCTGTCCGTTTTCAATATAATCCTGACCATAACTTATGCCTTTAATAACAGGATTAATATTTTTAACGATTAGTGTTGCTTCATCTTCATCACTTACATTCAAATCCTCATCTTTATATTTAGTTGTAAATGTACCTTTGACTATTGTGCAGTCATACTTTTCTTCCTCAGGTATGTCCTGATCATCTTTTTTATCGTCATCTTTTTTATCGTCATCTTTTTTATCGTCATCTTTTGATGTATCTTTCTTTACCTTAGGTGAAACTAAATTTGCAATTCCTTCTAATAATATGTAAACATCTTCGTTATCCTGAGTTATTTCTATTTTGTCTAAAAAGCTCTTCATGTCTACAGTAACATTAATAAGTTCGCCTTTATCTTTCCAGACGCTTTTATCTATATAGTAATTTCCGTCTGCATCTTTACTCAAATCAGATACCTTTAATGTAATGTCAGGATTTGTGTCTGCACTTGTGTGAAGTATTATAGAAGATATCTTCGCCACTTTATCTACTAATCTCTTCGACAAAATAACCTTGTCTGTAATAAAGCCCTTTACCTTTCCAGCTTTATCATTGTATTTTGCCAGCTCACCAGAATCAAACTGTCCTGGCATAATCTTTGAAACACTGTCGTTACCTAACTGATAATAAATACCATAGCCTTTTGTGTTAACAGGTACTTCCATAGGATCTTTTTTCTCATATCCTGTATCAGTTTTCTTAACAACTTTTGTATCAATCTTAGGATCAGCAACTATTGCCTGAATGGACGCTGTAGATTTATCTAATTCTTTTAAATCTTTTTTGTATCCATCCTCACCTTCTTCTGAACGTTTGCTTGGATTACCAACCCATCTTTCATAAGAAGTAACTAAGTCGTTTGGATATTTTTTACCTTTACTTACAACACCATTGATTGCCACTCGACCATCAAAGCTTTCTCCTGCTTCAATACGTTTTTTGAATTTCAGTCGGAAGTGATAGTTATATACACACTTCTTACCTGTTGCTTCAACCTTCTGTATATAGTCATCAATTAAGTTTCCTAACTGTAAGCTCCATGCTTTGTGTGTTGAATCTGTCAAATCCGCATCTGGTTCCATTTTACCTAAAGTAACATACTCTGACTTTGGATCTCCTGTACCGTTAAGATTATCATAAGTTAGGAATTCAAACTGAACTGTATTATCCTCATCAAACCAATCTGCAAGTTTCGGTTCGTCCTTGTCAGCATCTACATTGAATATTGCAGATATTTTGTTTAGTTCAAAATCTTTATCAATGGAGTCAGTTGCCATTGCATTGAACACTGGTATATTTCCTGTATTTTGGAAATGTCCAAGATAGTAATCTACGGTATCATTAATAGCAACTTCTTTTTCGTCTTTTTCAACCTCCTGTTCTACACCGTTTACTTCTTCCGTTTCTGTAACAAATTTCTTGCCTTGGAAGTCATCAACTGGTGCTATAAATCCCCAATTAACATTTTGACTAACTTTTGTCCAAGTATATCCCTCACCAAAAGCTATAGTGTTATATACCTTAATTGGAATTCTAGATAATTTATCACTAGGTATATCTGTGCTCATAGGAAGTGATACATAGAATGTACGATGATCATATCCTGATGAATCTTCATGCTTGTTTACTCCGGCTCCACTGTAAACCTTACCATTTTTTTCAAAATAAATACCTCCATCTTTTTTGAAATAATATGGCATTGTCTTTAACTCATTTCCCTTATCATCTGTGATGTTAGTGAAATTAGTCATATCCCATTTTTCCATCGCAGCCTGACCTGATTCAGTAGACTCTAGTTCAGTAACATCATAAATCATGATGCCACCCTTGCCGGGAACACCTACCATAAGTTCATTAGCGTTTTCCCAATTGTCCCATTTATTATTAGCAGTCGGTGAGCCGTTGTTGTACAGGAACTTTGCTGCATTCTCTACATGAAGTCCGCTTTCCCATCCGTCTACGGTTTCAAAATCCGTCGGTGCTTTAATTTGGAAGTTGGAAGAATCATAACAGGAATCCGTATCCTTAGATGTATTTTTTATTGTAATTTTATAAGTTACATAATTGTATCTATCCCAAAGAACATTCTTAGGTGCAACTCCTACGATACTTGTTGTCCACTCTAAGTTACTACAAATCATAGTAAATGTAGCAGCAGTATCTGTTACTGTAGTTGCATCCTTTTCGTAACCATCATATATATTTCCACTATAGTCTCTATAGGTTGCATAACCGCCACCCAGCTTAACTATACTCGCTGAGTTTTCAGGCATATTTCCTTCAAACCACAAGTTCACAGGCAGTACCGCCTGTTTTCCTGCAACAACATTACCTGTATTTTTAACCCTTACCTTAGTTCCCCAATAATGTTTGTCCTGAGCATAATCCCAATCTAATGGTGTGTCAGATGTAAACTCTGCCATAACCCTTATAAGACTTTTATCATTTTTAAAATCTTCATCAGTTAGCTTTGCGGCCTCCTCTGATGGAATGAGTGTAAGCTTGTCATTTACAATACGAAATACCGGTAATTCCAATTCAAAGTACATTCCTGAAGCTCTACCGTTACCATTCAGGTTTCCTACAAGGTTTACCTTAATATGATTCTCATATCCACGTCCTAACAACGCTTTGTTCTTACCTTGCAGACTATCCGATACTTCATTGTCTCCATTCGTATTATCCTTATCTGCGTTAATACTACTACCACCTGACTGGTACACCATTGAGAATTCAATTCCCGGTGTCTCCCCTTTACCATTGTTGGAAGCAGCGTATGTGATTGGTGTGGATTGTCCAAACATGGATGTTACCATTGACAATACCAATAGCCAACCTGTTATTCTTCTCGCTATCTGTTTCATAATTCTTCCTGTCCTTTCGTGCTTTATCCTAAAGTTTAGTATTCTTCAAATTTATTTTTTCTATATAATTAGTAAAATCAATTTATTCAAATATGGCATTTTGAGTCAAAAAGACCCACTTATCCACTTTGTTTTACTTTTATTTTATCGGATTCGTCAATTTTTTTCAATAAAAGAACATATACCGTTCACTTTTTTGTCACATCTTACAATTTTGGCATTGAAAAAACGTTGCAAAAAAAATGTTTTTTATTATTTTTTATTATTTTTTATTTTTGGGGAAACGTTTTTCGTTCTTTTGTATATTTTTTAGATATTTTTTTGTCTTTTCTTGTCTATTTTTTCATTTTGTTTTAACGAAAAAAGCCTGCGCATCTATTACTATTAGATACGCAGGCTATTTAAGCTTAATATACTATTCTATTGTTCTCTAGAGTTATTTCCAAAATACCAGCATCTGTTTAATATAATAAAACAGTACTGGCGAATCATATTTTATATCGCTCCATTCCGGAGAGATTGCAACCATGGCTGTTATTGCAAAAGATGCTATGGCAAGACCAATCATTATTTTTGTTACATATCTTTCAATGCCTTTTTCTCTCGCCTTGGAATACATGATAAGAACCACATATATAATAGGAAGAAAGAACATCCAGGCATAATCAATAGAATATCGAAGTGACGTTCCACCCATTGTGGTTGTTATATAACACATTGCGAAAGCAACTACCAAAGTTGTCATTACGAAGCCTCTGTTTCCTGTTTCTTTTACGATTCTTCTGCCGGTCCACGGAATCAGAGCAAGCAGCCACATAATAGGATAAGCAAATATTCCCATACAAGCCATGCTGTAGAAGAAGCCCATGTAATTACTACCTGTCATTGTCGGATTTAAGTATGGAAAAACCGAACTTACGCTTGGTGGCATTAACAAGCCTTTGCTTATTGCCACAGGAAGTTTTCCAATATCCGTTATATGGTAGTAACTTGTATCGTACACAGTTAATTGATACTTTGCTCCAAACTCTGTAATACTTCCGAAACGAATATAATTGTAATACATTAGAGCAATTCCAATCACCAAATATGGCAAGGCAAATGTTATTATCTCTTTTATATTTTTTCTGGAAAATATTGCCTTAAAATAATTGCATTTTTTTTGTTCATTTCCACTTGTCTTTCCAACTTTATTTATTCTATTATATCCACCGTTTGTTGCCAGTCCATTTAGAACTATCGGCAAAATAATAATTGACGCCAACACAAAGTTTGGTCTGCAGCCTACTGCCAGTGCCATAAAAGTCGCTCCAAGCAGAAGCCTTTTCTTTTTTATTCCTTTTTCGGTAAAGGCATTAAGTATGCAATCAATCCCCATCAAAGCCGAGGCAAGTGCAGATATTGATGCCGCCTCATAGAACTTGCTTCCGTTAATACTATATAATAGGAAGGAGCTGCTAATGAAGCACACAACCAAACTTGCGATTACCCACACATTAACAGGCTTTTTCCAACGGTTGACTATCGTCATTATTAGATTGCACATAAGAAACATGCAAATAACGCACATCATTAATACATATATTTTCGTGCTAATCAGTGCGCCCGTTACCATATAAATAGGAAGATATACAAACAGCACAGGCACAACACCAAAGTAGCAATAATATTTTCCTTTGTAAAAAGCTCTGTCCCACTTGTATTTAATATTGCTTCTTTGCTTCCATTCGTATGGGTTCTTTAACTTGTTAAGTTGTTCAATCTGACTTTGCACAAAATAGGTTCCACTACTACTAACACCATTTATGTCTACTTTTCCATTTGCCAGCGCCACTGTTAATTCCTGATAAGCGTCCATATCGGTGCTAAAATCAAATCCGGTTAGCCGTCCTGCATAATCAAAACAAGCATTAGTCATGCCCGCTAGCAGAACCACAAATCCAACCTGAAGAATCATTATTGTAACGAGTATCTTCCTATTATAATGTATATTTTTTGTTTTATTTACAAACTCAACGCTTCCTGTGAATCTTATAAGGGTAAAAAGCATAATAAAAATCATCATAACTATAGTTCTAATAGCATTAAATTTGAAAGCCTTACTATAATTTACTTTCACATATATTTTACTTATAGAAGATTCTACCGGAACCTCTAAGGTTAGTTTTACAGAATCTGTTTTCCCTGCAAAATGAGTTTTTATATGTCCTGTAGATGCAAGTCCATTTACAAGTGTTACATTGCAGTCGGCTTTCGCGTATTCTACAGTGTTCGCCTCGTCCTTATAATAGACCTTACAGTCAGCAGTTTTCTCTGTCCCATCCATAGATAGGTCCAAATCTTTAATCGCACAGTCGGCATACACAATAACAGAATACAAACGTGTTTCCCCTTCCTTGCTTACTTCCACGTTTCCGTTTTTCGCCTTATTCTTTTCTACTATTTCATTGCTATCTGAAGTTACGGTGTTTCCAAGTGTATTAGTATCAAACATTACAGCAAACTTTGGATTATTGTTTTTCTCATAGCTTGTGAAATTAAAAGTAAAAATTTCCAATACCACTGCTGCAAGCAATGCCTGCACAACCCAGAACATATATCTGTTATATTTTTTTAGTTTAATTGATTTCTCTATTTTTCTGTTGAAAATTTTGATAATAAGAACCCCCAAGACAA
This sequence comes from Eubacterium sp. AF36-5BH, assembly GCF_003460505.1. Classification (GTDB taxonomy): domain Bacteria; phylum Bacillota; class Clostridia; order Lachnospirales; family Lachnospiraceae; genus Eubacterium_G. Next base: position 90,567 of record NZ_QTVG01000009.1, read on the forward strand.
TTCCTATTAAGAACATTAAATATTGCATTTTTGCTCCTTATTGTTTCTGTAACAATTTTACTTTTGTTTGGATTTCCTACCCATTGTCATTCTATTGCTAATGTTTATTCTTTTGTTTCGTGATATTCTTTGTCTGTATTCACATTCCAAATATTGCTTTTGTCTTTAATATTATTCACAATATTTTTTACAGTTTCAAAAGATGTAACCATTGAATGATCCATATTGTTATATCTGTGCTGACCGTTTCGACCCACGCAATACAAATTGTCAAAAGTATTAAGGTAATCAATAATTTCATTCATATTTGCATAGCCATCAAAGTATGCCGGATAGGCTTTCTTGATTTTTTCTCTATGAGCATCAAGCACATCCGCTGTCTTAATCACGTCCATTTTGACCAGCTCATTAATTGCAAAATCAATACATTCCTTATCACTCATATTCCAGAATTCATCGCCTTCCCTGCAAAAATATTCCAGTCCTATCCAAACATATTTGTCCGGCTCCTGAACCATGTAAGGCGACCAGTTGTTAAACACCTGAATTCTTCCCAGCTTAACTCCTGTATCCTGAACATAAATCCAGCAATCAGGCACAATATTATTTAAAGTTTTTAATTTAGTTTCGTTTTTCAAATTTAATTTGTCTAAAAGCAAGCCAACTGTGACGAAATCCCTGAAAGGTAAATCTTTTGCTGACTCTTCAACTACCTGCGGTATTTCACTGCCCTTTATGCCTGCCACCAAGTCATTAACGGGCATTGAAGAAATAAAAATATTTCCTTCATATTCCACTGTCTGTCCGTTTTCTATGCAACAAACACTTTTTACTATATTATTTTCCGGATTATGCACTTCTCTGTTTTCCTGATTATGTACTCCGCTACTTTCCTTATTATGCGCTCCTTTGTTATCAGTTTTACCACCATCTTCCGTATTAATTGTTGTAACCTTGCTGTTAAAAACAATGGTACCGCCCATTTCTTCTATTTCTTTGGCAACCATTTCCCACAACTGGCCTGGTCCATATTTAGGATATATGTATTCTTCAATTAATGAAGTTTCTACTTTTTTGTTTTTTCCACTTGGCATAATCTTGCTGAATACATCTTTTAAAACAGCAGATATTGAAAGTCCTTTTACTCTTTGCGCTCCCCAATCTGCCGAGATTTCCCTAGGGTGTCGGCCCCAAAGTTTCTCTGTATAGCCTTCAAAAAACATAGAATACAAAACTCGTCCAAATCTGTTTATATAGAAATTTTCCAAATTATCTTCAGGCAGTTTTCTGAAAACGGAATGTAAATAACTAAAGCCAGCCTTCATAGTTGTAGCAAAGCCCATGTTCTTAATTGTCGCCCATTTAAGAGAGACCGGATAATCAAAGAAATGCTTTGCGTAATAAATTCTTGAAACTCTGTTTCTTACAAGCATTACCACATCTTCTTTTTCAGGATCAGGTCCGTTTGTAGCGTAGCTTTTTTCTCTTCCTAAAACCTTATCGTCGTATGATGGTTTCCCCTGTATTGGCATTATATTGTTCCACCAATTATTTACTCTGTCATCTTTGGAGAAAAATCTATGGCCACCAATGTCCATTCTGTTTCCTTTATATTTTACAGTCTGTGAAATTCCCCCTATTCTGTCCGTTTCCTCCAGAATAGTAACTTCATATCCTTTTTGTTTTAATAGTTCGTATCCTGCTGTAAGTCCTGCCGGGCCTGCACCAATAATAATTACTTTTTTCATTTTACTCTCCAGTCTTTTCTTCACTTTGTCATTGTTTGCACACAACTCTATAATTTTATCATATTTCGTATTTATTTACTAGCAAAAGAAAAAGTCGAACCTCAACAAGAGATTCGACTTTCTTAAACTGCGGGTGACAGGACTTGAACCTGCACGGTCTCCCACTAGAACCTAAATCTAGCGCGTCTGCCAATTCCGCCACACCCGCGGATATTAACTTGTGCACATTAGTACATGAACCTTAATTGCTTCACAGTAGCTTATGCGCTGGTATTTGCATACCCTGTTAAAATCAAAAGGTGCAAGTAAAACTTGCACCCTAGTGAGCCACTGGGGAATCGAACCCCAGACAACTTGATTAAAAGTCAAGTGCTCTACCATCTGAGCTAGTGGCCCGTATTAATTATTTTTCTTAATGAGTCTAACCCATCTAACTGGGCTAGCTGGATTCGAACCAGCGAGTGCAGGAGTCAAAGTCCTGTGCCTTACCGCTTGGCGATAGCCCATTGTGTAAGGTGGCTAGAGGGATTCGAACCCTCGGCCTCCAGAGCCACAATCTGGCGCGCTAACCAACTGCGCTATAGCCACCATGCCATGCTCTGGTTTAATCCAGAAGTGTGCCCAAAGGGATTCGAACCCCCGACCCACGGCTTAGAAGGCCGTTGCTCTATCCAGCTGAGCTATGGACACATACCCCATATAACTATTGCTATATAGAAGCGGGTGATGGGAATCGAACCCACATATCCAGCTTGGAAGGCTGGTGTTCTACCACTGAACTACACCCGCAAAACATCGGGGTGACAGGATTCGAACCTGCGACCTCCTGATCCCAAATCAGGCGCTCTAGCCAAGCTGAGCCACACCCCGTTCTGTGTTTTTGTGTCGCCTTGTGTTTCACAACGCAAGAGTAATTATAGGGTAAGTGCCAAATAAAGTCAAGCGTTTTTTTAATTTTTTTTCAAAAATTTTTTTAACCTGATTTCTACGGCTAAACATACTGTATTCTAACGTCCAATTTTCCACTGTCATCTACCGTCAAAATTCCATAAGTTGGCTTGTGATTTAATTGTCTTGGTTGGCTCACACTGCCCGGATTTACTACGATTATGCCACCATAGACAGAATTTGCCGGATAATGAGTGTGACCATACATTGCAATTTTGCAGCCCTCTTCTTCTGCTGCGTAACATAATTTTTCCACGCCAAAATTTACACCAAAACAATGCCCATGAGTTATAAAAATTTTATTTTTTTCAACTTCTACAACATCAAAAAGTGGATTTTCTGACATTAAATCACAATTTCCTCTTACACATTTTATTTCACATTTGCAAATTTCTTTTAGTAAATCATCCTGTCCAATTAAATCCCCAAGATGAATTACCATATCATAATTTTTCTCTTTTTCAACAATTTTTCTAACATTATCTAAATTTCCATGTGAGTCGCTAATAATTATTACCTTTTTCATAATCTTAAAGTTTTCCTTTCAAAATTTCTTTCATTTGTTCTAATGCTTTTCCCCTGTGACTAATACTGTTTTTTAATTCAGGAGTCATTTCGCCTGTTGTCATCTCAAATTCAGGCACATAAACAATTGGATCATATCCGAATCCGTTTGTTCCTTTTTGCTCGTATGTAATCAAACCTTCAATTACGCCCTTACAGGTCGAAATTTCGCCATTTGGGAAAGCTACAGCCATGGCACAAACAAATCTTGCACTACGCTCTTTTCCCTTTGCATCTTTTAATTTTTCGATAATATAGTTATTTTTTATATCGTAGCTGGTGTCTTCCCCTAAAAATCTTGCAGAATAAATTCCCGGAGCCCCATCTAAATAATCTACTTCTAACCCTGAGTCATCGGCAATTGCGATTTCTCCTGTTATTTCCATTATCGTTTTCGCCTTAATAATGGCATTTTCCTCAAAAGTTGTCCCGTCTTCCACAATGTCAACATCCACTCCTGCTTCTTTCATTGTGCAAAGTTCTACATCCAGTCCATCCATCATCATTCTTACTTCACGAACTTTATTTTCGTTTGTAGTTGCAAAAATTATCTTTTTCATGCTTTGTTCCTTTCTCGTATTATACGTATTGCCACCGTCTTTAAATCAGTGACATTTGTCAGAAACAAAGGGAACTAGGTTCATTTTGTTTCTTTCTATGTAGCAATTATGTATATTAAAGCTTTTAACACGTAATATTTCGTCCAAAATTGCTCATATCACGTGTTTTTTTACTTTATTCTAACAGTTTTGTACATAATGTGTTCCAGCCTGTTTTGCGGTTTATATTTGGGGAATATCCCCGGTTAATTTGCCCCATAGGCTTTTAAACATATATTACAACCCTGATTTTCGGCAGACTGCCAATTAACACCACTGGAGCTAAAATAGCCCTCCCCATCTGTTAGGTCTACCTTCCCTTCCATTGATTTTGTTTGCATTTCCACCGGTATCAACTTAAATACATTATCATTGTTATTGTTGGTTACTTTTATAATAATGGCAAATTTCTGATTTTTCTTCACAGCATATTCTTTGTCCAGCTCAATTGTGTAAAAGCCTTTATTTGTCAATTTTCCCCTTGCTGCAACATGACTACGCTCGTTTAATGAAGCATTATTTTTGTAGTCTGTGCATACAAATACTTCATATTTCAAATTAGTATCTGTGCCGTAAAAACCAACCGACTTAATTTTATCGTCAGCCTTTGCCTTAAAAACATTTGAAAAATACACTGTAGGCTCATTTTGAAAGCCCATGGTTCCCGTCCAGCCACACAAATCGCTTTGGTATATACTCTTGTAATTATCAGTGTCTTCTACTTTTGTGTAACAAACGTTATTTTTTCCAATAAGGTCATCATAATAAGAAACGTAAAAAGTTCCCTTATAGCCAAAATCTTCTCCCCAACTGTTCATGCAAATAAAAGCCCCGTCACCTTTTATTGACGTATCATTAAACAATTCTTTTGAATAATTATCATCCCAGCCAATTATTACAACATCGTGATTTGGCTTATTATTTCCCTTGTAACAATAGGCATGTTCTGTCTCGTTATAATAAACTGACGACATATCAGCATTACTCATTGACATGTACATTGAAGTTTCAACACCGCCATATTTGTAAACCATTTCTTTTATCTGTTCGTAATCCTTTTCGGGAATAATTTGAGCCTCCTGAACATGCTTTACAACTTTGGCATTCTTGTTGTAAGTTTCATTTCCATATTTGTCGTCTTTTTCTAAAACAGGGCCTTTCCATGCCATTAAATATGACATTGCCATCATATAGTCACCCCCGTCCTGAATGTCATTTCCTAAGTCATTATTGTATACCAAATTATTCTCAGAAAAATCCAATTTTTCTTCAGGCATAAGTGATGTTTCAAGAGCCGTCAAAGTTGCAAAAGCCCAACATGTTCCATAATTTCCCTGGTCCTTAACTTCCACCGCTCTCTTTTTGTCAATGTAACTATATCTTGCAGGTAGCTTTGAATCCTTCACTGCCCTGTCATTCATAAACGCCTTATTTAGATGGCTGTCCCATGTATATTTATAATTAAAATAATCCTTAAAAATATTTGCAGGTATGTAAACTGTTCCATTTTTTCTTACGACTTTATCCTGTAATTTGTACTGGTTGTCGTTAAAAATTATTGTGTCTTTTCCAATATACATAACCGCAATGTTTCTGCCTTTTTCAACTATTACCCTTTTGTTATCATAAATATTTTGGGAACAGTCAAAAACATCCATTATTATATTAATTGGAATCATCAGATTCATGTTGTCACTCATATAAAGCGTATAATCTTTCGATTCTATTTTTTTATTATCAACCTGTAAATTAATTACTTTTTTGTTGGAGCTTTTTGCCATTACGGCATTCCAATTTTTTATTTTAGCTTTTTCATAATCTGCTGAATTTCTTTCAACAGTACCGCTTGTAATTATAAAATTAGCAATTCCGATAATACAAACCAGTCCAATTCCCCAAATAATTAATTTAATTATTTTCTTTCTTTTCATTCACTTTTCCTTTTTTAGGTGGTTTTGGTCCCATAAACTGGTAGAAATATGTTTTCAACATTCCATTATATATCTTACGGTTTTTAGTTGCTTTTATTCCCATATCCTTTTCTGCATCCTCGTAAGATGTAATAATAAACGCAGACCAACTGTCCAAACTCTTGTATCTTTCCCCTATGGTTCTGTAAAGTGGTTTCAAAGCAGACTTCTCCTCAAGTCTTTCGCCGTAAGGAGGGTTTGTAATTATAAATCCATATTTCTTGCTGTGACTTAATTTTTCCACAGGTCTTGTCTGAAAATGAATTAAATGGTCCACACCTGCATTTTCTGCATTTTTACGTGAATATTCCACCATTTCCTTATCAATATCGTACCCCTGAATGTCTACCTGTATATCATCGTCAATTAAATCATTTGCCTCATTAATTGCCTGATACCAGTCTTTTTTGTCTATAATATTTGTCCATTCTTCTGCTGTAAATTCCCTATTCATTCCAGGGGCAATGTTAGCTGCAATCATGGCTGCCTCAATTGGAAATGTTCCACATCCACAAAAAGGATCAACTAAAATTCTATCCTTGTGCCATGGAGTAAGCATAATAAGAGCTGCTGCTAATGTCTCTGAAATAGGTGCCTTAGCTGTGTACTTTCTATAACCTCGCTTGTGCAACGACTCACCTGTACTGTCAAGGGCAATAATTGCCTCATCCTTGTAAAAGAATACTCTAATTGGGTACTCACTTCCATCTTCGTCAAACCAATTTACTTTATAGTCTATTTTCAGACTTTCAACAATTGCCTTCTTCACAATTCTCTGTATGTCTGAAGGGCTAAAAAGTTTGCTCTTTACAGTACTTGCTTTCTTAACCCAGAACTTTCCGTCTGCTGGAATAAAATCTGACCAATTAAGCTTTTTTACTTCCTCAAACAGTTGATCATAACTTGTTGCCTTAACTCTTCCAATTTGAATTAAAACACGTTCTGCCGTCCGCAAAAAAACGTTTGATCTGCAAATTGCAAGGCTGTCACCTTTGTATGTGATTCTGCCATCTTCAACCTTGATTATTTCATATCCTAAATCTAAAATTTCTCTTTTTAATACTGATTCAACACCAAAATGACATGGTGCTACTAATGTTAAATTATCCATTTATCTTCCTATCTTTGTTGTATTTTTTTAATTGCCTATTAACTTTTTTTCGCTACTTCTTCAATAATAATAACAATAGTTTGCGATGTCAACTTTAACAGCCGAAGTGACATTCTCTTACAGCCACAATAACATTCCGCAACAATGCAGGAACATTATTCCCATGAACCACAATAGTATCATTCCTTAATCCTGCCTATATTTAGTAACCCAAGTTCTACTTTTACTCCTTGTAACCGCCCACAACAGCCAGTACCTTATATCCGCAATCTGATAATTCACTTGCCAGTTTGAAACTTAGACTACCTCTTCTGCAATATAGAATCCATGTGTAATCTTTCTTATTGTACTGTGCTATTTTTTCAACTGTTGGATTCGGAACGTTAATGGCATTGTCAACGTGTGAGTAATAGAATTCCTGGGGACTTCTCAAATCTGCGACAATATATTTTTCTTCCATCGCTCTGGTTCGTGCTTCTTCTAATGATATATAATTGAATTTTCCCATGTTCATATCCACTAATAATTTATATAACTATTATATTTCAAAATTCAACAAAGTTGCCTGACCATTTGGCATTTGGCATTTTATATTTACTGTTGTACTTTATTTCCCAGTACGTAAAAAGAAAACCTACAACCTGTTAAAGATTGTAGGCTTTCTTTTGTTATCTACAGTTCTTGCAATCACTTGCATCATCTGATGCTTCATCATTGTAACTATCTGTTGATGCCTTGTTGCCATAATCATTCTTTGCTGATTCTGATGAATAAGAATTCTTGCTTGAATTTTTAGCTGAGTTCTTACTTGAAGCTTTGTTTGTATCAGCTTCATTTACAGAATCATTACAATCATACGCATTCTTTGAACTTGAATATTTCTTTGCCATAATAACCTCCTAAAAAAATGTTTAATACATTTTGCATTAGATATTATGGTTACATATTTCTTTTTTATTCATGCTATAATTGCAAAACTGTTTTCCCCCATTATTTTTTCCTTTTTTCCTTTTAGTTAGCACTTTCGGTTTTTCATACTTTTCTTTTTGTTGTTTTCTTCATTTTTATTTTTCATACTTTTTTGTTATTAAGTTTTTCATATTTTTATCATTTCTTTTTGTTCTGCATTTCCAATGTCAGCAATCTTAATTTTCCTGGAAGCCTGTTTCTTTATGAACTGACTAATACCGCTTGTTCTGTATGCTGCAATTCATATTACAATCAGCATTAAAATAATGAATAATTTTTAAAATCTTCTTTTCTTGCGGCGTCGTCTTCGGCGGATGCCTCCACCAAAGATTTCGCCTCTTGAACTTTGACTATAATATGTGTGGTCCATTAATGTTCTCCAATTAAAGTTTATCGTTTTTCTCTACCGTTTTTATCTGCCTTATTATTTTTCTAAATTATCTGTATTCAATTACAGTTTACTTATTTCTAATTGCCTCGATTGGTTTCTTTGATGCAATCCTGTAAACCGGTATGAAACTTGCAACTACTGCAACACCTATACTAATAATGAATAATAGTGCAATCTGTCTTATACCAAAATTCAAAACAGTAATTAAAATTCCTACCCTGCTTCTAAACAAGCCGTTTAAAATTGCTGTTCCAACTCCCGTTGCTGTACATGCTAATACAAAATTAACCATTGCAATAACAAAACTTTCTGCAAAGAAAATTCTGAATACATCATTACTTCTTGCACCAATGGCTCTTAAAATACCAATTTCCTGCTTCTTGTATGAAATACTTGTTGCAATAAAATTAGAAAGCATAATCATTGCAAACAAGGCAAATCCAAGTCCCACATAGAAAAATACCTTTGACATTACTTTTAAAATTTCATCAACTGTATCTAATTCGTATGTTACCGAGTTCTGCATCTGGTATTTAACACCATCTCTAATTGTGTAGCAATATTTTACAATATCTTCTATATCAGAAGTTTTTTTAGGCATTGCTGTTACTGCAAAATCATAATCACCTTTTCCTTTTGTCCACTCTTCGCTGTAACCAAATATATTCTCAGGAACAATGTAAACGCCCTGGTATTTATCTTCGCCCTTGCTATAATCTAAAACACCAACAACCTTACATTTTTCCAGATTCTTAGTATCCTCATCATCTCCTGTATAAACAGTAAAAGTATGTGTTTTTAAGTATTCTAATTTTTCTTTAAGAGTTGTCTCATCGTTTTCATCAAAAGTAAAGCTCTTAATATCAACAATTATTTCGTTGTTTGCAAGCTTATCTTTCTTTCCGTCAAGCCATGTAACATCATTTAAATCTATGTCGTCAATTGTTCCAATATACTCACCATCTACTGAAGCCTTATCATCAAATACATTTAAGTATGAGTTCATCATCTGAACAAAATTAGGAACATCGTTTTTGATTTCAGCAAACTTTTCGCTACTTACAACTGCCACAGATGAAAGACTGTACTGTTGAATTTTTCCAAGTTCATTTCCTAACGCATACAATGCTAAATTTTCTGCAGATGAATTTCCTTTTAAATCCCCTGACAAATCTTTGTATCTATTTAAATCAACCTGTGTATCAAAAATTCCCACAACTTTATATTTTGATTTTCCGATAGCAATTTCTTTTCCAACTAAATCATTGTAATCATTAATCTTTATTGTCTTATTTCCATTTACATAACCAGCTTTTTTGAAAGTTTCAAAAACATATTCACTTAACGCAATGTCGTTGTTCTTTCCTTCTGGTAGTTTTCCCGCAATCATTTTGTAGTTGTACTCTTTTAATTTCTTGTTATCAAGAGTAGTAAAACCTGACACTGAATTTGCATATGCACAATATGAATCATTTTTAGTTAATTTTACATTTGTGTCGATGTTACCTAAAGTCAATTCTTCACTTGGTGTTATAACCCCTGTGAAATTCAAACCTGTCTCTTTGTTGATTTTTTTCAAATCACCTTTTGATAAATAGTTTCCGTATTCGTTCCAATAGCTGTATGTGCCATCGCCTACTTTAATTGATTTGGAAACAGTAGCGTATTTTATTTTTGAATCAACAATTGATTTTGTACATGTTTTTATATGGTTATAATTTCCAAAAGTATCAGCTAAAGCAAACAATGTAAACGCCACAAATGACAGTAAAATTGTAATTGTCAATCTAATCTTTTTGTGTTTTAAACTACTTGCACCAATTTTAAATGCATTTTTCAAAGGTAGTTTAGATTTGATTAACTTAAATTCTCTGTCCTGATATTTAATTTTACTTTCGTCTGTTTTTACAAACTCTCCTGTGCTACCGCCCTGATTTTCGTTAGCAACCTTAATGTTTAAATTGCTATTAACTCTATCAATATATTCGTTAATTTTTATCCTGTCATCTTCAGTTAAATGATAGCCTTTTTTTACAACAACTGTTGTGTCGTTAAACTGTAAATTATCTTCATTTATTTTACGTTGCTTTGCTACAATCTTCACCGACTTTTCCATATCTTCAATGATATTTCCATCTGCCAATTCGATAATTCTATCACCATAAGTTTCAGCAAATTCTCTGTCATGTGATACAACAATTACCAGTTTTTCTTCTGACAATTTCTTTAATGTATCCAAAACCTGTTTTCCTGTTTTAGAATCCAAAGCTCCTGTAGGCTCATCTGCCATAATAATCTGTGGATTCTTTACCAAGGCTCTTGCTATAGCCACTCTCTGTTTCTGTCCACCTGACAATTCGTTTGGCTTTCTATCTCCGTACCCCTCTAAATCAACCTTTGTTAAAATTGAATTGATTTCTTCATCAGATGCTTTTCGTCCCTGAAGTTCAATTGCCAATGCAATGTTTGCTCCAACGGTAAATTCTTCTAAAACGTTGTATTCCTGAAAAATAAATCCAACGTATGTATTTCTGTAAGAATCGAAATGACTTTGGTTAAAGTCTTTAGATGAAACACCTTTAATAATTATTTCTCCTTCATCGTACTTATCCAAGCCACCTAATAAATTTAAAAGTGTAGATTTTCCACTTCCTGACTTTCCTAAAAGAAATACAAGTCCTTTCTCCGGGAACTTAATAGATACCCCGTTTAAAGCATTAACAGAAACACCTTTTTTTGTTTTGTATACTTTCTTTAAATTTTTTGTTTCTAGCATTATACTTCCCCTTTATTTTTTTCTTTTCCTCTATTGTATTACTCGTGTATTGATTGTACTATTCTGATTAATACAAATAGTTTATAACACATTTTATTCCCTCCGTCAACAAAGTTTTTGTTTTTTATTTTATAACTTAAGTATTTATTACATAAAAAAGAATGTCGCTTGCGACATTCCACACACCAAGTACGTGCCCTCCCACAACTATTTTCTTCTCGCACCAGTGCCCCTCCCTTGTGGAACGTTTTTATTTAATAAGAAATTCCTTTAGAATTTCTTATTAAACAAAAAAAGAGACTCAAATCATGAGTCTCTCTTATGTACGTGAAAGGATTCGAACCCTCGGCCTTCTGGTCCGTAGCCAGACGCTCTATCCAACTGAGCTACACGTACGCACAAGTCACATTTTAGCGACATTGCTTATTTTACATCATATCCTTTTCTCTGTCAACCAAAAATCAATAAAAATACGAAAAGGTTCAAAATAGGTAAATATATGAAAATTCGAGAAGTCCTAACTCAACCTTCATAAACTAAAACTTAATAAATATACGGACTTTTATCAACTATAATTTAATCTGACATGAAAAATAATATCAAAAGAATATGAACACTATTTTATTATATTCCAATTCAAATCTACTCTTGAATTAATACCCCTTACAGTTCCTCTATCAGAATACTGCCACATTTGAACATTTGGAATACCACCATCATAAAAATTCTTTGTATTATGTGTCCATCTTGCAAGCCATACTCCATAGTCAGATATCTTTTTGTAATACACTGAATATTTCAAAAAGTCCATGTAAGAATACACACTGGTATCATAGCCTCTATTTTCCAAATAATCGCAATATGTTTTGATTATATTTGTATTGGATTTCTTGTACTTTCGTTTATTTCTATATCCATTTTCAAAGTCAAAAGCGATTGGATAATCAATGTCGCCATAACTTTTTAGCATTTTATATGTAAACTTAGCTTCATTTTTTGCTTCCTTGTTATTGTCAGCATAACTATAAAGGTATAAACCTATCTTGATTCCATTTTTCTTTGCATTCTTATAATTGTAATCTAGCTGCTTATCAACAATGCCACCTTTTTTTGTTCCATAACCAAGTCTAATCATAGCAAAAGAAATTCCAGCTTTTTTAACTTTTTTCCAGTTAATTGTTCCATTATGATATGAAACATCTATACCTTTTAAATTACCGGTATAAGATGATTTTGTATAAGCACTTTTATAAATAGTATCGTTTATGTTTTCTACCACAGCAATTCTATACTGATACTTTTTTGACTTTGAAGCATCATAATCCTTATAGGAGCCGTTGTCATCTGCTAATTCCGTTATGTACTTCCACTTACCACCACTTTTTTTTCTATATAAAACATAACTTGACGCACTATCATTTAAATCCCATGTTACAAACTTATAGTCTTTAAAATCCACAACACTTACGTCCTTAACCCCTAGAGGTTTTGCAACTATTTCTGCTGAAACATACGAGTAATTTCCATAAGCTTTTTTGTTATGCTTTTTATACTTTAATGGTCTGATTTTATATGTATATTTTTCTCCTGTCTCTATATCATCATCTATGTATTCTAAAGAAGTAGTATAATCGACGTTTTTAAATGTTCCATTATTTACGCTTCTATAAACAATATATCTGTCATATTTCTTTTTAGACTTCCACTGAAGTTTTGTTCCCTTTGTTGTTGTAGAAAGCTTAGTAATTGTAACATTTGTCTTTAATTGTTTTCCATAAGCTTTTGCTGAAGTGCCAAACACTAAACATGTCATAGTTAGCACTCCGGCTGCCGTTGCAATTCTTCTTAATAGTTTATTTTTCATTTTTCTCTCCTAATTTATTAAAATAATTTACGTGTATTGGCGACAACTCGCATCCATAGTAGATTTTGTGTAACAATAAATTTTAGAGAATTTCCTATTACACAAAAAAGAGATATCACATAGGTGATATCTCTTATGCCGGTGACCGGA